>JAHHHA010000032.1 GCA_019359615.1 Cyanosarcina radialis HA8281-LM2
CCTGTTTTAAGGCTTTTT
This sequence comes from Cyanosarcina radialis HA8281-LM2, assembly GCA_019359615.1. Lineage (GTDB taxonomy): Bacteria > Cyanobacteriota > Cyanobacteriia > Cyanobacteriales > CCAP-1448 > Cyanosarcina > Cyanosarcina radialis. Next base: position 19 of record JAHHHA010000032.1, read on the forward strand.
GTAATTTTTCTATTTGGGGTGGATGCAGATGATTTTTAGCTGGCATTTCAGTGATTATTTGAATAAATTAACCTTTAATTATACCCTATTTAAATGCTGAACAGCTTACTTACTAGCTCTACAGTGCGATCGCTAGGTGCTATGCTACCCCAAACTCTGCGCCTACAGTTTCTTTGAACGAACTGACGATCGAATTGTCTTTCTAAGCAGTCGGCGTAAAGTTTGGCTTGCTGTTGCCCAGCGGTGGGATTTTCGCGGGTGCGTTTGGCTTCGACGATGGCTAAAGGTCTGCCGTCGTCGCCCCAAAGGACGTAATCGACTTTGCCTTTGCCGCTGTCGTTGGGCATTCCTTCGACTTCGACTTCGGTGCTGAGTGACCCCTCTCGGCCCTCACCCCAACCCTCTCCCACGGGAGAGGGTTGGGGTGAGGGGAGCCGTAAAGACAGTCGTAGGGTGGGTTAGTCGTGGCGATCGTTTCGATCGAAAACTGATAAATTTTAATCTGCGACGTAACCCACCGCCATTTTGCCTGGGCATTCTTTAAATAGAATTATCGAGCGATCGCTTTTATGAATCTAGAAATTTCCCAGCTATCGGGCTGCCAGAGGCAAATTCCCAGAGAAATTTTACAACGCGCTCGCGAACTGCGAAAACAACAAACGTCAGCCGAAGAACTTTTATGGGAATGTTTGCGGGATCGCCGTTTCCTGAAAGCCAAGTTTCGCCGCCAGCACAATATTGGCAAATACATCGCTGATTTTTATTGTCATGCAGCTTTGCTGGCGATCGAAGTCGATGGAGCAGTTCACGACTCGCAACTAGTTGGAGATGCCGATCGCGATGAGTGGATGCAATCTCACGGGCTAAAGGTGCTGCGATTCAGGAATGATGAGGTTTTTGACGAATTAGAGCAAGTTTTAGGGGCGATCGGGCTGTGTTTGCCCTCACCCTAGCCCTCTCCCACGGGAGAGGGAACAAGAGAGAGAACCGGAGAGGAGGCTCCCCTTCTCCTGCGGGAGAAGGGGCCGGGGGATGAGGGCTACCCCCACGAGCGCTTGCCAGGTTTGCCCTCACCCTAGCCCTCTCCCACGGGAGAGGGAACAAGAGGGGGAACCGGAATCGCATTGCCTTATTACCCTACACCCATCCGGAAACCAAGCGGCCCCCCTCTAGGAACTCTAATCCCCACGCTATAGATTTACTCCGTCAAGCTTTCCGCACCGTCAAAGTACGTCACCCCCGTCTCTACATTAGACCTAGCTTGAAAATTGTTGAGAGGACTGAAATCGTCAAAACTCTAACTTATTACTTATTACTTGACTTCTGCAAGAAGTCTATTTAGGGGATAGACCGATCGCACCTCATCGTGCATAATAAAATTACTATCAACCTTAAATATATCATTGATATAACTCTATTTAACATATAGAGTCGAACAAAAAAAGCGATCGCAATTTCAAGTAAAAAGCCTGAGCCAGCTTAGTCGAGCGTTTGGAGGGTAGCGTGCTAGAAGCCTTTGTGTTTGCCACTGTATTGTGTGGTTTTTTCGGCATCATCTGGAAAAAGAATCTGATGATGAAGATCGTCGCCATGGATGTCATGAGTACGGGAGTAATTGGCTATTACGTCGTCATCGCCGCCCGCGATGGATTGTTCGCGCCCATAGTTTCGGATGCGAATAAAGGGGCGTATGCCGATCCGGTTCCCCAGGCGGTGATTTTGACAGCGATCGTCATTGGTTTGTCGATTCAGGCTCTGATGTTAGTCGGGGCGATGAAATTGGCCAAGGATAATCCCACCTTAGAAATCAGCGAGATCGAGAAGGGCAATACACCATGACCGCGCTAACTTTAACCTGGATTGCCTTCCCGTTTTTAGTCGGATTTACGATCTACTTGCTGCCCAAGCTCGATCGCTATCTGGCGCTGTTCGGGGCGCTGTTTTCTGCCGGGTATGCCGCGTGGCTGTTCGTCCATCAGTCGCCCATAGAACTGAGATTGCTCGATCGCTTTGGGGTCAGCTTGTTACTCGACCCGCTGGCGGGCTTTTTTATCCTCACCAACGCGCTGGTGACGTTAGCAGTAATTCTCTACTGCTGGCGCAGCGATAAGAATACTTTTTTCTATGCCCAAACGCTGATTCTGCACGGCAGCATCAACGCGGCCCTAGCTTGTACCGATTTTATCAGCCTGTACGTGGCGCTAGAGGTACTCAGCATCGCTTCCTTTTTGCTGATTGTCTATCCCAGAAGCGATCGATCGATTTGGGTGGGCTTGCGTTACCTGTTTGTCAGCAACATCGCCATGCTGTTTTATCTGGTAGGGGCGGTGCTGGTGTATAAAGCTCATCATTCTTTTGATTTTGTCGGGTTAAAGGTAGCACCGCCAGAGGCGCTGGCGTTGATATTTTTGGGCTTGCTGGTTAAGGGCGGAATTTTTATTTCTGGACTGTGGTTGCCCTTGACTCACTCGGAATCCGAAGCCCCAGTTTCCGCCTTGATGTCGGGCATTGTAGTCAAAGCGGCGGTGTTGCCCTTAGCGCGTTGCGCCCTGCTGTTAGAAGAAGTCGATCCGATCGTGCGGATTTTGGGGGTAGGAACGGCACTTTTGGGCGTATTCTATGCCGTGTTTGAAAAAGATACCAAGCGAATCCTGGCATGGAGTACGACTTCGCAGTTGGGTTTTATCCTAGCCGCACCGGAAGTAGCAGGCTTTTACGCCCTAACGCACGGACTGGTTAAGGCTGCACTGTTTCTAATTGCAGGGATTTTGCCCAGCCGCAACCTCAACGAATTGCAAACTCGATCGATTCCCACTCCAATCTGGATTGCCTTGGCCGTTGCTAGTTTTTCGATTTCTGGATTTCCCTTGCTATCGGGCTTCGGGGCCAAGGTGCTGACGATGAAAAATTTGTTGCCTTGGCAGGTTATCGGCATGAACGTTGCCGCCTTCGGAACGGCAGTTACTTATGCCAGATTCATCTTTCTCCCCCACAGACAGCAGCAGGAAGCAGAGCGATCGCCTTTACAACCGGGTTTTTGGGCGGCCATGGCCTTGTTACTCGGTGGGTTGATAGTCGCGAATGTCGTCTACTACGACGCTTACAACCTGCAAAACATTATCAAACCCCTAGCTACGATTGCTCTAAGCTGGCTGGCTTATTGGTTTGTTTTTCGCCGGATTGCCATCAAACTGCCTCGAATGCTAGAGGAATTCGATCATCTCATCGGGTTCATGGGGTTAAGTTTAGTTCTCCTCTTCTGGATCGCTATAGCCCGATCGAACCCTTTATTTTCTGGCTTACCGTTCTATTTTGGAGCGCCATAGCGCGAGCAGATAACTGAATAGACTGTTGGCAAAAAACCACATTTTAGATTTAGAACGCAGATGAATAGCGGATAAACGCAGATAAACGCAGATGTTTTTGATAATTTATCGACTTATCCAAGAAATCTATCGCTCGAGTTCCATGCTCTTATTCTGGATCGCGCTTGTATGATCGGACACTTGATTCTCAGGCTCACAATTTGGTTTTTACTCACTGCTAATTTCAGTGCGGCCAATATTGTCATTGGCGTAGCGATCGCCTTAATTTTACCCCGCAGTTCCACCTCTCCCGAACGTCTAAAAGACTTGTTGCGAGGGTTGTGGAAGATTATCGTCGCCGTTCCCCAGGCTTATAAGGAAGCGTTTGAACTGATCTTCCGTCCCCACAACGAAGAGGAAATTGTCATGGAACGAGTGCCCGGTAAGCGATCGCCCGGATTGATTTTCCTCGATATCTTTTTGATTACTTTTACGCCCAAAACTACGGTTTTGAAATATCACGACCGGGGCTGGTATGAAGTCCATCACGTATGTCGGAGGAAACGATCGTGATTCTCAACATAGCTTTAATCGTGATGATTCTGGCGTTGCTGATTCCCCTCTATCAAGTATGGAAAGAGGAGGAAATTTGGCAAACTATGCTCGGTCTTGCCAGCGTTTCGACCAAATCGGCCGTGATGATTTTACTAGTTTCCGTCCTGCGGGACGATTGGATGGTTGGGGTGGTGGGCGTAATCGTTCTCACTGTAGGCAATGCTGGGTTTATGCTGCTGGCTCATATTCTCAAACAGATGGGGGACGCATGATCGACTTGCTAAGTTATCTCTGTATTGGTTTGGGTCTGTTTTTCTGGTTTTGGGGAACTCCCGTTCTTTTGACCCAGAGATCGGTTCTTTTTAAGCTGCACAATCTATCGGTAGCAGATACCCTCGGCTCGATCGCGATTATTTTCGGGCTGCTGGTGAAACGACCTAGAGAATGGCCGCTGCTGTTGCTGGCTATCCTTTCCCTGGCTTTGTGGAATACGATGTTGGGCTACGTGCTGGCCTATTGCTCTAGTAGTGCAAACCCCAGGAGGAATGTTAATGGATAGCTACGTTTACGCGATCGCAGCCCTGTTGCCCCTGACCGCGGTGATGGTGGTGTTGCAGACCAATCCTTACCGCGCTCTGGTCGTGCGGGGGATTCTAGGAGCCATAGCAGCCTTAGTTTATACGGTTTTGGGGGCGGCAGATGTCGCCCTCACCGAGGCCCTGGTCGGAACCCTGCTGGCGATTACCTTGTATGCCATTGCCGTGCGATCGTCTTTAGTTCTGCGCTTGGGGGTGCTAAAAGACGATGTTGAAACCGCAGGCGATCCTAGCAGCGATCGAATCAGTTCTTTCCAGCAATTGATGCAGGATCTCCGCACTATTTTTCATAAATATCATCTGCGCGTCGAGTTGGTATCTTACCTCGATCCAAAGAGTTTGCAGCAGGGATTAATCGACAAAGAAATTCATGCCATTTGCGATCGCTCGCAACCCGATTGCATTACTACCCGCCTCCGTCGCGTCTACGAAATCGTGCAAGCTGAATTGCCATCTGCTGAGATTCTTTTAAAGTCGATCGAGCCAGCTAATTCTAAGGAGGCGCATTGATGAAGTGGATCTATGTAGCTGCGGGAATTGCCTTTTACATCAAAATGCTCCTGCTGGCCAATCCGTCCCCGCGCTTGCCGTTTTCGATCGTCGAGGCAGTTCTAGAAGATAGCGGCGTACCGAACGTGGTTTCGGGAATTATTCTGCGGAATCGACTTTACGACACCATCTTTGAAGTCATCGTGTTTACGATCGCCATCATGGGAGTAAAGTTTTTGCTCTCTAACGAACGTCCCCTCAGCCAAGTTTACCAATTCAGCGATCGCTCTTCTATTCTCCTGGCCCGTTTAGGGGCGACGATTTCCGCTTTAGTGGGAATCGAACTAGCAATTCGCGGACATCTCAGTCCTGGCGGTGGGTTTGCAGCAGGTGTAGCCGGAGGAACTGCGATCGGTTTAGTGGCAATGACTTCATCTACTGAGTGGATGCAGAAAGTCTATCACCGCTGGCACGCCGCCGAGTGGGAAAAGGTATCGGTACTAGTCTTCGTTCTGCTGTCGATAATCACGCTAGCTGGCTGGGAACTACCCCACGGAAAGTTAGGCGAACTCTTCAGCGGGGGAATTCTGCCGATTCTCAATATCCTAGTCGCTATCAAAGTAGCATTGGGTTCGTGGGCGGCAGTTTTAATTTTTATTCGCTATCGGGGACTGTTATGATATCAGCTTAATTCGATGCTCGCACTACACATTATGGTCGATCGCCCAGATGTCAACTCTACACCTCTCTGATTATCCGACAAGGATTGCCTGCGGCCACGACATTAGCTGGAATATCTTTAGTAACAACGCTTCCCGCCCCGATCGTCGTATTGTTGCCAATAGTGACTCCCGGACAAATAATTACCCCACCGCCGATCCAAACATCATCGCCAATAGTAACTGGTGCGGCCATCTCCAAACCCGATCGCCTAGTTTCTGCATCTAAGGGATGATATGCCGTGTAGATTTGAACTTTGGGAGCTATCAAAACGTTGCTACCGATATAAACTTTGTTGCAATCTAAGATAACGCAATCGTAGTTGATATAAAGATTTTCTTTGACGTAAATGTGACAGCCGTAGTCGCAGCGAAATGGCGGTTTGACTTCAAAAATTTCACCGATCGAGCCAAACAGAGCTTTAACGATCTCCCGTCGCTTTTGGCGATCGCCAGGGCGCGATAAGTTGAAATCGTGTAAGAGATTTTGAGCTTTTAGGTGCAGGCGTTCGAGTTCGGGATCGATCGCGATGTATGGCTCGTTGGCTAACATCTTTTCCCTCTCTGTCTTGCTCATTGCTACTATATAACGTTAACTGAATAGGCACAAACTGCTGGCTCTACTGTTGCAATTGTTAGATTATTTTGTAACTTGCCTAACTGGTATTTGACAATTACTTCCCAAACTGAAACTACACTCAGATAGACCTCGTTGTCAGGATCGCGAATTGCATCTCGAACGTTTGTTGATAACTGTGGGTTGCCAGTGATGAACCACAAAAAGATATGCGTATCTAGCAAAATCCTCATTTACCCTCGAATGCTCTGAGAATATCTTCCGATAAAGAAGCATTAAAATCATCTGGAACTGTAAACTCTCCCGCACGCAAAGCAAACGGTCGCAATTCCTTAGTCGCGTTAATAAGTCTAACTTCAGCGATCGGCTGGTCGGATCTAACAACGATAAGAGTCTCACCGGCCTCTACTTGACGCAGGTACTTCAGGGGATCGCGTTGAATTTCCTCGATCGTTATTGTTAGCATTAGTCTTCCTCAATGTCACGGACAAATACAACAATGGAGTTTTCCGATCCTAACCCACAAACAATAATCTCCGATCGTTAAAGCCAGCATTCGCGATCCCGTGTATTGCGATTTGCGGGCGACGAGATTGTTATGCAGATTCCGCCATTAGTCTGACGAAGTGGATCGTCGCTTCCTCTAAGCTTGAAAAGATCGATCGAGGATAAAAGAACAATGACGCAATTTTGGCTTTGGTTTGGGTGCATCAGCATGACAGCAGGAGCGATATTTTTTGGGTTTGGAGCCGATCGCGCCAAAAGCCAGCGGTGGCAAGTCGTCTACAGTTTGAACTTTTTCATTTGCGCGATCGCCGCAGCATTATACTTGGCAATGAGCTTCAAACAAGGATTTACCTACATCGGAGATCGGCCAGCCTATTTAACTCGGTATCTAACTTGGACGTTTTCCACTCCACTGACGATCGTATTGCTGAGTTATCTCGGACGAACAAGCATTCCGATCGTCGCCAGTATGGTTGGTGCAGACGTATACACGATCGTGACAGGCTTTGTGGCGACCATTTCCACGAAGCCAGTGAGTAATATTTGGTACGTTGTTAGCTGCGGTGCCTATTTAGGATTGGCATATTTATTGCTGAAACAGTATCGCCAGCAAGCAGAACGGCACTACCCTAGAGCAAAAAAAGTTTTTTATCGGTTACTAGCGGTTCATCTAGTTATTTGGACTGCTTATCCGATCGTCTGGATTTTGGCTAGCACTGGTTTTAACGCGATCGATAGCACCACAGAAACTGCTTGCTATACCATTCTCGATATTGCGGCTAAAGTTGGCTTTGGATTCTTAGCTTTGAACTCTCTGAATCAGTTAGAGCAGGCTGAATCGGCAGCCCGACAAGCACAAGAGCGAAGCTTCAGTCGTTTGAACTAATTGGGCGCTAGGTGATTTTTATGAGGATATTTACTATGACTAGGACTTCGGCGTAGCCCAGGCGAGTCGGATCGCTTTCCACATTGAGGATGAAAATTTGGTAGATAAATCTAGTAGCTCTGAAACTAAAAAGCCTTTTAGCGATCGAGATTGCTGACGTTCGATCGCGCGACTTTAATTGCTATCTTCATAAATTTCTCGCCAAACTTTTACCGTTGCTTGCCCGATTTCACTATCTACGGTTTCTCCTCCTTCTAAAACTAGGCGAATGTTGGCATTGCGATCCGGAGCATTTTTAAGTGCAGTTGCTAATTCTTTATTGACGGTAAAGTTGCCATTTTCGCCTGGGAGTTGCACGACTCGATCGCCTACTTTGACATACAGTTGACGAATTGTACTGGCGGTCGTTCTTTCTAAACAAGTTCCATCCCAACTGCCCCATTTATAGGGAAAATAACCACCATATCCGCCGCTACAAACTTGCTGGTTAGCCGTCAGCAACACGCGAATCGAATTGCGGCTCCAAAGACTGATTACCTTTCGCGATCGTTTATCTTGTAAGTCGTTGCGATCGAACACTGCTAAAAATTTCCCTTCAAAGGGGTCGTTGACGCTTACAAGTTTCGACCACGGTACACTTAAATCTGGCTCTAGTCCTGCCGATGCAACGGTGGGCAATTCTGTAGATGCTTTGGCAACATTAGTTTGCGCAATACTTGCATGAGGAGCGATTAAAACAAGTCCTGTAGCGATCGCCATCATCCAACTTCGGCGGTATAAAAACTCGATCGACATGGCTTTAATCCTGTCAGATAATCCCTAAAACTATTCTAGCGATTCGGATCGTTCGCAGTCAGTCTGTATTAGATACAATCTCTCTATATTCGCTCGAAGCGGAATGTAGAGCGATCGCTTTGGTTAAATCTTCCCGTTCTAAGGTCAAAGATCCGGCTTTGAAGACTTCTATTTGCAATTCATCGGCGATCGCTTCTACAAAACTCTCTAGCAACCCTTTAGGAACTTCATGTTCTAGCAGTGGCATTCTAATTTCTAGCACTCCCCGATCGTAGGCAATTCTCCAAGCGCGATCGTCGGCGACTTCCTCCATTAGATTTTTAAAAGTCTGCCAACTAATACCCCTCATAACTACTCTGGTTTCTTTGGACTCAGGAGGAACTGGCTGTTCGATTAAAGCTTTGTTGGCAGTTACCATCTCTACCACTGTGTAGTTGGCTTTTCTATTGTTATTATAGTCGCGCTATCTGCTGACAAACTCAGCTACAAACGAGAGACAACTTTATTTCGTTGGGGCGATCGCATGGTACGCGATCGATACCTAAGAACCAATTCCGGTGGGCTATACGATCGGTCGTCGGGTTTTAAGTTTGAACTGAAAAAAAACGTTCCCCTCTTTGAGTGGCGATAGTTAGAAAAAATTTGACACAATAGGATGAAGTCAAGTTACCCCGCACTTAAAGGCGATCGCCCTTTTCCTTCCTATGACCGATCGAACTTCTCAGATTTGCATTCTCGGTGGTGGCTTTGGCGGTTTGTATACTGCCTTAAGATTGAGCCAGCTACCTTGGGAAAAACACCAAAAACCTGAAATCGTCTTAGTCGATCGTTGCGATCGCTTTTTGTTTGCACCTCTGCTCTACGAACTCGTCACGGGGGAAATGCAAACTTGGGAAATTGCCCCCCCATTTGTCGAACTCCTGGCTGGCACGGGGGTACGTTTTTGTCAGGGTGCAGTCGCTAGCATTCATATCGAAGATCGGCGGGTAGATTTACAAGATGGTGTCGAACTGCACTACGATCGCTTAGTCTTAGCCCTGGGAGGTGAAACTCCTCTAGATCTAGTACCGGGTGCTGCTGAGTATGCCATTCCTTTTAAGTCTCTAGCCGATGCCTATCGCCTAGAAACCCAACTAGACATTTTAGAAGCCTCCGAGATCGATAAAATTCGGGTAGCGATTGTCGGTGGCGGTTACAGCGGGGTGGAGTTAGCTTGCAAGTTAGCAGATAGACTGCAACAACGCGGACGACTGCGGCTGATCGAACTAAGCGATACCATTTTGAGTACCTCTTCTGACTTCAACCGCCAAGCCGCTCAAAAAGCTTTGGAGGAACGCCATGTTTGGCTCGATTTAGACACCAAAGTCGAAAAAATCGAACCCAATGCCATTTCTTTGCTGTACAAAGGTCAGTCAGATACAATTCCCGTCGAGTTAGTTTTGTGGACGGTAGGAATGCAAGTAGCTGAAGTAGTCCGCCAGTTACCGCTGCCGCACGACGCACGAGGTAAACTAACTACTTTACCCACCTTACAAGTAAGCGATCGCCCAGAAATTTTTGCCTTGGGAGATCTGGCAGATTGTCGCGATGCCGAAGGTCAACAATTACCTGCAACCGCACAAGTTGCCTACCAACAAGCCGATTACGCCGCTTGGAATATTTGGGCATCTTTGAGCGACAGGCCTTTATTGCCCTTACGTTATTTCCCTTGGGGAGAAATGATGACTCTAGGGGCAGATAATGCCACTCTCACAGGCTTGGGACTAAAATTAGACGGTCTGCCTGCTTACGTCGTCCGTCGTTTAGCTTATTTGTACCGGATGCCCACTCTCGCTCACCAATTAAAAGTTGGTTTCAATTGGATCGCTCAACCTCTGCTGGAAGCTTTCAGCAATTGACATAGCGTTTCTCAATTTGATGCGATACAGTTTGACCTCTCCCCAAACCTCTCTCCACCTCTCCCTGCCCTCTCCTACAAGGCTACCGTATATACACAAGTCCCCCAGAGCTTTGCTAGACGCGGCTTGCCCACCCTACGGGAAGCCGAAGAAAGCGTCTACATCCCCCAAACCCTTCTCCCCAGGGAGAAGGGGAGCCAGAGTTAAGCCAGTTTCCAGTTCAGTCGCCAGCAATTCTCCATGACCAATTCAGGCGGTTAGAGTCTTTCGTCCCTCTCCGGTGTGAGAGGGATTTAGGGTGAGGGCAAGATGTGTATACACCTTAGCCTACAAGGAGAGGGTAAAGGAAGTTTCTTTTGGTTGGAAGGGGGGTAGGGGGTTAGGTCTTACACCTTAGAGCGATCGGTCAAAATCTCGTAACCGTCTTCGGTCACTAATACCGTATGTTCAAACTGGGCCGACAGAGCGTTATCGACGGTAACGGCGGTCCATTTGTCTTGCAGGATGCGAGTTCTCTTGGATTTAGCATTAACAATAGGTTCGATCGCCAATGTCATTCCAGAGCGCAACTTAACGTTAGGCATTTCGCGAGTCCGAAAGTTGAACACCGACGGTTCTTCGTGCAGGTTGCGTCCGACACCGTGGCCGGTGAAGTCTTCCACTACGGCATAGTTATTAGCTTCTACCCGATCTTGAATGGCTCCGGCAATATCCATCAGGTAGTTGCCCGCTTTGACTTGCTCGATCCCTGCGTAGAGAGCTTCTTCTGCTACCCGAATTAATTTGGCGGCTTCTGGTGTAACTTCCCCGACAGCAATGGTAATGCAGGAATCGCCATGGAATCCTTGGTAGTAAGCCCCAGTATCGACCTTTAACACATCTCCAGTGCGGATCGTTTTTTTGGGGCTAGGGATGCCATGTACTACTTCGTGATTGATGCTAGAGCAAATAGAAGCTGGGAAACCGCAGTAGCCCTTAAAACTGGGAGTGGCTCCCATTTCGCGGATGCGCTTTTCGGCATGAGCGTCTAAATCGGCTGTCGTCATCCCCGGTTCTACCATCTGCGAAATTTCTTTCAGCACCGTAGCCACGATCTTAGCTGCCTGTCGCATGATCTCAATTTCCCGCTGTGACTTGATTTCAATGCCTCGGCGTTGTTTTTTCTCCTGGGGAGCTTGAGTAGGTGGGAAAAGTAGATTATTCAAAATGTTCATGTGGTTGACAGATGGCTAAGATGTAGGGTGTCATTCTTTAGATAGTTTATCTACTCTTAATCTTAGCTTTAAAGATTGCCCAGCCATTCAACCTGCTGCCATGCTGACTTTAACCGATCGATCGCCTGCCGATCCCAATGCCAAAGTGAGTTTGACGATCGCTTTAACGGCTGAGGAACGCAATCGCAGCCGCGATCGATTGTTTCTCCCCGACGGACAAGCGATCGATCTCCGTTTGCCTAGAGGTAGCGTCCTGGCTGATGGCGATTTATTGCAATCTGAAGCTGGCGATATTTTAGTGCGAGTAACAGCTAAACCAGAACCCGTGTTGACGGTGACGGCTAGCGATCGTTTGGATTTGTTACGGGCTGCTTATCATCTGGGCAACCGCCATATAGCTTTAGAAATTACTACTGACTATTTAAGGCTATCTCCCGATCCGGTTTTACAGGCCATGGTCGAACAGTTAGGACTTCAGGTAATAGCAGAGATTGCACCTTTTCAGCCAGAAAGAGGAGCCTATAGTCATCATTAAAAGGGGATGGGGAGATGGGGAGATGGGGAGCAGCCCTTCGACAACGCTCAGGGAAAGAGGGGAAAATTAACTACTGACAACTGAGATTCTGTTGGCGCAGCCTGCGCTCGGCACATACTCCTGAACTCCTTCAAGCTGAGCGTAGCCGAAGCTTGAACTCCTGTCTTCTGCCTCAACTTTTCTGGATCGCTTTAATAGTTTGGTAATCAGAGATTTTCCACTTGCCATTGTCTAATTGCAAGTTGTAGCGAACTAAGAGCGTATCTAAACCGCTACTTTTGCGATCGATCCTCCCTTTACTGTTATACAGGGTGCGCCGTTCGGTAACTACAACCTCGATCGTGGCATTATTTTCGCTAGATTCAAATCGCTCGATCGAATCGATTCTTTGTACGCCATATTGATAGTAAGAATTATTTTGCTGCAACCACTCTCGCGAACTAACATCGCCCTTGTTATTCGGTCCTTGGATGTTGTTGCGATAAGCTTCGCCCGTGGTTAGTTCCGTACCCAATTCGCGATCGTAGGGAGGCCCGAAAATCGTGCGTTTGGCTGTTTGCCATCTAGCAATTAAATCTCTGGCTTCTTCCCGTGAAAGAGAATTGGTAGTAGGAGGAATGGGGGTGGGAGGTGCTGTTGGTGTCGGCGTGTAAATCGGAGTTGGTGTGGGGGTTGGTGTAGGATTAGACGTACCCTCGCGCGTAGGTAGCGGCGTGGGGGTAGAAGTAGAGTTAGACGTGTCGGGAGGGGTAGATGCTGGGGTGGGAGTGTCAATTGGTGTTGGGGTCGGACTGGGTGTAAAAACTGGAGTTGGTGGGGGCGGGTTTTGAGTCAGGGTAGAACCTGTCGGTAGAGAGATAATTTTGCTAGCTACCAATCCGCCAACAACTACAGCCCCGGTGACGCTACCGATAATTAAGGCTTTTTGCCAATCTGCCATTCTGGTAGCAGCAGGCGTGGCAGTGGCTACGGGTTGAGAAACTACAGGCTGGGTAATAGCAACGGGTACGGTTGGCTGCGGCGGTGGATATGGTGGTTCTGAAGCTTGGGTGGGGGGTAAAGTTGGGTGATGTACGGGTACGGTTGGCATCAGCGGCACGATGCCCCGCTGCAAGTCTTCTAGCATGGCTTTGGCATTAAGATAGCGATCGCGCCAATGAGACTGAATCGCCTTATCTAAAACCCCTACCAGGGCAGGACTGACGTTAATAGCATGGTGTCGCCAGAGGATTTCGCCTGTAGTCGGATCTGCCTGCAAAGCTGATGGGATCTGGCCGGTAAGCGCATAAATCGCCGTCAAACCCAAGCTATAGAGATCGCTGGCAAACACCGGACGGCCTACTGATTGTTCTGAAGGCATATAACCGGGCGTACCGATGATAATTGATGGCGCGAGGCTACCTCCAGATGTAACTACCGTACTGAAGGTTTCTTTGACAGCACCGAAATCGATTAATACTGGTTTGCCATCCGATTGGCGCAAAATAATATTTTCGGGCTTGAGATCGCGATGGATCTTTCCCTGCGAGTGGATGTAATCGAGTACGGGTAATATTCCCAGCAGAATTTCTTTGACTTCGCTCTCGCTTAAAGTTCTCGATCGCTGTACCTTTTGCGCTAGAGTTTCCCCTTGAATCCATTCCTGTACTAAATAAAATTCGCCGTTTAACTCGAAATAAGCGTATAATCGAGGAATTTGCGAGCAGCCATCGCCTAAAGCTTCTAATAGAGCCGCTTCTCGCTGAAATCTTTCTTTTACCAGTTGGTATACTTGCGGATCGTTAGTTCTAGGTTTGAGTTGCTTGATGACGCACTTCCGCCTAGAAGGCATATGAATATCTTCAGCGAGTACGGTTTTGCCAAAACCGCCTTCTCCCAGTTCTGCAATAATTTGATAGCGATTGTCTAACAGCATCCGATGCGATCGTCTTTTCCCTCTAAAGTTTCCCCATCATTAGGACTATTGCCCAGCTTTCTCCACAGCTTACCCTGAAGGAGAAGCGATCGGCACGTCCTTCCTTGGTTATACAAGCTAGCGCCTTGATTTTCGGGAAATTTAGGACTTACGCACGCCTAATATTGTAGAGGCGCAATGCATTGCGCCCCTACCAGCGGTGGAGGCAACAGGGGAAATACATCAATCCTAAATAGACTTCTTGCAGAAGTCAGGTAATAGGTAATAGGTTGAGTTTTGACGGTTTCAGCACTCCCAACAATTATTTTTTCACTTTTGCAGGAGGTCTAATGATTTGTGGGATAGCCGTCTCGGCTGTCCCACAAGGCGGGCATCCTGCCCGCCCCACAAGAAAAAGACAGCTAGCTCATCAAATTTAGAATCGCTATACAAACCATGAGCCATCTAAACCTTCATCCACGATCGAATCAATTCCCCTTCGTGTTGTTTCCCCTTTAACATCCGATTCCAATAGACCCAAGGCAAAACGTGGCGTTTTAGCACCCACATACTATATCGTTCCTTGGTGGGGTCGAGGGGGAAACTCGGTTCCGGCTTGCCGTCGTAGTCAAACTCGGCCATGATCGTTTTGCCAAAACCCGTAATCAAAGGGCAACAGCTATAGCCGTTATAGCTAGCGGTTAAAGGTTGCTGTTGTAAATAGCTGAGGAGATTTTCCACCAGCACGGGGGCTTCTTTGCGAATCGCGGCAGCAGTTTTAGAAGTGGGTAGCGAAGAAGCATCTCCCAGACTAAAGACGTTGGGATAGCGATTGTGCTGCAACGTATGTTTGTGGACATCGACCCAGCCGCCTGGGGCGGAGATCGCCAGCGGGCTGTTTTTAATAAAATCTGGGGCGCTCATCGGCGGGGCGACGTGCAGGATATCGTAGGGCAAAACGACTGTATTCGTACCCTCATCTGTCGTGACTTCAAACACCGCTTCCTTGGCTTCCGGGCGAATTTCTTTGAGGTTGTGTTTGGTCTTCAGGGTAATCTCCTTGCGCTCCAGCACTTGCATCAAGGGATCGACGAAGGTAGCGATCGCAAAAATCTTCGGGCCAGCGGTGCAGTAGGTTAAGTTCGATCGCGTCCTTACCCCGTTACGCCTAAAGATATCGTCTGCCAAATACATGATTTTCTGAGGCGCTCCGGCACATTTAATCGGGGTGGCAGGGAAAGTAAATAAAACGTTTCCGCCCTTGAATTCATTCAGCAATTGCCAAGTATATTTCGCCCCTTCGATCGCATAGTTACTGCAAACACCATTCTTGCCCAGCGCTTCTTCCAATCCTGCTACCGATTTCCAGTCAAGCTGAATTCCCGGACACACTACTAAAGCTTGGTAGGATACAGTTTTCCCGCTGCGAGTTTGGAGTTGATTGTGTTCCGGATCGAAGGATTCCACCCCGTCTTGCATCCATTTCACGCCAGGGGGAATGCAACTTTGTTCCGGTTGAATCGTTTGCTCGTAGTCGTAGCAACCCGCACCTACCAGAGTCCAAGCGGGTTGGTAATAGTGTTGGGATGACGGCTCGATAATCAGCACGTCTAGCGCTGCATCCCGATCCTTAAGTTGCGCGGCTACTGTAATTCCGGCAGCACCGCCGCCGACAATAACCACTTGATGCTGTGCGATCGAAGGCGCGGGCGAGGTTCCTGTGGCACTCATAGAGCAATTCTGTGTGATGAAAAAATTAATGCTGCCGTCATTTTCCCTCAAAAACTAGGCTCTAAAACTGAGATGAACTCAATTTTAAGATGAATTTTACAATCGCCCATAATCTTCAGTTTTATTTTGCTAATCGGGAGGAAAATTGTTAGGGTTTATGCCTACAGAAGTAATTAACAGCGCCACCACTAATGCCACTCCATAGGCAATTACCAATCCTAGAAAAGCGTCTTCTATTAAGTTCCAGTGAGGAGAATTGCCAGGACCAGTAATGGGAACGTTGCCTAGCAAGATTTGCAGGTTAGAATAACAGCGATCGCCTTGTTTGACTCGATAGCAATTGCCAGGTGATGACAGAATAGTTGTAACTTGTAATGCTAAAACTAGGACCCACATCCAATATTTGATTCGTGCTGTTTTGGTGCGATTTTGCCAAACAAAAAACCACCACCATAGCAAAATAATTCCATAGAATGGTAGCAGCAAAAACAAATATATTATCCAGCCGATAATAGTATTAGAAGTTGCCAAAAATAAGACAAAACTCAAGCCAAGATAAACTGTTAATGCCCAACCAAGTTTAACCATCGTCTTGCTTTTTGAGTTGAGGTGCGAGCGGTTAGCCACCTTTGCCAGAATTCGTTCCACAAGTCGATCTGGTGGGTCGTCCGGCAAAGCGATCTTCGATCCACCCGACGGTAAAAATACCGGATTCATTCCGCGCGTCGTGTCCTACACCAGGCAGTCGAACGAATTGAACGTTTTCTCCCGCAGCACATCGTCGGGCTACATCGGCCTCGCTTAACTCGATCGGAATCAACGTATCGGCCGTGCCGTGAGTTACCAGTAAGGGTACAGCTATGCGTCCGCGTGGTGTATTGGTATCGATAATCGTCCGCCAAGGTTCGGTTTTGAGGAGATCGACCTTCAGGTACTCCGACGGTTTCAAGAGTTCGCCCAGAGTTAAGAAGGCCAGAGGAGTAGAGACGCACGTTCTGGCCATGCGATCGAATTGGTCCCGTTTTTCTGGCTGAATTATTGCGTCCAAGTTGGCGTTAGGATAGGCATGGCTCCAGGCATACAGGGCTTCTGAAATAAAGACTCCGCCACCTTTATCGTCGGTTTTCGCTTTGATGATCCCTGCCAAATTAATAGCTGGGGCCGAAGCTGCTGCCGCCACGAGTTTCAATTCAGGTGCGTATGCGGCCGCAGACTGGGCCGTCCACAGAGCGGCCTGTCCTCCTTGGGATGCCCCCCAGACGACGAAGCGATCGCCTGCATTTACGTCTAGCTGCCGCGCCGCTCGCACAGAATCGAGGATGGAGTAGGCAGAAACGTTTCCCACCAGATAGGGATGCACTCCAGGGGTTCCCAGACCGGGATAATCTGTAGCTACCACTACGAAACCTTGGCGTACCATCAGGTCTACCACGGGGGTTTGTTTGTAAGGGTCTTGGGTATGGCTGACACCGCACTCTGGCAGCACTCCAATAGTGCCGTGCGCCCACGCGATTAACGGGCGAGGGGATTTGCTGGGTTCTTTTGGTGCTACTACTACTCCAGTTACGGCTATTGGCTCGCCGTTCTTACCCGTGGAGCGATACATGATGCGCCAAGCAACTGCCCCTTCCGGCAAACTATCGAGGAGAGGTTCTTGACGGAGGATTTTACCTGGAGCAACTGCTGGCAGTGGATTTGGTGGGGTATAAAAGGCAGGCGGTGGCACTGGGGTAGCAGCAATTTGAAAGCGCCAGTACGAGATCGCGATCGCTACGATCGCAGCAATACAGCCCAACACCAACCAACGAACCCACGGACTAAACCTTTTCCATCGCGATCTGATTCGGGTTATCACTCTCGCCCTCGCCTCCAGCTTCGGAACGGTAGGAAATGTCTTTAGACGATAATATAAGCGTTCTTGCAAAATAGGGATAGGGCGATCGAATTTGGAGGTTTGAGTTTATGTCTGCTAGCAAAACCTCGATCGATAGAGAAGAAATCGAACGCGACATCATCGACGTGCAACAAACTACCTGTTGCGTTGTGGGTGGCGGACCAGCGGGGGTAGTTTTAGCCTTTCTCCTGGCGCGTCAGGGGATTTCGGTAATGCTGCTGGAGGCCCACAAGGATTTCGATCGCGACTTTCGGGGAGATACGATTCACCCCTCGGTGATGGAGATTATGGCAGAACTTGGTTTAGCCGATCGCTTGTTGCAACTACCTCACACCAAAGTTAGTACCCTGAACTTAATCGGAGATGGCAATGCCGTCACCGTTGCCGATTTAAGCCGCCTGAAGACGAATTATCCCTATATCACCTTCATGCCCCAAGTGCGATTTTTAGAATTTATTACCGAAGAGGCGAAACAATATCCTAGTTTTCAACTGGTAATGGGTGCTAACGTCCAGGAATTGATTGAAGAAGATGGTGAAGTTCGCGGCGTGCGATATCGCGGACATGGGGGATGGCATGAAGTGCGATCGCTCCTCACCGTTGCCGCAGACGGCAGACACTCGAAGTTGCGGCAATTAGCTCATTTAGAGCCGATCTCCACCTCTCCCCCGATGGATGCCCTGTGGTTCCCCCTGCCACGCCATCCAGAAGAGCCAGAGGGGATAACAGGCCGAATCGGTCGCGGTAAGATAATGGCGATGCTCGATCGAGGCGACCAGTGGCAGATTGCCTACGTGATTCCCAAAGGAGACTACCAAAAACTGCGGGCGGCAGGGTTGGAAGCATTTCAGCGATCGATCGTCGAGGTGGTACCGGAATTGAGCGATCGCGTGCATCTTTTGCACGATTGGAGCCAAATAGCTTTTTTAGCCGTAGAATCGAATCGCCTTCCTCGTTGGTATCGTCCGGGATTGCTACTCATAGGTGATGCTGCTCATGTCATGTCGCCAGTAGGAGGAGTAGGGATTAACTATGCCATTCAGGATGCCGTTGCGGCTGCAAACGTTCTCAGCCAGCACTTCAAGGCGGGTAAAGTCCCCTTGAAGGCTCTAGCAGCCGTTCAGCGCCAGCGAGAGTTGCCCACTCGAATTATCCAAGCTTTTCAAGAAGCAATCCAAAAGCGGATTATCTCTCAGGCTCTCGACTCGAATCGCACCTTCACCCCGCCAGCTTTCTTACGCTTGCCAATTCTGCGAGATTTGCCAGCCAAGTTAATTGCTTTTGGGGTTTTTCCCGCCCACGTCAAAACTTAGAAAATTGAGGCGATCGCTAAACAACTCTTGCCATAGAAGTCACAAAGGTGATGTAGATGAAAATATTCGATCGAGTTACGACAAATCCAAATGCAGAGAGTCTGAGTTCGATACAAATAGACCACGTTTGCTTGAACGTACCGAACTATGAGGAAACCCTTCGGTGGTATCAAGAAAAGCTCGATGCCACTATTACTCGCGAGTGCACAGTTGATGTCTTTCCCGATCTAAAACTGGCTTACTTGGACGTGTAGGGCTTTCGGATCGAAATCATCGGTAGCACTCAACCTCTATCTGGAATGCCAACGGCTCAAAACTTTGGCGATGGACTTCGCACCAGTGGCATCGGACATTTTTGTTTTCGAGTAGATGATGTCGATGCCGTGCTAGCAGAATTGAATCGAAGAGATGTTCCTACCTTTGTACCCTTGGGCAGCTATCCCGATGCTGGGGTTCGACTTTGTTTTATCCGAGACAACAATGGCAATCTCATCGAGTTCGTCACGTCTTTGTAATTGAGGTTGAACTTAATGGATAATTTGGTGACAACTTTTGCAATCGGTGGCGATTTGTCGGTCAACCGCATCGGCTACGGTGCTATGCGCCTGACGGGACAACCGGGAAATTTTGGACCCTATCCAGAATGGGAATCCGGGCGGCAACTGTTACAAAGAGCGATCGATCTCGGCATTAACTTAATCGACACCGCAGAAGCCTACGGTCCTGGTTTTAACGAAGAGTTAATTGCCTCTGCTTTGCATCCCTACCCCAAAAACCTAGTCATCGCTACCAAAGGCGGCATCAACAAACCTGCTCCTGATGATATTCGGGCTGATGGTAGCCCAGGAAATTTGCGGCGCGGCTGCGAAGAGAGCTTGCAGCGATTAAAACTCGATCGCATCGATCTGTATCAACTCCATCGCCCCGATCCCAACGTGCCGCTAGCAGAGTCGGTGGGAATGCTAGCAGAACTACAACGAGAAGGTAAAATTCGTCATATTGGCTTGTCGAATGTCACGATCGCCCAGATCGAAATGGCTCGCCAGATTGCTGCGATCGCTTCCGTGCAAAACCGTTTCAGCTTTGTCGATCGCAGCGGCGAAGATGTCCTCGACTACTGCACCCAAAATCATATCGCCTTTATTCCTTGGGGTCCCCTCGGTGCCAACCCACTGAAACCAGGCGCACCCTTGGCGCGATCGGCAGGTGTATTGGCTGACATTGCAGCCCGTCATGGCGTGAAACCCAATCAGATTGCTCTGTCGTGGTTGCTCCATCGCGCTCCCAATATTGTCTTAATTCCTGGAACGACAGCGAGCGCGCATTTAGAAGAAAACGTGGCATCTAGTTCGATCGCTTTGAGTGCAGAAGACATCGCCCCTTTGAGGGCAACTTAAAATTCTTGTAAGGTAGGCATCGTGCCTGCCTTCTCAAATGTAGGCATCCTACCTTTGAGAAGATACTCATCCTGCCTGCCTTTGAGTTTAATTTCTGGAGAAGTAACCGCAATCACCAGTAGAGGGAGGATCTCGATCGAGATCCTCCCTCTACATAGCTTTCGATACTGTAAGACCTTTAGTATGCTAAGCCCATACTGCGAGTAGTTTCAGCGCCCAAGTAAACGCGGATGCTTAAAAAGTCTGTAGGACAAGCAGTTTCGCAGCGGAAGCAACCCACGCAATCTTCTGTCCGAGGGGCAGAGGCAATCGAGCCAGCTTTGCAACCATCCCAGGGCACCATTTCTAAAACGTCGGTCGGGCAAGCACGAACGCATTGCGTGCAGCCAATGCAAGTATCGTAAATTTTGACGGCATGAGACATCTAAATAAAGACTCCTTTTTGAGAGTTTTTTAACGCTTGAGACTCATAATCAACGCTTAGTTTACCGCAGTTGGCGGAGTTCCCTCTAGCAAAAGGCAACAGAACTTTAAAGTTTTTAATATCTTTTGGTAATAATCTCAATAGACGGTAGGGTCTGCCGACGAGTGCGATAACATCCAGATGTAGTCTAGATTACGTCTTGAGGTTTATGGAACCCGACTATTTACCTACCGAGGTGATTTTGACGCATCCACCCCAATCCCTCGGTAACGTCCAGTTAGATTGGATGCCACAACCTGGAAACTATCTCGATCTCAAAGGTAAAACTTACGCCGTTTTAGAGCGCCGCCACCGCTATCAATTTAAAGCTGGCCGTTATCGATTGCAGAAAATCGCTCTCTACGTTCAATCTGCCCCCAGACCTGTAGAAACTACTTTTGTCGAAGGACGTTGGATTGTAGGGGATGCTAGCTGTCGCTTCAATGCTGCCTCAGAACTGCTGCGCTGTGCGGTTAATCCAGAGGGGCCTTGCGATCGCTGTCGTTTCTACGAACCTTTAACCTAACCGTTTTCTTATCTCGTTTTGCTCTGGATGTATGATACAGATCGCGTCGATTTAGGCGGGTTTGAATTAACCTAAATCCTTACCAGGCAAAGATCTGGGCGAAACCCGCCCCTACAAAACATCGAACGCTTCTCCTACCGTTAAGCGCATTCCATTGGCAAAATCCCAGCCAGATTGAGGGCGTTTGCCAGCAAGTTGCACTTCTTGCAACAACAACAGTCCTTCTCCGGTTTGCACGATCGGGCCGATATTCTTGACGATCGCGATCGCTTCTCCAGGTTGGGCTGTGGCTGAAGAGAAGGTATTAAAATTCTCTTTGAGGAGGCTTAAGGTTGGCGGTAAATCTGCCCAGTAATCCTCGCCAAGGGGAACTGTAGCCAGAATTTTCAAGTTTTGCCCGCGAAATTTGGCTGCACAATCGGGGAAAAAGCCTCTAATTTGATTGTGGATCTCGATCGCTCGTCTCGACCAATCAATCGCGTAGTCTGATTTTTTAATTAGAGGGGCATAAGTTGCTTGGGAGTTGTCTTGAGGTTGGGGTTGAATTCCTTGGTCTTTTAGTTTGAGGAGAGTTTCAACTAACAAGTCGGCCCCCAGACTAGCTAGAGTTTGCCCTAATTGCTCTGCATTATCTAACAATCCAATGGGGGTATAAGCTGTTAAGAGAACAGCCCCAGTATCCATCCCAGCATCCATTAACATAGTGGCGATCCCGGTTTCCTTTTCCCCATGGTAGAGACACCACTGAATCGGAGCGGCTCCTCTATATTTGGGCAAAATCGAGCCGTGGACGTTTATACAGCCTATTTTGGGAATATCGAGGATTTCTTGAGACAGAATTTGACCGTAAGCTACCACCACGAATACATCTGCTTCTGCCTGTCGCAGTCGATCGATCGTCTGGGGATCTTTTTTGATCCTTTCGGGCTGCCACACGGGTAGCTGATGCTCTAAAGCTAAGGTTTTCACGGGTGAAGGGAGTAGCTCGTTCCCTCGCCCTCGACGGCGATCTGGTTGAGTAACTACACCTTTGACAATAAATTCTGGCTGAGCTAGCAATCGTTCCAAAGTAGGAACCGCAAATTGAGGCGTACCGAAGAAGATGACTTTCATGGGAGATGGGGAGATGGGGAGATGGGGAGATGGGGAGATGGGGAGATGGGGAGATGGGGAGATGGGGAGATGGGGAGATAGGGGGATGGGGAGATGGGGGGATGGGGAGAATTTTTAACTCCACACTCCACACTTAACACTTAAAACTTCCTAACCTTCTGAACTTCTGAACTTCTGAACTCCTAAATTCGTGGTTTCGTAAATTTTAGTGAACGAGTTAAATTGTGTGGTCCTAACTTGGTATAACCGATCGTGTATTTGCTTCTCATATCAGAAAGCTGTTATTTCATTATTTAATCTCCAATTCATGTTCAAACCCCTGTTACATCTGGGATCGTCTTGCCCAAAACCTTATTTATCGCTCTTTGCAGCTACTTTACTGATGACTCCTAGTACACCTGCTCTAGCAGACCATGAGGATGGTTTGTCAAAGATATCAATAGTTATGACCGTTCATGCTGGAGTGACACAAATATCTAAACCAGATAGCTTAACCAACTCAAAGCTATTGCGTCAGGCAGTTAATGTCTTACAGCCCACACTAACCCAGGAAGTTGTTTCTTCAACAGTTACGGCCTCTCCAGCGATCTTGCCACAAATATTGACTCGTTTGCCCGAAGCGGCTTTTAGAAGCAAGCCAGAACGGGGACAAACCGATCCGCTTGATAGTCCTTATCCAGTGCCGTGGGGTTGGGTGTTGAACACTCAAGAAAAAGTTGCAGCTAGCGGTAAACCTAGTGTCCATTACTATCGCAGCCCGTCTTTAGTTTCTCCAGATGGTCAGTATGCAGCTTACAGCCGGATTGAGATGCGGGTAGAAACAGAGTTGCATCGCAGCCGCGTTAGTAGCGTAATGTTTTTAGAAAATTTACAGACTGGCAAGTTGCAGAAGATCGCCGCGACTTCTCCATTGGCGAATCATTTCTTTCCTGGCAACAAATCGGTCGATTTATCGGGAGCGATCGCGATTTTAATGCCAGTTTCTTGGTCGGCCAATAGCGATCGCTTGCTGGCGCGTCAGTTTGAAGGCATATTTAGTTCTTCTGATGCCTCTGATTTTGCTGTGGTTTGGGATCGCAAGTCTAATCAGACTACCACAGTTGCTCCCAATCGCCGAGACTACGACGCTGCGGTGTTGTTGGGTTGGAGCAACAACAACCCCAGTCAGGTGCTATTTCGGGCTGGAGATCTAGAAGATGAAGAAATGCCTCTATGGGCGGTTAATTTAGACGGACAAACGCTGGCAGCGGTGGAAGATAAACCGATGGTTTTGGGAGTAAACCTCAATCCGGTGTGGTCTGGGCCTCAAAATCGTTATTAAATCAACCGTTACAGTCCCAGCGCGATCGCTCTGCTTGGATCGGGGCGATCGTCCAACCCAGCCTTGTTATCATGGCAGTGCAATAGCTGTAGGTTGAGTTGACGGCAGGAAACCCAACGAACCCAATTTTAAGTCTCATTTTGGCTGAAACAGTCCAGTAGGGTGCATTATCGCAGCGTAACGCACCGCTACTTCTATGTTATGAAGTTTGCCGCGTAAGTCCTGAACCGTCCTTGTTATCATGGCAGTAAGCTATTGCTGAAGGAAGCCTCAGCCATGTTTGTTCTCGTTTCTCCAGAAAAGAGCCAATTACCACCTGGTGCTGTGGTGCGGTTGCCTGCTACCTGGCAAGAATATCAGAGTTTGTGCGATCGACGGGGAGATGGATCGATCCCGCGCCTCAAATATCGCCATGGAGAAGTTTTGCTGATGTCGCCCTTACCAGTACACGGTCGAGATGCCAACCTACTTGCGGACATTGTTAAAGCCTTGCTCGATCGCGACGATCGAGAATATGATGCCTTTACACCTGTAACTATGACCTTACCGGAAGAGAGCGGGATCGAGCCAGATTATTGCTTTTACATCGACAATTGGGAAGCGGTTTCTGGGAAAAAACGCATAGACTGGCGACGCGATCCACCACCAGATTTAGTTATTGAAATTGATGTCACCAGTTATTCTGACGTGCGAGATTATCTTCCCTATGCCGTTCCCGAAGTATGGTTATTTAAAAACCAGCAGCTATTAATTTACCAACTACAAGGAACAGATTACCAAATTGAAACTCAAAGTCGCTATTTTCCAGATTTCGATCTGCCAAAAATAGTCGATCGCTGCTTACAAATTACCTACGATCGCAACTCTAGTGCCGCTATTCGCCATCTCAAACAAAACTTCGATCTATATTGTTAATTGTGCCTGCACAAATAGCCAGACGCAAATCTCGATCGGGGCAGGGCGGGTTTGAATTAATCTAAATTTTTAGAGGATAAATATCTGGGCAAAACCCACTCCTACAAGTTAAATTCGTTGGTTTTAACTGTATACTTAAGATTTAATTGGTTCAACTTATTATCAAAAAAAATATATTCATGTGTCTAAGATCCGCCAAAATCTGCTAAAAATCATATCAAAAAAACGCCGATGTTTAACTTTAACTATTGTAGTTAGTATTCTAGGCATTGGTGTTGTTTCGTATTGCCGGAATCAGCAAGGTTCTGTAACACCTCAGATATCTAACTATGAGATTTATCGTCAAATTCCCATAGCGCAGCCTAATTATTACCCTTTAGATCGGCAATATGCAGCTAATCTTTATCAGCCAGTGGGTTTGTGGACTGGGCGATTAATATTACCTGAAAATCGATCGCCTAATTCTAGCCGTTTCGTATTGTTTGAAGTTTACAATGCTCCTGATAATGCTAAAGATTTAATCGGTAAAGTAGTTAAATTACAGTGGAGCGATCGCCCTGATGTCAAAGATTATCGTCAGTTAGTAACGCGAGATATTCGGTTTGCAGAAAAGACTATAAAAAGTCAAAGAGTAGGTAATTTACATCCAGATAGATTAAATAATAAAAAAGCGATCGATCCTTTGGAATCTCTGGCAGGTGCTAGACCGGATGATAATGTTATAGTTAGGCTGCAAGAACCGATATCGCTCTTGCAAGATGGCAAACAACCTATATTAAAAATCGATCGAGAGCCAGTACAAATTACGGGAAGAGTGTATGGATTAGTTAATATTGTCAAGCGAGAAGCAAATGGAGATCGGGGCGATCGCTTTTTAGTTCGCCACTTTAATAAAGGCTCAAAACAATTTGATGGCGAATTAGAAACTATTCGCATTCCTCAAGTCATAGCCGATCGCAGCAGCATCCCTAAATCGACCAATCGAGATATCGAAAAATCTCCGCTCAATCCGACTGGTTGGTATATTTATGGGGCTAAAGATGCTAATGGAATTTTTGTAGTTCAAGCGATCGAACCCCGTGCTTTAATGCGCTTGCAGCCGAATGAGGTGCGATTGAACCAGCAAGATGCGATCGCTTATATTGACGAAGAACTATGGAAAAATACGGCTGCCCAAAAGGGTACGGCTAAAGTTATTTTGCTCGATCCAAATTCTTCTCAACCACAGGAGGCGGTTTCGCGCTGGAAAGAAGGCGATAGGGCAATTGTCATTCATATTTATGGCGGCATTGGCGGTAACAAAGCCGAATCAACCACTTATGGCATAGTCACGGGTCACTTTGCTTATGGAATTGCTACTGTAGTGCGAGATCCTCTGAGCGGTGAATTGCGCTTCGATATCGAATACAAGCAGATCTACGCCCATAATCCCGATGGGATTATAGCAGGGTCGATCGAATGGTCCGGTTACATGGGAGATTTGCAACGGGGCTGGCTGGGAAATCGACCAGTTGCTGATGCAATTGTTAAACTCGATGCTGTCACTCAAGATTACGATTTTGGTGGCATCAAACTATCACCTCTAGATGAATTTACTAAGCAGTTAAATATTATGATGGCGCGATATCGAACTGGCGACGGTACTGGGGCGGCTATTGTCTCGCCAGCGGCCTCTTGCGTTCAAGATGCCAATCAAGCGCTTTATATTACGATTAAGCGCATTGAAGCCCAGGTAGGTGCTAATCCTCAGATTCAAGCCTGGTTGAAACTTCATCCCCAAGATTCGCAAACTTTACGATTCGATCGATTAGTGAAATTAGGACGAGCGATCGAACAAAATTTAGCACCTTTAGGAATCGTGCGGTCTGACTGGCAGCAAAACGCCGAAAACTTAGCCGGAACTAGTCCAGGTGGAGATTTCATTAGCACTTTTTTAAGCTGGCGAACGATTTTACCGCGTCGCGCCCACGATGAAATTGCTACAATTTTTCTCCAAAATGGGGCCAGTATATGGATTCTTCGCAGCAATCAAGTAGGTGGATTCGATCCAGATATTGCGCCCGAAGCGCCTACAGCTTTGTTCGGTCATCGCACGAATTAATATAATTATGCCTAGCGATCGCAAATCGGTGTTAATTACTGGTTGCTCTTCTGGAATCGGCAGAGGTTTGGTAGATGAATTTATGCAGCGAGGCTGGCACGTTTTCGCCACGATTCGGAACCTCGAACAACGCCAAGATCTGGTAGCAGAATTGTTAGGCAAATATCCCGATCGCCTGACAATACTAGATTTAGAAGTAACTGACAAAATTCAAAGAGATGCCGTTGTCAAAGTAGTAAAAGAAACGGGCAGATTGGATTGTTTAGTTAATAATGCTGGTTTTGGATTGTTGGGCGTTTTAGAGAATTTAAGCGAAGAGCAAATTCGTTATCAAATGGAAGTTAACTTTTATGCGCCAGCGTTTCTCACTCGCGATCTGCTGCCATTACTACGCCAAACTAAAGGAAAAGTCGTTTTCGTTTCTTCTGTCTGCGGTTACGTCGGATTTCCTTTAATGTCTGCCTATTGTGCTAGTAAGTATGGGTTGGAAGGCTTAGCTGAAAGTCTTTATTACGAAATAGAACCTCATGGAGTTGACGTTAGTTTAATTGAAGTAGGTTTGACTAAAAGCAACTTTGGCGATAATGTAATTTGGGGGACTGGAGAAATTGCAGCTTATCGCCTGCAAACCGATAATTATCATCAAGAAAAAGCTAAATTGAGCTTGAAAGCCAAAAATAATATTTCTTTAATAGGTAAACGAGTTGCAGAAATCGCGGAAGGACGCATAAAAAAGCTGCGAATTCGCGTTGGTGAAGAAGCACAATTAACTCATTTATTTCAACGACTGTTGCCTGCAACTATTTGGGTGAATTTGTTGAAAAGATTTCACCGTCAAAAGCTTTTAAAAAAGTAGCAATCGCTTCCCCTTGGCAAACTTGGCGTTCGCTCGCCACCCAGTTACTTTGGCGCTATTACTTGAATGTCGAGCCGAAGAGAGCGAAGTCATTAAAATAACAATCTTAGCGATCGATGTCTCGGTTTTTAGATCGAATCTGGGTCTGCTCCCAATTCTCGCAACTTTGCCGCTAAGCGATTGGCTCGTTGCTGTTCGGCATCGGCTCGTTGCTGTTCGGCTTCTTCTGGCAACAAGACGACATTACCCGCTTCGTCGTAAAACCTCAGCCAAACAGCATTGTCGTCTTCAACCTGGCCGCGCCAAGTTCCTACCCACAGATTTAAACTCTGACACCACAACCATCTTTGGGGATTTTCTTCGATCGGTTGGTAGCCGCGATCGCTATCTAAGTGCCATCCTTGTAAGGAGTTTTCTTTAAAAGGATGAAACACGAAATAATCTTTGGTTTTAAAGACTTGTTCGTAAAGACGTTTTTTTGACCCCAAATCTTCAGCTTCGGTTGAATCAGATAGCAATTCAATAATTACATCTGGGTAACGCCCGTTTTCTTCCCAAACCACCCAGCCCAAGCGAGTCGGATCGCTTTCAACGTTGAGGACGACCAAAAAATCGGGGCCTTTAAAATCTCTATTTCTGGCTTGTTTGCTGCTGTAATAAACAAACATATTACCGCCAACAAAAAAGTCTTGGCGTTGCGCCCAATCATGTTTGAGCGATCGAATCAACAAATTCATCGCGACGCGGTGGCGGTTGCTTTCCAATGGTTCTCCGTCATCAAAAATTAAATCTGTCGGTGGCATGGGAGGTTGCCAGTCCAGATTGTCGGTTACTTCTATAGGAGAGGTTGGCGTAATTTGCGGTGTCATCTGCATGATGAATGATGAGTTATGAAAACACCCAGTCGTCCACAGGAATTTAACTGCTATCTTAATCGAGTTCTCGCCAAACTATCTACCGCTTCTCCCCAACGGATATTATTCCACCGTGACAGATTTAGCTAAATTTCTCGGCTGATCGACATCTAAACCGCGATGGGCGGCAATCTGATAAGCCAGTAGTTGCAGCGGAATTACCGTCAAAATGGGAGAGAGCAATTCATCTACGGCTGGAACGGGGATCGTATCGTCAAAGGTATCGGCAGCTTCGGAATCGTTCGTGGGGGTAACGCCAATTAAACGGGCATCGCGGGCTTTGGCTTCCTGGGCGTTGGAGAGGACTTTATCGTAGACATTTCCAGGCATCGCGATCGCTACTACTGGGACTTTAGCATCCAACAAGGCGATCGGCCCGTGCTTCATTTCTCCCGCTGGATAGCCTTCAGCGTGGATGTAGCTGATTTCTTTTAATTTCAACGCCCCTTCTAAAGCGATGGGAAAATTTATCCCCCTACCAAGGAAGATAAAATCTTGGGTTTCAGCTAACTCGTGAACCAGGTTTTCGACGTAGCGTTCTTGACTTTCTAAAATTACTTCAATTTCGGCGGGTAGCTGCCGCAATCCCGATATAATCTGTTCTAATTTAGTTGGGGCGATCGTTTGACGGCGATAAGCTAAATCCAACGCCAAACAATAAAATGCCATCAATTGCGCCACAAAAGTTTTGGTGGCTGCCACCCCAATTTCAATGCCAGCATGAGTGTTGATAATATTGGGTATCATTTGCCCTAGCGTACTTTCCGGGCGATTGGTTATTCCTAGCAATCGAGGTTGAAAAGAGGGCCGATTTCCGTTTTGACAATAGGCAGCGCGGCGCTCTTTTTCCATCGCCAAAGCTGCTAGAGTATCGGCTGTTTCACCCGATTGGGTGACACCAATGGAGAGGGTATTCGGTGTTAGGGGCGATGGCGCGTAGCGAAATTCCGAAGCGTATTGCACCATCGTTGGAATTCCTGCTAGTTGTTCTAACAGATATTTACCGACTAATCCGGCGTGCCAACTGGTACCGCAAGCAACTATTTGTATTTGCTCTAAATCTCTGTAGAGTTCGTCTGATAAACCCAAGTTAATGGGGGAATTTTTCGATTCTGGTTGCCAGTCGTCGTTGAGATAAGATTCCAAACAGGCTCGCACTACCCCTGGTTGCTCGTAAATTTCTTTGAGCATGAAATGCTTGAATCCCTGTTTTTCCACCATTACAGGGTTCCAGTTGAGGGTGCGCGGGCTTTTCTTGAGTCGATCGCCTGCAAAGTTATAAACTTCTACTCCTAGAGATGTCAGCCTGGCCATTTCTCCGTTTTCTAAAGGCAAAACGGCATTGGTATGAGGGACTATGGCGGGGGTATCGGAAGCGCAGAAAAACTCGCCTTTCCCAAATCCAATGACTAACGGGGCTTGTTGCCGCGCCACGATGAATTCGTCGGGATAGTCGGCAGAAATAACCGCAATTGCAAATGCACCCTCTAATTTGTTGACGGCTTGCCTCACCGCTTCTAACAGGGGAGAGGGAGAAATAGATGAAGAAGAAGAGAGAAATTCGGCAATCAGGTGGGGGATAACTTCGGTGTCGGTATCCGAGCGAAATTCGTGTCCCCGTTCTTTCAGTCCTTCTCTTAATTCCCGATAGTTTTCAATAATGCCATTTTGCACCACTGCCAACCGTCTAGCTGTATCCGTGTGGGGATGGGCGTTGTATTCTTCGGGCTTGCCGTGAGTTGCCCAGCGGGTATGTCCGATGCCGATCCGCGATGGGTTGACTTGACTTTCTAATTTTTCTCGCAAGTTGCAGAGTTTGCCTTTGGCGCGAATGCAATCTAGCTGCCCTTCCAAAACTGTAGCGATACCAGCCGAATCGTAGCCTCGATACTCTAGTTTTTCTAGCCCAGAGAGCAAGATGTCTGTAGCTGCTTGCGTGCCAATATAACCGACGATGCCACACATGGGACTTCTCCTCTCTTGAATGCCAGATCGTATATTACCTTGCCCAAATCTACAAGGGCGATCGCTAGAACGTCAAGAATCTTTAAGGACGATTCGATCGCCCATTGCGGACTCTTAGACACAGTTAAGCTTATTCCAAAATTGAATATTATAATTCTATGGTATGGACAATTATCTTTCACCCAGCCTTTAGAGATTGGCTTTACGAACAGGAAGAAGACGTTCAAGATTCAATCTTGGCAATTCTGGGAGTGTTAAAACAAGAAGGACCTCTGCTGGGAAGACCCTATGTGGATACCATCCAAGGTAGTAAATATCCCAATCTCAAAGAGCTTCGAGTTCAACATGGTGGCGAGCCTTGGAGAATACTATTTGCCTTCGATCCGATGCGTCAAGCGATCGTATTAGTTGGAGGAAATAAAACTGGCGATAAACGATGGTATGAGAAAAATATTCCTTTAGCAGAACAAAGATTGGACGAACATCTGGAAACTTTAAAAGAGAATGACTAATGATTACTTTTGACTCAGAAATGGAAAAATTACCTCCCGAACGGAGAGCTAAAATCGAAACTAAAACTCAAGAGTTACTGAAGCAAGTTAATACAATCAAACAAATTAGACAAGAATTAGGGTGGTCGCAATCAGATTTAGCCGAACGACTTGGTATGCAACAATCGACGGTATCAAAATTAGAAAAATCTCCAGAAAATATCACTCTAGGGAAGTTAGCTAATGTGGTTACGGCTTTAGGTGGAGAATGGAAAATAGTCTTGAAGTTTCCCCATACTGAGGAAATCGAATTATCTAGTAGCGATGCTAACTCAGTATAGTTGGCAGAATCGATCGCCAATACTCGTTCTAGTTGGTTAATAAGTTCGGCGGATTTTTAAGCGACAGCATCCAATCGATACACATCCATCTTCGCTCCATAAAATACCGTTTCCCTCTCATATCGCATACCTAGCTTTTCCAGTATCCTAACTGAGGCAGTATTCGATCGCTCAACAATACCTAGAATGTAGGGAAACTCGAACCGTTCAAATCCATATTCGATCGCCCCTATTGCTGCTTCAGTTGCTAACCCCTTACCCCAATATTTAGAATCTAGCCGATATCCAATTTCTTTTTCATCTTTGTTATCTATTTGCTCTACTGCTATCCCGCAATAGCCAATTAACCGATCGCTCTCTTTGAGAGTAACAGCCCACTTCCCAAATCCAAATTTTTTGTACGAGGTAATGAAACTCTCGATTTTTTCTTGCGTTTGTGAGATGGAAAAAACGTCAGTTGGAGAAAATTTCATTACTTGTGGATCTGCCAGAATCGGTGCGAGTTCTCGAAAGTCTGTCCGTTGAAATTCTCGAAGAACAAGCCGTTGTGTTTCGATCGGCAGGGAGCATCCAGTTTTGGCAGAAATAATCAAATAGCGAGTAAACCATTGAGGTAAGCACAACGAACGGAGAGGATTTGATTGACACTCTCAATCTGCCACTGTGCGCCAGAAATTTTGCTCCTAGCGCCAATCTGTTTAATGGCTGACTCGACAGCACCAGAACCAATAGAACAAAGTTGTTCAGCCTGGTAATAGCTGTAGTTGACCAGGCGAGAGTGATGTTTTTCCAGATAAGCCATGAAATTCTTCACTTGTCGGCCTCGGCAATTGTCAAATAAAGCTTTAGTTGCTTCTACTTGACCCTGCCACAATAGAGCTTCAGCAGCTTTGAGGCGCTTGAAAGAACCACCAACTTTATAGAGATTCTCCTTGAGATGATACCAATCTAAAATTTCCCAACGAGAAAATTGTTCGGATTGACCCAACTGTTGCACCAGATTCCACACCCCATCATGACCATCTCCCAAGCACACCAGCGGGTTCACCAACTCCTGGCTATTGACGTAATCAACTAATGATTGGTTGTCATCAAAAAAAGCACCAGAGTAAATTCCTTGGAGACGAACCGTTTTATAGTCTCGCCAATATCCGCCCGCTTGTGGTTCCCCCCGCAGTCGGACTTTGCCACCATCGACACTGACTTCTCCAACGGCTTGCAGAGCCGATGGTAATGGCAAATCTTGTAACAACACCAGTTGTTGTTGTGTTGAGTGACTCACTTTCACTCCGGTCAGAGCCTCGATCTCACTTTCAGCATTTTGGTAGGATTCGTTGGCTGATAGCCTCAAACAGCACTTTTGCAGCAGTGGGCTTAACCGACTTCTGGGCTTGACACCCAGTTTCTCTAACTGTTTGGCTTTTAATTTCAATTCCCCCACTAGGCTTTTGATTTTCCTGGTTTTACCGATTTTGGTTCTAGTTTTTTGTTCGATAAAAAAAGGGCGATTTCTGGGCTGACGTGTTCTAAGATTTGACTGCGTACTGTTTTTTCTATGCTTTCCAGGTCGGTCAGCTTACTTGGTTCGGTTTCTTCATATAACAGTGCTGCCAATTCTTGTAAGCAGGCTTTGAGCCGCTCTTGTCGCTCCTGGTTCATCGTTGCTGCTCCACTCTTCTTGCCCTCTTATCTTCTCCTAAAATCTGTAGAGCTTCCAAAAGTGGATGCTCCCGATCGGCATTTTGTCGGGCTTCCTCGCTCAGCTAAATCGAGTTATTGCACAGGAGTATAACTTAACGCGAGTTCGGAATTCGGAGTTATATCGAATCCGGTTGAATAACCGTTTGCTCGCGTGTGGCTTCGGATCGGACTTTAAGCTTATCCCGAACTGAGGTTAACTTACTGCCGATCGCAGATGGCTCAAGCTTTGTTATTCAACTAACTGAAAGCGAACGCGTCCGAACGGTTGGCTCTGCAATTGTTGTTCCTCGATCGCGACTGGTTGTTCGTCTATCCAAACTCGATCGATTGCCATTCCGTGCAGGTGCAGTTGGACATTTCGATAAGGAAAAACGTATTCTCCCTGTTGTTCCCAAGTTAGTTCCAAACCTGTTTCGTTTCGCACCATCTTAAAGCGATCGAGCCGCGATTCTCCATATCCGTCTCCAGCGTCGCTGTATAGGTAGCCTTCGCTTGTGCCTTGTTGGAAAGGGTAAAGGTGCAAAATCAGTTGTCCGTTTTCTGCCATCGGTAAAATGCTGCCCGCTTTTACTAGTAAGGGAATCTGCTCTAGCGGTGCTGCCAACTCAACTTCTCGACCGCCCTCAAACAGGGCATCGTTCCAAAAGTTATACCACTGTCCTGGGGGTAGGATAACCCGACGCGATCGATCTCCATCGCGAACTATGGGACAAACTAACAGCGCATCGCCAAGACAGAACGCATCTTCCACGCCCCAAAGCGAGCTTTCTTGCCAGTTTGCCCAAAACACCGGGCGCACGGGAGGATAGCCTTTTTGAGTTGCTTCCCAGGCCAAGGTGTAAAAGTACGGCAACAGGCGGTAACGCAACTGGAGAAATTGCCGCATGATGCTCAGATAAGGTTCGCCATACGTCCAGGGGGCGCGAGGTTCGACGTTGTTGGAAACGTGGGTGCGGTAGAAGGTGAGAAAAGTCGCCATTTGGAACCAGCGCAAGTAGAGTTCCGCACCGGGATTGCCTTGAAATCCACCAATATCGGGGCCACTGTAGGGAATCCCCGATAGTCCTAGCCCTACTACCGTGGCGATAGTTTGACGCAATGCTTCCCAACTAGAGATAATATCGCCCGTCCACGTCCAGGCGTAGCGTTGCAGTCCCGCCCAACCGGAACGCGAGACGATAAAAGGGCGCTGGTGAGGTCGGTATTCTCGCAAGCTTTGATAAGCAGCTTTAGCTTGCATCAAACCGTAGATATTGTGTGCCTCCCGATGATCTCCGCCGCGACCTTCTAAGTAATGCCGGGCCACTTTCGGCAAAGATCGATCGCCCCAAGCAATAAACGCTGCTGGCTCGTTCATGTCGTGCCAAAATCCAGCAACCCCGACATCTAAAAGGTAAGGATACTGCCGACTCCACCAGGCCCGCACCTTAGGATTGGTGAAATCGGGAAAGACACTTCGACCCGCCCATACGGGAGCTACTACTAACTCGCCATTCGGGTAGGTGCAAAAGGCTTCTAATATTTGCCCTTCTAAAAACAAGTTACTCGATCGACTGTACTTGATTCCAGGGTTGATGATGGCGATGAATCGCACGTCCATTTCTGCCAGTTCTTTGGTAAAACTGGCAAGTTTGGGGAAGCGTTTCGGATCGATGCTGAAAGCCCGATGTCCTACTTGACAGTCGATATCTAAGTGGATGGCGCTCAGAGGCAGATTGTAAAGTTGAAAAGCTTTGGCTTCTTCGCGAACGGCAGCTTCAGTACGGTATCCCCAGCGGGATTGGTGATAGCCTAACGCCCAGCGAGGAGGTAGGGGCGAGCGACCTGTTAGTTCGGTGTAGCGGGTCAATAGTTGCGATGGTTCGCCCACCGTGAAATAGTAGCGCAGGGCCCCGCTTTCAAAATCGGCAGTAGCGACTTCTGTAAAGGTAAACTCCGCAGGAAAGGTATTTTCATAGAAGATCAGGTAACTCCCCAAGTCATGCAGCCCTAAGTACAGGGGAATGCAAATGTACATCGGGTCTGACCCCGGCCCGTACATCCCCGCTGCATCAAAATTCCACATCCGGTAGGTTTTAGGGCGCTGCTTTTCATCTTTGGCGGCTCGCAAGTTGAGCCTAGAAGCCCGTTCTCCTAAGCCGTAAATCTGCTCTTCCGATCGCAGATTAGCTCGATGCGCCCATCGTTCTCCTTGGCGTTGAGGCGGCAATTCTTCCCGCAATATTTGCCCGGATCGATCGCTAAAAGTCAGATTCCCCTTAATGCCGACCGTCACGGTTAAGGCATTACTAGATACCGTTCGAGTATCGTCTGCTTCTGCCAGCGTAGTTTCTACATCATCCCAATCCTGACGAGCGATCGCATAAGGTACGGGGGCAATTCCTGGTAGCCAATGCACTCGCACTAGGTCGGGGGTTAAAAAGCAGATTTCCAGTTCGGCGTTTTCAAAGTAGAAACGAGCGCCTCGATCGATCGCTTCAGCTTGCAAGAGTTTTCCAGGTTCGAGCGGACTTACCGCAGCCAGAGGTGGGATGTATCGACGTTCGGAGCGATCGCGCTTGAGGCTGTAGAGATAGGCTTGGGGTGCGTACTTCATGTAAAAGAGCGACCCCCACACAAACTTGAATTTTAGCGATAGCTGTTTCCAAACTCCCATACCACTTACCTAAACCTGTTTCACACAAGTTAGCTGGCCTTCGCGAACTGCGCTTCTATCGATCGAGGGAAATTTAGCGATCGTATTAAAGGCAACCGCGTACACCGATCTGCCCTCACCCCCTCAATCCCCCTATCCCGACCTCACCCCCGACCCCTCTCCTGCAAGGAGAGGGGAGAAGAACTAACGATCGCTTTTAACTCATAAATACAGAAATTGCCTGCGGCCAGCCCAGATAGAATCGCAGCTAAAACTGAAGAGTTATGAAAGCAAGTTAATCCGATCGAACGGATTAGAGCAGAGTTAGGGCGATCGTTTACAGTTTTGCGTGGAGAATGGAAAATAATTTTTAAATTTTCCCATACTGGAGAAATGAAATTATATAGTAGCGATGTTTGCCAATATGACTAGCAGAAATAATAGCGATCCCCATTTAGTAAATTAACGGCCGAACTTCCATTC
The DNA here is from genome assembly GCA_019359615.1 of Cyanosarcina radialis HA8281-LM2. Taxonomy (GTDB): domain Bacteria; phylum Cyanobacteriota; class Cyanobacteriia; order Cyanobacteriales; family CCAP-1448; genus Cyanosarcina; species Cyanosarcina radialis. The sequence goes on from JAHHHA010000032.1 coordinate 36,149, forward strand.
GATCGCTTACTTCGCTCTTGGCAGAAAGTCAAGTCTAGGATATTGTATCCAGTTGGGAGGACACGACAATTTAGATATGCAAACCTATCCAAACCTGTCTCGAACCTATTCATTGCTAGCCTCTCCTAGAGCTAGACGGTTTTTGATACCCCCTTACGAGCGTTTCAAATTCATATTGTTATTTGCTTTATTGACAGCATTTGGCTGGTTATTAGCTGCGTATTTGGGTACAGAGGTTCGCAATCTGATTTTTACGCCTCAACTTCCATCGCCTTTAACCCCCTTCGACATAACTATTCCAGGAGGGGCACTGGGAGGGGCGTTTATTCAGTTTACTGTTTTCGGAACAGTTCTCGGTACAGCCCAGTGGTTAATCTTACGCCAATACGTACCGACATGGAAGTGGATTGGCGCTACGATCGTTAGTTGGATAGCGATCGGATTGGTAGGAGAAATATTGTTTCTTAGCTTCAAAGATACTTCTGCTATTGGTGCTATTAGTAATTTTTTATCTTACTTTCAACCGTGGTCGTTTATGTTATTGCAGGCAGTAGGTACTATTCCGCTAATTGCAGTAGGAGTCGCTCAATGGTTCGTGTTGCGCCAGTATGTCAGAGCGGCTAATTGGTGGATTTTGATTCCTCCAATTAGCGTCATCTTTTGGAGTTTTTATGCGTTTGCGATCGGGCAATTGCTTTCCTGGCTGGGGGCGATTTCAGGGCCTTCACCCTACAGTCATGACATCTTTCGAGGGGCGATTTTGGGTAGCGTGCAAGCGATCGCTTTATGTGCCTTTCGCCAGCAAAATAGCAATCCGAAGGCTAGTAACATTAATGAATTAGATTCACCTTTAAACTCAGCACCCGAAATTACCAACTGGCAGCAAGTTAGATTTTTATCTCGCAAGTTATACCAGCAAATCAATTCTGCTTGGAAAGGAGAGATAAAACCTGCTGACAACTTAGAGTTAAAAGCCACTCAAAACTTAATTTATTTAGTAGGAGTAGCTGAAAACGGTGCGATTTTAACCTATCAACCAGTTAACCAAGCGGCTAGCGATTACCAGCATCTAACCCCACTACCCGATTTAGTCTATCGTCCTAGAAGTCAGAGTGAAGAACCGATCGATCGAACTCCTCTGGCTCGGTTTCAGGTTATTATGACTCCCGCTGGCAGTTTGGAAATTCGCGATTGGGGCGGTAAACCGCTGCTAGCAGTTGCTCTAGGTGCAATAGCAATTGTCACTGTCGCAGGTGTAGCCATGACTTGTATAGAGTCGAACCTGCCTCAATCTTGGTTGTCAACTCAAAGCGATCGAAACCAGACTTAGCAAGTTACAGCCCAATTTCCTAAAACTATGATGTGCAGACTCGCTATAGTTTTTAAAGACATTAAAGTATAAAAGAAAAGAGTCTAACAATTCAATCCGTCAAAATAGCAATATGGTGATGCGCTCAGGTCAAACGAGACACCCGTGGCCTTTCTATTGGTCTATTCTGGGGGTGTTAGCAGTCACGCTCGCGCCAGCCGTTTTGCTGCTAGCTATCTCGTACTTTCAAGCCATTCATCGCACCCAAGATTGGTTGAAAGATAACATCGATACGGCTGCTCTTAGAACCGATAGCCTGCTAGAGGCAGCCGAAAAGATCTTGACTCGCATTGGAGAAGATACAGAAGGGCGCGTCAGTCCAGAAACGTTTAATCTCATTCGGCGCTACGTCTACAACGATCCTCGATTTCGCGAAGCTGGCATTATCGACGACAAAGGGTTTTTAGTCCTCACCAGCCTCGGACCTGTAAATCCTCCAGTTTTGGTCTTGCCGGAGCACCGGATCGACCCCAAGCGCCAGTCAGTTCAAATTATCGGCCCGGTCAAAACGGCGGTGATGAAGGAGCGATCGATTATCCTGAGCCTGCCAATCCCCAAGCGAGGGGAGGCAAATTTGATGGTCGATCCTGTCGTGCTTACCTACTTTTTAGAAGATAGCGAACTCGGAGATAACGGTTTTATTGCCTTTGTCGGGCGCAAGGGTCAGGTGTTGACTGGAATGGGGGCATTACCAGGCGATCTCCAGCAACGGCTGACGAATGCCGATGGTTCCAGCATCCAGGTCGGGCGATCGACTAAAAATGGCGAAGTGACGGTTATCGGCTCGGTGCCGACCCGGTGGGCGTTGCGATATTGGATGCCGGACCTCTTAGCAGGTGGAGCGTTGGCACTTGTTGGCAGCGGGGTAGCGATTTTCCTCTTTCTCCGCTTTGCTCGACGGGCATACGGGATCGATCGCGACCTCCGCCTGGGACTGGAAAACCGCGAGTTTGAGGTTCACTATCAGCCGATCGTAGACCTAGAGACGGGGCAATGCGTGGGTTCGGAAGCGTTAGTCCGCTGGCAACATCCCGACTTAGGCCTCATCTCTCCTGGAGTGTTTATTCCCATTGCCGAAAAAACCGGGCTGATTAAACCTTTGAGCGAATGGATTATCCGCCAAGTCATCCAGGAACAATCAGAATTGTTGGCCCAATTTCCCGATCTCTACGTCTCGATTAACTTGCCCCCATCTTTATTGATGTCTGAAGAGTTTTTGGATGGTGTCGTCAAGCTCCTAACTGCATCCGGCTTTCCCACTCGACAAATGATGTTTGAAGTGACGGAAAACGATTCGATCGATCGCCTCCATGCGACTAATATGGCTAAGCTGCGGAAATTGGGAGCCTGGTTTGCCCTAGATGATTTCGGCACGGGTTACTCAAATCTGAATTATTTGAACGAGTTTCAGTTCGAGTATTTAAAGATCGATCGCTGCTTTATTCAGCGGATTCAACCTGGTGAAACCCATAGTCCGATCTGCGATACTGTAATCGAATTAGGCCAAAAACTGGAATTGCAGATGGTGGCAGAAGGAGTAGAAACTCAAGAGCAGTGTCAATACTTGCGTCAAGCCGGAGTCAGGTACGTGCAAGGTTGGCTATTCGCCAAAGCCATGCCGTTTAATAAGTTTAAACAGTTCGTACAAAACAAGTAGATACAAAAGTCAGGATGCTGGATCGAGATCGACAAGTTAGGCGTTTTCAATGGTGTTCGATCGGGGGACGGGCGCTCGCTGGTGGAGGGGCGATCGTACTATCGCTGTTAGCGACACCAACTTATTCTCAATCTCCCGCTGCTTCTCCCCCTCCTAAATCTGCTGTGCGCTCGACAGTACGCCCCGTACGTATTGCTACCAGACTTGCCCGGCCAGATGCTTTTGAAGAAAACGGGCAAATCGTCGGTTTTAGCATCGATCTGGGACGCAGCATCCTGAAAGAATTGCAGCGAGATTCAGAGTTCAAGATGTATGCCAGCGTCTCTGAGATTCTGCAAGCGATTCGTTCCGGGCAGGCAGATCTAGGATTTGCTGCGATCGCAATCACTCAGCAGCGAGAACGGGAGTTTGATTTTTCCCATCCCATCCTAGTTGCCAGCTTACAAATCATGGTATTGCGTCCAGAAAAGCAAACCAGAACCGTCGAACAAGAGTTAGTCCGACGATTGCTCGATCCCCCTTTGCTGCGATTGATCGGTATTGTTGCCCTATTAATGCTGATTCCAGCCCATATCGTCTGGTATTTTGAGCGGGGAAACGAAAATGGGCTAATCCCCAGTAAATCTTATATACCCGGTATTTTTCAGTCTCTCTGGTGGACCATTTTAGCCCTGCTCGGACAGACAGATAAAATGCCCAATGGTTCGGTAGGCAAGATGGTGGCTCTGTTTTGGGTGCTAATCGGTATTGTGTTCGTCGCCTATTTTACGGCCACCATCACCGCTGAATTGACCGTTCAGGAAATTCGGGGCGACATTCAAGGTTTAAGCGATTTGCGCGATCGCCGAGTTGCCCTAGTCGCAGACGATGAAGCCCTTCAGTACCTAGAGGACAGGGACATTTACCAGGTGACGCAGTTCGATCGACTCGAAGTTGCTTATGAGGCTTTACTATCCGATCGAGTTGATGCGATCGTCGCTTCCCGCCCCCTGTTGCTTTACCATGCTTCCCACGAAGGACAAGGTAAGGTGCAAGTGGTCGGCGTGCCATTCCGCGAACAGTTCTACGCGATCGTCATGCCAGAAAATAGCCCTTACCGGAAATCTCTCAATCAGGCGATCTTAACTCTCAAGGAGAATGGCGCTTACCAGAAAATTTATCGGCAATGGGCAGGCATAGACCCCCAGGATTGAAAAGAGGGGGAAATTTCCGCTTTAACTTCCAACAAATTGCTTTCTATGGCGAGCATTTCTTGACTCACCCTCAATTCGACGAGCTATGGTGTCGTCCGACCTGATAGAGCAGTAGTAATGCTACGATCGCTCCCACCAATCCAGCCGCGATCGCGTTGATAGTGGCTTGAATGGTAATCATATTCGAGGCCGTAATCAAGGCTCCAGGAGCGATCGTCGTCCCCACGGGAGCGGGAGTAACTACCGTTGCCCCTTGAGGCAGCCTCAACATTTTGAAGGTTAATTCCCCCACCCGCAACAGGGCGATTAATACTGAGATCCCGATCGTGCCCAGATTAGCAATCAGCCCCACTTTAAGATCTCTAATGACATTGGCCTTGGCGGGACGCAGATCTGGAGCTTTTAACTTATTCCCCACCCGCGTATAGCGATAACACCAATAAATGCTGAAGCACAAAACCAGCAAACAAACGATCGCCAGGGACATCCCAAAAGACAATCCCAATTGCCCCTGGTTAGGGCTGAACAAAATCGTTGTCACCACCACCAAAATTGGAATAAAGCCCAGCAAAACTTGCAGCCAAAAGCCAAGCCAGCCCAGCCAACGGAAGGATTGAGCAATTTGTTGCGTGGTTGGGTTAGGTACTTTAAAACTTAAAAAATCAGACATGGGATACAATTGTTAATTTACAATTCGCAATTCGCAATTATTAATTTTAGTTTCAGGGCTACTCGTAAGAGCGATTATTGCTGCACTCGATCGATCCCTCTATGCCGACGAGAGCCGAACATATGGGCATAAATGTAGGATAGAACGCAACCGAACAGGAAGATTTGAAACGTCAGAAAAATCCACAGCATCAAAATCATGACGCTGCCGATAACCCCGTAGGAGAGGAAGTGACTGCCAAGGGCGATCGCACTATTGCTGGCTAATTGTTGCAACCCTACCACTAAAAAAGCTGTCAACAGGGCGCTCAACCAAATATCCTGCCAGCCTACGTAAACAGATGGCAAAATTTTAAACAAAATGCCAGCAGTCAGCGCCAGAATTAGCACGGAAGAACTGACTTGCAGCCCTCTGGTAAGTTGAAGTTCGTCAACTTCAATAAAAGAGAATGTGGATTGAAAATTGGCAACCAGTTCCAGGATAATTTTAATCGCAATATTGGTAATCAGAGAGGTCAGAAGTAATAGGGCGCTGGCAAACACCAACAGAAAAGCCAGCAGTTTATTAAAAATAAAGAACAGTATCATCTTCAAAACCGACCCAGCTTCAGAGACGCGGCTGGGCGATTGCCAAATCTTATTGATGGCAGCCCTCAGAACTCCGAACACCGCACTAGCGGTAAATAGGAGCAAGCAGAACCCAACGATTCCCGCCCCCACGCTATTCTCGTTGAGGGAAATTACGGTTCCTGCAATCAAATCGCGGACTTCTGGGGGCAAATATTTTTGGGCTGTTTCTTTGGCGGCTTGAAATCCCCCAGAGTTGGGTCCGAGAAACCAGCCAATAATGCTCAAAACCACTAACAGCATCGGAAATAGTGAGAAGAGAGCATAGTATGATAGCGATGCTGCCATCCCAGGGCAGTTATCCCGATCCCACTTCAACCAGGTTTGAATTAAAAGTTGGGCTGGTTTAGAAGGCAGAATAGTCGAGCGAAAATACTCAAGCATAGGGCCGATTGTGGGTTTAATAAACCTGAAGTCATTATGTCACTCCGATCGTCTGTCGCGGCCGTGCGAGGATGGCGATCGCTCCGATACTTAATGCTTTCCTGACAGACTGCACTGGTTAACCAAAAGAATTCGGAATTAACTCCTTTCCTCCTTTCCTCCTTTCCTCCGAACTCGTTATCATGAGCGCAATTTACGACCTGGAACACGTTACCGCCTACCGTTACGCCAATCCGGTAACGTTTGGCGAGCATCGAGCGATCTTCTTACCTAGAGCCAGTTATGGCGGGCGGATTTTAAGCTACTCGATCGAAACCAACATCTCCTCTAAAATCCGCTGGGTGATGGATACCCTCTCGAATAATGTCGCCATCATCGCACCCCAGGAACCCGCAACCGAGTTGGTAGTGACGTATCGCATTAGAGGGGAGCATTTTGGCCACGAACCGATCGCCGAATTTCCCCTCGATCCTCGCGCCGAAGAAATCCCAGTACAGTATACGCCGGATGAATGGGACGATCTGGCGTTATTCATGCGCCCCCATGCCGCCGATCCCGATGGCAGCCTAGCCGCCTGGACCAAAAGCTTTGTCGCAGGCGATCGAGATAATACCCTAGACGTGCTGCAACGGATGATGGATACCATTCATAGTTCCCTCACCTACCAGGCACGGGAAGCAGAAGGAACCCAATCCCCTTCCCAAACGCTGCGCCTCAAATCCGGCACTTGTCGGGATTACGCCTGGTTGACGATCGAAGCTTTGCGCCGACTGGGTTTTGCCTGTCGCTTTGTCAGCGGCTATTTATACGATGCCGTCCTAGACGGTGGAGAGATTGGGATGACGGGTTCTGGAGCGACTCACGCCTGGGCGCAGGTTTATCTTCCCGGTGCGGGATGGCGCAACTACGACCCCACCAACCTCATTACTTCAGGGTTCGATCTAACTCCAGTAGCGATCGCCCGTCATCCCGGACAGGTTCTTCCCCTATCAGGCTCGTGGTTTGGCGACGCGCAGGACTATCTGGGGATGGATGTTCGGGTCGCGATCCACAAGCTCGGTTCCCTCCCAGAATTTAAAGTTGCCCTATGAGATCGAATCCACTCAGCACTCGCCAGGTTTGCCCTCACCCGCCTGCGGCTCCCCTCTCCCGTGGGAGAGGGGTTGGGGGTGAGGGCTGGATTAAGAGTTTTAATCGCCAGATTTAGTATGAGTTCTTCAATGTTACCGATTCGATAAAAAATTATGCCAATGCCCCCCAGTGACCTGCAAGGATTGAGCGATCGCGAAGCGGCCAACCGTCGCGCCGCCGGACAGGGAAATGACGTACCCATGCAAACCAGCCGCACCTACTGGGAGATCGTGCGGGACAATGTGTTGACGTTCATCAATGGGGTGTACTTTTTCCTGAGTTTGGTGCTGATCGCGCTGGGACGAGTCAGCGATGTGGGCGTATTAGCCTTCGTGATCTCGATGAATGTCGTGGTAAATGTAATTCAAGAGATTCGCGCCAAGAAAAAACTCGATACCATTGCCCTACTGACGCGCCCGCACGCCAGCGTAATTCGAGAAGGTCAGGAACGAGAGATCGACCCTAACGAAATTGTGGTGGGCGATCTGTTGGTAGTGCGTCCGGGCGATCAGATCGTAGTTGATGGCTCCGTTGTCGGATCGAGCGAGATTAAAGTTGACGAGTCTTTATTAACCGGAGAATCGGACTTAATTCCCAAACAAGCAGGCAATATAGTCTACTCCGGTAGTTTTTGCGTCAGCGGTACTGCCTGCTACGAGGCCGAGAAAGTCGGGGCTGAAAGTTTAGCCAGCAAAATGACTGCTGAAGCTCGAAAGTTTCGCAAGGTGCTGACACCGCTGCAACACCAAACTAACCTCACCATCCGGTTGTTGCTGGGCGTGGCCATTCTTTTGAGCTTGGTGACGACACTGCGGATGGTGTTGGGGGTGATTCCCTTTAGCTTGGGGGTGCAAAACATCGCGGTGATCGTCGGGCTGGTTCCCAGCGGGCTATATTTGATGATTACCTTGGCCTATACTTTTGGGGCCGTGCGGATTGCCAACCAGAGCGCCCTGGTACAGCAAGCCAACGCCGTGGAATCGATCAGCCACGTCGATGTCATGTGCCTCGACAAAACCGGGACGCTGACTACCAATCGGATTCATTTGCAAACGGTAATTCCCATCGATCGCGATCGCCCTCAACTGGAATCGATTTTGGGAGACTATGCTGCCAGCGCCACTACCAGCAACAAAACCAACGATGCGATCGCTACTGCCTTGCCCAAATCCCCAAGAGCGATCGCCAAAGAGATGGCCTTCGGTTCGGCGCACAAATGGAGCGCGATCGCTTTTGCTGACGGGCCGGGAGTCTACATCCTCGGCGCTCCAGAGATTTTAGCTGCGTCTGTGCCGCTATCCGACAACTTGCAAGCCCTCATCAAAGAAGGGGCCGATCGAGGATTGCGAGTGCTGTTGTTTGCCTACAGCCCAGCAGAGACACAATTGCAAGATGAGTCGGACAATCCCCTGCTGCCCCCCGATCTAACGCCGCTGGGAATTTTATACTTTGGCGACGAGTTGCGTCCCGATGCCGCCCAAACCCTGGCAGAGTTTCGGCAAGCAGGCATTGAGGTCAAAGTGATTTCTGGCGACAACCCAGCTACCGTGGCAGCGCTGGCCAAACAGGCAGGTTTAAGCAATGACATCATCGCCGTTTCCGGGCAAGAACTGGCACAAATGGATGATGCCGTTTTTACTCAGATGGCGGAAGATAGTACGATTTTTGGCCGGATTACGCCCGAACAGAAAGCCCGTCTGGTCAAAAGCCTGCAAGAGCGCGATCGCTATGTGGCCATGATGGGGGATGGGGTAAATGACGTACTATCGCTGAAACAAGCTAATGTCAGCGTTGCTATGGAAAGCGGCAGTCAGGCCACCCGTGGCGTGGCGGACATCGTGTTATTAAAGGACTCGTTTAATGCCCTCCCCAAAATCTTTCTAGAAGGACAGCGGATTCGCAATGGGGTGATGGATATCAGCAAACTGTTTATGGTGCGAATCTTTTCCTTTATTCTGGCGATCGTGGTCGTCGGTATGGCGACGTTCACGTTTCCCTTTAGTATCAAAGCCAGCACCATTGCCACCTTCCTCACCGTGGGAATTCCGCCCTTCTTTGTCACCCTCTGGGCGCAGCCTCACAAACCTAAAAGGCACGACGGTCACGACTTGGTGCATTTTGTCGTGCCTGCCACCCTCACCCTATCTCTAGCCAGCATCCTCGTCTATCTGTATTTCCTGGCAGAAAATCTAGCTCCCATTCTGGGCTGGCTGCGCGGTGAAATTCCCTTACAGTCGCTCGATAGATTGATTTCTTTAAAGGATATTTCCCACGCCCAGCAGATCGCCGAAAAAGGCATGGTGACGATGCAAATTTTTGGGGGGCTGTTACTCCTACTCTTCCTCAAACCCCCCACCCGATTTTGGGTAGGCGGAGAGCGGTTGAGCGGAGACTGGCGGTTTACGCTAATGGCTGGGGCGGTTTTCTTGCTTTACGCTGTCATGTTGGCAGTGCCGTCGATCGGTAACTTATTTGAACTCTATCCCGTAGAACCGGGTTATTATTGGGCGATCGGCTTGCTGGCATTTATTTGGGCGCTGGTGGTGCGATTCATCTGGAAAAAGGCACTGCTCGATCGCTTTCTCGGTATCAAAATCAGCCCGTTCTAGTGGCGACAGCAGAAAGGATAGAGCGGGAGAGCTTTTCTTGCAGGTATATAGACCGATTCGATCGTCCTGCCTAACATCGCTGCTAGAACTTGATGCTTTACTTATGCATTGATAATGATTATCATTTTATAATTTATTCTCAACATGGCATTGTATGACTTCGCCAAAAGTGAGGAACCTTATGCAGCGATTCAAGATTCATCAGTTTGTTTCTGCACCAATCGCTAGCGCGATCGCAGTCGGCGTAAGCGGGATCGATCCGCAGCTAGCTTTGGCTTGTACCAGAGCCGTGTACGTCGGACCTGAAGATACAGTTATTACCGTCCGCAGCATGGACTGGGTGAGCGATATGAAGTCAAATCTTTGGGCTTTACCGCGCGGCGCGAACCGCGACGGTGCTGCTGGATCGAATTCTATCCGGTGGACTTCTAAGTATGGCAGCGTGGTGGCGACAGGTTGGGATGTAGGGACGGCAGATGGCATGAATGAAAAAGGTCTGGTCGCTAATATGCTATATCTGACTGAATCGAAATATCCCAAACCGGCCCGCAACGATCGGCGCAAGCCGCTTTCGCTGTCTCTGTGGGCGCAATATATGCTCGATAACTATGCTACCGTTGCCGAAGCCGTGGAGGATTTACGTCAAGAGCCATTCTATGTAGTGCCAACGATGACTCCAGATGGACATGGCGGTACGATGCACTTGTCGCTTTCAGACCCGACGGGGGACTCAGCTATTCTGGAGTATATCGACGGCAAGCTGGTGATTCATCATGGCAAAGAATATCAGGTGATGACCAATTCGCCAGTATTCGACCAGCAACTGGCGCTGAATGCCTACTGGAAAGATATTGGCGGCACCACCATGTTACCCGGTACCAATCGCGCTGCCGATCGCTTTGCGCGCACTTCGTTTTACATTAATGCCATTCCCAAAACTGCCAACAATCCCGAAGCGATCGCGGCAGCTTTTTCCGTAATTCGTAATAGCTCCGTACCGCTTGGAATTAGCACTCCCGGACAGCCTAATATTTCCTCGACCATCTGGCGCACGGTAGCCGACCACAAAAACAAACGCTATTACTTTGAATCGACCCGCACCCCCAACGTGTTTTGGGTAAACTTAGCCGACATCGATTTTACGCCTGGAAAACCGACGAAGAAGCTGACGCTGACTGACGGGGCTATTTTTACTGGTAATACGGCAACACAGTTCAAACCAACTGCACCTTTCAAGTTTTTGCCAGCAAACCCATAGTCATCGGTTTCTCGGTATCAAAATCAGCCCGTTCTAACCGCTAAAATGCGGAATTTCTCCTTCAGCGATCGCGTTTAACCGCTCTCGATCGAGCAATGCAATTTTGCCCCCTCGCTGATAGCTGACAACGGTTTGAATCTGCTTGAACAGGCGGACGCACTCTTCATAAGTAATGCCGATACTGCGGGCGATTTGATAGTAGGATAAGGATGCTTTTAAGTAAACACGATCGTCTACGATCTGCGTTCCCCGTTCTCGCGCCACCGACAGCACGAACTGGGCGAGTCGCACGATCGCCCGTTCTGAAACCAAGCCATGCACGATGCCGTGCAGGTGTTGCAGGCGTTCTGTGAGGACGGCAAAGATCCGCAAAGCCACGTCAGGAGTCTGTCGAATTAATTCTAATAAAGCCGTTCGTTCGATCGTGAGAATTTGGCAATCTCGATCGGCAACAACGGTGGCGGGTGAAATGCCATCACCGAACAAGGCTGGCGCGGCAAAGGGTTCTCCAGCAGATAACTTGCGCAACAGGGTTTCCTTCCCAGTGCTACCGATTTTCTTGATTTCGATCGTGCCGCTTAAAACCGCGAATAGTTTGGCAGGCAGGCGATCGCCTTCATGTAAGATAATTTCGCCCTGTTGGTAGGATCTGACAGCAGCATGAGGTTGCAGTTGCACCAGTTCCTCGGCTTCTAGTCCAGCCAAAATAGAGATTTGCTGCAATTGTTCGATCGCGATGGGCATTGTGGTTCGAGGATCTAGCTCAACTAAACTTTTGGGTAGTGCAAAGCCTTCGAGGTATTTCTATACTAATCGCATAGATACGGCGTAAGACCGAGCTTATATCTAGAATTTCGAGCGATCGCTGTCTCTGACTTCAGATCTAGAGTTGGGGGCAATACGTGCTACGCACAGGAGGACGCGGCTGGAGTCGTCGCACGGCGGAACTCCAGCGTCCGTCGCTTCGCCAACGTATTATTGGATGTCGATCTGATGATTTCTCTACCAACTCTTTTGGTCAATATCCGTCGTCGGAGGTTGCCCTGGATCGTTCTAGCCAGCACTCTTCTACTAACGCTGTTAGCGACCTACTATGCGTTCGTCACATCGAAAACCAAAAATCAATGGCGATTTGAGAGTTTAGCCCAGCAAGCACAAGCAGATCTAGAAAATCGGATCGATACCTACATTGCCTTGCTGCAAGCGGCCAGCGGGCTATTTGCTGCCAGTGAAACGGTCGAGCATCAAGAGTTTCATGCCTTCGTTGGGAGAATTGAATTCCAAAAACGCTATCCCGGCGTTCGAGGCATTGGGTTTTCCCTCCGCTTATCGGCCCGCGATCTGCCGCAACTGACTAGCCGGATGCAACAACAGGGGTTTCGTGACTTTAAGATTCGACCCCAACAACCGCCGCGCCCAGAATATCACACCATTCTTTATTTAGAACCCCTCGATCGACGCAACCAAGCAGCGATCGGCTACGATATGTTTACCGAACCAACCCGTCGCGCGGCCATGGAACGGGCGCGGGATACAGGTTCCCCCGCTGCTTCCGGGCGGGTGACGCTCGTGCAAGAAATTTATGCCCACAAGCAATCTGGTTTTTTAATTTATCTGCCAGTTTATGCTGGGGGTAAAATTCCAGCAACAGTAGAAGCTCGTCGTGCAAACCTGCAAGGCTTTGTCTACAGTCCCTTTCGGGCTAGCGATCTGTTGAACCACGCCGTTTCCGGCCAGCCAACTCAATGGCTCGATCTGGCAGTCTATGCTGGAGAGATTCGTCCGGATACATTACTACATAACTCAAATTCAACTCCTGCGGCATCCACATCGGCTCAGTTTAAAACCGTTAAAACCTCGAACGTCGCCGGACAACCCTGGAATTTAGTATTTAGCTCTCGTCCAGCGCTAGAAAATACCTCCGAGAGCCAGCAAGCTTTCTACCTGCTGTTTGGTGGGTTCGGACTGAGTATATTGCTGTTTTGGGCGATCGCCAATTTTCAAGACGTTACCGCACGCAAACAAGCCGAACAGGTCTTAGCCGACTACAATCGCACCCTGGAACAGCAAGTAGCAGAAAGGACTCAGGAACTCTCGCAAGCCCTCCATCACCTGCAAATGGCTCAAGAGGAACTGATTGAATCGGAGAAGATGGCAGCACTCGGACAACTCGTGGCTGGCATTGCCCATGAAATCAACACCCCTTTGGGGGCGATTCGTTCCTCTGCGGGCAATATTTCTAAGTTTCTGGCTCAGACCCTCATAGAGTTACCGACTCGATTAAAGTCTTTTTCTCCAGAGCAAGATCGAGCCTTCCTCGCCTTGCTAGAACGATCGCTGCTAACTCAACCGCTCCTTTCGGCCAAGCAGCGGCGACAGTTGAAGAAACCCTTAATCGAGAACTTGCAGGCTGCTGGGATCGCCAAAGCTAACGGGTTGGCTGACACCCTAGTTGACATGGGGATTTACGACGATATCGATCGATTCTTACCCCTACTAACGCGATCGGATGGCGATCGTCTGCTGGATATTGCTTATAAGCTCTCTGGAATCCAAAGAGGCATTCAAACTATTAACCTGGCGATCGATCGGGCCTCAAAAGTTGCTTTTGCCTTGAAGACCTACGCTCATTACGATCGATCGGGCGAAATGGTATCGATCGATCTCATAGAAGGTATCGAGACGGTGTTGACGCTCTATCAAAATCAACTCAAACAAGGCGTGAAGGTGAAGCGCAATTATGCGGTGCTACCGCTTGTTCGTTGCTATCCCGACGAACTCAACCAAGTATGGACTAACTTAATCCACAACGCCCTACAAGCGATGGAGAATCGAGGGACTTTGACGATCGATGTTGCCCAAAGCGATCGACAAGTGCGAGTCAGGATTAGCGATACGGGCAAAGGGATACCGGAGTCTATTCGATCGAGAATTTTCGAGCCATTCTTCACGACTAAATCTTTGGGTGAAGGCAGCGGTTTAGGACTTCACATCGTCCGCAAGATTATTGAGAAACATACAGGGGCAATCTCAGTTACCAGTCAGCCCGGACAAACGACTTTTCAGGTTTTGCTGCCGATCGAAGCCAGTTAAAATTCCTAAAACAATTGTCAATTGACAATTCGCAATTCGCAGTTAAATTGGTCGCTGCCCTGCAAAATCTCTTATCCTGGAATCACAGTTACATATTTCCTTCACCAGCAACTAATTGGTCTCGATCGCGATTTTCAATTGAGTGAATTACATTCTTGTGGGGTAGGCATCTTGCCTGCCCCACTCTGGAGAGTGCCCGATGACAATTGCCAAATCCCAACCCAAACTTACCCTCCCGGATCACAAGCAACTACCAGAATCCGATGGTACTTTCGTGAAGAACTTCCAGGAACATCCTCAAAGCCTGCTGCTCACCGATTCTATTTACCCCGTCCTGAATGCCCTACACCCAGACGGACGCTACGCCATCGGGCAGGATTGCGGCATCTATTGGCGACTGACCGAGCCACCCGAATGCGGTGCAGAAGCACCTGACTGGTTTTATGTTCCGAACGTACCACCCTTACTTAATGGCGAACGGCGGCGTTCTTATGTCTTGTGGAAAGAGATTATTGCCCCTCTAATTGCGATCGAATTTGTTTCTGGAGATGGCACAGAAGAACGCGATCGCACCTCACCCTTTGCTGGCGATGAGTCGAAAGCCGGAAAGTTTTGGGTTTACGAGCAAGCAATTCGAGTGCCATTTTACGCCATTTATGAAGTCGAGAAAGCCTCAGTCGAAGTCTACGAACTGATTGGCAACCGCTATCAACGATGCCGCCCCAATCAACGAGGACACTATCCCATTCCCCAGTTGGGCGTGGAATTAGGAATTTGGCAAGGAGAGTATCTCAACCAGACGTTACCCTGGCTGCGCTGGTGGGATAGTGAAGGGAACCTGTTACCGACGGGAGACGAGCGAGCCAATTTGGAAAAAGAGCGAGCCGATCTCGAAAAGCAACGATCTGAGCGACTAGCAGCTAAGTTGCGAGATCTGGGGGTTGACCCGGAAACAGTCTAATAAGCTGCCATGGCATTTTTAAATCTATCCAGGTGACACCTAATGTCCGAATTGGCAATTATCTGTGTCGATGATGAAATCGTTGTCCTGGATAGTCTCAAGGCACAACTCAAGTCAGCATTTGGAGAGGCATACCGTTACGAAGTTGCGGAAGATGCTGATGAAGCCCTAGAGCTAATTGAAGAACTCACGGAAACTGAAGTCAAAATTATTTTAATTGTGGCCGATTGGTTGATGCCTGGAATGAAAGGCGATGATTTTCTCATTCAGGTTCACCAGAAATATCCTAGTATTATTAAAATTATGCTCACGGGTCAAGCCAATGCCACAGCGATCGAACGAGCGAGGAGGGAGGCTAATCTCCTGTGTTGTATCCATAAGCCTTGGTCGGAAATAGAATTGGTAGAAGCAATTCGATCGGCACTAGCAAGTTTAGAAATATAACCAAAAAATTCTTCTATCTCAAGCATTTGAATTTATCTATGGAATTTTCATAATTCATAATTCATTCTTCAGATGAACAAACAGGTAATTATTTGCGTTGATGACGAAATCGCGGTACTTGATGCGCTCAAGGTCGAGTTAAAAGAGGCGATCGCGGATGATTACTTAATTGAAATTGCTGAAGGCGGAGAAGAAGCTTTAGAGTTAACCAAAAAACTGCTAAAAGATGGCGATCGAATTCCTTTAATTATTTCGGACTATCTAATGCCCGATATTAAAGGAGACGAATTATTAAAACAAATTCACGCTCTTTCTTCCGAAACATTTAAGGTCATGCTGACCGGACAAGCGAATCTAGAAGCTGTTGGCAATGCGATTAAATATGCCAAATTGTACCGCTATATTGCTAAGCCCTGGCAATCTGACGACTTACAATTGACGGTAAAAGAGGCGATCGAGAGCTACTGGCAAAAGCAAAAGTTAGCCGAGCAAGCAGCCCAATTGCAACAAATGAATCAAGCATTGCAAGAGTTAAACGGCGAACAAACCGCCGCCATTGAAGCACTTAAAAAAGCGGAAGAGAAGTATCGTAGTATTTTTGAAAATGCCTTTGAAGGGATTTTTCAAACCTCGATCGACGGACGCTTCATCAGTGCCAATCCAGCTTTAGCCCATAACTTGGGTTATGACTCTCCTGAAGAGTTGATGGCAACCGTGACGGATATGCGGCATCAACTGTATGTCGATCCACATCGCCGAGATGAATTTGTGGCTTTAATGCGACAGGACGATCTCGTATCGGGGTTTGAAGCTGAAGGGTATCGCAAGGATGGCAGTACCATTTGGGTTAGTATTAATGCCCGTGCGGTGCGCGATGTTAACGGCCAACTTCTATATTTTCAGGGATTCATCCTGCACATTACCGAGCGCAAACAGGCACAAAAACTACTAGCTCAGTACAATCAAACTCTAGAACGGCAGGTTGCCGATCGCACTTTGGAGTTGCAGCAGGAAATTGCCGATCGCCAACGGGCCGAGGTTGCCCTTCAGGACAGCGAAACCCGATTTCGGCAACTTGCGAGCGCCACCTTTGAAGCAATCGCGATCGCTCAAGCTGGCAAGCTTTTGGATGTCAATCAGACCTTCGCCGATATGTTTGGCTACGATCTAGGTGAAGTAATGGGGATGCACTCCTCTAGTTTTCTCCCTCCAGGAGATTGGGAAGAGATCGAGCGGCGGCTTGGGTTACGCGATGAAGGTCCCTATGAATGTCTTTGCGTTAGAAAGGATGGGACGAGCTTTCCGACAGAAGTGAGAGTTAGGTTTATGTCTGCTGGCGATCGCACGATCGACATTGCTGCCATCCGAGACATCACCGAGCGCAAACGCATAGAAGAGATCTTAATTCGATCGCGAGATTTCTATCTGGCTCTATTCGACTCCTTGCCGGGGATGATTTGGCGAGCGGGTTTAGATGCTAAGTGCGATTATTTCAATCAAGCATGGCTCGACTTTACAGGTCGAACTCTAGATCGAGAGATGGGAGATGGTTGGTTAGAAGGCATCCATCCAGACGATTTAGAGCGTTGTGCCAACACTTATAGGCAAGCATTTCAAGTGCGTCAGCCTTTCAATATGGAGTATCGTTTGCGCGATCGTGCGGGAGAATACCGCTGGATTTCCGACACGGGCAGACCGTTCGACGACCTCAATGGCAACTTTAGCGGCTATATTGGCTTCTGCTACGACCTCACTACCCACAAACAAGCTGAAGAAGCATCGATTTTAGCAGAGCGCAACCGCATGGCGCGAGAAATCCACGATACTCTGGCGCAAGCCTTTACTGGAATTGCGCTCCAGGTAGAAGCAGTTTCGCGAATGTCGATCGCCCTGTCAGAGCCAGCCCAGGTGAGCCTGATTCAAATCTACGATCTAGCTCGTTCTGGACTGAGCGAAGCCCGCCGTTCGGTCAAAGCGTTGCGCCCTCAACTATTGGAAAAAGGCGATTTACCGAGCGCGATCGCTCGTTTTGTCGCCAAAATGAATGCCTCTGCTAGTTCCCCGCTGGTCTATCGAGTGGTGGGGGAACCTTATCCTTTGCCATTAGAGGTAGAAAATAACTTGTTGCGGATCGGGCAAGAAGCGGCGACTAATGCGATTAAGCACGCCAAGGCTGAGGAAATTAGCATCGAACTGATATACGAACCGAGTCGGTGCATCTTACAGATTAAAGACAACGGACGGGGCTTTGTCACAAGCGATCTGTCTGTTAGTAAGGGCTTTGGTTTAATTGGCATGAAAGAGCGTGCCAGATCGATCGCAGCCCATCTCAGCATTCAAAGCCACCCCGGACGCGGTACAGAGGTGGTGGCGATCGTCGAGCGAAGTTAAGGGAGAGAGGGCAGAAGAGTGTAGAGACGTAGCAGTGCTACGTCTAGAAGAGGGGTAAAACATGGCAGAAGAAGCGAGTATGGTTCGAGTTTTGATTGCCGACGATCATCCAGTCGTCCTTCAGGGTTTGAGCGCGATCTTGGAACAAGAGACAGACATGGCGATTGTCGGGCAAGCTCAAAATGGAGTTGAGGCCGTCAAGCTCTATCGCCACCACCAGCCTGATGTGATGCTGATGGACTTACGAATGCCTGAGATGGATGGGGTGGCAGCGATCGCGGCCATTTGCGCTGAGTTCGATCGAGCCTCGATCGTCGTCCTCACTACCTTTGATGGCGATGAAGACATTCATCGGGGACTTCAAGCTGGGGCGAAGGGATATCTGCTCAAGGACGCAGGTGCGGAAGAATTATTGGCAGCTATTCGCACCGTCTTCAAGGGGCAAAAGTATATTTCGCCTGCGATCGGCGCTAAATTGGCAGAACGCACGATCGTACCGGAACTGAGCGATCGCGAGTTAGAGGTACTCCAACTGATGGCCAAGGGTAAAAGCAACCGAGATATTGGGGCAACTTTACATATTACTGAGAACACCGTCAAGTTTCACGTCAACCATATTCTGGGGAAATTAGGAGTAAGCGATCGAGTGCAGGCGGTGTTAGTGGCGCTCAAGCGAGGCATTACCAGCGTTTAGCTTTCCCACTCAAGATCGGGTAAAACCCGATCTCCTACCCAAAAGAGTAGGTGGCGGCTACCGATATGGATAGCCTTAGACTCCACTTGCTGATGGCGGCAAAGTCAGTTTTGTTTTCTAAATTGGCATAAGAGATAAACGCTAGCTAGCTGGGATTCTCTGACACAAACGATCGCATTAGGAGAATCACTGATGAAATGCCCTGAAAACCACTTTGTCAACTCTCAAGCTTTTCTTCTATTAATGGCTCGCTTCCAGTCTGTAAGGACGCGCCAGTCTCGTTTGCTCTGTCGTTCCTTAGACGAAATTAACGGGGCATCGATCGAGATCTGGAACCAGACAGCTTAATTGCAACAACCTTATTCTCAGGAGGCTCGACCCATGCAACTTCAGTACCGTGGCATCCCATACGAACGTAATTCTACCGTCATTACTGCCACCCCCAGTAAAGCGATCGGCAAGTATCGCGGTGCAATTCTAAAAGCCCAACATTACGTCATACCTCCGATCTTTCCTCGATCGATCGACTTGAAATATCGAGGCGTTGATTATTGCTCTCCTGGTTACTTCGCACCTATGCAGCCGACTTTGGCTGCTCGATGAAACCCTAGCAACTTTGCGAGTATGAGGTAGCTCAAAGATATTAATGAGAATTACTCGCACTATGTAAGCAATGGTTCTTGCAGCCAGTATTCCAGACAAAGGGAATGTGAGGTGTGAGGCGTTGCCTTGACTAAAAATGACACCCTTACACCCCATACTCAAACCTCAATTTGTTGCAGGAGAAATTTATCATGAGCAGCACGACGATAATTCCAAATCCTAAAGCAAGTATCCAAAAAACCTTACAACCTTTAGCATCGAAGACTCCCAAACGTGGAAGACTGACTGCTAAGTGGTTCGCCTTGAATGGCAGGTTAGTTTGCCAGTGGATATTAGATGCCCCTTGAAAGATCGGAAATTTTGCGAGTATGAGCTACCTCAGAGATTTTATTGAGAACTGCTCGCATGATGTTACTAGAGTCATTGAAGGAAACACCAATTATGAAGAACGCCACCATAGTTCGTAACTCATCCCCAGTTAAAACTTCCCCTGCGATCGCGCTGGTTCCTAATAATACGTTGCTGACAGCAACTCCAGAAGCAGGACGGGAATTGGCAGTAACCATGGCAAGGCTGATTGTCAAACTGACTCAGCCGGACGAACAGAAGCGCCAGCAGATGCGAAGTGCCTACGAAAATGACGCAATGATGCTGATTGCCGCCAGCCAAGTTGTAGCCACTGAGTTTGCCACGATCGCTGCTGCTAATAATTACTGGCGCAAATAAACAAACCAATTCGTAATTAATCGCATTTATCATCATCTAGAGGTTAGTCATGCAAAACATCACGCTCGATAACATTACTCAAGCCGTCATCAATCACGGCGATCGCGGTCAAGCGCATCCTCGCTTGCATCAAATTTACGCCAGTCTGGTGCAACATTTACACGACTTCGTGCGAGAAGTAAATCTGACCGAATCAGAATTGCAGTTAGGACGCAATTTCCTCAACCGAGCTAGCCGCCACACTCAAGAGATTCCCGATGGCGAGATTCATATGTTGACCGATTTGTTGGGGATCTCTGAGTTAGTGGAACTGCTGCACGATCGCCCAGATGGAACCGCCACCGAACGCAATTTAGAAGGACCAACTTATTTACCAAATGCCCCCGAACGGCAGATGGGCGATCGCTTGGGAGTTGATGCCGATAGCGAGCCGCTATTCTTATCGGGGCGCGTCTTAGATCTCACCGGACGACCGATCGCTAATGCTCTAATTGATGTGTGGCAAGCCAACTCGAAGGGACTCTATGACATTCAAGATCCCTCTCAGCCAGAGGGTAACTTTCGAGGGTGCTTCCGAACTGGGGCGGATGGCAAATATGCCTTTGAAACCGTCGTGCCCCTGCCATATAAAGTTCCAGAGAGCGGACCTTGTGGCACAGTCCTGGGGTTGCTGGGACGACATCCTTGGCGAGCCGCCCATATCCATTTCAAACTCAGTGCTGCGGGCTACACGCCGCTAACAACGCAGATCTTTATCGATGGAGATCCGCACCTCGATTCGGATACCACGTTCTCGGTTAAGTCTGCCATTATCAAACTGCAAAAACACGACGCACCAGCCCAATTGAGAGCGCCAGATCGAAGCCAACCATTTTATACCAGCGAATTCGACTTTATTCTCAGTCCGCAGGTTCGATCGACAGTGGTTGGAAAAGCCCTTGTTGCTACCTATTAAACGTTTTCAGCAATTAAACTCAAAGGCAGGCAGGATGCCTACCTCACAAGAACTGTTCGAGATGCCTGTTATGTCCGAGCCTTCTTCAACCCCAAGAAATCCTTTGATTGGCACTTGGAAATTGCTCTCAGCGATCGCCATTCTCCCAGATGGCACGATCGATTCTGAGGTTTACGGGCCTCATCCCAGCGGTTACATTACCTACACGCCTGACGGTTACATGATGGTGATGTTCGCTCGAAGCGATCGAGCGCCGTTCAGCCGAGATGTGCGATCGCCCTTCAGCGATGAAATCGACTCCGTTCCGGTGGAAGAACTGGCTCTGGCATTTATTGGCTTCAATGCCTATGCAGGCAGATACGCAGTCGATGGCAACACCGTTACACATTACCTGGAAGTTGCTTCTATTCCGAATCGAGTTGGCACTAAGTTAGTTCGTACCTTCACGATTAGCGACAATCGGATTGCGCTGAGAACTCCAGAGGCTAGCGTTGACGGTGTAACCAAAGTTTTTGAGTTGGTGTGGGAGTCGATCGAGATCGGATCTGGGACGGGCAAGATGCCCATCCCACAAGAGATAGATTGACTTGTAGGGTAGGCATCCTGCCTGCTCTAACCTTAAAGATTTAGATAACGCTTCATTTACTAGGAGTAA
This sequence comes from Cyanosarcina radialis HA8281-LM2, assembly GCA_019359615.1. Lineage (GTDB taxonomy): Bacteria > Cyanobacteriota > Cyanobacteriia > Cyanobacteriales > CCAP-1448 > Cyanosarcina > Cyanosarcina radialis. The sequence goes on from JAHHHA010000032.1 coordinate 57,568, forward strand.
CTCAATGTTAACCTTTGTCTTAATTCACGGTTCTTGGCACGATGGTACGAGTTGGAATCCTGTTATCGAACATCTAGAAGCTGATGGACATCTGGCTTTTGCGCCCACGATCGCCGGACATGGGAGAGGAGTCAATAAAAATGTCAGCCACGCTCAATGTACGCAGTCAGTTGTAGACTACATCCTCGACAAAGATTTAACGAATATCGTGCTGTTGGGACATAGTTACGGCGGTACAGTGATTGCTAAAGTTGCCGAAGCTATTAGCGATCGCATTAGACGACTAATTTTCTGGGATGCTTTTGTTCTCAACGATGGCGATAGTCTCAGAGATAATCTGCCGCCGCATTATCAACAGTTATTCGATCGCCTAGCCGAAGAATCGGGCGATAATACGGTGATGATTCCGTTTGATATTTGGCGAGAAGCATTTCTCAACGATGCTGACATCGAATTAGCTAGATGCAGTTACGAACAATTATCGCCGGAGCCATATCAACCGTTAATTGACAAGTTGGATTTAAAGCAGTTTTATTCGCTGTTCATCCCTAAAAGTTACCTTTACTGTAGCGATGATATAGCCCTACCTCAAGGTGAATATGGTTGGCATCCTAGAATGTCTAATCGTTTGGGTTTATTCCGACTCGTACAAATGCCTGGTAGTCATGAGGTGATGTTTTCTAACCCAGTTGAATTAGCGAAGAAAATAATTCTGGCAGGACGCGACTAAGACTAAATTCGATTATTAAAATCAGGAATTCAGCCCTCACCCCCATCCCCTCTCCCAAGCTTGGGAGAGGGGTGCCGGAGGCGGGGTGAGGGCAAACCAGGTTTTGCTAAGTGGATTCGATCTAAGAGCGATATTTCGCCATGAGGCGATCGCTTAACCTGTGATTATCCGAATTCTCGATCGAACTTCAAAGGCGGGATCTAGAGTGTGGGGCGTGCGAACGATCGGATGAAAGTCTTAGAATAAGATGAGGTAAGAAAATGCCAAAAACAATTTCCTTCGATTTAGAGATTTACTCCTATCAAATCGATTTGATGGGTCATGTTAATAATGCCATCTATATTCAGTGGATGGAAATCGGACGTACTAAGTTATTAGAGGCGGTCGAACTACCAATTCAAGCTACCTTTAAACAGGGGTTCGCGCCCGTTTTAATTCACACCAGTATTACCTACAAATCTCCGCTTTGTTTAGGCGATCGCGTTACTATCGAACTCTGGATTTCCGAACTGAACCATGCCTCTGCAATCTTAGAGTTTCGATTCTATAATCAACACCAAGTCTTAGTAGCAGAAGGACTGCAAAAAGGACTATTTGTTGACTTGCAAACAATGCGTCCTAGACGACTGTTTCCTGGAGAGAAAGCCTTGTTTAGTTCTTACTTACGCGAAGAGGTGGCGGTATGACATCATTAAACCCCGATCCAGTCTTGGCAAACTCTCCGACGCAGGACAAATCTCGTCAATCTAGATGGCCGAACTGGTGTCGTCCCCTCTTTTCCCCAGAGCATGGGGTATATGTAGTGCTGCTGGTTTCATTTCTCACTGGAGCCGCTGCCGCTCAAGCTTGGACGCAGGCAACCACCCTAGCACTGATTTGTGCGTTTTGTGGTTTTCAGGCAGAGCATCCATTCGTGCAGCAAATCAGACAGCGCAAAAGTTTTAAGCTTCGGTTTTGGGTTTGGGGCAGCTTGTATGGTGGCATTGCGTCAGCAATTGCTCTTTATCTCTACTGGCAGACTGGAGAGCGATTCTCCCCGCTGCTGTGGATTTATCTGACAGCGATCGCAGCGCTAATATTCGATGGCATTTCGGTTTTGCACCGCGATCGCAAATCGATTCTCAACGAAATCGTCACCTTTACAGCCACTTGTCTGGCGGCTCCCTTTGCCTATGTCGTCACCACTGGAAACATCTCTGCGATCGCGATCGGATTGTGGATACTCAACACGCTTTTCTTCTCCAGTTCGATCTTTACAGTTAAACTCCGCAAACCTGCAAAAGATGAGCCACTATCTGCGCCAGTGCGACGCTCGATCGTCTACCATCTTATCGCCACCACGATCGTTGTGGAAGCGGTCGTTGCGGGCATCTTGCCGCTCTCCACGGCACTTGCATTTACTATTCTCCTGGTTAAAATGGGGTTAATTCTCTGGCAGCGAGAGTGGTATTGCACCACCAAGATTCAGACTGTAGCCACGATCGAAACAGTCACAGCATTATTATTTTCGATCGCGACGGCAATTTCGGTTTTACCCGCGCATTTATAGCAATTCTCACAGGAGAAACGCACCATGAAAGCTTTAATTCGATCGCTTGTCGGTATTTTAGTCTTCTTCATTGATGTCATCTACCGCGATCGCCCCTATGCTCGTTTTTACGTCTTAGAAACGATCGCTCGCGTCCCCTACTTCGCCTACCTATCCGTTCTCCATCTCAACGAAACTCTGGGCTTTTGGCGCAAAGCCGACTGGCTGAAAGTTCATTTTGCCGAAACCTGGAACGAACTGCATCACCTGCTGATTATGGAATCGCTGGGCGGAGATCGAGCTTGGGGCGATCGCTTTTTAGCCCAACACATTGCCTTGGCTTACTATTGGATCGTCGTCCCTCTGTATATGCTATTTCCCCGATATGCCTATTACATGATGGAGTTAATCGAGGAACACGCTTATCACACCTACGACACCTTTCTGCAAACGCATGAAGAGGTACTAAAAGCGCAACCCGCCCCCCAAATTGCCATCAACTACTACCGAGATGGCGATCTCTATATGTTCGAGGAAATGCAGACCTCGACTCGCTCTGAGTTTCGTCGCCCTCCAGTGGATAACCTGTACGACGTGTTTGTCAACATTCGCGATGATGAATCCGAACACGTCAAGACCATGATTGCCTGTCAGCATCCTGAAGCCCGGATTACTTTCAAAAGCCCGCATACACTGCCTCAGCCGATCGAGGCGGAAGTAAAGGCGGCTCTCTCTAAAAACTAACCTTCTGTTTCAAAGACCTCAGCAGCGGTTAGTTCTAGTTCTGGGAAGGTCGGCGAGATAATAAGATCGCGATCGCGAAACATCCCGACTTCGGAATAGACATCCCCTTGCAACTCCAGCACTGCGATCGTCTGAGTGCTGGGGTCAACCAGCCAATATTCACCAACCCCAATAGCTGCATATTGCGCCCGTTTGTTGAGGTAATCTCTGTCTCTATTGGTTTTTCCAGGGCTGACGACTTCAGCAATTAGTCGAGGGGGAGGCAGATCGCGAGTAATAGTTAGCCGTCGTTCGGTCAATCGAATATGTTCTACCCTCAGAATTGCTAGGTCGGGAAAGCGGTTAGCAGGATCGTTGAAATTTAGAATAGGAACTTGTAGTAGTCTGTCAACTTAAAATTGACAGGTTGTTTCTCCCCTCTCCCAAGCTTGGGAGAGGGGTTGGGGGTGAGGGCTAGCCATCACTTCTACCTTGACGAAGCAGTAGTTCTAGGGCGTGAATTCTAATTAACCGGAGCGGCGCAACCTTGGCGATTACTAGCAAAAATTGCAGACGATTGGCAATAAAGTTATTTAACTCTGACTCTGGCGGCAATTCAACTAGCTCTCCATCAATTAGTTGGAACCGTCCTTCCAGATCGTCGCTGTAGGACAGATACTCTTGAAATGTGGCAAACCTGGGTTTTGCTTGGGTCATGGCAACTGTCCTCTGATTGGACGATGCCACGATTTTAACAAACCATGTCGATCGCTACATTCTTTAACAATTGTCAATTCGCAATTCGCAATTCGCAATTGTTAATTGCAGTTTCAAAGTTCCTGGATCGATCCAGGACAAAAAAGATTTCTTCTATCAATTTTTTGAGAGGCGAAAAATGAGCGTGAGAAATTTTAATCTATCGAGCGATCGCTCCACTACTTACGACTTTATTATTGTTGGGGCTGGGGCGGCAGGTTGCGTCCTAGCCGATCGACTCAGTGCCGATCCTCAACATCGGGTGCTGCTACTGGAGGCAGGCCAGCCAGATAACAAAAAGGAGATCCGCATTCCAGCGGCTTTTAGTAAGTTGTTCAAAACCGAGTACGACTGGAATTACAGCGCCGTTCCTCAGCCGGAACTGAACGGACGGGAGAGCTACTGGGCTAGGGGGCGGACTCTGGGCGGCTCGACTTCCATCAACGCCATGATGTACCAGCGCGGGGTTCCAGAGGATTACGATCGCTGGGAATCTTTAGGCAATCCCGGATGGGGTTGGAAAGATATGCTGCCCTACTTTCGGCGCTCTGAGTGCAACAGTCGCGGCAGCAGCGAACTGCACGGCGATAAGGGACCGCTCTACGTTGAAGATTTGCGCGATCCGAATCCCCTGAGTCGGGCATTTATTCAGGCAGCACAAGCGATCGATATTCCTTACAATCCAGATCTCAACGGCGATCGATTAGATGGGGTGGGCTGGGTGCAAGTGACGCAGCATCAAGGACGGCGCTGGAGTGCGGCAGATGCGTTTCTGCGTCCCGCCATGCGACGCTCTAACTTAGAGGTACTGACAGGGGCGCAGACTACTCGAACGATCGTCTGCGATCGTCAGGCGATCGGCGTTGAATATATCCGCGAGGGAACTATACACAGAGCTAATGTTACCCGCGAAGTCATCCTAGCTGGAGGGACCGTCGGCTCGACTCAATTACTTTTACTTTCTGGCATTGGCTGCGCCCAACAACTCCGCGAACTGGGAATTGATGTAGTTATCGATCTACCAGGTGTCGGTCAGAACTTGCAAGACCATGTTGCCACCCCAGTCGTCAGAGGTAGCAAACAGCCCCTATCGATGCTCGATGCTAGTTCGCCGCTAGAACTGGTCAAATATTTGTTCCTCCGACGGGGGATGTTAACCTCCAGCGTTCTCGAAGCGGCGGCTTTCCTGCGCACTACCCCAGATCTAATCGCACCCGATCTAGAACTGCAATTTGCTCCGGTGGTGTTCTACGAATACGGGCTAATTCCCCCCACCGAGCATGGCATGACCATCGGCCCGACTTTGATTGCCCCCCGAAGCGTTGGTACGTTCCGGTTGCGATCGCCCGATCCGCTCGATTCCCCCATCATCGATCCCCAGTATTTATCCGATCCAGAAGGACGCGATCTGAGGGTGCTAGTTGCTGGAGTGCGAAAAGCTCAAGAAATTTTTGCGGCCAAACCCATGCAGCCCTATGTCAGTAAGCCCATCCTCCCCGATCGAGAACTACAGAGCGATCGCGAAATAGCCGAACATATCCGTTCGGCTTCAGGTGGCTGGTGGCATCCAGTCGGCACTTGTCGGATGGGTACCGATCCTCTAGCAGTGGTCGATCCAGCTTTGCGGGTTCGTGGGGTGGCCGGGTTAAGGGTGGCAGATGCTGCGGTGATGCCGACAATTCCCCGCTGCCATACGATGGCACCGACGATCGCGATCGCAGAAAAGGCAGCCGATTCGATCTTGGGGCGATCGCCTCTAGCAGAAATGTCTTCAATACCTTTGAGTGAATCCACCTAACCTCGATCGAAATTGAAATGACACAACTTGAGGTAGCTCATAGAAGCGATCGAGCGATTTTTGCATCATAGAGCTAACAGAGATCGATCGGAGTAACTCAATGAATGTCGATCGCAGAAATTACCAGGAATTGAAAATTGAAACCCTGGCAAAGCTTTATTTAGAGAGCGCACCTGCTGAAATTACCGACGCAGCGATCGCCCAAATGTGCGACTGGCTGATGGATGAATTTCGTACTCTACCTTTGAATCTAGTATTTTCCGACTATAGGCGCTACGACAATGCTGCCGAGATGTTCGCAGATATCGATCGAGATCGGCTGTGGGTATCTGCCGATAGTTACGACGGATCGATTTATCCCAATCCGATTTATGGCTTCATTTTACAAGCCGTACACGACTACGACCATTACCTCACTAAAAGTGACTTCAGCCTCACTGGAGAAATCGCTGCCTACAACGCCATTGCCAAACGCGCTCCTAGCTTGGAGATTCAAAAGATTCTCTACTCCGAAATCGTGTTGCGATCGGCAGCTTATCTCTATTTAAGGCGATCGCCAAATTCAAAAGTTGTTTTTCCATAAATTGCGCCGAGGTTAACCATGATGCACGAATGTCCCTGTTGCGGCTATCGCTTGCTAGCACAAATTAAACACCACGAAATCGATTGGTTCTGTCCTCATTGCTGGGCATCAATGCCCCTCCTCCATAGCAAGAAGACAAGCTAACTCGAAGATGCTTTCCTCTGATTTGACCGCAATGAAAATTTACCCTTTACAGGAGCGTTCTATGTCTCAAACAATACCCCATCTCCAAACAGCACCGGGTTATCAAGTTCTAGCAGCAGCGGGCAAAACCGTTTTGCGCCCTGGCGGACGGGCAGCAACCGATCGATTGTTACAATGGGCAAATTTTCAGCCTGGTGAAACCGTTCTGGAACTGGCATCGGGTTTAGGAACCAGCGCGATCGCCTTAGCCGAACGGTACGATATCAAAATCGTTGGGATTGAAGCAGATCCCAATAGCGTTGCCATCGCTCAAAGCAGAGTCCGAGCGGCCCGATTGAGCGATCGAGTGCAAATTATTCCAGGCAATATCTTCCAGCTTGAATCGCTGCCGCAGCAGTTTGATTGCGTATTCGCCGAAGCAATTTTGACCATGCAATCGCCCGCAGGCAAAGCCAAGATTTTGCAAGGCGTGCGAGATTGCCTCAAACCGGGCGGTAGGTTTCTCAGTCACGAGTTGACGGTGAGCGATCGCAGCGAAGGAATCGATCGAGATTTAGCCTGGGCTACGCGCGTCAATTCCATGCCCTTAAACGAATCTGGCTGGAAAGAGGAATTACTTCAAGCTGGGCTGACAGTAACCCGCTGCCAAACCGGCCCGATGCGCTTACTAGAACCCGTGCAACTTTTACAAGATGAAGGTCTGGCAGGAACGGCAAAACTGCTATGGAACGTTGTTACCCAGCCTGTATTGCGCGATCGCCTTCTGACCATGGGGCGCGTCTTCAACCGCCATCGCCAAAACTTGAGCTACATCATCCTGAGCAGTCATAGGGAGAATGCCGAGCTCCGCGACCCAAATGGCGACACGCTTAAAGTTCCTTTCCGAACGATTGGGACTCAACGTTTCGATCGCAATTTTCTTTATTTTCAGGCTTAATGTATTCGCTCTAGTGTAGTTGGGGGAATATTAGGTATAAGTAAAATTTTCCTTACACTTCTCCATCTCCCCATGTCAACGTCGTTGCTACGTCGTAAAGTTCCGCTGTGGTCTATCTGGGTGGTACCCTTTGTCCTCCAAACCTTTGCGGCTGTAGGATTAGTGGGCTACCTTTCCCTCAAAAACGGGCAGCAGGCCGTCAACGACCTGGCAGGGCAGTTGATGGACAAAACCAGCCAGCAAGTGGACGATCGGCTGGATGCTTATCTGGCGCTGCCCCTACAACTGACGGAGATGAACCTGCGGGCGATCGCTAGCAAAGATATTGACGTTCGCGATCCGCGCGGCGCTTCGCACTACTTCTGGCAGCAAGCCACCGCCTTTCCCAGCATTTCCTACGCAGGTTACGGACTGAAGGATGGCAATGAAGTCGGGGCCGGACGTTGGATTCCGGGGTTAGGGGTGTTGATTTACGAAAATCCTCCCGGCGCGAACTATGCCTCGGTTTACCTAGCCGACGATCGGGGAAAACGCACCCGCCACTTGCTCAGCCATGACTACAATCCCTTGAATCAAAACTGGTATCGGGATGCAGTGCGAACCGGAAAACTGACATGGGCTGGGGTAGATGCGTCGCTTTATCCCAATCCCAATCTCGATCGATCGGACAAAGCGATTCCGCCCTCAAAAAATCTGGAGCTAGGCAAGGATGCCTACGTTGCTGTCTCGGCCTCGGCTCCGTTCTACGGCCAGCAGGGGCAGTTGCTGGGAGTGATGACAACTGAATTGCAATTGACCCAGTTGAGCGATTTCCTGCGAACGGTGAAACTCAGTCGGGGCGGACAGACGTTTATCTTAGAATATACCCGTCAGGGTTCTTTAGTTGCCAGTTCTACCCAGCATCCGATTATTTATCAGCAAGGCGATCGAGTGCAGCGGCACAATATTTTCGACAGTCCAGACCCCTTGATTCGGGCGATCGCTCCTCACGCGCAAGCGCAAACCAAAGGGCTGACGCAACACCAAGGGAAGAGATTAGAGATCGAGATCGATCGCCAGCGCTATTACGTCCAATTAACCCATTGGCACGACGACAAGCATGGGCTGGATTGGCTGGTGGTAGTGACGGTCCCAGAATCTGATTTTATGGACCGAATTGCAGTCAACACTCACCAAACCGTGGTGTTGTGTTTGGGAGCGTTGGCAATAGCGATGCTGTTTGGCATCCTGACGGCTCGGTGGGTGTCGCGACCGATCGGGGCGATCGAGCAAGCTGCTCGAATCATGGCAACGGGCGATCTCAACCAACAGGTGGCGGCCAGCCCCATCCAGGAAATGGATGCGGTGGGGCAGTCTTTTAACCGGATGGCTGCCCAACTACACGAATCGTTTTCTCAACTGGAATACACGGCCAATCACGATAATTTGACGGGGTTGTTGAATCGAACGGGGTTTCAGCGCCGATTGACCGAGACGATGGGGAAGGGAATTGGGGCTAGCGGCCGCACCTCGGATTTATTTGCCGTTTTGTTCCTCGATCTCGATTTTTTCAAGCTCGTAAACGACAGTCTGGGGCATTTAGTAGGGGATCTGTTGTTGGTTGAAGTCAGCCAAAGATTGCGAAATTGTCTGCGCTCTCAGGATATCCTGGCCCGTTTGGGCGGAGATGAATTTGTGGTGCTGCTGGAGTCGATCGAGCATCCCAGTGATGCCACCCAGATTGCCGAGCGTATCATCGAGGAACTGAAAAAACCCTTCTCGCTCAAAGACAAAACCGCCTTCATTAGTACCAGCATTGGTATCGTCCTCGGCACGCCCCAGATCGTCGAACCTGACAGCATCCTGCGTAATGCCGATATCGCCCTTTACCGGGCTAAAGCAAACGGTAAAGCCGTTTATGCCGTGTTCGATCGCCAGATGCACTCTGAGGTCGTGCAGCGGCTCCAACTGGAAACCGAACTGCGTCAGATCCTCGATCGATGCCAGGGTTTAAGTCTCGATTCTGCGGAGGAAGAACGGCGAGATCGCCCGCTCGGACTGAGCGTTCACTATCAACCCCTGGTAGACACCCACACCCTAGAGATCGAAGGATTTGAGGCCTTGAGTCGCTGGCAACATCCGACGTTGGGGGCGATCTCGCCTGCGAAATTTATTCCCATTGCTGAAGAAACTGGGCTGATCGTGCCTTTGGGCTATTGGGTATTACGGCAGGCCTGTCGGCAGATGCGCCACTGGCAGCAGCAGTTTCCCCAAACTCAATCTGCCCAGATCTCTGTCAACCTTTCCCCGCGCCAATTTTTGCTGCCCGATCTGGCCGAACAGATTGCCAAAATTCTGCAAGAGACGGGGTTGTCTGCCGCCTCGCTGAAGCTAGAAATTACCGAAAGTTTGTTAATTAGCGATCGCCCCTCAACCCAAACCCAACTGCATCAACTCAAGGAATTGGGGGTGCAAATCAGTCTAGACGATTTCGGCACGGGGTATTCTGCCCTCAGCTACCTGCACCATTTCCCTTTGGATACGCTCAAAATCGATCGATCCTTCGTCCAGCAAATGGGTCGCGATGCCCGCAGCCTGGCAGTGGTCGAGTCGATCGCCGCCCTGGCCTGTAACCTGGGTATGACTGTCGTGGCTGAGGGGGTAGAAACTCAGTCTCAACTCGATTGTTTGCGCCGCCTGGCGACCTGCGAGCAAATTCAGGGATTTTTGATTTCCCCAGCGCTATCGCCAGAGGCAGCAAGCGCGTGGATGAAGGAACGGCAGATACTGGCTTCTAGCGCCATATATGAAGGGTCATCAGTAGATAAAAAGGGAAATTTTCCTCGATCGCCCATCTAACCGCTCGGATTCGCCCTAATCTGGGATCGGAAAAGCCCAAATCGGTCATGGCTTTCCAAAGACGAACGCTCGCCACCGAGGATGAAGATGTTCGCGTGCAGGCCTAATCCAATTCCCGTCGTCCTTCTAGGGCGCGGGCTAAAGTGACTTCATCGGCATATTCTAAATCGCCACCCATGGGCAAACCAAAAGCAATTCGCGTCACCTTAGTAAAAGGCTTGAGTAACTGACCGACATAGAGAGTGGTGGTTTCTCCTTCGACGCTAGGAGCGATCGCTAAAATGACTTCTTTGGTGTCTTGTTGGCTTACCCGTCTGACTAACTGCTGAATGTGCAGTTGTTCGGGGCCGATGCCATCCATGGGCGAAATCGTCCCTCCTAGAACGTGATACTTCCCTCGATACTCTCGCGTTTTTTCGAGGGCAATTACATCTCGCGAATCGGCCACCACGCAAATGCTACTGCTATCTCGCTGGCGATCGCGACAAATTTCGCACACGGGTTCGGCCGACAGGTGAAAACACTCGCGACACAAACCGACCTGTTTTTTCGCTTCCACCAAAGCTTGAGCCAAAGCTTGGACTTCGGCTTCCGATCGCTTGAGGATATGTAATGCTAATCTTTGAGCGGTCTTGGGACCGACTCCTGGTAAGCGTTGTAGTTGCTCGATCAAACGAGCTAGAGGGCGAGTGTAAATAGTTGTCTTCCTTTAAAGTTTTTCTTCTATCTCTATGATGACTCAAAAGCTATCGGCGATCGGCTTTTAGAAGGTCGGGGCAGGTTCGATCTCATTTCTACTGGAATAGCCCTAATTATGATTTACACGGGGACTGGGAGAAAAACCTATTCCCGATGCCCCATTGATAATTCATCATTCAACTTGCCCATACGGCCATCTGTTGCTTTCTTTTGGCAAATTTGGTAGTACCTACTTATCTGCCTGGATCGCTGGTAATGAAACAAGAAAAAAAAGATCCCTCCGAGCGATTTTATTCTTTCTTCTCGAAGATCGAACCTCCCCAACCCAAGAGCGATTCTCTTGAAGATGAATGGCAAGCTCATGTTTCTCAAGGTGCGATCGCTCAACTAGCACCCAATCTTTGGCACGTCACCGGGACTATGCCCAGTTCGATTATGGTGCCGCGCGAAATGGTGCTTTATCGATTACCCGACTCTAACCTATTGATTCACAGCGCGATCGCTTTAAACGAATCGGAAATGGCTAAACTGGAGTCGTTAGGTGAGCCTAAAATCCTCATCGTCCCCAACCGCATTCACAGACTCGATGCTGGGGTATACAAACGGCGGTATCCTCAGCTAATAGTTGTTTGTCCGGCAGCCGCCAAACTATATGTCGAAGAAGCATTAGCAGTAGATGGCATTGCTGAGGAAGTTTTACCAGCATATGGAATTATTTGTCACGAACCTGCTGGTATTCGTCCCCAAGAACTGGTTTACGAACTACCCCTGCCGATAGGAAAGGCGCTAGTGTTTACAGATATTCTGTTTAACTTAAACAAGCCTTATTTTCAGCAGCACTTACCCACAGGGGAATTTCTGCTGCAATGGTTGGGGACGAGCGCCATTGGATCGGGTGGATTTTTCGGGATTACTGGTTTGGGTAAACGTTTTTTCATGCAAGATCGCCAAGCTTATCGCCAGTGGTTGGAAACATTAGCCGATCGCATCCCTAACTTACAGGTAATTTCTGTGGCTCATGGCAGTCCGATAGTGGCCGATTGTCACCAGCGATTGCGCGAGGCCGCCGCCCGCTTGCATTAGAAATTCTGGTAGTTATATCTAAACAGTGAGGACGCGATCGGGCTGGCAAAATTCAAGTGAGTGTTAAGTTAGATGCAAGAAATTCGCGGTATTTGGATTCCCAACCTTCCTCATAGCCAAGCTTTGAGTTCTCGAGCCAAAATAATCGAAGCTTTAGATTTTTTACAAAACACTGGTTTCAATGTAGTTTTTCCGGTTGTTTGGAATCAAGGCTTTACACTATTTCCTAGTCGAGTTATGCGAAGTTATGGTTTTGATGAAATTCATAGTTTTTTTACAGGAGCGGGACGCGATCCTCTAGCTGAATTGATTGACGAGGCCCATCAAAGAAAAATTGCTGTTATCCCTTGGTTTGAGTATGGATTTGCTTGCTCTGCTAGAGCCGATGGCGGACACATACTTGCGAGTAAATCTAACTGGTCTGCCTTGAAACAAGATAATAAACTACTGATACATGGTGGTTTAGCCTGGATGAACACTCTCAATCCAGAGGTACAAAATTTTATGTCAGATCTCATACTAGAGGTCGTTCGGCAATACGATGTTGACGGTATTCAAGGAGACGATCGCCTGCCTGCACTTCCTTCTGAAGGTGGATACGATCGAGTAACTAAAGATGCCTTCTTGGGAAAATTTGGAGTCAATCCACCAACTAATACTAAAGATCCTAAATGGCTACAGTGGCGTGCCGATATTCTGACTAATTTTCTATCTACACTCCGCGATCGGGTTAAAGCTATTAAACCCAATCTTGTAATATCAATGGCTCCTGCGGTCTTTCCTTTTTGTTTTGAAAACTTACTTCAAGATTCTAAAACTTGGGTTAAAAAAGGACTAGTCGATATCATTCATCCACAAGTTTATCGTTCGACTTTCACTAGTTATAAAGGAGAAATCGATGCTATTAAAAGGCATTTTTCAGGTTATTTGAACAAGTTTGCGCCTGGGATTGCCTTTAAAGCTCAAGGTATTGAGATCGGTTCCGACTACGTACTAAGAGCGATCGCTCTTAACCGCAGTCTTGGTATGGCAGGTCAGGTATTTTTCTTTAATGAAGGATTGCTGAAGATACCTCCCAGTGAATCTCAAACTATAGCCCAAGCGCTACAAACAGGGCTTTACAATCGGGTTGCCGAGCTACCTCCACCCTTTTAAAGCAATGACTATGCCTAAAAATATTCGTCAAGTAGCAATGGTTATCGATCGCTCTAATGATATTAGTTCGGAGGAGAAGGCGCGATCGCTGGCTACCGATCGAATGAGGTGATGGAGGCGATAGAGAACTTTGCGATCGACATATTCTTGTTGCAGCAAAAAGCACCGCTGCAACATCTGAAAGGCTAGCATTTGCTCTTGGGGTGGATATTCGGCGATAAGGAACAACCAGGCAGAACGATCGACTGCACGTCGATAAGCTACTCCCCGACACAGCAATAAATAAGCCAGTTTTGACGATCGCCAGCAGTTTTAAGGCTCGCTACTGCTGAGAATGCCTTTTTTCAATTGTTGACCCTGGCTTTTTAGCTTTTTCTTTACCTAAATTAACATTAGTGACTAGCAAATGCCTGATTTTTTCTCACATTTTCTCACAGACATCATTAATTGCCAGCCATATATTTGGCATATGGATCGCGATCGGACTAACAAAATTGTATTAAGGAGTTTTGTAAAATGGCTATCCAAACTTTACCTATCTTGAAACAGGGAGATAGTGGGGAAGCGATTCGGTTTCTCGAACAGTTGTTAAGCTCGCTTTATTGGGGTTTCAAAGGCAACCCTGGAATGGGTCTGGTTCAAACCTTAGTTACTTTTGATGGTAACTACGATAGTCAAACTACCAAAGCAGTACGAGAATTTCAAGAAAATTACAATATAACATTTCCCCCGCCTGCTCCTAACATCCAAGTAGATGGACAAGTCGGTGAAGAGACGTGGCGAGCTTTAGGTGACGCGATCTTCCGGGCTACTTATTAATCAAAAATCGCCTAATAAAGCAGTTTCAAAAACGGCATTCATCAATTACTACTAGCTCACCAAAGGAGCTAGTAGCGCGATCGCTCTAAAGGTGCATTTTTCTATAATATCGTTTCAGACAATTATTTGAGCAGCCAGAGTTCTAATGCCATTACTTCATATTGCTTTGCAAGATGGGTTTTTAAATGATGAAGTCATCATTCAAGTCAATGGTGAAGAAGCATTTCATCAATCTCAAATAAAAACGAGATTTCAAATCGGACTAGACCAAGCTGGCGGAAATAAGTGACCAGTTAAAAAGAGGGAAAAAGTCATAAACTAAAAGATGCTTAGTCAAGAGGGAAGAAGTCCTGTGAGCCTTAAAATCAATGCCGCATCCTAACGCTCA
>JAHHHA010000016.1 GCA_019359615.1 Cyanosarcina radialis HA8281-LM2
ACCGCGCTGGTTTAGGAATGGAAGTAATGCACGAGCGTAACGCTCACAACTTCCCCTTAGACTTAGCGGCTGGCGAATCTACCCCTGTAGCATTGACTGCTCCAGCCATCCGTGGATAATCGCTAAGCGATCCGTTAACTAAAAGCGCTCCCAGTTTCTGGGGGCGCTTTTGGTTTTTTCTGCTATAAGTTAGGAATAGGCATAGATCGTCATCGCGTTGGCGCTAGCCTGTGCGCTAGCACGTATCGCCTAATTTAAGGGGTGAATTATAAAAAAGAGCGGCAGGTCAAGGGGGTGAGCGTCCTGCCGCCGGGTGGGTGTTAACCCTAAATCTAAGTTAATTTATTGCTTTAGGGTTGTCGGTAAGAAAAAGTCATAAAAAGTAGGAACTTGTTGAGTAAATAAGTAACCATTCGATCGCCAGTAAAATTCACCCCGATTTTGTCAAAGGTGAAGACGGAGTATCGGCTACAGTAAAATAGACAGGCTGCTTTTTTGTTTTTGACTTTTGACTGGCCGATAAATGCGTATATCTCTGAACTGGTTACAAGAATTAGTTGACATCGCGATCGCTCCCGCAGAATTGGCCGAAAAGCTAACTCTAGCTGGGTTTGAAGTCGAAGATATTGAAGATCGAAGGACCTGGGCTGATGGTGTCGTAGTCGGAAAAGTCCTGAGTCGCGAGTCTCATCCTAATGCCGATAAATTAAGCGTTTGCCAGGTAGATGTCGGCAATGGCGCGGAGGTATTGAACATAGTTTGCGGTGCTGCTAACGTCCGCGAGGATATCTACGTGCCCGTGGCAACTGTAGGGACGTATCTGCCGATCGTGGATTTGAAAATTAAACCAGCTAAACTGCGGGGCGTGCGTTCCGAGGGCATGATCTGCTCTTTAGCAGAATTGGGCCTAGCCAAAGAATCGGCTGGCATTCACATTTTTGAGGGCGATAACCTGCAATTAGGTAGCGACGTGCGGCCGCTTCTCGGTTTGGAAGATGTCATTCTCGATTTGACCTCCACCGCCAATCGCGCCGATGCTTTGAGTATGGTGGGGATAGCGCGGGAAGTGGCAGCCCTGACGGGTGCTACCGTTAGATTGCCCGCCGCTGAAAAAACTCCTATTCCTTCCGGCAAAGGCAATCTGGGCGTGAAAATCGATCGCCCTCCAGCTTGTCCGGTTTACATCGGCACGGTAATTACTGGAGTCAAAATTGCTCCTTCTCCCGAATGGTTGCAAACTCGCCTGCAATCGGCTGGCATTCGACCGATTAATAACGTGGTAGATGCCACCAATTACATCTTGTTGGAATGGGGTCAACCGCTACACGCCTTCGATCGCGAACGGTTATTATCGATCGCCCCTGGAACGTCCATACAGATTGGGGTACGGTTCGCGGAAACTGGGGAATCTTTGAAAACCCTAGACGATCGCACCAGAAATCTGCAACCGCAAAACTTGTTAATTACCGCCAACGATCGCCCAGTGGCTTTAGCTGGCATCATGGGCGGGCAGGAAACGGAAGTTTATGAAGGCACGCAAAATCTGGTTTTAGAAGCGGCTATCTTCGATTCTGCTACCACCCGGCGTTCTGCCCGCAGCCAAGGGGTACGCACCGAAGCCTCAAATCGCTACGAACGGGGAGTAAATTTGGCCGAATTAGAGGTTGCTACTCAAAGAGCGATCGATTTGATAACTCAACTAGCTGGCGGGCAAGCTATTACTCAAGAAATTGCCGACTTTCGCCCGCATCGAGAGACTTGGACGCGATCGATCGAATTGCGATTAGAGCAAATCGATCGAATTTTAGGTTCGGTGGAGTTAGAAGAGGGCACGAGCGAACTTCAACCTGCTGATGTCGAGCGCACTTTAACAGCTTTGGGTTGTCAGGTAGAACGGGCAAAGTCGAAAAAGAAAGCCGACGCACCCGTTTGGACGGTGAAAGTTCCACCCTATCGCTATCGCGATTTAGAACGGGAAATCGATCTAATTGAAGAAGTTGCCCGGCTCTACGGTTACGATAACTTCTCTGTGACTCTGCCAGAGAAAACTGAAGCGGGGTATCTATCTTGGGAAGAAGAACTAACCCGGAAGGTGCGATCGACTTTTCGCGCCGCTGGACTAACGGAATTGATGCACTATTCCTACTCCCTCTCGAAGTCTGAAGATGGAGATTTGGTAGAGATTATCAATCCCATGTTTAGCGAATATTCCGCCTTGCGAACGGAATTAATTTCGGGGTTGATTAATGCCTTTCAGTACAATCTAGAGCAAGGAAACGGTGCTTTAAATGGGTTTGAGATCGGCAAAGTCTTCTGGCGGGACGAAGAAGGGTTAGCCGAAGCCGACGCGCTAGCAGGGATTCTAGGCGGCGATCCGACTCAAGGACGCTGGATTAGAGGAGGTCGAGAACAGCCCATGACTTGGTTTGAAGCCAAGGGGGTGCTAGAAAGTGTATTTCAACGACTGGGACTGTCGGTAGAGTATCAGCCAGATCGCCGCGATCCGCGCCTCCATCCCGGACGCACCGCATCTTTATGGCTCTCAGGCGAAAGTTTGGGGACTTTTGGGCAATTGCACCCCCAACTTTGCCAGGAACGAGACTTACCAAATGCTGTCTATGCCTTCCAACTCAATTTAGACGTAATCTTCGACTACCTGGAGACGAACGCCAATCTCAAACCTCAATTTCAGCCCTTTTCGACTTATCCCGCTTCGGATCGAGATCTGGCCTTTTTTGCTCCCATCGACGTATCTGTGGCCGAACTTCAACGAACGATCGTTAAAGCTGCTGGTAACTTGCTAGCAGCGGTGGAATTGTTTGACGAGTATCGGGGCGATAACGTCCCCGCCGGACAGCGGAGTTTGGCCTGGCGGCTAATTTATCGAGGCAGCGATCGCACTCTCACCGATGAAGAGATCGAACCCGTGCATCAAAAAGTCCGGGAAGCTCTAACTGAAAAGTTTAGCATCAGCCTCAGAAGCTAGTTCGATTTTTCTATTTAGTTGGAGGTTGATTGGGGGAAATCTCTTGCAACTTCTGACGAAAAGCTTCTTCCATAATTCTCATACCTTCCTCATCTAGAGGAGGTGGATATTTTTTGGCATTGGGGTTTCGACGATCTAAATAAATCCCCCAAACTTCATTGTCATCTCTATGCTCTTTCAGGTAAGCCAGCAGTTCGGCCCGAGTCATTTGCTCAAAATTTGGTTTAGTCATTATCTAATTCCCAAATCCCGTCAGATGGAACGATTATTTTGAATGCGTCGTTGTCTCCTGCTAGGATATACACGATTTTTCTGATTTCATCGTAGCGAAACAGATGAATGTCCTGGTAAAAATTTGAGAGCATCTGGCAGACGCGGGCACAGGCAAAAGCTTGGTCTACGGTCAGCAAAACTTTCTTTCCTTAATGGTACAAGGCAAACAATGAGTACCTCAAAAATAATGCCGATTGGCTGCCCAAGTCCAGATATTTTCCTTGGGCGGTTCGGCCGGATTTTCTGCCACTTATAGACAAAGCTCGATCGCTTCTCGAATGCGGTTCATGAGTTCGTCTACAGATTTAGCTTGCGTATGACATCCAGGAAGACCGGGCACAGAAGCAACGAAGTAGCCTTCCGAATCTCTCTCCACGACTACGTTGAATTTTTGGCTCATCTTTAACCTCGATCGCTATCTTTTCTATAGATCCTAATTTTATGGCGATCGCACCTGTCATTTTGCCAACAACTTCAAGGCGATCGCTTATCCTTTGCCCTCTTGCTATTGCCCGTCCCCCATGACTGAAAGAATTACTATAGAAATGACGCTAAAAATGCTAGATCAAAAAAAGTATGACTTTAGAAGAAGCTTTCAATCTCGTACAGCAACTTTCTCTGATAGATAAGGTGCGTTTAATTGAGCGACTAGCCCCTAAAATAGAACAAGAATTAGTGGCTGCTAGTTCTACTGCTGGGCGGTCGCTGTGGGGTTTATGCGCCGATTTGGGAACTGCACCATCGGCTGAAGAAATCGATGGGATTCGCCAGCAAGAATGGGCTACTTTCCCACAGGAGGATATTTAGTGCTGCGGGCTGTAGCTGATACTCACGCAATTATTTGGTACATATTTGCTTCCGATCGACTTTCTCTTACTGCCCGAAATCTGATAGAAGAGATAGCTGCTGAAGGAAATGAAGTGGCTTTTTCATCGATTACTTTAGCTGAAATTGTCTATTTGAGTGAAAGAGGGCGGATTCATGAAAACACTATGGAAAGATTGTTGAGCGCAGTCGATCGCGAAAATGCTCTACTGGTTGAAATTCCTTTCGATCGCCGTATAGCTCAAGCATTAGGTCGAGTCGAGCGATCGCAGATCCCAGATTTGCCAGATCGGATGATTGCAGCTACAGCTTTGGCTCTCAACTTGCCTCTCATTAGTCGCGATCGCCGAATTCAATTATCAGATATAGAAACTATTTGGTGAAACCAATAAAGGGCGATCGCTCCTCCCATTTTCCCCAAAATCCCCCGGTCGCGATCGCTGTTGATGTAGGGCGATCGATGTTACTTTAGATTTGCTGGAGAAAAATTTAAGGATGAGGTGCGATCGGATTGAATAAGGTAAATTCTAGAGGTTGAGGGAAAGACGTTGGCAGATAGAGAACAGCTAGCTTTGCTTTTAAAAGGAGTGAAGGTTTGGAATCAGTGGAGATCTGAGAATTTCTGGAAAAATATGAACCTCAGCCGCCCCAACCTCAGCGGTGCTGACCTCAGCGGTGCCGACCTCAGTGGTGCTTTCCTCAGCGATGCCGACCTCAGCGGTGCCAACCTCAGAGTTGCCGACCTCAGCGATGCCAGCCTCAGCGATGCCGGCCTCGATGGTGCCGACCTCAGCAATGCCAACCTCAGAGTTGCCGACCTCAGCGATGCCAGCCTCAGCAATTCCAACCTCAGTGGTGCTGCCCTCAGCGGTGCCGACCTCAGCGGTGCCGACCTCAGCGATGCTGTCCTCAGCGGTGCTGTCCTCGTTAGAACTCAAGCACTAGCAACTACCTTTACAGGTGCAAACTTAACTGGGGCTTGTTTAGAAAACTGGCATATAAACAGTGAAACCAAGCTGGATAATGTGATTTGCGAGTATTTCTATGAGAGGCAAAATAAACAAGAACGTCGTCCTCGCAGCGGTAGCTTCAAGCCTGGAGAGTTTGTGGCTCTATTCCAGAAAGCCGTACAAACCGTCGATCTGATCTTTGTTGATGGGCTTGATTGGAAAGCCTTTTTCCAATCTTTTCAAGAACTGCGCTCGCAATATGAAGACGACAACTTCACCATCCAAGCGATCGAAAGGAAAAGCGGTGGAGCTTTCGTCATTCGCTTGGAAGTACCAGCAGAATCTGATAAGGGAGCGATCGAGCGTCGAGCTAAAGAACTTTATGAGAAAGAGCTTAAACTGTTAGAAGAACGAGTTACAGAATACAAAGACCAAGTGAAATTTTTACGTCAAAGCAATACAAATCTAGAAAGGATTGTAGAAACAATGGCTAATAACCAACCTAAGAATGTTGAGGTCGAAATGAACTTTCCAGGTACAGTTTACGGTGCTGCTGGGAAGGTAGCTGGAAATATGATTGTCAATGCTTCACCGGAAAAGCAATCCCTGGCGGAAGCGGCGGCTGAAATCCAAAAGCTCCTCAAACAATTAGAGGAAACCAACCCCACAGCTACCGAAGCCGAACAAAAAGCCTTTGTCACGGCGGCGATTCCCGTTACTGTCCGACAGCGGGCTGTGGCTGCACTCGAAGCTGGAGGTAAAGCTGCGATCGAAGAATTTCTCGATAATCCCTACGTCAATGTGGGCATGGCGATCGTTGAAGGGTGGCGCAATGGCTGAGAAGCCAGAATAGGCGATCGCATTCTCACCAATCGAGAGATCGAACCGCTGCATCAAAAAGTGCGTTTGCCCTTGCTCCCTCTTGACAATTCCTGGTCTGAAACTGCTAATATAACAAAGGTAAAATCGATGGGGTGTCGCCAAGTGGTAAGGCAGCTGGTTTTGGTCCAGCCATTCCGAGGTTCGAATCCTTGCACCCCAGTTGAATTAAGTCAAAAGCCAAGCTTTGGGAAGACTTCAGAGCGATCGCTCGGTTTCTCTCCCCGGTAGCAATCTAAGGCGCGATCGCTCTCTCTTGCACCCGTTGAAAAATCCTGTCTGCTAGCTGAAACAAGGGATGTTGGGGATCTACCCCATGCTGGCAATTAGAAACCACTTCTACCCCACTTGACGTGCGGAAGCTGTATCTACTTTCTGGACCGTCGAATGCTAGCGGGCAACCTTGAGATGGCCGAGATTTGATTTGCACGAAGTCAGTGCGACGAACTAACCGACGCAGGTTGCGCACGTCTTGGCGAGGCAAAACCCCAGATATTTTTTGGCCCGAACTGTTGGTGTATTGATAGCGCCCGTTGGCAGTAATGGTAAGTTGCGAGAAGCATTCGCCCGCACACAGTCCACCTCCAACCCAAATTTTAGCGATCGTATTATTGTCTAGAGGTTGTTCGCTACGAGTTTGAGAAAAAGAAGGTTCTGCTGCTACTACCCCAACAGGAGCAATAGTCAGCAAGCTTAAAGATGCTAAAAGAATAAATAATGGCTGTTTCATTGTTGAATTTAATAGTGAAGTTATTGCTACTATAAACAGCAATTCCAGCCAGAGCGATCGCAGTTACAAAAGGTGAAACAAAAAAATAGTCAAGCTAAGTCGATCGTGTTAGTGGATAACTAGATGGGATTATCTATAAAAGTTTTCAATCTAGCAGAGATTATCGCTGAAGACGAGCCTGAATTCCTTGAGGACTATCGGGAAGACTTTGCGGTTCTCCAAGCAGCACTACAACGTCAGGGGCTTACTAGATATCGGGAACCCGAATCTCTCCCTAACATTACCCTACGCCATGGAGTATGGGGATTTCCATATCGCGATCTACACTACCTTAGACGCTTCTATGCTCACCTGCGATCTAATTTGCAAGTTCCTCCACCATTAATGGAAGGAGAACGGGCCGCTGAAGATCCAGTTATTGAGATGGTTTCATCTCCTGCACATCACTTGCTCTATCATTCTGATTGCGACGGATTTTACGTTCCTATTGAGTTTAGCGAGGTCATTTTCGATTCTGATGTCATCGGAGAACTTATCGGTTCGAGTCAAAAGTTGATGGCTGAATTGCTGTTTGTTGCCCCTTTTTTGAATATCGATCTCTCTGGGGGAATTCTCACTGATGACGAAGCAGAGAAAGTAAACGATGAAGCTCTCTCCGAAGAGCCTTACGCTACAGAAAAAATGGTGTGGATTAACCTATTTGAGTGTGCCCGCATTAGTATTGACTATGGCACAGCGATCGTCTTTGGGTAGGCAGCGCCAACAATTTTAGAGATAGTTATAAACTTGTGGGATAGCCATCTTGGCTGTCCCACAGGCAGGCAGGATGCCTGCCCCACAAGATTGCTATTAGGCTTCGAGTTCTTTCAGGGCAGTTTCTAAGTCAGCAGTCAGTTGTCTAGCCCCTCTTTTGGCTGACATCTGGGAATAATCAGCCGCTAGTAAGGGAGAACCAATCTGAATTTTTACCTGACATCGCCACTTTGGTATGGGTTGACTGTAACTGATGCTCATGGGAACGATTTTTACTCCCAATCCAGAACTACCTGAAGATCGAGCTTCTTGTTCTGCTTGTAAGGCAATGCGAGCGACTCCGCGTTTCAGGGGGTGAACGCGACCATCTCTAAAAATATTACCCTCTGGAAAAATCGCGATCGCTTCCCCATCGAGCAGCAATTCTACCCCATGGCGAAAGCTACTAATTCCTGGTTGTTCGGTATCGATGGGAAATCCACCTAAACGCCGAATTAAAAAACCTTGTAGCCCTGTCATTTCATTGGCAGAAACCATAAACCGCAGTTCGCGACCTGTAATATCTTTGCCAGCAGCGTAAGGCACCATCAAAGCATCCCAGCGGGCACGATGGGTGGGAGCGAGGATTACTGGACCAGTGGTAGGTAAATGCTCGCGTCCTTTAACTTCTATGCGATTGAAATAAAATGGCAGCAAACCATAACGCCCCAAGGGATAGGCAATAGATGTCAGCCAAGGAACAACTCTAGAATTAACCGCAACTAACTTAGACGGCGTGGATGAATTTAATATTTTGAGAGAGCGATCTAACTGAATCATGTATAGAATTTCAACGTCTTAATAATTTCTTCTATACCTACCCTAAATCTTTTAGCTCGATCGTGGTTTCCTCAATGGACACTTTTACAACTGGCAATTTTCAACTTGCAAGGCATTAATTGCGAATTGCGAATTGCGAATTGTCAACTGTTCTCTTTGATGCGTCGTTGGCTGAACCAAGTTTGCAATTGCTGCCGACAAGCAGATTCTAAGATCCCTCCCAAAACTGATAGGCGATGGTTAGAGCAAGCACTATCTGGGATGTTGGCGACAGTGCGAATTGCACCCGTTTTCGGGTCGTCGGCTCCGTAAACTAGCCACCCGATGCGAGCCAAAACGATCGCTCCAGCGCACATCGGACAAGGTTCTAGCGTGACATAAAGAGTGCATCGATCGAGATGCCAGGATTGCAAAACTCGTCCGGCGGCTCTGAGGGCAACGATTTCAGCGTGAGCCGTCGGATCTCGATCGCGTTCGCGACGGTTTTCCCCTTCAGCAATTAAGTTGCCATTAGCATCGACAATTACTGCCCCTACAGGCACTTCTCCGGCATCACCTGCTGACCGAGCTAGAGCTATTGCTTTTCTCATCCATTGCTGATGGAGGGCATAAGCATTTTGGTTAAGTTTTTCAAACCATTGAGGATCGGAGTGCATAAATCCAAAAAAACCAACCTATTAGCCAACGACAGGGTGAAAACCCACTAGCTTATTTTGGAGGAAATCCCATGCAACGTACATGGAAAGCAGGATTATTATTAGCTGGCGGATTGATGTTTACTTCTCTGCCCGCGATGGCAGCCCCCGTTCCTAGTATTGTCGGCTCTTGGCGAGTAACTTTTTATCTAGAGCCTAATCACACTGTAGGTGCAAGTCAGTGTGTTACTTTCGTCCAAAACCCCATTCAAGTTGGCGAACCAGCTAGCGGACGTTGGTTCTCTACTACCTTTCCTGGTTGGCAAGGCAAATGGATTCAAGAAGCCGACCACGTTCGGTGGTATGGCTTTACGGGTTCTCTCGCCACAGCAGAAAGCACGGGATTCACCGCATCTGCCAACCTCATAACTGGAGAGTTTATTCACTTCTCGGCCGCGAACGGTGTGACCACATCTAGCAGCGGTGCTTGGTCGGCGACGCGAGTTTCATCTTGCGCTAACGTCCGCGCTACGACCTTAACAGCCCCTCAAGGTGGAGATCCTTCTGGCAAGTAGAGAGCCGTTAAAGTCTAGATTCTGAAATAGCTAACTCAGAAAGTATATCTTTGAATCGGAGAGAAAACTGCGCTAGCACGCTGGCTCGTAGAGGCAATGCTGGTGCAGTTTCCTATATTTTGGTATAATGTAAATTCGCGCTCGCGGCGGCATAGCCAAGTGGTAAGGCAGAGGTCTGCAAAACCTTTATCCCCCAGTTCAAATCTGGGTGCCGCCTTCAAACAATCCAAGCCTAAAATACCTATTAATCAAAGGCTCGGAGCATCAACAATTCTGTTATCCTGTAAGATTTTCTGGCAGAACTTTGCTAAGTTTAGCCCCAGAGTTGGTGTAAAAATGGGGTAAATTGGCTTACAAACTCGTCAGCAGTCTGGCCTTTCTCAAAATAAACGAGAGGAAAGTTTCTTCTCTAGAAACAATGTTGGCCGTAACTTCCATTCCTGGTTGAATTGGATACTGGCGATCGCCTTTAAGTAAATAAGGCCTCTCTGGTTGAATGGTAACTTCGTAGTAGGTTCCATCTATAGCGCTGCTGCTATTGGAAGAAGTTATCGCATCAGGAGCAATAGTTCTCACCGCTCCATTAAGCGTGCCGTAATCTGGATAAGGATAAGCAGAAATTTGTAGTTGTACTCTCCCCTGCTTGCAGTCTGTTACCAGTTCTTGCGAGCAGATTTGTACCTGGGAAATATCTTGAACGGCAACGCGGGCCTTGACCACCATCGGTACGCCGCTGGGAGCGATTTGGGCGATTTCTTGTCCGGGGTCTACTAATTGACCGGGATTTCGCGGTGTTAGTTTTAAAATTACCCCAGACTCAGGGGCGCGAATTACCGCTTTTTGCAAGTCGGTTTCTATCTGTTTGAGTTCTTGCAGGTCGCTACTAATTTGATTTTGAGTTTCGACCTGACTGCGGAGCAAGCTCTCTTTTTCCTTCCTCAAACTAGCCATATTAGATTCGCCTTTGGCTTTTTCCTTGGCAATCTGTTCTCTGGCGATGGTGACAGGTGCTCTAGTGGGGTTGAATGCCGCTTTAGCTCTTTCCAATCTGGCTTTAGCTGCTTGTACAGCTTCTTGTTTCTGCTTCAGCGTCAGTTCGGAATTAACGCTTCCGGTATAGAAATACTGCTGGTATTGGTTTAATTCTTCCTTAACTAGATTGAAAGCGGCTTGGGCTTCTTGCAATTCAGTTTTGGCTTTAACTCGATCTTGTTGATATTCTCGCTGGGTGCGTTCTAGTTCGGCTTCGGCTGAGGCGATCGATCGATCGATCAAATTGGCTTCAGACTGGCGCTGCTTTTCTGTGGCTTCTAACTGCGCTTTGATTTGGTTGAATTGCTGCTGGCTGCGTTGAATATCCCCTTTGAGTTTGTTCCGTTTAATCTGAAGTTGAGCGTCGTCAATTTCTGCGATCGCATCTCCTTGTTTTACGGGTTGGTTCTCTTTGACCAAAATGGTTTTAATCGGGCCTGGGGTCGCCGCTTGAACTATCCTAATTTCCCCCGCCGGCCGCACGGTAGCGTTAGCCCTAACTTTGACGTTGTACTTGACCACTCCCGCTAAGACGAAGGCTACCCCCACTGTACCGAGGAGGACAAATCCGCCAATGGTCGTCCACAGGCTGATAGGCGGCAGAAACTCGTCACTTTGAACCGGACGCAGTAATGACGTATTGGAGTCAGTAACCATAAGGGGATAGGGAGCGATCGTTTATCCTCTCAAGATAGCGCAAGGGGAGATCGAGTCGATCGTCGTTCTTCGGTTGCCATGGAGTCAGTCTAGGTAGTTTACTATATACATTAAGATAGATAAATCTAAGAGCGTAAAACCAAGGTTTGAAGGACGAACGAGAAACCGATCTGAGGAAAACCCCGCCCCCTAACTCTCAGGTGGCGGTACGAGAATGTCAAAATACTCTAACTCTTTGGTGGTCTTAGCAGTCCCGATCCCGGATGCGATGCTCCTTAGAAATACATTCCTAGGAATTTTGGTTTCAATGTTCACTAAGCAGGTAACTGATTCAAAAGCATTCCAGTGGTTTCAGGAACGCCTGGAAATTCAGGCACTAGCTGACGACGTTAGCAGCAAGTACGTACCTCCCCACGTTAATATCTTCTATTGCATTGGTGGAATTACCCTTACTTGCTTCATCATCCAGTTTGCCACTGGATTTGCCATGACCTTTTATTACAAACCTACTGTCGCTGAAGCGTTTTCTTCAGTGCAGTACATGATGACGGATGTAAGTTTCGGCTGGCTGATCCGATCGATCCATCGCTGGTCTGCCAGCATGATGGTATTAATGATGATTTTGCACATCTTCCGGGTTTATCTCACTGGCGGTTTCAAAAAACCTCGCGAGTTGACCTGGGTGACTGGCGTAGTTTTGGCAGTAATTACTGTTTCCTTTGGAGTGACTGGATATTCGCTACCTTGGGATCAGGTCGGTTATTGGGCGGTCAAGATTGTCTCTGGTGTACCTGAAGCCATTCCTGTAGTCGGTCCCTTAATCGTCGAACTGATTCGCGGTAGTGCCAGCGTCGGTCAACCGACTCTGACTCGCTTCTATAGCCTGCACACCTTTGTTTTGCCTTGGTTTATAGCCGTCTTCATGTTGTTGCACTTCTTGATGATTCGCAAGCAAGGCATTTCTGGTCCGTTGTAAGTAGTGTTGAGTGTTGAGTGTTGAATGTTGAGTGATGAGTTCAAGATTTCACTTAACACTCCACACTCCACACTTTTTTAAGTCCGCCGATTCTGTTTGGATGAAGGAGATAATTTTCCATGGCAACTCACAAAAAACCCGATCTGGCCGATCCAGATTTAAGGGCGAAGCTAGCCCAAGGGATGGGGCACAACTATTATGGCGAACCTGCTTGGCCGAACGACCTACTCTATGTCTTCCCAGTGGTGATCGCGGGAACAATTGGCTGCTGCATTGCCCTGGCAGTGCTAGATCCAGCTATGTCTGGCGAACCTGCTAATCCTTTTGCTACCCCTCTAGAAATTCTCCCGGAATGGTATTTCTATCCCGTTTTCCAAATTTTGCGGGTCGTACCCAATAAATTGCTGGGAATCGCCATGATGACGGGTATTCCTTTGGGGCTGATGTTGGTTCCTTTCATTGAGAACGTCAATAAGTTCCAAAACCCCTTCCGTCGCCCGGTGGCTATGGGAGTTTTTCTGTTTGGAACGCTGGTGACTTTGTGGTTGGGTATAGGCGCAACCTTCCCCATCGACAAGTCTTTAACTTTAGGCCTGTTCTAAAAATTGCTACTATCTAATCGCAAAAAATGAAGGATGGAGGGCGAATAGTTTTAGCCTTCCTCCTTCGTTTGCGATCGACAGTTAGAATGGTATGGAGATCGACAAGCCCAGTAGGAGAGTATCGTGAATCAAAACAGCACCAAAATTTTACAGTTTGACCTTTCAGGCGCGAAGTTTTGGCTCACTCTGCTGGCGATCGCTTGGCTTTTAGGTACGATCGGCTTGGGCTGGTTGGTTAAGTCTTTTCTAGTATTGATGGGATTTATTTTTCTGCTGCCAGTTGTTGCCTTCGTGGGGCTGCGTTGGTGGTGGCAGCGAAATTTTGTCGCAGATCGCTGTCCGGTTTGCACTCACGAATTTACCGGATTTAACAACACCCAGTTTCAATGTCCTAGCTGTGGCGAACCTTTACAAGTAGAAAAAGGACATTTTCAACGCTTGACACCTCCTGGAACCATTGATGTCGAAGCGATTGAAGTATCGGCTCGACAGTTAGAAGACTAGTACCGCTACGCGGAAGTCAAAAGTCAAAAAGTCGATACCATCAGCTTTCGATCGATTGGGAATGGTAGCCTGGTTTCCGCTTTCTTACAAAGTATGCTCGATCTCGTCTTATTACTATTAGCGATCGCCATTTCTCTTCCGATCGCCGTGCTACTAATTGAAGTCATTGCTGCTCTTTGGAACCGTCAAGATAATAGCTCGGATACTAGCAGCCCACGACCGGAAATTGCGGTTTTGATTCCTGCTCACAACGAAGCAGCGGGGATTGATACCACCCTGTCATCGCTACAGCCACAATTGAGCGATGGAGATCGACTAATAGTTATTGCCGACAACTGCGACGACGATACAGCTTCAATTAGCCGTCAGCAGGGCGCTACAGTCATAGAGAGACAAGATCGCGATCGACGCGGTAAAGGATACGCCTTAGACTTTGGCTTGCGGTTCCTCGAAACCAATCCGCCAGCAGTGTTAGTGATGGTGGATGCAGATTGTGTGGTGGGTGAGGGGGCGATCGATCGAATTGCCAGACTAGCAGCAGCTTCGGGGAACCCGGTGCAGGCGACTTACTTGCTAGCTCCGCCCGCCGATCCCAGCTTGAAAGATCGGATTTCGGCTCTAGCTTTTAAGGTGAAAAACTTAGTTCGCTCTCAAGGGCTAGCATCGCTGGGAATGCCTTGCTTGTTAGCGGGTACGGGGATGGCATTTCCTTGGTCGGTAATTTCCTCGGCTCCCTTAGCTAGCGGCAATATCGTCGAAGATATGCAGCTTGGCATCGATTTAGCGATCGCGGGATATCCGCCTAGATTTTGCGCTGATGCCCGAGTCACGGGCGCTTTTCCCGAACTAAAATCGGCATCGTTAGAGCAAAGAAAACGCTGGGAACACGGGCACTTACAAACTTTACTGCAACAAGTTCCCAGATTGCTCAAAGAGAGTCTCAGCCAGAGAAGCGGGCAGCTATTAGCGATCGCTCTAGATTTATGCGTTCCCCCGCTATCGCTGTTAGTCTTTTTATGGGTGGCTAGTTTTGGAGTGGCTTTACTAGCAGCAATTTTAGGAGCGTCGTGGCTGCCGAGTTTAGTGTTAGCGATCGCGGGCTTGTTGCTGTTGGGGGCAATAATTACAGCCTGGGCTAAGTTTGCCCGCCAAGATTTACCCCTACTCCAGCTTTTAGCCGTTCCGCTTTACGTCCTTTGGAAGATTCCTCTCTATCTGACTTTTTTATTTAAGCCTCAAACTAACTGGATTCGGACCAAACGCAACACTTCTCCTTAGCTTTATGAGGGAAGTTTTAATAAAACCACAGATGCACACAGATGCACACAGATGGAGTTAATGGGCGATCGATTTGTGCCAGAGGTCTATTGACTCAAAACTCAAAACTTTCTCCAGATGCTTCAAGCTGAATTTTCTTTCTATGCCGAACTCAACGATTTTCTGCCACCTCAGAGAAGGCAAGTAAGTTTTACCTATCACCTCAAAGAACGGGCATCGATTAAAGATACGATCGAAGCTATAGGCGTACCTCATACTGAGGTCGATCTAATTGCGGTCAATGGCGAATCAGTCGATTTTTCTTATTTAGTACGAGATGGCGATCGCATTGCTGTATATCCAGTTTCGGCTTCTAGGGATATCGAGCTTGACTCTCTAGTTCGCCCCAGTCTGCTACAGCAGGTGCAATTCGTCCTAGATGTTCATTTGGGTAAGCTGGCAATGTCTCTACGCTTGCTGGGGTTTGACGCGTTGTATCGCAACGACTACGACGATGAGGAATTGGCTGAAATTTCCAGTCAAGAGGAGCGAATTTTACTTACCCAAGATCGAGGATTGTTGAAGCGCAGTATCGTTACTCATGGCTATTACGTGCGCTCTAGCGATCCGCAACAGCAGGTAGTTGAGGTGTTGCGGCGTTTCGATCTGTTTGGAGCAATCGCTCCTTTGCGTCGTTGCGTGCGCTGTAACGGTTTGCTCGAATCGGTGACAAAAGCAGAAATTGGCGATCGCTTGCCACCTTTAACGCAGAAATATTACGACGAGTTTGCCCGCTGCTTGAATTGCGATCGCATTTACTGGAAGGGCGCTCACTATGAAGGGATTCAAAAGTCGATCGATCGTTGGCAGAGTTTAGCAACTAAATAATATAGGCTATGGGGCATAGACACAGCCCTCACCCCATCCTGGCGGACACCCCTCTCCCACCCCCCTTTTTAAGGCTACCGTGTATACATAAGTTATCGATTTGCCGTTTCACACTAAGATCCCCCTAAATCCCCCTTAAAAAGGGGGACTTTGATAACTTCCCCCTGTTTGGTGCAAGCTGCACAGCGAGGGAACCTCGCCGCAACCCCCCCTTTTTAAGGGGGGCTAGGGGGGATCTAATGCAGGGCCTCCAAGTTTTCCCACAGATGTGTATACACGGTAGCCCTTTTTAAGGGGGGGCAGGGGGGGGAATGCGCAAAGCGCACGCTGCGCGAACGGAGAGGGGAAGGGCGCTGCCCTGAAGCTCTGCCGAAGGGGGTGAGGGCAAAAACATTTTTTTCATAATTCCTAGATTTGAGCGCGATAACTCAATAGAAAGCCACAAAACTAGGAGAACCGACTGATGAATATATGGCTGCACAATCCCATTGCAGAAATGTACGGACCTTACTTTCTGCTATTTTATGCCTGTGCGATCGCAATTACAATCTTTGTTTGCTGGAGTTTAAGCACTAAAGATTTGACCGCTAATTTACCCTTACCATTAGTTCCTAGCAACCCCGATCCTTACGAAATAGCTTATTTGCGGAATAGCGATACCGGAGTCATGCAGCTAGTAACGTTCGATTTATTAGTACGTGATTACTTGCAGGTTGAGGACAACAGTATAGAGCGATCGCCTACTCATCCCGATATCAGTTTGCTAACACCAAGCGAACGAGAACTTTTTGATTGGTTTGCTCAACAGCGAACGAGATTTTTACCTGCTAGTTTTCAACCGCACTGTGAAGTTTATCGACGACGACTGCAAGCCCAGCAATTCTTATCTTTAGATGAATGGCAAGTTCAAAATAGTTACGTTGGCTCGATCGGCATCCTAATTATTTTAGGATTGGGACTCTATAAATTAACCGCAGCTTTAGCTAACGGACACCATAATGTGGGATTTCTCATTACAATGATGATTTTCTCACCATTTTTACTGTGGAATATTGTCTGTAGCTCGTCATTTCGGTTGAGCGATCGAGGACGAAATTATTTGAACCAACTTCAAGCAGCTTTCGCCCAGCTTAAAGATCGAGAAACAAATTCTTTTGATGATTACAATTTAATCGTGGCACTCTTTGGAGTTAGCGTACTAACCGGAACTCCTTACGATTTTTATCAACAAATATTCGCTACTCCAACTACTAGTTCGACATTTAGCAGTAGCAGCGGCGGTTGTGGTAGTAGTTGCGGCGGCGGGTGCGGCGGCGGGTGCGGCGGTTGTGGAGGATAAAAAATCAAACCAATTTGCAATTGCGATCGATGGCAGCTTGAATTTGTGTTTATCTGTGTCCATCTGTGGTTTTGATTCAAAAATCTGATTTAACTAAGAGGTCGAGCGATGAGATTATTTGTATTTTAATTGCGAATTGCGAATTGTAAATTGACAATTGTTTTAGTTATGTTCTCTCATTTACCTACATTAGGCGTTGGCATTGGTTTTCGCCACCCTTTTCGCAGCGAACTATTTCGACAGCAGCAACAGGTTGACTTTCTAGAAATAGTTGCCGAACACTATCTAGATGCTTCCTTTCACCAGGAACAAGAATTAGAATTACTAGCAGCACACTTTCCGATTATTCCCCATGCGATCGGCCTTTCGCTTGGTAGTGCTGAAGGCTTAGACGATCTTTACTTGAGGAAACTCGCAGCATTAATTAAACGGTTAAATCCGCCCTGGTGGAGCGAACATATTTGTTTTACCAAAGCTGGCGGCATCGATATCGGACATTTATCGCCTCTGCCTCATACTCGCGAAGCTGTAGACGTACTTTGTCGGAATATCGATCGAGTGCGACGTTATATTGACGTACCGCTAATTCTAGAAAACATCACTTATATGATGGCAATTCCTGGCGCTGAAATGACGGAAGCACAATTTATTGCTGAAGTCTTAGAGCGTTCTGATTGCGGGTTGTTATTAGATGTCACCAACTTACATATCAATGCCGTCAACTACAACTATGATGTGAGAGATTTTTTCAATGAATTGCCTTTAGAAAGAGTCGTGCAATTGCATTTTGTAGGCGGACATTGGCAAGATGGCGTACTAATTGATAGTCATTCGCGATCGACTCCTAGTGAAGTGTGGCAATTGATAGCTGAAGTCGTTGCTAGTGTTGCCGTCAAAGGAATCGTGTTAGAAAGAGATGAAAACCTACCGCCTTTTAGCGAATTAGTTAATGAGTTAGAACGAGCGCGATCGATCGGGAGGCAAAATCAACGATGGAATTAGCAGTAATTCAAAAATCTTTAGCTCTATTTTACACCGACAGCAAATTGCGATCGCGTTTCTTTGCCAATCCCTTACAAGTGCAAGAAGAATTAGGTTTAAGCGAGCAAAAGGTACTAGAATTATCTACATTATCGCCTAGCCAAGTTAACTTATTCGCTACTTCTTTAAAACACAAGCGACTAGGAGAAGTTCGAGAATTATTACCACTGACAGCATGGAAACTAGGTAAAAAATTTAATAGTTTGTTTTGGCAATATGCCGAAACTTATATGCCGGAGGGAATTAGAAAACATCATAATGATGCGATCGCATTTGCCACATTTATTGTCAAAAATGCCGAGATAGCCGCTAGCGATCGCCTTTAGATAACCGAGCTAGCACGTTACGAACAAGCTTGTTTGCAAGCATCAGCAACCAGGTTTTACTGCAAAATCTGTATATTTAGCTATCGAATAGATCGACTAATGCAAAATCTCGATCGAAGCGATGAGGGCGCTCGTCAAACCTGTATGGCATTCTGGATTAAATTATTACCCCAAGGACGACTACAACATAGAATTATAAATTGTAAAATTGCCATATTCATAAAGCGATGAAGCATAGATAATTTCTCTTTCATTCATAATTCATAATTCATAATTCATAATTCACCCAGGTATGGCAAAATAATAAAATAGCGATCGAAGATTTGAAAAATAGGTAATTAAAGTGAGTTTGACAGTCGAAGCCCCCTCTAAACCTCGCCGCGTCGTTTTTCCTTTTACTGCCATTGTCGGTCAGGAAGAGATGAAATTAGCCCTGTTGCTAAACGTCATCGACCCTTACATTGGCGGCGTAATGATTATGGGCGATCGCGGAACCGGCAAATCGACTACGATTCGGGCACTGGCAGATCTATTACCAGAAATTGAAGTCGTAGCTAACGACCCCTTTAACAGCCATCCCAGCGATCCAGACTTGATGAGCGATGAAGTCAGGCAGTCAGTAGAACAGCAAGCATCATTGCCACTAGAGAGCAAAAAAGTGCCCATGGTTGACTTGCCCTTGGGCGCGACCGAAGATCGGGTGTGCGGCACCATTGATATTGAAAAAGCTTTATCTGAAGGCGTTAAAGCCTTTGAACCGGGACTGCTAGCCAAAGCCAATCGCGGCATTCTCTACGTCGATGAAGTCAACCTGCTAGACGACCACTTAGTTGACGTGTTACTAGACTCAGCCGCCAGCGGTTGGAACACCGTCGAAAGAGAAGGAATCTCGATTCGTCACCCCGCCCGTTTTGTTTTAGTAGGTTCTGGCAACCCCGAAGAAGGAGAACTCAGGCCCCAATTGCTCGATCGCTTCGGGATGCACGCCGAAATTCGCACTGTGAAAGAGCCTAACTTGCGGGTGGAAATTGTCGAACAAAGAGCGGCATTCGACCAAAATCCCCCAGAATTTCTCGAAAAATACCAACCTCAGCAACAAGAGTTGCAACAACGTCTAGTTCAAGCCCAAAAATTGCTACCATCCGTGACAATCGATTACGATCTGCGGGTGAAAATTTCTGAAGTCTGCTCCGAACTAGATGTCGATGGCTTGCGGGGAGATATCGTTACCAATCGCGCGGCCAAAGCTTTAGCTGCTTTTGAGTGTCGCCAAGAAGTAACGGTTGATGATATCCGTCGCGCGATCGTCTTGTGCTTGCGCCACCGCTTGCGGAAAGACCCCCTAGAAGCGATCGATTCAGGCTACAAAGTGCAAAAATCATTCGATCGAGTATTTGGATTAGATTCATCAGCAGAAAACGCCGCTGGCAACCATGCCTCGCCAGTAGGGGCAAGAAATTAGGCCAAATTAAATTGCCCCAAATTTGTAGGGCGGGTTTTGCCAGTAGTTTTTGCTAAATACCATTAACATTCATTCAAACCCGCCCTACCCCACCGATAACATCAGCCCCGTTATTCCCCAGCAATCGACGATTCGATCGAACCCGCCCTGCCACACCGATAACCAACCATTAACAGCCCATCGCAGCGTGAGGAGGACGCTAATGCCTCAGAGAAAACAATCGAAAGGAACCTGCACCTACTGCGGCCAAGAAATCACCAAAGGCGGAGTCGCCAAACACCTAGCTTCTTGCCCCCAACGTCAAGAAGTAATTGCCAAAGTCGAGCAAAAGAAAACTAAAAGCGAAACGCTTTATCACCTGCGAGTGCAAGATGGTTTCCGGAGCGAGTTTTGGCTAGATTTAGAGATGCGCGGCGGCAAAACTTTAGCAGACCTTGACGATTACTTACGGGCAATTTGGCTAGAATGCTGCGGTCACATGAGCCAGTTTTCTCTAGGCAGGGGGTTAGCCGAGGAGATCGGTATGCGGCGAAAAATTAGCGAAGTGTTGGCCAAAGAGAACGAAATCAACCATATCTATGATTTCGGCACATCTTCAGAAACGCTGGTGAAGTTAGTGGATGCACGAGAAGGTAAACCCACCACTACTCGCCCGATCGTTTTGATGGCACGAAACACCATGCCAGAGGAAAAATGTATTGAATGCGGAGAACCAGCTACTTATCTATGTAACGAATGCCTGATTGAAGAAGAGACGTGGGGAACGTTGTGCGACAAACACGCCCAAACTCATCCCCATCAAGACTACGGCGAACCAATTCCTCTGGTCAATTCTCCCCGGTTGGGAATGTGCGGCTACGACGGGCCAGCAAATCCCCCCTATTAAAATCGATCGACAAGAATACAGGAATTCAGGATTTGTAGAGACGCGCTATGGCGCGTCTGTTGAAAAATTAACCAGGAGTTTTTGATGAACCTCTCAAAACGCCCTCAACAAATTCTGCTAGCGATCCTCTTTCTCAATCTCGTTTCCACCTGGCTGCACTACACCGATAACGCCCTATTTTTAAGTCAGTACCCTGGCCCGGACTGGTTTACACCTGTTGGTATTGTCGTAACTGTAATCGTCATGACCCCAATTGGACTACTAGGATACTGGTTGTACGCCAGATCCTCATTCTGGTTGGCGTATTTATTTTTAGGTACGTACTCAATTA
Source organism: Cyanosarcina radialis HA8281-LM2 (assembly GCA_019359615.1). Classification (GTDB taxonomy): domain Bacteria; phylum Cyanobacteriota; class Cyanobacteriia; order Cyanobacteriales; family CCAP-1448; genus Cyanosarcina; species Cyanosarcina radialis. Next base: position 20,727 of record JAHHHA010000016.1, read on the forward strand.
CCAGCATTTCGAGTCCGGGTCACTATTTTTTCCCGATGGTGACTCCCATGTCGCTCAAAATGCACGGTTTGATTTGGCTGGATGCAGTTTCAGGACTATCGCTAATCGGTTTTTTGTGGTGGTCGTTTGCCATAGCTCAAGAGTGGCGCACTGGTGAGGTCAGCGATTAGAATTTTGGCAAAAGCGAGGATCGGGTGCGCCTGCTGAACCAAACAGAACTCGAACAGTCTGCGATCGTGGCTAATTGTACGATGAACCGCGATCGCCGTCTCATAGGTACGAACGGGAACTCGGATTCAACCCTGTAGCTTACCTGTGCCAGCACTTGCAGGAGGGCGATGCGGCTTGGTTAGATTTGTGTTGTGGTAGCGGACCGGCCTTGGTGGAAGCAGCGGGGGAACTCCAGAATCTGAACCATACGGGGGGCGTTTGCATCGACGGCATCGATCTAGCAGGTCTATTTGACGAGAATCCGTTTCCTGCCATTTTGACGCTAACCGAGAGTGCCCTAGAAGCTTGGATACCTCCGCGTCAGTACCACCTTATCACCTGCATTCACGGTCTGCACTACATCGGCGACAAGCTGCGGACGCTGGCTATGGCAGCAGATACCTTGACCGAGGACGGCCTGCTAATTGCCCATCTCGATCTGGCTAGCTTTCGCTCTCCGACTGAGAAGATCCTGTCGCGACGGGTGGCTGCGGAGCTACGTCACAACGGGTTCGAGTACAACTCAAGGCAGCGGCTAATTCGGCGCGTCGGTCGCCAGCAAGTTGCTTTTAATCTCTCGTATTTGGGAGCAGATGACAGCCTGGGACCCAATTATACGGGCCAACCCGCCGTTGTATCCTACTACCAATGATACATAGCATTTCTCAATTGAGTGAACTACATTCTTGTGGGATAGGCTTCCAGCCATAGGTGTCAAGTTAAGGCTATAACCGTTGCTAAATCATGGGTTTCAGCCATCTCCGCCAGAGGTTTTCAACCTCTGGGCAATAGCACAAGTCCATTGAAATGGACTACCTTGACTACAGTTAGTCCTCTTATGAAGGTTAAGAATTAAATTCGGTAATTGTGGGGCGGGCATCTTGTGGGATAGCCCTCTGGGCTGTCCCACAAGAATTACCCAATTATTTTTTTAACTTCCATTAGAGGACTTTAGCTTTGAGACAGGGGTTTTGAACCCCTGTCGGATGAAGCTTTTGACCGTTAAGTTGACACCAATGGCTTCCAGCCTGTTCCAGCGGCGGGGCTATATGCTTATCTAAATCCGCTTCAGCTTAGCTCGATCGCCTTCTACTCGCTCGATAAACTGGCGAACTGCTTGCAGATATTTATCTCCCGCAAATTCTGCGACATTATTGTGCCTTGCACCAGGAATCAAAATTAATTGCTTCGGTTCGGGAGCGGCGGCAAATAGTTTTTCGCTCATCTGAGAAGGAATCAGCGGATCGAGCGTGCCGTGAAAGAAAATAACTGGCATTTGTAGCGATCGCACTTTCTGAATCGACTCAAACCGATGTTGCAAAATTAAATCGATCGGAAAGAAAGAATAGATTTTTTGCAAATCTACCATCTCGCGGATCGAAGTAAAAGAACTTTCGACAATTAATCCAGCCGCTTCTGGGTGTTTTACAGCTAGATCGATCGCGACTGCCCCACCTAAAGAATGTCCGTAAATAAAAATGCGATCCGGAGAAATCTGCCGCTGCTGCACCAAATAATTCCAAGCTACTGCTGCATCTTCATATACGCTAGCTTCAGTCGGAAAGCTGCCTTCGCTAAGGCCGTAACCGCGATAGTCGATTAACAAAACTGAAAAACCCAACTGGTGAAACCGATTGGCATGAGCCACATTAGCACCAATATTTATGCCATTGCCGTGCAAATACAGCAATACTTTCCCTTTTGCTCCCGGAGTTTGCTGTTCCCTTGATGAGGGAATCCACCAACCGTGTATGCGCTCTACCCGGCCGGATTTAGTTGCTACTGGCAACCAAACTTCTTCGTACTTCAAATTAAAAAACTCTGGTGTCTTCTCAATAACGGCTGACGGCACGAAAATTAAACGCGATTGCTGAAAGTAAAGCAACAAACAAACACTGAGGTAGGCGATCGCACCTACTAAACCAACTCCTAAGAGTCCTCTGAGCAAAAATTTCTGCCTCACTATAGAAAAGTGTGAAGTGTTGAGTGTTGAGTGAAGAACGCTCCCCTGCTTCCCCTGCTCCTCTTGCCCTGAGCGTTGTCGAAGGGCTGCTCCCGCTCTCCCGCTCTCCTTTCTAGCGTAACAGCGCCCTCCAAGTAGAATCTCCTACAACGCCATCAGGAGTGAGTTGGAACTTCTTTTGAGCCGCTTTAACCGCATCTTCGGTTTGTTTGCCAAAAACCCCATCTACTGTTCCTTTAAAAAAACCTAAAGTCCGCAGTCGTTGTTGCAAGCTAATCACCGCTGGCCCCCGCATTCCCGATCGCAGAGTCGGTAATTCAACTTGTTGAGGGGGCGGTTGGACTTGTAACGGCTGAGGAGAAGGAGAAGGGGTACTTGCTGGCTGTGGAGACGGAGTGGTGTTAGGGGTATTAGTAGGAGATGGGGTAGCTGCTTGAGCCGTAGGGGTGGCAGGGAACAATCGCTTCCAAGTTAGAGGGCCAGCAACGCCATCAACCGTTAAACCAGCGGCTTCTTGAAATTTAGAGACGGCGCTGACGGTTGTATCTCCATAAATGCCGTTTACTTCTCCCTTGAAGTAGCCCAATAGTTTCAGAGCCGCCTGTAATTCCGATACTTGTGTTCCCTTACTACCAGGGCCGAGGGTAGGTCGCTCTCCTGTTGCTGCGGGCGTTGGTTGGTCTGAGTTTTGGGCATTAACGATCGCAATCTTACTGCCCAAATCGATCGTCAATAATACCAATGCGCTGCTAAAGAACAACCAGATCGAGATGTTTTTGGTCTTAGCTAAATTTTTGCTCCAGATTGTTAACATCACTCTCACTCCTGCTCGGTCGAATCACCTAGCGATCGCTATAGGGTTTTACGCTTTCATAGCTATTTTCCTTCTCATGATAAGTGCGAACCGATAAATTGTCTTGTCTTCCCGATCGAACGATCGAATTAATAGACATCTTTCGATATTCTCCAGCCCCAGATTCATCTACGGGTTTTCATCATTCATCATTCAGAGCATTCCTCGGTCCGGACCTACCAGAGAGAGATAGGGTTCGATAAAATAGCGATCGGCTACTTCTTGTGCCATTTCTGGCGTTACAGCTTCGATCTCTGCCTGAAACTGAGTGTCAAATTCAATTCCCAAACCTAACGTTTCATACCAACCGAAAACTTGAGCTAGTTGAGCATTGGTTTGTTTGCCCAAAGCGTACTGGCCGAGCAATTTGTTTTTAGATACTTGCAGTTCCTCGGCGCTCAATCGCTCGCGACACAGACGTTCGACTTCATGACGCAATCCTTCCAAGGCGATCGCGGTATTCTCTGGGGCTGTTCCCAGATAAACTACGAACTGAGAGGCATCTAACCGTGTCGGATAAAAAGCTGAGACATCGTAAGCTAAACCTCGTTTTTCCCGTAATTCGACAAATAATCGACTGGAAAGACCGTTACCCAGATAAGTGTTGAGCAGTTTCAACGCCGCATAATCCTCTTCTCGCACGGATGAAGCTAGATAACCTAACATCACCATTGACTGTTGGGTTTCCTGAACTGTTGCCATTTGCTTGGGTTGCGGTGTTACCGATGGCAAATTGAGGACTGGTATCGATTCCGTTGGAGATCGCCAATCGCCAAATTCTTCGATCGCTAAGTCTACGGCCTCTTTGGCTGTAATCCTGCCAGCCAGACTGATGACTAAGTTATCGGGGCGGAAATAAGTCTGGTGATACTGTTTGAGATCCTCGCTGCTGAGCTTTTCCACGGTAGCTTCTACCCCCAAGCTCGACATCGCATAAGGATGTTGCTGGTACATGGCTTGCCGCAACTGGTCGAAAGCAATGGTAGAAGGTTGTTCTAATTGAGAGCGAATTCCTTGAATGGCGATCCGCCGTTCGAGTTCGACTTCGGCGGTGGGAAATGTGGGCGATCGCAACAACTGTCCGGCTAAATGTAAAATATGGGCAAAATCTGCTGAGACGGTTTTCATCCCGATTTGGAAGTAATCGGTAGCCGCATCGGCACCGAGACTGGCCCCAGTTGACTCGACTCGATCGGCGATTTCCCAAGAAGATAGTTTTTCTGTGCCCTTGGTGATTGTGGTAGCCAATAGATGAGACATTCCTGCCTTTTCTCTGGGTTCCCAACGGCTGCCGCAGCGCACGAACAAGCGTCCAGCTATAATGTCGGCGGCTGGATTTTCTATTACTAAAATTACAATTCCATTGTCTAAAACTGTGCGCCCGGTAGGATCTACTGCTGGCAATTGTCCCTCTGTTTAACTAAACTAAAACATTTATTTTAGCAAGTGACATCTCCCGTCGCCTAAAGGCAGACGGGCTTCGAGAGCCTCACGGCTAGAAATTCCTGCCCCACGCCACTTATCTAGGTCTAAGACCCCCGACAGATCGACTTGACAGGCTGTTTCCTTTCGCCAGAGTCCCTGGCTACTTACAAATTCAATTCCACGATGCAAAACCATCTCGGCGGCCGCACAATCCCGATGAGTCTGATAACCACATTCAGGACAATGATGTTCTCTGATGCCCAAATCTTTGCTAACAGTGGCCAAGCAACTCGGACAAGTTTGACTCGTGCCGTTGGGATTGACTTTAGCAAAGTACACACCACGTTTCCAGCACACCCATTCCAACAAAGAGAGGAACTGCCCAAAGGCTGCATCAACACAGTCCTTTCTCAACATCCCTCTTGTCAGTCCTTTAGCGTTCAAGTCCTCAGCAAAAATGGTTTGGGCTTGGTTGCAAAGTTTATGCGCCGTTTTCAGGTGAAAGTCTTTGCGCCGATTGTTGATGCGATGGTGCATTCTTGCCACTTTCGTCAGGGCCTTTTCCCGATTATTAGAACCCTGCTGTTTTTTAGCCGCTTTGCGTTGCAGCAATTTCATCTGGCTTTGCATCGACTTGAAAAACTTAGGGCGCTCTTGGAAACTGCCATCCGAAACCGTCAAAAAACGCTCCAACCCCAGGTCAATCCCGATGGCTCTACCGTGTGCCGAAGTATCGGGAACCGATACTTCCGATTCAATTGTGACCACCACGTACCATTGCGTTCCTCGCACTCTCGACAATACCCTGACCTGTTTGATCTCAAACCCATCAGGGATAGGACGATGCAGGTTGATGGGCATTTCTCCGATCTTCGGCAACTTAATAGTAAAACCATTGACCGGATTGCTCTTGAATTGTGGGAACACAAAGGATTTGAACTGACCGAACTTTTTGAAGCGAGGAAATCCCAAGCCTCGCTTTTGGAAGGCATCCCAAGTGTCGTGCAATCTCCGAATCGTAGTTTGCAATACTTGAGAATGCACTTTGCCCAAATGGGGAAATTCTTTTTTGGCTGTGGGCAAATTGTTCTGTTGAAGTTGATAAGAGGGGAACGACTCATCGGCAGGAATAATGTATTCCTTATCCCACGAGCATCTATCCATCAAACACTTACGCGAGGCGATCCAATCTTTGAGTTCGCGCAAAGCGTAATTGTATACGCCTCTGCACGTCTCAAGCCATTCCAGTATTTGGTCTTGCTGGATGGCATCTGGATAGATTCGATAAGTGTAATTTATAGTTAACATTTTCTAATTCTACCACGTTATTTCAGTCGCAGTAGAATGTTCGGCTCCGTACCTCCGCCTAAAGGAGCTTTTCATCCCGTAAAGGAGAAGGGAGGCGGGAATTCTCAGCAGCTTTTTTAAGAAGTAATAAGTAATAGGGTATAGGACTACCGATAATACTTACAAAACCAATAGGCAGTAGGGGCGCAAAGCTTTGCGCCCCTACCAATGCGATGTTATACCTGGATTTGCGCACTTTAACATGGTTTAAGCACCGTGACGGCGTAATAATTTGGGGAAAGATACTGCTGTGCTAACCGCTGCAATTCTGCTGCCTGAAAGCTGGCAATTCGATCGGGATAAGTTACAGCTACTTCGATATTGGCAATCGTATTGTAGTAACCGTAAAGACCGGCCAGTTGATTGGGGGCTTCGGTCGAAAAAGCATAATCGTTACAGAGGACGCGCTTGCAGCGATTGAGTTCGGCATCTGATATCGGTTTCTCTTGCAATTGAGCGATGCGATCTATAATTAATGCCTCAACTGGTTCTAGATTTTCGGGTTCGAGGATCGCGCTGACGGTAAACAAACTTGAGTCCCGCTGGAGCGAGAAACTGCTACCAATGCTGTGGACTAATTTGTCCTCTTCTCGCAAAGAACGCACCAAGCGAGAAGATCTGCCTTCTGCTAGGAGTACCGAAAGTAAATCTAAACCGTAAGCGTCTCGCAATCGCTCTACTCCCGGCCCCATCCAAGCCATTAACAAGCGGGCTTGTTCTATTCTGGGTAAGGATATTTGCTGGCGGCGAATTTCGGCGATCGGGGGTTCGGCTTCTGCTACTATTTGAGCGCATTTGCTATTACGAGTAGGCGACTGAAACGATCGCTTTACGACTTCTACAGCTTCTTCTGCTTTTACGCCCCCGACGATCGCTACCGTCATATTTTCCGGTCGGTAGTGAGAGCGGTGAAAGCTGCGGATTTGTTCTGGCGATCTTTGCATTAAATCCGCTTCGGTTCCCAAGATCGATCGACCGTAGGGATGGTACTGATAAACGCTTTCCGTCAGGGCTTGAAACCCTAAAAAATCGGGATTGTCCTGACAAGAACGAATTTCTTCTAACACTACATCCCGTTCGCGCTCGAATTCGTCTTCGGGAATTTCGGCGTTTAATAACAGTTCTGCCAATACTGGTAAAGTATCTTCTAAATACGGGGCGGCTGTAGTAATGAAGTAATGGGTGTAGTCGTGACTGGTAGCAGCATTGGTTACGCCGCCTTTGCTTTCAATCGCGCGATCGAAAGCACCTGGAGGCAGGTTTTTGGTGCCTTTGAACACCATATGCTCCAAGAAGTGAGCGATTCCGTTCCACTCTCTCGGTTCGGAGATCGCACCAGCTTTAATCCAGACATCTGCTACCACCACAGGTGTGGCGGGAATATATTGATGAATGACCGTTAACCCATTTTCCAGCCTCATCACGTTAGCTGGAAGGTTTAAAACAGCTTGAGACAAACTAGCTAATCTCTCACCTGGATATATGGATGTTAATCCCGGAGGATTATTCTATAATACTTTATCGCTTATCGGTTGATAAATCGGAATGTTTTGATACAAATTCAAAGTTTCTGCGAGCGCAAACTATCTTTTACTACCTTAATATTTAAAAATCCTCTAGCTCAAAGAGCTAGAGGAGCAAAATCCTGGAGGTTCACCGCAACGCCGTTTTACCTCAGTTTATGACCTGGATAAATCCAGGTGGGTACCTTCGTTCCGACTTAAAGTTTCTGGGTACTTGCCCAGTCTACTGCTGCCAGAAAATCTCGGCTCCCGCGTCATTCAAATTTGTAGATCAAAAAACGCTATTGGCAGTCACCAACGTCGCAGTGGAACCTGTTTATTAATTCTAGATCGTTTTTTCCATATTGGCGAGAGGGGATGGGGTGATGGGGGGATGGGGGGATGGGGTGATGGGGTGATGGGGTGATGGGGGGATGGGGAGAATTTCTTAATTACTATATTCCTCGCCTAGTCGTACCAAATAGATTCGATCGTCTGAGCGATCGCTTGGGCTTGAGATCTCTGGGAATTATCTAATAAAACCGTAACATGGCCGAGTTTGCGACCGGGACGAGATTCGGTTTTGCCATACCAACAAACGGAAGCGCGAGGAATTTGGGCTAGCTGCTCTCGTTTGTCAGCGTAATCGCTATGAGAATGTTCGTAACCCAAAAGATTTACCATCACCGCTCCTTGGCAGTTTAAAGCCGGATTTCCTAACGGCAAACCAGAAACAGCCCGCAAATGTTGGGCAAATTGGGAAGTCTCGCAAGCATCGATCGTAAAGTGTCCTGAATTGTGGGTGCGCGGAGAAACTTCGTTGACTAATACCTTGCCAGCGGGAGTCAAAAATAGCTCGATGCCAAATACGCCCACAGCTTGCAAGCTATCTAATAGAGTGCGAGCGATCGCCTCTATTTCTGTTACTATTTCGGGAGCGATGTCGGCTGGAACGAAAACGCGGCGACATACTTGGGCTGCTTGCTGAGTTTCTACCACTGGATAGACTACTACTTCACCCGTAACCGCACGAGCCGCGATCGCAGCTAATTCCCGCTCGAACGGCACGAATTCTTCTATCAGTAAAGGAACCTCTGACAGCGGTTCTAAAGCTGCTTGTAACTGAGGCAAATCCTTAAGAATAAAAGTTCCTTGTCCGTCGTAACCGTGACGGCGAGTTTTTATAACTACAGGAAATCTCCATGGCAGCAATTCACCCGATTTGGCATTCAAAATAGCCGATAAGCGATCGCCCGTTAGCTCGGTAAATTTAGGCGTGGGCAATCCCAACTTTTGTAAATACGATCGCTGAGAATATTTATCCAAAAGTGGCTCTAGCGCCTGCAAACTCGGACGAAAACAAACTCCTCGATCTGCCAAAGGTAAAAGGGATTCGAGATCGATGAATTCGTTTTCAAAAGTAATTAGATCGCATTGAGTTGCTAGTTGTTCCGTAGCTTTAGCGTCAGTAATTGCAGCGATAATAGCACCAGCCGCATTCCCTACTGCTGGATCGGTTCGAGCGGGGGTTTGGACTATTAATTCGATCTCTAAATCTTTAGCTGCATCTGCCATCATCCAGGCTAACTGACCGCCACCAATTACACCAATTCGTTTCATCAATACCCCAATAAATTGCGATTAGCCATCTTTAATTTTCCAGTTTACTCGATCGGCGAATGCTAAAATAATTTAATTTGGTATTACACGTCCATAAAATAACCATGGCTAGTAAAACAAAAAGTACGACTCCGCGTAACACGCTAAATCTGCGAATTAAGCCAGAAGAACGCAATTTAATAGATATGGCAGCCAGAGTCAAAGGTAATAACAGAACTGATTTCATCTTGGAATCCGCGCGAAATGCGGCGGAAGAAACTTTGCTAGAACGCACCATTTTTTGGGCTAGTCCAGAGGCATATGCAGAATTTCTTATGCTTTTAGACGCACCACCAGAACCTAACGAACGTCTGCGCCAAACCATGCAGACAACTCCACCTTGGGGAAAGGAATGAGTTTAACACTACCAGAACCTCTCGCTAGTTATCATTCCTATACTGATTTTTCCTGTGGAATTGCTGCACTTGACGATCGGTTAAAGCGTCGAGCATTTGCTAATCAAACCAGTAATGCAACAAGAACTTTTGTTACTTGTCTCATCGCAAAGTAATTGGGTATTATGTGCTTAGTACAAATAAGCTAAGCTGATAGATTGTTTGGATAGCAAAAATATCCGATATATTGCCATGTCACAAGTCAAAATTTACGGACTGAGAGTACATCTAGATCCGATTAAACAACAACTATCCGACATCATTCATTCGTGCGTTGTAGAGGCACTGCAATATCCTGCTGATAAACGCGCTCATCGATTTTTTCCGCTCGATGTCACCGACTTCTTCTATCCTTCAGGGCGCACAGAGAAATATACGATCGTCGAGTTTAGTATGTTTGAAGGACGTAGTATTGAAGCCAAAAAACACCTAATTCGATTATTATTCGATCGCGTTCCGACAGTAGGAATTTTGCCGTCAGACTTGGAGATTACCATCTTTGAAACTCCGAAACACAATTGGGGTTTTCGCGGCTTACCTGGCGACGAGCATCAACTTAACTACAAGGTAGAAGTTTAAGGCAGTAGGAGCGATTTTCAACTCGATCGCTCCTCGTTACTAAATTCCCAAGGCTGCTGTCTCCACCCCAATCTCTGTTTTACAGGTGAAGTATCCACTTGAGGCATATGGATCTCGACTAGCTCTATGGTTTCTCGAACTAAGGCTTCAAGTTGGCAGACAGCGACAGCGGCTTCTTCGCGAAACAAGCTTTCGAGACGAGATCCCAGATTTCCGGGGGCAATCTTCATGCGATCGATAAATCTGCTAGTGCGCTTGAATTGAAAAGTTGAGTAATACAAGCGGTTCAATCCCGACAGCACCCCAAGAAGATTTTGGGCTGACTCTACCAGGATTTGATAGTACCAAAGCGTTGTATCCCGCTGGGCGAGTTTTTCTCGCACTCCCCAAATCGGGAAAAACTTCAAGTAATGCTCGACCGCCGCCTGGGCAAATCGATCGGGATAATTGGCTACTTTAGCTTTCCACTGATGAATGAGAGTTTCCCCGTACAGCGGAATTCCTGCTAACGTTCCAGAGAGGGCTTTCACCAGCGGAGATCCAACATCTAACTGTTCCAAAATCTGTGAAATATCTTTCTCCCATTGGGCGATCGTCACATGACCGAACTGACATTCGATCCCATCAACTAAGTAACTCTCGGCAAAACCGCCCTCGCTGCGTTCGCCTAAAACCCACAGTCGTTCTGAACCCCGATTTTGTTGGCGTGCGATCTGCAATTCCTCTTCGGAAGGCAATTCATCGTAATAAATGCTCGTGTCGCAATCAGAATATTCATCGCCCAGTCCTTCTGCAACTGAACCTGCGACCATGACAGCTTTAGTTTTTGGGTTGGCGATATAGGCTTGAGCATTGCGTTTGGCTAATTCCAGTAAGTATTGATTTCGATCGCTCATGGATTTTGAACTAGGGTGAAAACTACATTAGATGATTAAATTCAATTTTGCCTAGTTTCCCGAAAATCGTCTGGCTGCTTGACTTTTGACTTTTCTCCCCCCTCCCTCCTAACAGGGTTAAATTTGGCGATCGCACCAAACTCCCTTGACCGCAGCTTGAGCAGACATCAGACCAGCAGGGTCTAGATTTCCCAAAACGTAGATAGCGTACAAATTGCGCTTTGGACTAATTAAAACCAAACCGCGATCGATATCGATCTCCAAGTCGTCGAATCCGGCAAGTTGCTCGACGTAAGCCAAAGAATTATTAGGAGTTTGAAGTTCGAGGGTAATCAGATACCTCATTAGACACCTTCAACACTTATTGTCAGGTAGGCATCGGAGCCTGCCTTTGAGTTTATTTAATGGAGAGATCTATTATTTATGGGCAAATTGCCATCTCCGCCTTGGCGATCGTAAACACCTTTTCTCAATTTGTCAGTGACAAAAAGTTCCCAAAATTTACTCCCACCTCCTGTTTCCGATCGAGGTAATTGTTACGTCTCCCTAACAAATCGATCTTGGGTAGCCGATCGCTACGAGAATGTATTAAGCAGGGGTTAACCTTTTTGCATCGCTCTCGCCAAATAATATTGGCAATTATTAGTCCCTGTTGGCAACCAGCGATCTGATGAGAAAATGCCGATCTTCGATAACTTCTTGGGAGAGGGCAATCGCTAATGTCATTAGAGGCAGAGTGGAGAGGAGTAAATAAACGATCGTCGATCGCTATTGACAAATGACTGTTGAAGAGGCGCTAGGAATAGCAGACATAATTTTAGGAGAAAAACGATTAACCGATCGACAACAGCTAGTATTTCGTGAATGTTGGGAAGGTAAGACATATCAAGAGATTGCCGAACTTACCAATTACAGCCCCGTATATATTAGGTCGATCGGCTTTCAGATATGGCGGTTGCTGTCGCAGGCATTGGGCGAAAGAGTGACGCTCAATAACGTGCGAGCCGTGCTGAGACGGTATATGCAGGAAACATTGGTTAATGCGGCAGATCGCGATGCCAATTCCTTCCTGAATAACGATCGAACCGCCGATATCGATCGAGGACGCAAACTTCTCTCTAATTACCGTCAAGATTGGGGCGAAGCACCGGATGTTTCAGTGTTTTACGATCGCCACCAAGAATTAGAACGGCTAGCTCAATGGATCGTTCGAGATCGCTGCCGTCTAGTGACAGTTTTAGGCATGGGCGGAATCGGTAAAACCACTTTGGCAATCAAATTGGCGGAGCAAATTCAAGGTGAATTCGATTACTTAATTTGGCGCTCTCTCCGTCAAGCCCCGACACCAGATGCGCTTTTAACTGAAATAGTGCAATTTATTTCAGGGCATGAAGTAATGAATTTACCTACTACTATTGAAGGCAAGATATCGTATTTAATCGAGCAGTTACGCAACTGCCGTTGCTTGCTAATTTTAGATAACTTAGAAAGTATTTTACAAAGTGGCGATCGCCTGGGACATTATCGAGATGGCTATCAAGATTACGGTCAAATATTAAGACGAGTAGGAGAAACAGCGCATCAAAGTTGTTTGTTATTAACTAGTCGAGAAATTCCTACAGGTCTAGCTGCCAGAGAAGGAGAAAATCTGCCAATTAGATCGATGAAGCTATCTGGCTTTAAAGTCGATACTGCCAAGATATTTTTTGCTGCTAAAGGCGACTTTTTTGGTTTAGAAACTGAATGGCAAACAGTTGTAGAACATTATGCGGGCAATCCTCTAGCATTAAAAATGATCGCGCCGCTAATTAAAGATTTTGCCTCTGGCAGCATTTCCGAACTGGCAGAGCTAATCGAACGCAATAGATTTATTTTTCATGACATCTACGATATTTTAGAGCGCCAATTCGAGCGATTATCTGAACTAGAGATGGAAGTAATGTACTGGCTGGCAATTAATCGAGAGCCAGTCAAGCTAACAGAATTGCAAGCCGACTTTTTGCAATCGGAATTGCAACCAGAATTACTGAAAGCTTTGATTTCTTTACAACGGCGATCGCTGATCGAGCGCGATTCATCGGGATTTTCTCAGCAACCAGTAATTATGGAATACGCCATTCAAAAGCTGGTGGCAAATTTCGAGCGAGCGATCGTCAACGAAGAATTAGAAATACTGACTAAAAATGCTTTGGTTAAAGCTCAATCTAAAGATTATATTAGAGAAGCGCAGACTCGCTTTATTTTAGACCCGTTAATCGAGAAATTATGGAATGGGTTTAAATCTAAAGCAGCAATCGAAAAGAAACTGGGCGACATTTTAACCAAACTCAGAAGGTATTCGCTATCTACAGGATATGCAGCCGGAAATATCATCAACTTATTAGAACGATTAAAAATCGATTTATCTGACTGCGATTTTTCTGACTTAAATATTTGGCAAGCCTATTTAGCTAATAGCAAGTTACACCGCGTCAACTTCAGTCGATCGGATTTATCAAAATCGGTTTTTGCTGAAACCTTAAATGGAATTTGGTCGGTGGCTTTTAGTCCTGACGGTCAGCTATTAGCAACTGCCGATATTAATTGCGAGATCCGCCTGTGGCAAATACCAGATGGCAAACAGCTTTTGACCTGTAAAGGACATACTTCTTGGGTAACTGGGGTGGTTTTCAGTCCAGACGGTCAAACCCTAGCAACTAGCAGCGGCGATCGCACGTTGAAGTTATGGGATGTCAAGACGGGTCGTTGTCTGAGAACCTTCTCCGGCCACGCTGCCTGGACTAGTTCGATCGCTTTTAGCCCAGACGGTCGAACTATCGCTAGCGCCAGTGTAGATGGCACCGTCAAACTTTGGGACGTTCGCACCGCTAACTGCCTGCAAACCTTAAAAGGGCACGATCGTTGGGTGCGGACAGTGGCTTTTAGCCCGTTCGCGCAGCGTTCCCGCAGGGAATTCCCCCCTGCGCCCCCCTTATTAAGGGGGGTTGGGGGGATCGTTGCTAGCGGTAGCGACGATAATGCCATCAAGCTGTGGGATGCAGCCACGGGTGAATGCCTTCAAACCCTTACAGGTCATGCAGATCGAGTCCGTTCTGTAGCTTTTAGTTCCAACGGTCAGATCCTAGCCAGCGGTAGCGACGATCGGACCGTCAAGCTGTGGGATGTAGATACAGGTCAGTGTCGGCAAACTCTCAAAGGGCATCTCAGTCAAGTTCGTTGCGTTACCTTCAGCCCGACGATCGATAGCCGTGAAACCACCCAAGAGCGGGGAATCTTAGCTAGTGGGGGCGAAGATGGCACGATCGTCGCGTGGGACAGCCTCACCGGCCAGCGCTTGAGAGTTTTGCAGGGGCACAGCAGTACAGTCTGGTCTGTGGCCTTCAGTCCCGACGGCCCAATCCTGGCTAGCGGTAGCCTCGATCGCCAAGTCAAACTCTGGGATACCCGCACCGGACAATGCCTCAAAACCTTACAAGGGCAATCTACTGCCTTGTGGTCGGCGGCCATCAGCACAGACGGTCGAACGATCGTGGCTGGTAGCACCGACTGTACCGTGAAAGTTTGGGATGCAATTGCAGGTAAATACCAGCAATCTCTGGCAGGACACACCAATTGGTGTTGGTCGGTCGCCTTGAGTCCCATTCCCGCCAACCCAGAGCGACCGGAGCTAGGAGAAATAGCGGTCAGCGGCAGTTTCGACGGCACAGTGAGGTTATGGAATCTGGCCGCTGGAGAGAACCTCAAAATTTTACAGGGGCATCACAGTTACGTCATGGCAGTGGCTTTTAGCCCCGACGGTCAAATCGTTGCCAGCGGCAGCGCGGACCAAACGATCGTACTTTGGGATGTCAACAGCGGTCAATGTCTGAAAACCTTACCAGGAGAAGGAGGAAACGTGTGGGCGATCGCTTTTAGTCCCCTTGATACCCAAAACTCCCAAACAGATAGCTCTGCCAGCAGGAAAGGCAGAAAAAATGCTCCTGCTGGAGTTAGGTTGACAGGTTCGCCATCACCCAAACAAGAGGGGTTCTTAGCCAGCAGTCACGATAATTGCACCGTCAAATTGTGGGATGTCAATACTGGTTTGTGCTTGCGAACGTTTCCAGGACATACTAGTCGAGTGCGAGCGGTCGCTTTTAGTCCCGATGGCAAAACCATAGCTAGCGGCAGCGAAGACTATACCCTGAAATTATGGGATGTTAATACTGGTCAATGCCTGCAAAGCTGGCAAGCTGCCAGCGATGAGATTTTATCGATCGCTTTCAGCCCAGACGGCAAAACCTTGGCTAGTAGCGGCAACGAGTCGGTCATCAAACTGTGGGATATCGATCGAGGTGAATGCCTGCAAGTTTTACAAGGACACACCAATTGGGTGTTTGCCCTGACATATAGCGCTGACGGCCGACTCATCAGCGCCAGCCAAGATGGCAGCGTGAGGCTCTGGGACGTTCAAACTGGGAAATGCCTCAAAATCTTATACAGTCCTAGACCTTATGAAGGGATGAAAATTACTGGCGCTACGGGTTTGACACCAGCCCAAAGAGCTACTCTGGTTGAGCTAGGTGCGGTAGATTGAGGCAGGGGAGCAGGGGAGGCAGGGGAGAGATTTGTAGCAATGGTTTGGGTAATCGATACTAAGAGTAAGCGAACAGATAGTTTTAGCTTGTCAGTAATCAATCGATTACCCAGTCTTTACCTTAGTAGATTAGATTGAGGCTGACCGAAACAATTGTCAATTCGCAATTCGTAATTCGCAATTGTTAGATCGAATCCGATCGAAGCAATCGCAATAATCGGCAGTACAAGCGGTTTTGCTTGCGATCGAGATTTTGGCGCTAACGCGAACGAGCATGGGGTAATTGCGAATTGCGGACTGTTAATTGCGAATTGCTTTTCATTATTGGGATTTTTGATAAATCATGCCCCCAACAACACCAACTCTACCAACTCTGGAACTAGAGAAAACTGAAGCTAACGAAGAACGGCGTTTGCACTTTTATGTCAGAGGAGAAGAGATTCCCTTAGTGACGCAAGGTGTTTGGCAGGTGTATCGGGGAATGGTGCAAGCGAGTACGCTTTGCCCTAACGGAGAAGAGGCGTTGCTGGGCTGGGTGGGATCTGGCAGTTTCTTTGGTAAGTGGTTATTTCACAGCCAAACGATCGCGGGAATACATCCACATCCTGAGTCTAGTTTGTATGCTTCATACCGCGCCCTCTCAGATGTTTATCTCAGGTGGTATGCGATCGACGAAATCGAGTCTTCTGGCGCTCTAGCGCAGTCGATCGTACCTTATTTAGTCAAACGCATTCAACAAACAGAATCGCTCTTAGCGATCGCCGGACAAAGGCGAGTGGAAGATCGCTTGCACCAACTGCTGCTGTTATTAAAACAGGAAATGGGTCAATCCAGCCCAGTCGGAACCCGCCTGGAATACCGCCTGACGCACCAACATCTCGCCAATGCTATCGGGACGACGCGCGTGACTATTACCCGCATCCTCAAGAAGCTACAGCAGGAAGGAACGATCGCTATCGATGGCGATCGACACATCATTTTGAAAGATGAATGTTTTCGATTATGGTAAAGATGTAGCCCTTGTCGATCGCGTTAGAAATTCAGTGCAATCTCTATCAGTTATTAACATTCCACCAAGCGCAGGTAGATCGCCAGGGGGATTAGTGGCGATCTTGCATGGATGGGGTGCTAATGGAGAAGATTTAGCATCCTTAGTGCCATTTTTAAACTTGCCCGACTACCAGTTTGTCGTTCCCGATGCGCCTTTCCCCCATCCTTATAGCTCGATCGGCAGGATGTGGTATGCTTTCGACCAGCAACCGTCTCAAAATAGCGATATTCAATTAGCTACTAGCCAGCAAATCGTCAAAGACTGGCTGCAATCGCTATCAACCGAAACCAACATTCCTTTAGAACGCACCATTTTGATGGGTTTCTCTCAAGGTGGCGCGATGACGCTAGATGTGGGACTCAATTTACCTCTAGCTGGGCTGATAGTTCTCAGTGGCTATATGCACACGATCGCATCGATCGATGAGGCAGAAATTGTCGGGTTTAAACTGCCGATTTTGGGATTCGATCGCTTTTCTTCTCAAGCCTCGATCGATCCACCACCTACTGGAATCGAAGAGAAAATTAGCAATCGCCAATTATCTCGAACTTTTCCCCCAGTATTAGCGATTCATGGCAGACAAGATACTGTTGTCCCTCTCAGCGTCGCTCGCCAAGCCAAAGATACTCTAACGACTCTTGGGGTAGGCATAGAGTATCATGAGTTTGATATGGGACACGAAATTCGCCCAGAAGTGCTGCCATTAATCCAAAATTTTGTTAAAACTAATACCTGAGACTGGGAACTATAAGAGAAGCTAGGAGGGCAGAGTTTTAGAGGCAGCCGATCGCTCCTTTATTTCCGCCAATCCAAATTTGTTTTTCGGGTAGATTCTGATGGGATGTTAAGCGATGACTACTTTCACTATTTCTAGCCAAGATATTTTTGCTCTGACAGCAGCAGACATAGAAGAACTAGCTAATCGTTTAGAACGAGACGATTACACCAATCCATTTGAAGGATTGCAAGATTGGCACTTGCTGCGGGCTATTGCTTTTCAACGTCCGGAGTCGATCGAACCTTACATCCATCTGTTAGATTTAGAGGCTTACGACGAAGCCTAAAGATATCTCTAGAGAGGGTTTGATGGGGATGCTTGCCTCGCAGGGACAGCCCAGAGGGCTATCCCACAAGAGTTTTATTGGAAGTCGGCGGGAAACTCCATTCCTTTGTGGGTAGAGAGGGACAGCCGCCTGCCGACTTGGGGCATAGGGCATTGGCAGGTTCTTTCCCATGCCCCATACTCGATTCCCCATGCCCAAAAACTCCATCCCGCAAGTGGCGTGGAGTTTTTCATTTATTTAGTTGAGGCGATCGATCTGAGGACTGGAAGGAGGGAGATTGCCCCTATATTACCTATTAGGTAAAAGACGACTAGGGGCACGATCGATTTTTGGGGAGCTAATCAAAGGATTTGCGTCCGGTGATCCAACTCCATAAGAAGGTGGCAATAATTGCGCCAATAATTGCCAAGATTATTCCTTCCAAACTAGGACCGCTCAAATTTATTGCCAATGTTCTCAGCTTGATGGAACTCCAGATAGTATCGCCGATGAAAGCACCAACGATCCCCAGCAGGACAGTTATCCAAAATCCACCGCCTTGACGGCCTGGAATAATTGCTTTGGCGATCGCGCCTGCCAAACCACCGACAATTATCCAAGCAAGTATTGTTCCGATAAGTTGCATAACTCGATTCCTCAAAGAACCTTATTAGTTTGAGAGAGCACTCGATCGATGTCCGAGCGACATCGAACTACCCTCCTGCTTCAGTAGAAGAGAGCGTTAACTACTAGGCTGGAATCTCTACTACTAGTGCTACGAGTATAGCTTTAGATGTAATATTTCCATAGAGAAAAGCCTGGGTTCTTTGCAGAATCTTTGCATAACTTGACAAAAATTGAAGAAGGCTTCAAGGCGCGATTGCATGAGAGATTCAGACCGAGATCGATCGCCAAAGTCTTACTCTATCTGCTGAAGACCGTTCGCTCTTTGCTGAAAAACATAAAAGAGGACATGGGAATATTTTCTTTCTCTGCATTCTCTTCGATCGGTTCTGTTTCCTACTTACCCGATTTAACAGATTCGCGGACTTCATTTGGGGGCGTTAGCAGATTGGCGGCTTCTTGTAATAGCTCGGTTTGTTCTTCCCTAATCGCCTCTAGTCGGCTGGAAATCTCTAATAGTCGTTGGTGTTTTTGCTGTTCTAAAGATTCGTTAATAGGGGGGTCTAAAATTATCGGTAAAGTTTGGTTTTCTTCATTGCCCTTGAGAAATATTCGTTGAAATAAGAAGTCAAAAATTTTGCTGAATACTTGAAAAATCCAGCCAATTAAAACTCGAATCAATTTGACTGGCACTTTAAGAATTGACAAGCCCGCGATCTCGATGAAGCGATCGATAAGTTTGACAATTTTTCCTAAAACTACGGCGATGACGATGAAAGCTATAAAGCTGACGATCGGATGCTCTATAGCCCACATCAGTAGTTTAAGTACCTGAAATTCTAACTGATGTTGTCCTAGCAAATCGCTCATAAGTGCTTTGCTCTATGGGGCTTGCCCTCATCCCCCGGCCCCTTCTCCCCAGGAAGAAGGGGAGCCGGAGTCTTTCGTCCCTCTAACCAAAAGAAACTTCCTTTTCCCTCTCCTCGTAGGAGAGGGCTTCTTTGAGGTGGGAGAGGGATTTAGGGTGAGGGCACCGATTAAATGTTTTTCAAACCAGATTTGGTATTATTTGTATTTTATTGGTATTCGCCCTGCTGCTGGATTAATTTGGCAATTAACCCAGTCCAACCAGTCTGATGGCTGGCACCAATCCCGGCACCGTTGTCGCCGTGAAAGTATTCGTAGAACAAGATCGAGTCGCGCCAGTGGGGATCGGTTTGAAATTTACCGCTGCCGCCATAAACGGGCCGATTGCCAGCGGCATCTGGCAGGAAGATCCGCATCAGTCGTTGAGAGAGTTCGCTAGCCACTTCCCAGAGTGTCATCCACTTACCCGAACCTGTAGGACATTCAACTTTGAAGTCGTCGCCTAAGTAGTGGTGGTATTGCTGCAAAGATTCGATAATTAGGTAGTTAACTGGCATCCATACCGGCCCGCGCCAGTTGGAGTTGCCCCCGAATAAGCCAGTGCTGGACTCGGCGGGTTCGTAATCTACTCGATATTCATGTCCGTTAATGGCAAAAATGTATGGATGTTCGGCGTGATATTTAGACAGTGCCCGAATCCCGTAGGGGCCCAAAAATTCGTTTTCGTCGAGTAGCTTGCTGAGAATTCGGCGAAATCGATCTTTCAAGTTGAGAGATTTGGGTGTGACGTAACACAAGGCTAGCAATCTTCTGGCACCAACTCCACGGGTTTCCATACAAGCTACATTCTGTTTTAGATCTGGGCGATGGCCAATAAACCATTCCAAGCGTTTGCTGAAATTCGGTAGCTTCTCTAAAACCGCTGGTTCTAAAATAGCGATCGCAAACAAGGGAATTAACCCTACCATCGATCGCACTTTTAACCGCTGTTTTTGTCCGTCGGGGAAGTGCAACACGTCGTAGAAGAAGCCATCCTCGTCATCCCAAAGTTCGGTATCGCTGCCACCGATGTTATTCATGGCGGCGGCAATGTAGAGGAAATGCTCGAAGAATTTAGTGGCGATATCTTCGTAAACGGGATTTTCTTGGGCTAGTTCTAAAGCAATTGTCAGTAAGTTCAAGCAATACATCGCCATCCAGCTAGTGCCGTCGGCTTGTTCGATAGAACCGCCAGTCGGCAAAGGGGCGCTGCGATCGAATACGCCAATATTATCTAAGCCTAAAAAACCGCCTTCAAAGATATTTTTGCCATCAGCATCTTTACGATTTACCCACCAGGTAAAGTTGAGCAACAGTTTTTGAAATACTCGTTCTAAAAATTGGCGATCGCTTTTGCCATACATTTTTTGTTCGATCTTATAGACTCGCCAAGTCGCCCAGGCATGAACGGGAGGATTGACATCTCCAAACGCCCATTCATAAGCTGGTATTTGCCCGTTTGGGTGCATATACCATTCCCTAGTTAGTACATCTAACTGGTACTTGGCAAAATCGGGATCGATCGCGGCTAGGGGAATAGTATGAAATGCTAAATCCCAAGCAGCAAACCAGGGATATTCCCACTTATCGGGCATGGAGAGGATATCTTCGTTGTGCAGGTGAATCCATTGATGATTTCTGCCATTTTTTCGTTCTGTAGGCGGTGACAATTGCTGGCTATCTCCCTTCAGCCAATCTTCGAGGACGTAATGATAGAATTGCTTGCTCCACAGCATCCCAGCAAATGCTTGTCGCTGCACGTTACGCAGTTCTTCGCTAAGGGGGAAGGGCGTAAGAGCCTGATAAAATTCATCAGCTTCTTGTTTTCTTTGTATCAACGTCGCGTCGAACTCAGAGCCAAATAGCGATCCCCCCTCGCCCCCCTTAAAAAGGGGGGTTGGTGGAATGTCGCTCGATCGCACTCGAACGGTTTTAGTTTCTCCAGGATCGAGATTAATTAAATAGTAAGCTGCGGCTTTAGTGCCGATCTGTTCTGGGTTAACTGCCTTTTTATTCCCATTAACTACACGGTCATTTATGCTATCTTTGACATAATTAGAGCCATTGACAGAACCATATAATTTCTGATAATTAGTTTCGTTATCTGTAAATAGTAGTTCTGTTTCTCCTTGGCAATATAACCACCTCTTGCCTAGTATGGGATGAAAAGCACCAATAATACTCAAGCCATTACCAGATTTAATTTCTTGCAGAGTCGGTTTGCTTTCGTCGTTTTTCCAAGCCCAAGTATTGCGAAACCAAATCGTCGGCAGCAGGTGTAGCGTTTTTGCTTCCGGCCCTCGATTGGTAACTTTAATTTGCATCAGAATATCTTCAGCAGTATGTTTGGCATATTCTACTACTACGTCATAGTAGCGGTTATCGTCAAATACCCCCGTATCTAATAATTCAAATTCTGGTTCTTGACGACTGCGGTATTTGTTTTTTTCAACTAATTGAGAATAGGGAAATGCTGCTTGCGGATACTTATAAAGGACCTTCATGTAAGAATGAGTGGGGGTATTATCCAAATAAAAGTAATATTCTTTGACATCTTCCCCGTGATTGCCTTCGCTACCAGTTAAGCCAAACAGCCGCTCTTTGAGAATTGGATCTTCACCATTCCAAAGGGCGATCGCCAAGCACAATCTTTGATGGTTATCGGAAATTCCAGCAATGCCATCTTCACCCCAGCGGTAAGCGCGAGAACGGGCCTGCTCGTGAGTAAAGTAATCCCAAGCCGTACCGTCAGGACTGTAATCTTCGCGAACAGTGCCCCATTGGCGATCGCTCAAATACGGTCCCCATCTGCGCCAATGAGCTTGGTGGGTGCGAGATGCTTCTAACCTTTGTCGTTCTGCTGTCATGGTATTTTGCTCGGATAAGGCGATCGCTTACTATTAAGTCGCAACTAGTTGAATTTCGCCTGAGACGATCGCTGAGTCAGAATAAATTTGTCCTGAGAAAAAGCCGATCGAACTCTGGCAGAAGTCGATCGCTTAGACACCCAACACCCTAGAAATGTTGGGTTATGCCTAACGGCAGGCTAACGCCAACGCAAGGCTCAACCCAACCTACAAAATCATCTGCGTTTATCGGCGATGGCGAACTAAAAGGTCGCTTATAGCTTCTTGCCGATCGTTCTCCATTTGCAAATCGCATAATGCTAAAACTTGTCTATCGGGTAACGACTCTACAGGCTGTTCGGTAATAGCGCAATCGATCCATTCCAGTAACACAGCTTCAAGGGAGCGATACGTGCTATCGCACAGGCTAACGCCAACGCTAAGAGCCGCAATTTCTTTAGCTTGCTGTGCCAGCGTTTCAGGAAGTTCGAGAGTGACAATTTCCGTCATTTTCTTCCTTTTGATTGAACCTCTGACTTTATTTTATGAGGGATGTAGGGCTGTTGGGGTTAATCTGTCTAGAGACACTATCAATGGAACAAGTAATGGAAATCGATCGCTCGTCCAGCAATCCCCAGTCAGTTGACGAACGGGGACTACATATCAAGCGACCTTGTTTAGCCGTGGCCGATTTAGAGCGATCGCTGGCAGTTTATCGAGATATTCTGGGCTTTAGGTTAGATTATCTCAGCGATGCTTCGCCCGAATCCTATTTGTATAGCTTATTCGGCTTTCCCAAACACGCTCGACTCAAATTTGCTGCCCTGAGTACGGAATACGAATTACGGGCGCTAGCTCTAACTGAAGTCAAAGGTGTCGATCTTCCCCCTCCTACCACTCCTCATCGCGCTGCTGTAGTTATTCAAGTGCGAGAACTGGCACCAACAATTCAAACTATTCAAGATTTAGGACTTAAGGTTATCGAACCGAATTATTTTCAAGTACCGCCCAATCTGTTGTTTACCGAACAGGCATTCTGCGATCGCGACGGTCATCTCATCATGCTTTACGATGTTAAGCAAAGTACGACAGAAACAAAAGTAGAGGCGTAGCAGTGCTACGTCTCCCAGCCCAGTCATGTCTCCAACGACTAATGAGAATTGGTATCACAATCTCATTGGCGATCGAATAATAATGAATCGTAATAATAATACTAGGTCAAATTCATTAATTGGTGAGTTTAATAGGATAAGGATAATTCTATGTCTACTCATTCTCTTTCTTTTGATTTGGCTTTCTACAGCAGTAGTGCAAAATCAGACTCTTGCTTTTGATAATTTTGTGTTAGATTGGCTGCATCAGTATCGCAATCCTATTCTTATTAATATTGCCAAATTATTTTATTTGGCTGGTGAGGAATACTCTGCGGCAACAGTAGTTATATTCAATTTAGCGATCCTTTATTGGAAACACCGTCGCCAAGAAGCCAAGGCTTTGGCATTTGGCACGCTGGGTATTATCATAATTATCGATCTCGTCCTCAAAAAACTGTTCGATCGCCCTCGCCCTCTGGACTATGCGATCGAAAAAATTACGGGTTCGAGTTATCCTAGCGGTCATGTTTCTGGAAATTTTATTCTCTATTTTTATTTAGCCTATTTGCTAGCAGAGCGATTTCCTAAACTTACCAAATACATTTATAGTATCACCACTCTGTTTATGCTTTTAATGGGTTTTAGTGTCGTGTATTTAAGATTGCATTGGCCGACGGATATCATTGCTGGTTATGGCGTTGGCTATATTTGGCTAACTATCAGCTTAACAATCCTAAAAGTTTCTAGAAAAAATAAAAAAAATTAATGATTATGGCGATCGAAGGTATAGTTAGCTGATTTTGGAGATCGTGCGCCCCTACCAGCAAATTATGTGTAGCAGGTATGCGAGCAAAATGATATTAACCTCGAATGCCATTGACGTAGGCAGCAGTTAAAGCGTCTTGCGGGGCAGTAAAAATCTGCTCGATCGTACCGTACTCGATTAATCTGCCCACCTCTTCTTGCACCCAAAACAGGGCAGCATAATCGCCAATTCTCCTGGCTTGAGCGAGGTTGTGGGTGACGATTACCACCGTATAACGTCCCCGCAAACTGGCAATTAAATCTTCAACTACTCCGCTAGAAATTGGATCGAGGGCGCTACAGGGTTCGTCAAATAATAAAACTTCTGGCTGCAAAACTAGAGCGCGGGCAATGCACAAACGCTGCTTTTGTCCGCCAGACAAAGATAAGGCAGAGGTATTGAGTCTATCCTTGACTTCGTTCCACAATCCGACATCTTGAAGGGCGGTTTCAATTAATCGATCGAGTCGATCGCGGTTTTTGATTCCGTGTTCTTGCAAAGGAAATGCCAGATTCTTCCAAATCGAAAAGGGGAAGGGATTGGGTTTTTGGAAAATCGTACCAACCCGCCGCCGGAGGGCGATCGCATCTATCTTCTCGTTGGCGATTTCTAATCCATCTAAGCGAATGCTTCCCGAAATTTTGGTGCCCGGTATCAAATCGGTTAAGCGATTGAGACAGCTTAAAAAACTGCTTTTGCCACAACCAGAAGGGCCGACTATGGCAGTAATTTTCCCCGCCTCGATCGGCATGGCGATCTCTCTAAAAGCAGCTTTTTTCCCGTAATATAAACTGAGTTTTTCAGTTTGGAGGGCTGGCAAAGACGATCGAGAATTTTGTCGGGCTTGAGATTTCATATGAAAATCCGGTTTTAAAAGTTTTGAATCGGTGCCCTCACCCCGCCTGCGGCACCCCTCTCCCGTGGGAGAGGGGAGGTGGAAGAAAGACCAAAATTTGACTTTCTCCCCTTCTCCGATAAAATAAACTTCCTTTTCCCTCTCCTTGCAGGAGAGGGCAGGGTGAGGTGGGAGAAGGGGCTGGAGGATGAGGGCAAACCAAGTTTTGCGAAGTGGATTTCGGATTGCCATCACGGGGTAATCCTTCTAGCTAACCAAAACTGTGCCGTCCAGGTGGCAATCCCGTTTACCAGCAACAATAAGACCGATAGCACTAGGGCAGAAGCGTAGGCACTACTGTCCCCGCCAGCCACATTCATCGATAAATCGAAGATGTGAACCGATAGCGATCGCCCGGAATCGAGTAACGACTCTGGCATTCGATCTACATAGCCGCTAGTGAAAATTAGGGCGGCGGTTTCGGCAATTGCCCGGCCGATCCCCAGCACCAAACCCACGATTAACCCCGGTGTCGCTGCTGGCAACAACAGTTTCCATAAGGTGGTAGTGCGAGATAATCCTAAAGCGGCAGCCCCCAAGCGGTAATCCGCCGGAACCGCCCGCAGTCCGGCTTCGGTGGAACGAATCAGGATCGGTAGCACCATGCAAGCCAAAGTCAAGCCGCCGGACAAAATCGAGAATCCCAATCCTAACTTCACCGCGAAAAAGGCATTACCAAACAAGCCAAAGACAATGGATGGCACTCCTGCCAGTACGTCCAAGCTGCGACGAACTAAACGCCCAAACCAGCTTTCATCGTTTGTAAACTCGGCTAATAGCATGGCGGTACTAATACCGAGGGGGAGAGAAACCGCCATACAAACCCCTAATATCAGACAAGTAGAAACCAGAATCGGCCCGATTCCCCCGTCGCGCCCAGCATTTTGAGGTGCAGTTGTCAGAAATGCCCAAGATAGTTTCCCCACACCGTGCCAGAGGAGATCCCCTAAAATCCAACAGAAAGCGGCAGTGACGAATAAAGCGATCGCCCAAATAATGATGCTGGGTAGCGGGTTGTCAATCTTAGCTCGATCGCCCATCAATGCTTCTCCTCTCGATCCAGAAAGTTGCCACCTATGAAGAAAAACTTTTGACTTTTTCTATACCTTCGGCAGCGGCAACTAAAATTGCGATCGCTACCATTAGCAGCAACCCGCTGACGAACAGCGCCGCGCGGTGATTTCCGGTGGCGTAAGCCATTTCTAAAGCGATATTGGCAGTCAGGGTACGAAAGGGATCGAATAGGCTAGCAGGCGTTTGGACGACGTTACCGCATACCATCAACACTGCCATGGTTTCCCCAATTGCCCGTCCCGTTCCCAGAATTAAGCCTGTAAGTAGACCGGATTTAGCCGCAGTTAAAACCACCTTGGAGATCGTTCCCCAGCGAGAAATTCCCAAGGCGGCTGCACCCTGGATGTATTCAGCCGGAACTTCAGCAAAACTGGCTTCTGCCGTGAGAGCGATCGTCGGCAGAATCATTAATGTCAAAATGGCAATTCCGGCTAGCAGGCTAGTTCCTGGCGGATGGACTTGGTTGATTAGCGGCACTAGAACCACCAAACCCCAGAACCCGTAAACTACAGAAGGAATACCTGCCAGTAACTCGATTAGCCGTCGATAAACTCTTGCCACCAAAGGCGGGGCGTAATACTGGCAAAATATGGCCGAGCCAATGCCCAAAGGCGCAGCCAACAGCACTGAGCCTAGCGTTACCAACAGGCTACCCCACAGCATCGGCATCAGGTTATAGAGTCCTTCGGCTGGATGCCAAGATCGATCGCTAACAAACCGCCACCATCCTACCCGTTGCAGTAGCGGCCATGCTTCCAGCAATAAAAAGACAACTATTAAGACGACGATAATACCTGTAGATAGGGCAAGCCCCCGCAATATCCACAGCAAAATCGCATCACTTTGAGATGGGGACAAAATCTTGGCTTTTAACAATGTCATGGACTTGCGGCGACTGGGCAAATTCAATAAATGCTTTATCTAAACCCTGGGGCTGGGTTTTAGTAATTAAAGTTAGGGAACGGGAAAGGGGAAACTTCCCATTCTTGACGTTCTCTGTAGTGGCGGCGATGCCATTCAGGGGCAACAACTCGATCGGAATGCCATTGTTGATACTAAATTCTGCCGTCCCGATCGATACATAACCGATGGCGTTAGGATTGCCTGCTACTGTCTTAATCCCCTGCTGGTTGTCTCCAATCACAACTGAGGCTTTAACATCGCTATTTTTGAGTTTGAAGTAGGCTAGAAATAATTCCAGGGTAGAACGTCCTTCAGCCTTATTGACAACTGTAATCGGTGCATTTTTGCCTTTAACTTGCTGCCAGTTGTTAATCTTGCCAGTGTAAATATCAATAATTTGCTGGTTGGAAAGAGAGCTAACAGAGTTTTCTTTATGAACGATGATGCCAATGCCATCGCGGGCAATAGCAAACCCTTGTAAATCGTTTTCTTCCGGTTTCAGGCTGCGAGAGGCCATGCCGATATTAGCCACCCCGTTGCGAGCGTCGGCAATACCGCGAGACGAGCCGCCTGTTTGCACGTCCACCCGCACCCCAGGATGCTCTGATTCAAACCGCTTACCAATTTCTGCTACTAACGGCGCTACCGTACTAGAGCCAGTTAGAACTAATTTTCCTTGCAATCCATCTGGTTTTTGAGCAGCGGTTTGAGAAGATGGATTGCAAGATTGTATGCCTAAGCCAATACCGAGGGCGATCGAAATCAAGGCTAAATTTTTGAGTTTTTTCACTGAGAAATTTTCCTAGTTGTCATTCAAAAGAAAGCAGACAGCAGCCTAGATCGATCGCTCGGCTGCCGTCGTGCTGTCTGGTCGTCGGCACGAAATGATAAAGAACTGCCTTCCCATCTCTAGTTGCCTCTACCAAACCCGCTTGCCGCAAAATTTTTAAATGGTGAGATAACAAACTCTGCTCTAACCCCAAAACCGCATTAATTTCTCCAACGTGTTTGGGTCCTGCCATCAGGATTTGGAGAACTGATAAACGAGTGGTATCTGCTATCGCTTTGAGCCGTTCGGCACAGCTTTTCGATTCATCGTTCGCGATCGCCATGATTGAAAATCTATTGATATGAAAAAATTTTCAAGTTTTCGCTACTCTATCATGTTTCTAAACTATCTCTCCATCGGTTAACTTGGTTTATAGGGTTTAGGCGATCGGGCGCATAATATTTGTTAAATTCCTCGCTTTTGCTTTTAAACTCCTGAACGGGCGCAAGCCCTTGCGCCCCTACTCCTAAACTCCTAAACTCCTAAACTCCTAAAAATGGTGCGATTACAACTGTGGCAGTGGATCGTCTTGGCAACGCCGATCGCTACGACGATCGCTTTTTTACTCGTAGCGGCAGGATGGCAAATCCACACTTGGGGAATTAATTGGATCTGGGGGGTTTTAACTCTAGTCTTGGTGGGATGGCGTTGGCTGCTAGTGAAATGGACGCAACCAGCCATAGTTGAAATTGAAGCGGCGATCGCTCGAGTAAATCTAGAACTCGAATTGGACCAAGGCGGAGCAAATCCAAAATCTAAAATCCAAAATCCAAAATCGAGTGGCGATCCTACTAACCAAGCGGAAGCGGCTTTAGAAGAAATCCTCAACAGCGCCCAAGACGATCGCCCGTTGTGGGAAGACTGGCCGACTTTTTGGCAGCGATGTCAAGATCTAGTGGTAGCGATCGCTCGGATTTACCATCCAGAAGTCAAGTATCCCTTGCTGAATATTTACGTGCCCCAGGCTTACGGGTTGATTCGGGGAACGGTAGACGATCTGGACTCGTGGATGCAAAAGTTATCTCCGGTACTCGATCGAGTGACAGTCGGACAGGCATATCAAGCCTATGAGGTGTACCGGAAACTAGAACCATCTGCTCGCAAGCTTTGGCAGGTTTGGAACTGGGCGCAGTGGCTTTTAAATCCGGTAGCAGCTTTAGCCAGACGAGCCAGCCTGAGTTACGGCAACCGAGCCAACCAACAACTGCTGGTGAATTTAAGTCAATTGTTGCGTGCTGCTGCCCTGAGAAATTTATGTCAGCAAGCGATCGCTCTCTACAGCGGCAATACACTCCCAACTGCGGAATTCGCTCCTGATAACCCAAAGCTACCTTCAGCCCAAACCCAAACTTTAAAAGAGATTTTGGCTCACGCCGAACCCGTCGAAGAGATAGAACAAAAACCAGTCAATTTGATGCTGGTGGGGCGCACGGGAGCCGGAAAAAGCAGTCTGATTAATACTTTGTTTCAAGCCGATCTGGCGGTGGTAGATCTTTTACCTAGTACCGATCGCCTGCAAGATTACCGATGGGAAACCAAAACGGGAGAGAGCCTAACCTTGTGGGACACTCCAGGTTACGAACAAGTCGATCGCGAGGATTTGCGCGAATTGGTTCTCGATCGCGCCCAAATTGCCGATTTATTGCTTTTAGTGACTCCGGCGCTCGATCCGGCATTGCAAATGGATGTGGACTTTCTGGCATCTTTGAAGGCAGAAGTAGCCGATTTAAAAGCGATCGCAGTTGTCACTCAAGTCGATCGCTTGCGGCCGATCCGCGAGTGGGAACCGCCCTACGACTGGCAAACGGGAGAACGCCCGAAAGAGGTGGCAATTCGAGAGGCGACTAGCTATCGCGCTGGAGTATTGGGAGATATTTGCTATCGAGTTTTGCCTATAGTCACGGCTGACAGTCAAACGGGACGCACTGCTTGGGGCATTGAGGCGCTATCGGTAGCCTTGCTAGAAGCGATCGCTCCTGCCAAGCAACTCCGTTTAGCGCGGTTTTTGCGCGACTTAGATGCCCGCAGTGTTGCTGCTGCCCGAATCATCGATCGCTACACCTTCCAGATGACGACTTCTCAGGGATTGACTGCCCTGCTGAAAAGTCCGGTACTTCAGTTCGTTTCTACTCTGACGACTGGCTCCCCAACTTTAGCTTACTTGCTGGCAGAAAAAGTTCCAGTAGAGCAATTACCCTTGGTCATCGGCAAGTTGCAAATGGCTTACGAACTGTTTTCCTTGCTGAGTCCGAGTAATGCTAACTCGATCGATTTCGATTTGCGATCGCTCTGGCCCTTGCTACTAGAAAATTCTGCTTCTCCCGATCGAAATGCTTGGGCATTCGGTCACGCCCTCGTAGAATACTGGACTCAAAATCTGACTGTCGATCGACTCCGGGAGCGGTTTGAATTTTATTTGAGTACCCAAGCAAAATTAAGCTGAGCGATCGCAACTACCGCTCAGTTAACGGGTGGAAGGATGGCTGTGAGGTTAAGGGTGAGGTTGGGGAATGCTAAGGGCGAAAACTCGTTAGGTTCTGCCAAGATGAGATGAGTAGCATAGCCTGTGGGTGTAGGTTGCCGGAAAACGTGCAGTTGCCGATTTTTGAGATCTACTACCCAATACTCAGTAATTCCGGCTTCAGCGTAGCGTTTATCTTTAATTTCGCAGTCATCTTTGAGCGTTGCATCTGCTACTTCTACCACTAGATAAACATCTTGGGGATACGGATGATGTGCTGTATAGTCCAGGATGGTTCCGCGCACGATCGCTAAATCGGGTTCGGGTTCGGAGAAATTATCGAGTTGAATCGGATCTTGGGTACGAATTAAGACTTCATTCCCAAGGCGATCGCGTAAAGTATCGGCTAAGATTTGTAGCGCCACTACATGGGGAGTTCCTTTAGCAGCCATCAGAAAAATTTGTCCGGCAATCAGTTCGGTTCGTTGGTGGCGATCGATAATTCCTAACTCACTCAGGCGATGGTATTCTTCTACAGTCCAACGCTTGAGTCGGTTTGAATCGGCATTTAAGGTGGGGGGATAAATGTTAGTTGTCATGGATTCGATCGCGCGTACCTTTTTTCAAGATACTGCAAAATTTTTACGAATATTAGGAAGCGATCAATCGACTCTGACTGGGATAACTATTCATTTTCCTAAAGCGGTGCGTTACGACGGATTGTTAAATTTCCGTCACAGCAAAGGTTATCGCCGTCTAATACCAAATCCGATTTTCATACTATCCATTCAGCCCTCACCCCCAACCCCTCTCCCAAGGGAGAGGGGAGCCGGAGGCTCCTTTGAAGCAAAGAGGGTTTTGTAAACCGGATTTGGTATAACGCACCCTACCTAATGCAAGAAATTAAGCTTGACGCGCTATTACATCTAAAAGTTAACTGCACTTTCAGATTGCCGCTCGGAGTCTTGAGAATTTAGAGTTTGGAAAGCTTTTTGAGCGATAATTCGATGTCCCGTATGAGTAGGATGAATCCCGTCCCAAAATAAATACTCGTCTGGGCGATCGCAAATTTGAGGAGGATTAACTTGCAGATTTAAGCAACTAGTTGTGACATTAGTAAAGTGAAATTTCTGCGGCTCGCGAACGACAGTTTTAAACAAGCGATCGATATCAACTAAAATAAATTCTGTTCCTGGAAATTGCTGCCTCAATCTCAAAAGTTCGACTCTCAACACCCAGTTGTGAATCTTAGTTAAAAGAGTAAGTTGCTGGGATAGGGAAGGGTTACTTCTGCCAAAAGGAGTTTGACCCAAATCTGATAAGTTAAATACCAAGATAGTTTTGGCTTTAGCTTTTGCCAGCGCCGTCAACGCCACTGAGATATTTCTCACCGTTTCTTGCGGCGTTTGCCTCAAGTTCCAGCGGTTGGGATCGGCCGGAAACAAGCTTAAGTAATCATTGGCACCAATCCAGACGGCATAAAGAGTTCGGGTCTGACGGGGGCGCGGTAATTGGCTAAAAGCTGCTATTTGCTGTTGCAAGCCGAATAAAGACCCATTGAGGACGTTCTTGCTGCTCGATGTAGCCCCAACGAAAGCGAAGTTGATACCCTCAGTCGGTGGGAATCGATCGACATCCACTAAGTTGGTGGGAAGTAATCCTAAGTTGGAAGCGAAATATTCTGTCCACAGCGGGCCGTTGGAGGTGCGCCCCTGAAAGTAAGGCGGACTGGGGGGAACGGTACGACCTGTCAGGGTGTAGACGTTGCCTGGATCGGAAAGGCTATCGCCAAAAATATACAGCCGCCGGAAGGATGAACCTTCTGCCGCCGATGGCTGTGCCCAGGCGAGGCTGAGAGTTAGGGCAGAAATGGTCAGAGTCGATTTGAGAGTGTGTGATTTCAAATTTACCTCCGCTCAAAATTGCTATGGTTTTGGGCAACACCATGTGCCACCACTATAATTTCTAGTGGATATGAGGCTTAATGATACTCTCAACTCGATCGATTTCACAATTGACAGCGATCGAACTCCCGATGCTCTTGGGTTATGCTGTCACCCTGCAAATCAGTAGGAATTTCCCGAACTCTAGTGACAAAGATGGGCGTGCCTCCTTTAGCTTTACACTGTGCGATCGCGGTATTTTCGCGATAACTGGTAATCGCTAGCACGACGATTCCACTCACCAGCAGCATGGCAGTCACCATAATGACTCGATTCGCTGAGGATTGCAGCCAGGGATATTCCCGTATCAATTCCCTGTATAAGCGAAACATTTGCTTGGTCATGCGATCCTACAACTTCAAGCGGTTAGGAACTTTTTGACCTCAGCTAATACAAAGCTGCTAAGTTGGATTCCGCAACCTGTGAAATTTCCCCGCTGGTCGATCGCTCTTTGTCGCTATTGGCAGACAAGACTCAGATTTTCTCTAAGCATTTTCCTGTAACCCTAACTGTAAAAGAAATACCAGATTTTTGAGGCAACCATCCCATCTGCATCGCTTGTTTTATCCACAAGGCCACATCTGAAGGCTTGACTGGAATTAGGGGAGATTTCCGTTCGATTTCCCAACCTTTAATCTCTCCTAAGTCGGTTTGAATGGATAAGGGTGAAAGTTTGCCTCCAACCAATGTATACCCTTGTGGATGAAGGCGATCTGTTTCGATTATTAATGTCGAGCCAGGTTCTAAAGCGTGTTCGACGGCAACGTGCAGACACCCTTCTGGATAGTCTGCTTGCATATTAGTAGCTTGTCTGCGAATCAGCCAGATGAATGGTTCTTGTTCGACAATTATTTTTCTCGTGCCTTTTTTTGGGATAGACATTTACAAAATAGGCTTCTAGTCTTTTTCTACCGATCGCTTGGTTTGACGAGACTCCAACCACAGGGGAATCCCGATGGCCGCGATCGCTATGACTAAAGCCACCAGGGCAAATTGAGCCGCCCAACTCACCAATTGTTCTAGAGAGACGATGCGACCGATAAAGAAAGATACAGTGACCATCACTGATGCCCAAACCGTAGCGCCAGCGATATTAAACCCTAAAAATTGGCCGAACGGCATTTGCACGATTCCGGCCATCAGTCCGACAAACATTCTCAAAAAAGCGACAAATCGACCAAAAAAGACGGCTTTACTGGCATTATCGCTAAATTTGTCTTTTAATTCTACTAACCGCACTTCCGGCAGGCGGAAAAACTGACCGATCTTCAAGAGCATTTGCCAGCCGCCATATCTGCCGATCGCATATCCGCAGGTAGCACCGATAAAAGCACTGAGAATCGCATCACCAAGCAGGAACCAGTAATTCAGTTCGCCGCTACCAGCTAAAAAACCACCGACGATCGTAAAGGTTTCACCAGGTAGGGGCAAGCCCACGTTTTCGAGTAAAACTCCTAAGAAAACTGCCAAATAGCCGAAGTCGCGGGCAATTTCTTGAATTTTTTCCAGCGATACAAATTCTAAGGACATGCAGCGCAGCGTTTACATATTTTTACATCTTCTATCATAATCGCTGCGATCGCTCTTTAGAGCGGGTGTAGCGGGCGATACCAATTAATCAAGAAGGGGCAGGGACAAAAATAAATGGCGATCGTTTGCAGTTAAGCTAGTCGATCGCCACCCTTTCGTTCAAGTCGGTACTAGTTCGCCAGGACGCAACTTAGACCATTTGCCAGCTTCTCGCTTGAAACTCTGGCAACCGACAACATCCCATTCCATTTCGATCTCATCTCCACGAGTGCGAATGTTGACGTTGATGGTGGGTTCGACTGGCTCAAAAGTGGGGTTGTCTGTTAAGTGAGGCTCTTGATGCTGTGTTTCGACTGCGTGGTAGGTAACGCACGAGTCTACGTAATGACAGTTAACGCAAATACACATTGCCCTTTCCTCCCAGGCGCTTATCTGTTAATCTAGCGCGAACTAGATAGATCGACAAAAACAATTGTCAATTCGCAATTGGCAATTCGCAATTTTTACATTCTTGGATTCATCCACGGCAAAAATCGGACTTATACCAAGAAAGGCCTGATGTTCGATCGAACTTACATGACACTGAGATATGTATCTTTGCCCTCTAAGGGTAAAACTCTCACTCTTTGATTCTGCAAATCTGGCTCTAAACCTAAATCTTCTAGAGGAATCAAACCTAGTAGGGGTTCTTCGTTGGCTGGTAATTCTACACGATTAAATGTTCCCTCGCGCCCAGCAACAGTGAGGCTTACCTCCCTAAATATCCGAACTTTCTTAACTCCAACGGCTAGTTTAACGTCAGCTTCTCCCTGAAGAGACAAACCTAATTGACTGATAATTTCTTCTGGCAAGCAGAGACGAGTAGCACCTGTATCGACTAAAACGTTTTCTAAGGTAATAGATCGAACTCGATCGACATCGATAAATCCTCGTGCTGCCAAGATTTCATCGATCCGATTAGTCACTTTAATAGTAGTGGTAACTTTACCCATGGGTTCGCTAGCCTTGGCGCAGCCTGTTGTGAAACAACGTATCGCCGATCTCATAATTGCTGCCCTCCTCCATTCGATGAGGTTATTTCGATGAATCGCCGTAAGCCATGCCATTAGCCTCGGCATAGCGGTGCATGAATCGCATGAATCTTTCCCAGTGGTCTTCGCGATCGATGTCGAATCGACATTCTATAGCTTTTAATTCGTCTTTTTCTTCACCACCATAGATCGATCGCACCGATTGAGGTTCGATCGCAATTACGCCTTCTTCATCGATTAAACGTAGAGTGTTAGAAGAGCCTTTGGTAAAACTGTTGAGCTTTTCTAAAGCTTGCAAACTGCTAAAAGTCATCACCACTCTTCTAGTCGCAGAATCTTTCACTCGTCTCAAGCTGACATCGCTCAGTTCTTCGGAAATGCCATCAAAAATTTCAATTCTGGGAGTAGCAGAAACCATTGAAACCTCGGATAAATTACTTATTACTTATTACTTATTACTTATTTATTGAGGAAGAGGTGGAGGGGAAGAGGGGATTACTGGTGCTGGTTCCGGTGCAGCCGCAGGATCGCTAATTGTTACTCCTAACTGGTAATCGACAGGCGCAGAGGCATTAGAGATGATGGTAAATTCGTAATAACCAGATTCTGGTAATTGCCCCGACCAAATGCGTTCTTTAGAATCTTGTAGCAGATTCGATTTGCCTGTAGGACTGTAAACCGACAGCAAAACATTTTCAGGAGTTGTCAACTGGAGTTGCATGAATTGCCCTTGAGATAGTTGGGCGATGTAGGCTTTGCCTTCTCCTGGTTTGAGATTCCCAGCAATGGGCTTGCTAGCTACTCCTCCGTTGAAGGTAATCGTTTCTAAATTAGTTCCTACCTGCAACGATCTTAATTGGTCTAAGGAGGTCGCTTGCCATAGTTGCCCCAAAGGAGTATTGAGCCAATCGTCGAACTTCAACTTTAAGGCCGAAGCCGAATAGTCGGGAAACAAAGTCAAAAACTTGGCATCGGTTAAATCGTTGACCGATCGACTGCTGAGACGTAGCTGGTTGGCTTCTCGCGCCCACCGCTGGCGATCGTCGTTCCTGAAATTGCCCATCCCTTCGCGGGCTTCGCCGCTGAATTGGGCCTGTTCGATTTTGTCTAGCAAGTCGGTGGCAATCTGATTTCTTTGAGCTTGCAATCTCGCTGCTTCCGGCCCATCGCTGCCGATAATTCGCCCTCTTTGACTGGGATTTTTGGCCTCAAAAGCTTGATTCACCATGCGATCGAACAAGCTTTTGTTAATCCCTAAACTTGTCAGGCGTTGCTCTACGAGGGCTGCTTGCTGTTCGTCTGGAGCAGGAGAAGCCGATGGCGTGGAAGGTGCTGGAGAGGCGCTGGCCGAGGGTGAAGATGTCGGGGAAATCTCGACACTGCCTTCAGGAGATGGAGTTGACGGGGTAGTAGGAGATGGCGTTTGTGGCGCTACCTGAGACTGGATGTAATAATTACCGGCCCACCAACCGATCGCCCCAGCACCACCTATTACCAGCAAGACGAATAAAGTTTTGGCCAATAAACCCCACGGTTGACTAGATTTGTCTGGGCTGGGAGCCGGAGCCGAGGGTGCGACTGCTAATGTCGCTCCTGTGGGCGGCGAGCCTAAAGGTTGAGTCGGTTGATTGCTCGCTACTGGGGGAGTGGGCGTGGCTAAAGGTTGAGTTGGTTGGTTGCTGGGCAAGGGGGGCGCAGGCGTAGCTAAAGGCTGAGTCGGTTGATTGCTCGCTACCGGGGGTGCAGGTGTAGCTAGAGGTAGAGTCGGTTGATTGCTGGGCAAGGGCGGCGCGGACGTAGCTAGAGGTTGAGTTGGTTGGTTGCTCGCTACAGGTGTCGGTGGTGTCGCTAACTGAGTAGGCTGATTCCCTGCGGGTACGGAATAACCAGCCAAAGCATCCATGACCTCGCGGGCGCTAGAGTAGCGATCGCTCAACCTCGGTTGCAACATCTTACTCAGCACCTCTCCCAAAATCGGGTGCAGGTTAACCTGTGGCTGCCACTCCCATTTTTGGGTTTGCGGATCGATTAATTGTTGGGGTTCCTTACCCGTCAGCCATACCATTACCGTGGCCGCCAGGGAGTAAAGATCGCTTTGGGGAGAAACTGTCCCCCTTTGGATTTGTTCTAGGGGCGCATATCCGGGCTTACCTACCCTGGTTTGCAAAGGAGATACACCACCCAAGATCGCCGCTTGACTGAACTGAGATTCTAACCGAGAGGCAATTTGCTTGACTCCACCAAAATCTACTAATACTGGCAATCCATCTTGGCGACGGCGGATCAGATTTTCTGGGGAAATATCGCGGTGAATTACCCATAAAGAGTGCAAGTAATCTAATACTGGCAGCATTTGGAACAAAAGCTGGGCGGCTTCGGTTTCGGTAGATTTTACCCCTTGCCGTTTCCGCAATTCCAAGAGTTCGCGGTAAGTTTCTCCCTCGACGTAATCTTGCACCAGAAACAGTTGTTCTTTGTGGGGCGGGGCGGTGCGGAACAGTTCTCGAAATTGGGCGATTTGAGAATGTTGCAGCTTGTAGAGAACCCCAGCTTCTCTGGCAAATAGTTCCTCAGCCTTTTGCAAGGCATAATTACCTTGAATCTGGGGAGCAAATTCTTTTAAAACCCGCAATTGGCTCGATCGCTTGAGATCTTCGCATAAGTATGTGCGGCCGAAGCTGCCTTCTCCGAGTCGATCGACGATGCGATAGCGATCGCTCAAAATCGTCCCGGTCGTTAAATTGTTGCCACCAGAAAGGTTCAACTGTTCGCCGCAGTGCTGGCAAAAGCGATTTCCGGTCGGATTTTCGTGTCCTTTGCTGCAATAAATGGGGTTCATCAACCTTGAGGAAGAGTTTTGACTCTTGGGGGGATATCCAATACTATCAAACTCATGTGGGAGGTTGAGAAGTCCCGATCTTTCCAGGAGGGGATAGAAGCAGGCACGAAGGATTTTAACCCGCTGATTCTCCACATATCTTTTACGATCGACTGCTGGATGCGAGCGCCAGTTCGATCCCGAAAAGCCTACGCCTATTACTTATTACCAATTGGTTTAGCTACCACATCGCAAGGCTGAGTTTGACAGTTTTGGATATAAAGTTGTTCGACGTAACTCTTTTGCCAACTCAGAGGAATTTCTAGCAAATCTCGCGTACCTGTCATTCCTTGACCGATAAATAACAACAGTGCCAGACAGTTAAGAACTACATGGATCGTCCGCCAGCGATGGGAGCGATCGCGATAAATTTCGGGAATAATTGCTAGAGAAACAATCATCAATAAAGTTACGGCAATTCCATAGTAAAAATGAGAATAGTACCACTCAGCATCTCGACGGTAAATCCATGCCTGCTGGCGCTGCAAAATCAGATCTTGGAAGCCGATAACTAAAATTCCTAAACTTGTAAGTAGAGTAAAAATTGCTCGCCACCATCTCGGTTGAGATTTATATAAAAAGACTAATGAAGCGATCGTAGCGGCAAACATCAGAATTAGAAAGACCGTTTCTCCTGGTTGCTGGCTAAAAGCCCGATTCTTAATAGCTGCATCAAATGTAGGATGAGCCAATCCTAAAATAGATATGCCCACAACTGCCCCAGTTAGTTTTTTGCCAATTTGAACGTGTTCTTTTCCTACATTGGGTGGAATTTTCTGGTTTCGATCGGCTTGCAATCGCCGTTGACGAGTTTGCCAAGCAAAATTAATGACGATGCCAATTAAAGGAAACACGACTGCAATCGCGATCGCTGGGTGAATTAGAGTCAAAAAGTCTGCCATATTAACCTTATCCAATAAGGGCACAGGGAAGAGGGAGCAGGGAACAGTTTTTCCTATTTCCTGTTTCCTCTTTAATCGATCTAATTACATTAGAGTGGCGTAGCCAAATGTAGCGTTAAACTGGCGACACCAAATCGCCACTGAAGCAAATTGAGAAATGTCAACATTGCTGGGAATAGCATAACGTTGAGAACCACTAACTTTTTTAAGTTTGGCTATATTGACATAATCTGCTTCCTGAATACCGCTAACAGGAACGGTACTGCTGCGATACAAAATGACAAATAAATCTGGTCCTTCATTAGTTTTAAAGGAATCGTTAAACTCTAGATAACTTTTGCCATTTTCATTAATAATCCGAACCGTTCCGGTTGTAGGATGTTCGCCTTTAACAAAGTTACCAGTAGCAATACCTGACTGCGCTGCGGCAATTTGGCCGCTAGCCCTTTTGTTACAATCGGCTAACGCAGGATTGCGATCGAAGATTGCTATTACTCCTACGCTACCAATCAACAGAGAGGAAGCCAGACCTAGACCAGATAGATAGTTGAGTTTCATGGTTTGAGAATCCTTATGTCAGTCACATCGATTCCTAATTTAGAGGCTAGTGACGAGGATTAAATGAATTTTCGATGAGAAGTTGCTGAAATCTCACCCTCTTAGTGCTGGCGACGAGCTATCAATATCTTTCAGCAAATTTTCAGCAAATTCTAATCTTTCTCACCAAAGCAGATGCTATTCCTGATTAAAGGCGAAAAGAGCAAAATTTAGTTCTAATTATGACTGCTTCAAATTTTGATAATAATCGGATAAAACCTTTTGCCAGCGCTCGAATTAATTCCCCTCAAACAGCAACATTAGTGATGTTGGGATTTATGGGCTTTTCCGCCGTAATTGTAACGGCATGGTTTGGAGGCGAAGGTCGGATTAGCCGAATATTTCAAAACCTGCAATTGTTACAAGAAAATCCACCTATGTGGTTAGAAGTACCAATGGTTGCAGGAGAATACTTAACAATTCCAACAGTGTTGCTGATGTTAATAGTATTAGCGGTCATGCAAATTTCTCCTCAACCTCGTCGCTGGTCGCGGTGGATTGTTGTCGGTCTTTTACTAATTTTGACTGGGCGTTATTTATTATGGCGATCGCTCTCTACTCTGAACCTGACAGATCCTTTGAATGGAGTTTTCAGCGTCGGGTTATTTAGTTTAGAAATGCTAATCTTAGTCAGCAGCACTATCCAGCTAGTTTTCATGCTCAATACTAAGGATCGTCGCCGCGAAGCAGATCGGCTATCTGTTGATGTTATCAATGGTAACTTTACCCCATTAGTAGATATTTTAATTCCTACCTACAACGAGCCAAATTTTATCTTAAAGCGGACTGTAATTGGCTGTCAAGCTTTAGAATATAGCCACAAAAAGGTTTATCTGTTGGACGATACCAGACGACTGGAAGTTAAACAACTAGCTGAGGAATTAGGTTGCGAGTATCTGACTCGTCCCGATAATCTTTATGCAAAAGCTGGAAATCTAAATCACGCGATCGACCGCACCCAAGGAGATCTGATTGTGGTTTTCGATGCAGATTTTGTCCCCACAAAAAACTTTTTAACTCGAACAATCGGTTTTTTTCAAGATAGTAAAGTAGCCTTAGTCCAAACTCCTCAAAGTTTTTATAATGCCGATCCGATCGCCAGAAATTTAGGCTTAGATAACGTTCTTACTCCCGAAGAAGAAGTATTTTATCGTCAAATCCAACCCTTACGAGATGCGGCTGGTAGCGTCATTTGTTCTGGCACTTCTTTTGTCGTTTGTCGCCGCGCCTTAGAAGAAGCTGGTGGCTTTGTTACTGATTCTTTAAGCGAAGACTACTTTACCGGAGTGCGTTTATCTGCTAGAGGTTATCGCCTGGTTTATCTAGATGAGAAATTGAGTGCGGGTTTAGCCGCCGAGAATATTTCTGCTCATGCTACGCAACGATTGAGATGGGCAAGAGGAACGCTGCAAGCTTTTTTTATTGATGCTAATCCTTTAACAATTAAAGGCCTGAATTTTTGGCAAAGATTGGCACATTCTGAAGGTTTATTGCACTGGTTTGCTAGCATTTCTCGCTTAGGTTTCTTATTAATGCCGTTAGCTTACTCGTTTCTAGGTGTCATCCCCGTGCGGGCAACCCCGATGGAGTTAATGTATTTTTTTCTACCTTATTACATAGTTAACTTAACTACATTTTCTTGGTTAAATTATCGCAGTCGTTCGGCTTTATTATCCGATGTTTACTCTTTAATTCTCACTTTTCCTTTAGCATTAACTACGATCCAAGTTATGTTTAATCCCTTTGCTAAGGGGTTTAAAGTTACGCCTAAAGGTACTCGAAGCGATCGCTACTTTTTTAATTGGAATTTAGCTTGTCCATTAATCTTAATATTTGTGCTTTCAGCTATCAGTTTGTGGCGAAATTGGGGAATGTGTATGCTACAAACTCATGGGGGATTAGATAATCCTCTAGAAGTAGCAGCACGCTTGAAGGGTTTGAGCTTGGGATGTTTGTGGAGCGGGTATAATTTAATAGTAATTTGGGTAGCCTTACTAATTCTTTTAGATGTCCCCAAACTAGATGTAAATGAATGGTTCGATCTGAGGAGAACTGTGCGCTTCAACGTCGGCGATCGCGCGTTTTGGGGAAGCACGACCATGATTTCTGAAGCAGGCGCTGAAATTGCCATTACTCAGGGAGGATTACCAACAATTTCGCCTGGGGATTATTTGCCAGTAAGTTTGACAATTATGGAAGAAAAGTTAAAGTTAACAGCATCAATTAACTGGATGGGTTTCCGAGAGGGATTTTCCATAGTGCGCGTGCAATTTGAGGAAGTGCAATTACCTCAACATCGACGTTTAGTGGAAATGCTATTTTGTCGTCCCGGTCAGTGGAAAAGCCGTTGTTCGCCAGGAGAATTGAGATCTCTATTTATCCTATTTCAAACTTTGTTCCGCCCTCGTGTCTTATTCAATCGCCGGGTCGATATTCTTCCGATTGCGGTCGCTCAGATTTAGCAAATAGCGAGGGATATCTTAACTCTCGACGAATTCGGGAGCTAAAAAATTTTGCTGCTGCATAATTTGGTAGAGATTGACATCGGCTTCTAACAGGCAAGCATGACCGCTATCGGGCAAAATTACCACTCGAGCCTGGGGCAACCGACGGACTAAGTTTTGGGCTTCCTCGACTGAAGGCAACAAGCGATCGCTACCGCTGGCCACAATTAGTATTGGTTGAGTCAGACGTTTTAAATCCAAATCGTCGAGATTAAACCCAGAGAGCAACGACAGCCGCCAAACAGACGTAGCTTGGGGAACAGATTGGGTTGCCTTTAGTAAGCTTTGGCGATCGCCTGGTGCTATCCGTTCGAGATTGGCCAAACAAGCCAACAGCAAAGATGACGACATTTGGTAGAGGAAGTGAGGGAAGTAGCGAATAACCTGTCCTCCCCAAGCCATCCAATAGCGCCGCTGGAAGGCAGAAGCGGTATTGATTAACAATATCTGAGTAAATAAGTGCGGCGAATGAGTTGCCACTCGGAGAGCCAAGCAAGCACCAAAGGACTCGCCACAAAGATAAACCGGACGAGCTTTTGGTGTTTTATCTATTTCTGTTTGAATCAGTTGCACTACCCGTTCGGTTAGCACCTCCCAAGAACTGAGGTCGTCTCTAGGAATAGCCAAGCAGCGCACGTCAAATGCTTTTTCTAATCCGGCGGTTTGAACCCGTAATAGCTCTCCCGTGCCATCCATTCCTGGCAAAAATATAAATAGCGGGTAGGTAGGTTGAAGTTTGGTCGGAGTTAAAAAGCAAGGATGACTTTTAATTTTAGACACGAGCGAAGAAGAATATAGGAGTTCAGGAGTTCAGGAGTTCAGAATAGTGCAATAAACGTAGGTTGGGTTGAGCGCCAGCGAAACCCAACATGGCTTTCGCGTAACGCTAATTTGTTAATTTCATATTTACCGTAACCCACCAAAGATTGGATTTGTCCCAACCTACACGGGGTATTCAATTGGCGATCTTCAGAAGGCTAGTAATTTCACTTTGGCAGTAATCGGTCAAGTTATCCACAACTATTTTGGCAGACTTGCCCCGGTATTGCTGGCGATCGCGCTCGGTAATCCGATAAGGACGACCGATGAGGACGCTTGCTTGATGATAAACTACCAGCGGATGAAACCCCGGCCGATCGAACAAAGGCTCTGAAGGGTCGAACCAATGAAATACTTGCAACGGGAGCGAGTAGTGAACTGTTTCCTCGCTTACTGAAATCGCGACAGGCAGAATATCTAATTCGGGAACGGGCGATCGCAAGGCTAAGTGAGCAAACCCTCGCTGGAACTGCCACATTCGATCTGGGGGTGTTACCTCGACGATCGCTTTTCCACCCTCTGGAAAGATGCCGACTACTTGTTGAGATTGCAGCAACTGGCCTGCTTGCTGCAAAAAGCCCTGCTGTCTGCTGTTGGTAGGATCTAGCGGCACGCAGCCGAACTGTTGCACCAACTCTCGCAAAATCGGTACTTGCTTCATATAGTGATGGCAAGCAAATCGAATGGAACGATTCAGCGCCGTCATCAGCAGCGGGGCATCTAAAAAACTACGATGATTGCTCACCACCAAAACTGGGCGTTCTGGAGGAGGAATGCGATCGGCGTGGTAAAGAGATTGGCGCGTCCCCAAACTCAAAAGCATCAAACGAGAAAGTAGCAAAGGATCGTTGACAAACATAAAAGTGTAAAGTGCGAAGGGCAGAATGAAAGAAAAAACAACAGATCCAAATATAGAAACGCTCTTATCTCGTGTTTTACTGCTCAGTCAAGTGTCTCACGATATTTCTCGGATCGCTAGCGTGTAGCTCACCTCCTAAAATATTTGTAGCCCGATATTATCGTTGCCTAGCAAAACCAGACTTCTTTCCCAGGGATGAAGCGATCGATATAAGTAGGCAGGTTTTGTCAATTGTTTTGGTCGATTATGCGATCGCCAGCACGCAGAAACCCCGCTCCCTCTCCACCAAACGTGCGTCTCTAAAACCCGCTGCCGTCACCATCTCGGTCAATCCAGCACTCGTCTGTCCCGATTGGGGAGTAAACCCAAGGGCAATCTGGCCGCCGACTTCGATTACCCGTTGCATTTCCCGCAGTCCAGCCATTGCATTTGACCAAACTTGCAGGGAGTTAATCGCCA
The DNA here is from genome assembly GCA_019359615.1 of Cyanosarcina radialis HA8281-LM2. GTDB lineage: Bacteria > Cyanobacteriota > Cyanobacteriia > Cyanobacteriales > CCAP-1448 > Cyanosarcina > Cyanosarcina radialis. The sequence goes on from JAHHHA010000016.1 coordinate 64,185, forward strand.
AGGCTTTATCGAAGGTGTCATCGGCAAACGGTAGGGCTTCAACCGAGCCATACTGAAGTTGGACTAAGCCAGTTTCGATCGCTTTAGCATTCCGCGCACTGGCTTGTTCGACCATTTCCTGAGAATAATCTACGCCCGCTATGCGTCCGGTTGACACCATCGTCGCCAGCATCTCAATGCCCACTCCGGGACCGAATCCAACTTCTAGCACTCGGTCATCCGGTTGAACTTCGAGGAGATCGATCGCCCATCGAGTAAAATCGCGTTTCGTGCGGGCTAAAATGAAACCTCCCAATCGACCCAGTAACCCTTTGGGCCGTCCAAACATTTGCATTAGGAGACTGTCTGCAATCGTCATAACATTTTCATTCGAGCGCCAGACACGTTACTGGGTTGAAAAATGTGCTGTGGCACGTCTCTAATCGATCGCCTTTTTATTGATAAATCATTTGTCCGGGGATTTGTAGCTGGCGCTGTTGCATTACTCGATCGAACAATTCCGTCGAAAGCACTTGCTCGACCGACCAGACTCCCGATCGATGCAACTTGCCCTCTAACATTAGTTGGGCAATACTGCCAGTGCCGCAGCCAGTGGCGACGGCGGCGCTTTCATGGAAAAAAGTCGATCGATAACAAGCAGGCTGTCCGTCCTTTTGACCGCAGACTTCAGAGCGCACGGCCACCCCTTGACCGCTAAAGCGATCGGTAACTTGAGTCATCTGATGGCTGACTCGCGCTAGAAATTCCACGGTCGCTGGACTTTTTAACATGGGTGGGGGAAAAAATCGAGCCGCTATCCAGGTGAGATGGTTGTAAAAATCTGGCACGATCCCGAATTTGGTAATCACTTGTTTGACTGGAAACGCTGCTGCTAGCGTAAAAGCTTCGGGCATATCGTACCAATAAACCTGCGCTCGCCCGTAAGGAGGCGGAAATTCTATGGTTTCTCTTTCGGTGTAAGGCTTAACCTCTTGCCAGCGGCCGTCCAGCCACGCTTCAAAGGGTCTTTGCAAGCCGATAAACGTGGTTCGCATCACCGTTACCCCCGCTCCTCCCGATCCCGCCACGACGTAGCTGAGATGGATCGAATCGGGGCGATCGAGTTTTTCGACTCCCTGACGCACCATGCTGTTAGAAATTCCGGGAAATACGCCCGTGTTAATTATTGCTGTGATGCCAGCAGCTTCGGCAGCGGGGCGCAAAGCTAAGGCTCTGATGGTAAAACTGCGTTCGTCGCTGACATCGAGGTAATTTACTTGGCGATCGATGCAGGCTTGCAGCACGTCCATTTTCCGGTGGTAGAAAGGACCAGCGGTATCGATCGCTAAATCGGCCTCTGCCACCGCTTGCTGAATTTGCTCTGGGTGATTGAAATCGACAACTCTAAACTTCACTCTCGATCCCAAATGGGCGAGCGCCGCCTCTCCCCTACTGACATTGCGGCCAGCGATCGCCACATCGGCTTGAGTATAATTCAGTACGTCTCGTGCGATGCTGCTGCCTATCCTCCCACTGCCGCCAATAATCAAAACTAGAGCCATGTTGCCACCTTTTTCATCGCCATTCTCAATCGATCGCTCCACTGGGACAGCCCAGAGGGCTATCCCACAAGTCTATAGAAATCATATTCCCAGCACGCTTTTGGTCATTGATTTGAGGGATTTGCTAGCGCCTGCTACTGCCTGATTTAGGGGTTGCTGACCTTGCAAGAAAACTCTAGCGCAGTTTCGACCGGGCATTCCCGATATCGAACCGCCGGGATGAGTACCCGCTCCGGTCAAGAATAGTCCTTCAATGGGCGTGTGATAGTTAGCTAGCTCTGGCAAGGGACGGAAAAACACCATTTGTTCGAGGGTCATATCGATATGGTAATAGTTGCCCTTATAAGCTCCCAATCGCTCTCCCAGTTCTGCCGGACTTTCTACCGCTCGATCGATTATGGCCGATTTGAGGTTGGGGGCATATTCTGCCAGTTTATCTAAAACGCGATCGGCTACTTTATTTTTCAAATCGTCCGTCCAACCCGTACCGTGCAACCCCGTACCTTCTTTCCCAGCAATTTGATAGGGGGCAAAGAACTCGATCCAAAGGGTATGCTGGCCTGGTGGGGCCATGGAAGGATCGAGCATTGTCGGCATGACCACATACATCGAAGGATCGGAGTCGGGAATATTGCCGATAGATGGCTCGGAATGAGCGATTTCTACCTGCCTCATCGTGTCGGCAATCAACACCGAACCGATGAGGTATTCGTCTTGGTGTTGGTAGCGATCGAATCGCAACGGTTCGGAGAGAGCGCAGTCGATTTTCAAGATGGTTTCGTTATTGTTGACGATCCGCCGCTCCAGTCTTTCTCGTAAAGCGCCATCAGCATCATCGACATCGGCTGGCTCCATTAATTGCAAGAACAGGCGCTTGGCATCAATGTTAGAAATTACTCCTCGTTTGGCTCGATATTCGCTACCATCTGCGACTTGAACCCCAACTGCCCGGCCGTTGTCGATCAGAACTCTTTTAACAGATTGGTCGGTGAGAACAATACCGCCATGGGAGCGAACCAGATTTAGAAGTGCTTCTACTAACGCCCCAGTACCGCCTTTCGGTCTGGCCATACCGGGGTGATGGCGCATCGCCATCATCATCGCTCCGATTGCCAGATTCTTCTGTGAAGGAGGCGCTCCCAGTTCGGAAGCCAATCTGGCTAGAGGTGCTTTCAAAAATTCCGAGTCGAACTGCTCGTGGAGCATATCCTCAGCACTGGTGAGCATCGTTCTGATAAAATCCAGCGTCTTCTGAGGTGCGCCTAGCAATGAAAAGAGGTCTTTAATCTTTTTGATGTCGTAGTTGCCCAAGATGTCGATTACCGACTTAGGTGGGGCGTTGAAAATGGGAATCGCCATGCTGATGAACTGCTGCCAGTAGCGAGCAAATTCGCCATAGCGCTCGGCATCTTTTTGGTGAAATTTGGCAATTTCGGCACAAGTTTTTTCGATCGATTTGTGAGCTAAAAAGTATTTGCCATCTGGATGGGGGCAAAATACTATCGGATCGCAGAAGAGGTATTCGAGTCCGTATTTGTGGAGTTCTAACTCCTCGACTACCGGGCCTAGATGAATGAACTCGTGATCGATCGCGCAACGATTGAATCGAAAACCCGGTGCTGTTTCTGGCATTAGCGTCTCGGTAGTTGCTGCTCCCCCAGGAACGGGTCGTTTTTCTAGCAGCAAGACGCTGTAGCCTGCTTTCAGGAGGTAAGCAGCGCAAGTCAGTCCGTTATGACCTGCGCCGATGATAATTACGTCGTAAGTTTCCATGTCTAATGTGGCAACGGGTTTAATTTTTTCGTTCGGGTTATCGGTGAGGCTGGGCGGGTTTGATTTGAAAGTTAATTGTGCGTTCCGCCACTGGTTGGCTAAACTCGCCGACCATTGAGTTAAAGCTGTCGCTGTACCATGAACTTCAGCTACAACCGCCAGGGGTTCAAAACCCCTGGCTAATAGCGCAAGTCCATTGAAATGGACTAAGGAACTAAATTACGCAGAGATTGGCGAGTCCTCTTTAGAGGACTTTCTCTTTGAGACAGGGGTTGAAAACCCCTGCCGGATCGTGCTTTTGACTGTTAACTTGACACAAATGCTCTACAATCTGCTCCTACAAATTTTTGTTATCCAACGAACGATCGACCTTGCCTTAAGGTGAATTGCGATCGCTGCTACCAACTACAGCAATTTTGTGGCGGTAAACGAGTTCCCCTCCATACCAACCTGTAATTCCTAACAAGGCTGAAACCACCAGCGAAAGAGCTAAACCTGTAGGTAAAACGCTATCTATGGGATTGTTCCATCGCAGTGCTAAGTTGATTGCGGTAGCAATTAAAGCGGCCACATTACCGATTAAATGGAACCATCCGGCTTGACGTTTCCGCACTCGCCCGATTTTAAAAAAATCCATCAGTCCAGTAATTGCTGCCAGAATTGCTGTTAGCAATCCCGCGCCAATTAGCCACACAGAAACTTCTGCCCAAAACGGATCTTTAGTCAGCCAAAAACCGATATCGGTTCCTAAAGCTGTGACGAGAAAAGTAATCGGAAAAGTTACCAACAATGGATGTAGAGGATGACCAGCGATCGCAGCCGTACTGGGAATGCCGCTGTCCTGGTAATCTCGCTCGATATTTTCAATTAAAGGTTCGGTTCTAGATGTTTGAGCCATTTTCTTACTCCTATAGTCGCTCTAAAGTAGAGATAAAAGATCTCGCGTCTCTACAACTTCTGAATTTCTCACACCACACTCGACGCTTACGAAACTTATTACGCCTTCACTTTTCTGATGGAAATTCTTCGATTAATGCGCTACCGACCATGGTTAACTTGCCTGCTTCGGCTTGAATTTTTTCCAGGCGAAGATCCATACCTTGTAGCTCAAAATTCTGCAAATTTAGCAGGTCGCGCATTTGTGCTAGCAACGGAGAGGTTAACTCTTGAGAATCTGCTTGAGATTCTGGAAATTCGATGTTTTCTAGCAAAACTTGTTGGCGATCGCTACTTACTTTTGGTACTGCTGTAAAAGCGACTTGTTTTAGTTCGCCAGTTTCCCGAACAAAAATTTCGGCGTTCAAAGATATTTTGCCATTCTCTGGAATATCGAAATCGACTTTCAAAAAGTTGATCGTTACAGGTTTGCCATCCACGGGAATTTTTAAACCTTGCATTTTTTGCCGAATGTAATCAGAATTAAAAGCCCGATCGATATCGGTAGCAGTTAATACGATTTCAGCGCTGGCTTCGGTGGGACGAGTTAATTCGATTTTGCCTAAAACCGCACTTAAGGGATTAATGGCCACGGCGTTAGTTTGCAGTTGAATTGCTTCCATCCGCAACTCTTGTTGCACGACAATTCCCTGACCCTCGATCGCTACTGATTCTAGTTCGCCTTGGACTAGCTTCAAAGGATCGGTTCTTAAATCGACATTGAGGCTCTCGGCCTCGTCTACCTGGCTATTTAAAGCAACTTCGGCTATTTTGCTTAGGGTTTGCTCTCCTAAGTCACCCCGATCCTGACTCATGCAGCGGTCTCCTATATGATTACCGGCCATACTCTAGGCTATTTTCCAGCAGCAATTTATCTACATTTCGATAGAGAAAACCGATCGATCTGGTAGATAAATTCGCCTCGGTTATAAGTTAGCGATCGCACCACAGACGGCAGATTAGTCGATGAGGTTATCTCTGGGGTGGGATGGGAGATCTGGGTTTGTGTTTTTAGGATCGACAGCAGCAAGAAAAAACTTTTTGAGAACAAGCTGCGACTTATGAAAACTAATGAAAGATTAGACCGCGCAAACGATCGCCTCGATCTCAAACAACCGATGCAGCCGGAAGAAGTCGATCCGCAACAAAAACAGCAGCAAAAAGAAGAATTGGCCAGCAAGGGAAGCTCTGCAACCGTTAATCCAGGCGATCGCATTGATGAGTCCAAAAGTTTAGCTGAAAAAGCCAAACAGGTAGCTGTAGATGCCCCCGATATCACGGGCGACCATATTACAGTGCCGACTTACTTTGTGGTCAATTATCCCAACGGTGAAACCAAAGCCTTACACCACGTCAGAGACGCACAAGAAATTTCTGATGTCATTCGCCAAGCCCGGATGGACGAGAACGGCAATCGGATTTGGTGGTAATAAGTCCGAGAAGTTCAGAATACAGAAGTTCGGGAGTATGCGCCGAGCGCAGGCTGCGCCAACAGAATTTCAGAAGGTAGAGACGCGAGATCTCGCATCTCTACAGGAGTTCAAGAAGTGATACCAAATCCGGTTCTCATATCATCCTTTCAGCCCTCACCCTAAATCCCTCTCCCACGGGAGAGGGACGAAAGACTCTAACCGCCTGAATTGGTCATAGAGAATTGCTGGCGGCTGAACTGGGAACTGGTTCGACTCCGGCTCCCCTTCTCCCTGGGGAGAAGGGGCACCGGGGATATAGACGCTTTCTTCGGCTTCCCGTAGGGTGGGCAAACCACGTCTAGCAAAGCTCTGAGGGACTTATGTATACACGGTAGCCTACGAGGAGAGGGAAAAGGAAGTTTCTGTTATCTGAGGGGAGCCGGAGGCTCCTTGAGAGAAAGATGGTTTTGGCAACCGGATTTGGTATGAGAAGTGTGAAGTGTTGAGTGAAGAACGCTCCCCTGCTCCCCCTCTTGCTCCCTCTCCCGTGGGAGAGGGCTGGGGTGAGGGCAAGTCTTAACCTTTTTCCCAGAAATACGACCATGACTCAAACTCAAACACTGCAACCCCCCCAGCATCAAGATCGCCAACCTGGGGTAGAGGCCGAAATGACTCCTAAGCCTAAAACAGACGATCGGCACTATCGCGGCAGCGGGAAACTTAGCGGTCGGGTGGCGTTAATTACTGGCGGCGATAGCGGGATCGGTAAGGCGGTGGCTCTTTTTTATGCTAAAGAAGGGGCAGATATAGCGATCGTCTATCTCAATGAAAACGAGGATGCCGAAGAAACCAAACGCTTGGTAGAAGCCGAAGGACGGCGCTGTTTGGCTATTGCTGGCGATATTGGCGACGAACAATTTTGCCAGCAAGCGATCGACCAAACGGTAGAAACCTTGGGGCATTTGGACATTTTGGTCAACAATGCTGCCGAACAGCACCCGCAAGAAAGCATTGCAGATATTAGCGCCGAACAGTTAGAGAGGACTTTTCGCACCAATATCTTTGGGATGTTCTTCTTGACAAAGGCAGCTTTGTCACACCTCAAAGAAGGTAGCGCTATTATCAATACCACTTCGGTAACTGCCTATCAAGGTAGCCCCAAACTATTAGATTACTCTGCCACCAAAGGGGCGATCGTCGCTTTTACGCGATCGCTCTCAAAAGCCCTGGTAGAGAAAAAGATTCGCGTCAACGGCGTAGCCCCCGGTCCGATTTGGACTCCGTTGATTCCTTCTACTTTTCCCGAAGAGAAGGTAGAAAGTTTTGGGGCGCAAGTTCCCATGCAACGCGCTGGACAGCCAGAAGAAGTTGCCCCTAGCTATGTCTTTTTGGCATCAGATGATTCGTCTTACATGACCGGACAAATCTTACACCCCAATGGCGGCACGGTCATTAACGGTTGAGCGGCGAATGTATTCGCGGCTATACAAACACTCGTCTGCCTGCGCAGACTAAAGAATAAGGAGATTTTTCCATGGCTTACCAAAAAATTGAAGATCTACCTCAAGAAGTGAGAGAGCAACTACCCGAATACGGTCAACGAGTATTCATCGCTGCATTCAATAGTATTGCCGAAAGAAGCGGTGATGAAGAAGCAGCAAATCGCGTCGCTTGGCAGACTATTAAGCGCTCTCAAGAATTTGTTCGAGGTGAAGACGGTAAATGGCATCAACGCAAAGATTTTCCTTCTTACGGCAAGGCTGGTGCGCCTAATTTGGCCGGTAATTAAAGCAGAATCTCTGGCATTGAGGCTAACACCAGGTAGAGAAATCCTGGCCGAACTGGGAAAGAGAAAGAAGTCGAATGCGGCGATCGCTTCTAACAGATTCTCTCATGGTGGCAGTATTGTAGCCCCAATCTGCTAGAAATAATTGCACCCCTGCTAAATCTGGTAACTGTTCGATCGATCGCAAGGTTTCCAGCCGATCTTCTACAAACCAAATGGTCGGGGGGCGATCGCTATAATTGGCTAATAGCTCTCGTAAGGTTTGAGATTTAGCCCGCCGCGCCTCTTTACCGATAATCCATCTGGCGGGTAAAGAGATGTCTTGCTGTTGCAATAGTTGCTGGACGAATCGCCCTTCTTTGGTAGTCACAATTATCGGCTGCACGTCGCTGGCAAGTAATTCTTGCAGCCGTTGTGCTACCCCTGGATAAAACCGATGCAGCGCCAGCCAACTATCTAAATCGCTAGCAATCCAACGATCTCGAATTCCATCTAATTTGCTGCCGATATCGGTAGCATTTAAATTTTCTGTTTCTAACAATTCTCGAACAATTACTGGCCAATTTTGCTCGATTTTAGTTTCTGGAATATCTAGCATTAAGGCACGGATTAAAATTGGCATTTCCCAGCCAATTTCGATGATGGGACGCAAGCGAAAAAAGCGATCGCGCAAATTTTCTGGCGGTTTGACGCTAGATGAATGCCAAATTTCGCAGTAGGTGTCCCAGGAGGTAGCAAAATATTCCTGGATGCCATCGCACACCACCCCATCAAAGTCTAGAGCCAGAATATTAGGTAACATACTCAAGCAAAAAATTCTCTAGCTGCCGCACAATCGGCAGCAATTTGGTCTTTGAGTGCAGCAAGGTTAGCAAATTTCTGTTCGGGTCGCAAAAACTTTTCTAAACTGACGGTTAAAACCTGCCCGTATAAATCTGGCGATCGATCCAACAAGTGTACTTCTACTGTAGTAGTCGTACCATCTACCGTCGGGCGCTGACCGATATTCATCACGCCAGCGATGTAGGAGTGTGAAGTGTTGTGGGAAGTGTGGAGTTGAAAATTCTTCCCCTGCTTCCCCTGCTTCCCCTGCTCCCCCTGCTCTCCCTCTCCCCATCTCCCCATCTCCCCCTCTCCTTCTCCTCCCTCTTCCAGCAGCGAAACTTTGACGCAATAAACGCCATGGCAGGGTAAAAACTTCTCTGGCGGTAGCTGAAGGTTAGCGGTAGGAAATCCGATCGTTCTGCCTAGCTGTTGCCCTGCAACTACTTTGCCTGTCAAAGTATAACAGCGTCCTAGCAATCGGTTGGCCGTCTCCAAATCTCCCCCCAGGAGGGCGGCGCGAATGCCAGAACTGCTAATTCTTTCGTTTTGACAGCTTTCCAAGGGGACGATCGTTACTTCAATACCAAAGGTAGCTGCGATCGCTTTTAAGTCGGCAGCGGTACCGGAACGCTGGCAGCCAAAATGAAAATTCTCGCCGATGCTGATGTCGGTAGCTTGCAACTGCTGCACCAAAATCTGTTCGACAAATTCCTGCGGACTCATTGCCGCCACGGTGCGATCGAATGGTATCACTACTAACTGTCCCACGCCGAGCGATCGCAAGATTTGCTCTCTTTCGGTTAGTGGTGTCAGCAAAGTTCGCTTTTCCCCGCTAAAAAACTCTTGCGGATGGGGATTAAAAGTTACTACTGTGGGATGTCCTGGTTGGCGTTGGTCTGTAGTCTGTTGTCCGTTGCTGGGAATTTGCCGAGCTAAAATCGGTCGAATTACTTGTTGATGGCCCCGATGCACGCCATCAAAATTTCCCAAAGCTATGGCAGTTGGCGTTAAAGCTGTTTCTATAGAGAAGTTGCGCTCGGCCGTCGATCGGTTCACCACTTTTCATTAAATCTGCCCCATTTTTAACTAGGGACTTGGGCAGAGGCAATAAGTCTGCTTTACATTTTGACACATTTCGTCAACCATGAGGCCATAACAGAGAAAAAAGATCCGGCATCATGATGTAGTGCGATCCCCTAAAACCTGGGGACGACATAGCGTTACGCTGCCTTTTGCTCGATGGGATTCGATAAGAGATCGGAGTAAAGGCGATCGCCCTCTAACAAAATAGAGCATAATTTGTTATGCCATAACTTAGTAAGCCCTAAACTGTTATGGCTATAATTAAGGTAGTAAATCTCGCTGACGCATTCTGAAATGGCTAGCGAGGAAGAGATATGGATTATAAAGAAGCACTGAATGTAGTTAAGTCAGCAGTAGCCGCTAAAACCGAGAAGCAGCTAAGCGAAGCAGAAAAGACGGTTTTGCGCGGCGCTTGGGAGGGTAAAACCTATGACGAGATGACGGTAACTTCTGGTTATACCCTTAACTACCTCAAAAACGATGCCGGTCCAAACTTTTGGAAGCTGCTGAGCGAGGTATTTGGAGAGAAAGTCAGTAAAGCTAACTTGCGAGCCATACTAGAACGACATAGCCGCTACCAATTAGAACGACTCCGGCAAAAGATCGAGCAAACGCGCGAACAAGCTCGCGCTACCTGCAAGGAGAAAGGTGCAACTTCTAAAGAATGCGCGGTCTTGTGGGATGCGATGGAAGAAATGCAAGCAGAAATAGCTCACAAAAATTCTAAGAAGCGGCTAGATTGGGGAGAAGCCCCTCTTTTACCAACATTCTACGGACGCACCAACGAACTCGAAAAACTGAAAAAATGGATTTTGCAGGACAAAGATCCGCTAGTAATTCTGCTAGGAATCGGGGGAATTGGCAAAACTACCCTAGCGGTTAAGCTAGTTGAAGAAATTCAAGGTGAGTTTGAGTACGTCATTTGGCGATCGCTCCGTTCTCCTTCTCCCCCGCTGGCCGATTTGTTAGCCGACATCATTAATTTTTTCTCCCAACAGCAGAGAACCAACTTACCTGAAACAGTGGAAGGCAAACTTTCACTATTAATGGAGCGTTTGCGCCAGCACCGCTGCTTGTTAATTTTGGATAATGCTGAATCCCTGATGCAGGGCGATAAATTTGCTGGGACGTATCAAACTGGCTACGAAGATTACCGCGAACTATGGCGGCGAGTGGGTACGGAAAGACATAAAAGTTGCCTATTATTAACCAGTCGAGAAAACACCAAACAACTGGTGGAACTATCGGCCCAAGGGTTCCCAGTGCGCTTGCTAGCTATGCCTGGTTTGGAGTCCAAAGCGGCTTATCAGTTACTAGCAGCTAAAGGGTTAGCCGATCGCTCTTCCTGGGAAGATTTAATAGCAATCTATCAAGGCAATCCCTTAGCTTTGCAAATTGCTACCGCCACCATTCAGCGCTCTTTTGGGGGCAAGGTGTCTGAGTTTCTCCAACAGAGGGGAATCGAAATGGCTCAAATTTTCGATTTAGTCGATCGGCAATTTCATAACTTATCCGATTTAGAGCAAAAAGTGATGTACTGGTTGACGATTAGCCGTCAGCCGATGTCGTTTGCCGAATTGCAAGAGAGCATCGAGATATCGGGTGCAGAACTCCTAGAAGCGATCGAATCGTTACTGAGGAGATCTCTCGTTCAAGGCGAAGCCGATTTCCAACTCAATCCGATCGTCCAACAATACACCGCCCACGAACTCGATCGCCAACAGATCCCCTTAACAGAACTGCCAGATAACAAAGATGACATCAGACAAGCACTAGAGCGGATTTTCGATCGAAGCTGAAACAATTGTCAATTCGCAATTCGCAGTTCGCAATTTTAGGGCAGAGAGTATCAATTTGATAGACTGGATCGAGTGGGAAACTTGGATATAAAAAGCTATGAACTCTCAAGGGCGATACGTTGCTCCGCAACAGGCTGCGCCAACGCTGGCAGTAGAACATGATGGTAGGAGACGTTCAAAGCGATCGCTCCTCCAACATCTGATGAAAGGATTGCTGTTGTTGTGCGTAGCTGGTTTCTGGCTGCTTACCGTACCTGGTGCGATCGCTCAAGAAAATACAGTTAACTACACCCTTACTGACTTACAGCATCGAGACTTTTCTCACAAAGATTTATCTGGTACCTCTTTTGCTGGCGGTAATATGCAGGAGGCAAATTTTGAAGAAGCCAACCTGCAAGCAACCATCCTCACCAAGAGTTCGTTCTTACAAGCTAACCTGAAAGGAGCTAATTTAGCGGGGTCGCTGGCCGATCGAGTAGTTTTTAGTCGCGCCGACTTAACTAACACCATCTTCACCGATGCGATCGCTACCAGTACCAATTTTTTTGAAGCCCAAATTACTGGGGCAGATTTTTCCGGCGCTTTGCTCGATCCCTACGAAGTGACGCGGATGTGCGAACGCGCTGATGGAGTTAATCCCGTTACAGGTGTTTCTACCCGCGAAAGTCTAGGCTGCGAGTGAACAAGTAATAGTTACTATGATTTGTTTGATTAAATGATAACTACGATCGAAAACGCCTTCATCATAGTCTTCAATCAATCATAGTCTTCAATCAATCATTCAAATCATAGTCGGTAATATGGCTTCTTCAAATCCCAAAGCTTCTGCCCAAAAGAAAATTATCTATCAGGAATTTGGTAACGCTGACAACCCAGAAGCGATCGAACGGCCAGCTTTAGAATTACCCCCAGCACAGCAAAATCTCAAGGTGCAAGCTTCCCGGAAAGGACGCAAGGGCAAAACTGTAACTGTAATTAGCGGTTTTCAAATGAAGCCAGAAAGTCTTCAGGCTTTGCTGAAACAGCTAAAAACCCAATGCGGTGCTGGTGGTACGGTTAAAGATAACGAAATCGAAATTCAAGGCGACCACAAACAAAAGCTACTGCAAATTCTTACCCAGTTGGGCTACAAAGCCAAAATCAGCGGCGGCTAAGAAAAGTGTGAAGTGTTGAGTGCTTGGAAGCCTGGAGTGAGAAGAGTGGAGTGTTGAGTGTTAAACGCTCCCCATCTCCCCATCTCCCCATCTCCCCATCTCCCTCTCTCCCCACTCTAATTATGAGCGGCTTGCACGAACCCCAAGGTGAGGCTATCGGGAGCGAGGAAATGAGACAAGTGGTAAGCTCTCTCCTCAGTTTCCAGAAGCATTTGCTCGTACATATAGCGGGTAGCGCGATCGCCTAAACTTTCAGCTTGTCCCGCTTGACGGCGCAGCAATTGAATGACTGCTTGCTCGGCTACTAGATCGTGTTCTACCATCTGCCGACAGTTATAGATGCCGTCGATTTCTGGCGTAAAACAACATAATTCCGCTAATTTGCTAAAGCTAGCCACTGGTACGCCGCCTAAGCCGTTTAAACGTTCTCCCAATTGATGGACGTATTCTTGGGCTTCTTTGCTGCTGTCTTGAAAAAACTCGTGTAAAGAGTAAAATTCTGCTCCTTCAACCACAAAGTGATGCTTTTGATATTGCAAGTACAGTGCTTGAAAACTCGCCAAGGCCATGTTTAACCCCTCGCACACTGGCACTGTGACGCTTTTATCCAGCAACACTGGATTATCAGAAACTTCACCAAAGGAGCGTAATAAGGTTTGAGTGTCAGCCATGGTTCTCCTCTCTTTCCGGTAAACGATCGTTTTGGAGTGGATCGATCTATATCAATTCTAGGAGTTAGAACCAAATATGACGCTTAATTAACAACATCTTTGCAGTTTTTTAAAGTTTTTGCCCCATTCTGGGTACTATATGAATGAGAATATTTTGCACTGATTATGGTTAAGCGATATCCATCGGCAGCAAGGTAAAGCAGAAGTAGGGGAGCGAAGTTCGTCTCATCTGTACCTCGATCGAGATGCTAGAGATCGTAATTTTTCGATAATCTCAGGTGTGACGGCCAGCGATCGCCTCTAGATCTAAGTTCTTTACCTTCACTGCTTTTGTTTCAAAATTGACAAATTATATCTGTAGATATTGCCATATGTCCGACCCTAGTTTTATACTAATTGATAATTACTTGCAATTATGGAAGGAATGAAATCTTTACAAGCAGATTCAGAAGCCGCGCAGACATTGGGGGTAAAGGGGGCGGAGCGTTGGGAAATTTACTGGCGCTTGCAGCAACTAGATATCCCGGCTCAGTGTGCGACTAACCAGCCATTAAAGGCGCAGATTACCAGTCCAGCAGCAGTGGTTCAAGTTTGGAGCGTCGTCAGACAAACGACAGCGCCTCGGCGGGAGCTAGTCCTCTGGTTGCATCGTTGCTGGCAAGCAGAGTGAGAGCGCAGTTTATAAATAGCAATTATGGGGAAGTGAAAATATGAGTAAGTACACTCAAGTAGCAGAACTTAAGGTCGCAGGCCAGTTTTTAGGATTTTTATTTAAAGATGGCTATAAGATCGAATACTTGCGACTTGGTACTCCCCAAGGAGAATTTTGGTTTAAGCCTGCCAAAGAATTACGCCCAGTGCTGGAGGGATATTTAAATCCAGGCGATGCGATCGAGATCGGTGGCGAAGGCAAACGCGATCTCAAAAGCGGCAAGCTGAAATTGAAAGCTTATGAGGTAAAAAGGGCAGGAGAGAGAGAGGAGGAGAGAGGGAGAGAGGGAGAGAGGGAGAGAACAGAATTAAGCAAAAATGCCAGCATTTTGATCTGTCAGAAATCGGATTGCCAGAAACGAGGTGGAAAAGCGATTTGTGAGGCGCTAGAGGCAGGATTGCGAGATCGCAATTTATCAGAGCAAGTGAAGATTAAGGGTACTGGTTGTCTCAAGCAATGCAAGGCAGGCCCCAATCTAGTTTTTATGCCAGATAAAACTCGCTACAGTAAGGTTTCTCCGGCCCAAATCCCTAACTTAATTGCCAAGCACTTTCCCATCTCCGGTTCAAATTGATAGCGTGAGTCCCAGATGGTTGGGTTTGTTGGGTTTCCTGTGTCGAGCCAGTAGGGTGTGTTAGCGCAACGTAACGCACCCTACTGGCGTGTCAAGCCTAAAATGGTGCTCCTGCGGCGGACTGTTGAACTTAACTCAGAGCAGGAATTATTGCCGCCTAACGCACTCTACCTAATGCAACAAATTAAGGTTGACACGCCACTACTGGCTCGACACCACTTTAGACTTAGCTGAGAACCCAGTTAACCAAGGTTCGCACCCCGAAGCCAGTAGCACCAGAATTGTTGTAGCTGTTATCTTTGTCCGTCCACACGGGACCGGCGACATCTAGGTGCGCCCAAGGGGTTTCCTTGACGAACTGCTTGAGAAATAACGCCGCTGTAATGGCTCCACCACCGCGAGGGCCGGTATTTTTCATATCGGCAATAGGAGATTTTAAGCCTTCAAAATATTTATCTTCTAAAGGCATACGCCAGAGTTTCTCCCCAGCTAGTTCTGAGGCTTGAGTTAGTTGAGAGGCGATCGCATCATCTGGAGTCCACATTCCAGCAATATCGTTTCCCAAAGCAATGACGCAAGCGCCAGTCAAAGTAGCTAAATCGACGATCGCGTCTACTCCCAATTTTTCGGCATATACCAAAGCATCGGCTAGGGTGAGTCTGCCTTCAGCATCGGTGTTGTTAACTTCAATGGTTTTGCCGTTAGAAGCTTTCAGGATGTCGCCGGGATGGAGGGCGTTACCGCCGATCATGTTCTCGGTCACTGCACTGATGAAGTGGACTTCTACATCGGGTTGAAGTTGAGCGATCGCTTTAGCTGCCCCAAAAGTAGCAGCCGCCCCGCCCATATCCATCTTCATGGTTTCAATGCCGCTACCAGCCCCTTTAATGTTCAATCCGCCGGAGTCAAAAGTCAAACCTTTACCGACAATCGCTAATTTCCGACGGGGCGTACCGGGTGGCTTATAAGTGATATGAACGAACTTAGGCGGCAGATCGGAAGCTTGAGCCACGCCTAAAAAAGCGCCCATTCCTAGTTCCTGGCAAGCTTCTCGTTCCAAAATTTCTATATTGAAGTTGGGCGCAGTAGCAATTTCTTGGGCGGTTTCTGCCATCGTTATTGGAGTGCATTCATTCGCTGGTGCGGCTACCAGTTCCCGCGCCAAGATCGCGCCATTACAGATTGCTTGAGCCTTGGCAATGGCTGCCTCTTGCCCTGCTAATCCCAACAGATCGAAAGTTTCTGGAGGTTCCGATTTATCTTCTACCTCTGACTTAAACCGCCGATCTTGGTGTAAAGCCAGTATAATTCCTTCGACGATCGCGCCAGCGGTACTTGCAGGCTCGTTATTCCATACAGGCAAACTAATCCCGACGGTTTTGCACCTTTCCTTTTTGGCTAATTTGGCGATCGCAGCGGCGGCGTGTCGCAAGCTGTCTAACTTGAAAGTATCCGGCTTGCCCAACCCGACTAAAATAACTTTCCGAATCGCGCTGCCACCACCAACTCGCGTTACTGCATTGCTACCGACAGCGCCCTTAAATTCGGTTTCGGCAATCAGTTCCTGCAAAGTTCCAGATAGTTTAGCATCTAGTTGAGCCAGATCGTCGGTCAATTCCACGGCATCTTCAAAAGCGCCAATTGCCAGGACATCGCCAGTCCAGTCTAAACGAGGAGTATTAAGCGATCGAAATTCCATTATTTATGCAAGATAGAAGTAACCTATCTACTAGTATGACTCAGAGGGGAGAGAGGGGGAGATGGGGAGAGGGGGAGATGGGGAGAGGGGGAGATGGGGAGCAGAGGAAAAAATTAACTACTGACTACTGACAATTGACATTCTGAACTTCTGAACTCCTGAACTTCTGATAAATGCCCCATGACTAATTGCAAATAGCAAGCTACTATATCTAGCAACTTTACAGCCAAACTATATATGAAACTTTCACCTCCGATTATCTCTAAAGGTCGATCGCAACCAAAAAAATCTGGCAAAAAAGCTGGATTGGTTGCTGGCATTGGGTTGTGCGCCTTAGCTTTAGGGCTGTGGGTAGGGACTAAATCGGGAGGATTGTTTTTACAAAACTCTCAAACTCAAGCTAGATCTGGAGTTCAAGTTTTAGCATTGCAGCCAGCCGCCCAACGAGCCAGACAATTAGAAGCTATAGCTCAAGGTTCGCCATCTTTAGAGCGAAATCGCGCCCGCTACCTGCTAGCAGCAGATTCGATCGAGCAACAACAGGGAAAAAAGGCCCTCAAGTGGTTAGAAGGATTGGAAGAGTCGTATTCAGAGATGGCACCTTATATCGCCCTCAAACGCTACCAAGCATACGAGACTAGCGGAGAGCGAGCCAAAGCCGATGAAACTTTAAACAATATTTTGAAAAGCTATCCTAAATCGCCCGTAGCCGCAGAAGCATTATACGTTTTGGGGAAAAAACAACCGCAGCTTTGGCAGCAAGCGATCGAGCGATTCCCCAGTCATCCTCGGACTATAGAAATTATTCGCCAAAGCTTAAAGCAAGATCGAGATCGCCCAGAGTTACTCTGGTTGTTGCTTAAATATGCGCCTAATTCCCCTGGAATCGTCTCTTCGATCGATCGGGTAGCAGCAAAACATTCAGCCCAGTTTAAGCCAGAGAATTGGGAAGCTATAGGTCAGATCTACTGGCAAAATCAAATTTACGATCGCGCCGTGGCTGCTTACAGTCAAGCACCCTCTACACCAGAAAGAGCCTACCGAATTGCTAGGGGACTGGAACTAACAGACAAAAAACCAGCAGCTAACACCGCCTACCGCGTCCTCATCGATGGCTTTCCGAAGTCGGAGGAAGCTGCTATTGGCTTGGGACGGTTCCTCAAGATCTTAGAGCCAACCGAAGCTTTAACTTTTTTAGACCAAGCGAGCGCTAAATATCCCGATTTAGCCGATGAGGCCCTGCTAGCCAAAGGGAAAATCTTAGAGAAATCGCCCCAACCGCAGCTAGCCGAACCAGTATATCAATTGTTGGTGAAAAACTATAGCCGTTCTGAAGCTGCCGCTGAATATCGCTGGAGTTTAGCTCAAAAGCGGGCAGCGACTGGCGATTTTCAAGGAGCCTGGGAATGGGCGAAACAAATTACCGAGCAAAATCCCCAAGGCAAGTACGGCCCTAGAGCCAAATTTTGGCTCGGCAAATGGGCAAATCGATTGGGCAAGGCCGACGAGGGCAAAACTGCTTTTCAGCAGACGATCGCGCAATACCCTTGGTCTTACTATGCTTGGCGTTCGGCGGTGCATTTAGGCTGGGATGTCGGCGATTTTAATACCGTGCGTCAACTCAATCCGCAGATGTCTTTTCCCTCAGAGCGATCGCAACCTCCCGCTGGTTCGGCAACGCTCAAAGAACTTTACCAAATCGGTCAAGATCGAGATGCCTGGACTTTATGGCAAGCAGAATTTACTAATCGCCAGCAGCCGACGGTGGCAGAGCAGTTTACCGACGGACTGATGCGTTTGGCCAGCGGTAGATATAAATCTGGAATCGATTTAGTAGCCCAATTAGAAGATCGAGAATCGCCCAAAGAGCAAGCTCAATACCGCAAGCTCAGCCAACAGATGGATTATTGGTACGCGCTCTATCCGTTGCCTTATCTGGATATTATTCAAGACCGATCGCAACAACGCCAACTCAACCCCCTACTGGTAATGGGGCTGATCAGGCAGGAATCTCGATTCGAGCGCGGCATTAAATCGATCGCAGGTGCGGTTGGTTTGATGCAGTTAATCCCGACAACGGCGGCTGAGGAAGCGAAAAAACTCAACTTAGATAAATACGCCCTGGATAATCCTTCAAACAACATTCAGCTAGGTACGGCTTATTTAGCACACACCCACGACCTTCACAAAGATAATTCCATGTTGGCGGTTGCTAGTTACAATGCCGGGCCTGGAAATGTAGCGAAATGGTTGCGATCCAAAGGAGCGATCGATCCAGATGAATTTGTCGAAAGCATTCCCTTTGACGAAACCCAATGGTATGTCAAAAATGTGTTTGGCAATTACTGGAATTACTTGCGGCTCTACAATCCTGATGTTTTTCTCCAGTTATCTAAGTTGGAGAAAAATTAAGGCATTAGGGAATGATGAATTATGAGCGATCGAAACCGCGTAGGTTGGGTTGAACGTAGTGAAACCCAACTAAAGCTTATGTTAAAGAGAAAAGATTATCAATGTAGTTGAACCCAACAATATTGTTAGCCATGAGATATGAACGATTCAGTCAATTTTGCTCTAAATCGTCCTGGATATTCAGTAAAAATCCTCAAATTAGAGGATGCAGCAGTCATGCAAACTCTCTACGATCGCTGTACCGATTTTGCTCTTTTAACTGACGGTCAACCTCCTTCGCCAACGGCAGCACTGGAAGAATTTGACGCTTTGCCGCCAGGAAAAACCCAGGATGATAAATATATTTTGGGCTTGTTCGACCTGCAAAATAATTTGTTAGGAATAATCGAATCGATCCGACACTATCCAGACGATCGAACGTGGTGGTTGGGATTGATGATGTTGAGTCCCGATCGCCGAGGCCAAGGATTAGGTTCGGAATTTTATCGGGCGTTTGAAAATTGGGTAACAATACAGGGAGTCAAACAAGTATCGTTGTCTGTAATTGAAGCTAACGAGCTAGGACTGCGCTTTTGGAAAAGCTTGGGATTCGAGATTATCCGGCAGACAGAACCGCGACAATTTGGTAATAAAACTCATAACCTTTACGTAATGAGCCGTACTGTTGTTAGCGATCGATGAATTGGAAAGTTAACGAGGCAGAATATCTTCTAGACGAATTTCGAGTTGGGGCAAGATGGGAGAAGCGATACGTGCTACCGCACACGCTGCGCGAACGCTTGACCTAGACGAAATAGCTGCTTAGTATAGTCTTCGTCAATCAATTGACAAAGCGTAGCGGGGGTTGTCTCGGTATTGAGCCAGAAATTCTTCTAGGGTGAAAAGTTTTTGTGAGGTATAAGTCATCAGAAACCTCTAAGTCAATAGCCCCATCTTAGGCGATCGCCTATTGAACTTCTGAACTCCTCCCTCGTGTATACTTTTGTGAACAGCGATCGAGATTAAGGAGTAAAAATGTACATCGTCCAAATTGCCTCGGAGTGCGCCCCAGTAATCAAAGCCGGAGGCTTAGGAGATGTGGTTTATGGACTCAGTAGAGAATTAGAAATTCGGGGCAATACCGTTGAAATTATCCTCCCCATGTACGACTGTATGCGCTACGACCACATTTGGGGACTCCACGAGGCTTACCGCGACTTATGGGTGCCATGGGATGGCGATCGCGTTCATTGTTCTGTATTCTGCGGCTGGGTTCACGGACGAGTATGCTTCTTCATTCGACCTCACTCTGGCGATAATTTCTTCGATCGAGGTCAATATTACGGCGCTCTCGACGATCATATGCGGTTCGCTTTCTTCAGCAAAGCCGCCTTGGAATTTTTGTTAGTTAGCAACAAGCGTCCCGACATCATTCATTGCCACGACTGGCAAACTGGCCTAGTTCCAGTCATGCTCTATGAAATGTACAAATGGCACGGCATGGGCACTCAACGGGTATGCTACACCATTCACAACTTCAAACACCAAGGAATTGCTGGGGCTAACGTTCTGAACGCCACTGGATTGAATAACGAATCGTACTACTTTCAATACGATCGCCTGCTAGATAACTTTAACCCCTTGGCGATCAATTACATGAAAGGGGGAATCGTCTACTCAAATTTTGTCAACACGGTTTCGCCGCATCACGCCTGGGAAGCCCGTTACAGCGATATTAGCTGCGGATTGGGTCATACCTTAGAACTGCACCATCACAAGTTTGGCGGCGTTCTCAACGGCATCGATTACGAAGTATGGAATCCTGAAGGCGATCGCTACATCCCCCATCACTTCTCTTACGATAACTTCGCTGAAAAAGCCAATAATAAAAAAGCCTTACGGGAACGATTGCTGCTGGGAGATAGCGATAAACCTCTCGTTTGTTTTATCGGGCGCTTGGACGATCAAAAAGGGGTGCATCTAGTTCATCATGCCATGTATTACACCCTCAGTCGAGGAGGGCAATTCGTGCTTTTGGGTTCGCCTACCGAGTCAGGAATTGGCTCGTGGTTCTGGCACGAAAAAAATCACCTCAATAACAACCCCGATTGTCATTTAGAACTGGGATTTAATGAAGAGCTAGCTCACTTAATTTACGCTGCGGCAGACATGATAGTCGTTCCGAGCAATTACGAACCTTGCGGACTAACCCAGACGATCGGCTTGAGATACGGCACCGTACCGATCGTGCGGGGCGTGGGCGGCTTGGTGAATACCATTTTCGATCGAGACTACGATGAAAATCACCTGCCAGAAGAACGCAACGGTTTTGTTTTCTATCAAAGCGATCGCCACGCCTTAGAATCGGCCATGGATCGGGCTTTTGGCTTGTGGTACGAAAGTCCTCAAGAATTCCGCGAACTGGCGATCCAGGGGATGAAATACGACTACTCCTGGAACCATCCTGGCGAGAAGTATTTGGGGATTTACGATTACATTCGGCATAGGTAGAGAGAGGGAGATGGGGAGATGGGGCGATGGGGAGATGGGGCGATGGGGCGATGGGGCGATGGGGCGATGGGGCGATGGGGCGATGGGGCGATGGGGCGATGGGGCGATGGGGCGATGGGGCGATGGGGCGATGGGGAGATGGGGCGATGGGGCGATGGAAACCTTATTAACTTCACACTCAACACTCAACACTCAACACTTCCAAAGCTTCTGAACTTCTGAACTCCTTCAAGAAAACACTTGCCAAATTTTGATCGTACCGTCGTGGCTGCCGCTGGCCAGGGTTTGGCCGTCGGGGCTGAAGGTAACGGAAAATACCGAGCCTAAATGCCCTGTCAGGGTTTGAATTTCCTCTCTGGTTTTTAAATTCCAGAGCTTGATGGTGCGATCGCAACTGCCGCTAGCTAGCACTTGTCCGTCGGGGCTGAAAGCTACAGAGTTGACTACTGCCAATAAGCCTAAATGCCCGGTGAGAGTGCCAATTTCTTGCTGGGTTTTCCAATTCCAGAGTTTGATCGTATTGTCGCCACTACCGCTAGCTAGGGTTTCTTTGTCTGGACTAAAAGCAACGGATTCAACCCAACTTAAATGCCCGGTGAGGGTACAGATTTCTTGAGCCGTACTCAGATCCCATAGCTTAATGTTGCCATCCATATCGCCGCTAGCGAGGATGCGTCCATCGGGACTGAAAGCCACAGCATTGATCCAGCCAGAATATCCCTCTAGGGTGCAAAGTTCGTAACCTGCGACTAGATTCCACAGCTTGATGGTTTTGTCATTACTGCCGCTGGCTAGCATCTTGCCGTTAGGACTAAAAGCGACGCAAGTAACTGCGTCTAAATGCCCCGCTAGAGTGCGGATTTTTTTCCCGGTGGTTAAATCCCACAGCTTGATGTTTCGATCTTCCCCAGCGCTGACCAAGATTTCTCCCGAAGAATAGAGATTGGGGAAGGGTGCTTTTACAGAACGGCCCGATGCCATGGCTACCTGCTGCGGCGAGGGACTGAAAGCGACGCAGCGCACTCCGGCAAAGAATTTTACTGGATCTTTGAGAGTAAAAAGTTCTTCTCCGGTTTTGAGGTTCCAGACCTTAATCGTAGTGTCTTCGCTGGCGCTAGCTAGCAACCGCCCGTCTGGACTGAAAGCGACGCAACGCACTCCTGCCAACCAACCGGAATGCCCTTTAAGGGCGCTAATTTCTTCTCCAGCGACGGTAGAGCATAAGTTGATAGTGGTTTTCCAATTCCCGCTGCTCCAGTCTGGGGCTAAGGAGATATTGGCGTAGCTGTTACTGGCATTAGAAGTAGTGGGTTTAACCGATTGGGAATGACCTGCCAAAGTTCGGTCTAATTGGGCATTTTGCCAAGCGATCGCGGCTCGATCGCGGATTATCGGCTGGGTTGGCAGAGTTGCTGTCGATCCGGGATGTAAAATCTGCCAAATTTCTGATAGCTGTTCCACGATCTCTTGAGAATTGATGGGACGAGCTTCAGGTTCGGATGCCATCAAGCGATCGAGCAAATCTGCTAGTTCTGGCAGTAAATCGGGAACGAGATCGCGCCATTCTAGTTCGTTGGTGTAAGGATCGTACATGGTCGTCGGTTCTTTGCCCGTCAGCAAATAAACGAAGGTTCGTCCCAAGGCAAAGAAATCTGATGCGGGCACGGCTCGCCCGCTGAGTTGTTCTGGGGGAGTGTAACCAGCAGAAGCCACCCCAGTAATCTGGCCGTAATGCTGTTTGGCATAATAGGTGTCGGTCAACTCTCTAGCAGTACCGAAGTCAATTAAGACCAACTCGCCATCGGGTTTGAGCATGATGTTAGTGGGCTTGATATCTCGATGGAAGAAATTTTGCTCGTGTACCTGCTCTAAAATTTTCGTCAGTTGCACCAACCATCTCACTGCCAATATGCGATCGATCGGGTGTCCTTGTTGGTTGATATACGACCACAAATTCATGCCCTCAATCTTTTCCATTACCAGGCAATGCAAGGGTTCTTGGCTATCTTTGGCCCAATACTGAAAGTATCGATCGCCTTTGGGAATCCCCGGACGATCGAGTTGAATCAATACCTTCACTTCTTGCTGGAACAGAGATAGAACTTTAGCTTGATTGGTTGGCGAGACGCGATCGAGCTTGAGAACCTTCAATACTTTGAAAACGCCGTTATGACTGACTTCATAAGTTTTGCCAAAACGCCCCTCTCCCAATACCGTTTTCGCCCAATATCGACCTTCTAGTAATAGTTGAGAGCCACAGGCCTTGCAAAACAAATCTCGAAGATGATTTTTGGGCTGATGGCAGCGGGGATTGATGCAGAGATTGATAGACATGGGTAGAGGAGGAGAGGGAGAGGGAGCAGGGGGAGCAGGGGGAGCAGGGGAGGCAGGGGGGGAATTAACAACTGAACTCCTAAACTTCTAAACTTCTAAACTTCTGCCTTCTATACTCCTGAACTTCTGAACTCCTGAACTCCTGAACTCCTATTAATACTTCAATTCTTCCCATTAAATCATTTTCGATCGCTATGACCTAATCGATCGATCGATTAATCTTTGTTGCATTTCATCATTAGACATCTCCAGAAATTAGGATCGAGGGCAGGCAGGATGCCTACCACACAAGAATTGTTGGATATGTCTATTGCACTTGATGATTCGTCCGCCAGCACTGTTGGGCAATCGCCCAATCTTCTTGAGTGTGAATTACTAGTATCCGCACTTTGGAGTCTGGTGCGGCGATGTCTCGATCTACCGGACGATCTTGGTTTTTTTCAGGCTCTAGCTTCAGCCCTATAAAATCAAAGTTTTGGCAAGCTAGGGCACGAACTAGGGCAGAATTTTCGCCGATGCCAGCAGTAAAAACTAGGGCATCAAGTCCGCCTAAGCTGGCCAGCATCGCACCTATACTCGATCGCAACCGATGGATAAAGATATCTAAGGCCAGTTGGGCTTGGGCGTTTCCAGTTTCGATGGCAGTCGCAATCTGCCGCAAATCGGCTGCCACTCCAGATATGCCTTTTAAACCAGATTCTTGATTGAGTTCTCGATCTAAGCGATCGACACTATAGCCTTCTTGCCGCATTAGATGAATTAAAATTCCCGGATCGACAGCCCCAGAACGAGTACCCATCATTAGGCCATCTAGGGGGGTAAAACCCATGGTGGTATCGATGCTTTCTCCGCCAGAGACGGCCGAGAGAGAACAGCCATTGCCCAAGTGACACACTATTAATCGCAGATCTTGTAAGTCGCGATTTAACAGTTGAGCCGCTCTTCGAGCGCAATATTGATGGCTGATGCCGTGAAATCCATAGCGGCGAATGCCCCTCTCTACCCATCGATAAGGGCCGGGATAAATGGCAGCGGCATCGGGCAGGGAACTGTGGAAGGCGGTGTCAAACACGGCAATTTGAGGCAGATTGGGGCCGAAAATCCGATCGATCGCCTCTATCCCTTCTAAGTTGGCGCGGTTGTGGACGGGAGCCAATTGCGTCAGCCGATCGATCGCAGCCTTGACATCAGCAGTTATTCTGACGCTGTGGCGGTAATCTTGCCCGCCGTGGACTACTCGATGTCCTACTACATCTACTTCTGAAGGGTTATCGATCGCTTTGGTTTTACCCTCCCACAAAGTATCGAGCATCCGGGCGATCGCTTCTGCGCGATCCTGAGTAGGAATTTCTAGGTTTAAAGTCTCCCCTTTAGCAGTTTTCACCTCGATCTCTGCTATGCCCTGATGGTGAGTCCAGTCTACAGTAGCCTCCCAGAGAGGAGTTGGCGGGCGATCGGGCGGTCTTGGTTCTGAGATCTCGTAGAGACAGCTTTTCTGGCTGCTCGATCCGGCATTTAGCACCAAAATTTTCATCAACTAACCCAACTCTAATGCACGAATTTAGCTATGTCGTTCCAAATATATAGTAGGGGCGTAAAGCTTTGCGCCCCTACCGGGGTATATCATCTCTCGATTCGTCTAAGTCCTGTAAATGCCACTGCTATAAATGCGTTGGCGACAGCCTGTGCGATAGCACGCATCGCACTTTCGCCATTCCTCCCCTATTCGCGGCACAATGGAATGTGGAGTAAATATGCTTATCCCAATTCGCAATTCGCAATTCGCAATTCGCCATGAGAACATCTCAATCTAGTCAAGTTTTACCCTGCTCGCGCACCGTCGATTATGACCTAGCTATTGTTGGGGGGGGAATTGTGGGGTTAACCCTAGCTGCGGCTTTAAAAGATTCTGGGTTGAGAGTGGCGTTAATTGAGGCCAAAAAGCGATCGCTGGCTGTCAGTCAAGGACGAGCGTATGTAATCTCTTTGATGTCCGGTCAAATTTTGTCGCAAATTGGCGTTTGGCAGCGGATATTGACTCAAATATCGACGTTTTCCCAAATTCACCTTTCTGATGCCGACGATCCCGGTGTTGTCAAATTCCATCCCCAAGATTTAGGCAGAGATGGACTCGGTTATGCTGCCGAACATCGAGTTTTGTTAGAAGCTTTACAAGAGGAATTACAAGCTTGCCCTCACGTTTCGTGGTTGTGTCCGGTAGAAGTGGTCAGTACCCAATATGAAGCGGATGCGGTGGAAATCGAGTTGAATCGAGGCGGAGAAAAATCTGTAATTCGCACTCGCTTGTTGGTAGGAGCAGATGGGTCCAAATCGCATATCCGCCAAGCCGCTGGAATTCGCACTTACGGCTGGCCTTACTGGCAATCGTGTGTAGTGGCAACCATTAAACCCGAACTGTCCCATCAAAATATTGCTTACGAACGCTTTTGGCCCACCGGCCCGATGGGGATTTTGCCCTTACCCGGCAACCGCTGTCAGGTTGTCTGGACTGCTCCTCATGCCAAGGCGAAAGAGATGAAAGAGTGGGACGAGGAGCGATTTTTAACTGAATTAGAATTCCATACAGGCGGTAAGTTAGGACGTTTATCTTTGTTGGGCGATCGCATTTTGTTTCCGGTACAACTGATGCAAAGCGATCGCTACGTCTTACCCCGCCTGGCCCTAATTGGCGATGCTGCCCATTGTTGCCATCCAGTGGGCGGACAAGGAATGAATCTGGGTATTCGAGATGCTGCGGCTTTAGCTAGAGTTTTGCAATCTGCCTGCCAACAAGGTGAAGATATTGGCGATATTAAAGTTTTGCAGCGCTACGAACGCTGGCGCAAACCAGAAAATCTGATGATTTTGGGTTTTACTGATTTTCTCGATCGAATATTTTCTAATAATTGGTTGCCAATAGTGGGGATGCGTCGTTTAGGTTTATGGATGTTGCGACGAATTCCCCATGTCAAAATTTATGCTTTGCAGCTAATGACTGGACTGCGGGGTCGTCCTCCTGAGTTAGCCCAACAATAGACCTCTAGCGAATATCTATATTTTGGATTCATAACGCAGATAAACGCGGATAAACGCAGATGTTTCGATCGGCGATCGACAGTCAACTCAGGAGTACAGAGTGTTAGCTACGGTCTGTTGTAGATCGTGAGTCATTACTAGCTTCTTGAGCAAATATATCGGTTTGCGGGAACACTTCGGTTTCGATGAGATTTGCTTCTGAGCGATCGCTGCTAGCCAAACCTGCGGCTAAATTCTTAGCTGCTTCCATGAATTCCGACGGAATCATGACAATTGTAGTCGTGTTATTTTCGGCTCCAATTTCAGTGAGCATTTGCATTCGTCGCAATTCCAACGCGGCTGGAGTCGCAGCAATAATTCGGGAAGCTTCTGCGAGTTTCATCGATGCTTCTTGTTCTGCCGCAGCTTTAATGAAGCGGGCGCGTTTTTCTCTAACTGCTTCGGCTTCTTTAGCCATGGCTCTTTGCATACTGGGGGGAATTTCTACATCTTTCATTTCGACTCGTTCGATCGCAATTCCCCAAGGTTCGGTGATTTCATCAACAATGTCTTGAACTTTATTGTTAATTTTATCGCGGTTTTGTAAAACATCATCTAAGATGTTTTGACCGACTACATTCCGCAAGGTTGTCATGGCAGCTTGATAAACTGCCATTTGGTAATTCTCCACCTTAGTAATTGCTTTCATAGCATCGAGAATGCGGTAGTACAGTACCGCATTAACTCGAATCGTGACGCTATCGGCAGTAACGGTTTCTTGCGGTTCGATATTTACCGTTTTGGTGCGGATATCTACCTGCATCTTTTGATCTACCAGCGGAATAATCCAGTACATCCCCGGTCCTCTCACCCCCTTGCTTCTCCCAAGGCGGAAGATAGCACCTCGCTGGTATTCGCGATCGATCTTCAGACCGGAAAATAAGATCCCCAGGATAACGATCGTAGGAATAATAATATCCATTTTGGCTCTAGCCTCATGCAGATAAATCTATTTTAGCAATTCACAATTCGCAATTTACAATTCGCAATTTAAAGAATCTTAGCAAAAATATAGCTTGTCTTCACAAACTGTTGTATTCATAAAAAAATCACATATAATAAAATAAATTATTGACAATAAAAATGGAATATTCTCATCCAGATATTTGCCGTCGTACTTATGAATTTGCTATTAGAATTGTAAAGTTATGTACCTTTCTAGACGGACAACCTGGAGTTGCAAGAACTTTATCCAAGCAAATATTGAGATCGGGCACTTCAATTGGGGCGAATATCCGAGAAGCTCAATCGGCAGAATCCGATCGAGATTTCATTCATAAACTTGAAATTGCACTTAAAGAAGCAAGAGAGACTGAATACTGGTTAGAACTATTAGTCTCCACAGGCATTGTTACTCCCAATCGATTAAATAATTTAGTCAATGAGTGCAAACAACTGTGCAGAATTCTCATTTCTACCACCAAAAAACTTAAAGAAAAACGAAAAATCGCTCGTTAATCCTCAACTGCGAATTGCGAATTGCGAATTGAAAATTGCTTGTTAGTCCTCAACTGCGAATTGCGAATTGCGAATTGAAAATTGCTTGTTAGTCTTCAACTGCGAATTGCGAATTGCGAATTGGCAATTTTATCCCCGACTGAACTTGCCATAAGCTAGCATAAATTCCTACCTGTTCTAGTAATTCTTCATGTCGTCCACTTTCTACTAATTTGCCCCGTTCCATAACGTAGATTCGATCGGCATTGCGAATAGTAGAAAGGCGATGGGCGATCGCAATCGTGGTTCGATCTACAGTAATTCGTTCTAGCGATCGCTGAATGGCAGCTTCGGTTTCGTTATCAACGGCGGAAGTAGCTTCATCCAAAATCAGAATCGGTGGATCTTTCAAAATCGCACGGGCGATCGCAATTCTTTGTCTTTGTCCGCCAGATAGCTTTTGCCCCCGTTCGCCGACAATGGTGTCATATCCGTAGGGTAATTGCTGAATAAAATCGTCGGCTTCGGCAATTTTAGCAGCAGCAACTATATCTCGCTCGCTGGCTTCAAAGCTGCCGTAAGCAATATTTTCTGATACCGTGCCGTGAAATAAAAACACGTCCTGGCTGACTAAGCCGATGCAGCGGCGCAAGTCTTCTAACTTTAAATCTCGAATATCGATGCCATCTAAAGTAATCGTTCCGGTTTCAATTTCGTAAAGTCTGAGTAAAAGTTTTACTAACGTACTTTTACCAGAACCAGTAGAACCGACGATCGCGATCGTTTTTCCAGCGGGGATATGAAGAGATAACTTTTCAATTACTGGTTTGCGTCCTTGATAGGCAAAAGTAACATCGTGTAATTGCAATTCTCCCTTAACTGAAGACACGGGTAAGCTAATATTTCCAGGATGAATTGCGATCGGAGTATCTAATAAATTCATCACTCGGTTGGTTGAAGCCATCGCCCGTTGATATTGGTCGAAGGTTTCGCCTAATCTGGTTAAAGGCCACAACAACCGTTGAATTAGAAATATCAACATACTGTAAGTTCCAGCCGTCATTCTGCCCGCTACAGCTTCAGTGCCGCCATAAAATAGTAAGGCGGTAAACCCGGCTAAGATAATCATCCGAATTAAGGGCACAAAAGCAGCAGATAGAGCGATCGCTCTTCGATTGCTTTGCCGATAAGCTTCGCTTTCTTCTGCTACTCGTGCGGTTTCATAAGCTTCGGCGGTAAAACTTTTAATGGTAGTAATTCCAGTCAGATTGTTAGTCAACCTAGAGTTAAGCAAACTCACTTTTTCTCTAACATCGGCATAGCGAGGAGCCAGGCGGCGTTGAAAAGCTACAGAACCCCAAAGAATAAAAGGCATCGGTAACATGGCCATCCACGCGACGCTGGGAGCCATGATGAAGAAAATTCCCCCAATGACGACTACAGTGGTAACTACTTGAATTACTTCATTGGCACCAATATCGAGAAATCGCTCTAATTGATTGATATCGTCGCTCAGGATCGACATCAAACTGCCCGTACTGCTTTCTTCAAAATAAGCTAGTTCTAAATTTTGCAAATGTTGATAAGCATCTAACCGCAATTGGTGTTCGATCGCCTGCGAGAGATTGCGCCACAACTTGGCATAAGCATACTCAAAAGCCGATTCTAATATCCAAATAATTACTGTTAACGCAGAAAGAATAAAAAATTGTCCAAAAGTATCTTTAATTCCCAATTGAGCGATTAAAGAATTTTGTTGGTTCACCACTACATCGACGGCAATACCGATTAAAACTGGTGGTGCTAGATCGAAGATTTTATTGAGAATAGAACAAGCGATCGCTAACCAAATCTGTCGGCGATAATTACGCCCATAATGCAACAAACGCTGTAGCGGATATCTAGCGTGCGGATGTTTTTGGTTGTTGCTAGCCATGAAGAAATGTGTTCGGAGTTGTAGAGAGGCGAGATCTCGCGTCTTGCCAGGAGTTGGGCAAGTATTCAATTCTAACGAACCACAAAGGCACAAAGAGATCTAAAGAGGCGATCGATTAGGTGCAAAATGCTGTTTGGCTATTCTCATGCCCGTTCGGACGTTCGGCGAAGCCTCAGTCGAGCCGCTGAGCTTGTCGAAGCCTATGCCCCTGTTTGGCAAAACTTTTGAATCGTTGCCACCAAGCGATCGATCTCTTCTTCGAGGGTGAAATAGTGAACGCACGCACGCACGCAATTTGGATCTAACATAATGCGGAGAAAGTAGCCTTCGGTTTCTAAAAACTGTACTAGCTTCAGGTGAGATCGACCATCGAGTTGGAAAGAAACCAAACTAGATTCTGGTGGTGAGGTTCGCAAGCAAGTAATCTCTGGAATTGCAATTAAACTTTGCCAAAGGTACTTACTGAGGTCTAGAAGGCACTGGTAACGCTTTTGAGAATCTCCCCATTGTTGGTGCAGAGCGATCGCAGCCCTCAATCCAGGATAAAGCGGCCTGGCTGATGTTGACACTTCAAACCGCCGAGCGTCGGGTTGCCAGCCTACAGGTTGATTGGATTTATTTACCAGAATGCTGCGCCAACCGATAAAGGTAGGATGTAACTCACTTAAAACTTCCGGTCTGACGTACAAACCGCCAACTCCTTCCGGTCCGCACCACCATTTATGCCCGGTAAAAGCATAAAAGTCTGCCCCTAATTCGCTTAAATTTACTGGTAGCAATCCCACCGATTGAGCGCCATCGACCAAAATTCTTACAGGTTGGGCAGTGTTAGCCTGACGGCAAGCTGCCACAATTTCTGCCAAGGGTAAGACTTGCCCGGTATTCCAGAAAACATGGCTGACGACTAACAAGCGAGTACGAGGTTGCAAGTATTGAGTGACGACTGCGACTGGATCGCCCGCATTTAAAGTTGCCATCAACGGACAGACATCGACCTCAATGCCAAATCGCCGCTGGAGTTCTTGCACGGTAGCGACAATCCCTTGATGTTCGCAATCAGACATTAACAAGCGATCGCCCGATCGCCAATCAATTCCCCACAGAGCAATATTGCAGCCGATGGTGACATCTTCTGTCAAAGCAATGGTAGCAGGTGTAGTCCCCAGTTCGGCGGCCATTGCTTCCCTGGTGCGATCGGCTTCTTGAGTCGCCCAGTCGTTTACTTCCTGAGAAAACGGCCCAGCCTGTTGAATATATTCATAGGTTTGCTGGATTGCCTCCAATGCCACCTGGGGCAGCGGGCCTTGTCCCCCGTAATTGAAATAGGCTTTGTTAGTAAGGGCGGGAAATTGCGATCGATGGTGCATCTGGAAGAATGGGGAGATGGGGAGATGGGGAGATGGGGAGATAGGGAGATGGGGAGATAGGGAGATGGGGAGATGGGGAGATGGGGAGATGGAAATTTCCCAACATTTCTGTACGGGCGCAATGCTTTGCGCCCCTACGACTGCCCTCCTCACTCAACACTTTCCACGGTTAAAGCGACTTCCTGCCCGTAAGACAATTCTAAAGTGTGTCCGTCAGGATCGCTGATAAAAGCCCAATAACCAATCGGATATCCCGAATCGCAAGGACCATCTCGCAAGATCCCCTCAGCTTTGGCTAAATCGCACAACCGATCGACTTCAGCCTTACTGATACAACCTACACCCAAATGAGCGATCGGCGAGAGAATCGGTTCTACTTTGGGCTTTTGGATCAAAACGATGACAAACGGGCGAGTCTTATCTGTAATCCAAGCAACCTCGGTAGATGTGGAGTTAGTTTTGTCAACGCGATGATGGACGACGCTCATCCCAGCATACTTCGAGTAGAACGCAATGCTGCGCTCTACATTACTTACAGGCAGGGCGATATGAGTTAGTCCGAGATCGGTCATCAGCAATTATGAATGATAAATGTAGCGTGCCAGAGGCATTTATTGCCAATTGCGAATTGTGAATTGCGAATTGGTTTGCCTGTCTTCAGCTTGGCACAGAACGATATGCCCTCGCAATTGGCGAGCGCTAATTGAGTATTTATTCCTCGTTGACATCTCATAGTCGTTATGACTACACTTAAGAAACAGCAAACCAATCCAATCCAAGTCAAACAGGAACCCAAGCTATGTCGTTACTTTTACGTTCTGACCACAGACAAATCGAACTAGCCGAACAACTTCGTCAAGCTAGAGAAAATTACTATTTAGAGCGTCGTTCTATTTGGTAGGTAATAGGAGAAAAAATGAATCTTATTCGCTTTGAACATATCAATCTTTCCTGCCACGACCTCGATCGCACCCAGCAGTTTTATCAAACTATTTTTCCTGACTGGTACGTGCGGGTTGAAGGCATAAGCGACGGTACTCGCTGGATGCACTTAGGGAATAACCAATTTTATCTAGCGATGCAAGCTAATCCTGACCGAGAACGAGTACATAGAATTTACGAAGACATCGGCATTAACCACGTTGGTTTCGTCATCGATGATGGTGAAGCTATGAAATCTTGGTTAGACAAAAATGCGATTGAATACTACACCATGACATCACCTGAAACCAAGCACCGAATTTACGTTACCGATCCCGATGGTAATGAAGTCGAATTAGTCGAGTACAATTCAAATTACGCATTAAAGTAGGGGAATCTCTACTTTTCGGTATAAGACTGAGTTAGGCGATCGTGGCACACTAGTATATAGAGCTAGTAAAAACAGCATACTTTGCTCTTCTTTAGATATTTGAGTTTTAACTAGATGAACGTTACCGAACGCCTAATTGCTCTCAATCGCATTCGTAAATTTACCCGTTTGATGGATAGCGCCTTCCGCATCCCAGGTATTGGTTTTCGCTTTGGCTGGGACCCGATTATCGGTTTAATTCCTGGGGCTGGAGATTTAGTTAGTACCGTTTTTTCGGGTTACATTATTTATTTAGCCGCCCGATTCAATCTCCCACTTAAGGTCTTAGCATGGATGATTTTCAACGTCGCTTTAGAATTTGTAATCGGCGCAATTCCGCTCATCGGCGATCTGTTTGATGCTTTCTATAAATCTAACATTCGGAACTTGGCACTTTTAGAACAACATCTTGAGGTTGAAGAACCGGAACTAATCGAGGTAAACGAACCAGAAATGGAAATTTCTCCAACTTTAACTTCAATGGCTACACCTACTTAGATAGATTTTAAATGTCGATATTTTCCAGCAATTGATAGGAAAAAAAGATGAGCGATCGCCAAAAAATAGCTGTGGTTACGGGTGCTAATCGCGGATTGGGATTAGAAACTAGTCGCCAATTGGCCGAACGAGGAATCCAAGTAATTCTCACCAGCCGCGACGAGAATAAAGGGAAAGGCGCGGTTGAGAAATTGCAATCTGAAGGATTGAATGTTTTATATTGTCAGCTTGAGGTCACAGATGATAAGAGCGTTCAAAACCTAGCTAAGTTTATTCGCGATCGCTTTGGCTATCTAGATATTTTAGTCAACAATGCCGGAAAATTAATAGATAGTTGGACTGCCAGCGTATTCGACACCAAAACTAGTACGTTGCAAGAAACAATTGAAACTAATTTATACGGGCCGTTTTATCTTTGTCAGGCTTTAATTCCCCTGATGAAAGTGCATAACTACGGGCGAGTAGTTAACGTTTCTTCTGGTGCGGGCCAGCTATCTGATATGCAGAGCGGTTATCCGGCTTATCGAATGTCAAAAACTGCTCTCAATGCCCTCACCCGAATTCTCGCTAACGAATTACAAGGGACAAATATCTTGATTAATTCACTTTGTCCCGGTTGGGTAAGAACTGATATGGGCGGCCCCAATGCTACTAGAACTATAGAGCAAGGTGTCGAGACAATTGTTTGGTTAGCAACTTTAAATGATGGCAGTCCTAGCGGTCTTTTTTGGCGCGATCGCCAGCCGATCGATTGGTGAAAATGCGACCTAACCCCCCAGCCCCCTTCCCTGGGAGGGAAGGGGGAGGAATTCAAAGCCTCTCTCCTCTTAGGAGAAAGGTCAGATCGATACCGTAAAAAGCCAAAATAATTAAATAAATTAAATAAAAAAATGTCTGCAAAACCCGAACAATACGTCCGTGCGGCTAAGTTAGAAGATGTCCGTAAAACTGGCAGATTAGTAGTAGCGATCGCCGGACATACGTTATTACTAATTAGCGTCGATAACAAGGTTTATGCGGTGGATAACCGCTGTCCTCACATGGGCTTTCCGCTCCACAAGGGGACGGTAAAAGATTGTATTCTAACTTGCGATTGGCACTACGCCAGATTCGATCTAACTAGCGGGGGAACCTTCGATTCTTGGGCAGATGACTTGCCAGCTTTCCCCGTACAAATTCGGGATGATGAAGTGTGGGTAGATATCGCCCCTCATGCCGATCCATTGACTCATCACCGCGATCGCCTCCAGGATGGTTTAGAACAAGGCATTTCTTTGGTAGTTGGCAAGTCTGTCATTGCCCTACTCGATAAGGGAGTTAATCCCACCGAACCGTTTCGCATGGGATTGGATTTTGGGGTACGTTACCGACAGGGCGGCTGGGGTACGGGTTTGACGATTCACACCTGCATGATGAACCTGCTGCCGTATCTCGATACTGAAGACAAAGCGAGGGCGATTTATCACGGGTTAGCAGCAGTTGCCAGAGATTCTGCCAATCAACCCCCTCGCTTTCCCGTAAAACCTCTGCCTGAATCTGACAGTCTAGAAAAGCTTCCCATCCTGCAAAATTGGTTTCGCGAGTTTATTGAAGTCAGAGATGCAGAAGGGGCAGAACGCTGTTTGGCATCCGCTATTCGGGCGGGTGCGTCTTCAGAACAAATTGCTCGAATGCTGTTTGCGGCTGTTACCGATCGCCGCTACATTGATGTCGGTCATACTTTAGATTTTACTAACAAAGCGTTAGAGGCCCTAGATGCTACAGGTTGGGAAAATGCCGAGATCGTTTTAACCAGCTTAGTTTCTGGCTACGCCAGTGCCACGCGGATGGAAGAATCTAGATCTTGGCGTTCTCCCGTGGATTTGGTGGCAATTTTGCAACAGGCTTTTGAGGATTTGCCAACCGCTTTGGCAACAGGGAGAGATAAACAGGGTAATTGGAAAGATCGCCCCCAACTTATCCCAGTATTATTGGGCGACAATGCCCAATCGATCGCCGATGCCCTACTTACAGCTTTACGCGAGGGTTGCACCGAAGAAGAATTAGCGGGAACTGTGGCTTATGCCGCCGCTTTGCGAATTGCCCAATTCAGCACCAACAACGACTTTAACGATTGGGATAGCGCTCATCACACGTTTACATTTGCTAATGCAGTCCACCAAGGACTCAGGCGGCTAGCCTCACCAGAACTATTGCGGGGAGTATTTGATGCTGCCATGAGCGTATACCTCGATCGCTTTCTCAACGTCCCTGCCGCCCGCCTGCCCAATCCAGATAAAACCGTAGAAAATCCCGCAGAATTATTGCAGGAACTACCAGATTTACTCGATCGACAACAGCAAGTAAATCGAGTGGGAGAATTAGTAGGCAGCTATCTTTACAGCGGGGGCAAACCAGAACAACTTCTGGCGATGTTAGGGAAATTGCTGTTACGTGAAGATCGGCAATTTCACGTTATCCAAGAGATCGAAGCTGCTTTTCGGCAATATTCTTTGTTAGGTAATACTCCCGAAGGAATTAACGTCTTGGTAGCTGCATCTCGTTATTTAGCTGCCCACGCACCTACCATGCGATCGCAAGGACAAACCTATCAAATGGCCTATAGATTGCATAGAGGCGATCGAGTATTTGAAGATTAGTCCGAATCCTTACTACCTGAGTAGGAGCAAAATGACTCCAGCAATGATGCTAATTGTGGCACCAGCAATCAAACTTGTAGCTAACCGCTCCAAACGCTCTCCTGCTGACTGCGAAACCTCGAATTTGTAATCTAACTTTTCGACATCGGCCTTGAGACTTCGCAGTTCTTCCAACACATCTGATATTGTTGGTTCTCGGTTCGCAGCTTGCATCAAATTTACTCCTACTTTTTTTAGCCGCTTCGATCGCTAAACCCAACATTCCTGGGACGTTGGGTTTCACTCCGTTCAACTAGGACCTACAATCTTATTGGCGAATCGTCGAAAACACGGCGAGCAAATTCAGCTAACTCTCGATCGAAACGATCGGCGTTCTCCCAGTGTGGTGCGTGGCCCCCTGATTCATACAAAACATACTTGGCATCCGGTCTGACCGCTAATAATTCCTCAGATGCAGCAGGTAAGACAATGCGATCGTCTTGAGCGTGAACTAACAAAATTGGGATCTGCATCCCTTGATAGAGGGGCAAATAATCGATATCTCGCATCAAGATCGTGGTTCGCATTGCCAAGGGTGTCAGCATACTGGTGGCCGAGATGACTTCGCGAGCATCGCTGTTAACTGGATTCGTCGTCAGCGCCCGATTGATAAAGTTAAAGGCAACAATTTGGTCGTAAATGCTTTCAGCATAAATTCCTTGGGCTTGGGACCGAACGAACACGTCGCCCGCTTGGGTTTGAAACATCGGTGTCCCCAGTTTGTTCGCTGCTGCCACTAACACCACCCCTGACACGTTGTCCTCACCATATTTGGTCAGATAGTCGCCAATTAACGCCCCACTCATCGACCAAGCCACCAGGATCGGCTTGGTCAATTTTAATTGGGTAATAATGGCATTGAGATCTTCCGCAAATAGCTCGCCATGGTTGTAAGCTTCGGGAATTGCAGGCTTGTCCGATTCTCCATGACCGCGATGGTCGAAGGTAATTAGCCGAAATCGCTCTGTTAAAAGATCGCTGGTAACTTGCGGCAGCCATCCTAGATGGCTCATGGCATAAGCATGAACGAAGAGCAGGGGTTGACCGTTGGGAATGCCCCATTCTTGAACCGATAGAGTCACGCCTTGTCCCCCTCGAACTTTGTGGCGCGTGCGGGGTGAAATTGATTGAGTTAGATCGATCGAGTACATGATGGTTTTCCCGTTTGTAGTTTTGCAGAAATTAGGGCTACGGCTAGCAGCATTGAGTCAAGGAAGTTGCGTCTTGCCCAGTTGTTGATACCAACTCGCGCTGTCCCAAAAAGTAGTCATTTTGGCGATCTTGCCCCGATCGTTTATTTGCAAAACAAACAGATGACGCAACCAATACTTTTGCCCTTGGTTGGGAATGCCGAAGGCATCTTGGCGTTGAGTTCCACCGATATAGACATCAACAAAGACAGTGTTTGCGCTCGGATCTTGCCAAATTTGTTTGACTTCATTAGTAAGATCTGGAAAGGCATCAATCAGAACGCGCCATCCATTTTCTGCAAGCTGGGCGGGGGTTGCTGTTAAGTTGAGGGGAACATAGTCGATGATGGCATCTGGCACGAACATAGCAATCATGGCATCGACATCTCGATCGCGATACCGATCGAACCAAGCGATCGCTGTATCTGTTGCCGATTTGGTTTGGATTTGCTCTAACATGGCTTTGACTCCTAGTTGGGAATTTAAATTGGCTTTGCATCTCTTTGTTGGTTAGCTCGAACAGTTTGGCTGAAAAACTGCCCAGAGCTTTGCTTGTTAGTCTTTAAACTGCAACCACGATTTTTCCCAGTTGCTCGTTCGACTCCATGTAGCGGTAGGCATCGACGATGCGATCGAGGGTGAAGCGTTTTTCGGCAATTAGCGGGCGAAACGCACCTGACTGCAATCTTTGGTTGATATAGCTAATTCCTGCCTTCAGCCTTTCGGGATGAGCGACGACATGAAAGCTCAGGTGGAAACCCTGTACCCGAAACCCTTTGACGAGGGCTGGCACTACCGGGAAGATAGGCGTACCTTCAGCCAGCCAACCGTATTCCACGATCAGACCTTCAGGAGCAACGATGTCTGCCAACTTTTCCAGATAAGGGCCGCTTACTGGGTCAAAAACAATATTCGCACCCTTGCCAGCGGTAATCGCCTGCACTCGCTCGGCCATATCCTCTTCGTCAGTGACGATGACATAGCGAGCGCCCGCTTGGAGCAACCCTTCCCGCTTCTCGGCCTTGCGGGTAATGGCAATGCTGACTCCCCCAGCATCGTTGACCATTTGAACCGCTGCGAGTCCGACGCTGCTGCTAGCGGCAGTAATCGCCACCACATCGCCTGATTTGAGCTTGCCAAATTCAATTAGAGAGCCATAGGCGGTCAGGTATTGCATCCAAATCGACGTACCCTCTTCTGGGGAAAGTTGTTCTGGGTACTTGGCAACGTGCATTGCCGGGACGATCGCGCTATCTCCAGCCACGCCGTATTGATTCAGACTGAAGCCAGGAATAGTGCTGACGCGATCGCCAACTTGAAATTCGGTTACTCCTTCGCCTACAGCATCGACGATTCCGGCAGCTTCGTAGCCAATCCGCGACGGAAACTGCGCTCGTTCGGTATAAGTATTGGTGCGGTACATGACTTCTGCCCGGTTGAGTCCCAGCGATCGAACCTGAATTCTTACTTCTCCAGCTTGGGGTGCGCGGGGCGCTTCTTCTTCAACTTTCAGAACTTCAGGACTGCCAAACTCGTAGAATTTCACAACTTTAGACATGGTTTTCTTTCCTTTGTATTTACTGTCGTTATTGGTTTTGGTTGATTTCAAGGCGATCGCAGCTTTTACTGGCTGACAGAGGTGGTACGGGTTTTCCGATCGACAATTGCCCCACGGACGAGATGAATTCCTAATAGCGTTTCTGTCACCACCAACGCGGGAACGTAAACCGTCAGAATCAGCCATCCCATCGCCCCCACTAAATTTTGGTCGGTAATGTGGAGGGCAAAGTTGGGACCGGCGTTGAGGGTGTCTGCGGTTCCTTCTAAAAAGAACGCCCACGTCCAGAACGCCGCCGTCTTCCACTCTTTTCTGACTGCGATAACAGCAACGATCGCCAGAATGACAGCGATAAAATCGCCATAAGCAACTTGTTGCAAATAGGTGTGGCTGAAGTTGAAGGGTTCTGGGTTGAAAAAGCTGGGAATTAGAGCAACTAAGCCGATGTAGCGAAAGGTATGGACGCTAGCGAGAACGGTAAAGATGCGTTTGCGGCCGCCTTGTTTTATCCAGTCCCAATTAATCCAAAACAATAGCGACCAAGTGGCAACTCCGGTAATGATGCTCAGGTGTAACAGCGTAGCGTTCATGAGTTTATCTCCTTAAATTAATGAGAATTATTGACCAATTGGTCAATAATCGAGCAAAAAAAATTACCGCTTGAGTACCGCCAAAACCGATTCGATCGCTTCGGGCAGATCTGGTTTGAGAAACTCTGCCCGACCCCAAGCCAGCGCCCCATTGGCTGCGACCAGTAAAATTTGCCGCAACTGCTTGGCCGATAAATCTTGGCGGAAAATTCCTGCTTGTTGACCTCGATCGATCGTCCGTTCTAGCAATATGCCGACGCGGGAGTATTGAGATTCCAGCATTTTGGCCGCATCTGCATCTTGGGGAGCCATTTCGATCAGACTGTTAATGGCAAAACAACCTTTGTTTTCCCCTGGAACCGCAGCGGTATCTACCAGAAGTTGAAACCAACCTGCGATCGCCCGATCTGGATCGGGATCGTCCAAAGCTTGACGGGTGAGGCTGTAGAGCCGATCGAGGTACGACTGGAGTGCTCTAAGGAACAGCGATCGCTTATCGCCAAAGGCTTTATAGATGCTGCCCTTTTGCAACCCCGTCACTGCCATCAAGTCCGCTAAGGAGGTGGCTTCATAGCCCCGTTTCCAAAAAGCGTTGATGACCGCTTCCATCACTTCTTCGGTGTCAAACTCTCGCAGGCGAGCCATTGGCTTCAGTTTCTTTGCTCTACAAAAATCAATATAGCAAATTAGGAACCAATCAGTCAATAATCTTATTTAAGAATCTTATTCACAATTAATGCGAACTGCAACCCCGCTGGCCTCTCAACCTGCGGTTAATCCAACTCCTCAAGCGACTGGCAGACTAGCTGGAAAAGGCGATCGAGTGTTTGAAGATGCCGTCTAAAGCTCGATCTACAGACTATTAGAGGATCGTCTACTTCCACATCTGAGTAAGATGCGATCGAATCTCGAAGAAGTCGTTCCATGGAATGTAGGACTTTTGGTGTTGTTCTAGATAATACGCCAAGCGATCGCGGGCAAAGACTACAGGAGCCGCTAGTGCCAAGTTCAAATCCGTCAGGGAATCGCCGATCGCGATCGCTCCTAAAGATGAATACTGGGACATTACTCGTACTTTGTCCATCAAATCCGTCTCGCCTTCAAATTCTGAAATTACCCGCAAATGAGAATTGCTCAAATCCACATCTATTGCATGGATAGCTCGAACTCGCTCTTTTAAAGCACCGAGAACGACTTCTACCATGCCTCGCAGACCTCCAGATACCACGACTAAAGGCACGGCTTCAGATTCAAGAAAATCCAATAATTCGGTAAATCCAGGTCTAATTTCTCGATCTTTATTAAATTCCAAAATTTCTGGGTAGCGAGATGAGGGAATCGACTCTAAGATTTCCCGCACTCCTTGCCGCAGCGTCAGCCGTCGATGATACATTTCCGGCAACAGTCGAGCCGCCAGTTCTGGGGCAAAATGCTTGAGAACGGCGACAAAGGTTTCTTCAACCGTAATAGTGCCATCAAAGTCGCACAAGATAACGCGATTCATGTGAATAATGGGGGCATAGGGCATAGGGCATGGGACATGGGTTATTCTCTCCCTCTCTCCCTCTCCCCTCAAACCCAATTAGGCAACCATGGTTGCAACCAATAGGACAAATCTTCCATAGTTATTCGCAACATCCGAATTTTATATCCATCAGGCGATAAAGGCAGCCCTAAATACACTGGCATCCAGTAGACCAAAGCCAGTAGCACCAAAAAGATGGCAGTAACTCCTATGGCTCGAAGATCGGGAGAAAAACTGTGCAGGCAATTTTCGACCAGCCAAGCAAGGGCTAAAGCGGCAAATATCGAAGCTCCCATGTAATGGTACAAAAACGTGCAGCGAGTCACTCGCACCCAAGGCAGGAAATTAGCAGCGTAGTTCAACACTAGGTAAAAGAGAATCCAAGTAGTTGGAGTGGGAGCAAACTTCCAACCCGTCCCTTGAAAACATTGTTTTGCCAACAGCCAGAGCGAGATTAAAATCGCCGCTGTCGAGAGCAAGTACAAAATCGGATTGCCCATAGCATGGACATCATAAATCACCCTTCCAGCACTAGGAGGCAATG
The DNA here is from genome assembly GCA_019359615.1 of Cyanosarcina radialis HA8281-LM2. Classification (GTDB taxonomy): domain Bacteria; phylum Cyanobacteriota; class Cyanobacteriia; order Cyanobacteriales; family CCAP-1448; genus Cyanosarcina; species Cyanosarcina radialis. The sequence continues at coordinate 105,135 of JAHHHA010000016.1, forward strand.
GGGGAAAAGCTGGCACTGGGTCTGTGGTATTGCGAGCAACTTCGTAGAAGTAGGCTATAGGTCGCAACATCAATGGCCAAGTAAACCACCTGGAACAATAAGGATGGACGTTCGGGCCGTCCTTAATTCCTTGGTGATAATTCAAAATTTTCTGTTGTTCTTCCCAGAAGTTATCCCACAGGCTCAATTTAGAGTCCGTTTCTACGAGGAGGTAGGGAATCCAAAGCACTCCGTAGACTACTACTGGAATAATTCCCAAATTCCCCACCATCTGAAGGGCATTTATTTGCGTCAGCTTCGACAAAGGATTGTGGAAGTGTGGAGTGTTGAGTGTTGAGTGTTGAGTTGATAAAGAGTCTGAAGTGTGGAGTGTTGAGTGTGGAGGGAGAAATTCTTCGCCCTCTCCTCTCTCTCCGACCTCTTCGCCCTCTCGCCCTCTCGCCCTCTCTTCCCCGAACCAGGTATATGCCCAAATTGCCCAAGCAGCTACCCAAATTACCCAAGCCACTACAAGCAACCACAAACCAGTTTGCCAAACATAGCCAGTAGCCAAACCTAACCACAAACCGTTCCAATTAAGGCCGACTGCGGCGACGAAACTGACTCCAGAGATCGCCAGCCAATCCCAACGTTTAATTCTTTGAGGATTTAAGGCTAGTAGGAAGCTCAATTGCCCTAGCAAACACAAAGCGACGAATTTTTGCACGCCAGAGATCGCAAAAATCTTGGGGGCATAAAGATACTCAGCTAGCAACCAAAAATCACCAACAGCAAACAAGCCTGCGATCGCAGCGTAGAAGCTGTTACTTATTAAGTAAGTTACCGATGGCATCAACCTCGCCACCAGCCAAATTGCCACCGTACCGAGGAGAAACCACAAACCGTTCCATTTGACGCAAATTGACGCGCCAAAACTAACTCCTGCTAGCGCCAGCCACAGCCAACGTTGTCTTTCTTGGCGGTTTAGTGCCAGCAGAAAGCACAACTGCCCTAGTAAACCAAAAGTAACTAAGTAAATGTTGTTGAGGGCATAGCGAGACTCTACCAATAACAAGCCATCAGCAGCGACAAATAAGCTAGCAATCAAGGCGTAGCTGCGGCGGTGAGTGAGTTGATAGGCAATCCCAGCTACCAGTAAAGGAACTAAAGAGCCGATTGCGGCATTCATCCAGCGGTAGCTGAAGGTGGAGCGCCAAGAACCAGTTAAATTGTTGGCGGTATCGCTACCAAATGGCAGGTGCGAGCCGATCCACATCCCCACGGCCACGAAATAATGACCGAGGGGAGGATGCGAGTAGAAAACGTATTTGCCGTTTAAGAGGTCGTTGGCAAATTTGGCGTAGTAAACTTCGTCAAATACCAAAGAGTTAAACCGCCCCAGTCCCCAAAAGCGCAAGGCGACTGAGAGCAAAAAGACACCGATGATGCCGATGCCTAACCAGGGAATCGATCGATCGTGCTGCTGTTTCCACATAGTATATAGGCTACTTCAGCGAAGCTCTAGTGCCAAGCCAAGGAGTTCAGGAGTCAGAAGTCAGGAGTCAGAAGTCAGGAGTTAAAAATTCCCCGCTGTCTACCCTCTCTCCCTCTCCCTCTCTTAATCCGTCCAGATGCTTCTCCAAAAGGGTTCGGACCGATCTGATACCAATTTCATCTTCTGACGGATATCTTCAACCCTCCAGCCTGTTAACTGCGATAGAGTTTGCGCCTGCTCCTCGGAGCGTTGCTTCAAAGATCTCTTATATTCTGCCGCTGCCGGACACTTCATCTCGCCAGTATAGGGATGGCGTAAAACGTATCTTCCCTGGAATTGCTTGCGATTGGCTGTCTCTTGGAACATCAAATCTTCAGGGAATTTATCGCGAGTGTAGCGAACGTGAATTCGAGAAATGAAGACATTTGTGCCTTCATTGGGTTTGAGCCAAAATACTCCGGCTTTTTTGAGTTCTTCAACAGTTAACGGTTCTGCCGAGCAAGGATCGCAACTGCCCATATCCCAGGCATATTCCAAGAAAGCAACCTTTTTGCTTTCTTTGGTGTAAGCATTTTGGAACATCGCTTTGTAAAAGTCACTAAATTCATTTTTCACAAATAGGGGAATTTCACTATCAGATGGTACTTTGACGGTGCGATAGTTAGTGACTTCTGCTTGTCCTTTGGGAGATAAAACGTAGACGATTAAATCTTGTTCGGTCTTACTATTAACCATCCCTAAGCGAATCGGCAACATGAATTTGGGCGATTCGTAGGCTATCATCAACGGACGCAAACTTTCATACCCAGATTTGTTAAATTCTTTCAGGTTTACTTTAGCGACAAAGAATTTCATCTTTTGTCGGATATAAGGTTGTAGCAATTGACTGGCTCCTGAAGGAATGCGATAGCCATTTTGTTTGAGCCAAGTTTCTAAACCGCTAGATTCTTTGGCGCTCAAAATCAAGATTTCATATTCCCCAACGTTGAACTGTGCCTCTATGGTGACACCAAGGGTACTTCGAGCCGGAGGCGACTGGGGAGCACCTCCTGCTGGTGCTGGTAATGGTGGTGGTGTCTCGCTAGCAGGGTAAACTTGACAAGGATTATCATCAAAATATTCCACCAAGCGCGGGGCGCTGAAAGCGTCTAATCGTTCCACAATCTTGGGATCGCCAATGCGAACTTGTTCTTTTTCAATGGCTACAGGAACGGGCACGACGATCGCAAAATCTTTCACGTCTCCTTGATAGTCATTGGCCATAGTTAAAATGGTGCGATCGCTATCTCTAGCTATGACTACTTGAGAGGCTTGGTTGTAGAGCTTAGTATCGGCTTTAGCGACATAAAAACCGCAAAATCCCCAGGCATTCGGTGTATATCCAATAAAAATTATTAAGGACAGAATACAGCTTAATGAGATGCGAAGTCGGTTCATAATTCGCTCCGATCGAGATGCAATAATTAGACGATCTATTCTTGCGCCAAGATAGTACGCATGAAAAGAGAAAAACGTAAAAAGTTACAACTAGGATATATACCAAATATTACCTAGTCTTCTTTAGAGGACTTTAGCTATGAGCCAGGGGTTTTGCACCCCTGGCGGTTGTTGCTACTGAGAATCGATGATGGCTATAAAACAAACATCACATATATAGCGATCGATCCCAAAATAGCCAAGAGAGCTAGTAAGATATACATTCCTTTCCAAGGATTTGACGTGCTAGCATCTTCTGACAAAGCTACTTGAGTAGTTTGCGGTTGGGAATTACTTTGAGCGACATCAGTAGTTTGAGTTTGAGAATTACTTTGCTTATCCCAAATAGTTTCCCAAAATGGAGTTGGACTAACGCTAGTAGAGGGGTATTCAGCTAAATTCATTTTTTGACGAATACTTGGCAAATTCCATCCAGTTAAGCTAGATAAAGTCTGGGCTTCTCGTTCAAAACGCGCTGGTAGAGACTTTTGATATTCAGCACCAGCTTGACAAGTAGTCGATCCTTTAAAGGGATGCCGCAGTACGTAACGCCCTTGAAATTGTTCGCGATTAGCTGTTTCTTGGAACATCAAATCTTCAGGGAATTTATCGCGGGTGTAGCGAACGTGAATTCGAGTGATGAAAGCATTACTGCCTTCGTTTGGTTTGAGCCAAAATACCCCAGCTTTTTTCAGTTCTTCAGGAGTTAGAGGATCGGCAGAACATGGATCGCAACTGCCCATATCCCAGGCATATTCTAAGAAGGCTACTTTTCTGTCTTCTTTACTGTAAGCATTTTGGAACATCGATTTATAAAAGTCGCCAAATTCGTTTTTGACAAACACGGGGATTTCGTCACCTGACGGGACTTTGACAGTACGATAGTTGGTGACTTCTGCTTGTCCTTTAGGCGATAAAACGTAGACGATTAAATCTTGTTCGCTAGTGGAGTTAATCATGCCCAATCGAATTGGCAGCATGAATTTGGGCGATTCGTAGGCTATCATCAAAGGACGTAAATTTTGATAGCCAGATTTGTTGAATTCGGCAATATTGACTTTAGCAACAAAGAATTTCATTTGTTGCCGAATGTAAGGTTGCAGCAGCGAACTCGCTCCTGAAGGCATTCGGTAGCCGTTTTGTTTGAGCCAAGTTTCTAAACCGTCAGATTCTTTGGCACTCAAAACCAAAATTTCATATTCGCCTACGTTGAACTGCGCTTCGACGGTAACGCCTAAAGAAGTCTTGCGTTCTTGGCGTAGACTTTCATTAGCTGCTGGTGCCGATTGTGGTACAGGTATTGCCCCATCGTAATAAACTTGTTGGCAAGGATCGGAGTCAAAGTATTCTACTAATCTGGGGGCGCTAAAAGCATCTAATCGTTCGATAACTTTAGCATCGCCAATTTTAACTTGTTCTTTCTGTAAAACTACAGGAACGGGAACGACGATCGCAAAGTCTTTTACGTCTCCTTGGTAGTCGTTTGCCATCGTTAAAATAGTGCGTTTATCATCTTTAGCAATGACGACTTGCGAGGCTTTGTTATACAGCTTGCTATCGGCTTTGGCGACATAAAATCCGCAAAATGCCCAAGCATTTGGGGTGAAGCTTATAAAGATAACTAAAGCCAGAATACAGCTTAATAAGATCCTAAATGGTTTCATTACTTACTCCTATACATTTGAGAGGTATTATGGTTGAGTTCGTTGGGTTTCGCTTCGCTCAACCCAACCTACGGCTAAAAATCATGTGCTTATTCTCCCCAAATATCTTGCCAAAAAGGTGTGGGATTGGGATTCGGGGAATAATTGCTGGAAACGACGTTCATTTTGCTGCGAATATCCCGAATATTCCATCCCGTCAATTGAGCTAGAGTTCGGGCCTCTTGCTCGAATCTTCTCGGTAAAGAACGTTTGTATTCTTGTCCGGCGCGACAAGTAGCTTCTCCTTTAAATGGATGTTGGAGGACGTATCTTCCCTGAAATTGCTCGCGATTAGATGTCTCTTGAAACATCAAATCTTCGGGAAATTTATTGCGAGTGTACCTAACGTGAATTCGAGAAATAAAGGCATTACTACCCTTATCTGGTTTCAGCCAAAATACTCCTGCTTTCTTCAGTTCTTCGGGCGTTAGCGGTTCGGCCGAACAAGGATCGCAACTGCCCATATCCCAGGCATATTCCAAGAAGGCGATATTTTTACCTTCACGGGTATATGAAGTTTGGAACATGGATTTATAAAAGTCGCTAAATTCATTTTTGACGAATACAGGAATGCGATCGCCTGTGGGCACCTTAACGGTACGATAGTTGGTAACTTCTGCTTGTCCTTTGGGCGATAAAACGTAGACGATTAAATCTTGTTCGTTGGTAGAATTGATCGTACCCAAGCGAATTGGCAGCATGAATTTGCGCGATTCGTAAGCTATCATTAACGGGCGTAAATTTTGATAACCAGATTTGTTAAATTCTCCGAGGTTGACTTTAGCTACAAAGAATTTCATCTGTTGCCGAATATAAGGTTGCAGGAGTCGATCTGCCCCTCTGGGAATTCGATAGCCATTTTGTTTGAGCCAAGTAGCTAAACCGTTAGATTCTTTGGCACTCAAAACCAAGATTTCATATTCGCCCACGTTGAAACGAGATTCAATTGTAACTCCAAGAGCGTTAGCATCAGCCCTTCTGCTTGGGGCTACAGGTCTGGGCAAATCCGTACTCAATCCCTCTCGACTTCGGTATAATATCCTCCGACAAGGATCGGAATCAAAATACTCTACTAATCGCGGGGCGCTAAAAGCATCTAGCCTTTCGATAACTTTGGCATCACCAATTCTTACTTGTTCTTTCTGAATGGCTACGGGAACCGGAACGATGATCGCAAAATCTTTTACATCTCCTTGATAGTCATTTGCCATAGTTAAAATGGTACGATTCTCATCTCTAGCCAGAACGACTTGCGATGCTTGGTTATATAACTTGGCATCGGCTTTGGCTACATAAAAGCCACAAAAGCCCCAAGCGTTAGGAGTAAAACCAACAAAAATAATTGCTGCTAAAATCAAACTAAATAAAAGACGAAATGGTTTCATGGTTAACTACCTATCTTCAACATCAATTGAGGTAGAGGTGATTCATGAAACACCTCTACCTGACTTCTGCATTAATTACCTTCTTGCCAAATATTTCTCCAAAAAGGTTCAGTTTGAGTTTGTGCCAGATCCATCTTTTGGCGAATATCTTGAATTTTCCAGCCCGTCAACTTAGCCAAAGTTTCTCCTTCTCGATCGAATCTTTTAGCTAACGATTTCTTGTATTGTTCGCCCGCCTGACAAGTCATCGATCCTTTAAACGGATGCCGCAGTACGTAACGTCCTTGAAATTGTTCGCGATTAGCTGTTGCTTGAAACATCAAATCTTCGGGAAATTTATCGCGGGTGTAGCGGACGTGAATTCGCGAAATAAAGGCATTACTACCTTCATCTGGTTTCAGCCAAAATACTCCAGCTTTTTTGAGTTCTTCAACAGTTAACGGTTCCGCCGAACAAGGATCGCAACTCCCCATATCCCAGGCATATTCCAAGAAGGCTGTTTTTTTACCTTCTTTGGTGTAACTGTTTTGGAACATGGCTTTGTAGAAGTCGCTAAATTCGTTTTTGACAAATGGGGGGATTTCGTCACCCGATGGCACTTTGACGGTGCGATAGTTGGTTACTTCTGCTTGTCCTTTAGGGGATAAAACGTAGACAATTAAGTCTTGTTCGCTGGTGGAATTAATCGTACCCAAGCGAATTGGCAACATGAATTTAGGAGATTCGTAGGCTATCATCAAAGGGCGTAAATTTTGATAGCCCGATCTATTAAATTCTGCCAGATTGACTTTAGCGACAAAGAACTTCATTTGTTGCCGAATGTAAGGTTGCAATAATTGATTTGCTCCTTTGGGAATTCGGTAGCCATTTTGTTTGAGCCAAGTAGCTAAACCATTAGATTCTTTGGCACTGAGGATGAGGATTTCATATTCTCCGACATTAAATTTAGATTCTACAGTTACCCCCAAAGCCGTGTCTGAGGACCTCTGGGCTACTGCGCCGTTAAGAGCAGATCCGGTCGAAAAAAATCGGAGATCCTGTTCGGCTTCTTCGAGTTGACAAGGATCGGAGTCAAAGTATTCTACTAATCGAGGGGCGCTAAAAGCATCTAACCTCTCGATAACTTTGGCATCGCCAATTCTTACTTGTTCTTTTTGGATAGCTACCGGAACCGGAACGACGATCGCAAAGTCTTTGACATTTCCTTGATAATCGTTTGCCATGGTTAAAATGGTGCGATTCTCATCTCTAGCTAAAACAACTTGCGAGGCTTGGTTATATAACTTGGCATCGGCTTTAGCTACATAAAAACCGCAGAATGCCCAAGCATTTGGAGGGAAGCTAATAAAGATAACAAACGCGAGAATGCAGCTTAATACAATACGAAATACTTTCACGAACAACTCCTCAGATAAGTAAATAGTTCATCCGACCTGTGATTTTTCTCTTTCCATCTGAGGCGCAGATTTGGGAGCGATCGCTAGATCTAAAGTCAGATTTTCTGTGAAACTAGGAGACGTTTCTTGCCAAGAAAATCTCGGTGCTTGCCAGATCGAGTCGAAAACAATTGTCAGCGGTGCTAAGGCAAACAATGCCCAAAAAACGGCAGTGGGAATGAAAAAGTAGTTGCGTAAAATAAAGGTTAGTAAGGCTATAGATATCGCCCACAGATAGCGACTAATTCTGGCATTGGGAATCGATCGCGGATCGGTAATCATAAACAAAGCAAACAGCAGCAGCGAACCGCTCATCAAGCGATGCCAATATACGTCCCAAGTCCATCCCAGCCAAAAATTGCGAATGGCTTCTAGTAAGGCATAAGCACCCAAAAAAGCAGCCGTTGTATCCCAGCGCCCTACTTTTTTGACAATTAAGCCGCCAGTACCAGCAAACAAAAGCAGATACCACCAATCTTCTCCCCATTGTCCGGGAGAAACCCAAGCATCTTGAGTTAAAACTAAAACCGCAATGATGCCGATATTTGCTGGATTGAAAAAATGTTTGTCTTTAATTTTGAAAATAAACTTACTAGAAATCGCGATCGCACCTGCCAAAACCATCGTCGAGCAATGGTCTACTCGCAGCAATAAACTAAGTCCTAAAGAGGTGATAATCGCACTGCGAAATGCTGGTTTAACTAAACTAAAATTAAATACGTCAGCTAAATTTTTAGTGTCAATTAAACCTTCGGTATTTCCATTATCCCGTGCATCTTTGTTATCTACTTCTATGAAATACTTCAGCGATGCAGCCACCCACTGAGTCAGACAACAAGTAGCGATCGCTACTAAAATAAATTCAGGGTGTAGAGTCCAGTCTCTAGTTCCAATCCCTAAAACTAAGAACAGAGAGAGAAACAGGATTTGATAATCTCTGGCATCTTTTAGCACTATCCCCCCTTAATTAAAAACCGATTTAGATTTACTCTAGACCGGAATTTAACATGGGTAGTTCTTAGATAAATAAGTTGTTACAGAAAACGCAACCATGTTATGGGCGATCGCCGTTCAAATATTAACTTTAGTAACAGCAACCAAGTCTAATTCTCCTCCAATCGCTCGTACTGCTCTTGATGCGATCGCTTGAGTTGCAAATAAGTCTCGTCGTTCCTAGCTTTCTGCCACACGGCGTAAAACTCTTTGGCACTGGCGGCTTTAACGGGATCTTCTTCTCTAGGTAGCTCTTTTTTACCTTCACCGCTGTCAGTATATTTCCGACCAGTTTTGTGGTTGGCATAACGTCGAGAGCGCGTGTAACCCATTTGTAAAAACTTACGCGCCATGTCCATGCCCACAAAGTCTGATGCCTGCTTGTATTCGAGAAACATTTGGTAAATCTGGCGAGCCGATTCCCGTGCTATATCTGGAGTCTTGAATCTCCAGTGCGGCAAGATCTCGCTTTTGTAAGGCTCTACCAACAATACCCCTTGCTCTCCTTTACCGATGCGATACAAGTCAGGACGCTCTCTGAAATTGATTCGATCGAAGTCTAAGGTGTAGTCAAAGGCCCGAAACGACGTTTTCTTAGTCAAAATACCACCTCAAACCGACGCGCTACTTCGAGCCTGTTCAATAATCGGGCAGATGGTATCTTCAGGCTTCTCCGGCACGATTTCCCAACCAGATAGCACCCCTGTTAGCTCCTGCTTGAGAATTTGCAATTGTTGAATTTGTTGCTCGATCTGCGAGAGCTTATCTTCTAACTTGACCTTAATGCGATCGCACGGCAATTCACCTCGATCGTGTACTTCTAAAAGCTCTTCGATCTCTAGCAAGCTCAATCCTAAACTTTGAGCGCGTTTGATGAAGCGCAATCGACCAAAGACATCTGAGTTGAATAACCGATAGTTACTCCTCGTTCTCCCGCAGGTCTTGAGTAATCCCAACTCTTCATAATAGCGGATGGTTTTAATTGGCAGCCCGCTTTCCTTTGCAACCGAACCAATCCGTTTTAATTCTTCTTGAGCTAGCATAATCACCCCACCAGTGCCATAGCTCTATTCTAATTACCCGCTAGCTTAGACAACTCCATCGATCGGACGAAGAGAGCGAACGCTTGATTCGGACTCATGATTGGTAATTGCGAGGAGAACATCCGGCCCGTCGTCTGTTGAGGACAGGCAAAATACATTGAGTTGTAGGTTGGGTTGAACGCAGTGAAACCCAACACCCCAGGAATGTTGGGTTTCTCAAGTCGATCGCTTCAAGCTTCAAGTTTCTCTTTCGAGGATGCCACCACCTAACAGCACATCTCCGTCGTACCAAACGGCAGCTTGTCCGGGGGTAACGCAGGCTTGGGGTTCGTCAAACACCAGTTTGACCCGATCGCCTTCTAAAGGAATGACGCTAACTGGTACGGCAGCCGATCGATAGCGGATTTGGACTTCCCCCCGAATCGGATTTACCGGAGGAGAAATCGAAACCCAATTGACTCGACTCACCGTACATTCTGACTGGAGAGTCAGATCTCGATCGCCGACTATTACTCGATTGTTGGCAGCATCTAAGCCAATTACGTATAGCGGTTCGGCCGCAGCAATTCCTAACCCCTTGCGCTGACCGATCGTATAGTGATGGATGCCCGTATGCTGTCCCAAAACTTTACCGTCTCGATCGACGATATCGCCCGTTTGCGGCGTAATGTATTTGTCCAAAAATGTCCGCATCGAACCGTAATGTTCGATCAAGCATAAATCTTGACTTTCGGGCTTCTCAGCGGTTTTGAGGGCAAATTGGGCCGCAATCTGGCGGGTTTCAGCTTTAGTATGTTCTCCTAATGGAAATAAGACGCTAGCTAAAATCTCTTGGCTCAGATCGTATAAAAAGTAAGATTGATCCTTAGCTCGATCGACCGCCCTCAGTAGTTGATAGCGATCGCTAGCCGCATCGAATCTAATGCGGGCGTAATGACCCGTAGCAATGCGATCGATTCCCAATTCTTCACGGGCATATTGCAACATCGGACTAAACTTCACCGTTTTATTGCACTGCGAACACGGCAAAGGAGTAATTCCAGTTTCGTAACCTGCAACTAGAAAATCGACGATATTAGTTTGGAATACATCCCGGCGATCGACAATATAATGAGGAATACCTAATTGCTCGCAAATAAAAGCCGCATCGACCATACCTTCAGAGCAGCATTGACCTTTACCCTTCATCAGCCAAAGGGTGAGTCCAACTACTTCATATCCTTGATGGTGTAGGGTAGCAGCAGCGACAGAACTATCGACTCCACCAGAAAGACCTACAACGACCTTATTCATGGGACAATTAGATATATCAAAACAACCTTTACTTTCCTAGAGTAACACTTATAGCAGGAGTCCAACTAAGTCAAAAGTCAGAAGTCAGAAGTTTTAACATCAACGATTTCATCCACTACTAATATTTTGCCTTCGCGCCTCGCACAGGCTTCGCTAAGAGCAACATGGTTCGCTCAAAACTCTTCACACCTGAGATTGCCATCCTCTATCAACTATCAACTACGAGGTAGGAACCATGAACCAAAAACCTTTCTCTTCCCTCCTAAATTTAAGTAACGGAAAAACGGCGATCGCCTTGGTATTTCTATCGGGCTGTTTGGGGATTTTTTGTCAAAGAGCGATCGCCGATCGAACGATCGAATTTACCGCGCCACCACCATCGAGCGAGCGTCCCAATAATAATTCTCAGTTATATCGAATATACATTAAAGGAAGCAGCCCAGAACTATTACAGCAAGTTAGAAGCGTGGAACCGCTGGCTTTTGTGAGACGAAAAGAGGGAGTAATTCAGGCAGGCTTATTCGTCGAAGAATGGCGAGCAAAATCGCTATTGCAGCAATTACAATCGAAAGGAATCAAAGCGCAAATAACCAAATTAGGCAGCGGTAATTCTAACAATATTGGTAATAATAATTCTAACGATATAATTATAGATAGACCTGAGAGTTTGGCTGCCCCCAGCAAATCTAGGCTTTATTATGCGATCGTTCCAGGAAAAAAAGAAGATCTAGCCAGTAGAGAAGCACAATTAGTCTGGCTGGGCATCAGCCCCGATGCCTTTCGCATCAAACAGAATCCGCGAGGATTGCACATCGCCGTAGGGCCTTTCCGCACCAGGCAGGAAGCAGAATCTTGGAGTAACTATTTACGCTCTTACGGTATGGATGCTAGGGTTTTTTACGGTCGCTGGTAGGAGAGACAGAGAGAGGGAGGAGAGGGTGGAGCAGAGGAAAAAATTAACAACTCAAATCTGGTTAGCAAAAGCAGGTTTCCAATTGCCCATCTCCGGCTCCCCTCTCCCACGGGAGAGGGGTTGGGGGTGAGGGCAGCAATTCGGCGTTTAAGAACCGGATTTGATATGACTACCTATTTGACCTTATCGAAGCCGTACTTGTCTTTGATATGGGCATTAAAGTATTGACCCGCAGAAGTGTCGCTTTTCAAACCTTGAGCTACATTATCGGGAACTTCTTGATAGTCATAGATGCTGCCATCATCGAATTCAATGCGCAGAGTTTGACTGCTGGCATTGTAGTCAAAGGCTTTAATAAAGCTGCTGGCACTTTTGAGTAAAGGAAAAGCGATCGCATCTCGAATGCTGGCACAATCTGTTAGTAACATTACCAAGCGATCGATCCCAATTCCTAAACCGCCAGTGGGCGGCATTCCGTATTCCAGCGCCGTCAAAAAGTCTTCGTCAACTCCGTGGGCTTCTAAATCTCCAGCGGCTTTTCGCGCCGCTTGTGCTTCTAGTCGCTGGCGTTGCTCGATTGGATCTGTCAGTTCCGAGAAACTATTAGCTATTTCCCGCCCGCAGACAAACAACTCGAAGCGTTCTACCAACCCTGCCTTCTGGCGATGGGGTTTAGCTAGAGGAGAAATTTCTACTGGGTAATCCACTACGAACGTCGGTTGCATCAAGGTAGATTCTACTTTTTGCTCGAACGCCTCGTTCAGGACTTTACCAATAGATTCGCAACCTGCTAACTCTTCGATTCCCACCTTTTCGGCGGCAGTTTTGGCTTCAGCCAGAGTTTTGAACTCGGTGAAATCGAGTCCGGTCGCTTCCTTTACCAAGTCGTGCATCGTCCCTCGTCGCCAAGGTGGGGTGAGATCGATCGTCTCGCCTTGATAGCTAACTTTCAGCGTCCCTAAAACTTCCTGGGTGACAGCCGCCACTAGATTTTCCGTCAGGGCCATCATGTCGTTGTAGTCGGCATAAGCTTGGTAGACTTCGATCGTGGTAAATTCCGGGTTGTGGCGGCTAGAAACCCCTTCGTTACGGAATATCCGTCCCAATTCAAACACCTTTTCAAATCCACCGACGATCAACCGCTTCAGATGAAGTTCGGTAGCGATCCGCAAATACAACTCCATTTCTAAAGTGTTGTGGTAGGTGATGAACGGACGCGCCTCTGCCCCACCGGGTTCGGCTTGCAGTACGGGCGTTTCGATTTCAATAAAACCTTGCCGTTCTAGGTAACGGCGAATGGCAGCCGTTATTTGGGCGCGACGGCGAAAGGTTTCTCGCACTTGCGGATTGACGATCAAGTCAACGTAGCGTTGGCGATAGCGTTTGGCCACATCTGTAAGTCCGTGCCACTTGTCGGGTAATGGTAGCAGCGATTTTGTCAGGATGGCGTACTGGCTGACATATATAGATAACTCGCCTTTTTCCGTCCGCTTGATCGTCCCTTTGACTCCTAAGATGTCTCCCACATCTGTCAGTTGCTTCAGGTGAGTAAAAGCATCTGGGAGATCTGCCATGCCCGCTGAGATTTTATTCTTGTCTAGATAAAGTTGAATTATTCCCGTTTCGTCTTGCAGGGTAAAAAATGCCAGTTTGCCAAATACTCGACGGGCGAGGATGCGTCCAGCTATGGCTGCTTCTTCGTCAACTTCTTCACCGCTGGATAAGTCAGCATATTTTTCTTGTAATTCTGCTGCATGATGGGTAGATTCCCAACGGTAAGCGTAGGGGTTCAACCCTAGCTGCTTGAGTTGTTCGACTTTAGCCAGCCTAGTGGCGCGGATTTCTTCTTCCATTACTGTTGCTAATCCTTAAGCAAGCACCGTAGACCCTCATTATAGATAGTGTTTGGGTTTGATGGTCGCACCCACGGCTAATTGCACGGCAAAATCGATCGCCTGCCATTAGAGTATGGTGGAGAACAGAATCGTAGTCTTACCGACTCCGTACCCGGACAGTTAACGGTGTTGCCATGCTTGGGGATCGTTAGAGGGAGCTTTTGCCCCCACTACGATGGAGAAGTCGAGCGACGACCATCTCTGCATCGGTTATTAAGGGAAAATAAAATTGCCAGTGGGTATGCAGCAGATGACGGAGCCGCAGCCCATTTTATTGATGGTGAGTTGGCTTATGCCGTCAGTTCGCGCCCTCACGCTAAAGTTTACAGGGCGATCGAAGTAGATGGAATGCTTATAGAAGAAGCGATCGAGACTCGTTACTTAGGATAGCGCGGTAGAAGCAAGCGTATAATCAAGCTTTAAGCTTAGCTCGAACTCATCAGCTACCAGAGATGAACCACAAACAATTAGCACCAGCAGTTTACATTGTTGGTGCAGGTCCGGGAGATCCAGATTTATTGACAGTGAAAGCGCAAAAAATTCTGGCGCAAGCAGATACAATTCTTGTGGCTGATTCTTTAGTGCCGATCGAGATTTTGCAAGGGGTTCGCCCTGATGCTGAAGTTATCCGCACTGGCAATAAAACCTTAGAAGAAATTCTGCCAGTCATGGTTGACAGAGTGCGATCGCACCGGGCAGTCGTCCGCCTCCATTCTGGCGATCCTAGCTTGTATAGCGCGATCGGCGAGCAGATGCAAGCTTTAGCTGACGCGAACATTCCCTTTGAAGTGATTCCAGGGATTAGCGCCTTTCAAGCCGCCGCTGCCACACTCAAAGTCGAACTCACTGTACCAGGATTGGTACAAACCATTATCTTGACTCGCATCAGCGGACGCACAGAGGTTCCACCAGCAGAAGAATTGGCATCGCTAGCAGCCCATCAAGCTTCTTTGTGTCTTTACCTCAGCGCCCGCCATATCGAATCTGCCCAAGAAAAATTGCTGCAACATTATTCTCCCGACACGACTGTAGCTATTTGCTACCGCTTGGGCTGGCCGGATGAAAAAATTTGCCTAGTTCCCCTAGAAGAAATGGCAGTCGCAACGGAACGAGAAAACTTGGTGCGGACGACGCTGTATCTAATCAGTCCGGCATTAACCAAAAATTACGATCGAGCGCGATCGCGTCTTTACCATCCCGAACACACTCATATATTTCGTCCAACTTCTAAGAGATGATGAAACTGAGATTTAAGTAATATTTTGAACCGTAAAGAGGTGAAAAAATTTTACCGATGGCTGAGTTGTCCTCTGAGGACAAGCGGTATTATTTGCGGAGTGTTTTTGTTAATAATTGGGGGATTTTTGCTAGCATCAGATCGTCGATTTTTTCAGGCGAAATCTCACCGCGATCGCTACATTCAAAAGCTCGATTACTCATCTTTAAAAACTGGCGATCTTATCTTCCGTTTAGATGGTAATATCCCCAGTCAAGCATTATCTACTGTTCTCAAACAGTCAAGATTTTCCCACGTCGGTCTGATCGAGTTAGTCAACGGCCAACCCTTCGTCATCCACGCTGCCTTAGAAAACCCCAGCCAGGGACAGGGACAAGTCAAGAAAGAACCTTTATCAAACTTTCTACAGAAAGTGCCAACTTTAGCTGTCAGTATCTATCGCCCTCAAGTCGATGAAAACCTAAAGAAAAAAGCGATAAAGATAGCCGATCGATACGTATTGAAAGCAACTCCTTTTGATGCCGAGTTCGATCTCGATACTCCCGATCGAATTTACTGCACCGAGCTAGTTTGGCAATCTTATCTGGCAGCCGGGGTAGATTTAGTGGAAGAGCGATTCGATATCTTAAATTTACCTTTAGTGGGGAGCAAAAAATATTTGTTGCCCGATACTCTTACTAAAAGTAGTAATTTAGTAGAAGTTCATTCAATTAAAGCCGAGGAATAATTTTGCTAAACTAGCTTTACAAAGAATGGTAAAGTGTAAGTCGATTACTTATCTTTTTCCCCTTCTTACCCACAAAGGGGATGTAGTTTCCCGGAGGTCTTGATGAAGAGACGTAAATTTATCTCGATCGGCGTATCTAGCTGCTTGGTGACATCTCTAGCAGGCTGTTCCTTTGCCAATACTCCATCTGGAACCGTCAAACTCTTTTTTCAACGGCTGGAAAAAGGCGAGATCGAGAAAGCTAAGGAACTGGTAAGCAAAAGCGTGTTAGCCTTAGGCAGCAAATTAGATGCAGGTTTGGCTCAGATATCGAACGAAATCAAGCAAGCTGGGGGCATCAAATCGATCGAAACCAAAAACGAACAAATTACGGGCGAAGTAGCAAGAGTTGAATACTCTGTAGTGCTGAAAAACGACCGACCGCAGAACGACAACGCCGATCTGCTAAAAGAAGATGGTAGCTGGAAGATCGGTAAGTTTTAATGTCTGACTTCAGGCTTCGGCTTTGACTTCAATTCCGACTCGACATCTGAAGGAACGGGATCGTAACCCCCTGGATGAAACGGGTGACAGCGTAATATCCGGCGAACTGCCAGCCAACTACCGCGTCCGATGCCAAAACGAGCGATCGCTTCTAAGGCGTATTGGGAACAAGTCGGCTGAAATCGGCAACTAGGGGGAAAAAGTGGCGAAATAAAGATTTGATACCCCCGAATTAACCACATTAATAGAGTTTTCATCGATTCATTCTAGCGAAATATATTTTGACATTGCTGCTGGCTTGAGCTACTGGCCTTTGTGCGAAGATTTTGGTAATGCTAATAATCGTTTTTAGTTTGATGGTTCGTAGGTAATTGCTGCGAACCATTGAGGTCTAGCCTGCCCGCAAGCTATCATGAGCCACCTGCTTCTCCCCCTCACCCTCTCTCCCCATCTCCCCCTCACCCTCTCTCCCCTCTGGCTTCACATTGGTATAGTAGCAGTCTACTTAGGGGCGATCGTCCTAGCAGCAGAATTGTTGCATCGCTACCAACTCTTCCAACCAGAACAGGTGCGGAAAGTGGTTCACATCGGTGCTGGCAACGTCATTTTATTAGCTTGGTGGTTGCAAATTCCGGCTTGGGTAGGAATTGGAGCCGCGATCGCAGCTAGTATCGTCGCTCTTTTATCTTACAAATTTTCGATTCTCCCTGGAATTAACAGTGTCGGCCGTCAAAGTCTGGGAACGTTTTTCTATGCCCTCAGCGTTGGCATCCTCATAGGTTGGTTTTGGCCTTTGGATCTGCCCCAGTATGCCGCGATTGGAATTTTGGTCATGACTTGGGGGGATGGACTAGCAGCATTGATCGGACAGAGATTTGGCCGACATCCCTATAAAATTGCTGGGAGTCAAAAAAGCTGGGAAGGCTCCTTAACCATGGCTGTCGTCAGTTATATCGTTTGCAGTCTGATTTTGTTAGCAGTTCAGGGCAGCATCTGGCAAACCTGGACGATACCAATTTTTGTGGCTTTAGTAGCTACAGGGTTAGAAGCTTTCTCTAAACTAGGAATTGATAATCTCACCGTTCCCTTGGGCAGCGCCGCCCTGAGTTCGCTCTTAGAGCAACTATTAAAATAAATTCATCATTCCTCGATCCCTTTCATAACTCATAATTCATTATTCATAATTCAGATGGAGCGATCGATAAGCAACCCGAATTCCGTGCTAGCAGACTTGCTGAAAGCCATACCCCATCTGAGGGCACAGCTTTATTTCAAGCCTTCTTTAACTGCGCTGTCCCACGCCATGGAAGATCAGGTGTTAGCTGGTGACGAACGGCTTTTAGTGATTGCTAACTTCCAAAGAGAACGATTCTATCGTCAGGAAGCACACCGCTATCAACGCATTGCCGAACGCACGCCCCAAGTATACGTGCTAGCAGCACCAGAAACAGAATTTAAAAGCGCCTCCCATGACTGCGAAACCGTAGCTTTCGATCCTCACGACGGTTTGAGCCAAGAATGGCATTTAGTAGTAATCGGCCAGCAATACGGAGCTTGCCTGATCTGCCGAGAAAAATTAGCCCCAGAGGATGCTAAAGCTAAGAAAAAACCAATTCGTCCCTCAAATAAAGCCACTAACACCTGTGGTGGAGCAGAAATAGACACGGCTCGTCGATTTGAAGGTATTTGGACGTTCGATCGCCAAGTAGCTAGTGTGGCTGCCGATCTGTTGCTAGAGCGAATCTTATCGTACCGACCGGAGTTAGCCAATAAAATCGAACAAGCACGACGCGATTGCGGGATTGTTTCTCTCGCACCCAAAAGAAAAAGTCCCGCTCAAAAAATAAGGCAAAACTCAGTCAAGATCGAAGCTGGATTAACTCAAAACTCAACACTTAACACTCCACACTCTACTATCCCCAACCCAGGGGCTTTTGCCCAACGCTTGCTGACTTATTTGCAGGCAGGTCAGTACAAATTACTCAAAGCTTATCGCTCGATCGCCGCTCAAGAGCAGAAAGAACGGCTGATCAATTCGATTACTGATACGATTAGGCGATCGCTCGATCCCGATGAAATTTTGCAAGTAGCAGTCAAGGAACTAGGACAAGAACTGGCAGCTTGTCGCTGCCCGATCTATTGCTGTCAAGCCACCGATGCTACGGCGACGATCGACTATGAATTCTTGCAATCTAGCGCTCGAACGGCTGGGATTGCTTCCACTCTAGGGCAAATTTGGCCCTTGCAAGACAATCCTCTGTTTCAGCAAGTAGTCAAGCAGCGGGAACCTCTATACGTCGCTGATGCCCAAACCGACCCCCAGATCGCTCAGTCATCGACCCTGCAAAAATTGGTACGAAAATTTAGCATTAACTCTTGGTTGATGGTTCCCGTGCTATATCAAGACCAATTGTTAGGAATGGTGGAATTACACCATTGCGGTACTAGCCCACGCCAATTAGCAACTGAAGATTTATCCTTGGTGTCGGCTATAGCCACTCAAATCGGCGTGGCCTTAATTCAAGCCCAAGCTTACGCTCGCGTAGAAAACCTCAATCAACAGCTAGAAGCACTCGATCGCACTCGCGCCAATTTAGTCGCCATTACCGGCCACGAACTCCGCACTCCCTTATCTACTATTCAAGTTTGCTTAGAGAGTTTAGCCAACGAACCCGATATGGCTACTGAGTTGCGCCAGTTAATGCTAGATACGGCTTTAGCTGATGCCGAACGCCTGCGGAAACTGATCCAAGACTTCCTCACCCTTTCCCGCTTAGAAAGCGGTCGAGTCGAATGGCATTTTGAACCGATCGATCTAACTGAGTGTGCCGAACTGGCGATGAGCAGCATTCGCACTCATAGAACTCAAGAACAACAACCGCCAATCGTTCTGGAATTGCCAGTCGATCTGCCGCTAGTCAAAGCTGATGGAGAATGGCTGGTAGAAGCGATCGTCAAACTGCTAGATAATGCCTGCAAATTCACTCCTCCTGAAGGTCGCGTCAGTGTTATCGCTCAAAGTAACGACAGTGGGACGCTCGAAGTTATCGTAGCCGATACCGGGCGAGGGATCGCTCCCGAACGCCTAGAGACAGTGTTCGATCGCTTTTATCAAGAAGAAGGGGCATTGCGGCGCAGCACTGGCGGTACGGGCTTGGGATTGGCGATTTGCCGTCAAATCGTCAGCAATTGGGGCGGACAAATTTGGGCAGAATCAGCCGGAAAAAACCAAGGCAGTCGGTTTCACTTCACGGTCCCAGTGTTTGAGGATTGAGGAAGAGGGGGAAGAGGGGGAGATGGGGGGATGGGGAGATGGGGAGAATTTTTAACTCCACACTCCACGCTTAACATTTGTACGGGCAAAGCATTTGGGCAATAACTTAATGGTCAAATTTAAGGGTTATTAACCAAATGCTAAGTGCAAGGCACAGGCTGCGCCAACGCCCCTACGACTGAACTCCTAAACTTCTGCTGTTAGCAATGCCTCCTTGAAGGCAGCAGCAGTTTTAAAGTGGATTTCTGGCTTATCGCGCAGTGCCAAGTCGATTACTTCTGCCAGCCCTTGAGGAATTGCCGGATCTCGCTGGCGGATGGGTACGGCATCGGTTTGTAAGACGGCGAGAAATGGATCGGTGTTGCCAAAGTTACGAGGGAAAGCACCAACCAACATAAAATACAGGCAGGCAGCAGTTGCCCAAATATCTACTTCGGGCTTGGCGTACTTGAAATTAATTACCTGCTGGCGGGGCATGAAAGCTGGGGAACCTGCCAGAGTGCCACTCATGGTTTGACCGCTCAATCCAGCGAGATCGAAGGCTTTGCCTAATCCATAGTCGCCGATTTTGGCAAGGCGCTGATTACCAACATTGGCGAGGAAGATGTTAGCTGGTTTGAGGTCGCGGTGTACCAAACCCCGTCCTTTGGCAAAGCTGCCATCGGCTTGTTTGACGCACGGAATTTCGGCATTGTGGGCGTATTCCAGACCCTCTAGAACTTGCAGGATAAGCGGTAGGGCTTCATCGATCGTCAATCGCCTGCGCTGTTGTTGCATGAAATTAACAATGCTGCCCCCGTCACAATATTCCAGGGTGAAGAAGAAGTTGCCATAAAAGTGACCGTAAGTTCGCAGTTGGACGATATGGGGATGGTTTAAGGCGTTGGTGTTTTCGGTTTCTCGCAGAAAGAGATCGATCGCTCCTGGGGTGGCGGCTACTTGGGGTAGCATGACTTTGAGGGCGACTAACTCATCTGTTCGATCGTGGCGAGCGAGATAAACGGCTCCAAATCCTCCTTTACCCAGTAATTTGAGAATGGTGTAGCCGCGAATGGCAATCAGATTAGGATCGCCTGCGTTGGCTTGTTGCACCAATCGTTGCATACTCTCGCTGGGATCTGAGTTTTGGGCAGAACTGGCGGCAAAGGCTTTTTGAGCGGCTTCAACTTCGCTGGTGACTTCGATGCCGATTTGGAAAATAGTGTTACCGAGTTGAATTTCGTCGCCTGCTTTGAGGTCGTATTCTGGAAAGCTCATTTGAGCGCCTTGTTCTGGGGTTTGATCGGGTAGGCGCTGTCCGATTAATTGGCTGTTGATGTAGGTGCCGTTTCGACTGCCGAAGTCCCGGACGCGGATGGCTGGAGGGTTGATGTCTAGGAGGCAGTGATAGCGAGAGATGGTGCCATGAGCTTCATCGTTGGGTAGTTTGGGATGAGCGTCGTTAGCGCGACCGATGATGCAAGTGGTGCGTTCTTCAAAGATAAATTTTTGCCCTGTAAGGCTGCCAGAAATAATGGTAAGGGTAACTTGGGCTGGCATTTTGGGGAAAGTAATAGGTAATAAGTAATAGATAATAGGTAAAGATTAGCTGTTACTTTGAAAACTTTATCCTATTTGTAGCAAATATTTAGCAATTCTCAATTCAGTAGAAGGCAGACCTAACCCCCTAGCCCCCTTCCCTACGAGGGAAGGGGGAAAGCCCCTCTCCTTGCAGGAGAGGGGTTTGGGGAGAGGTCAAAATGTATTGCATCCAACCGATAGCGGCTGTAGCGATCGCCATCAATTACCATACTTAATTATCAAATTTCTCGGAAATTTATGACAGATTTTAGTTTAAAGCAACAAGATTTTGGCAAACAAGATCTCCCCGATCGCTTGCATCAGTTAGCAGAAAACTTATCTCAGATGCAAAAATTATGTGCTTCAGAATCGCCGCGATCGCTGATGTTCGATCTGATTAAAGAAAGTAGGTATTTTATTGAGTGGACTGTTCCAGATCTAGTAAAAATAGACATCGATCGAGCGGCAGAATTGGTAGATTTAGGACGGGTTTTGACCCGATGGCTGTTTAATTTAGAAAAAACTTGGAGCGATCGCCAAGAAAAATTGCAAGTCGCCCAGCAAGCCGAACAGTGGTTAAAAAGAGTTGTGGAAATGTCACAATTGCAATGGAAATCGATTAAATAAGCGATCGTCTGCGATCGAAAATCAGGCACGGCGATCGCAACTTCGAGACGTGATTTCTCTATGGGAACGATTTGCTAACGACTTCGCCGAACCCAAAACCAGGTTAACAGCAAAGTTGGAATTACAGGCAAGATTGCAGTAGCCCAAAAGCTGAGATTTAGGAAAATTGCCATCATAAACAGTAACGAATATAAGCCCCAAAATATTAGGATCGCCAGTTGTTTGCTATTTTTTGGAGTTAAGGTAGTAGACGCTCGTTTCTTAGCTGAAGTTGAGGTAATGGGCGATCGCTTATTAGTTGGAGTCCAGGTGATGGGCGATCGCCTGTTATTTGAAGTTGAGATGACTGGCGATCGTTTATTAGTTGGGGTTGGGCTAGAAGAATGCTCTTCTGCCCCTCTCCCAAGCTTGGGAGAGGGGTTGGGGTGAGGGCTGACTGATGAATTGTACCCATTAGCAGCCATTGCTTCTAACTGCTGCTTGATGCCTTCGGGTCGCAGCCAGCCGTACCCCGCACAGCCAAGAGTATAGAGTAGGTTTTGGAAGTCTTCCTCAGTCCAAGTGGGAATGCCGCTGCGAGTAAGTGCTAAGGTAGTTTCTTCTTCTGTGGGTTCGCGGTCTGTTGGCAAGGCGGCAGCATAAGGGGTGTGCAAAACCAGAAAATTTTCTAGATAAGGTCGCGCTCCTTCATCCCAGTCGGCAGGCAGTCGCTCTTCCAATTCCCAGTCTAGATTCCAGAGTTTTATGGTGTTGCCGCTACTACCGGAGAGGGCAAATCGACCATCGGCACTCCAACACACTGAGAACACACCAATTGTGTAACCTGTAGATGCTGTAAAAGTGTGCAGGCATTGCCCCGTGGCTACTGACCACAGTTTCAGAGTGTTGTCGCTGCTCCCAGAGAGGGCAAATCGACTATCAGCACTCCAACACGCTGAGTTTACCGGCCATGTGTGACCAGTAAAGGTACGCAAGCATTGCCCTGTCTCTACTGACCACAGTTTCAGAGTGTTGTCGCTGCTCCCAGAGAGGGCAAATCGACTATCAGCACTCAAACTCACTGAGTTTACCAGCCCTGTGTGACCAGTAAAGGTACGCAAGCATTGCCCCGTGGCTACTGACCACAGCTTTAGAGTGTTGTCGCTGCTCCCAGAGAGGGCAAATCGACTATCAGCACTCAAACTCACTGAGT
>JAHHHA010000003.1 GCA_019359615.1 Cyanosarcina radialis HA8281-LM2
CTGTGTGACCAGTAAAGGTACGCAAGCATTGCCCCGTGGCTACTGACCACAGCTTTAGAGTGTTGTCGCTGCTCCCAGAGAGGGCAAATCGACTATCAGCACTCAAACTCACTGAGTCCACCGAATTTGTGTGTCCTGTAAAAGTGTGCAAGCATTGTCCTGTTGCCACTTCCCACAGCTTCAGGGTGTAATCCCAGCTTCCAGAAAGGGCAAATCGAGTATCGGCACTCAAACTCACTGAGTTCACCACTTCTTGGTGTCCAGTAAGGTTACGCAAGCATTGTCCTGTTGCCAATTCCCACAACTTCAGGGTGCAGTTGCTCCGAGAGAGCGCCAATCGACCATCGACACTTAAACATACTGATTTCACCCAATAGCGACTATTGTTCTCTAATAATAAACACGGTTCATCGAGCAATTTAGCATTTTCCCATCCTTGAAGAAGTGCCTTGCGGGGAAGACAGACATAAAGATTGACCCAAAGATTGAATGCCTGGAGATGGCGATTGTATCCATGGAGCGATCGCGCTTGCTGGATATGCTGGGCAGCAGCTATATGGTTTCTTTGCTCCAAATCTGTACGAGCTTGTGCTAATTCCCTTTCATAATAGAGAAAAGTTTCAGTTGTCAAAACCAGAGATAACTGCATGGGTGCAATATAGGGATTGGTTCCGCCTCTAAACTCCCACAGCTTTATAGTATTGTCGTCACCCCCAGAGAGAGCCAATCGACCATCAGCACTCAAGCAGGTTGATTGAACCATACACATCCCATCTGGAAAGGTACGCAGGCATTTCCCTGTCGCTACCTCCCACAGTTTAAGGGTGTAATCCCAGCTTCCAGAAAGGGCAAATCGACCATCAGTATTCAAGCAGACTGAGGACACCGAACTTATGTGAGCCGTAAAAGTGCGCAGGCATTTTCCTGTGACTACTTCCCACAGTTTCATGGTGTCGTCATCGCTCCCAGAAAGGGCAAATCGACCATCGGTATTCAAGCCGACTGAATTTACCCCACCTCCATGACCTGTAAAAGTACGCAAGCATTGCCCCGTGGCAACTGACCACAGTTTCATGGTGTAGTCACGGCTCCCAGAGAGGGCAAATCGACCATCGGCACTCAAACACGCTGAGTTTACCGGCCCTGTGTGTCCTGTAAAGGTGCGCAAGCATTGCCCCGTGGCTACTGACCACAGTTTCAGGGTGTAGTCATCGCTCCCAGAGAGGGCAAATCGACTATCGGTATTGAAGCCGACTGAGTTTACCCAACCTCCATGACCTGTAAAGGTGCGCAAGCATTGCCCTGTCGCCACTTCCCACAGCTTCAGCGTGTTGTCACTGCTCCCAGAGAGGGCAAATCGACCATCGGCACTCAAACACGCTGAGTCCACCGGCCTCGTGTGACCAGTAAAGGTACGCAAGCATTGTCCTGTCGCGACTTCCCACAGCTTTAAGGTCTGGTCAAAGCTTCCCGAGAGAGCCAATCGACCATCCGCGCTCAAACAGACCGATCTCACATGCATTGTGTGTCCTGTAAAGGTATGCAGAAGCCGCCGAGATTGGGGGAAGCGTTCGCGAGTCTGTTTCAATACTGCTTGAACTTTCTCTTGCTCTACATCAGGTGCTTGAATCTCTTTTAGAATTGCGATCGCCCACTCGCAATCATCACGCTCTAAATTTACCAAAGCGAGGAAGTAGTCAACGCGCCAATCTCCTGAGTGGGAATTTCTCGCCTCCATCAGAATTCTGAGCAAATTAGCATCATCAATTCTCGCCGATCGCCATAACACCAAACCCCGATTGTAAGTCGCTTCTAAATGGTGTGGTTGCACCTGTAGCGCCTGATCCCACACTTGCAAAGCTTCTTCCTGCTTGCCTAAGTCAAACAACGATACGGCGCGGTTGTTGAGGCTGTCAGCGGCATCTTTGGCTGCTTGAGGTTCCTGGCGGGGGTAAATTTCTCCCGTCTCCTGCTGATAAATCTCTTGCAATTGCCGTGCCACTACCAGCAAATCGTGTGGACGCTCTTCGGGGTCGTACTGAAAGCATCGCTGCAATAGTTCGGCTACCGACATTGGCATCCGAGGTAACTGGGGATCTGCCGATCCTTCCTCCAGATAATTCTCCAACGCTGATGCCGCAAAAGTCCCATGTCCCCAAGTGCGATCGCCTTGAAACATCTCCAACACCGACAGTGCCCAACTCCACAAATCGGTGCGTCGCGTCAAAATGTCTCTATTTGCTTGTTCTGGCGAACAGTAGGCGGGTGTCATCGCGCCACTTCCCGACACTCTCATGGTGTAATCTTCCCCAGACGATGCCTCTCCAGGAGCGAGAATATTTGCCATAGTTCTGGGATTGGCTAGACCGAAATCCGTCACTTTGACTGCACCAGCGGGAGTCATCATGACGTTAGCAGGCTTAACATCTTGGTGAATCAACCCCTGTTCGTGGGCGTAGTGCAGTCCCCAGGCAAACTGAATCGCCAGATCGAGCAGGCGCTGTAAAGCTGCCATGGCTCCTCCAGCATAGAGTTGGCGATTCGCAATCCAATCGTACAAGCTGCCCCCAGCCACGTATTCGGCAAACACCACCGGAGAGGTATCGATCCGCCGCACGTAGTAACAGCTTACGGTGTGGGGATGCAGCCCCAAGTTCACCCAAGTCTCGGCTTCGCGCTCGAACTCCTCCACACCCCCAGCAGCGGCGACGATTTCCGGCTTGGGGATTTTCGCGGCTAGGTCGATATTCCAACCTGTATGTCGCACTTTGTAGACCTGACCGAATCCACCTTCACCCAGGCGATCGCTAACTCGATAAAGATCTAAGATGGTGTCGCCAATATTCCATGCTGTCGGCATTATCGTCTCCTGTAATTCGAGCTTTTGACCTTTCTCTTACCCAGAGATCGAGTTGGGCATTCTACCCGTCAGGGGTTGAAAACCCCTGCCTCATAGCTAAAGTCGGTTAAAACCGACTAAAAATCTGCTCTTTTGAGTTTTTTTTAAAATCTTGCGCCATTATCGATTAGCTTTTGCGTTCGCCCTACTGCTGCATCTAGACAAAGATAAATATTTTATAGTCCACTTTAGTGGACTTTTGCTATTAGCCAGGGGTTGAAAACCCCTGGCGGGTGTGATGCCCCAATCTAGATCTACATAGCGATCGCCTTCATCAGATACAGATGTTGGTATGAATAAGTTCATCTTTACAATTAATCCCATCGTGTGGCGATCGCTCTAAACAATCCCAACCTCCAACAAATAGCCTTCCCCTCGCACGGTTTTAAGAAATTTAGGTTCTCCTGAATCTAGCTCGATTTTGTCTCGCACTGCCCAAACTAAGCGGTTAATTTCATTATTAGTACGACCAAAAGTTTCGCCCCAAATTGCCTTAATTAACTCTTCGTACTGACAGACGATCGCCTGATAATTGTTAGCTAGATTTTTCTGTACCATGTAATCAATTAGATCTCGTTCTTGGGGACTGAGTTTAATCTCTTCTCGGTGCTGGCGAGTAATGCGAAACAGTTGTTTTCGATCGAGGTTGTATTCCATCTCGGCTAGCGGTTGAAATCCTTCTATCCTTTGCGTTTCCCCAGGATCGCGAAACTTCAACTCCCAAAACACGGGCCGATCTCCTGGCAATAACTTCCCCAAAATTAGAATTACATCCCCATCTGCCAGCGGCATGGTTTCAAGCGATCGCATATCGATCTCAGCTTTGCTGTTGCCTCCTTGCCGCAGAAAAGTCCCGTTAGCACTGCCGCCATCAACTAGCCAACAACGCCCAGACGCATATTCGATCGTGCTGTGCCGTCTCGATACCTTCTTTTCTGGATCGGACAAGACTAAATCGTTGTCAGCACTCCTGCCGATCGCGATTTGCTGCTTGCCAGTTGGAAAGGAAAAGATATATTCGTTCCCATCAGGCGATACGTGCTACGCACAGGCTACGCCAACGCACCTCTAAAAACGGATATTCTCCATCCATTTATTCCTCCTAAGACGACTATAAATCTAAAATAATCTTTGGATTGGAGTTTTGAAAATTGATAAATAATTGAAAGTTGATTGAAATCGATGGAGATCCAGTGCGATCGCCACATTCACGAACAGCTTCTTAACCGCGACAACATCGACAGCGAGATGCCGTCTCATATCAAATCTGGTCGATTGGCCATAATTAATGTAGTCCCTAGACCTTGCGATAGCGAAACCCAACATTCATATGGTGTTGGGTTTCTAAATCCGGTTTTCAAAACCTTCTTGACCTCAATGAGCCTCCGGCTCCCCTCCTTACAGGTGTATGTTTTTAAAAATTGGCTCTGCGAATGATGGGTAGACCACGAAAACAATGGCTTTTTTTCCTCTGCTCTCCCTGCTCCCCCTGCTCCAGAACCACCCCAAGATAAAAAACATACCCTTGAAAGCGGCTCCCCTCTCCCTTGGGAGAGGGGTTGGGGGTGAGGGCAGTAATGGGTGGGATGAAAATAGGATTTGGTATTGTTGGGCAATTTCCCTATCGCCAGTCATCTAAATCTAAGGCTTTTGAACCGCCTTTTTCTAGCTGCATTAGCACCTTACTCAATTGCGCCCAAACTAAAGCCGCAGTAAAAATAGTCAGCGGTAGAGAAATGCTATAAGCTAGCCAAACCGGAAAAGTAAAAACTTCTAATCCGCAGGCCAAAAATACGCAGATACCAATACCCATACCGATAAATGGCAGAGTTAATGCCCCTCCTTGCATTTGAGCCAGAGTGCGAGTAGAGCGGTTTTTTGACCATTCACGAACTTTTTCTTTGAGGGTAGCTTCAAATGCCAATCCAGAAGCTAGACTAACTAACAAACCAGCAAGCAATAAGAAGTAGGGAGGATCGGGAAAATAAGCTGTCATCTGAATTATGAATTATGTAAGGATGAATGATGAAAACCCCATAGATAAATCTAGGGGTTGCGATTTTATTCGAGTTGTGAATTAACTCCTAAATTCAGAATTCAGAATTTTAGAGATTGCTCGATCGAAACGAATTGCCAATTGTCAATTGCGAATTGATTTGACAGCAGATCTATCTTCTGCGGGCATAGGAGACTTGCCGTTATTACTATAATCAGGTATCAAACGCGAGGTCAAGGCATCCCAAGCCACGTTGAATAAGCGGGCTGGTTGCAAGTCATCCTTAACTAGATTCCACAAGCGGCCGACTTCATCGGTGTGGAGTCTGTCGCCTTCAGTTAAAGCTAACACTAGCTGTTCTCGCAAAAATTGGCCTTCTTCTGACAGCAGATATTGTAAGCCTAGTTGGGCTGTGGGCAACAGATCGAAGTTGCGATCGCTCCTAGCAATGCCAATCATATTCTCCAACCGCTGCCACTGGAATTTCCCGTCTTTTAACAGCACCTCTAGCAACCGCCGCCGCATTTGAGGGGTTTCTCCTTTTAGCAACCGTCTCGCCACGTAGGGGTAGCTGACTTCAACGATCTTGAAATCGGGATTGAGGCTGAGGGCTAAACCTTCCTGGGTGACTAGAGAGCGAATGATCAGGGCAAATTTAGCTGGGAGGCGGAAAGGATATTCGTACATTAACTCCGAGAACGAATCGGTAATCGTTTTAAAGTTGAAGTTCCGCACGCTCTCGCCCATGGCATTTCCCATTACCTTTTCCAGGGCTGGCAAAATCGGTTTGATGTCAGTATTAGGGGCGAGGAAGCCTAAATCGGCAAAATCTTTGGCTAGCTCGACGTAATCTTTATCGATCAGATGGACGACGGAAGTGGCGATCGTTTCTTTGGTATGTTGTTCCAATTGATCCATCATTCCAAAGTCGATATAGCCCATCCGACCGTCGGGGAGGGCAAACAAGTTGCCAGGGTGAGGATCGGCATGGAAAAAGCCATGCTCTAACAACTGTTGCAGCCCAGAGATCACGCCGATTTCAATCAGAGAATCGAGGTCTAACCCAGCGGCTTTAATGTTTTCGGTATCGGTGAGCTTGAAGCCATTAATCCACTCTAAAGTCAGAACGCGATCGCTGGTATAGCGCCAATAAATTGCTGGCACTTTAACCTTGGGATCGCCTTGAAAGTTGAGGGCAAATTTTTCGGCGTTGCGCCCTTCGTTGATATAGTCGATTTCTTCAAATAACTTGGTGCCGAATTCGTCTACGATCTCGGTGAGGTCGTGTCCCAAATTCAATGGCAACCACGGGGATACCCAGCCAGCTACCCACCGCATTAAGTAGAGATCTAGCGTCAAAATCCAGAGCAAGTTCGGTCTTTGTACCTTCACTGCTACTTCTTCACCGCTGTGGAGCTTCGCCCGATATACTTGACCTAAGCTAGCTGCTGCTACGGGCTTACTAGAGATTTGGCTGAAAATTTGCTTTACCGACCGCCCCAATTGACTTTCCAGAATCTGAAAAGCGATCGCATTATCAAATGGCGGTAGTTGGTCTTGTAACTTAGTTAATTCTTCTAAAAAGTCTTTTCTCACCAAGTCCGGTCGGGTAGAGAGGGCTTGACCGACTTTGATGAAGGTAGGGCCGAGGTGAGTGAGTAACAAGCGGAGTTGAGTGGCTCGTTTCGATTTATTTTCCTCAACTCGGTGGCTCCATCGATCGCACTGCAAGCGGAACCAGAACCATCCTAAAGACCAAACTATATTAAATGTCCGGGCAATTGCTAGCCAAGGGCGTTTGCGGTAATATTTGGCGATCGCTTCAGGATCGTAGCGCCTCCGGGCAGCAAGTCGAGATTCATCCACGCCTTGTTTTTGCCTCTTCAACTGTGAACTTTTGTTAAAACAACCAGTTTTTTGACTGGTGTTTTTTATCTTTTTCTTAACTATAGTATACAAAAATACAAACTAGTCGTCACTCATTTCTTGAGTTTCCCTTCAAATTAGGTTGCTCCAAATCCGCAAGCCGGGAACGCTTTGTAACAATTCTTAAAGGAGGAAGGGAAGGGGGAGATGGGGAGCAGAGGGGAAAATTAACTACTGACTCCTGAACTCCTGTACAGACGTAGCATGCTACGTCTCTACTTCTGAACTTCTGAACTCCTGAACTTCTGTATTCTTTTTAGTTATGTATCGCTTTGCTGTAAAAGATAGCGATAATAGACAAAAAACTAGGCTTTATGTTTCCCATCGATCGCATCGCGGATAAACCACTAGGTACAGTCATCCAAGGCTCGCTGGCTCAAGGATTAGAGGTGCGCTTGCACCCAGATGTCTCTGTAGAAGATATGCGCGTCGGCAAATTCTTAGTAGTACGAGGCGTTAGATCGGATTTTTTCTGCATTCTCACCGATGTCACCTTGGGAACCTCAAGTGCCCGCATTGTGGCTAATCCTCCTCAACCGGAAGACGATTTTTTGCAAGCAGTCTTAGCTGGCAGCGGGACTTATGGCACGATTAATCTCACGCCGATGTTGATGCTCAATCGAGAGCCAAATTTCCCAGAACTGAAAAATGGCTCGGCTAGCAATGGCAAAAATGGGAAAAATGGGAAAGCTACAAGTAAAGCCGCTGCGATCGCTTCTTTTCAGGCGCAAAGCAGTACGGAAATGCAATTGCTACCAGTAAAGACCATTCCCAGCCATTTCAGCCAAGTTTATGATGCCAGCGATCGCGATTTTCGAGCAGTATTCGGTTGGGAAGACGATCCCCATCGCCGCAATTTTAATATCGGCGAACCGTTGGATATGGAAGTGCCCATCTGTTTGGATTTAGATCGGTTTGTCGAGCGCAGCAACGGCGTTTTTGGCAAATCGGGAACTGGCAAATCTTTCTTAACTAGATTGCTGCTATCGGGGATTATTCGCAAGCAAGCAGCAGTTAACTTAATTTTTGATATGCACTCGGAATACGGTTGGGAAGCGGTGCGGGAAGGGAAGCAATTTAGCACCGTCAAAGGATTGCGCCAACTTTTCCCCAATCAAGTGCAGATGTACACCCTCGATCCCGAATCTACCAAGCGCCGGGGAGTTCGGGACGCGCAAGAATTATATCTGAGTTACGACCAAATTGAAGTTGAAGATATCAAACTAGTAGGAGCAGAATTAGGGCTGTCAGAGGCGAGTTTAGATAATGCCAACATTCTTTATGGCGAATTTGGCAAATCTTGGATCGTGCAGTTGCTCAATATGACTAACGAAGAAATCCAAATGTTCTGCGATGAAAAGCGCGGTCATAAGGGTTCGTTAATGGCGCTGCAACGCAAACTTCTACGCCTAGAAAATCTCAAATATATGCGGGCGGCTTCGCCTCAGAATTATATCAATCAAGTATTGCAATCGATCGAAGCTGGCAGGCACGTAGTCATCGAATTTGGCTCTCAAGCAGATATGCTCTCTTATATGCTGGTAACAAATATGATTACCCGCCGGATTCACGGTGCTTACGTGCGCAAAGCCGAGAAGTTTTTGCAGAGCAAAAATATTAACGATCGCCCGCGTCAATTAGTAATTACGATCGAAGAAGCGCACCGTTTTCTCGATCCTAGCATCGTCCACAGCACTATTTTTGGGACGATCGCTCGCGAAATGCGGAAATACTTTGTCACTTTATTGATCGTCGATCAACGTCCTTCGGGAATCGACAACGAAGTCATGTCGCAAATTGGCACTAGAATTACCGCTTTACTCAACGATGAGAAAGATATCGAAGCGATTTTTACGGGTGTTTCTGGGGCGGGGAATTTGCGATCGGTATTAGCGAAACTCGATTCTAAGCAACAAACTTTAATTTTAGGTCATGCCGTGCCGATGCCAGTCGTAGTTCGCACCCGTCCCTACGACGAGAAATTCTATGCCGAAATTGGCGATGCCGATTGGGAAGAAATGCCAGACGATGATGTCTTTGCTGCCGCTGAAGCTGCTAAAGCCGACTTAGGTTTTTAACATTTCAAAGAAGCAAACGTAGCATTGATGGCTGAGTTCGTTGGGTTTCCTGCCCTCAACCTAACCTACAGCTATTGCACTATTGTATGCGTTTTTTTACTGCTGAATTATAAAAATACTATGGAATTTTTAAAATCACCCTTCTTGACTGAATTGTTACTAGGAGAAAATATTTTATTAGCTGGTGCGGGAGGAGGTTTTGATATCTTCTGTGGGTTGCCGCTTTATTTTGGTTTGCGAAATCTAGGGAAAAAAGTTTATCTTGCCAATCTTTCCTTTTCTTATCTTCCCGAAGATATTCAAAGTTTGTCGCCTTCTTTACTCAAAGTTACAGCCGACACTCCACAACCTCACGACTATTTTCCAGAACTGTATCTAGCTCAATGGTTTAGAGAGCGAGATGAAGAAACTCCGATTTACTGTTTTGACAGAACTGGTTTCAAACCGCTGCTGGCTAGCTACCAAAAGTTAGTCGAACATCTAAATTTAGACACTATAGTTTTAGTAGATGGTGGTACGGATAGTCTGATGCGAGGAGATGAAATCGGTCTGGGAACGCCTCACGAAGATGTTACTAGCATTGCAGCGGTGAATAAGCTACAAGTGCAACGAAAGATGTTAGTCTGTCTGGGATTTGGAGTAGATTATTATCATGGAGTTTGTCACGCTCACTTTTTAGAAGGCGTATCGGAATTAATTCGATCGAATGGATATCTAGGAATGTTTTCCGTCGTTAAAGAGATGCCAGAAGTACAAAAATATCTAGGGGCA
This sequence comes from Cyanosarcina radialis HA8281-LM2, assembly GCA_019359615.1. Classification (GTDB taxonomy): domain Bacteria; phylum Cyanobacteriota; class Cyanobacteriia; order Cyanobacteriales; family CCAP-1448; genus Cyanosarcina; species Cyanosarcina radialis. The sequence goes on from JAHHHA010000003.1 coordinate 9,671, forward strand.
ACTGAGTTCGTTTTTCAGAAAATGCCTAATAATATTAGTATTGTATCGAGTTCGATATCATCGGCTATAGCCGGACATTATGGTGACTATCACGTTACTTCTAGAACTCAGGGTAGCCAGCTTTGGATAAATCCTTTAATGCCTGTTTATTGGTGTTTTCAATTAGATAAAGTGGCCGCTCGAATACTTTACCTAGATGCGATCGAACCAACTAACAGTTATCGGGATCTGCTATTTGCGATCGAAGCCTGGGAATCGCGACGGAAAAACGTGCGAGGCTGGGAAGATATTCCTGTATAGGAAGCATCGCCACCTGTTTTCTCTTCACCTGTATCAGGCTCCCCTCTCCAGTACAAAGAAACTTCCTTTCCCCTCTCCTCGCAGGAGAGGGCTTCTTTGAGGTGGGAGAGGGGTTGGGGGTGAGGGCAGGATGCATCAGCGCAGCTTTACGAATCGAGCGATCGCATAAATTTCTCGATTAACCCAATCGTCACCGCTGGCAGTTCTAACTGAGGCGTTAGTCCGACATCATCTAGAGTTTGAAAATGCCGGATCGCTTTGGGATTTAAAGCGGCTAGACGCTGGCCGATTTCCGGGCCGGTAAATTGAGACTTTTGCCCCCAGACGATCGCGGTAGGAACATTTAACTGAGTAACGTACAGCGACAGATCGAAGCACAAATCTCCCCGCACAAAAGACAAAGCTGCATATTCGGCGTTTGGTTGCCTAGCCGATTCTAGATAGGCATCGACGATTTCTTGATACACTCGTGCTGAACGAGCAAATTGCCGCTGTTCTAAGAAGGTGCGAATACCAGCCTCGGTTGCTACTCCAGTGCTGTAGATCAATCGATCTAACACCGGGACGCTGACCAATTGGGCAAAGAAACTTCGAGTATAGTTTTCTCCAAAGTCAGACAAACCCGCCGGAGTCGTCAGAATGAGCGATTTGAACAATTCAGGACGATCGATCGCGCATCTAATGGTAAAAGCTGCGGTCAGGGAAGAAGCAACTACAGGTACGGGTGCGGTGCAGGTTTGCTCGACAAACTCAATAATAGTGGTGAGATAGTCATCAATTTGGTAACTCCGGGCTGGATGTTCCGAACGACCCCAACCCAGTAAATCTGGGGCTAAAATTCGATACTCGCTAGCAAAAGCTGGGTAAACTTTCGACCACTCATAGGCCGACGAACCGCCGCCAAAGCCGTGGAGGAATAACAACGTCGGCAAATTTTGTGATTCTAGTCGTTCTGGAGAGCGCCAGAGTTCTCCTGAGTTGGTGTAATACACCATTCTGCCGAGAGAAGTAACGATCGATTGCTGTTCAAAACCAGGGGGCAAAATCATAGATGGAGAGATGGGGAGATGGGGAGATGGGGAGATGGGGAGATGGGGAGATGGGGAGAGAGCAGAGCATTCTTAACTCCTGACTTCTGACTCCTGACTCCTGACTTCTGAACTTCTGAACTCCTGAACTTCTCGTGCAACTATTGGTCACTTTTTCTTCCACATATTGGTCACTTTTTATTACTGTCAAAGCCGATCGAACAGCTTAATCTGGAAATCGTGAGGTCAATTCCACCCTCAATCTAACAACTTATCTAGCGATTACCAGCCTCTAGAGAGAGAGGAACGAATATGGAATTTAAAATAGGTTATATCGGCTCCAAGCTTTATCGATTGGGATGGCGAAGCAGCATCCACCAGGATCTTTCCTGGGAAGGGCATTTGCTACTGAGTATCTTTTTGTACTACCGTCGCGGCTATTCAGATGGCTCTGAGTGGATGGCAGAGTGCGATTTAGAAGCAAGTCGTCGATAATCGTTGCCAGCCCCAAATTTTTAACGATCGCGGCAGCTACCTATAGGTATAATTTATCTCAGTCGAGCAGGAAAGCAACGTGGTACGAGCGTCGTCTTGGTGGCAGCAACTCCTTAATCCGATCCCCAGATCGCTCCCGATCGAATTACAGTGGCAACGTTTCCCTACTTGGAAGCGGAAGCATTTTGCCAAGATAAGCCGTCAAATAGCGACGGCTTTAGCGATCGTCCTCATCGGCTTGTGGTTCTGGAAGTTATGGCTGGCAATAGCTACTGGCTTACTGGTGACGTGGCTGGTTTACCGGATGCAGCAACCAGATTGGCGAGCCTATTGGTTGGGCTGGCTGCGATTTGCCAGAAATCTAGTCTGCGATTTATATACCACTAATCCCCAGTTAACTTTAGCCTTGGGCTGCGGCGGTATAGCTGCCTTGGGAACTTACATCGCTGTCTCGATCTGGGTTGAAGTCCCCAATCACGGGCTGGCGACGTGGTTGATCCTGCAAAGCTTCGGCACTTTGGGAATTTCGTTCTTATTGGTTTGGCAAATCCTCAGCAACCGTCGGGCAAATCGACAGCCAGCTAATGTATCTAAATTGCCCTTAGATCGATCTGACAGATATTGATGGAAGTTAAAAAAATAATTAGGTAATTCTTGTGGGATAGCCCTCTGGGCTGTCCCAGTCAAAGGGCTATCCCACAATTACCGGATTTAATTCTTAACCTTCATAAATATCTGCTGCCATCTCGAACGATCGGCGATCGAAGCAGCAGAGAAAATGGTTGCTAGAAGTTATGGTATGAGAAGCAATACGGGCTATTACCCGTATTGAGTGAAATACATTCTTGTGGGATAGGCTTCCAGCTTGTCCCAGCGATCGGGCGGTATCCCAAACTATTATCCGTCCGATCGCTTATATTTCATCACCAGATCTAACCGCGATAAAGCACTCGTAGCAGACTCTCGCACGTAAGGATCTACCGATTCATCATTGGCAAAATCGTTGAGAACTTCCAGACATCGCGGATCGCTAAAAGCTGCCAGCGCGTTGACAATGGCTACTTGCACCGCCACATTATCGGTAGTCTTGAGAGATTCTACCAAAATCTCAAAAGCTGGCGTGCCGATTTGCCCCAAAGCCATCACCGCTGCAATATGTACCACCGGATTAGAATCTGCGATCGCAGCCTTTAATCCTTGCAAACCAGCTTCGGGAAAAGACAATTCGGGATAGTTGACCGCAATTTGCGCCAGCACCTTCGCCGCACTGCCCCGCACCGTGACATTCTCGCTATTGAGCAAAGCCTCAACCACCGCTGGAACTGCGTCTTCCCCGATTACCCCCAAAGCTTTAACCGCCGCCCGTCGATAGTGTACGTCATCCTCATCGAGAACGCTTACCAGCCGAGGAATCGTATTTTCGTCGCGAGACTCAGCGATCGCTAACATTGCCCTTTCCTGAAGGTAGGGATTTGGATGTTTGAGTTGTTCAAATAAATCGTTTGTAGTCATCAGAGGAGTTTAGGAGTTTAGAAGAAGGAGTGTAAAGCATTATCGCCTCTCGCACAAACCAATAAATCTTCAACATCATCTGTGTTTATCTGTGTGCATCTGTGGTTAAAACTCAAGGCAATTTACCAACTTAGGATTGAGAGACTGCTCTTATCTCCCCTCTCCTTGCAGGAGAGGGGCTGGGGGTGAGGTCGAGAGGGACTAAGAGTAAAGGCTAGCCTTAGCCCGAATCAACCAATCTTCATCATCAGCCGCGATCGCAACCCCACTAAGATCGCCAAGTCGTTCTAGCGCCATTAAAGCCGCATATTTTAGATCCCAGATTTTAGTGGCCAAGCAAGCTTTTAAATCGAGAATTGCCCGACTGTCGCCCAATTCCCCCAAAGCGATTGCCGCCGCCGCGCGGGATTTTTGAAATTGCGGTTGCGGGTGGTGCAAAGCCTCCACTAACAAATCGTAGGCGGGAGCGTGTTTGAGCCACCCAAATAGCTTAACGACGTGAAAATGAGCGCCATAATCGCCATAAGCTTCTTCTTTATAGGTAGCAAACAAGGCAGCGGGGGCAGCTTCAGCATGATGCTCGATAATGGTTTTAGTAGCCAGATAGCAGCGCCCGAAATCCGTTTCGTACAACTCTCGGATCAGAAATGGCAGCGTCGGAGTGCGATCGTAGGCGTGTACCAGATCTAGATCTTCAGGGCGATCGCGCAAAACTTGCTCTAAATACGGTCTGACGCTCTCAAACGTCAACTTCCCCGCTGCCACTCCTGCATCAGCCAACTGACGAATTCCCCGCAGGCGAAAAACCAAGGATACCGGACATCGAGAGATCTGAGGAATAGCATCGTAATAGCGAGCGTCGATTAAATCTTGAATCGATAGCCGCCGCCCCAATACATTAGAATGCTGCAACATCTCGACCACTTGCTGCATTTGCGTCATATCCCCAGTCAAACGGCAAACGGCAGAAATAGCGGCGCTAGCTGTAGGGGGATCTTCATTATCTGTAAACCGACGAATTCGATCGAGGGCTGGTTGGTAATTCAACTTCGTCAAAGTGTGAATAATTACCCGATAGGTTTGCCCTGGTTTGTCTAGCAACTGAGCCACTTCTGCCAAAACCTCTGGATCTTCAGTGCCAATCTCGCCGATCGCCCAGACAGCATTTTCTACTGTATAGCAATCTTCATCCTGCAAACAGGTACGGATGGCGCTCAGAGATTCCTTAGCCTGAAGCCGTCCCAGCGTCTCTATCGACTTGCGACGCACGATCCGATTATCTAGAGATCGATCGGTAGTCTGTACCGCCCGCATCAAAGCCTGAATCGATCGCTCGGTCGGGAAGTTTACCAGATGAGCAGCAGCAACGTAGCGAGAATCATCCTCGTTTAACTGTGCTATGGGCGTATCTAAAATTGCGATCGCCTGCTCTTCCGTCAGATTAAACAGGCCCGAAAAGCGTTTATCCATACATCAATGAGTTCGGAGTTCGGAGTTCGGAGTTCGGAGTTCGGAATTTGGAGTTCGGTATATGCCCCATGCCCGCTCGGCTGAGCCTGTCGAAGCCTATGCCCCATGCCCAAATACAATAGACCTGGAAATTCTTTGCTGTTACTTCTACCTTATCAGGTCTAGCAATCAGCCCAGGATATCCAGGTCTAGCAGGTAGTAAACTACCCAATTACGACATCACAAATTCGATCGTCTGACTACGACAGCGAGTTGATGGCATAGTCGAGCAGAGTGTTGTACTCGCTCAAAGCTTGAGGAGACATATCGCGAGGAGCGCAACCGCGATTGCGAGCGAAGCTGAGAGCTTCAACGTAAGGAGCGGTGGGCAGACCTAAAGCACGATATACTTCGCGCTGACCGGAAATACCCCACTCATCCAACGGACCTGTACCGCCGACTACCAAGCAGTATTGGATCAAGCGCATATAGTGCTTGATATCGCGAGCGCACTTGGCTTTGTAAGTGTCGGTAGAGTTGGCTTCGCCAGCGTTGTTGAGATAGGAATATTTCTTAATGCAAGCGTCGTAAGCTTCTTTGGCTACGTTGTCGAGGTTAGCAGCTAGCTTTTCGGCAGCTTCTAAGCGAGCAGCAGAGCGCTGAATCGAACCTTGAACTGATTCTAAGTCCGAGGTGCTGGGAAAACGACCTGCGGCATCAGCAGCAGCAATCACTGTGGTAACAACAGATTTCATCTTTTTAATATCTCCAGATTTGATTTGATTAGACGAGCGATGTTAGTTTGCTTGCCTATTGCAAGGGTTTAGCTCAAAGCTGCAATTACGCGATCGAAATAGCTAGAAGCTTCAGCAACTAAGCTAGCGCAACGATCGTTGACCACAGGAGTTCCCATTTTGCGGAGTTTGGCACCAGCGCGGGCTTCGCTGGGGTTGTCAGCAATGTGGGCGGCGGCTTGAGCCTTCATGATTTGCACGGCACGCACGGTAGATGTGGTGGGTACGCCTAGAGCCGCGTAGGTTTCTTTCAAACCGTTCAAGCAGCGATCGTCTAGAACCGAAGCATCACCAGCTAACAGAGCATAAGACACGTAGCGCAAGATGATTTCGCCATCGCGCAAGCAAGCAGCCATCCGACGGTTGGGATAGCAGTTACCGCCAGCTTGAATCAAACCTTGGTTTTCGCAGATCATTCCGGCAACGGCATCAGAAACCATGCAGCTAGCATTGCTGGCGATCGCATTAACCGCATCCAAGCGTCTGTTACCTTCGGCTACGAACTGCTTCAGTTTACCGATATCGCCTACAACTGAGGTGCTGGCATCGGCTGCGACTACAGCTTTTGAAAATGCGTCAAGCATTTTGCTCTCCTTGATTTTTTATAAAGAACTCCAAACGGATTAGCCCCCTCTGCTTGAGGAGCCACTCAAAACATAGGAGTAACGGGGTACGCTAGTCCTTGAGAATAAGAAAGAAAGTAACAAACCGTTACATAGACGACTAAATAGCGACGATCCCAGACTGGCAAAGGCATGAGAAAATAAGCAAAATATCTGATGCGATCGGCTGTCTGCTTAATTCTGAGTCTCCAAGTCTAGTTCGATTTAATCGGCAAAATTTTGTCAACTTTTGAGATTTAACGCAAGAAAACTTGTTTTTTCTCCATCTATCTCGAACGGGACTGAGAGCGTTTTGCTTGATGTCTAAGATAGATCGTGCTGTTAGGCAATTTAGGGATTGGATATCGATGTAGCATTCACTTTCCTTACGCCCCATGCTCTATGCCCCATGCCCTTGAAGTCATGAGAATTCTGTTAGTCGAAGACGATCGCTTTACTGGTTCGGCCTTAGTCGATAACTTGACGGCGCATCAATATCTAGTCGATCTGGCAACCGATGGCGAGACGGGCCTGCAACTAGTAAGGGAATTAAACTACGACTTGGTAATGTTAGATGTGATGCTGCCCAAACTGGATGGCATTAGCGTCTGCCAGCGTCTCCGCGCTCAGGGATATGAAAGTTCGATTTTATTGCTAACGGCCAAAGACAGCAGTAGCGATCGCGTCTTGGGATTAGATGCTGGGGCTGATGATTATGTCGTCAAACCCTTTGACTTACCAGAGTTAATGGCGCGGATTCGGGCCTTGTTGCGACGGGGCAGGGGAATATCGACTTCAGCAATTTTCTGGGAAAATATTTGTTTCGATCCAGTCAGTACCGAAGTCTCCTGCGACGGGCGATCGATCCACCTCACCCCCAAAGAATATAGCCTGCTAGAACTGTTTCTGCGGCATCCCAAACGCATCTTTAGCCGCAGTAACATTCTCGATCGCCTCTGGGACATGGCAGAATCTCCTGGGGAAGAAACCGTCAGCAGCCACATTTATAGCGTCCGGCAAAAACTCAAGGCAGCCGGAGCGATCGATCCGATCGAAACGGTACACGGTTTGGGATATCGGCTGAAAACCCTTTGCTTACCACCAGAAAGCGCAGATGCAGCCCCTCGCCAAGGGCAAAAGAAACGCAGCGAACGCCAGAGCAATATCGCTCGGCTGGCTAAGACTTGGGAAAAATTCAAGCCCAAGTTTTTAAGCCAAGTTACCACTTTAGAAAACACCGTCAACTTTTGGATTGCTGGGAATTTAGTCCCCGAACAGCAACAAATAGCGGAACAAACCGCCCATAAATTAGTTGGTTCTCTAGGCCTTTTGGGTTGGAGGGAAGGATCGCATCTGGCCAGGCAGATCGAACTGTTATTCCAGCAGGAAGAGATCGAAGAAACCGCCCAAGTGCAATGGGCAATCGATCGGATCGGCGCTCTCAGGCAAGGAATCGATCGAGTTGATGGCACAACACCAGCCGAATATTCACTACCCGATGCCCCCCTGCTGTCGATCGTCGATGACGACTTGATGTTAGCAGAGGAAATCGGCCGGGAGGCGACGATTTGGGGAATGCGCGTCCAGATAGCGACAGATCCGAACGGGGCGCGAGAGGCCATAGCCGCAACCCCTCCCGATATCATCCTCCTCGACCTCAATTTCCCCGATTCGCCAGAAGATGGGCTGGCGTTGCTGCGAGAACTGGGACAACAATTCCCCCAAATTCCCGTCCTCGTATTTACCGTTCGAGAAAGTTTGAGCGATCGAGTGGAGGTAGTACGCCTGGGAGGATCGGCTTTTCTGCACAAACCCTTATCAACCCATCAAATTTTGCAAGCTGTTACCGAAACCCTTTCTCAAACTCATCGTCCTCCAGCCAATCGGATTATGGTAGTGGAATGCGATCGAGCATTTTTAGCCAACTTGAAGCAGTTGTTGCAGCCTTGGGGAGTTGAGGTCATCGCTTTGGAAAATCCCCAACAATTTTGGGAGGTTTTGCAAACAACGAGGCCAGATCTGTTGGTCGTCGGTGGTGAGTTGCCCGACTTTAGCAGCATCGATCTGTGCCAAGTAGTGCGCCACGATCCCCAGTGGAAAGATTTACCAATTTTGGTCGTCACCGAGCGGCTGGATATGACTTTAATGCAAGAAGCATTTGCCGCTGGAGCTAACGATTCGATCGAAAAATCGATGAGCGATCCCGACTTAATCAATCGAATTATTAGTCGGTTGCCAAAGACCCGATCTCCAAAGACGATCGCCTCAGCTAACTAATTTAAAATTTATAATTCGATCGCGACTTTCCCCAAGTGAGAACCGCTCTTGAGGTAGTTATAGGCCTGGGCTGCATCAACAAAGGGAAACACCCGATCGATCGCGGGTTTTAACTGACTGCTAGCGATCGCCAAATTCATTTCTTCAAACATATCTCGATTGCCGACATAAATACCGTTGACGGTAATGCTTTTGAATAGAATCGGCAGCGGGTTGATTTCGCCAGTAAAGCCAGAGAGAACGCCGATTAAATGTATTTGTCCCCCATAGCGCACTGCCTGGAGCGATTTGTCCAGCGTTCCCGCCCCGCCGACTTCGACCACACAGTCGGCTCCAACGCGATCGGTAAGATCGTAAACCTGTTTTTCCCAATCGGGCGTAGTTTGGTAATTTATCGTCTCATCGGCTCCCAATTGCCGCATTCGTTCTAGCTTCTCGTCACTGCTAGAGGTAGCAATTACTTTGGCTCCCCGTGACTTCGCGAACTGAGTTGCAAAAACAGAAACTCCGCCCGTACCCAACACCAGCACGGTTTCCCCGGCTTGCAGGTTGCCCTTGACCATCAGAGCGTGCCAGGCCGTCACCCCAGCACAGGGCAAGGTAGCACCTTCAACATAACTGAGACGATCGGGTAGTTTGACTACACCTTGTTGGTCTAGCACGACGTATTCTGCCAGCATTCCATCGATCGCGCCGCCCAGATCGGAGGACATGACCTCGCGGCCGATCCTACCGGAAATCCAGTTTTGAAAGAAGGTAGCCGCAACCCTATCGCCTACTTTAACTCGATTGACTCCATCGCCAATAGCTACGATATCTCCAGCCCCATCAGACATGGGAATTAGAGGCGATTTTTGTCCGGTGTATTCGCCCCGCTGCACGATTAAATCTCGGTAATTGAGCGAGGTCGCCCGCACTCGAATCATCACCTGCCCGAAGCTAGGTTCCGGCTCTGGCTGTTCCACCAGATCTAGATCGTTTTTGCCATTGGTTATGTAAGCTTTCATCGTCATTCTCAATTGAGTACAGGAAATTCTTGTGAGGTAGGCATCTTGCCTGTCCCCTCCCGTTAGTATTACCTGCCCCCACATTTACAGCTAGTCAATGCTAACAAAAAGCTAACCCTCGATCGCCGCAGAATTTTTTGTTAGCAGATAGACAAATACTAGCTCGATTCAATATGATATTTTTCTAATTTTGAAGCAAACTAATTAAACACTATGTTTCTTGAAGATGATTTTTTAGATAATCTCATATTTCTTCATGTTTTTGCGAACAATTAAATTTATAGTTCTTCTGAATCGATCGCAAAATATAATCATTTTGCCCACTTCCATTACACATCTCCAGCAATAATTGTGAAGCAGGCATCTTGCCGATCGCCCCGAACTAACTTTTTATAATTAAATGGTTATGCAATAATTTAACTTTAAAACAATATACCTTCTTCTTCAGCTAAATGGCCGATAATTTTGTCAAATCGATTAAATATCCGCCTAGTTTTGCAATCTTGTTATAGAATTCTTTCAACCTTAGATAAAAATTTTTAGAACCCAAGTTTAGACAAACAAAATTTTGAGGGGAAAATATTTTATGCCAGCCAGCGACGAGTTCAAAGCCAAGATTAAAACGGGGAAGATCGCTGAAGCTCTTGCGATGGCGATCGGCGAAGCTACAGAATTACAAATTACGACCTACGTATCAACCGATGTAGAAACTGAAGCAGTAGCAGTTAATACAGAACCAGACTCGACCAAGCTAGGTCATCGCCTGCAAACCAAAATTAACCTCATCGACAACAAAATTGAAAATGAGTTTGGCGAACAGTTGCTCGATAACGGGATTTATAGCGAACTGAGGCAATTTCATCAACAGCAAGTTAATGAAAGCCCTCAATTGATGCAAAACAACATCAGTAACTTGCAAAAGCTATTGGGCATATGGGCGAGATTGCACGATCGAGGGACTGAAGCTTTGGTACTGGAGTCAGAACCGTCGGCAGCAACATCTGGCTCTTTACCTAGCGCTCAACCTCCTGTCGCCAGTGCCGCGCTTGATCGCCAAGAAACCCCTATAGAAATAGCAGAAGACTCTTCCCCAGCTACGCCCCCATCAGATCGAGATGGCATCTCTTTAGGAACCGCAGCCACCATCGGAACGCTGGGAGTAGCATCATTAGGAATAGCAGCTTTAGGAAGAGAAGAAGCAGAGCTTTCAGCCGCAACTCCCCCAGTCAGCGAACCAGAAGTAGAGACTGCACCTTTAGAGGTCGATGGATTGGAGTCAATAGCCCCACCCCCACCTGTTGAAGTTGAAGCCGCGCTCGAAGAAGAAGAATGGGAAGCAACGCGCCCACCAGTTCGGTATGAAGAAGTAGCCGAAGAAGAGGAATGGGAAGCAACGCGCCCACTCGTTCGGTATGAAGAAGTAGCCGAAGAAGAGGAATGGGAAGTAACATTGCCGCCAACTGTAGAACCAGAAGTCGCTGGAATTGAAGAATCAGTAGCGACAGCAATGCCTCTAGAGGTGGAATCGGGAATCGATAGTGCTATCCCTAGCGCCGACAACTGGAATGTGGAATCGTCTATAGAAACCACCGCTCCGCCCGATGTCGAACCAGTGCCAGATACTAACGCTGGATGGAATGAGGTAATTGCACCCCAAACCTACCCAGAAGTAGAAACGGGTAGCGACAGTTGGAATCAGGAAACCACCACTTCCCAAGAAGAGGAAATCGTCCAAGAAATTAATTCCGGCTGGAATCTCGATGCGATCGCCCCGCCACCAATGCCAGAAGTCGAAGCGGGCGGTGAGAGTTGGAATCAGGAAACCACCACTCCTCAAGAAGAGGAAATCGTTCAAGAAATTAATTCCGGCTGGAATCTCGATGCGATCTCGACTCCCCCCATGCCAGAGATGGAATCGACTAGCGACGGCTGGAATCTCGAAACCCAGATGCCGCAAGCAGAGGAGCCGCTGCCAGAAAGTAACGAACAATGGAATCTCGATGCGATCGCTCCTCCCCCCTTGCCAGAAGTTGAAGCGGGCAGTGAGAGTTGGAATCAGGAAACCACTACTTCCCAAGAAGAGGAAATCGTCCAAGAAATTAATTCCGGCTGGAATCTCGATGCGATCGCCTCGCCACCAATGCCAGAGATGGAATCGACTAGCGATGGCTGGAATCTAGAAGCCCCGATGCCGCAAGCAGAGGAAACGCTGCCAAAAAGTAACGAACAGTGGAATGTAGAAGCGATCGCCACTCCCCCAGCACCCGAAGTTGACTCTAGTATCGACAACTGGAATCTGGAAGAACTAGAAGCCCCAACGGCTGATAACAATAGGTTTAGCAGCGATCCTTCTGCTTGGACGATCGATTCTTCAATAGAAAATTCGAGCGCAGAAGATATCGATCCTTTCTCGCCTCCATTGACATCAAATTTAGAGGATTTGAACCTAGAGCAGCAAGAAGAATGGGATAACTGGATGGTGGGCGAGGAAACACCAGATAGCTTATCGATTCTAGGAGAACCAAACCCAGAGGCAGAAGACGGATTAGCCGATCTAAATCTGGACGATTATTTAGCGACTGAAATGTCTCAAAATGGTGTCAGCAGCGATTTAGATCCTTTTACAGATCCATTTGCCGAACTAGATGACAGCGAAGATTTATTGCCTTCAACAGGCTCGAATGGAGAGAGCGCCAATAGCGATCTCGACTTAGATGGCGAATGGGAAGCTTTATTTGGAGAATCGTCACCCCCAGAGTCTCAAAACCCTGCCCTCACGACCCCAGAAAATCGAGACGAATCCTCTAGAATGGACGATTTGAATCAGTGGATTGATGATGACGAACTATTTGCCGATCTGATGTCGCCAGATCGACAACCCCCCTCACCTCCAACAACAGATCGAAATCAATAAAACTAGATATAGGGAGTGAATATCGGTGGTGACAACAGCACAAGAAAGAAACGGCAGTAGTGGTAATGAGAAGCAAAAGAAGTTGCAAAACTTCGTGCAATCTCTCAGCGAGTCTCTGATCGACATCACCGCCGTAGAAGTAAATACGATGGTGGTGGAAGAAATTACAGCGAATAAGTTTATTCCCTGGCAAGTGTATCGAGATGTTTACCCGATTTCCCAGTCGTATCTGGAAAAAATTAAAGTTCATCCGACTTTGCGCGATCGTTATCTCAATCTGCGCAGGCAATTAGAAATCGAATATAGTTCGATCCTTACGGCCAAAGATCCGACTACTCTTCAAGATAGCCGCATCCTCACCGATCCGACGGCAACGATCGATGACATTCAAACCAAACTGCCTAACCCACTAAATCCCGGTAGCAGTTCTCAAGAAGTCGGCAAAATCAACGAACTGCTAGAAAATGGCAGATTTTTGCGCCAATTGCGGAAAATTGGTGAAATCAAAGCTGCCCTCGATAAAAGAAATCAAATTTTGAATGCTGCTAACGGCAGTCTTTCAGATGACTCTCAATCCGCCAACACCGATCTGATTTACGCTCAAACAATTACTCAGTTGGATGGCAAAATATTCAATCGGTTCCACCAACAATTGTTCGATCGCCAGGATAAAGATTTAATTATCCAAATCCACAAAGAAGCCGTAAATATGGGGAATGCTCAATGGCAAGGATTGATGCAGTTTGCTCTCAGGCTCATGCAATCGATGTTAGGTAAAAACGGTGCGAAACCCAACTCATCCGATCGAAATTAAGGCAAGAAGTTCAGAAGTTTAGAAGTTTAGAAGGCAGAGGGTAGAAGTCAGAAGTTCAGAATTAATAAATTCTCCTCCTCTTCCCCTTTACCCAATCCAAAAGCTCCGATCGATTTTGCATTCTTTTTTAAATACCGACCTAAAATACCCAGAATGAATCAACTAGAGGTGAAAACTTCTCCTTCTTCAAATTTGAATAAGTCAATCGATTTAGGCGATCGCATCCGAATTGAAGAAGTTAAAGACGATCGAGGAATAGTCTTATTTCGCTTTGTCCGCTTTAACTTAGATCCAACTTCTATTAAGCGGATTTTACAGGCCAAAAAACAGGGCGAGCGCTTACAAATTTCCTCATCTCTCCTCAATCGATTGCAGTTCTTGGCTCTATCGGATGGAGAGCATATGGATGGTGGCAATCGCTGGCAGTCAGGCTTAACTTTTTGTACTTATTATGAATTAGCAGGCAGGGGATCGGATCGGATAGCAATGCGGAGCGTAATTGGCTTAGATGGAGATATCATCAACCAAATTCGAGCCGATCTATTGGGCAATTCTCAAACATCTACAGAGATTGCTAGTTCCCACTATTGGCTGATCGAACGACTGCTAGATCGACTGCCGATGAAAAAAATCGACTACACTTGGCTGAAAACCGAGTTAAATTGGTGGGTTTGGGGAATTAGCTTAGGGCTATTGGCGATGGCTTTGTTTCTTTTCCTAGCCAAATTGCTCCCCGTGGTGGTTTTCATCTTGGCATTGTTGGTAGCAGCGGGGATCTTATTGGCCTTTTATGTCTGGCAGCCATCATTGCGCCCCTGGATTTGGCAGCGGTGGTTGCAACGTTTTCTCTCTAACGATGAAAGCGATCGCCAGCGAGCGATCGAGATCTGGCAAAAACTAGTCCAATAGACATTTCCAGGAATTAAACTTAAAGGCACGCGGGCTGCCTCAATACTACCTAGAAACATTTACATCTATAGAGAGATTTACCTACGTCGAATCCCAGCTAAGATCTCAACGAGAGTAATAATTTCACAGCTAAAGCGATATATACTCCAAAAAAGTCAGTTTCGGCATCCGCTAAAACTGTTGCCAGCCATGTAGCAAAATTTGCTAGCCGATTGCAAACTAGCAAGGCGAGATCGCCCAGCTACTATGGCCATGGCTGTTTTATGGCCGGACTAATCCCTTTGTCGTTGACGCGATGAGTTCGTAATTCATGGTTAAAGCAGTCGTTAGAGCAAGCGCGATCGATCCATCAGAGAGCCAAGCAGACGTAGTTCTCTCGGTGCAGGGAGTTTCCAAGAAGTTTTGTCGTAATTTGAAGCGTTCTCTGTTTTATGGCGTGCGAGATATTGCCAGTGAGATCGTTGGAGCCAAGGAACGCAGCCAGCATTTACGACCAAAGGAATTTTGGGCGCTTAAGGATGTCAGCTTTCAGTTGCGACGGGGAGAAGCTCTGGGATTAATCGGCAAAAATGGCAGCGGCAAATCGACTTTGCTGCGGATTATCGCTGGGTTAATTCGTCCCGATGCTGGGACTGTAGAAGTTAACGGTCGCGTAGCACCCTTAATCGCCTTGGGCGCTGGATTCAACCCAATTTTGACTGGACGAGAAAATATTTACGCCAATATGTCGATTTTAGGGTTATCCAAGCGCGAAATCGACAAGCGATTTGACGAGGTATTAGACTTCGCCGAAATTGGCGAAGCGATAGATTCTCCAGTCCAAAGTTACAGTTCTGGAATGGCCGCCCGTTTGGGGTTTGCCAGTGCCATTCACACCGAACCTGACATTCTCTTAGTGGATGAAGTCCTAGCTGTGGGAGATATCAGATTTCGATCGAAATGCCGCCGCCAACTGCACAAGCTTCGCCAAAACGGGACATCATTTATCTTAGTCAGCCATCACGCCCAAATGATTCTAGAAACTTGTCATCAGGCAATTTATCTGCTTAACGGTCGATCGATCGCTACTGGAGATACTCCCACGGTGATGAACCAATATGAAGAAGATATATTTGCTGTAGGGGGCAAAAAAACTCCAGGCAAGCTAATTTTGCCGCACAAAGCACCTAGTGAAAGCACTGGCTTGGATATTCTTTCTGTTTTCTTGAGAAATTCGCAATTTGCTCCGGTTTTATCGCCTCAAACTGGCGAACCAACTTACTTTTGTGTTGCCTGTAAAGCTAGTAAAGAAATTGAAAATTTTGGTTTGCTCGTCTCTATTCACGAGCTATCTGGAGAGGGAGAACCAGTTTTGGTATTGAGTAGTTTTAACGATCGAATAACTTTCAATATTAAGCCAGGGCTGCACGAAATTAGAATTGCCATGCCTCACCTGGGATTGAAAACTGGGAACTATACGGCGACCATTTATGCCAGGAAAGATGGGATTTATACGTTTGACTCGGTTGAGTCGTTTATGTTTACAGTTAGGGCGAAAGAAGGTATGAGTCGATGTTTATTTTATCAACCCCGCACTTGGGAAATCGCCTCTAGTTAATTTTGATGCCTACATCCTCGCAGATCCCCCCTAGCCCCCCTTAAAAAGCGGATGCAAGCGTGGCGAGGAAACCTCGCCATACTGCTTGAACCAAGCAGGGGGGAACCGGATCTCTTCGTCCCCCTTTTTAAGGGGGATTTAGAGGGATCGAAAGGCCGAACTTCAAACCGATAACTTATGTATACACGGTAGCCCCCAGGAGAGGGAGCAAGAGGCAGAAAGGGAGCCGGAGTCAAACTAGTTCAAAGTTCAGCCGCCAGATATTCTCCAGAGTCAATCGAGGCGGTTAAAGTCTTTCGTCCCTCTCCCGTGGGAGAGGGATTTAGGGTGAGGGCGAGATGTGTATACACGCTAGCCCATAGGAGAGGAGAAGGAGTCAGGGCTGGATTGATGCTTGTAACCACCGGATTTAGTATCATCTGACGTATCGCCACAACTCAAAGATAAATATTTGTTAACCCTGACTTAATCTATTTCTAAAGATAGAAGATAACCTATCGGTTTTTAGGAAATTATTAGTTGAACCATTTTGTTTGAACGTCTCACCTGCAATAGATTCCGTCGAGTACCACAGCATGAATTTACAATATCGATCGCTTCAGGATATGAGCAGTCTTATTATTAGCCAACTATATAAGATTCCCCCAGATGTCGATCTAATTGTAGGTATTCCTCGGAGCGGACTGCTAGCAGCAAATATTTTAGCTCTGCATCTTAATTTGCCTTTGACTGACTTAGATAGTTTTTTATCTGGACGCATACTCGGTATAGGCTCTACCCGCCGTCATCGCAAACAAGTAGATCGCATCCAAGAATGCCGCAAAATAGCGATCGTCGATGATAGCGTCTGGACGGGAAAATCGATGGAAATAGCCAAACAAAAAGTCAAGAATGCTAATATATCTCAACCACTAATATATGCTGCCATTTATGCCGGGCCTGACTCTAAAGATAACGTAGATTTGTATTTTGAAGTTTGTCCATTTCCCAGGTTATTTGAATGGAATATGATGCACCATACATATCTTAGTAATGCTTGTCTTAGTCTTGAGGGAGTGCTTTGTCAAGAGCCGACATTAGAGTTAGAGAAAAATGATAGAGATGACAATTACATCAATTATTTAACAACTGCCAAGCCACTTTTGCTACCTACTATTCCAGTAGGTTATATAGTAACTAGTCGTTTAGAAAAGTATAGGAATTATACCGAGGACTGGCTCAAAGAATATGGAGTCACATACAAACAGTTAATCATGCAAGATTTATCTTCTATTGACGCACGACTGACGTTTAATTTGCCTGGAACTTTTAAGGCTAAAGTATATCAGCAAATTGGTGCTGCTCTTTTTATTGAAAATCACCTCGATCGAGCTATTAAAATTGCTAATAAGGCTAGTAAACCAGTTTTATGTCTTGAGAATCGACAGCTAATTTTACCATCTCAAACAAGTCGGCGGCGGGCTAAGATTCAGAAAGCGATTGGCGCACTCGAACAAAAGCTTCGCGCTGCTTTAAAGCGCACCTTTAAACTAACGGCTGGGAAAAAATTTTCTTAAGCTACGAGCGACCTCAAAGTCTAATGTAGCGGCTGTAGCCAAATCCGGCGATTGAATGAGGTTATGCTACCCTAGAAGCGAGTCTCTTTCGATCGTAGAGACATTTACCTAGCTCGGATCGGAGCTTCGTTTTTCTTGGAAGACGGCAAAGCGGCAACGCCAAAGGATTCCAGGAGGTTTACCTCACAAGCAGCTAGAGGATCGACTTGCAAGAAACTCACAAACAAAGTAATAAATTCAAAACTAGAGCGGTATATACTCCAGAAAGTCAAGTTCGGCATCCGCTCAAACTGTTGCGAGCCATGTGGCGAGATTTGGTGGGTTCTCGCGAACTAGCTTGGCAGTTGATGAAGCGCAACATCAGCGCTCAATACCGTCAATCTGTCCTCGGCGTAGCCTGGGCAGTTATTCCTTCAGTTGTGACCGCTAGCTTGTTCACTTTTGCTAGGAGTAGTGGAGCAGTCAACATCGGTGAAACTGACTTACCTTACCCCGCATACGTTCTATTTAGCACTGCTCTCTGGCAAACCTTTGTAGAAGCGTTAAACGGTCCGGTACTGGCTGTGGGTCAAGCCAAGCAAATGTTGGTCAGAATTAACTTTCCGCGAGAAGCACTGATTCTGACGAAATTAGGCGAGTTATTTTTCAACTTTGGTTTTAAGCTGATTTTGATCGCGGGAGCCTTTATCTGGTTTCAGATGCCCCTAAGTTGGAGTGCTATACTGGCACCTGTAGCTTTGCTGCATTTAGTCTTTTTGGGAACAGCCATAGGTGTATTTTTGGCACCAATGAGTGCGATCTATCAGGATTTTGCCAAAGGGTTGACAGTCATCGCCACTTTATGGATGTTTTTAACTCCTGTGGTGTATCCGAATCCGAGGGCGGGGGGAGGCATATTTGGTACGCTCGTCAAATTCAACCCAGCTACTCCACTACTGGTAACAGTACGCGAGTTAACCACAACTGGGATAGTATCCAACCCTCAAGGTTTTTGGATCGCTAGTGCGATCGCGATTGTGGGGTTATTATTGGCATGGCTGTTTTATCGTCTGGCTATGCCTTTCGTCGTTGAAAGGATGAGTTCGTAAGTCATGGTTAAAGCTGTGGAGCGAGAGCCTACTATTACCCCAACAGTTACCCCAACAGAAGACAAAGCAGATGTTGTCCTCTCGGTGCAGGGAGTTTCCAAGAAGTTTTGCCGCGACTTGAAACGTTCTCTGTTTTATGGCGTAAGAGATATCGCCAGCGAAATCGTTGGAGTTAAGGGCGGCAGCCAGAATTTACGCCCGCAAGAATTTTGGGCGCTCAAAGATGTTAACTTCCAATTGCGACGAGGGGAATCTCTGGGGTTAATCGGCAAAAATGGCAGCGGCAAATCGACTTTGCTGCGGATTATCGCTGGCTTAATTCGTCCGGATGCTGGAATTGTCGAAATTAACGGTCGAGTAGCACCCCTAATTGCCTTGGGTGCTGGATTCAATCCGATTTTGACGGGGCGAGAAAATATTTACGCCAATATGTCGATTTTAGGATTATCCAAGCAGGAAATCGATCGGCGGTTTAATGACGTGTTGGAATTTGCCGAAATTGGCGAGGCCATTGACGCACCAGTCCAAAGTTACAGTTCTGGAATGGCCGCCCGTTTGGGGTTTGCCAGTGCCATTCACACCGAACCAGAAATTCTCTTAATTGATGAAGTCTTAGCTGTAGGGGATATCAGATTTAGGGCGAAGTGCCATCGGCGGCTGCAAGAACTGCGGCGGCAGGGCACGTCCTTTATATTAGTCAGCCACCAACCCCAGTTAATTCTAAATGTATGCACTCAGGCTGTTTATCTGCTCAAGGGCGAAATGATGGGATCTGGCGAACCAAGTGCCATCATGAACCAGTATGAAGAAGATCTATTTTCAACTGGGAAGCAAGATAAGTTGGGAGCGGTATTTATAGATTCAAAAGGAGAAGGTAAAAGTTTAGGAATTGATATTATCTCCATCTTTTTTAGAGACAGCAAAGGCAAAATAATTGAATCGCCTTTAACTGGTGAATCGGTTAGCTTGTGCATCAATTATAAGGCCTATGAAAATAGGGAAATTGACAAAGTTTATGTAAGTTTTGCTATTCAAGAGATTGGCGGAGAGGGCAATGTAGTTTTGCGTTTGAGTAGCTTCGATGATGGCGAGCCGCTAGACGTATTACCAGGCAGACACGAATTACAAGTTCATCTGCCTAATTTCGCTTTAAGGCCTGGTTTATATACGATGCAGATTTACATCAAAAAAGACTCGCTTTATACCCTCGATTTTTTTGAATCATTTAGATTTGTAGTCAAGACCAACAGGACGATGGTTCAGTGCTTATTTTATCAACCACGGACGTGGAGTTCCGTGAAAAAATCCGATGGTTGAGCAATTAGCGATCGAATTTTCTAGGTAGCAGACGGCGATTTTCAAAAGGACATAGTGATGGGAGATTCAGCTTTATTTATCTTGGGCGTTCCGCGTTCTGGAACCACATTACTGCGCACGATTTTAGACTCTCATCCGCATCTGGCAGTCGGCCCGGAATGCCCTTGGATCGGTGGAAATTACGGTAAAGTAGCATCGTTTAGAGTTTTGTATTATTCGCTAGTAAACGATCGCCAAGGGCCAGTTTGTAATTTTGAAGGAGTTTCCGAAGCTGACGTTTCTAGGGCTATCGGCCAGGCGATTTCCAGTATTTTAAATAGTTATGCTGCGGCCAAAGGCAAAAAGCGATGGTTAGAAAAAACTCCTAACCATATGACAGAAATTCCCTTTTTGAACCAACTATTCCCGCAAGCTAAGTATATTCATATCATCAGAGACGGACGCGATGTGGCTTGCTCTTTGTTTAAGCAGCGAGAAAATTGGGGAAAAAACTTGTCGAATCGAGGCGAAACAGTTACCAACACTCTGCTAAATAGTTTGCAAAGATGGTGTCATTGGCTCCGACAGTTCGAGCAGTGGCAAGAGGAATATCAATTAGATACCTGTCAAATTCGCTATGAAGATTTAGTCAGAGAGCCTCGCCCGGTTCTCGAAAAGATTTTAGAGTTTATTGAAGAGCCTTGGTCGGATGAGGTGCTGACATATGAGGGACAAAAACACGACCTGCCCGCTTGGGAATCTGGGTCGCGAGATGTGGCCAGAAAACAGCAGATCTCAAATGAGGGAGTAGGCAAATGGAAAACTAAGTTTACAGATACAGAGCGACTAATTGCGAGTTCGTTTGCCGATTCTATGCTGCTGAGGTATGGTTACGATCGATCGCTATCGTAGAAAAATCAGTTAATGTGCCTACTGTTGAAATTAGAGGTGAGATAGAGAAGTGTACGTCGTTGGATATCCCAATTCGGGAACTACTTGGCTCGGCCACCTGTTAGCGTATTGTTTAAACGGAGAATTTATCGATCTCGATGCCACCGAACCGCCTCCGGCACATCAAAAACCTGGTTTACAAATCCTCAAAACTGAAAAATTGACCGCTCCGAAGTCAAACACCGAGCCTGTAATTTATGCAGTCAGAGATATTCGAGATACCCTGATGTATGACTATCTCGATCGAGTTTCTCCCAAGTGGGAAAACATTAAGAAGACAACTCCAAACAATCTTTTCCTCAAAACTACGAGCAAACTAATCGATAAACTCGATCTGGTCAAGGAAGAGGCAGCTATTTCTGCTTTAGTACAGCAACAAGCTACAGATTGGTCGAATCACGTTAGAATCTGGCTGGCTAGAAAGCCGAGTGCTATTGTCAGGTATGAAGATTTGCTACTAGTCCCAGATGAAGTTATTAGTAGTCTGGCGCTCCGCCTGGGGATTAAAACATCATCTGAAGAGGTTCGACAAGCAATTGACTCTTTCTCATCTAGCAGTTTATCGGGTTGGAACTATAAAGATAAAGATCGATCGATTATTCTAGATTCTGCTGCCAGCAAGCAATGGCAGAAAAAATACTCGATCGACTACAATCGAGATTTGCAGCAGATTGCTGGTGAATACCTAAAAATCCTCGGATATGATATCTAAAAGCTGAAATTAACTCGTTAAACAGAAGGATTTAGAATTTATTGTCTATAGAAGAAATGCCTGATTATCTCCAGTTTATCTCGAATTTTAATCGTAATAATTTGCCGAAATAAATAGCCAGAGTTTGAGTAAATTTGGTTCGTGCTGTTAATCGATAAATTACGACATAGAAGTAGGAGTACAATGGCAGTTCGCGAGGGAAATTCTGAAATCAAAGAACTGTTTGAAACGGTGGTCGATGGTGGCTACTGTATCGGTTGTGGCGCTTGTGCGGCAGCAAACGATTCCCCCATAGAGATGAATTTAGATGAATACGAGCGGTTCCAAGCGACTCTGGTTCCAGAAACTAATCGATCGTCTCCCAGTATCTCATTAGAGTCGGTTTGTCCGTTCTCAGCTAAGAGTCTAGACGAGGATCGAATCGGTGAAGAACTATTCGGCCGGGATTGCTCGTATCGCGATCGAGTCGGTTACTATTTAGCTACCTATGCTGGTTACGTAGCTGAAGGCAATTTTCGCGATGGCGGTAGCTCCGGCGGACTCGGCACTTGGATCGCAGCTAAGCTCTTAAAAGAAAATTTAGTTGATGGAATCGTACACGTTCACCCCCGCCAGCCGACAGCAGAAGATAGCAGGCTGTTTGCATATCAATTGTCCCTGAGTGTAGAAGACGTACAAAAGGGAGCCAAATCTCGATATTACCCAGTAGAAATGTCCGCAGCGATCGAGATAATTCGCCATCGACCCGGACGTTATGCTTTTGTGGGGATTCCCTGCTTTATCAAAGCCGTCCGTCTCTTGATGCGCCAAGATCCTTTACTCAACGAACGAATTCAGTTTTGTATCGGCCTGGTTTGCGGGCATCTTAAAAGTGCAGCTTTTGCCAAGCTCCTGGCTTGGCAGTGCGGGATCGAACCAGATAAAATTTTGGCATTTGACTTTCGCAAAAAACTCCCCGGTGCTGATGCCAATAAATATGGCATTGAGGTAACTGGCGTTAAAGACGGACAGATCGTTACCGTTACCAGCCCCGTGCGCGATTTATATGGAGCAGATTGGGGTCTAGGCTTCTTTAAGTATAAAGCGTGCGATTATTGCGACGACGTTCTGGCTGAAACTGCCGATCTGAGTATTGGAGATGCTTGGTTGCCTCAATACCTCAAGGACAGTCGCGGCACCAATGTAGTTGTCGTTCGCCATCGGGATCTGCAAAAACCAATCGAGCAAGCGATCGATGCAGGCGATTTAAAGCTCGAACGTATCGACCCAGATGAAGTAGCCAAGTCGCAGCGATCGGGTTTTCGACATCGACGGGAAGGCTTAGCTTATCGACTTTATCTAGCCGATAAAACCAGACAATGGCGACCGCCCAAACGAGTTAAACCTGAAGCTAAGCATCTCGATCGATCCGAGCGCCAACGTTTTTCCCTGAGAATTTTGCTAGCCGATCGAAGCCACTCAGCCTTTAAAGATGCCACCGATCGGGGTCAGTTGTCCGTGTTTCAAGCGAGAATGATGCCTTTAGTGCAGGAGTACGAATTAGCCTCATTACCGCCCAGACCGCCTCTGTGGCGGCGGATTAGAAGTCGTTTGAAAAAATATTACGTTCGACTATTCGGGTAAGCCCACAACGCGAACTCGATCTCGCTCTAGTAAAGTTTAGGAGGTAGAAACTTTGAACGCAGTCATCACCGGAATATTTGGGTTGCGCAACCGAGGCGTTGAAGCATTAGTCGTACCGACGATCGAGCAATTGCGCGAGCGCCATCCTCAACTACCAATTGGCGTGCTGACTAGAAGCCCTGACTACGACAACACTCGATTGCAACAGTACGATATTAAATCGATCGATCGGACTCTTACCAGCAGCCCTCCTCCTCTCAGTCGCCTCCAGCGGTGGCGGGCCAAGCTGCCCTTTTATCGGCCCCCCGCACCTCGATCGACACCAGCTATGCAGGCAATTCGAGACGCAGACATTACTATCGCTTCTGGAGGCGATGTATTTAGCTCCGATTACGGCTCTCTCAACGTTCACCTCGAACCGCTGCAAGTGGCTTTGGATGCCAATGTCCCGGTGGTATTTTTGGCTCAATCGATCGGACCGTTCAAAACCGATGAAGAAACCCAGTCCTGGTTAAATGTGGCTCGTTACTCGAAACTAATTACAGTTAGAGAACACATCTCCTATCGTTACTTAACTGAAAAGCTGGGGCTTTCCAAGGATTTGGTGAAACAAACAGCCGATCCAGCATTTTTACTCAATCCTTGTTCGCCTGCAATTACAGCCAACCTGCTGCAAAACTATGGAATCGAACCAGAGCGACCGACGATCGCCGTTGCCATCAGCCAAGGGATCGGTACTTATGCTGGGTGCGATCGAGATCTACACCTCAAAACCTGGCATCGAGTTATTAAGTTAGCGCTCGATGAATTCAACGCCCAAGTTTCGATCGTGCCGCACGTTCAAGAGACTTATGCCAGCAATGACGATCGAATTATTGCTACCAAACTTCTCAGAAGCTTCAACTTCGATCCGCGAGTGCGATTGGCCGGTGCAGACCACTCAGCCGCAGAATTCAAAGGACTCATTAGTGCCTGCGATCTGGTAATTGCCGAACGAATGCACGCTGGCATCGCTGGACTTTCGAGCGGTGTTTGTACGGTTTTAGTGGGATACTCGATTAAGGCTGAAGGCATCATGACTGACCTGCTAGGAACCGAATCGATCCATCAGGGATTGCTAATCCCAATTCAGGAATTTCTGGATGCCGAGAAAGCCTGTTCTGCGATTAGGAATGCTTGGGCGCAACGCCATGCGGTAGCCGCTCGACTGCAAGCAGTATTGCCAAAAGTCAAGCAAGATGCAGCCAGTAATTTTGACGCGATCGCCGCTATTTTGAATGAGAAGCTGTAGAGGCCAAGTTGGAGAACAAAAGAATCGATGCCAGTATCTGTCATTATTCCCGTATACAATGCCGAAAATTACCTTCGGCAAGCAGTAGAGTCTGCCTTGTCTCAACCTGAGACGGGGGAAGTTCTATTAATAGAAGATGCTTCTCCCGATAACTCTCTCGATCTCTGCCAGCAATTGGTTGCAGAATATCGTTCAGTTAAGTTATTGCGCCATCAAAATGGTAGAAATGAAGGTGCGAGCGCGAGCCGCAACTTAGGAATAAAAACAGCCAGTTGCGAGTATATTGCTTTCTTAGATGCTGATGATTTCTATTTACCAGGGCGATTTGCAACAGCCGTGGAAAAATTCAAGCAGCATCCTGAAATAGATGGGGTTTATGAAGCAATTGGCACTTATTTTCAGGATGAAGACAGTAGGGAAAAATGGAACTCAGTCGGCCGTGGCGATCGCTTGCTAACTACTATATCTGAGAACATAGAACCAGAACTTCTGTTTGCAACTATGGTGTTAAAAAAAGAGGTGGGCTGGTTTCATTGCAATGGACTCGTGGTGAAGAAAAATATTTTCGATCGAACTGGTTACTTCGATCGACATCTTGAATTCAGCGAAGACGTTGTCATGTGGTTCAAAATGGCAGCAGTCGGGAGATTGCTGCCCGGACGCTTAGACGCGCCAGTTGCCATGAGAAGAGTTCACAGTTATAATCACATAACTAGATTCCATAAAAAATTAGTTTACTACAGCGGCTTGCCCAGATGGAAAACATTATTTGCCTGGGGCTATAATAACGGGTTAGAGTCCGAGAAATTAGCTTTGCTATTCATTGAATATGTCAACAGTATAAAAAACTCTAAATCGGTTAATAGAATGAACTTTGTTAAAAGGCAGGCATTTATATTTTTTAATACTACTTCTTTAATAGTTAAGTTTCCTAAAATACTTCAATTAGAAGGCGCTGGCAAAATTCTTAGTTCTTTATATTTAAGAGGATAAGTAAAAACCATGCTGTCTGAAAATCCCCTAGTTAGCGTTGTCATACCAACCTTCAATCGCGCCGACCTGATAGATATTTCTTTAAGCAGTGCTATGGGGCAATCTTACAGAAATATTGAGATTATTGTGGTCGATGATGGCTCCACAGATAGAACTGAGGATGCAGTCAGAGCAATTGGCGATCCGAGAATCGTCTACGCGCGCCACTCGACTAATCAGGGAGGGGCAGCAGCCCGCAATACAGGGATTGAAACTGCCAAAGGCGAATATATTGCTTTTTTAGATTCCGATGATGCCTGGATGCCCAATAAGATTGAGGTTCAACTTGACTTAATTCAACGTCAGCCTCATCCCGAACGAGTAGTTTGCTATACCCAAGTGTTTTATAGTAATTCAGGCATATCACCAGAAACATATCAAGCTTTTGACGAACGTTTCTTTCTACCCAAAAGAGGAAAAGAAGAAACAGAATCTGTTTCTGACTTTTTATTTTGTCAGCGCGGTTATATGGTAACTAGTACGCTCATGCTCCATCGTTCCCTAGCTCTAGCCACTCGCTTTCAAGAAAAGTTTAGAAAACACCAAGATTGGGATTTTTGTTTGAGGCTGGAAGCCAATGGTGCTAACTTCTACTTTATTCAAAGCCCCCTATCCATTTGGAATGGCGACTCCCGATACGAACACGTCGGAAGGATGGGAGACTATCGAGTTTCTGAAAGTTGGTTCGATGAATGCAAACCATATTTTTCATCCAGAGCCGCTACAGCTTTTTTATTAAACAAGGTGCTGCCATCTTTGATTAAAGAGAAGAAAAGGAAGTTATTCGTCCAAAAGTCTATAGTTAACGCTCTACTTCAAAGACTAATTAATTTCAATAAATTTATCAATCTCTCGGCTCAAATATGGAGTTTTGACTGAAATAAACCCCTTTTCAGCAAACAGAAACCAAGTGCTAGTAAAGAGTTAAAAAATTATGACGATCGACCGATCTTTGACTACAAATTTTGATTTTGAAGTTGATTCATCGAAGTTTATGGTCGCCGATCGACACGCAGTGCCAAAAATCAGTGTAGTGATGCCAGTCTATAATTGCGAGCGATACCTGCGGGAAGCTGTAGAAAGCGTTCTCAATCAAAGCTTTACTGATTTTGAATTCGTCATTATCAATGATGCTTCTACAGACAGCACTGATGAAATTCTCGCAGAATTTGCTCGTCAAGACGAGCGCATTATTATATTGGAGAACCAAGAAAACCTGGGATTGACTGGATCTCTCAACAAAGGGATCGATCGCGCGCGAGGAGAATATATTGCTCGCCAAGATGCCGATGATATCTCTTTGCCAGAGCGACTTAAAAAGCAAGTAGCTTTATTAGATAGCAATTCAGAGGTAGTTCTAGTATCTTGCAACATCGAGAAGATTAATGCCGAGGGCAAGCCTTTCGCAATTATGGAGCGAGCCTGTCCTGCTAATCTAGTAGCTTGGTATCTGTTGTTCTACAATCGCTTGTCCGGTCACAGTCAGGTGATGTTTCGACGTAAAACGGTTAATATGCTAGGTGGCTATTCCAAAAAGTATCCTTATTGTGAAGACTACGAACTATGGTGTCGCCTGGCCGGAGTGGGGATAGTAAGGATATTGCCGGAAGTGCTTCTCCAACAACGCTTTCATAGCACTAGCGTTTCGGCGAAGAAGCAAGCCGAACAAAAGCAAGATATTTTAGAACTAGCTAGGTCGAACATCAAGCAATTAACCGAACTAGATTTGTCGCCATCAGAGATAGAAAATCTCAATAGCTTCTGGGTAGGTCACACTAAATCAGCTAATTTTCTTGACAGTTCCAACCTCCGACACTTCAACGCTCAAATGCAAGATATTTTAAAAGTTTTCGTTCAGAAAAAATCACTAGGATCGCCATCTAATTCCTTAGAAAATGAGTTAAAGTCAGTCGTCGGCAAACAATTTATTTATTGGGCGAATATGTACAGTTTCAAAAATAAATTATTTAAAAAGTCCGAACTTTTACTTTATGCCTTTAACTGGTGTCCGCTCTTAATATTAGAATACGTCCAGAAGTCGATAATGAGAATACCTTTAGCGTTGGTAAATTCATTTGCCCGACAGAAGTAAAGGAAATTGGCATAGACCGAGAAAGCTGAAGAGCTTCCAGAAGCAGTTAGAATGTGTTAATGATTTCCCTGCCAACGCAGCCAAGATCGATTTAGACTGAGAGGAGAAAATCGTGCGAACGCCCTTAGTATCGGTATTGATGACCGTCTATAATGCCGAAAATTATCTCGTTCAATCTCTGGAGAGCATTCTCACTCAAACGTTCGACGACTTTGAATTTATCATTATTAACGATGGCTCGACCGATAGCTCGATGTCTATCCTGCAAGAGTTTCAAAACCAAGATCGGCGAATTAAACTATTCAGTCGAGATAACAAGGGATATACATTTAGCCTCAATGAAGGACTCGGTTACGCGCGAGGGCGATATATCGCTCGCATGGATGCCGATGATGTCGCTTTGCCAGAAAGATTGGCAAAGCAAACAGAGTTCTTAGAAAATCGTGCTGATTGTGTAGCCGTTGGTTCTCGCGTAATGCTGATCGATTCTGACGGTCTACCGCTGCGTTCGTTTGCCGAACAAACTACTCATGAAGAAATCGACAGCGGACATCTGGCCGGTCGCGGTGGGACGATAGTGCATCCAGCGGTGACGATCCGTCGCGATGCCATGCAAAAAGTAGGCGGCTATCGAGAGGGGATGGAACCGGCTGAAGATCTCGATTTATTTCTGCGATTAGCCGAGATCGGTAAAGTAGCTAACCTGCCAGACATTCTGTTGCAATACCGGATGCAGCCAAAAAGCGTCGGTCATACTCGTCGCCTCGAACAAAGGCAGAGGGCAGAGTTAGCCGTCAAAGAAGCCCACGCTCGTCGAGGACTGTCATTCCTCAACCAACTCAAGTTCGGACCCGATAGGCAAGCTTCGGAAAGCGAAATGCATCAAAAGTGGGCGTGGTGGGCATTAGGTGCAGGCAATCTGAAATCTGCCAGGAAGCACGCTCTGCTGGCAGTGCGAAAACAACCCCATGCCAAGGAAAACTGGAAAGTCCTGTCCTGCGTATTGAGAGAAGGCTGGCGCTAGGCATTTCTTTTGACTTCATACTTCATACTTCATACTTCAGATGAAAATTACTATCGTGATGCCTGCTTTTAACCTCAGCGGCGGCGATCGCGTTCTGGCTACCTATGTCCAGCATTTAAGCAAACGGAATCATCAAGTGTTTGCCGTTTCTCCAGCCCGAAGACAACCGAAGTTGCGCCAGCAGGTGCGTTCTCTGTTCAAAGGCCAAGGCTGGGTTTACGTGGCTCCAACTCAACCATCTCATTTTGCCAATAAAGGGGTTGCCCATCACGTCCTCCCCCATCCAGCGCCAATTACCGATGCCGATCTGCCCGATGCCGATGTCGTCGTAGCTACTTGGTGGGAAACAGCCGAATGGGTAGCGAAGTTATCCGATGCTAAAGGGGCCAAAGCTTACTTCATTCAACATCATGAAGTTCACGATTACTTACCGCAAGCAAGGGTAAAAGCGACCTACTCGTTGCCTTTGCACAAGATCGTCATCGCCCAGTGGCTGGCCGATCTAATGCAAACCGAATACAGAGATCGCCATGTCGCCCTCGTACCCAACAGCGTCGATCTGGAAATGTTTGCCGCCCCCCCCCGCAGCAAACAGCCCGTGCCCACGATCGGGATGATGTATTCTCCGGTTTATTGGAAGGGATGCAACGTTAGCCTCAAAGCTTTATCCTTAGCCGCCGAGAAAATTCCGAATTTGCGCTCGATCGCTTTTGGCCGGAGATCGCCATCGCCAGAATTGCCCTTACCGCCTGGCACGGAATATATTTGTCAACCTCCCCAAGACACCCTAAAAGATATTTACTCTCAATGCGATGCTTGGCTGTTTGGCAGCCGTTCTGAAGGTTTTGGTTTACCGATCCTAGAAGCCATGGCTTGCCGCACTCCAGTCATTGGCACTCCCGCAGGAGCCGCTCCCGAACTTTTAGCTGACGGTGCTGGCATCCTCGTCCGACCGGAAGATCCCGACAATATGGCCAGAGCGATCGAGCAGATCTGTAATTTCTCGGAAGCCGAATGGCTGGCCGTGTCTGATGCTGCCTACGCCAAAGCCACGAGCTATACTTGGGAAAAAGCTACCGATCTGTTTGAGAGCGCCTTGCAAGTGGCGATCGATCGCAGGGAAAAAGGAGATTTTACTGCCATATGATGCTTTTAACTTACCTGGTCATGCTGGCCTGGATTCCCATCGTCCTTTTGCTATTCAAACAGTTCTCGCCAGAGCGGGCGGTTGTTATCAGCTTTATCGGCGCGTGGTTGTTCCTGCCGCAGGTTATATTTCCTCTTCCCGGACTGCCTGACTACAGTAAAATGTCAGCCACTTGTTACGGCATTTTGCTGGCAACTATAATTTACGATGTCGAATACTTGAAGTCGTTTAAATTCGGCTGGCTCGACATCCCCATGCTGATTTGGTGCTTGTGTCCGTTTGCTTCATCTATTACCAATGGGTTGGGAGTTTATGACGGTTTATCAACGTCTCTCACTCAAACCGTTACTTGGGGAGTTCCCTATTTTTTAGGTCGAATATATCTAAATGACTTAGCGGGTTTGCGGCAGTTAGCAGTGGGAATTTTTATGGGCGGCTTGCTTTATATCCCGTTGTGCTGGGTGGAAATCTTTCTTAGCCCCATTCTCCACGAGAAAGTTTACGGGTTGCGCTTACCGGGTGTCGGTCAATCTATCCGTTATGGTGGGTACAGACCGATGGTATTTATGAAACACGGTTTAGAAGTGGGAATGTGGATGATGGCGGCCACCCTAATTGGCATTTGGCTGTGGCGCTCTGGCGCGATCCACCACTTCTGGAACGTTAGTATGATTTGGTTGGTAGGAGCGCTGCTGGTGACTTTTGTAGCAGTCAAGTCCACAGGCGCTTATCTTTATTTGATTCTAGGAGTAGGAATTTTATTTATTGCTAAATACTTTCGCACGGTTTTGCCAATGCTAGCGTTGGTACTAACGATAATGCTTTACGTCTCTTTAGGAGCGAGTGGCACTTTCGGCCAAGAAATCTCAAGTCCCATTGTTTCCTTAGCGGCTGATGTGGCCGGTCCAGATCGGGCGCAATCTTTGCAATTTCGCTGGGATCATGAAGAACTTCTGGGAGAAAAGGCCCGCCAAAAAGTAATTTTTGGCTGGGGAGGATGGGGGCGAAATCGCATCAAAGATGAAATAACTGGAGAGAAGGCCTCAGTCACCGACAGCTTGTGGGTGATTGCGTTTGGCATTAATGGTCTAGTGGGTTTAGCTAGCATTACAGCAGCATTTTTGCTGCCAGCAGCTAGTTTTTGTTTTTCCCGATATCGGGTTGATTATTGGTCTCACCCTAAATTAGCCGCTGTAGCAGTCTTAGCAGTAGTGTTAATTTTGTATATGTTAGATTGCACGTTGAATAGCATGATCAACCCAATTTATGCTTTAGCTAATGGGGGGCTATCGGGTCTGTTGCTGCAAGAGAGACAAGCTAATAAAACCGCTATCGCTCGCTCCTCTGCCATTAAACCTTACTACCGTTGAGTGAAAAGATCGAACTCTAGAATCCCAGCCCAAAAAATTCACTTTTTAAAGGAAATCTTCAATTTTTGTTAGAGGTCTTGAATGCGTTTAGTCATCGTACAGTATTTTGGAGACTATCGCGCGGCTTTCCAGCGATTTTCTCAAGGGGAAAAAGAAACGTATCACGCTCAGAAATATTCGGTTGATGCGGTCACAGAAATAGCCAAAAAAATTGAAGAAGTCTCAGTTTTGTGCTGTTTGACACCAGAACCTTATCATGAGGTTTTGTCTAATGGGGTTAAAGCGATCGGAACGGGATTTAAGGAAAAACTTGAAATCAAAAAATTAATCAATCTGATTCGAGAGCAAAATCCAACTCATTTAATCGTTCGCACCCCTATTCGAGCAATTTTTGCTTGGGCAGTTCGTAATAATATTCCTACCATAGCAATATTAGCAGATTCTTTCTTAGATAAGACATTACGGCATAAAATCAACAATTTCTTACTGACTAATTGCTTGAATGACCCTCGAATAGAATGGATTGGAAATCACGGGATTAATGCCTGTCAGTCGCTTCATAAAATTGGAGTTAATCCCAATAAAATTATTCCTTATGATATGGAATCTTCGGCCGAGCTTACGCCAGCTAATTTTTCTCCAAAAACTTTAAGAGAAAATGTCAAAACTTGGGATTTATTGTATGTAGGATCGCTGGTTAAATCTAAAGGTGTTGGCGATATTTTAGACTCTATATTGCAGTTAAAAGCCAAGAAAATAGCTGTGAATTTAAAAATAGCAGGCAAGGGAGAAATGAAATGGTTAATCGAACAATCTAAACAGTTGAAAATTGAAGATAGTGTAGAATTTTTAGGATTAGTTGCCAACCACGAGATTATCAATTTAATGAGAAAAGCAGATCTGGTTATTATTCCCAGCAGGCATGAATATCCTGAAGGTCTACCGTTTACAATTTATGAGTCGCTTTGCGCTCGAACTCCAATTGTGGCTTCAGATCATCCCATGTTCTATAAAAAAATAACTCATGGTACTAGTGCAATGATTTTTCCTGCGGGTAAGCCTACGGCTTTAACAGCGTGTATTGAGAAACTAATCTCAGACCCCACCTTGTATTATAATATCTCTGTAGCATCTGAATCAGCTTGGAAACAGTTACAAATTCCTGTCAAATGGGCAGACTTTATTAATAGTTGGATAGATAATTCTCCGGAAAAAAAGCAGTGGTTATTCGAGCATAGATTTAACTCTGGAAAATACGATCTAGGCTAACAATATTTAGTATATATAATTTTGTCGGGTCATATAAAAAGCATAACAAGGCTAGTAAATTAGTAAGAATAGCCTTAGAAAAACTGAGGTAAATAGATGTCGCAAGAAATAGTGCTAATTCATATTGGTTATCATAAAACAGCTAGTACATTTCTGCAAGAATTGATTTTTAATAATTCAGCATATGGGTTCGATATTTTAGGCTCAAGACCTGACTATTTTGAAAAAATAATTTTAGTAAATCCTTTTACGTTCGAGCCAACTAGTGTCAGACAGTTTTTCCAAGCTGGAATTTTAAAAGCTTGGCGTAATTCCTTAATTCCGACGATCAGCGAAGAAGCCCTTTCAGGAAATATTTATCAAGGCGAATACAATAACAAAAACATAGCAGAGCGATTAGCTATCATGTTCCCAGAAGGACGAATCTTGATTGTGATTCGCAGACAATTAGATACGATCGTATCGATATACAAGCATAGGGTGCGAAGCAATTTAACTGTCTCTATTCAAGATTATTTGAAACAATATGAAGCTCGTTCGGGATTCAATCCCTTATTTAGATTTGAGTATTTAGAGTATCATTGGCTAATCGAATACTATCAAAAATTATTTGGCCAAGAAAAAGTCTTAGTACTGCCTTATGAGTCATTAAAAGTTAATAAATCAGATTTTTTAAGCAAAATTTCTAGTTTCACCGGGACCAAGATTCCTCCTGACGTGGGCGAAGATATTGTCAATCCAGGATATTCAGGATTGACAGTAGGTTTGAAACGTTGGTTAAATATGCTGGCACCGAGGACGGCACATCCGAATGCTAGCTGGTATCAGAAATTAAATAATTCTCTATGCTATAAAATTAATAACGTAGTCCCCAAACGGTTAAGCAAGGCTGCGGATCGGCAACTGGAATCATATATAAAAGAGATCGTAGGAGGTCACTATCAATATAGCAATCAAATGACTGCCAAGCTGACAGGATTAAACTTAGCAGCCTATGGCTATGAAATTTAGAAGTTTAAAGGCTAATGAACCTAGCGATCGCAGAAAAATTCCCAATAACCTTTGTCTGCTGCATTGAATCAGGCCCGTTGGAGACTCAAACCATTCGGATGGTTGAGAGCCTGCGTCGATGGGGAGGGAGATTGGCCAATGCTCCTGTATTGGCAATTACACCCCGTTGGGGTTTGCCGATTACCGCACAGACCAAACAGACTTTTTCCAAGTTTGATGTCAAGTATCTTCATTTTCAAGCAAAAAGTGGGTACTCTTGGAATAAGTTTATGAACAAACTCCATGCTTTAGTAGCAGCCGAAGAGTGCAGCAACTCAGAATATATCTGTTGGCTCGATAGCGATTTGTTAATTCTGGGCGAACCCGATCGCCTGCTGCCAGAATCAGAAGATTTTCTAGCTTGTCCTGTCAGTAAAAGCATTGCCACTACAGGTGCAACCGATCCTCAAAATCCTTTTTGGCAAGAAGTGGCTCGCACTGTAGGGATAGAAAACATCGAAGAAATCCCCTGGATTACAACTGCCCAAGAAGGAGAACGCATCCGGCTTTACTGGAACAGTGGTGTCTTTGTTTACCGTCGCTCCACTCAATTGGCTAAAAAGTATCTACAAGTATGCCTACAGTTATTAGATGCTCGCATTTCTAATCGTCAAGCTAATATCTTTTTTACCGATCAGGTTGCCCTAGCTTTGACTGTAGTGAAAAGTGGGATTTCATGGGGATGTTTGCCATATTCTCATAATTATGGTTGGGGGACAAAATCTTACGCTCATTGGCATGATGAAGAAAAATTGAGGACAGCTAAAATCTTCCATTATCACGATGCTATGTGGCCTGATTTCTGGCCGATAACGCTCAAATGTCTGTGCGAAACTCATCCACCTGTAGCCGAATGGCTTTCCTCTTTAGGTCCGTTGGCAAACAATTCACCTCGGACTTATCGGATGATGAGTCAAGTTCTCAAATATATTAGATCCCAGCAAGAGTCAGCTTATGTGAAATCGTGTCGAGTAATTTGACCAAAACAATTATCAATTCCCAATTCCCAATTCGCAGTGTCGCTCGTGCCACCATCCAAGTAGCAGCAGATTAATTATGGATAGCTTGCTTCAAAAAATTAGCGATCGGTTTAAATACCAAATATGTCGTCAAACCGATGTAGAAAAACAGAAAATTTTCGTCATTGGACTGGCAAAAACAGGAACTAGCTCGATTACGGATGCCCTAAAAATTTTAGGATTTAGAAGTATTCACTGGCCGCCCATAGGTCGCCTGGCTGCCGAAGATTTATTAGAATTCTACTGGCCGTGGTGGCTCAATAAATTTGAGGCTTTTAGTGACGTGCCCGTGACTCAGTTCTTTGTCGAACTAGATCGACGATTTCCTAATGCTTTGTTTATTCAAACAATTCGCGATCGAGACTCTTGGCTAAAATCTTGTCGCAAACATTTCGCTGTGGGTTCTACTGAGAAAAAATACGAACTAGTTCGCGCCATCCACCAAAGTTTATACGGCGCTAATATTTTCGAGGAAAAGACTTTTACCGCAGCTTACGATCGCCATATGGCAACGGTCAAAGAATATTTCCAGGATAGATCTGACTTCATCACCCTAGATGTTTGCAGCGGTGAGGGATGGGACAAACTATGTTCGTTTCTGAATAAAGACGTACCAGAACTGCCGTTTCCTCACCAAAATCAAAACCCCGATCTGGTTTTGACCAGTGCGGGGATCGAAAAACTCCGGGCAGCGATTCGGCAAGCAGAAATCGGAGAGCAAGCGATAGAACCTTTGATGCTGGCAGAATTGAGCCAGAGGATCGGGCTTCACAGCCAAACAATTGCCGATATCCTAGAAGGAAAAATTGCCAAAGATAAACGAACGATGAGGGTTTGCTTTAGTGCCTTCAAACAAGATTTAAAAGAGGAAGATTACACCGTCGTGTCTCCCCTCTCCCCCTCCCCGCGTCAATTTTAATTATGGGATTCAAGCCCAGATGATATTACGCCACTGCGATGTTAGCGCGTTCATGTCTAGTGCAATTGTTTCCAGCCAATATATTCCTTTGCTAGTAGTAATTATTAACTACCGAACCCCTAGCTTGACAATCGATTGTTTGCGTTCCCTGGCAGATGAAGTTCGATCGCTACCAGGAACTCAAGTAGTAGTGGTAGATAATGCCTCTGGCGACGGTTCGGTGGAAAGGCTCGAACGAGCGATTGGAGAAAATAATTGGGGTTCGTGGGTAAGGGTTTTACCTTCCCCAGTCAACGGTGGTTTTTCAGCGGGGAATAACATAGGGATTAAAGCTGTGGCGGCAGATGCGTATCTATTAATCAATAGCGATACGATCGTCCGTCCTGGTGCCGTTCGTTCGTTGCTAGAGGCCATGCAGGCACATCCAGATGCGGGCTTAATTAGTCCCCGCTTAGAGTGGCCCGATGGTACGCCTCAGATTAGCTGTTTTCGCTATCGTTCTCCTGTCAGCGAATTGATTGCTGCTGCTGCTACGGGCCCGCTTACTCAACTACTGAGCGGTTACGATGTCCCCTTGCCTGTCTCCGATGCTCCGATTAACCCGGAATGGACCAGTTTTGCTTGCGTCATGGTTCGGCGGGAGGTCGTCGAACAGATCGGTTTGATGGATGAAGGATATTTCATGTATTTTGACGATATCGATTATTGCCGCCGAGCTAAAGAGGCTGGCTGGCAAATCCTCTACTGGCCTTTCGCCAGAGTAGTTCACCTGCGCGGCGGCAGCGGTTCGGTCAAGACAGAGATTGCTACCCGCAAACGCCCTCAAGCTTATCTTTATGCTTCTAGAACCAGATATTTTGCCAAATTCTACGGTCCGGCAGGATTGTGGGGAGCAAATCTGTTATGGTTAGCCGGCCGCAGCGTATCCCTGGCGCGGGAACTAGCGGGTAACAAGCAACCCCATACGTGCGAGTCTGAAGCTAGAGATATTTGGATGAATTGGCGGCATCCAATGGGTTCAACGGGATCGAGGAAAAAATAATGGGTAATCGTCCAGACTTTATCATTATCGGCGCGATGAAATGCGCTACTAGCACCCTGCACGAGCAATTGGCTCTCCAGCCAGGTATATTCATGACCGACCTGAAAGAGCCGAATTTTTTCAGCGACGACGACCAATACGATCGAGGTCTGGAATACTATCTATCGCTGTTCGCTGCCGCTAAAGCTGACGACCTGTGTGGGGAATCGAGTACGCACTATACCAAGTTACTCACCCATCCCAAAACTATCGCCCGACTGCATCAATTTCTCCCAGATGTCAAACTAATTTATGTGATGCGCCATCCGATCGATCGACTCATATCTCAATACATCCATCAATGGACGGAATGCGAAATTTCAGTAGAGATCGACCCGGCGCTCGATAAGCATCCCGAACTGATCGATTACAGCCTGTACGCTAGGCAATTACAACCGTATTTTGATACTTTCGGCCGCCAGCGGGTCTTGCCAGTATTTTTTGAAAGGCTCCTGCGACATCCCCAAGCCGAACTAGAACGGGTCTGCCAGTTTATCGGTTACGATCGCCAACCGATTTGGGATAGCGAACTGAACGCTCAGAATGTCTCTAGCGAGCGCCTGCGTAAGAGCCTCTGGCGCGATTTGCTCGTGGAAGCTCCCATGCTCAAAACCATCAGACAACAGTTGGTTCCTAAAAGCTGGCGCGAGCAGATCAAAAGTCTATGGACGATGAAGCAAAGACCCCAGATCGATTCGCAACGGTTAACGGCTCTCCAACAGGTTTTCGATCGAGACTTGGCCGTGCTTGGTTCCTGGTTGGGAGTCGAACTATCGTGCGATAACTTCAAAGCCTTGGTAAGCTCAGCAGCGATCGACTGGACCGATAGCTGATATCAAAAGAGGGTCAATTGCCTTCTTGAATAGAGAGCAAAACCGATTTAAGCTGGGTGCCCCAGCTTTGGGAAAAGTCATAAAACTTTTCTTGTAACGCCAAGCAATTTTGCTGCTTTTCTCGATAAAATTCTCGATCTTCGCGCAACTTAGTTAAAGCGTCACCGTAGGCGGCAATATCGTCGGGAGGAACTTCTAACACTGCTGGGCGCACCTCAGACAAAGCAGGACAAACTGCTGAGGTCACAACTGGACGACCCGCTAAAATACCTTCGACGACCACTTTATTAAATCCTTCAACAAAGCTGGTTTTAGTTGGCACGACGACTAGGTGCGACTGACCGTACATTTGACGCATTTCTGGCCGCTCGCAGTGACCGTGACAAACAAAAAAATGCTCGACCTCTGCTGCTTTAGCAGCCAGACGTAAGGATTCTAGCGCCGAACCATCGCCGCACAAATCGAACCTAAAATCTTTTCTTCCTTCACTAGCAAAACGTTTAGCTATTTCTAACAAATCGAAAACTCCCTTATCGGCTTCAATCCGCCCGACAAATAATACCCGGAAAGGATAACTGCTAAGGTCTGGAGCTTCTATGCCGACAAATTGGGAGCGACGGTAGACGGGAACAGTTTTGAGAATCAGGCGATGCCGATTGTTAGTAATCTGCGACACTCGATCGGCAATTTCATCTGACACCACCAAAATAGCCGGACTGCTGACAAACAGATGACGGCTCAATCTCAAAAACAGTCTTTGTGTTTTTTTGGTAGGAACGTATTTAGACCAGGGAACGCAATGTAAGGAAGGAATAATCTGGATGCCAAACCACGACAATAACGGCAAAATAAACCAATGGGTGGTACCATCAGCGACGACGACTACATCAACCTGGAATCGGACGGCAGAAACCATCAATCTCAGCCCGTACCACAACAGACCCAGGTGATAGAAGATAGGTGAGTTTTTGAGCGAGGGAAATGGACGGTGTTCGATTCTAAATCGCTCGTCGTCTACGACTTTCTTCTCTTTATCAGAAGAGATCGCATAAGCCCGTGCCTCTAATTCGCGACAGACTTCGTAGAACTGGCCCGAATAAGTAATTGCCACTTGAGAAGGATCGTCTTCATTTTTAATCCAGTAGTTGTAAGTGCCAATGATATTTCCTGGACCTGCTGCATAAAGAATTTTGAGTCTTTTGCTCATCGAATCTCCATCCTTTTTCCCTTTAAGCTCGAAATATGGCAGGCGAGCAGCCGATCGTCTAGAAAATACCGACGATCGGCCTCGATCTGCTGCCAGTAGTTTGAAGCATCTACTAGCCAATCTCGGTTAACGCGAACGGCTGCATTCAATTTGTAGTGAATGGTATAAATGGTACTTCCTTCCCCTCAAATCTCAACGCTACATTGGTAACAATTGACTGACGAAAAAAACGATGGGCAAATATAGCAGTTCTTCATCAAGTGAACTACGCGATCCTGTAGCTCATCTATTTAAGAATCGCTATGCATACTTCCACTCAAGTTAGCACTTTGATACCTGAAGAAATTTTGGCTCTCAACGATACTCGGTTGTCGATCGTTATAGTCAACTACCGCACGCCAGTTCTGACGATCGATTGCTTGAGATCGCTGGCCGACGAGGTGCGATCGCTGCCAGGAACTAGGGTAGTAGTGACCGACAATGCTTCTGGGGACGGCTCGGTGGCACAGATCGCCGCGGCCATTGCCACCGAAGGCTGGAGCGAGTGGGTATCATTTCTCCCCCTAGATGGCAACAGGGGTTACTCTGCTGGTAATAATGTGGCGATTCGAGAGGCGCTGCAATCGCCCCATCCCCCATCTTACGTGTTGTTACTCAATCCAGATACGATCGTGCATCCGGGGGCACTGCGGGCACTAGTAGATTTTATGGACGAGCATCCCGAAGCGGGAATTGCTGGCAGTCGCCTGGAAGATCTAGACGGGACACCCCAACATTCTGCCTTTCGCTTTCATACTGTTTTGAGCGAACTAGATTCTGGTTTGCGATTGGGTTTAGTTTCAAAATTATTAGCTAAATCGATAGTTGCACCTCCCGTCTCAGAAGTAGCCTGTCAAACAGATTGGGTAGCTGGTGCCAGTACGATCGTCCGTCGCGAGGTATTTACATCTGTAGGCTTGCTGGATGAAGGCTATTTTCTCTACTTTGAGGAATGCGATTTTTGCCTCCAGGCCCGCAAAGCTAACTGGAGTTGCTGGTACGTGCCAGAAAGCCGAGTCGTCCACTTAGTCGGCCAAAGTTCTGGCGTGACCGATACCAAATCTCCTGCCAAACGCCGCCCTCAGTATTGGTTTGAATCTAGGCGGCGATATTTCCTCAAAAATCACGGTTGGCTGTACGCTGCCATCGCCGATCTCGTTTGGGCCGTTAGTTTTGCTTTGTGGCGAGCGCGTCGCCAAGTTCAAGGTAAGCCAGATCTAGATCCGCCCCACCTGCTGGGCGATTTTCTGCATCAAAGCGTGCTGCTCGAACCTAAATTGCCTAGCTTCGCTACTACCCAGCCACCGCACGAGAGAGAAATTACAATCGAACAAACACAAAGCATTGCCGCCCCCCCTTTAAGCCTATGGCAGCAAATTCGAGAAGATTGGGTCGCTCACGGCCGCGATTGGACTAAGCCAGGGTTTCGAGCAGTAGCGGTGCAGCGATTTGGAGTTTGGCGAATGCAGATCGAACTCAAGTGGCTGCGCGCTCCTTGCAGTATTATCTATCGGATGTTGTATCGCAAGATTCGCAATATTTATGGGATAGATTTGCCTTATACCGTCAAGCTCGGTCGTCGGGTTATCGTCGAACATCAAGGGGCGATCGTCATTCATGGATACTGCACGATCGGCGACGATTGTATTCTCAGGCAAGGAGTAACGCTAGGCAATCGCTATCTAGAGCGCCCGCTCGAGGCACCCAAATTAGGTACTGGCGTTAAGGTCGGCGCTGGCGCGAAAATCCTGGGCAACGTTACTGTTGGAGATGGTGCCAATATTGGTGCTAACGCCGTGGTACTTTCAGATATTCCGCCAGGAGCAACAGCGGTCGGCATCCCAGCCAAAATTATCGACTAATCTTTAGCTAGCGACTCTGAAAGTGCAGCGGTGCGATCGGTAGTTGTCGGTATCAGCCTGTCCCAACTGGGGCGCGAGCGCCCTACTTGATTGGCCACAATTCCCAACAGCGGCAAGCGAAATGCTTGCAATCGCTCTATCGCTTCTAAGACGGCAGAGCGACTGGTTTTTTGGAGTCCTACTACCATTAAGATGCCATCGGTATTGGCGGCCAAAAAGTTGGTATCGATCGTATCGGTTAAGTGAGGCAAATCGTAAATTACCAGATCGAAGGTTTTCTCTAATTCCCCCATTAGCTTCTTCAAGCGAGATGACTCCAGCAATCTCATAGAATTTAGCTGCGGTTGGCCCGCTGTCAGCACGAACAGATTTTCGGTTCCAGGCACTCGTCGGATAAACTGTTCGGGAGATAGCGGCTGAGATAGAAGTTCGTTCAATCCGTTCTCATTAGGTAAATCTAAGCTCAGATGGACATCTGGTATAGATAAATTAGCATCGACTAACAGCACGCGCCGATCTGTAGCTGCCGCTGACTGTGCTAGTTGCAGGGCGACGGTAGTTTTACCATCTCCCGGTTCGACGGAGCTAATGGCCAAAGAGCGAATGGGCGCGGCAAAGAGAAAACGAGTGCTGCTATAAAGAGAATTAAAAGCTTTGAGAAATTGGGCCGTGGCTTTATTGTTAGTTCGATCGGTGAAAGAAGTAAAAGTCGGCGGTGAATTTGGCGCGCCCTTAACCTCATGGGGCGGAATAGTCCCTAAAACTGGCACTGATGTAGCGTCTTGAATATCTTCAGAGCAATAGAAGATATTGCGATATTTTTCGATCGCTATCGCTACGATCAGGCCTAATAGCAGACCTCCCAATATCCCGGCTATGAGTTTCTTCGGACTGCTAGTGTCGGCAGGCAGATAATTCCCATCGCTATCTTGAGGAACGCTAGCGTCAGCAATTAGTTTCCAAGGGAATTGTTTTTGTGCGGCTTCTACTCGCAGCGTTTCTCGCTGAGTCTTTAGTTGGGTAAAGGTTTGGGTAGTAATATCTAGTTGCTGCTGCAAGTTACTATATCGACGGGCAACATCAGGAAATTTCAAGGCTTGTTGTTCGTAAGTATTTCTCGCATCTGCTAATGCCTGTTCGCGAATTTCCAAAACTTGAATTTGATTTCCCGTACTAACCAATTGATCGATCAGTTTTTGTCGCAGTTCGGCTTGGGGTTTTTGCAGTTGTGAAGTTTGTAAAGGTGTTATATTACTACCAACTAGCTGCTGAGTTTCTTGTTGCAGTAAATCTGTTAGTTGTTGTCGTTGTTCCTCAAGAGATTGAATGATTGGATTGTCAGGAGTGAAACGGGCAGATTGAATCGCAATCTGCCTTTCTGTATCTTTAATTTGAGCGATTAAATTTTTATATTCAGGAGCTTGATTAAAAGTTGCTGCTGCGATCGCTTCATTTGGATTTAAAGCCAATTGC
This sequence comes from Cyanosarcina radialis HA8281-LM2, assembly GCA_019359615.1. Classification (GTDB taxonomy): domain Bacteria; phylum Cyanobacteriota; class Cyanobacteriia; order Cyanobacteriales; family CCAP-1448; genus Cyanosarcina; species Cyanosarcina radialis. The sequence continues at coordinate 51,303 of JAHHHA010000003.1, forward strand.
TTTTGCAAGCTGGTATACAGCCCCCTTTGTTCTTCCAATAATCCTTGAACTTGTAATTGTTGAGCCTTTAATTGCCGCACTTGAGAAAATAGTTCTTCGCTTAGAACTTTTGGATCGCTCAACTGATACTGCTGCTGCATTTTTTGTACTTCCAATTGCAGGCTAGCAATATTTCTTTGTAGGTCTCCTGTCGTCTGATCGATAAATTCAGCCGCTTTATCAATCCGATCTTTGCGTTCGTCAATACTATAGTTTAAATACCTGGCTTGAACTTTCTCTAAGACGAACTGCGCTCGCTCTGGGTCTAGATCTTCATAGCTAACTTGGATGATTTTCGTATCGTCTAGCTTGGTTTCGCCGCCCAATCGCTCGACGATTAATCCCTTACTGAGAGTATTTAAATTAAAAGTTTGATACTTTTGTTGAACGTCCTTAACAATATCGTTTAAGATATCTTGGCTCTGTAAAACCTTAATTTGGGTGGGATAATCGACCGTAAACAGGGCTAAGAGATTGGGAGTAGCTCCTGCTGTTCCAGTTCTAGCTAGAGTGCTAGGTTCGGTAGTTCTCTCTTCTACGGCGATCGGCTCGATTAAAAGCTGGAAATTTCCTGCATATGTTTTAGCCGTTCTCAAGGTCAAAAACAACGCCCCCAGCGTCGTGAGAGTAGCAATACCAACTATCGGTAAGGCTTGTCGCCGCACGGTCCTCAAGAGCGGCCACAGATTCAGTCCGCGTCTTGAGGGCTGGCTGAAATCATCTCTGTCGATGAATGACTCTTCAGTTAACTGTTTGCTATTGGTAGCGAGTTCGAGTTGAGAGTCCCGTTCTTTTTCCATGATTAAACCTGCCGAAAAAGGAAAATGACTGCAAGAGATGGATGGCGATCGCCCGATGTGCTGGCTAATGGTATCCTACCGATCGAAAGCCTTAGAAATGCTTCGATCTCTAGCTGGGACGAGAGGCAAAAAGCATTGATGGGTATGGTTTTGGATTTTTTTCGACCGATGCTGGTAGTTATAGCATAATCTTTCTGGTAATTGCTCTCAAAGTCATCTGAATGATGAAAACCTGGTACAAGCCTCGCTGCTTAAAAGTAAAAGTTGACAGGTGAGAATCCGATATTCTCTCCTTTCAACCAGCCTTCTGCCTGCTTTTGACACGGCTTAGTCGCAATTAATATACACCATCACTAGAAAAAGATTGACTCTCCTAAAGACAGAAATATGGCACTCGATGGGGTGAAAATGGTAGCCATCGCTCTGCTCGCCGAAAAAGCTGGAAATAGTTTGAATATCTCGGCTTTTAGTCGATCGATCGCGTCCTCGACAGCAATCGCAACAATCGGTAGCGAGCAGATGCGCGTCACTGACATCGGCGCTAGACCTAAACATATGAATGTTGTCCGCTGGTTAAAGTTCCCCGCATCTTATCTGCATAAGTATCGAGAGTAATAAAAAAGCATTGTGGTATCAGACTTTCGGAGTTAAGGACAAATTCTCGCTCGACATTTCTCCTCTCCCAACTCAGATTCTAGAATCGCTCTCCTACTGGCACTGCACCCAAAACCCCATTACACTGGTTACTGAAATTCTGCGGTTGTTGAATATGGATTTGACCGCCGAGGAATTTTTTACCCAAACCACAGATAGATTTAGTAGCTCTGAAAGCGAATAATTTTTAGATCGCCCAGAACGCATGAACGTCATTTGTACTGAAATCCCTGATGTCTCGCTCGTCGAACCTACAGTTTATCAAGACGATCGCGGTTTTTTTTATGAAAGTTACAACCAAAAAAGATTTATCGATCGAACTGGAGTAGCCACTAATTTCGTCCAAGACAATCATTCTCGTTCGCAGCAAAACGTCTTGCGCGGCTTGCACTACCAGATCGAGCAGCCTCAAGGCAAACTGGTACGAGTGGCAGTGGGAGCGGTATTTGATGTCGCTGTAGACCTGAGAAAGAGTTCTCCCACCTTTGGCAAGTGGGTGGGGGCTATCCTCAGCGCTGAGAACAAAAGACAACTTTGGGTACCGCCAGGATTTGCTCATGGTTTCTTAGTAGTTTCAGAAGTAGCAGAAGTTTTGTATAAGACAACTGATTACTACGCTCCCGAACACGAACGCTGCTTGCTGTGGAACGACCCGAAGATAGCGATCGCTTGGCCGTTGTCTGGGGAGCCGATTCTATCGGCCAAAGATCGAGACGGTCAGCCTTTAGATGCTGCTGAGGTTTTTCCATGAAACGGATCTTATTAATTGGCGCTAACGGACAATTGGGTCGAGAATTAGCTTTAACCCTTGCTCCTTTGGGAGAGTTAATCAGTGCCGATAGGCAAACGATCGATCTAACCGACCCTGCTAGGATGCGCCCAGCAATCTTGGCAGTTAAACCCGATTTAATCGTCAATGCTGCGGCTTACACGGCTGTAGATCGAGCCGAAACCGAATCGGAATTGGCTGATTTAATTAACGCCACAGCGCCAACGATCTTGGCTGAAACCGCCCGCCAAATCGATGCCGATTTAATTCACCTCTCCACAGATTACGTCTTCGACGGGCGCAAAAATACTCCTTATCTGGAAGAAGACCCGACTAACCCCATCGGCGTTTACGGTAAATCTAAGCTAGCTGGAGAAGAAGGCATCAAACAAAGCTGCGATCGCTATCTGATTCTCAGAACTGCTTGGGTTTATGGCACTTATGGCAAAATTAATTTTGTCAAAACGATGCTGCGTTTGGGGGCGCAGCGAGAGGAAGTGCGAGTAGTTGTAGATCAGATCGGTAGTCCTACTTGGGCTGAAGATATTGCTAGTGCGATCGCTACGTTAGTAAGTAATTCTGCTCCTCCTGGTGTCTATCACTTTACTAACAGCGGCGTAGCTAGTTGGTACGATTTTGCCAGTGCTATTTTTGCCGAAGCCGAACGCCTTGGTTTCCCCTTGAAAGTAAAGCGTCTAGTACCGATTGCCACCTCTGAATATCCAACACCTGCCCAGCGTCCGGCTTATTCAGTGCTTTCTACCAAAAAGATCTCAGAAGTTTTGGGCACTTATCCTCAACACTGGAAATCGGGGCTGCAACAAATGCTGGCACAACTTTTTAGCCAAGATGCTTCCTGCTTCTAAACTCCTAAACTCCTAAACTCCTGTTCTATGAAAGCGATAATTCTCTCAGGCGGTAAAGGCACGAGACTGCGACCTCTTACTTATACGGGTGCTAAACAATTAGTTCCCGTCGCTAATAAACCCATCCTTTGGTATGGCATTGAAGCGATCGTGGCGGCTGGAATTACTGACATCGGCATTATTATTAGTCCCGAAACGGGAGAGGAAGTTAAAGCTAAAACTGGAGATGGCGATCGCTTTGGGGCCAAAATCACCTACATTCTGCAAGATGCCCCTTTGGGTTTAGCCCATGCGGTCAAAGTCGCCCAACCATTTCTAGAAGATTCGCCATTTTTAATGTACCTGGGAGATAACTTAATTCAAAGTGACTTGCGCCTCTTTTTAGAACACTTCCAAACTGCCAGTTTAGATGCTTTGATTATGCTGCGCGAGGTGGCTAATCCGACTGCATTTGGGGTAGCAAAGCTAGACGAAAGCGGGCGAGTATTGCAATTAGTGGAAAAGCCTAAAATTCCTCCTTCAAACTTAGCATTGGTAGGAATTTACTTGTTTTCCCATATCGTCCATCAGGCGATCGCTAATATCGCCCCTTCAGCTAGAGGTGAATTAGAAATTACTGATGCCATCCAATATTTGATCGACGGGCCCAAAAACGTCGAAGCCCGCCAGTTAGAAGGATGGTGGCTGGATACAGGTAAAAAAGACGATCTCCTCGAAGCAAATCGCTTGATTCTCGATAGTTGCCCTGACTGTAACATTTTGGGTGAAGTTGACGAAAACAGTCAGGTAATAGGGCGAGTGCAAATTGGAGCAAATTCTCGCATCGTCAACTCTACCATTCGAGGGCCGGTGATAATTGGCAACAACTGCCACTTAGAAAACTGTTTTATCGGTCCTTACACTAGCATTGCCGATGGAGTGACGGCGATCGATACCGACATCGAACATAGCGTCATTTTGCAAGGGGCAAAAGTAATTGGCATTCATCAGCGGATAGTTGATAGCGTCATCGGACAGCGAGTGCAACTTAAGGTAGCGCCACAGCGCCCTAAAGCTTTACGTTTCCTCATTGGCGATGATTCCCAAATAGAGTTGGTGTAAAACCAGGAATAGGCCAGACATAAATTTCCTGTAGGGGTGCAATCTATTGCGTCCTTAACCAAGAGGAATTGCTAGTCGATCGTTGTCGATCTTTTCCGATCGCTTTTCGATGCGATCGTTGCTAAACTAGTTTTTTCTGTTTAAACTCCTTTCTAAACTCTCTGTAAGCCCTATTAATTGCTTGCATATAAAACTTGGCATTAGAAGTAGGATTCAGATCGGGGTGATACTCTCTAGCCAGCCGACGATAAGCTTGTTTGGCCTCGTTAAGGCTGGCATTCGGCTCGATTTTCAAGACTTGCCACCAATCGCCTGAGAGGATGCTGTCAACAGTAGATTCATCGCTGCTAATAGTTTGATGCCAGATGGCGATCTGCCCCTTACCATTACCGCTGACTAGAATTTTTCCATCGATACTAAAGGCAACAGGATAGCTGCTAGCTAAAGTTTGTAGCAGTTCTCCAGTATTTAGATTCCACAGCTTCACAGTTCCATCGTTGCTACCGCTGGCCAGAGTTTGTCGATCGCAACTTAGGGCAACAGAAAACACGCCTGCGGTATGACTGCTTAAGGTACGAATCAGTTCGCCAGTGCAGAGATTCCACAATTTAATCGTGCCGTCTCTACTCCCGCTGGCGAGGATTTTTCCGTCTGAATCGATCGCTACAGAGAACACCCAACCTGAATGCCCTGTTAAGGTACGAACTAATCCCCCATCTATTAAGCGCCAGATTTTGATTGTTCGATCGCTACTGCTGCTCGCGATTGTCTGTCCGTCTGGGCTAATAACAACAGATAGCACGCTGTCGGTATGTCCGTTGAGGGTCCGCAATATCTGTCCTGTATGAGCATTCCAAATTCTAATTAGGCGATCGCCCCCGCCACTAATAACTTTGCTCCCATCTGGACTGTAAGCAACTGAGTAGATAAAACCAGAATGGCTGGAGGCAGAATTCAAGTAGAAAAAAGTACGAAGAAAAGTTTTAGCCTTGAAATTCCAAGCAGTTATTTTACTATCGAAACTTCCACTAACGATCGTTTGTCCGTTGGGACTAATGGCAACAGCAGCAGCTTCTTTTTCCTGCCCCATAAAGGTAAAAAGATGTTTGCCAGAGTTCAAATCCCACAGCTTCACAGTGCGATCGTCACTACTACTAGCCAGAGTGCGATCGTCATGACTAATAGCCACTGAATTAACTGTAGACAAGTGACCTTTAAGAATGTTTTTTTGCTGCCATGATTGAGATTTTTTGGGGGCAATAGCCGTTAATTTTAGTTCTGATTCGGCTGTGAATTCAACGTTTTTAAACTTTGTAAAATTGAGATTTCCGTTATCTTGCAAAGCAGATATTTGAGCGGCAATGGACTGTAATTCTTGTTCTATCTTATCGGTTGAGATACTTTTTTCTAGAGTTTGAGCTTTAAGTAACTGCAATTCTTCTTCTATTTCCAGGGCCGCAAATTTCTGTTGCCATGCCAATTCAGCTAATAGTGGACTTAGTTCTTGAAGTGCTTGGTTATATGCTTCCTGCCATGAAATTTTATCCTCCATTCGCTCAAAAACTTGTGCGACCGATTCTTGACTGCCAGGCCGATCGATAATTTTCAATAGACCGTAAACAGCTAGTCCCACAACTGCACCTGCAACGGTAATAGGAGCAATACCCAAGCTGATGGCAGTCCCTTTAAAGGCTAACCCCATACCACCAACAGTTACAGAAACTCCTGCTCCCCCTAATCCTCCTAAAGCCGCAGCACTGAAAGCCGAAGCATCTCCTTCGACGATCGCTCGAAAAACTCCATAACTAGCAGCACCTGCAACTGCTCCAGCGGCTGTCACTGGAGCGATTCCCAATCCCACCGCCGTTCCTGAAAAAGATAATCCCATGCCACCAAGGGTGACAGAAACCCACGCCCCTGTAGCTGCACCTCCAGTTACAAATGCTGCTCCTGGTGCTGAGTTTGTTGCCATGGCTTTTTTGTCCTGAGAGCGGTTTTAATTTCTCAAGATTAAGCTAATTAAATTTCTCAGACTTCCGCAGAATTACGGATAGAAATTATCCCCATTGAGATAATCTCAGTATTTCGGCTATTTCTAGTTAGACTCTCGCGGGAGTGCTGTCGGCATACAACAGCGATCGCTTCGGACCGTGAATCGGATCTTCGACGATAATCGTCTGTTCGCGGCCGGGACCGACGGAAATAATCGCGATCGGGACTTGCATGAACTCGGCCAAAAACCTGAGATAATCCCGCGCCTGCTTGGGTAAATCTTCTACCGAACGACACTCAGCCGTCGATCGCTGCCAACCAGGTAAAGTTTGATAGATCGGCTGACACCGGGCAAATTTACGGGAACTGCTGGGAAAATCTTCGCACCGCTGGCCGTCGATTTCGTAGGCGACGCAGACTTTGATTTCTGCTAACTCATCCAATACGTCGAGTTTGGTAATCGCCAGACAATCCATGCCATTGATCCGCACCGCATAGCGACCGATGACACCATCGAACCAACCGCAGCGCCGCTGGCGGCCGGTAGTCGTGCCAAATTCCGCGCCGCGATCGCACAGCATTTCTCCCACTTCGCCTTTAATTTCCGTGGGAAACGGCCCTTCTCCCACTCGCGTAGTGTAAGCTTTGGCCACTCCAATTACTCGATCGATCGTAGTCGGGCCTACACCCGCACCCACGCAAGCGCCGCCAGCAATGGGATTAGAAGATGTCACGTAAGGATAAGTGCCGTGATCGAGATCGAGCAGGGTGCCTTGAGCGCCTTCAAACAAGATATTGCGCCGTCTGGTAATCGCGTCGTAAATCTTTAAAGCAGTATCTACTACATAAGGACGCAAGCGATCGGCGTATCCTGAGTATTCTGCAATTACCTCTTCTGGATCGAGGGGGGGGAGGTTGTAAAGCTTGTCTAAGATGGCGTTTTTGTGGTTAATCGCCCAGTAGATCTGCTCGCGCAATACCTCTTTGTCCATCAAATCTTGCACGCGGATGCCCGTGCGTTCCGATTTGTCGGCGTAAGTGGGACCGATACCCCGGCCGGTGGTGCCGATTTTGCGTTCTCCTCGCCGTTCCTCTGCCAAGCGATCGATCGATCGATGGTAAGGCATGGTAACGTGAGCGGTTTGAGAGATCAGTAGATTCCCCAAGGGAATATTCAGAGCCTCTAACTGGTCTAGCTCTTGAATTAGCACCTGCGGATCGATCGCCGTCCCACAGCCAATAATGCAGTCTGTACCTGGGTATAAAATCCCAGAGGGAATTAGGTGTAACTTAAAAGTATTTCCTTCAACGACAACAGTATGACCTGCATTCACCCCTCCCTGGTAACGCACGACCACATCTGCCGATTTGCTAAGTAAATCTGTTATCTTACCTTTCCCTTCATCGCCCCACTGGGCACCGATTACAACAACGTTAGCCAAAGGTTTATTAAAGAGGTTAAGTTTACACAAACTAAAATTATCCTCATATTCGGCTACTAGTGTCAACTTGAGAATTCAGGAGTTCAGAAGTTCAGAAGTTCAGGAGTTCAGGAGTTCAGAAGTTCAAGAAGTGTGAAGTGTTGAGTGTTGAGTTAGGAATGCTCCCCATCTCCCCATCTCCCCATCTCCCCATCTCCCCATCTCCCCATCTCCCCATCTCCCCATCTCCCCCTCTCCCTCTCTCTTCCCCTTCTCTCCCCCTTTCCCCTCAACCCGCGTTACACTAACAAACAAGCGATCGCGAGTAAAACTGCATGAGTTCTGTAGTCAAAGTTGTCCAGCCTAGCGGCATTTTGGATGGGATCAAGGCTAATCAACTGCGTCGAGAGATTAGCGACGTGGTAGCTTCTGGAGCTACTACGGTCTTAATCGACTTAACCGATGTGACTTTTATGGATAGTTCTGGCTTGAGCGCTTTGGTGTCAGCTTTGAAAATGGTGCGCACGGCAGGGGGTAAATTGTATCTTTGCTCGATTAACGACCAGGTAAAGATGGTATTTGAACTGACAAGAATGGATCGCGTATTTGACACTTTTAGCAACCGCAATGATTTTAACGCTGCGATCGCCAATCTCGAACCGTAATCCAGCAATGATAAACCAGACAGTGATAAATCTTAAATAGCTAATTAATAAAGCCAACTTTAAGCAAAGATAAATCGTCTTCAAATAGATCGTTAGTAGTTAAAATTCTAATCTTTTCTATAACCTCTTTTAAGTTGTTAAAGTTATTCTTTTTGCACTCTATTAGTAATTCTATTAAAGAATCTATTCCCCAAATATTGTTATTTGTGTCTCTAATTTCATAAGCGCCATCGCTAAAAATATATAAAGTGCTATTAGGATCTATTTCTACCCGCTCTTCTTCAAATTGCCCATCATCTAAAATGCCAATGGGCAGACTGGGAGTACCTAGCTTTTTGACTTGCAGGTTGCTAGCAGAAGAGCCTACTAGTAAAATAGCAGGCGGATGTCCGGCATTAGCATAAATGAGTTGACGGGTAGTTTGGTGGTAGACTCCATACCAAATCGTGAAGTATTTATCTCCGTGTTCGTTCATGGGAAAAGCCTCATTCAAGGCTGCTAGTACCTGGCTGGGCTGAAAAAAATTGGTATGAGGTAGAGATTGCGATCGCATGACATTGAGAATTGAAACCGATAGCAACGCCGCACCAACTCCATGTCCCGCCACATCTAAAAGATAAATAGCCAAGCAATTATCATCGAGTTGATAATAATCGAAGCAGTCTCCTCCCAATTGAGCCGAAGGTTGAAATAAAGTCTCGATCGCGATCTTTCCAGTCTGAGGAGAAGGCAAAAGCGATCGCACGTATTCAGCCGCTTCATCTAGTTCGGTTTTTAATTTTTGATTGAGTGCTTGTAAAGTTGCTTTTTGACGGCGTAAGTCTTCATTGAGTTGATATAATCTCAATCCGGCTCGCACTCTAGCTTTTAATTCGTTTACCTCGATCGGCTTCGAGAGAAATTCATCAGCCCCTGCATCCAGGCCAACAATTCGATCTTCTACCTCTCCCTTAGCCGTGAGCAGGACGAAAAAAGTAGTAGATAATTCTGGATCTGATTTAATCGTGCGGCATACTTCTAGCCCATCTAGAGGTGTCATCATCCAATCGCAGATAATTAGCGCTGGACGAATCTGGCGTGCTTTGGCAATACCTTCCTCACCGTTGCTAACTACAGTAGCGTTATATCCTTGACTTTGAAACGTTCTTTTCAGAACTGTTCTCACTACCGGATCGTCATCAATTACCAAAATTTGAAAGGTCATCAGTTATTTCCTATTCCCTATGCCCCATGCCCCATGCCCTATGCCCTATTACCTAAAAAGGCTTGAATCCGATCGCGATATCCTTCTAACTCTGAAAGCAAATCGCTGGCCCCTGCAAGCTGTTTTTGCATTGCCATTCGTTCGAGTTGAGTCGCCGAAACTTGCATCGGCTTAGCCCCAACGTTGGCGCTAGAGCCTTTGATTTGATGCGCCTCTCGCTCTAAGGCAGAAAAATCTGGTTGGGCGAGTGCTAATTCGATCGCTTGTAGATGAATGGCAGCATCTTCGGCAAACATCTGTAAAAGTTCTAGTTCAAACTCTTGATTGTTTTCTGACAACTGATGTAAGTGTTCCCAATCGAAATCGATGAGATCCTCTTCCAGGCGAGCGTTTTGACTTTCTGGTTCTAATTCCATAATCGGCTGAGAAGTAAATATTGTTTGAGTCCAGCGATCTAGGACGGCTGACAATTGTTCTTTGGGCACGGGCTTACTGAGATAATCGTCCATGCCTGCCTCTAAACATTTTTGGCGATCGTCTTGCATAGCATTAGCAGTAATCGCCACTATTATGGGGTGGCGACCTCTGAGAAAAGCACTAGCTGGAGAGCTTTTGATTTCTTCTGTAGCTTGATATCCATCCTTGAGAGGCATTTGGCAATCCATCAAAATCAAATCGTAAGGCGCAGTTGACAGCAGATTCACAGCTTCTTGCCCGTTAGCAGCGACATCGACCTCATACCCCAAACTGCTTAGTTGCATCAGCAGCACTTTCTGATTTACTAAATTATCCTCAGCTAACAAAATTTTTAACTGCGGTAGATCGCGAGTCATCGCGATCTCATTGGGGCTAGAGAGCAGTGCATCAGTAGGGATAGCATCTTCAGTCTGATGATGAGTTAAGGTGGTATGAGGATCGGCAGGTTTGAGGTGGTTTGATAATTCCACTAAAGGCTACTCCTAAGACGGAACTGGCAGGATCTATGTCAGGATTTCCTCACTTAAAGCAAATTCGATTTACCAGTCCAGCAGTTCCGACTCTACAGCTAGTTTTTTGGGGTCGATCGATAAGTTATTTCCAGTTTAAACTGGCTTTGTTGAAGTTGATGAAAAGGACTGGTGGCCGTTGATATTCTTCAAAACAGCCAGAAGACAATTTCCTTCGGATCTGTATCTATTAGATGAAGTGCTGTCCTGGTTTAACCAGATCCATGAATCATTCATTCCGGCAAAAGTTTGGTCGCAATGTCAACTGGCGCTAGCCGAGGGATTTACCAATGCCGTTCGTCACGCCCACAAAGATTACTCAGCGGAAGTTCCAATTGAAATCGAAGTGACTATCTTGGCCGAATACCTGGAACTGCGAATTTGGGATCGAGGTTTGCCGCTGGATTTGCCAACCAAGCTTCAGCAAATGCAAGAAAATACGAACGAGCGGGCTGAAGGGGGACGAGGATTAATAATTTTGTTTAAGATGGCCGATACTTTGACCTATTCTCGTACAGAAGACGATCGCAATTGTTTGTTATTCGTCAAGCGGTTTGCCGAGGAGGAGTGAGGGGGAAGAGGGCAGGGGAAGCAGGGGAAGCAGGGGAAGCAGGGGAGAATTACTAACTCCGAACTCCTGACTTCTGACTTTTGACTTTATTACCCCCTTGCCAACTGCCCCGTACAGTTCGACACTGGATTTGGGACTTCATAAGGCAGTTGAGAGGTTTTGTTGTGAAAAAAGTATTAGCTATTATTCTGGGAGGAGGGGCAGGCACGCGCCTTTATCCACTAACTAAGCTGCGGGCCAAACCAGCGGTGCCATTGGCAGGTAAGTATCGACTGATCGATATCCCTGTGAGCAACTGCATTAATTCAGAGATTTTTAAAATTTACGTCTTAACGCAATTCAACTCAGCATCTCTCAATCGCCACATCGCCCGTACCTACAACTTTACGGGGTTTAGCGACGGTTTTGTTGAGGTCCTAGCTGCCCAGCAAACGCCAGAAAACCCCAATTGGTTTCAGGGAACTGCTGACGCTGTGCGCCAATATATCTGGCTGTTGCAAGAGTGGGATGTAGATGAGTTTGTGATTCTCTCTGGAGATCACCTTTATCGGATGGACTATCGTTTATTCGTCCAACGCCATCGGGAAACTAATGCCGATATTACCCTTTCTGTAGTGCCGATCGATGCCAAACGAGCTTCAGATTTTGGTTTGATGAAGATCGATGCTTCCGGGCGAGTAGTTGACTTCAGCGAGAAGCCTAAAGGAGAAGCACTGGCTCAGATGCAAGTCGATACCACTGCTTTGGGACTGACTCCAGAACAGGCAAAGCAAAGTCCTTACATTGCTTCCATGGGGATTTACGTCTTCAAAAAAGAGGCGCTAATCGAACTGTTGAGGGAATATCGAGATCAGACCGACTTTGGCAAAGAGATCATCCCCGCTGCTGCTCCCAAATTTAACGTTCAGGCTTTCTTGTTTGACGGCTACTGGGAAGATATCGGGACGATGGAATCTTTTTATGAAGCTAACTTGGCTCTGACGCGCCAACCCCAACCACCATTTAGCTTCTACGACGAGAACGCACCGATTTACACCCGTTCTCGTTATTTGCCCCCCAGCAAGCTGCTCGACTGTCAGGTGACAGAATCGATGATCGGAGAAGGTTGCATTCTGAAAAATTGTCGCATCCATCATTCGGTTTTGGGAGTGCGATCGCGCGTTAATGCTGGCTGTACGATCGAAGACTCTCTGATCATGGGGTCAGACTTCTACGAGCCTTTTGCCGAAAGACAATCTAATTGCGATGTCGGTAAAATCTGCTTGGGCATTGGCGAAAATACGATCGTTCGTCGCGCCATCATCGACAAAAATGCTCGCATTGGTTGCAATGTCAAGATTCTCAATAAAGATCGGATTGAAGAGGCCGAACGGGAAAGCCAAGGTTTTTACATCCGTAATGGCATCGTCGTGGTGCTGAAAAATGCCACGATCCCAGACGAAACAGTGATTTAAACCAGAGTTGTAAAGGCGCGAGATCTCGCGTCTTTCTTTACAGAAAAGAACGGGAGCGTGAAAGCCCACTCTCTTCATACCATTTGGGTACGGGCGCAATGCATTGCGCCCGTACGCAGGTATGCGAGCAAAACGGTATCAGAGGTTGGTTAAGCGGATTTAGTATGAGAGCCGAAAATTCTCTAGAATTTCGCTTATTGCTTAACTGGATTCAATCCAGTAGGCATCGCTCTATAGGTGAGAAAGTTGAAGCTATCCTGGGTTCTAGGGCATTAGATTGGGAGCGATTGGCAAAAATTGCTCGAAAACAAGGGATTACAACCTTGGTATATTACAGTCTTAGGCAGACGAGCAATCGCTTTATTTCCTCTGAAATTGTCGATCGATTGCACCACGCCGCCCAAAATATTGCAACCTGCAATCTCTTGCACCTGCAAGAACTCCTGCGCCTCTTAACTTTACTGGAAAGCCAAGATATTGCCGTAATTCCGATTAAGGGTGCAACTTTAGCCGCGATCGTTTATGGCGATCTGGCAGTGCGGCAATTCAGCGATTTAGATTTGCTAGTGCGGCGAGCAGATTTCCTCAAAGCTAAAGAGATACTCGAAAAAGAAGGTTACTCTCCGGTAACTCCTCCGGTGTGCCTGCGTGCCTCCCAGGAGAAAGCGGACATACCCCGCAATGGAGAATGTACCCTGTTTCACCCAGAACGTCAGATTTATCTCGATCTGCATTGGCGCTTGTTGGCAGGTATGCAATTCGCCCTACCCAAAATTGCCGAAGAGCGTTGGGATTGCTGGCAACGCCGACAACCGATCGCTTTGGCAGGAAAAACCGTTAACACCCTCGGTTGGGAAGATCTGCTGCTGTACCTTTGTTTTCACGGTGCTAAAGATTTGTGGTGGCAATTGAAATGGATCGCTGACATCGCCGAGTTAGTTAGCGTTGCGCCGATCGATTGGGAATGCCTGATGGAGAGATCGCGATCGCTTGGATGTCACCGCATGGTACTGCTGGGACTGTTTCTCGCTGGCAATTTGCTGGGAGCGACTTACCCGCTGGAGATTGAAGCTGCGATTGAAAGCGATCGCCTATTGATTTTTTTCGCTAACCAAGTCGATCGCTGGATGGGTCAAGAACGAGATCCTTGGGAACAAAATGTTAGCTGGTTGGCAGTTTTTCGGTGGCAATTTCTGTTGCTAGATAGATGGAGCGATCGCTGGCGGTACTGTTGGGCGTACCTGCAAAGTTTTGTCCGTCCAACTGTTACCGATCTGAAGTTTATCTCCCTACCCCAAAGGTTGTACTTTCTCTATTTTTTCATTCGCCCGTTGAGAATAGTTGGCAAACTAGTAGTGCGATCGGAAGGCTCGCGATAGTTATGTAGCAGATATTTAGTCAAATGATATTAGGGGCAAAGCATTGAAACGATGTCTGTAGATTTCACCTGACTCTGCCGCTCGAAAAGTAGTAAAAAATATGAAAGTATGATTGAATCTTACTAATACTAGCGATCGCCAATCTAGTTTGCCTATAGCGTTTTATCAAAAGCTGATTCAGTAATGGACGTAACAGCAGCGCTTTGTACTCTCGATCGATCGATCTTTGCCAAAACTGGCAGGCACTTAAGCTCGTTGCAATCCGCTATTTTTTATGGTGCGTGGTTAGGTCAGAAATATCATGACATTGCTGAAGCCTATCATTGCTCCGATGCTCACATCAAAGTGGTGGGAGCGGAACTTTGGGAACTGATCTCTGAGGTTTTAGAGGAACCCGTCAGCAAAAAGACATTTCGCGTGGCCTTGGAACGTTGGGAAAACTCTCTGATGTCAGCGGAAGAGACGGCTATCACCCCATCCTCTTTGTCTTTGCCTGCTGCTCGTGTCGCTTCAGCCAAATCTGATTGGCAGTTTCCAGAAGGACAGGTCAAACTGGATTCGCGGTTTTATATCGATCGCCCTCCGATTGAAGCCCGCTGCTATCAAGCAGTTTTGCAACCGGGCGCTCTACTTTGTATCAAAGCCCCCCGGCAGATGGGCAAAACGTCTCTGCTGGCCCGCATTTTGCACCATGCCCGACAACAAGATCTGCGGACGGTGGTTCTGGACTTGCAACAGGTAGATAGCAAAACATTTCAAGACCTCGATCGCTTTTTGCAATGGTTTTGTGCCATGGTGACGCGCGGGCTGGAACTGCCGTTGAAGTTGGCCGACTATTGGGACGAACTCTTTGGCAGTAAAATCTGTTGCAAAGATTATTTTGCCAGTTACCTCCTGCCTCAACTGAAGCAACCGCTAGTGCTGGCATTAGATGAAGTCGATGAGGTGTTTCAATATCCTGAAATTGCCGATAGCTTTTTCGCCCTGTTGCGCGGTTGGCATGAAGAGGCCAAAAACAGCGAGCTATGGCAGAACCTGCGGTTAGTGTTGGCACATTCGACAGCAGGCTATATTCCGCTCAACATCAACCAATCGCCATTTAATGTGGGATTGCCGATCGAGTTGCCGGAATTTAATGCCGAACAGATCGGAGCCTTAGCTCGTTGTTACGGATTGGATTGGCAAGCAACTGAGATCGAGCGGCTAACGAGCATGGTGGGAGGGCATCCCTATCTGGTTCAGGTGGCGCTATATCACATGGCCCGCGATCGAATGCCGCTTTCGGCTTTTCTACGTCTAGCGCCTACCGAATCGAGTCCCTATGCCAATCATCTGCGGCGACATCTGTTGACGTTACAGCAACAGCCGCAGCTAGCATCTGTGGTGGAAAAATTGGCGGCTGGGGGCGAGCCAGACTTAACATCTTTGGATATTTTTCTACTCGATCGAATGGGGTCGATCCAGTTACGGGACGATCGGGTGAGGTTGCGCTGCGAACTTTACCGACAGTATTTTAGGAATGTACATTAGATTAATCCGTCGATCGTACTCCACTTTGCCCTCACCCCGCCCTGACGGGCACCCCTCTCCCTTGGGAGAGGGGACGGGGGTGAGGGCTGGATTCGATCTCACATATGGCTGTTGGGTTTCACTGCGTTCAACCCAACCTACCTGTCGATCGATGTTATTATTCCGAACCAAATCCGTCGCAGAGGTGGCGATCGCTTTCCTTTAAAGCTTTATTGGTACGTAAATAATCTCTTATCCAATCGCAGCCATATTGCGTCAGTCGATCGATATCCAAAACGCGATCGAGATCCCAAACGATCGCCGTTTTATCCCAACTGGACGAAGCTAGCTGCTTGCCATCTGGACTGAAGGTTACATGGTCTACCACATCACTGTGGGCCTCAAGTGCGACTAGCAATGTTCCATCTAGCCGCCAAAGTCTCACCGTTTTGTCTCGACTGGCTGAAGCTAGCAACTGCCCGTTCGGGCTAAAGGCCACGCTATAAACTTTATCTAGATGTCCTGCAAACGTCCGCAGGAGTTTGCCGTCTAACGTCCAGAGTTTGAGGGTGCGATCGTGACTGGCTGAGGACACAAATCGCCCATCCGGACTAAACGCGATCGCCTGCACCTCAGCTTTATGTCCTCTCAGAGTACGAATTAAACGACCGTCGCCCGTCCAGAGCTTGACGGTATTATCCCAGCCCGCTGTCGCTATGACTCGTCCGTCGGGACTGAATCGCACGTCGGTTACTGCCGCCGTATGCCCTTTCAGGGTAGAGATCGCAGTGCCATCGAGATGCCAGAGTTTGGCGGTGTTGTCTAAACTAGTCGAAGTGATCGTTTGCCCGTCGGGACTAAATGCCACTCCAAACACCTCCATTTCCGATGAATTAGCAGCATTCGCCCCTAAAATTTTTACTACCGTTCCGTCCGATTGCCACAAGACGACGGTATTATCTCTCGTGCCAGTGACGATTAATTGCCCGTCGGGACTAATAGCAATGGAAAGTAGGGGACGATCTGCCTTAAAGGTCGATAGCAACTGCCCGCTCCGCGTCCAGCGTTTCACAGTCTGGTCTAAGCTGACTGAAGCCACCGTTCGGCCGTCGGGAGCGAACGCAGTTTGTAACACCCAATGTTGATGTCCTTGGAGTTCGATCGAGAAGCGGTGGCGAAGCTGCCAGAGTTTGACGATATTATTCGAGCCGCTCGAAGCCAGCAAATGCCCGTCTGGACTGAATGCCACCCGCCAACCACTCCCTTGCTGGTTCAAGGTCGCTAGCGGCGTGCCATCGAGATGCCAAAGTTTAACGGTGTTATCGCCGCTAATTGAGGCAATTATTTGACCGTTCGGGCTAAACGCCACGCCCCAAACCTCGCTGCTGTGTCCTGACAGCGTTCGCACGAGTTGACCGTCTAACGTCCACAACTTCACCGTGCGATCTGCACTAGCAGAGGCGAGCAGGCGGCCGTCCGGGCTAAACGCCAGTCCCGGCACGTTCCCCCGATGTCCCTCAAAGGTATGGAGCAGGCGACCTTCGATCGACCAAAGCTGGATATTCTTCGTGGTGCCCAGCGCGATCGTCTCTCCATCGGGACTGAATGCTACGCTCCAAACTTCAGCCCCCAGAGCTAGACGGCGGAGCGGTTGCCCGTCGAGTCGCCACAGCCTCGCGCTTCCATCCCAACTGGCGGAAGCAATCGTTTGTCCGTTGGGGCTAAATGCGACATCGAAGATCTCAGCTTGATGCCCGTGGAGCGTGCGAATCGAACGCCCATCTGGCCGCCAAAGTCCGATCGTTTTGTCAGCACTGGCGGAAGCAATCGTTTGTCCGTCGGGGCTAAACGCGACATCGAAGATCTCAGCTTGATGCCCGTGGAGCGTGCGAATCGAGCGCCCATCTGTCCGCCAGAGTCGGATCGTTTTGTCGGCACTGGCAGAAGCAAGAGTTTGTCCGTCGGGGCTAAACGCCACCCCATGGACAAACTCTTGATGCCCGGTGAGGCGGTTGGACTCGATCGTGCCGTAAACAGCCCGTCGCAGCACGGATTCGATTTGGCTGGCAATTTCCGCATCCCGGCCCCGAATCGCCAACCATTGCTGCCTGGCCCGAATGGCTTCAACCAAAGCATCTAAACGATTATCGGAGGCAAACAGAGCTTCAGCCGAGCGGGCGATCGCTTGAATTTCATTCATCTGGGCCTGGCGGTATTGCCCGAAGGCCACCCATCCCAAAGCCAAGCCGATCGCTAAAGCTAGACTAATAACGACTAGCAAAAATCTCTGCAATCTACTGACTTTTCGCTCTTGCACTAAGCGAGCGATCGCCTCTTTAGCGCGGGCTGCCTCCAAGATCTGCTGCTGTTTCTGCTGCTCTAACGTCTGCGAGGCGGTGAGAAATTGATAATCTCGATCGCTCAATTGTTTTCCCTCTGCCCAAGTCCGAGCATCTTTCAGGGCTTGTCCCTGCAATAGGCGCGATTCATCAGAGCAATTTGAGTTCAGCCAGATGGTGAGGTTGGTGGCATAGGGACGTAAGTTACTAAGCTGCCGATCTACCCACTGGCGAGTAAATATATGCTGGTAAATGCGATTGCTAACTTTCAAGTAGCCTCGATCTTTGACTGCTAATCCAGAGAGCAATAACTCGATTTGGTCGCGACTTTCATCGACGGCAATAGGGGAATGCTTGTGAGGTGTTTGCCCTTTTGCTCCCTCGGTTGACTCTAAGACCTGCTGGTAAAGCCCCAATAATCGCCCTGCCCGTTCTTCCTTGTAGAGCAGGCGATGGGCGATGGTTTTTAAATGTTCCGGCCGATCCTGAAGCTCCCAATGTCTGACGATCCGGGACTGCACTAGGTTCTCGATCCAGATCGCTTCCCGACCTTCGCTAATAATTCCATCCGCGCAAGCATCGAGTACCAACTGACAGAGCTTTTGGGTCAAAAAAGGTTGCCCGTCCGTCCACTCTAAAATCTGACCCACGATCGCATCGGGACGGTTGACTTTTCCTTGCAAACCCACCATGAGCGGCAAGGCTTCCGCCAACCGAAACCCCGGCAGATCGATCTTACGTCCGATATTGAACGGCGTGCGGCTTTTGTCGGCGATTAAATCGCCTGGTGTTGTCACCCCCAACAAAGTAAAGGTAAGACGGCGGTAAATCGCTATATCCGATCGCTGGTTGTAGCAAGCTCGAATCAGGGCAAAAAAGTCGTCGAGCGGAAAATCTAATTCCAGGACGCTATCGATTTCATCGACAAAAATGACGATCGGGCGATCGATTTCGGTCAGGAGAACTTCTGCCAAAAAGTTGCTGAAACGCTTGATGAGGGAAAGGTGAGCGCGATCGCGCCACCAAGCTCGTAAATCGACTTGGAGTTGAAAGCTGCTGACGATGTTTTGCAAAACCGAGGCATACCACTGTTCGGGGGTAATCTGTTGGCTGCCGATCGTCGTCAGATCGATAACGGCCGAGCGAATGCCTTTTGCTTGCAGGCGGTGCATGGTTTGCACTCGCAAGCTAGATTTGCCCATTTGTCTGGCATTCAACACATAGCAAAACTCTCCTCTTTGCAGAGCCGCAAATAACTCGTCATCTGCCTGTCGCTTGACATAACTGGGCGCACTGAAAGGCAGACTGCCACCAACTTGATAGCGATCGGGGTAATCTGGGCTGGCGATCTTCAACACCATAGAGGGTCTAGGACAACGCAATCCTAGTTTACCGCCAACGCAGGCATCTCCCTACTAAATCCTACTTTTTAGTTACTTCTAGCAAAAAAGTAGGCTGCTAGATGGAAAATTCTATACTTGCAAAACCAAAAGTCAATACTTTTTAAAACCATCTGGCATCTATTCTTTTTATAAAATGATCTCGTGCCCTACTTAAACTAATAGTTTTAAAACTTACGCATCAAGCGTAAAAATAACCAATTGGAAATTCGTAATAAATGCCTTCGGTACGCGGAGCGTGTCACTAGATCGTCCGCCTTAATTACGCAATAAAAGAAGGTGCAGAGCCACTAACTTCAGTTATGGAAAACCAAGAAATGCTCGATATCAATAGTCAAAATTAATTAACTAATTGAGGAGAAAGTCATGAAATTGCGAAAGATGAAAATGAAATCGGCCAGACAATTAGCTACTTTTATTTTGACTGGCAGTATAGCTGTAGGTACGCAACTGCTGGCAGCAACTCCGGCTCGCTCTGCTTGGAACTTTGTGCCATCTAGCCTCACCAATGTCAATGGCACGTTGTACTTTGTTGCCGATAACGGCAGCCAGGGATATGAACTCTGGAAGAGCAACGGCACCGCTGCTGGCACTGTCTTGGTCAAAGACATCTTTCCTGGCAGTGGTAGTTCTTTTTGGCAATTTTCTCAGAAATTTCTGATTAATGTTAAAGGGACGTTGTACTTTGCAGCCGATAACGGCAGTCAGGGGAGGGATCTGTGGAAGAGTGACGGCACCGCCGCTGGCACTGTCTTAGTCAAAGACATTTTTCCTGGTAGTGGTAGTTCTTTCCCGTTCGATCTCACCAATGTCAATGGGACATTGTACTTTAATGCTAATAACAACAGTCAGGGGTACGAACTCTGGAAGAGTAACGGCACCACTGCTGGCACTGTCTTAGTTAAAGACATTCATCCTGGACCTAATAGTTCCGATGCCCGCGCTCTAGCCAATGTTAATGGCACATTGTACTTTAGTGCTAATAATGGCAGGGTGGGGAGGGAACTGTGGAAGAGCGACGGCACCGCTGCTGGCACTGTTCTAGTGAAAGACATCATGCCTGGAATTCATTCTTCTCTGCCGCAGAACCTCGCCAATGTCAGCGGCACGGTTTATTTTAGTGCAGTTAACAGTCAGGGATATGAACTCTGGAAGAGCGACGGCACTGCTGCTGGCACTCTTCTAGTTAAAGACATTCGACCTGGATATACTAGTTCTTTTCTGCGAAACCTCACGAATGTCAATGGCACGGCGTATTTTGGAGCCAATAACGGCACCGAGGGATTAGAACTGTGGAAAAGCGATGGTACGACTGCTGGCACTGTCCTAGTCAAAGACATCAATCCTGGAAATAATTTTAATAATGCTTTCCTGCAATTTCTCACGAATGTCAACGGGACCCTGTATTTTAGGCACAGTAACGGCACTCAGGGATTAGAACTGTGGAAAAGCGATGGTACGACTGCTGGTACTGTTCTAGTCAAAGACATCGCTCCTGGCAGTGGTAGTTCTTTTCCGCGATTTCTCATCAATGTGAATAACAAGCTCTACTTTAGTGCCAATGACGGCAGTAATGGTTACGAACTTTGGAAGAGCGATGGCACAACTGCTGGCACTGTCTTAGTCAAAGATATCTTTCCTGGAAGTTCTAGTTCTAATCCTACTGCTCTCACCAATGTCAACGGCACGGCGTTCTTTGGGGTCGAGATCGCACCAGGACAATACGAACTTTGGAAGACTAATGGCACGGCGACTACTACGGTTAAGGTCTATCCCTAAACAAAGATAATTTGCCCATAAGATTAGAGCATTTTGTCTTTTTTTAACTCAGTATTGGATGTTAACCAAATGGATCGCCAAGTAGATCGAATTCTGACCCGCAGGCGTACTCTCAAACGGCTGGCACATATCGGTGTAGGGACGGCAACAGGTTTAATCGTTGCTACTCGCCCTTACGAACGACCGACACTGAAAAAGATGTTGCAGCCCCTCGATCGAGCCGCCGCCCAGACTAGTAGTTGTCCTGACGAAGACGATGAAGGCTGCAATACCCCTCCTTAACGAAGTCAGGAAGTGAGGAGGTGAGGAATAGGTTTTTGCAGGAGGGGATTTAGGTCCCGCTCCCAAAACTTTTCCCCTTAAAAGGGGAGGTAACTGGTCTGATGATTTCGAGCAGATCGTCAGGCTCAAAACTAAACTATTTCAACAAAAATTATGAAGCAAATATTACTGAAAGCAAGTAAAACGGTAACTCTGTTTGCCATGGCGGGTTTACCGTTAGCGATCGCCTTGCAGCCTTTAAACGCCAACTCACCTCAAATCGCGATCGAAGGTGCAGACATCCACCCCGTAGAACTAGGAGTGTGGGAAGGAGTCGTCGATCTCGAAGGCGATGAAATCCGCCTCAAACAACTTCAAGGGGACAAACAAATCAAAATCGCTGCCGTCTTGGGTACTAGCGGTAACGTCACCACCACGGGAATCGCCAAGCTCTATAACAATCTGCCTTTACTCCCCAACGGTGGGAATAATTATGCTTCTTTATCCTTACGCTGGCAAATTACCAACAACACCGGAGCCACTTTAGGAGAAGCTACCGCCGGAAATCCCACAGGAATTAAGTTGCAGTTAATGCCTTATGCTGGCACCACACCAGCGGCCGATGGCACTTTTTGTGAAAGTGGAGCTACTACCTTACAACGACCGATTTGCGCGATCTCCACTACCATTCTGGCTGGCAAGGTGGGAGCATCGGGAAGAAATGATGGTACCGATCCGGTGTACCTCGCTTATATGACTCCTCGCGATGGCACTAATTTAACCGTCGCCGACGACACGACAGCTACCGAATCGAACGAAGCCACCGGGCGTACCAGCAGCACCGACTTTGCCAGAAGCGTGTGGTTGAGCAACCCCACGCTGGCTAATGGCAGTTCGACTACCATCGGGTTACGGTTTCGCTATCAACAAACGGCAGCCGGAAACGGACAACCGCGAGTCACCGGGTTTCGCTACAAATTTCGGATTCTAGCCGATCGAGTTGGAGGTGCAGAACCAACGGCCGGTAATGCCTATGTGACTACCGTAGCTGGGAATGGTACAGATGCCTTCCAAGATGGGGTGGGAGCAAGCGCGCGGTTCAATGAACCAAGTCGTGTAGCAGTCAACCCCAGTGGGATGACTTTATATGTCGCCGATGATAGCAACCACCGCATCCGAGCGATAAATCTGGCAACTAGTCAAGTCACTACCGTAGCAGGGGATGGCACACCAGGATTCCGAGATGGGCCGGGATCGCAGGCGCGGTTCTTTGTCCCAAGAGGTGTAGCAGTCAACCCCAGTGGGACGACTCTGTATGTCGCCGATCATGGCAACCACCGCATCCGGACGATAAATCTGGCAAATAGTGAGGTCACTACTCTGGCAGGAGAGGGCATAGGATCGTTCCGAAATGGGGCGGGATTGCAGGCGTGGTTCTCCTCGCCAAATGGCGTAGCGATCGACCCCAGTGGGACAACTCTGTATGTCGCCGATGGGGGCAACTTCCGGATTCGGACGATAAATCTGCAAACTAGTGAGGTCACTACTCTGGCAGGAGAGGGCAATTTGGGTTTCCGAGATGGACCGGCGGCGACGGCGTGGTTCGGTCTCCCAACTGGCGTAGCGATCGACCCCAGCGGGACGACGGTATATGTCGCCGATTTTGGCAACCAACGCATCCGGGCGATAAATCTGCAAACTAGTCAGGTCACTACTCTGGCAGGGGATGGCAATTTGGGTTTCCAAGACGGGCTGGCGGCGACGGCGCGGTTCCGTTACCCAATTGACTTAGCGGTCAACCCCAGTGGGACGACGGTGTATGTCGCCGATTTTGGCAACTTCCGGATTCGGGCAATAAATCTGGCAACTAGTGAGGTCACTACTCTGGCAGGGGATAGCAATTTGGGTTTCCAAGATGGACCAGCGGCAACGGCGCAGTTCGCTAACCCATATGGCATAGCAGTCAACCCCAGTGGGACGACGGTATATGTCCCCGATCGTCGATTCAGCCACCGTATCCGACAGATTCAGACCATTGAGGGTGTGGCTCCGTAGGGGAGAGGGGAAAGGGTACGGGGTAAAGGGTAAACAGGGGAGATGAAGGGTAATGGTCAGCCGCATCAACGATCGCATTTCAATCCCAATGCTAAGTGCCAAGCACAGGCTGCGCCAACGCCCAACCCCACCGAAAGAGCGATCGCCTTTCCCAATTCCCCAGGAGCGAGCCGTTGCTCCGCAACAGGCT
Source organism: Cyanosarcina radialis HA8281-LM2 (assembly GCA_019359615.1). Classification (GTDB taxonomy): domain Bacteria; phylum Cyanobacteriota; class Cyanobacteriia; order Cyanobacteriales; family CCAP-1448; genus Cyanosarcina; species Cyanosarcina radialis. Next base: position 74,737 of record JAHHHA010000003.1, read on the forward strand.
GTGTCAAAGCGCAGCGCGTGCGGGCGAAGCATTGGGAGATCGACGATAATGATGAAAAGCGTTGAGTTATCGCCCCAATACTAAGTGCAAGGCACAGGCTTCGCCTTAGCGAAGCCATGCCGCAGGCTATACGCCCCTACAGTTTTTATCAGTAAATAGCATCCCAAATTGAGGAGGTGGCTGGTGTCTTGGCGTTTGAGTTCCCATGTTTTGATTGCCCCTGTAGTGGATGAAGCAGTGTTGCTGGATACAGCTACCAACGATCGCTATATTCTTAATGAAATGGCTCTCAACATTTGTACTCTGCTGCAAGAGGGTTACGATGGTCCTCAAATAGTGGAGGAATTAAAGCAGCTATATCCAGATAAATCGACAGAGATTCCCGTCGATGTCGAACAGTTTATGACTCTGCTACAAACAGAAAAATTAATCGAGTGGCAAGAGCAAAGAGCATGAAAGTTTTCTGTTAGGGCGATCGCGTTTTATCCGACATGATGCAAACAGATGAAGCTGGAATTATCTCTCTCTTGCAACGCCTAGAACTTCCCTTGAAGTGGCAAATTCACCTAGTGGAGCCATCGCCTGCTCTCGAACCCGATGCGATCGATTTTGCTACTTCCTTTGAGTTTCTCCAATATTTCCGCCTCAAATCGGGAGCGATTTACCTGCAAGAACCCCACGCCGGACATCAAGCCCAAATCTGGCCAGATAAACATCAATTGCAAATCTGGGCGGTAGATACACCTCAACAGCCCCTCGACACTCATCGCCTCTGGCATAATTTCATCCGCTACAGCGTCAGTTTCTATTTGAGCTATTTGGGTTACACTCCCTTGCACGCAGCGGCTTTAATCGATCCTAGCGATCGCGTCTGGCTATTTGCTGGTCAAAGTGGTGCGGGCAAATCCACCCTCACCGTAGGAGCGATCGAAGCTGGATGGAAATATCTCAGCGATGACGGTTTAATCTTGGAGGTTCAGGACGAACGAGTAGTAGCGCATAGCTGGTGGGGTAGCAGTTTGCTCGATCCGATCCTCATAAAGACTTACCCCCATCTAGAACCTTACTTGGGAGAATTTATCGGTCGGCGACAGTTAATTAACTTGCAGACAATTTACCGCGATCGCTCTTTGCCGCAAGCCATTCCCGATATCATTGCGTTTCCTTACTTGAGTAACGAAGTTCGATTAGCAAAATTAGAAGCGATCGCTCCAGGTTCAGCCTTGGCTCAACTGATGTCGCATACAGCACCTTGGTTGATGGTAGAGCCTCGATCGCACTTATCAACCTTAAGAATATTGTGCGAACAGTGTTCTTACTTCACGCTACATCTGGGATCTACTTTGAGAACAATGCCCGATCTGCTATCTTCATCTCTCTCCTCGTGACTCGAATGATTCTGCTGATTGGATTACCTGGTAGCGGCAAATCGTCTCTAGCCCAACAGATGGTAGTTGAAGATCCACAACGCCAGCCCATCTCGACCGATGCAATTCGCGATCGACTATTTGGAGATGAAAGCATCCAAGGATCTTGGCCGTTAGTGCGGGAGCGAATACAGCAGCAGTTGCAAGCGGCTGTCAGTTCGGCAGTGCCAGAAGTCATTTATGATGCCACTAATGCCCATCAGCAGCACCGACGGGAAGCGATCGCTTTAGGTCGCAATTGCGGTTGCGATCGGATTACTGGTATCTGGTTAGACCTGCCCGTCGATCGATGTCTGGAGAGCAACCGAGAGCGCTCTAGGCAAGTTCCAGAAGAAATCATTTGGCAAATGTACCGCCAACTGGTGCTTTTTCCCCCTAGTATTGCCGATGGACTCGATTGTTTGATTCGCTGCCATACCGGAGGTACGGATATCGCGATCGCCTCAATTTACCCATTTCGCTATAAATTTGTTAAAGATTGAGATAGGAGCAAAATAGTTTTAAATTATTGGCGAGCAAATAATTATTTTCATCCCAAGCTCTTTTCCCTATCCTCTTATAACGAAATTTGTAGACGAGAGTAAGCTAAACAAATGGCTGTGTCAGACTTCAAAGACTATTACTCCATTTTGGGAGTCAATAAAACTGCTAGTGCTGATGAGATCAAAAAAAGTTATCGGCGGTTGGCTCGGAAGTACCACCCCGATATGAACCCTGGCGACAAACAGGCAGAAAGCAAGTTTAAGGAAGTCAACGAAGCCTACGAAGTCTTATCAGATAAAGAAAAACGCCAGAAATACGACCAGTTCGGTCAATATTGGCGGCAAGCCGGACAAGGCTGGCCTTCAGGAGCTAGTAGTGGAGTCGGTACGGATGTTGGCGGCTTTGATTTCAGTCAGTATGCTAACTTTGACGAATTTATCAACGAGCTACTAGGTCGGTTTAATACCCCTGGGGCTGGTACTGGTAGCCGTCGCACCTACAACTATCGAACTTCGACGGGTGGAACCACCGGATTCGATGACTTTGGAGGGTTTTCTGGGTTTGACAACCGCACCGCTAGCAACATCGATCGCGAGGCCACTTTAGCCCTGACTTTTTCCGAGGCTTTCCACGGGGTGCAAAAGCGCCTGAATTTGGGCAATGAAGTCATTGAAGTCCGGATTCCGGCTGGTGCTAAGCATGGCAGTCGGGTGCGGGTGCGCGGCAAGGGGAATGTGGGTGCTTACAATCAGCGGGGCGATCTGTATTTGAAGATCGACCTTCAGCCTCACTCTTTCTTCCAATTTGAGGGCGACAACCTGGTGTGCGAAGTGCCAGTAACCCCAGACGAAGCTGTATTAGGGGCGCAAGTAGAAGTGCCAACTCCAGATGGTACAGTTACCGTCAACGTGCCAGCGGGGGTAAGATCGGGTCAATCTTTGCGGTTGCGTGGCAAAGGCTGGCCTCTGACTAAAGGCGGTAGAAGCGATCAGTTAGTCAAAATTTTGATCGCGACTCCTAAAGAAATCGATCCCACCGAGCGAGAACTTTACGAAAAAATCCGCACCCAACGCAGCTACAATCCTCGCAGTCATTTATCTCAAATCCGACTGTAAACTCCTCCCTGCGGCTACGCTATTTCAGCAGCCCTCTAGTTAGATTCAACCTTCAACGGGGACTTGACATATGTATTTATCTTAGTTATCATTCAACCATATGGTTGAATCAAATTTTGCTCTCGATCTGATTTTTGGTGCGCTCGCCGATGCGACCCGGAGAGACATCCTCAAGCGCGTATCGAGAGGAAAACACACCATCAGCGAATTAGCAGAATTTTATGCCATGTCTTTGGCAGCAGTGGCGAAGCACGTCAGCGTGCTGGAGAAAGCAGGACTGATTACCAAGCGGCGAAGTGGCAAGGAGAAAGTCATTCATGTCGAACCAAAGACGATCGAAGTAGCCGCAGCGCATCTGAGCGAGTACGAACAACTATGGGGTGCCCGCTTCGATGCCTTGGAAAAGTTATTGGCAGAAAATAGAACCGGAGGAGGATAACTGTATGGCACAGCTAAAAGTCACAGTCCCAGAAAACTCACAAAATATCTTGGGTATCGTCACGATCGATGCTGCTTTAGAAAAAGTATTCGAGGCATATACCAAAGAAGAACTCTTTGCCAAATGGTGGTGTCGCGGCAATCCGATGAAAGTATATCGCTTTGATTGCCAAGACGGCGGGAGTTGGCATATTGCAGAGCAGTCAGAAGATGGGAATGAGTATGAATTTATTGGCTGTTTTCACGAAGTAGCCCCAAATAAACGCATCGTGCAGACGTTTGAATTCTTGGGGATGCCAGAACGCGGACACGTCATGTTGGAAAAAGCCGAATTTGTGGCCGTTGACGCACATACGACTGAGATTCATACCCATAGCACTGCCATGAGCCAAGAAGACCGAGACGGCATGGTCGCCAGTGGAATGGAAAGCGGCTGGCGGCAGTCGATCGAAGCTCTTGGCAAGCTGCTAAGAGCGGGCAACTAACTCTAGCTCGCTCTGTCGGAAGATCGGCTATTCGTGGAAGTTGACAAAGGCGATCGCATCGTTCATTTGCTGTTTGCCGTTGCCTTCATCTGGGTAGGGCGAAGAAGCATATCAGCCCAAACCAGGTAATCCATGCAGTTTCGTTGAAGGCTAGGTCCGCGAAGCTCCAGCGTTTGGTAGCCCTGCCGATTCCTTCCAGCGTCATGTGATACCAAATCCGCTTCTCATACCCCCCAATCCAGCCCCTTTCAAGGGTATGTTTTTGAGATTTGGGGTAGTTCTGGAGCAGGGGATGCAGGGGGAGCAGGGGAAGAAAAGCCATGGTTTTCGTCGTCTACTCATCGCTCACAGAGCCAATTTTTAAAAACATACACCTGTAAGCAATCCAGCCCTCACCCCCAACCCCTCTCCCAAGGGAGCTACCGTGTATACATAAGTTATCGATTTGCCGTTTCACACTAAGATCCCCCTAAATCCCCCTTAAAAAGGGGGACTTTGATAACTTCCCCCTGCTTGGTGCCAGCTGCACAGCGAGGGAACCTCGCCGCAACTCCCCCCCTTTTTAAGGGGGGCTAGGGGGGATCTAATGCAGGGCCTCCAAGTTTTCCCACAGATGTGTATACACGGTAGCCCAAGGGAGAGGGGAGCCGGAGGCTCCTTTGAGGGAAAGTAGGTTTTGGCAACCGGATTTGGTATGAAAGGAGGAAAGTCATGAACGAACCAGCAAACCAGCAATTGGTGCAACAGGCGTATCAAAGTGTCGGAGCAGGTGATGTTCGATCGCTTTTGAATTCTCTGGCAGAAGATGTGCGGTGGCAACTGCCCGAAATGGAAAACGTACCGTTTGCCGGAACGTGGCACGGACGGGAACGAGTCGAACAATTCTTCAGCACGGTTGCCCAAGCGCAAGATGTCATCGAATTCGAGCCGGAGGACTTTATCGCCCAAGACGACAAAGTAGTGGTTTTGGGTCGTTTCTCTCACCGCGTCAGATCTACGGGCAAAGTTTCCACCTCACCTTGGGCGCACGTTTGGACTCTCAAAGATGGCAAAGTCACCCATTTTTATGAATACGTAGACACCGCCGCCGTCAGCAGAGCATACACCTGACCCCAGGACGATTAACGGCAGCCTTATCTGTTTGACTTTTGACTTCCGCACAGGAGAATTTATTCGGAGCGATCGCATTTCTTTTATACGAGAAAGCGATCGCTCGTTTATCTCTGTCAATTATTTTGCTTCTAAGGCTTCAATAGGTCTGCATCTCCTGGTTGAGGGAGTCTAGGTCTAGATTGGGGCTTAGGAGTAGGAGAGGCAGGTGGAGTTGATGGTGCGGGTGAAGTTGAGGTGGGCGCGTCTTGGTAATTAGGATTGAATAGTTTTACCAACACGTTAATTAGGGCATCTCGTTGATTTCGATTCAAACGTTTGATGGCAGCGCGATCGCCACTTGCCGGGTTGGTTTGCAAAACGTCGTATCCTGGATAAATTCCTTCTACTATATACTCGTTAGCTCCCAAGTAATCGGCTAGGGTCAGCTTCCAATCTAGACGAAAAGTCGGCAGGCGACCTTTGACATATAGGTGATACCTAATCAAACGGCTGGCTAGGGTATTGCTAGTCGCGACTTTGCCAGTTTCTTTATTAACGTACTGATTCTCTAAGGGAAAATCTGGCAGTGCTTGATAAACTTGCTGCCCTATTTGTTGAGGCTGTGGGGTCTGGGCGCTAGCAGGCGGTAAATTCAGCCCTCCTTGTTGGTAGCTAGCTGCCAACACTACTAAGCAAAGACCTACTGAGGCGGCAATTGTTAACTTTAGCGATCGCCTCAGCCTATTATAGAAGCCGATCGTGGGGAAAAGCTGGAATATCCGACTGAAATTCATTGCCTTAGACTCTAGATCGATTTGCCCTCATCAATTGCCAATTGGCAATTGCTTCTTCAATCACCGATGATTTCGGGTTGGGTTAATTCATCTGCCATCTCGACGATCGCTCGCATAATCGGTTTGATCGTGGGGTCTTCAACGCTATCAAGATCCTCATAGCGCCTGCGTTTAGCGCGATTTGCCACTTGAACCGTAATCCGATAGCGATTGGAGGCAGCACTAACTAGCTCCTCGGCTCGGTACATGATCTGACTACTATCGAACTGGGAATGCTTGTGTATCATATGGTTATTTTGAAGCTTGGCTCTCACTCTCCAGTTTAAAGGTTGAGGGTCGTCTTTGGTCATATCAAAGGGAAGGGGGAAGGGGAAATAGGATTGAAAGTCCCTTGGTGAGGCAGGAGGCAGGAATTGTAGAGACGCGAGATCTCGCGTCTTTCCAGATTCAGTGAGTTAGTTGTTGTCTGAATTTAAACTAACCGAGATCGAGAAACTGTTGCTATGCCAACAAATAAGACAATTTAGCAAGATAAAAGCTAAAAAAACTTCCCATTTCAACCTCCAGTGTCTTCCCAAGAGTCACTCTAGGCGATAAATTAGGGTGGAAACAAATCCAAACCGAGCTTAAAGCAATACAAATCTATGACCGCAGCATACCAAGCCGATCTATCAACCAGCGATGAGCTAGCCTTGGAAGGAACAGCCCCCCTGAACCACGTTCAAATAATTGAAACTGTAATCGCCAGCATGGATCGCGACCAAAAGGTGATGGTGGGGAAAAGCGGTAACGGCTACGTTTGGAAGTTTACTTACGGCAGCGTCGAGGTGTTCGTTCAACTGACGGGTGAAACTGAAGATGATACTCTAACTGTTTGGTCTTTCGTGCTGCAACTACCAGCTAAAAACGAAGCGCAGTTGACGCGCAAACTCCTAGAGATGAACTGGACGGAAACTTTTGAAGCTCGTTTTTGCATCGTCAATAATCAAATAGCTGTGGTGTCTAGCCGCACCTTGGCAGAACTCTCGCCAGGAGAAATTTCTCGCGCGATTACGATTGTGGCGACGATCGCCGATAATAACGACGAAGCTTTGCAGGCGGAATTTGGGGCGGCTTGAGCGACGTTTGGCGTTTGATTCCGTTAATTGAGGCTCCGGGCCAGATGCAAATGGCGATCGATCTGTGGCTGATCGAGCGGCACCTTCAAGGGCTGCATCCTCCGACTTTGCGGTTTTATACTTGGTCGCCCCCAGCAATTTCCCTCGGCTATCATCAGCATCGTTACCCAGAATTTTGGCAGGATCTAACTTGGCAAGGAATGCCAGTAGAACTAGTTCGCCGTCCGACTGGAGGTCGGGCAGTTTTGCATCAAGGAGATCTGACTTACGCTGTCGTCACTTCTGGGCTGAAGGGTTCTCGCTTGCAAGTTTACGAAACTATCTGCGAATTTTTGCTTCAGGGGTGGCGGCGCTTGGGTTTAGAATTGCACTACGGTACGGCAGGACGAGGTTACATAGACCAGCCGAATTGTTTTGGTACTGCCACTGGTGCCGACTTAGTTTTGGCAGATGGAACTAAGTTTATTGGTAGCGCCCAACTGCGGCGGGGCGACGGGATTTTGCAACACGGTTCGATGCGATTGACACCAGATGTTAACTTGTTGGAGCGAGTATTTGGTGAGGCTAGTTTGCCAGTTCCCCGCATAGATATAGCGATCGATACTATAGTCGATACTCTAGCCCAAGCCGCTGCTAGCTGTTTCGAGGTGCAATTAGTTACCAATCCTTTATCTGAAGCTGAATGGCAATTGCTGCGCGATCGTACAGATGGCAATAGACCACCAATGTAGTCTAACCAAGAATTTCTATACTTTTAGAACGAGAAGTGTCAATCTCTCTTTAGATAGAGCTTTATAAAGAAAAGTAAAGGTAACGTTTAACTAACTGTTATCCCAGACTGTTAAGGCGCTGAATAATTCAGTTGTCGATCGCCTAATACCCTGCTGTCTCCGTTTTTTAGGGCATCAGTAGGAGAGTGCGATCGCTGGCTATTGTATGCCCTGTTAACTTCTTAACTCGTGTTTAAATACCTGCCACCGCTCAACGAACACAATTTACCTTATCCAGACACTATTCATCCGATCGTCATTCATTTTGCGATCGCGATGGTACTGTTTGCGGTTGTTTGCGATGCGATCGGATACTTTACCAAAAATGAGCGTTTGTATGAGGTTAGCTGGTGGAACCTGGCGTTTGCCACCGTTTCTACTTTTATCGCCGTCATCTTCGGACAAATTGAAGCGGGGCTAGCGGAACCCTACGACGCAGTGGCGGATACGCTGAACCTTCATACCCTTATTGGCTGGTCGCTAGCGGCGTTGCTATCGGGCGTGACGGGATGGCGCTATATCATTCGCTTGCAAGATCGGTTCAAATTACCAATTCCCTACTTTGTACTTAGCGTCGTGCTAGCGGTGGTTGTGGTTTTTCAATCCTATTTGGGGACGTTACTGGTTTGGGTGTACGGCTTGCACAGCGTTCCAGTAGTGGAGGCAATTCGCCGAGGAGGGTTGACATGAATCCAGATTTGCTCGAACAGTTCGGCAATCTCGGCGCGAATGGGTTGCCCTACCCGATCCCGATTCATCCGGCTTTGGTGCATCTGACGATTGGATTGTTTATTGCCGCGATCGCTTTCGATCTCGTTGCTGCCCTCTTTCCGCTGGAAAAACCAGTATTTAAATGGTTAGAAATTCCAGCAACTCGCTCTGGTTTGTTCGATGTTGGCTGGTACAACTTAGTAGGTGCAGCAGTCATCACGTTTTTTACTGTAGCTGCGGGTTTCTTTGAAATTTTATTGGCAGTACCTTTAGCCGATGTGAAAAGTGCTTGGGGATTGCAAGCGTTAACAACCATGGTGTGGCACGGAGTCGGGGGCGTGGCGATTTTGGCGCTAATTGTAGCCATGACCGTTTGGCGTGGCTTTCAACGCTTTCGTTGGCGTAAGGATAGGGCGCGTCAGGTGCAGTGGAGCTATCTGCTAGCAGGTTTGGGAATCTTCGTGTTGATGTTCTTACAAGGCACGCTGGGGGCGCATTTGGGCGGCGAGTTTGGCATTCACGTCACCGCCGACCAACTGTTGCATCTGGGCGAAGATCCAAATCGGGTTTTGCCCAAAATGTAGAGACGTAGCATGCTACGTCTCTACAGCACAACCATCAATCTTCAATCGAACCCGCCCTGCCACACCGATAACCGACAAAATGTTACTCGCCGAGCGTCAACGAATGAATTTATAGGTTTTAAATGTAAGAACAGCGTATGAAACTCCGTGCCATTATTACGCTTACAGTTTATGGAATCCTAGCAGCGATCGCCAGCTTGTGGATGGCGAAGCAATCTTATTCTTGGTTTCCCCCCGAAGCCTCAGCAGAATCGAAGCTTATCGACGATTTGTTCGCCCTCTTTACTGGCTTGGGCACCTTCATCTACTTAGGGGTAATAGGACCGTTCTTTTACTCGCTGATTTTTCATCGAGCGGCTAAATACGATCTCAGTGACGGGCCCGCGATCGAGGGTAATACCTGGCTTGAAGTTATCTGGACGGCCGTACCCCTAGTGCTGGTTATCAGTTTGGCGCTCGCCAGCTACCGCACCTATAACAAAATGGCGATTCGCGGCCCAATGGATCTGGTACATCTTCATCTGCCCCAACTCATGGAAACCGCCTATGCCCTGCCATTGGATGATACGCCCCAACTGCAAATTCAGAACGCCCTAGAAACTGCACCCGTCGAGCATATTGATGTCACCGCCAGACAGTGGGCTTGGATCTTTCGTTATCCAGAGCAGAACGTTACCAGCACCGAGCTACATCTGCCAGTAAATCGGCGAGCGAGATTTACGTTGCACTCAGAAGACGTATTGCATGGGTTTTACATTCCTGCGTTTCGAGTGGAGCAATATGTGGTGCCAAATCAGGACATCGATTTTGAAGTGACACCGATAAAGACGGGGACTTACCGCCTGCGAGACTCGATGTACAGCGGCACTTACTTTGCCGCCAATCAGACAGATGCAGTAGTGCAACCCGTGGAGGAATATCGGCAGTGGTTAGCCGCTGCGGCTGCCCAAACGCCAACTCCAGCTTTCAATCAGGCAGCTAGCGAATACGCCCGCGGTCAAGCCCAAGGCGGCAGAGCCAAGGAAAATACCGCCATTAAAGGTTGGGCTACGATTCCGCCCGCTCCGCCCCCGGTGACGAACTATGCCTCGAAGCAGGTAAGTAATAAGTAATAGGTAAGCGAAGCCAATCCAAAATCCAAAATCCAAAATCCAAAATCGAATGACCGATATCTCTCTAAAAGTCCCAGAAGCCGTCCGCGCTCAGCCGTATCCGGGTGCCCCAGATAACTGGAAGCGGTTTTTCACTTTCAGTACCGATCATAAAGTTATTGGCATTCAATACATTGTCACCTCGTTTTTCTTTTTTCTAGTCGGCGGAGCCTTCGCTATGGTCATCCGGGGCGAACTGATTACCCCCGATGCCGATCTGATCGATCGCACTGCTTATAACGCGCTGTTCACGATGCACGGCACGATCATGCTGTTTTTGTGGACTTTTCCGGTATTAGTGGGGCTGGGAAATTATCTCGTCCCCCTGATGATTGGAGCGCGAGATATGGCCTTTCCCCGACTCAACGCCGTCTCCTTTTGGATGATTCCAGTTGCCGGGGTGCTGCTGATGGCCAGTTTCCTAGTGCCAGGGGGGCCTTCCCAATCGGGTTGGTGGGCCTATCCACCCGTAAGCTTGCAAAATCCGACCGGAAATTTGATTAACGGGCAGGTGCTATGGATTTTAGCGGTGGCGATTTCGGGCGTGTCCTCAATTATGGGGGCAGTGAATTTTGTCACTACGATTTTTAGAATGCGATCGCCAGGGATGACCTGGTTTAGAACCCCAGCGTTTGTGTGGGCGGTGCTGGCAGCGCAATTAATTCAGCTTTACGGTCTGCCTGCTCTGACGGGAGGGGCGATTATGCTCCTACTAGATTTAACCATCGGTACTAGTTTCTTCGCCCCCGATCGCGGTGGCAATCCGATTTTGTACCAGCATTTTTTCTGGTTCTATTCCCATCCCGCCGTATATGTGATGGTACTGCCAGCCTTTGGTACGTTTTCGGAAGTGTTGCCCGTTCACGCCCGCAAGCCTTTATTTGGCTACCGCGTAATAGCAGCATCGTCGATTTTAATTACCATCATCAGCGGCGCGGTTTGGGTACATCATATGTATGCCAGCGCCACCCCACCCTGGATGCGAATGTTTTTTATGGTGACGACGATGTTAGTCGCCGTTCCTTCTGGAATTAAGGTCTTTGGCTGGGTGGCTACGGTCTGGGGCGGCAAAATCCGCTTCACCACCCCGATGCTGTTTGCTCTAGGGGGAATTAGCAACTGGTTGTTTGCAGGTATCACGGGGATCTTTCTAGGATCTGTACCGATCGACTTGCACGTCCACAATACCTATTTTGTCGTCGGTCATTTTCATTACGTGTTGTACGGGGCAATAGCAATGGCCATCTTTGCCGCGATTTATCACTGGTTCCCGAAAATAACCGGGCGGAGGTACTACGAAGGTTTAGGACAATTGCACTTTGCCCTGGCTTATATCGGCACTCAGTTAACCTTTTTGCCGATGCATCCCCTCGGACTGATGGGAATGCCGCGCCGCGTCGCTTCCTACGATTTAGAGTTTGCCTACTGGAATGTGATTGCCAGTCTAGGCGGTTTCTTGCTGGGAGTATCGACCGTGCCGTTTATTCTCAACATGGTTAGCTCTTGGATTTTAGGAGAGAAGGCAGGCGACAACCCTTGGCGGGCCTATGGGTTAGAGTGGCTGACGACCTCACCACCATCTGTCGAAAACTTTGAAGAAATTCCCGTGGTCATTTCGCCTCCCTACGGCTACGGCCAAGATCGACCCCTAGTAGCTTCAAACCCCAATCCAAAGACGATCGCAGATTCTGGGTTTCTCATCGAGCAGAAAACATTAAGTCCCGAACCAGAATAAATAGACTTCTGGTGAAACTCGATCGCCCATCAACTACATCTGTGTTTATCTGTGTTCATCTGTGGTTTTTATTCAAACTTCCCAATCATGACGACAGAACAAGCGATCGCCCAAGACATTGAAGCCAAAGTCCGGCATACCCAAGAACGCGAAGCCGCAGGGAATAGTAAATTCGGCTTTATCGTATTTCTTCTTTCTGAAAGCGTAATTTTTCTGAGTTTTTTTACGGGTTATATTATCTATAAAACTCAGACTCCCAACTGGTATCCACCGGGAGTTACGGGGTTAGAAATTCGCGATCCAGCGATTAACACGGTCGTACTGGTTTCTAGTAGTTTTGTTATCTACATCGCCGAACGCTTTTTGCACGACAAAAAGTTGTGGGGGTTCCGGCTGTTTTTAATCGCCACGATGGCTATGGGGGGATATTTCCTCTACGGTCAGGCGGTGGAATGGAGCAGTTTGCCCTTTACCTATCAATCTGGTTTGTTCGGCGGCCTGTTCTATTTGCTCACCGGATTTCATGGATTGCACGTCTTTAGTGGAATCGTCTTGCAAGCAGTGATGTTAGGGCGATCGCTCTTTCCAGGTAACTACGATAATGGCTACTTTGGGGTGGAAGCGACATCGCTGTTTTGGCATTTTGTCGATGTTATTTGGATTATTCTGTTTGGCTTGCTTTACCTTTGGCAGTGAGTTGTCATGGGGAAAACTGGATTTTTTATAGACCTCCGGCGAACATCCAAATTTTAGATTTAGAACGCAGATGAATACAGATGAACGCAGATAAACCTTGTCCTGAGCAAAGCCGAAGGAGCAGATATTTTTGATGAGTTATCGACTGATGGCAGAGGTTTTATGATTATTGACGATGAATTTTATGACGTAATTATTATCGGTACGGGGGCTGGGGGCGGTACGTTGGCCCGTAAGCTAGCGCCAACTGGTAAAAAAATTCTGATCTTGGAGCAGGGCGATTTTTTGCTGAAAGAAAGCTCGGAATTGTTGGATACTGAGGTGTTCAAGCAAGGGCAATATCGCGCTCCCGAATCTTGGTCTGACAGTGCGGGAGAACCGTTTTACCCGCAGACCTGTTACTCGGTTGGAGGGAATACCAAAAGCTGGTACGGCGTTTTGATGCGAATGCGGGAAGGGGATTTTGAGGAAGTCCGACACCAGAAGGGGATTTCTCCGGCATGGGAACTGAAATATGCCAATTTTGAACCTTACTACACCGCAGCCGAGCAGCTTTATCAAGTCCATGGCCGACTGGGGGACGATCCGACAGAACCGACGCACAGTAAAGACTATCCCTTTCCAGAAATCGGCCATGAAGAGTTTCCCATTCAAGGCATTTGCGCCGCGCTGGCCGCGAAAGGATTGCATCCTGCCTATTTGCCCCTCGGTTTAGGCGATCGAGGTCGAACCGATTCAGAAGATACTGGTGTTACGCCAGCTTTAAAATCAAATAATGTCACGCTCAAGACCTCCGCTAAGGCTTGTTGGTTGCATACAAACGCCTCTGGCTCTGAAATTAAAGGGGTTCAAGCCCAGATCGGCGACCAGTTTTTCTTGTTTTTAAGTCATATCGTGGTTGTGGCCTGCGGTGCGATTAATTCTGCCGCCTTGCTGTTGCGTTCTGCCAATGAAAAGCATCCCGATGGCCTTGCTAATCGCTCTGGCTTGGTGGGACGAAATTTAATGAGGCAGCAATTATCGGTGGTGGTGCAGTTGAGCGCCTCGCCTAACTCTGGGTTATTTCCCAGAACGGTTGGCCTCAACGATTTTTATTGGGGAGATAAAGACTTTGCTTACCCGATGGGCCACGTCCAGAACGCTGGCGGGATCTTGCGAGACGTTTTGTTTTCCGAAGCACCGCCAATTTTATCGGCTTTTACCAAGTTTTTGCCCGATTTTGGCTTGCGACAGTTAGCGACGCGATCGATCGGCTGGTGGCTGCAAACCGAAGACTTACCCGATCCCAATAACCGCGTGCGGTATGTGGGCGATAAGCTGCGGGTTGACTACACTGCCAATAACTTTGAAGCACACGATCGCTTAGTCTACCGCTGGATCGATATCCTCAAGGAAGTAGAAGTAGAACTTCCCGCTATATTTAATCGCGGGGTACACCCCCGTAGCGATATGCCCCTGCAAGTGGTAGCCCATCAGTGCGGCACTTGTCGATTTGGAACAGATCCGGCGACCTCAGTTTTGGACTTGAACTGTCGCGCCCACGAAGTTGATAATTTGTACGTCGTCGATACCAGTTTTTTCCCGTCCAGTGCCAGCGTTAGTCCTGGTTTGACTGCGATCGCTAATGCCCTGCGCGTTGGGGAACATTTGATCGATCGATTGCAAGGTTAGACATCTTTCACCTTGGTCTTGCTTCCCCCTCGCCAGTAAAAATAAACTTCCTTTCCCCTCTCAACCAAAAGAAACTTCCTTTTCCCTCTCCTCGTAGGAGAGGGCTTCTTTGAGGTGGGAGAGGGGGATTGAGGTGGTGAGGGCAGCCAATGCGGAGCTAACCTGCCGGAATCTGAAGTACCCGCTTCCATAAGCCTTCAAGCACCTGCGAGTAGTTGCCGAGCTTAGATAAGATCGCTCCAGCTTGGACGGGATGGCTAGAGATGGCTGTCTGAGAAGATGAAGCCTGGGCTAAGAAATTTGTCTGCTGCTGAATTTGGGCAATCTGGCCTTGAAAATAGGAAGCGACTGCTGAATTGCGATCGCCCTTAGCATAATCGATCCCAGCTTGGTAGTCTGCCAGCGCCCCAGCTAGATCGCCCCGTTTCAAACGCATATCCGCTCTTGCTTGATAGGCTTGATAGAACTTCCAAAAGCGATCGATCGCCCCTTGCCAATCTCGATCGGCCCCGTCGTAATCGCCCAGTTGGTAAGAGGCTCGGCCCCGGTAGTAGTAAGGGGTAGGGTCTTCGGGATAAACTTCCAGCGCCCGATCGTAGTCGGCGATCGCTTCTTGATATTTCCCAGCCGCTGCATAGGCTTTCCCCCGGCTGGTATAGAGTCGAGAGAAAGTTTTGTGGCGCTCGATCGCTTTGTCATAACTGGCGATCGCCTGTTGATAGTTGCCCAGTTCCATATAGGCATCGCCCTGAAACATCCAGGCTTTTTCGTAGCTCGGATCGATGCGGACTGCTCTACCCAAGTTGCGTGCTGCCTGTTTGTAGTTCTGACGGTACATAGCCGTTAAACCGTCGTTAAAAGGCTTTTCAGCTTTAACTCGCCGGGCTGGGAACACGACGGGTTGCGGTTTGTGGGGCATCATTAAGGGCGCTAAGTTTTTGTGCCTTTCGTGGTGCTGGCGAATACTCTGTTCTAACAACTCCTGAATTGAAGGTTCTCGATTTGCTGGCAGGGCAGGAGATGCCGAACTCCCTCGATCGGCTAGACAGACTGGGGATAGAGCGATCGCACTAGTCAGACAGACGATCGCCACTAGTCCTAAAGCTAGAAGCCTAGAAGTGAATAACTTTTTCATGAATGCCAACAAATAATTGGGTAGTTCTTGTGGGGTAGGTGTCTTGCCATTGGTGTCAACTTAGAGCTAGAGCCATTGCTGGGCCTCGATCTTCCGCGCCAACCGCCAGGGGTTCAAAACCCCACAGCTTAAGCACAAGTCCATTGAAATGGACTCGCCTTGACCGCAGTTGAGTCCTCTTTAGAGGACTTTCGCTATGAGGCAGGGGTTTTCAACCCCTGACGGATGAAGACTTTGACCGTTAACTTGACACCAAAGGTGTCTCGCCTGCCCCGCCCGCTAAATGGGAACTAAAGGCGGAGCGGGCAACGGTTGAGGCGGAGCAGTCGTCACCGGATCGGGGCCTCCCCGGCCGACCTCAAAGTTAGTCATCATGTCGTGGTCTTCATGGATGACGTTATGACAGTGCATCATGTATTTGCCCCTGTGGGGACCAAAGCGAGCAATAACTTCGATCTCTTGTCCTTCCCCTAGATAAACCGTATCTTTCCGCCCCCGTTCGTAGTCAAAGATCCGACCGTCGCTGCGAGAAAGGATTTGAAAGTCGATGAGGTGAACGTGAATGGGATGGTTCCAACCGCCACCGCCGTTCTCGAAGCGCCAAATTTCCACGTCATTCAAACCGGGGTTGGCATCCGAACGGGTAGCGTCCCAAGTCAGCCCGTTGATGGCCCAAAGTCCTTTCCGGCGCTCGAACACGAACTCCCGCTTGCGAACTGCGGCAGATCGATCGAGGCGGGTCAGGGGCCGCAGGGTAGTTGGTAAGGGAGGTTCATCGACAACAGCACTGCCAGCGACATCGAACCGCATCACTATATTGGTTTGAGCGTACTGCTCGTGGTTCTTCAGTTCTCCATTCCGCAGAATAATGCTGGTGCCAGCACTGTACTCAGAGAAGTCCAGGACGATTTCGTAGCGTTCGGCCACGCCAACGATGAGGTTGGGAGTTTGGACGGGGGCGGGCAAGAGTCCTTGGTCTGACCCAATGACGGTAATGGGTGCGCCGTTACTCAAGCGCAAGTTGTAGGCCCGGCTACCGCCCGTGTTACAAATCCGAAATCGATATTTCCGGCGTTCGACTGGCATCTTGGGCCACGGTACGCCGTTGACTAAGATGATATCTCCCCAAAAATCTTTAAGTTCTTCAGGATCGAAAAACAGCGTGCCATTCCGCCTGACGATCTTATCGCTCAAAACCAGAGGGAGATCGTAGGCTCCTTTGGGTAAGTCTAACTCCAACTCCAAGTTATCTTGGACGATATACATCCCAGCCAAACCCCTGTAGGTATTCCGAGATGTGACGTGGAGCGCGTGGTCGTGATACCACAGGGGAGCCGCTAGGTCGTTGGGATAGATGTAGTCTTTGTAAAAACCAGGGGGAGAGAGATCCTCGGCCCAACCGTCGTATTGGGGCAGAGATGCCATGCCGTGCAGGTGTACGGACGTAGCAATGGGAATACCTTTGTCATCGTTGCCCAGTCGATTGATAAATCGGATAATCGATCGCCGATTTTGCCGTTGCCGAATCGTCGGGCCTGGAACCGAGCCGTTGTAGGTCCAAAACTCAGTTAGAGTCCCAGGCAAAATCTCGGTGCTGGCTCGCACCATAGCGATCTGGTAGAAGTCAGTGCCAGTAAAGCTCTGCACTCCATTGCTACCAGCGATATTATTACTCGCCACTGGAGAAAGGGTGGGAGGCGTGCGAAAGGTGCGCTGAAACGGTTTCATAGGCGGGCTGAGCCATTTACCAGAGGAGCCAGATTGCGATCGACCGATGGTTTGAAATGCGATCGGCAATAACATCGCCCCACCACCTATGACACCCACTTGTAAGGCTTTTCGCCGAGATAATCCCATCAATATCGCTCCTTATCTAAATAACTAACCAACGGTAATTTAATAAAACAACTTGGAGAACTTAGTCCTAATTCGTTTCATCTCAACTAGTTTTTTAGACGCTAGTGAAACGATTGGAAAATGATGGCGCTATCCATTGAGATCGTGCCACTGCGATGTTAAAGATCTGGCCTGAGAACAACAGATGATGCGTACGAGTTGCGATCGCTTTTGGCATAAGAAAGATCGACTTATGTTTCGCTCGAAGTGCAGAGCGCGTCGATGGCAAAATAAAAGATTAATCTCAAACTCCATCCCTCTTCAGATAGATTTTTAAGATAATTTTCTTTTATATAGTTAAAAACATGACAATCTCAAGGAACTGATAAAGTAAGAGCAATGGTCGCCAAAGCAAAACGTTCCTTAAGAGTATCTATAGATCGACTTCCAAAAGTTCAAAAAGCCCTAATTGCTTGTTCGTTGAGCCAAGCTTCATTGGCCAGGGAACTGCAAATGACTCGCCAAACAGTTAGCAAGTTTTTTCGAGGTCAGCCCGTCGATCGACAGTATTTCGTTCAAATTGGAGAGCGTCTTCACCTGGAATGGGAAGATATTGTAGTCCAACCCGTTCTGCTCGAAGATGAAGGCGTAGAACTAATTGACAATTCCAACTTCGATCGCCTCATTAAAAATATTTGCTATAAATTGGCACCAAGCATCCAAGAGAATTGCGGAAAATTGCGAATTTTAGATATGTCCTATCCGCTTCAGGTTACTGACATCTATGTAGATATCTATGTTTCGGAAAAAATTTCAGGGCGACAGAGAATCGATCTTGCCAGCATTCTACCTTTAAACGTATTTAACACCGACTACTTCGATCGCAAAGACCGAGCTAGATCTAGAGTTATAGGAACAGATATTGTTGAGAAATACTCGAAACTACTAATTTTAGGAAAACCTGGATCGGGCAAGACAACTTTTCTCAAGTTTTTGGCAATTAAAGGAGTTGCCGATTTTATCAAGAGCGAAAAAGTTCCAATTTTTGTTCGACTCAAAGATTGTACGAAATCAGATAAATTCGATTTATTTAAATATATTGCAAAACGCTTGTTTGAAAATGGCATCAAAGAATTGACAGTGATTGAAGAATTACTCGATCGAGGTGGCGCTCTTATCCTACTAGATGGCTTAGATGAAATCGAAGAGGAGAATAGTTATTTTATTTTTAAAAAAATTCAAGAATTTCAAGAGCGATTTTATAAAAATAACTTCATTATGACCTGTAGGACGGCTGCGAACACCTATACATTTGAAGGATTTACTGAGGTTGAAATTTTAGATTTTTCTCGCCGCCAAATTCATTTATTTATCAACAAGTGGTTTTATTCAAAATCTCTAAGTAAAGGCAACAGCCTCTTTTCTGAAATTCAAGTTCGCGAGCCACTTCAGGAGCTAGCATCTAACCCTTTGCTATTGACGCTGTTATGTTTAAATTTTGAAAATTCAACCTGCTCTTTTACTAATTACTTTGAACTTTATCAAGAAAGTTTAAACGTTTTACTAAAATATTGGGATGCCAGACGACACATTAATCGAGGAAGTGCCTATGTTGGTCTTTCCCTCGGTCAAAAAACCGAACTGCTGGGCAAGATTGCCCTAAACACGTTAAAGCAAAATCGGTATATTTTTAGCGGGCAAGAGCTAGAGTATCAAATCGATGTGTATCTGAGCTTGCGGCCCGAGCGTCAACCTCAATCTAGCGATCGCCTAGATAGCGAGTCAATCCTCAAATCGATCGAAGCCCAACACGGCCTGTTAGTGGAGCGAGCAAAAGGAAAGTTTTCTTTCTGTCACCGGATTTTTCATGAGTATTTTGCTGCTCGGAGACTAGCAGACGAACTCATGTCTCAAACTTCTTCAGATCGTACTAGTTTATCGATCGCGGATGTTTTGGCTCCTCAATGGCATCAAGTATGGCGACTGTTGGTGGAGATGCTACCCTGCGCCGATATCGTCTTGCAAACGCTGTGTCAAAGCATCGAGAAGCTGATGGCTGAAGATGCAGCGATCCGATCGCTTTTAACCTGGGTAAATCAAAAAGCGATAAAGGCTGAAGGCTCCTATCAGCCATTTATTGTGCGTGCTTTCTACCTGGAGTTAGCTTCGATCCATATCTTAGATCTAACGTCAGCTAAGCTCGAACTACCGCAAACTGGAAACCCTAATTTTATCTGTCAGCTTAACGACGAGCTAACCCTCGATTTGACGCTTAACTGGTTATTAATGCTCGATCGCTTGCTGTTATTAGACAAACCCTCAGCCCACAAACAAAAAGTTATTTATCGGATAGTAGAGCGCTGTCGAGTCCGTGCGGCTACCACGCTGCCCGCACTAGAAGTAGCTCTTGAAGAACTCAAGCAAAGGCTTCCAGATACCGAGTGCAGCCCCAATGCTTTTGAAACCTGGTGGCAGGCAAACAGCCAAGTCTGGCTCGATCAGTTAAGGTCTTTAGCCGTTCGTCATCGAGATCTGGAATATCACTGGCAGTTTAGCGATCGGCAAAAATATCTTTTGACGCAATACTACAATGCCAACCAACTTTTGTTGCATTGTTTTTATGCTGCTAATGCCGTATCTGAAACTCTACGGCTGCAAATAGAAAATAGTTTTCTCCTACCTGCTAGTCACTACAGTTTTGTCCCTAGTGATACTAAATCCGGTTAGCTACTACCGTCGATCGCCTCAAAAAAGGTATCGTCTAACTCATAACCTAACATCTGAGCCATCGATTTTAAGGTCGATAGACTTTTGATATCATTACTTTTCATCCAGTCTGCCAAGACAAATATTTTTCCCATCACAAAAATTTCTAAGGCTTCGGGATTGTACTGGATGCCTTCTTGGCGGCTGAATTGGTGCGGCACTAACATCGCGGCGTAGCGGGCGAGTTCGCCAGCCTGCCAATCTAAAAACCAGGGCAACCAGGGGTAGCGGCTGTCGAGACGAATAAACCACAACCGCACTTCAGGAACTTCTGATAATTCTCTAGGATCGTCGGGTTCGCGAGGGTAGTCGATCTGAAAGCGCAACTGTTGCCCTGAAGAGGCTAGTTCGCCTGCCCCAAGCTGCGCTAAAGCCGCTGCTACTGGGGATAAATCTAAAACCAGCAAGGATTGTAAGGAGATGGTAACGGTCATGGCCATGAGAGGAAATTTGCGTTAAACTAGTAATGACTTTGAGTTAGCTCTAAACTTAGTGGACTTCAACCAGCTAGTTTTGATATAAATAACATCAGTAAGAAATACTCAATCAAAGGAAGAACAAAAGCTGAAAAAAATCTTAATGGCTTTTTCATCTTTTATCTTTCCGGATTCATTCTTTTTTGTCAAAACCAAGTTTAAAAATGCCCATTAGGAGACTTAAATACCGATCTAACTAAGGAAAAATAATTATGGAAAACGAAGCGGCCAGTGTTAAACCATTGCGCTCTTTAGAAGATGCCCTCAACCGCTGCAAACTGCTCGGTATGCGGCTCAGCCGCCAGCGCCGTTTTATCCTGGATCTGCTATGGGAAGCCCAAGAGCATTTGTCAGCTAGGGAAATTTACGATCGGCTGAACCAGCAAGGCAAGGATATCGGGCATACATCTGTTTATCAGAATCTAGAGGCGCTATCGAGCCAAGGAGTAATCGAATGTATCGAACGCTCTGACGGGCGTTTGTACGGCAATATTAGCGACTCCCACAGCCACGTTAACTGTCTCGATACCGATCGAATTTTAGACGTTCACATCCAACTCCCAGCCGAGTTGCTCGCCCAAATCGAACAACAAACGGGAGTGCAGATTGTAGACTATCGCATCGATTTCTTTGGCTATCAGATGTCAAAATCGGATCGCCAAGAGGTAGCGATCGGCGAAGGGTAAGCGTTAGAGAAACCGATCTATTGCTCTACACTTGCCATAGCATACCAAAACAGCTTTTTGACTTTTGTACGGGCGTAAGTCCTGCGGAGGGACTGCCAGTATTGAAGTCTGACCGCAGGGAATAGTATTTGGGCGATAACATAACTGTTGGCACGTAAAGGTTTCTGACCGAGTGCTAAAAGCTGCGCCAACGCCCCTAAGACTTTTCCTCGCCTCAAAAGCAGCTTTGGAGGCTACCTCATTTCACGTTCTGGTTCCTCTCGCGCTACTCACACAACATCCCCAACTTCTTCGCCTACATTGTTAGGTTCTAAATACGCATACCAGGAACAGGAAGCGAACCCGTGACTAACAGACCAGCGCAGCAATTCTTCCTCCCAGCAGTTAACCTATTTCGTCACCTGTCGAGACCCCAGTTAATTGCCGACTCAGCAGCAGACACCGATACCTCAACGACTTCATCTGAGGTTGAAACTGCCGATCCTTTGCCTAAAGCCGAGCCAGAACCATCGCCACCCCGACGAGGTTGGAATTGGTGGTTGGCGGGCTTAATATTACTAGGGTTGGTAAGCGGTTCGGCATTTGGAGCTTTTCTGTTACTCACCAAATTACCTCCAGCTTTAGATTGCCAGAAAATCTCATCTATGGCCTCAGACGGCGATCGACTATACTGCGCTGATGTAGCGGCCCAGTCTGGGAAGCCAGAGCAACTGTTAGCTGGAATTAAAACCGCCCAAAGCCTGCCAAAAGAACACCCCTTACACGCAGAGGGGCAAAGACTGATCGATAAATGGTCGCAAGATCTGGTGGGGATCGCCAAGCAGAAGGTAGAACGAGGGGATCTTTCAGGAGCAACAGCGCTGGTAAATCGGATTCCGAAGAGCAGCGAGGTTTACAAACGGGCGCAAGGTACCGTCAAAACCTGGCAGGAGGAATGGCAACAAGGGCAAGAACTCACTCAAAAATTCCAAGAGGCCATAAAAAAACAAAACTGGGGATCGGCATGGCAGCAAACCGATACCATGTACGACGAGATGAGCTTCGACTACTGGCGCTCGTCCCAGCGGGAGAAACTGCTAAAGCAACTTAAAGCCGAAAAACACGAAGCGAAAGTGCTGCGACAAGCCCAAAGAATGGCAAGGTATGGGAGTACTGGAAGTTTGAAACGCGCGATCGCTTTAGCCAAAAAAATTCAAGTCGGTCCGGTTGCCAAAGCTCAAGCTCAAGCCGAAATCAAAAAGTGGAATCTGGCTTTACAGCAAAAAGCCAAGCCGTAAGCTGGAGAGAGTTTTGCAGGCGTAGGTTTTTAATAATTGAGCCGATAGGGAGAGTCTATCTGCCTTCTTGTGGGACAGCCCAGAGGGCTACAGTTCGGCAAGACTTCGGCGTGAGCGCTCAGTCGAACGCTCACCGCAAGTCCCACAAGAATTACTCAACGATCGATAGACATCTCCAACAATTCCTGTGGGGTAGGCATCGGAGCCTGCCCTCTATCTTAATTTCTAGAGATGTCTAATGTAGGTGGCTTTGGATGGTGTTATCGATCGCCGCTGCTAATTCTTGAGGGCGCTGCAAGTAAGCTGGCGTTACCGACAGGCGAGCGTAGCGATCGTTCATATCGAAGGCTTCTTGGAAGAAACCGCCAAAGCCCCGAGCTTTTCGATCTATTTCTAAGAAAACTTCCAATCCGTCGGCATGGAGAGAGAAGATAACTTCTAATTCATCTAACCGCCCGCGATATTTGCCAATCGGGCGAAATTCAAACTCTTGGACGAAAGGATACCTGCTGCCCAGATGGCGGCTGTACTCGCAATCGACTTCCTTTAGTTGAAATCCCAAGCTTTCTACGGCATTGAGTACCTGTTGCATCAAGGGATGCGGGCGAACTTGCAGGTAATCTTTATCTTTGGGATCGATCGCGCTCGAAATATCTAACCCGGTACGCAAATAAACTGGTTGATGTCCGATCGTCAGCGGTGTTTCGTAGGGCAATTGGACGCTAAAAGGCATCACTTTAGTCTCTCTAGGCTGCAAGCTAAATCTTTCTGCTAAGCGATATTTCACCAATTCGCATTCTCTAGTGACGGTGCTATCGTCTACTTCCTGTTTGTATTCAGTCACGATGTAGAGGTAAACGTCATCAACATTCTGCGGCACGTCTCCACCGATGATGTGGACTTCTCCGGCGATCGCTTCCCCAGGCATCAGAGTATCGTCGAACAGACGGGCATCTACTTTGGCAGCACCAATTCCGACGCTGGCTAAAATCTTTTTGAACATCGACATGATTGAGTTCGCTAATTGATTAACTTAGAGATCCAGTTTACCCATCTGCTCTTCCAGAAAATCACCACAACAATTGTCAATTCGCAATTCACAATTCGCAATTAATGTCGATCGCTAATTGAACTGGAGTTAAATTCGACCGATGCGATCGAGCGGCCAGAATCGGAAACAAGCTCTACCAATGATATTAGTTTGCGGCAAAAATCCCCAGACGTGAGAATCGTTGCTGTTATTGCGGTTATCTCCCATGACAAACACTCGATCGCTGGGAACTACATTAGGTCCCCACTGATACTCTGGCGGGGCGGCGATGTAATTTTCTGTTAGAGGAACGCCGTTTGAGTAAACTTTGCCGTTTTGAATTTTGATGGTTTGACCTGGCAGGCCGATTACCCGTTTGATAAAAGCTTGGTCTTGGGCGTAACCATGTAACTGTTGGGGGGGATTGAAGACGACGATATCGCCAGTAGTAGGAGAGTGCAGCCGATAGGAAATTTTTTCGACTACCAAGCGATCGCCAACCCGCAAAGTTGGAACCATAGAATCTGACGGAATAAAGCGCGGTTCGGCCACAAACGAACGAATTAACAAGGCCAAAATTAAAGCGATCGCGACAATCTGAATATTTTCTCCCAATCCTTGCCAAAGTCGCACTAACAAAGGAGTTTTGGGGTTATTTTCGCTATTAATCTTAGATTCTTCAATTTCTGACTGACTTTGGTTAGCAAGGGCTGTTTCAGTCAAAGGAATAGAATCGTTAGTTGCCAGTAAATCTTTGTCCTCAGATGCCATAAAACGCAGTTTACCTCGACGATCGACAAGACATTAAAGAACGTAGTGTTAAACTACATTTGATGCCCGAATAGGAGCGGACGTGCAATGGTGCAAGTAGTTCCTCAACTAATAAGTTTAGAGGAGTTTTTGGACTGGTATCCCGATCGCGGCGGTCGCTATGAATTGTGGCATGGGATCGTTATTGAAATGCAACCAACCGGACCTCACGAGCAAGTCGCGGGTTTTCTAGGAGTTAAGCTGGGAGTTGAGATCGATCGCCGATCGCTACCCTACATCATTCCCCGACAAGCGATCGTCAAACCAATAGATACCGAGAGATCTGGTTATAACCCCGATCTGATTGTATTGAATCGAGAGGCCTTAAAAGCGGAGCCGCTGTGGCCAAAGCGATCCACCATCATCAATGGAGAATCGGTGCGGGTGGCGATCGAAGTCGTCAGCACGAATTGGCGCGATGACTACGGGCATAAGTTTATTGACTACGAAGCAATGGGGATCGGCGAATATTGGATTGTCGATTATCTGGGATTGGGTAGCAGGCGCTATATTGGTTCGCCAAGACAACCGACACTTTCAGTATACGAACTCGTGGATGGAGAGTATCAGCTTCAGCAGTTTCGCCGCAGCGATCGAATTATTTCTCCTGCCTTTCCAGAATTAACCCTGACCGCAGAACAGGTATTTGCGGCGGGAACACTGGAAGAGATTTAGGGAATAGCCAAGCTCTCATATCAAATCCGGTTCTTAAACTCCCGATCTAGCCCTCACCCCCTTCGGCAGAGCTTCAGGGGGGCGGGCGAGGAAAACCTGGTTTTGCTAACCGGATTTAATATCAAATGTCTGGTTCTCGATCGACAATTGGTAACTTGATTTGCAACCACGCACCCCCAGTTTGAGGGTGATTTCTCGCCTTCACAGTACCACCATGAGCCAGGATAATTTGCCTGACGATCGCCAGTCCTAAACCGCTACCCGTGCTGGTTGGGGAGTCTGGAAAATCTTGTCGCCCTCTAGATAACTCTCCCCGAAATAGGCGATCGAATACGCGAGGTAAATCTGCTTCGGCAAAGCCGCTACCCGAATCTATGATATCGATTTGCACTCGCTCGGCAGCATCGGCATTGGGAAGCAGCTTGACTTCTACTTGGATAGTTCCTCCAATTGGACTATATTTGATACTGTTATCGAACAAATTCAGAAAAACTTGCGTCAGCCGCGCGATATCGGCTGACACCCACACGAAATCGGGGCTGGAATACAGCCAGCTTAACTGCTTGGCTTGGGCGTGTGGTGCTAGCGTTTGCCAAACAGAAGCGATCGCTCCTTGCAGTTCGACTGGTTTTAAATTTAGATGTTTGTGGGGATCTTCTTGTAAGTGACTCAGTTCCAAAAAATCTTGAGCCAAGTTAATCAGGCGATCGATTTCTGAGAGCATTTTTTCTACCCAGCGACTCTCAGGCGGAGCTAAACGCGGCTGTAAATTTTCCGCCACTAATTGAATTGAGGTCAGAGGGGTTTTGAGTTCGTGAGCCAGATCGGAAATCCAGCGATCGCGCGATCTTGAAGTTTCGACTAGGGGTTGAAGGTTTTCTAAAAACACCCCCACTTCCCCCATCGGCAAAGGAAAGCTAGACGCTCGCAAAGTTAGGGATTTCAACTCGCTTAACACCAAAGCATCCTCAGAAACCGGGTGAAACAGCCATTCTTGCTGCATAGGCTGTTGCTGGCGGCGGGTTTGCTCGATCAGTCGATCTAACTCGTAAGATCGCACTACCTCTAAGAGCAAGCGTAATTCTCCTGGCTGCCACTGTTGGATATGCAATAGCTGTCGCGATCGGTGGTTGCACCAAACTAATTGGTTTTCCTCATCGACGCAGAGATAGCCGATAGGGGCCGATCGAAGTAAGTTTTCCCAGCCTTGGAGTTTGCTTTCTAATTCTTGTCTGTAACGATTGTGGCGATCGATCCCAGAGCGCAAGCGAGAAACTATTGGTAAAGAAGTCCCTTCCGCCCCACCCGTTTGCAACGATGCCAAAATTTTTCGCAGTTGGCGGTAGAGCCAAGCCTGTCGCCAAAGCCAAAACCCAATGCCGATCGCTAGCCCCAGCAGGAATTCTATCATTTGAGGGGAGATGGGGAGAGGGGGAGAGGGGAAGATGGGGAGATGGGGAGATGGGGAGATGGGGAGCAAGGGGAATAAACTATGCCCCATGCCCTATGCCCTATGCCCCTTCCCTATCCAAATCGATAGCCAAAACCGCGAACGGTGATGACGTATTCTGGCTGGCTGGGATCTTTTTCTAGTTTTTCTCGCAGCCAGCGAATATGAACGTCTACTGTTTTGGTATCTCCTAGAAAATCGGCTCCCCATACTCGATCGATTAACTGGTCCCGCGACCAAACTCGACGGGGATAACTCATAAATAATTCCAGCAAGCGAAACTCTTTCGGTGAAAGATTGACTTCTTCTCCCCGCGCGAACGTCCGACACTCTTGGGGATAAAGCGTGACATCTCGCCATTGCAGAACTGGCTGTTGGGCCGATAAGTTCAAGCGTTGACGGCGCAATAAGGCACGACAGCGGGCAATTAATTCCCGCATACTGAAGGGCTTGGTAATGTAGTCATCTGCCCCTACTTCTAGCCCTAAGACGCGATCGGTTTCGGTACTTTTAGCTGAGACGATCAAAATCGGGACTGGATTGCCTTGGTAGCGCAGCCAGCGGCATAGATCTAAGCCATTGACTTGAGGCAACATCAAATCGAGAACGATTAAGTCAAAGGTATTGGTGTTGAGTTCGGCATTCTGTAGCAAAGACAAAGCCGCACCTCCATCTGTAGCCGTGACGACTTTGTAGCCTTCCTCCTCCAAAGACACGATCAACATTTCCCGAATTAACTCTTCATCTTCTACTAACAGGATTCGGCTGGCCGAACCGAGTTCTGGCGTAGGATTGCTTTTCGGCAGTTCGAGAGTCAGCATGATAGAACCCGATAGTATTTTCAGTCTTTAACCCAGATATACAATAAAACTGGTTGCAAATTGTCAGCGGTCAATTGTTAATTGTTAGTTGTCAGTTATCCCCCTTGTCCCCTATCTCCCTATCTCCCCATCTCCCCATCTCCCCATCTCACCCTCTCTCCTTCTCTAAAATATGCTGCTCCATTTGAGTACCTGGCCGGAAGTAGAAGCTTATCTGAGTCACTCTACTGGAATTATTTTACCAATTGGTTCGACCGAGCAACACGGCCCGACTGGTTTAATTGGAACTGATGCTGTTACTGCTGAAGCGATCGCTCGCGGTGTGGGCGATGAAGTATCGGCGATAGTAGGGCCGACGATTAATGTAGGCATGGCACTACATCACATGGCTTTTCCTGGCACGATGAGTTTGCGCCCCAGTACGATGATTCAGCTAGTGCAGGATTACGTTACTAGCTTAGCTAAGGCTGGCTTTACCAAGTTTTTCTTTATCAACGGACACGGCGGCAATATTGCTACCCTGAAAGCTGCTTTTGCTGAAACTTACGCCCATCTGGCCGATTTAAATCTGTCTAACGCTCATTTAGTTCGGTGTCAGGTGGGTAACTGGTTTACTTGCAGTTCGGTTTACAAATTAGCCAAAGAGTTATACGGCGATCGCGAAGGTTCTCACGCCACGCCCAGCGAAGTAGCAGTAACGCAATATCTTTATCCTTCAGCCATCAAACAAGCACCGCTTTCGGCTGAAGTTGGTTCCGGACACGCCATTTATAGCGCGACTGACTTCCGCAGGCGCTATCCTGACGGGCGCATGGGTTCCGATCCATCTTTGGCTACTCCAGAACACGGCAAGCAATTTTACGATTTAGCAGTGAAAGAATTGAGCGGTTACTATTTGGAATTTCTCAATTCAGACTGAGAAGCTTATTCCTAATCCAAAATGGTATTAGATATATGCAATCGTCTTCGCCATTGAAACCCAACACTCAAATAACAGCAACCTCGATCGAAGTTCCACCGTTAGAAAATGGCGATCGCCTCACCCGCCATGAGTTCGAGGATCGAGGGCGATTTGGCTACGGTTCTGGCAGTTTTGCAAACAGGATTGCAGACTCCAGAACGCGCCGATTTTCTCAAACAGATACTGCCTTAAACTACCGCACTCAGTTGAGGAGATAGTAGGCTCATAGCGATCGAGCGCCAACTATGAACCACTAACGCCTACTTAGTTATTATTGGCACTACTATCTTTACCGATGACAAAGCGATGAGCAACCGTTTCCGGCTGAATGGCAGAGAGAATCACATGACTCGAATCGGTAATAATCACCGCCCTGGTACGCCGTCCGTAAGTAGCATCTATCAGTTGTCCTCGATCTCTGGCATCAGTGATGATCCGTTTGATCGGGGCTGACTCTGGGCTGACGATCGCTACCACTCGGTTGGCAGAGACAATATTGCCGAAACCGATATTAATTAGCTGAATTTCCATAACAAAAATTAACCACCTAACTTGGCAAACTGGCTGAAAGGACTCATAGCGTTTCTCGATTTAAGTTTGCGTACCTCGGTTATCTAGAATGATGAGAGCAGAGAAAACCTTGAGAATTCCCAGTCGCTACCCCAAAAAACCGCCGTAATTCACCCAAATGAGAAACGTTATAATTTCATGTTAGCCATAAAAATTGGGACTAACAAGGGTGAAATCTGCCAAAAACCCTGTTTTTTAGTTTCTGTGGTTAATTTTGGATAATTGTTTGGTTGCCAGTTATTGAGAATGCAGCAAGTTGACTTCACCACGATCGCCGCTGTCTGTAGCGAACTCCGTCCCGATTGGATTCCTGCCCGCTTGGAACAGGTATATCAACGCGATCGCTATACCATTGCTTTAGGATTGCGAACTCTGAAGCAGCGGGGCTGGCTGACGATCTGCTGGCATCCCCAAGCGGCGCGAATGTGTTTGGGCGATCCGCCACCGAGAACTCCAGACACCTTTACTTTCAGCCAACAACTCAAGCATCAACTAGGTGGCTTAGCGTTAGTCGCCATTGATGCGATCGCTCCTTGGGAGAGAGTATTAGATCTGCAATTTGCCCAACGCCCCCAAGAACCACCCAAATGGCATCTGTATGTCGAAATTATGGGCAAATATAGCAACGTCATCCTCACAGATGCAGATAATCTAATTGTAACTGCTGCCCATCAAGTTAGTTCCCAGCAATCTCGCGTCCGTCCGATCCAAACCGGACAACCTTACGAACGCCCTCCCTCACTGACGGAACCGATTCCCAGCCATAGCGAATCTCTAGAACGCTGGCAAGAGCGGGTGAGTTTGATACCAGGAAAGCTGGTAAATCGACTGCTGAAAAGTTACCGAGGTTTGGGTTCGGTTCTAGCAACTTCTATGGTACGAGCCGCCAATCTCGATCCCGATCGATCTACCGACTCTTTGGCAGCATCTGACTGGCAGCGCTTATTTCTCAGGTGGCAAGAGTGGCTGGAGGTGTTGGGAGAGGGGGAGATGGGGAGATGGGGAGATGGGGAGATGGGGAGAGAGGGCGAAGAGGGCGAAGAATTATTAACTGCGAATTGCGAATTGCGAATTGCGAATTGCGGATTTCGTCCTGGTTTTACGGTTGAGGGATACACGGTGATGGGGTGGGGTGTAGTCAAACCCGTGGGAACAGTTCAAGAATTGCTCAACCGCTATTACACCGAGAAACTAGAAAAACAAGAGTTTAGCCAATTACACCATCAACTGAGCCAGAAAGCGAACAATCTATTACTCAAATTGCGTCAGAAAGCCACCTCCTTTGAGGAACGCTTGCAGCAGTCTGATGGGGCAGATCTTTACAAACAACAAGCAGATCTATTGATGGCACACCTCCAGGAGTGGCAACCGGGGATGAAGTCTATAGTTTTATCTGATTTTGAAACTGGCGAAGCGATCGCTATTCCTTTAGAACCAGAAAAAAATGCCATCCAAAATGCCCAGGCTCTCTATCGCCGCCATCAAAAGCTCAAACGCGCTCGCAGTGCCGTCGAGCCACTTTTGGCAGAAGTTAAAGCCGAACTTCAATATTTAGAACAGGTAGAAGAAAGTTTAGTCGAATTAGATACCTACCAAGCACCAGAAGATCTGCTAACAATCTTAGAAATCAGAGACGAGCTAATCGCTCAGGGATATCTAGAAGCTGGGGAACAACGCCGCCGCCCCGATGCTACCGACTCGCAGCCTTATAGTTACCGAACTCCTAGCGGCTTTGAATTATTAGTCGGCCGCAACAATCGCCAGAACGATCGATTAACTTTTCGAGTAGCTTCCGATTACGATTTGTGGTTTCACACCCAAGAGATTGCTGGCAGCCACGTTTTGCTGCGCTTAGAACCAGGTTCTGTACCTGACGAAACCGATCTCCAATTTGCGGCCGACTTAGCGGCTTATTACAGTCGAGGACGGCAAAGCGATCGCGTTGCCGTAGTATATACCGCACCGAAGCACGTCTATAAACCCAAAGGCGCTAAACCAGGGATGGCCATTTACCAGCACGAGCGTATTCTCTGGGGTTGTCCGCAGCAGGGGGAGAGGGGGCGAGAGGGTGGAGAGAGAAAGGGTAAAGGGTAAAGATTGTAGATTGTAGGTTGGGTTGAACGCAGTGAAACCCAACACCCCAGGAACGTTGGGTTTCTACGTTAATTATCGCCAATCGACCGAATTCGATATCAGTTGAAATCGGGCTTTGAACTGCAATTAAGTATTTTGATTAGCGCCTATAGAATCGAGGTTGAAAAGCATTTGCAAGGCTTGCATGGCTTTCTGTCTGGCTTCAATGTCTTGCTGCGCCCGCAGTTGCACCATCGGATCGTGGAGGATTTTATTGACGATGCCGCGCGTTAAAGCTTCGATGACTTCTTGATGTCTTTCGGCAAATTCAGAACCCAAGCGCGATAGAGCTTTTTCTAACTCTTGGGCGCGGATGGTTTCCATTTTGTCTCGCAAGCAACTGATGGTAGGAACGGTTTCGAGCGATCGCCACCAGACATCGAACCCTTCTACCTCTTCTTCTAATAGGGCTTCTGCCTCTTGAGCCATTTTGCGCCGACTTTCTTGGTTTTGAGCGACTACGGCTTTTAAGTCATCGACATTAAATGCCCGCACGTTCTCTAACTCATTGACATCAGCATCCACATTGCGCGGTACGGAGATATCCACCAACATTAAACTCTGATGCGAGGCTAAAACGGCTTCGAGTTTGCTGCGGTTCAATAGAGGTTCGGTGGCAGCGGTGCTAGTAAAGACTAGATCGGCAGATGCGATCGTCTCCATCATGTGAGCCAGGGGATAGAGTTGCAATGGGGCATCGCTAAACTGACTGGCTAATTCTTCTGCCCGTTGCAAAGAACGATTGATAATAGAGATTTTGGTGGCTCCCTTGGCGATCAGATGTTGCACCAGCAAGCGAGACATCTTTCCTGCCCCCAGGATGGCACAGCGACAAGCGGCTAAATTTTGCACCTTGATTTGGGCTAACTCTACTGCTGCCGAACTGATAGAAACAGCCCCAGTCCCGATACTAGTTTCGGTCCGAACTCGCTTGCCCGTTGTCAGGGCTTGCTTGAATAAACGATTGAGGATCGATCCGATCCCTTGATATTGCTGACCTAGTTTGTGAGTCTGCTTGACTTGGGCCAAGATTTGACCTTCTCCCAACACTAAGCTATCTAAACCCGCTGCTACTCGCATCAGATGGGTAACAGCGTCTTGATGGAGCAAAACGAACAAGTGCTGCCGCAAATGGTGTAGGGGTAATTTGCTGTGTTCTGCTAGAAACTGAGTTACTTCTCTAATTCCTGGCTCGGTTTCGGTAGTGACGATGTAAATTTCTAAGCGGTTGCAGGTACTGAGGATAGCTACTTCTTCGATATGAGGGTAGCCGCGCAAACTAGCGATCGCGCTTTCTGCTTGTGGCTCTGGAATGCTCAGTTTTTCGCGCACTTCTACTGGGGCTGTCTTGTGGCTCAAACCGATGACGGCAATGTTCATACAATTGCTATACGTGGTTGTTTTTTATCTGATTTTTTAAGAGATATAGCTATCCTAGATCGATCGTAGACCCGTGCGATCGCTATTTTGACTGTTGCGGGTGCAGGCATACTGCCTGCACCACTTCCATCGTTAGCCGATCGAATTCGATTGCCATAACGATTAAAAAAAGGATGAAGAGCGAACATCTAGCTAAAAAATTCATTCTTCATCCTTCGTTTTTCATCCTGCAATCGATTACCTCAATTGCACGTATTTTGCCTCTTCAAACATATGAATGGTATCGACAAATCGTGCGGTTTTAGATTGACTGGAAATGACTAAACTTTGAGTTCTGGCACCTCCGTGGAAGAAGCGCACGCCTTCCATTAAAGTTCCAGGAGTAATACCGCAAGCAGCAAATAGCACTGTTTGGCCGCAAGCTAATTCCTCAGCATTGTAGACTTTATCGGGATCGCTAACGCCCATTTCCTTCAAGCGAGCAGCGTTGCCTTCCTTAGTCCATTTCTCGCTTTCGGGAGTGTTTACCGCTGCCGGATCGTAGATTAACTGTCCTTGGAAATGTCCGCCCAAGCATCGCATGGCAGCAGCAGAAATTACGCCTTCTGGGGCTGCACCTATACCCATAAGGGCGTGAATGTTAGTACCACCAAAGCCGCAACAAATAGCAGCCGAAACGTCGCCATCGCTGATCAGTCGCACCCTGGCTCCAGCTTGGCGGATTTCTTGAATTAGCTCTTTATGGCGGGGACGATCCATCACTACCACCACTAATTCTTCTACGGCACGTTCCAAACAGTCTGAGAGAATTTTCAGATTTTCCGTGGCAGACTTGTTAATATCGACATGATTGCGAGCCGCTGGTGGTGCTGCTAACTTTTTCATATAAAAGTCTGGGGCGGCAAATAAGCCACCTTTTTCGGAAATAGCCAGCACTGCCATCGAACCATTTTGCCCGTAAGCTACTAAGTTAGTACCTTCGCAAGGATCGACAGCAATATCGATTTCTACCAGTTCGTCTGGGTTGCAAAAAGTTTTGGCATCTTCGCGGGTACAGATCCCAACTTCTTCACCGATGTAAAGCATCGGCGCGTCGTCACGTTCTCCTTCCCCGATTACGATCCGGCCCCGCATATAGATTTTATTCATCCGCTCCCGCATGGCTTCCACTGCCACTTGGTCGGCGGTGTTTTTTTCTCCTTTCCCCATCCAACGGGCAGACGCGATCGCGGCTTGTTCTACGACTTCAATAATTTCTAGACCTAAAGTGTTTTCCACGAATTTTGTCCTCCCGACTGCTTTTTTTACAGCAGAGTTATCTGGCTATTCTCAGTTTTTAAGTCTATCAAAGTGTGTATACCCGTGCATCAGAGCCTCTGCTCCTGAAATTATTAAGTTTTACTACGGTCGGCGGGCGCGATCTTGGTTAGAGGGGACCAGCTTGGAGAACGGACTGAATTTGACGGCTGGCGATTAGCGATATCGCTTTACGGGTCATCTCGATCGGCATAAATGGCGACTCTGGCCAGTATTTAATGACTTGCTCTGGCAATACTGGAATGTGGACGAAACCAACCTTGAGATCGAGATGATGAATTTCCCGCCAGTGAAGAAAGTGATAAAAAAGCTGGTTGCACAAATGAGTTCCACAATCGTTTGAAACTTTCGCTGGGATATTGTGGCTCTCCAGCAACTTCACTAAACTATCTGGCTCTAGTAAAGAATTCCAGTAGGCTGCGGGAGCATTGGAGATAATTGGTTCTCCCTTGGGTGCGTTGCCTGCTTTATCTAAAGTTACAAAGTATCTTAAATTCTTGGCCAGGCGTTCGAGAGCTATGCTGTTATATCCTCGCGCTTGACCGATCCCAATGCAAATATCCGGCGCGACTGCTTTGAGAGTTTCATCTACTACCTGTCCGAGAATATTGGTATTACCGGGCATAATTTTGAAGTCAATGCGATCGATGTATTGACTGAGTTCTTGAGGGGGGTTATCGCGCAACGAAACTACAACCAACTCTGACGCATTTAAGCCATCGTCGTTTGGCTCGAAGCCTGTAATTAATACCCTCATCTCAAAACACCATCTCCACGATGATATTAAGCTAACTCAATCTTGGGCGATCGCTCGTAGCACGACTGGCCAAAATCACCAGGTGCGATCGCCATCACTGGTTTTTCAAGCATCAATATCGATGTTTTCATAGAGAGCGGTAATTCCGATTTGAGCATCAAAAGTTCTCAAGTCCAATGTGACATTAGCATCACTATATTCTGAGAAGAGCCATTGATTAGCAGCCGTTTTGACGTAGTGTTCTACGCGAACGCTGTACTGGTCGATGAGGAGATATTCGCCGAAGCTTTCAATGGTACGGTAGGCAGAAAATTTTTCGCCTCGGTCGTAATCTTGGGTTGACTTGGATAGAACTTCAGCAATAAAGCAGGGGTTGATTATGGTGTCGGTACGTCCTGTTTGAAGCTGTAGCGGTTTTTTGACCGCCATTACATCTGGATAAGTGTAAAGGTGGCGATCGGGAATCCAAAGCCGTTGGTCGCTGCCAAAAATTCGGTAGGATTTTCCCCGTAAAGCAGATTTGAGAAGAGATGCAAGGTTAATTGCTAATTCATTGTGGTCAGGCGTACCCCCAGTCATAGGAATAATAGCTCCATTGCGGTATTCGCTGCGGGTATCAGATGCAAGTTCGAGTTCGAGATACTCATCAGGGGTGTAGGTTCGTTGTTCGATTGCTTGTGTCATGGTGGGTTTTCGGCTCCTAATGTTTCGAGTTTGCCTACCAACAAACTCCGTTTTTTAAAAATGAATACGTGCGATCGCTAGCAAATTTGAGTAGTCGATCGCCACTGTCTCTTTTATTGTTCGATAAGCCCTAACACCTATTTCGATCCTATCTTCAAGCCCACAGAAATTAAGGACAGGAAAGTTAAAAACCCGATCGCATCTAAAGTTGTAGTCAATAAAGGACCGCTAATCAAAGCGGGATCGAGGTGGAAGCGTTTTAAAGTCATGGGAAGTAGAGTTCCCAAGGTAGCTGCTACCAAGACGTTAACTGCCATGACGATCGCCGCGATTAAGGCTACCCAGCGTTCGTCGGGTGGCGACCAAATTAACGATAGTATGCCTAAAGCTATTCCTAACGCCAAAGATGTACCTAAACCAGCCAAAATTTCTTTGCGGAGAATTTTAAAGGTATCTAGGGGAGTAACTTCACCGATCCCCAGTCCTCTGACGGTAACAGATAGAGCTTGAATCGCCACGTTGCCGCTAGTGTTGGATAAAATCGGCATGATCACAGCTAGAACTGGAACTGCGGCTATTGCAGGTTGAAAAGGGGCAATGGCACTGGCAGCACCGATATACAGCCCAATATTCCCCAACAGCCAGGGCAACCGCTTGGTAATAGTGACATGGGGAGGAGACAAAGCAGCTTCGTCGCCACCGCTGACACCCGCTAGTTTTTGGATGTCTTCAGTGGCTTCTTCTTCGATAATGTCGATTACGTCGTCGATCGTCACGATTCCCACCAGCCGATCTTCTCGATCGACTACTGGTAGGGCGATCAAGTCGTAGCGCTTCATCAATTGCGCCACTTCTTCTTGGGGCATTTCGGTCCTAGCTTTGAGAACGCGATCGCTGGCAATATCGCGAATCAAAGCGTCGGGAATCGAAAACAAAAGTTGCCGCAAGGAAACGACGCGGACTAATTTGCGGTTGTCGTCGGTAACGTAGGCATAGTAAATCGTTTCCTTGTCGCGATCGCTCGCTCGAATCTTGCTCAAGGCTTGTTCGACAGTCAACCCTTCCCGCAACCGCACGTATTCGGTCGTCATTACCCGCCCAGCCGTATCTTCCTCATAGCCGAGAATCGTGGCGGTGGCTTGGCGTTCGACAGAACTGAGTTTTGATAGCAGTCGCTTGACTACTCCAGCAGGTAATTCATCAAATAGTTCGGCGCGATCGTCGGGACGCATGGCTTCGACGATTTGACATACTTGGGTATCGTGCAGAGAATCGATCAATTCTTCTTGCACTTCCGGAGGGAGATACTCAAATACAGCAATTGCCTGCTCTTTTTTCAGCACCCGAAAGGCGATCGCCCGCCGTTCCACAGGCAATTCCACAATATAATCGCCCGCGTCGATCGCTGGTAGTTGATTTAGCTCCGATTTGAGCCTATTCAAGTCCGTAACGTCCGACAGGGGTGTCCGACTTTCCTGCACGAGCATCAAACCTCCTTTGTCTCCCCCGCGCTGGGAGACGAGCCTCACCAGGCTAGAGGAGTTTCGTACTGTGGCTAGATGGACTGCTGTCCATTGGATCTTCTATCAATATTCGACATCGATACCACAAGTTAGGTATCGCTAAGTCTTATCTTACCCGATCTCCAGACTCTATAGGGTCGTCTCGGTCTAGCACGCCGTCTGTATTGTCAAACTAGGACCTCTCTTGTAGTATGCGTAGTATACTATTTTTAAGTTCTGCTCGCAGGGGCGAACGTGCTAGTTTGAAACTAGCTATTTGCGGGACTTTGGTACGACTTCCGAACTCTACCTTTGAAGTGGCACTAGCTAGTCGTGCCGCCATTCCCCAAATAGCCCTGGGGGGATGGGGGGATGGGGAGATGGGGGGATGGGGAGATGGGGAGATGGGGAGATGGGGAGATGGGGAGATGGGGGGATGGGGAGATGGGGAGATGGGGAGATGGGGAGATGGGGGGATGGGGAGATGGGGAGATGGGGGGATGGGGAAGCAGGGGAAAAATTAACTACTGACAACTAGCAATGAACCACGAACGCCGCGAACAGGTGGCGCGGGAAGATTTGGTAATGTTTATTAATGCTTGTCTGGCGAGTACGGGACAGCGAGAGTTCTACGATGATGCTTACGGCCAGAAAGTGTCGATCGATTTTCTCCACGACTATATTCTGGGTAACTATCGGTTGCTTTACGCTCGGACTTTGGCAGCCGGAATCAATCATTTTAACCAGGGACAGATTATTTTGAAGTTGCTGGCAACGGGGCGCGATACTCTGCCGAAATATAAAGCAGAAGAGGGAGCGTTAATTGCGGCCGCCTTGCAAGCTTTACCCCCAAATCGAGCATGGAAAGTATTAGAGCAAATCCGGCAGAGGAAGATTAATAACCGTCGCGCTAGAGCGATTGCCCGCGAATATCTCGCTACTCGCCCCGATCGCATTGCCTTTGATGCGGTCAAATACCGTTCTAAGATGAGAGCGATCGCCATTCACGCTCATTTGAAGTTAGAAGGCGAACTAGGGCCGTTTCTCTTCCGTCACTGGC
This sequence comes from Cyanosarcina radialis HA8281-LM2, assembly GCA_019359615.1. Classification (GTDB taxonomy): domain Bacteria; phylum Cyanobacteriota; class Cyanobacteriia; order Cyanobacteriales; family CCAP-1448; genus Cyanosarcina; species Cyanosarcina radialis. Next base: position 112,333 of record JAHHHA010000003.1, read on the forward strand.
AGCAGCGGGTCTATCAGACGGAGTTATTCGAGAAATTTCGCCAAGGCTACTACAGCGCCCAAGCAGTCTACAATTTGCCCTTTACTGTAGCTGAGGGTTTAGCTAACAAACATCAAATTCCTCGGCAAGTTTTCTTGAACCAAATCGAGCAACAGATGACGACGGGTGAAAAGCTGCGCCTGCAAGGTAGTGCCGCCCGTACTGGCGAGGTAGAACTGAAAGTAGATTTTCACCGCCTACCTCTTACCCGTTTGGCTTTGTACGTTCTTTCCCTCAGTTTAGAGCAAAGACAACGAGAGGGCGAACGCCTGCATCTAGCGCTTGAAGGATCTGCACGTCTGGCATTGCAGAAAGCACCGTTGCAGGTAGGACGGGTAGCGGCGGTTTTAGATTGCAGTTACTCTAGTTCTGGTTCTACCGAAAAGCGTCGTCGCCCTCTAGGAGTTGCCTTAGCAGTCCACTACCTTTTACAGGCGGCGGCTGAGGATTATCGTGCTTTTTGGACGATTCCGGTGCAGGATGCTTTGCAAGTAGTTCCTCGCGGCCAAACCGACTTAGCAACGCCTTTGCTGGAGGCGTTAACTTGGGAACCAGAATTGGTAGTAATTATTTCTGATGGTTGGGAAAACGATCCGCCCCATGGTGCAGCCGAAGTCTTGCGGGTTTACTGCTCTAAATTAGATCCTGAAGGCAAAAGGGCAATCGTTCATTGCAATCCAGTATTTAACGCTGACGATTTCTCCCTCCGTCCGTTGAGTCCAGCAATTCCCACTGTAGGGTTGCGCGATGCCGAAGATTTGCCGACGATGCTAGGTTTTGCCCGATTTGCTAGCGGTGCTGCTCCTCTAGAAGAACTAGAGCAATATCTAGAAACTCGCGTCCAGCAAATGCTGGCTAAATCTCACACTTATCGAGCTAGACGCGATAGCAGCTAACATGGGGCATTACGATCGGGTTCGTTGGGTTTCGCTTGGCTCAACCCAACCTCCGGAGATCTCATTGGTGCGATCGAGCTTAACCGCGAAGCTTGCGCGTATTATCTACTAAACTTTGGGCGAACTGGTCGAACCGTTGAGAAAGCTTTTCATCTAACAGTTTGCCATCAGGGCCGAATGCTTTCCAAGCTTGTCCGATCGCAACTTGTTCCGGGATTACCCAAGCGTGTACCCATCTCAAAATTATTCGCAAGTCGTTGAGAGCATTATTATTAGACTGACCGCCCAAAACGCTTATTAAGCCAGCAACTTTACCACTGAGATGTTCAAAGCTCATCAAATCGAGGGCATTTTTGAGTACGCCGCTGACGCTACCGTGATATTCGGGGGTAGCCAAAATTAAACCGTCCGCACGGCGAACTGCTTCTTGTAAGCGTTCTACATCTGGGTAATCTGCATAGTCATCTCCGCCATCGCAAAATGGCAAGTTCATCGTTCGCAGATCGAGAATTTCTACATTTGCACCTAGAATTTCTGCTCGTTTAGCTGCTAAATTCAGCGCCTGCTGGCTGTACGAGTCAGGCCTTAAACTGCCACCGATACCGACTATATTCACCATCACTCTAGTTCCTCTCTACGAGATGTAGTCATCCTTTGTTTCAAAATTAATGGCGCAGATGTTCGATCGCCCTCTCCTAGAGAAGGAAAGAGGAGGAGTATGCTTACCGAATTTTTATCTGTCTGCCTCTTATTAATACGAAGTCATAACGACTATGATTAAGATAGCGAATAAAACCCCAATCTGTCAACCCGATAGGAAATCTGGTTTTAAAAGCTTTGAATCTAGCCCTCACCCTAAATCCCTCTCCCACAGGAGAGGGACTTTGAATCTGGGTTCCCTTCTCCCTTTTGCACCCTTTTGTTCTCTCCCGCTCGTTCTTGCTCCCTCTCCTACAGGAGAGGACTTTGAATCTGAGTTCCCTTCTCCCTCTTGCACCCTGTTGTTCTCTCCCGCTCATTCTTGCTCCCTCTCCTACAGGAGAGGACTTTGAATCTGGGTTCCCTTCTTCCTCTTGCACCCTGTTGTTCTCTCCCGCTCGTTCTTGCTCCCTCTCCTGCGGGAGAGGGCTGGGGTGAGGGCCGAATTAGGAAGTATGAGATGATTTGGTAGGCCGATCGCTTTCTAAGATTGCGATTGACTTTGGCGCTGATTGGCTGCTCGATCGAGGAGAGATTCGACAAAGGCGATCGCATCGGGGGCAGATTTACCGCCAGCTAGTTGGGCTAATTCTTCGCGGCGAGTTTGGCGATCGCTCAACCGACTGACTCGGATCGCTGTCCTCACCGAGTCGGGAGTGGAATCGATCGCTTTTGATTTGGTAGCTGAGCTTGCCGAAGCTGGTCTTTTGGCTTCGGAATTCTCCACCAATTGTTTATCGACGCGAAAATGATGGTCTGCCATCGCCGCGATTAGAGGTTGATGGGTAACGCATAAAACTTGATGGCGTTGGCTGAGTTGGTGCAGTTGTTCGGCGATCGCTTGGGCGACTTTGCCGCTTACCCCCGCATCGACTTCATCAAAAATCAGCGTCCCTGTGGCATCGACTTGAGAAAAACAGGCTTTCAGGGCCAAGAGAAAGCGACTCATCTCACCACCAGAAGCGATCGCCGATAGGGGTTGCAATGGTTCTCCAGGATTGGGACTGAATTCAAACGTCACTCGATCGGCTCCCGTAGAGGCGGGGGGACAAGGTGCGATCGCTACCTGAAACTTGACTTTTTTCATCCCTAGCGGTTTGAGTTGTTCTACCAAACGGCCTTCCAAATCGCCAGCGGTCAGGGTACGGAGGCGAGTAAGTTCCTGGCAAACTTGGGTCAAAGCGGCTTGAAAACGTTGATAATTAGCTTCCAGTTCCTCTAAAGATTGACCGCCGCCTTTGATTTCTGCCAGTTCCGCTTGTAGTTTTTCATAGAGGGCGATCGCTTCATCTAGCGGCCCGTATTTGCGGACGATCTGCTTGAGCGATCGCATTCGTTCCTCTACCTCGCTCAGGCGCTGGGGATCGCTTTCTAAGTCCTCACCGTAAGTATTAATTTGCCGTCCGGCTTCTATTATTTGAGTTAAGGCGGTACCGACCAGATCTAGAATCGGTTGCAATCCGGCATCGAAGTCTACCATCTGCCTTAAAGTAGCCTCAGCATCGCCCAGCAAGTCAGCCCCAGCGATTTCACCAGCATCGTTTTGATAAAGTGCTTGATATACCTTGTAACTCAACTGTTGCAGATCGACGACATGACTGAGGCGCTGGCGTTCTTGTTCTAACTGTTCCAGTTCGTCCGGTTCCTGCAAACGAGCGGCGGCTAATTCTTGGATTTGATATTCCAGTAAATCTAGCCGTTGCCAGCGTTGTTGCTCGAATTGGCGGCACTTTTCTAAAGCTTGCAGTGCTTGTTGGCAATCTGCATAGGCAGAGGCCACGATATCTCGTTGTTGTAGTAGTTTAGCCCCACCGTAAAGATCTAATAATTGCCGCTGGCGGGCAGGGGTCGTTAGTTGGATAGTTTGACCTTGAGCGGTAATTTCCACCAAGCGATCGCGCAATCCGTCCATCAGTTGTCGGTTCACCAACACGCCGTTCACCCGACTGCGAGAGCGCAAATTGCCTTGTGCTACAGAAATTTCTCGATAGCAAACTGCATTACCGTCATCTAGCAGGTCGATTTCTTGTTCTGCCAGCCAAGCGGCTACGGTTGGATCTACGCGAAAAGTGGCTTCGATCGAGGCCCGATCGACTCCCGTGCGAATTACTCGACTAGAAACCTTACCGCCCAAGGCCGCATCGATCGCATCGAGAATAATCGACTTACCAGCACCAGTTTCGCCCGTCAGCACGTTCAAACCGCTGCCGAATTCTAATTCCAGGCGATCGATCAGAGCAAAGTTTTCAATCCGCAACGATAGCAGCATGAGGGGAGGGGGAGATGGGGAGATGGGGGGAGGGGGCGCGGAGACGCGGAGACGCGGGGACACGGGGACGTGGAGAGAATTCTAAACTCCTAAACTCCTGTATTCAAGATTTTTCCATCTGACAAAATAAGGCTTTAGGTAGTGGGTTTAAGGTTCCGTGATAGACGGTTTCTTCTATCGATCTGACATGGAATCGATCGCCGAACATCTCTTGAATCTCTGTGGGGGTGAATCGATAAGGGCCTGACTCGCGGGTTTCTAAGTAGCTAAAACACTTGAGAAATAAATAACCTCCAGACTTTATTAAACCAGCAACCGTGCGCACGTAATCTAGGCGACATTCGGGAGGCAGGACGTGGAAACAGCCGCGATCGAATACTAAGTCAAATTTGCGATTGAGATGGGTGTTGAGGATGTCGTCTGTTTGAAATGAGACGTTGAAACCTTTCTGTTGCGCTTTTTCTTTAGCTAAGTTGACAGCCGTTTCCGAAAGATCGGTGGCGGTGACATCAAAACCCCGTTCTGCCAATGCGATCGCTTGCGTTCCCGGCCCGGTTCCCAGATCCAAGGCGCTTCCTGTTTTGAGGTGGAGTTGGGTTAAAGCGCGATCGAGATCTGGATCTAGTTCGGGATTAAACCAAGGCATCGATTCCACTGCATCGGTTTGATACAATTTTTCCCAGTTGGGAAACTCGCGTTTTTGATTCATCAGCTTGGCTTTAATCTAAAAGATCGTCCTCAACTAGATCTTAATTCTTATTCACTTCAGTCGGCTTTTTTGGCTTTAAACGTAGAGCGATCGCCCATATGGAAGTCAATTAAGCCCCTGACCTCATTTTTACCAGCCAATTCCATCCACCCACTGCCACTGGCTTCATCCATCTCATCTTGTCCGTCCCAAGTGAAGGTAAAACGCTCGCGATCGCCTACTGTCTCTACATACCCATCTATAGATCCGCTTACTAGTCCGAATTGAAACTCACCTGAGTTAGATGCGATCTCTACATAAGCCTGAGTTTCCATATTGAAGTAATCTTCATCCCACATCTCCATTTCATAGATATGCCAAAGACCTCCGAATTTGTGGTTTGCAGCTTCTTTTTTAAATCTACGTACTGTCATGGCTATTCCTAGTAGTTAAGTTACGATCTGATAATATAGCCTTGCTCTCATGACTTGTGGGATAGCCGTCCCGGCTGTCTCAGTGGGCTACAAAGTTTGCTGACAGGGACTCAAGAATAAACAATATTCTAAAACTAGAGTTGGTATTAACAACTAGTTAAGGTTCTTGAAGATACCGAGTAACGCGAACGTTAAATTTAGGAATTCGATTCCAATGTTGGCGATTATTCACCAGCGTTTCTTCAGAGTACATGGAAATTTCATACTTGTAACCATCTCGATCTCGATAGCCACCATATCTAGGCAGATTTGGTTTATCCACAGCAGTTGTAGGCTCCCAGCCACAACACAAAAATTTGAGAGGTTCCATCTTAAAGTTTTGACGCAGAAAGCTTTCTACTTGGGCTGCATCTTTACCTTTAACGCTGTAAGACGCTACTAATGATTCTGTTTGCGGATTCTTCATCTTTTTACAACTAGAAAACTGTAGCTCTTTTGGTTTTTTATCCCACTTTCCCAGAAAATCTTCGCAAACTGGAGTAGCTGGAGATGGCGCACTTGAGACGACGATCGCAGTCCGAGCAGTGCAAGATGTAGAGGCGATCGCCAACAGAAAAATAATGAGATTTTGGCTTAATCTTTGCATATTTATCTTTGTATTTTTTGTGCCTTTATGGTTAATTTTTTATGCTCCCATCCCCGAATACTGCTTTAGTCCTCGTCGCCACAGCCAGCGATTGGCAATGAAAAATACTATTCCCCAACCTAGCATTACTAATAAACCGCGTCCTATATCTGCTGGCAACCCAACTAAAATGGCCGCGGGGAAATTTACCAGATAGGGAAATGGAGTCCACAAAATTACCTCGCGCACGCCTTCAGGAAATAATTCCAACGGGGCGATCATGCCAGAAAGAAATAAATAGAAGAGAAACCAAAATTGTTCGATCGCTGCTGCTCTCTCAGTCCAAAAAGCAAACATGGCAAAAGTATATTGAATGACAAAGCGCAGAGCAAAAGCCAATCCGCAAACTAACAGAAATAGCAACAGCCTTGAGAAACTTGGCATCCAAAAAGATTGTGGATATATAACAAAGAATAAAGCTACTAATCCTATACCAAAAGGCAAGCGAGCGAGCCGTTCGGAAATGTGACTCGTTACATGATGCCAAACCGGATCGATCGGCTGGAGCAATTGAAAAGAAAGTTTACCTTGCAATACTTGTTTTTCAAACTCCCAGATCACCCAAACTATAGTTAACTGCCTGACAATAAAAACTGCGAGAAAGTAGCGAACTAAATCTATAGGCTGCAAACCAAATTGTCCGCTTTGAGACGCTTGCACCCATACACCCATCAGAATAAACGGCAAGGAATTAGACAGCGCCCATAATGCTAATTCGGCTCGATATTCAAGCATATAGGCATAGTAAGTAACAAGCAAAGTGTTAATACTTTTGATAAATCGGCGCATTAAATTTTTTAACCTCTTGGACGCTTCAATAACTCAAGTTGCGGTGCGTTACGCTGCGCTAACGCACCCTACGAATACAACAAATAAACGCTTTGCGTAAATCTTAAAAGCATAAATTGTATCTGTGTTTATCTGTGTTCATCTGTGGTTGATAAAAAATTCTCAAACTACTCCAGAACTAAAAACTCGTCCGATAACTTCTTCAACAGGCGGATCGGTAACAGTCAAATCTTTGACTTCCAACTCAGCTAAAATCTTGGCCACAGTTCGAGTCAAAGCTTCTAGCTGCACTAAAAAACGCACTTCCCTGCCTTCAACCGCTTGTAACTCCCCGTAAGCAGTTAGCTTTTCCTGGGGTAGGGGATGGGCTAATTCTACTTTTACCTCTCGATAGGGAGCAAAACGCTCTAACAAACCATCTAAACTGCCATCGTAAATCAGTTGTCCCTGGTGGATCAGCAACACCCGCTGGCAAAGAGCAGTAATGTCTGCCATGTAATGACTGGTTAGCAGGATAGTAGCTTGATAGCGTTGGTTGTAATCTCGCAAAAATTCTCGCACCCCAACTTGAGCGTTAACATCTAAACCCAGCGTCGGTTCGTCGAGAAACAAAACTTGCGGGCGATGCAAAAGTGCTGCTAGCAACTCAGCTTTCATCCGTTCGCCCAAAGAAAGCTTCCTTACTGGCTGGTTGAGTTTGCCCTCTAATGAGAGCATTTCTACTAGTTCCCCGACTCGACGGTTAAGTTCCTTGTCGGAGATACCATACACGGCCCCGTTGATTTTCAAAGAATCTAGGGCGGGCAAATCCCAGATCAATTGCTGCTTTTGCCCCATCACCAGGGTAATCTTTTGCAAAAATCCCTCTTGGCGGCGAAAAGGTACGTATCCAGCAACTCTGACTTTACCGCTAGAAGGATGAATCAATCCCGTGAGCATCTTCAGCGTGGTAGTCTTGCCAGCGCCGTTGGCCCCTAAAAAGCCCACGACTTCACCAGTTTCAATTTGAAAAGAAACGTCTTGCACCGCCTTTACCTGGCGGTAGTTGCGACGAATGAAGTGGGTTAGCGTGCCTTTAAGTCCTGGTTCTTTAACTGCTACTGGGTAGACTTTACTTAAATTTTCTGCCGCAACTATTGGCATAACTGTTTCGGATAGCGAGAGTAATGTCTAATTGGCTAAGAGCTAGCTTGCCAGACCCTTACCATGATAAAACCTGTAACCAACTGTTAAGATTGAGGAAAGTTGACCTGTTAAAAATAATCGTTAGTCAAAATTCCATGACTTCTCAAGTTGCGGTTGAAAAAATCAAGTTAGAAAAACCACCTTTAGATCTGCATTATCTAGGCGATCGCGTTTTGCGCCAAGATGCCAAGCGGGTTGCTCGCGTAGACCAAGAAACTCGCCAACTGGTGCGGGAAATGCTGCAAACCATGTACAGCCAAGATGGTATCGGTTTGGCTGCCCCCCAAGTTGGCATTCACAAACAGTTAATCGTCATCGATTGCGAACCAAATAACGCCGCCACGTCTCCCGTAGTCTTAATTAACCCAGTCATCAAAAGCTACAGTCGCGACCTGTGCGTCATTCAAGAAGGCTGTCTGAGCATCCCTGGCGTATATATGGATGTCACCAGACCAGCAGTAATTGAAGTTAGCTACAAAGACGAACAAGGTCGCCCGCAGACCTTAAAAGCGACCGAACTGCTCGCTCGCGTCATTCAGCACGAGATGGATCACCTCAATGGGGTATTATTTGTCGATCGGGTGCAAAATGCTTTGGCTTTGACTGAAGAACTCAGAAAGCACGGCTTCTCGCCTCAAGCGGTTAAATCTGTAGCTTAGGAGCGCAAATTCAATAACGCGCGTGGGTGGGGTTGAAGGAGGAAATCCCATACCCCACCAATATTGGGTTTCGCCAGGCTCAACCCAACCGACAAAATTGATATATAGGTACGATCGATGATTTATACTCCCAAAAGCGGTTTGTTTTTGCTCGGTTCTTGCATTACGGCGATCGCTAGCGTCGGTTCGGTATTTGAACTCACTTCTGGCGCACCCGAACTCGGCAGTCTAGCTACAGGTTCGATTCTTGCCGCTAGCATTCCCCTAACAGTATTATTTTTCTATGCTGCCGTTAAGGATGCTAGGCAGAATCAGTAACTTCTAAATATATGACTCACAGTGGATTTCTTCGACAGTTGCCTTTTGCAGGAGCAGTTGGGCAAGAAGTACCTCCGTTTAAGCTTCCTGAAGATCGAGAAATAGTAATCGGACGAGAAACCACTTGTCAAATCGTGCTGGGCAATGCCTTTGGCGGAGTTTCGCGCCGTCATGCGGCAGTGCGACCCCTGCAACCGCCGTCGCCTTTGGGAGTACCCCCGGCTTGGGAACTTTGCGACCTCAACAGCGCCAACGGTACTTACGTTAACGGACAGCGACTCTACGGCTGTCATAGATTGCAAGCAGGCGATCGCATTTTGTTCGGCCAGCCAGGTCAAAATTGCCCGGAATTTGTCTTCGAGTACCAACAAACTTACCAACCAACTATTCCTTCGCCGCCAGCAGCTAACCCCTATTACCCCCCAACAGTACCCGTTGCCCCCCCAGTAGCTAATCCGTACTCGCCGCCACCGCCGGGTTCGCCGCCACCGCTTCCCGTACCGCCACCGCCGCCACCGCCGGGTTCGCCGCCACCGCTTCCCGTACCGCCACCGCCGCCACCTCCTGTTTATAGTGCCGCTGGTGAAAGTCAGCCGAGTTCTTTGAGATTTTCTCAGGTCTTTCCTATAGCTTCTACGGGCAGAGATTTAGCCCGTAAGGCATTCCTGATTCCAGGGATCTTTACGGTGGTATTCGTGGTGGGGATGTTTTTTAGCTTAGCGCTATCCAATCGAGGGCATCGCTTCATCACCTTTGCAACTTTATTAGGCTTATATTTAGCCCTAGCGGCTTACTACTTTATCTACCGACTGTGCGGTAAGCCCAAGCCTTGGTGGTTGTTAACTGGATCGATCGTCTTTACAATTTTGTCGCTGCTATTTGTCGCCGACTTTACCCTCATACCGTGGAATGTCGGGGCGGCTAATCTTTTTGGCGAAGCCAGCTTTTTTAACGTACTGTTGGCTAACTTTGTCGGTCCTGGTTTGGGTGAAGAATTTTTCAAAGCCATACCTGTAGTGCTGGTATTACTCCTGGGTACCAGATTGCATTCGCCGTCGCGAGAGAGGATTGGAGTTTGGGAGCCTTTAGATGGCATTTTGTTAGGTGCGGCCTCAGCCGTTGGCTTTACTTTAGTCGAAACTTTGCTGATCTACGTGCCGCGCCAGATCGAGGAGGCAGGGATAGAAGCTGGCTTGCAACTGCTGATTCCCCGAATTATTGGCTCCGTGTCGGGACACATGGCTTACAGCGGCTACTTAGGCTATTTTATTGGCTTGAGTATGCTCAAACCCCGCAAGCGTTGGCGGATTTTAGCAATAGGCTATTTTAGTGCGGCCACGCTTCACGCTTTATGGAACTCGATCGCTTCTCTAGGATTGTTTCTTGGGGGCCTCTTTTCCTCATCTCCAGCAGCAGGATTATTGATCGGAGGCTTCTTGCTGATGTTAGTCGGCGTGGTTTCTTATGCCTTTTTGGCCGCCGCTATCCTCAAGGCTAGAGCTTTATCCCCCAATCGCTCGCAAAATTTCGCTACTCGATTCTTTAATTGAGGAGTTCAGGAGATAGGAGTCTAGAAGCTTAGAAAGTGCGCGTTGTTTTTTTGACTTTTGACTTTTGACTTGTCTCCCCCTCTTCTGTTCGGTTTCCTGCAAACAGGGCTTACGGTTATCCGAATTAACGATATATCGCGATCGATAATGATATATCGTAAACTTGAAGAATTGCAGGAGGAATTAATCTATGTTTCGAGGATTCAAAAGGTATGGGTTCTGTTCTCCAGGAGTAGCAACAGTAGGAGTGGGAGCAGAGTTTTGGGGCGTTCCCTTTTTTGCCCACGGCAGACACCGAAATTTTTGCGGCGGACGAGGCGGGAAAGACTGGTTCTCGCCCGAATTTGGTGAAGGCTTTAGAACTCCTAGAGGCGATATCAAATTCATGTTGCTGGAACTATTAAGCGAAGGTCCCGCCCATGGATACGACCTGATCAAAGCCGCAGAAAATCGTTATGGTGGTTTTCGTCGCCTCAGTCCCGGTTCGGTTTATCCGACGTTGCAAATGCTAGAAGAAGGCGGTTACGTCACTAGCGTTCAAGAAGGCGGTAAAAAGATTTACACCATTACCGATGAAGGCAGACAGCTACTAGAAGAGCGATCGCCATCTTCATCTTCATCTGGTGAGGCCTTTAACGATCGCTGGCAAGAGTTGATGGAATTGCGGCGAGTGGCAACAGAACTTTCTACTGCCATAGTGACAGTCGTTCGCAGCGGCGATCGCGATCGGGTTCATCGGGTGCGAGAATTGCTAGAGCAAGTCAGACGGGAAATTTATTCGATTTTGGCAGAATAGCAAGACCTAACCCCCTGCCCCCTTCCCTTGTAGGGAAGGGAGAAAGCCCCTCTCCTTGCAGGAGAGGGGTTTGGGGTGAGGTCGATTTTGAGTAATTCTAAACATCTAAAATTCTGTATTCTTATTAATGCCAGGATTTTGCTGTTTAGGAGATTTGATGTTCGATCGCACTCCAAAATCGTCCCCCAACCGCCAGCAATTGCCACTCCAAAGATGGCAGGTAACACCAGCACAGCCAAAACTGGCACAACAGCTAGCCCAAGTCACAAATCTTTCTCCTTTAATCGCTCAAGTCTTGCTCGGCCGGGGAATTACGACTACAGAACAAGCACGATCGTATTTAGAGCCGGAATCTGTGAACTTGCCCTCACCCTTAGAAGAATTTGCCGATTTAGCTGTCAGCATTAAGTTATTGCAACAAGCGATCGCCTCGCAACAAAAAATCGCCATTTGTGGAGACTACGATGCCGATGGCATGACGAGTACGGCTTTATTAATCAGAGCCTTGCGATCGCTCGGTGGTGTAGTCGATTACGCTATTCCCAGCCGGATGCAGGAAGGCTACGGGATCAATCAGCGGATCGTCGAAGAGTTTCACGCTGAAGGGGTGCAGCTAATTTTAACTGTAGATAACGGCATTGCGGCGATCGCCCCGATCGCCAGAGCTAGAGAATTAGGGCTGCGGGTAATCGTCACCGATCATCACGACTTACCGCCAGAGTTACCCGTAGCCGATGCGATTCTCAACCCTAAGCTGCTACCAGAAACTTCTCCCTATCGCGGTTTGGCTGGCGTGGGAGTTGCTTATGTTTTGGCGGTATGCCTAGCCCAAGAGTTGGGGCAATCTAAGGGATTAGTCAAGCCGCTACTAGAACTATTTACTCTGGGAACTATTGCCGATCTAGCTCCTTTAACAGGCGTTAATCGCCGCTGGGTGAGAAGAGGCTTGCAACTGTTACCTGAGTCGCAAGTAACTGGAATTAAGGCTTTAATTCAAATTGCTGGCGTACAGCAGGGAGAGAGGGAGGAAGTCAAAAGTCAAAAGTCAAAAGTCAAAAGTGAAAATCTAGCTCCACAATCTCTTAAGCCGGAAGATATCGGGTTTCGTTTGGGACCTCGGATCAATGCGGTGGGGAGGATTGCCGATCCGCAAATCGCGATCGAATTGCTGACTACTAACGATATGGGGTTGGCATTGGAACGGGCGATGCAATGCGAACAAATCAATCAACATCGCCAGCGATTGTGCGGCGAAATCGAGCAGGAAGCGATCGCTTTGGTAGAGAATTTGTATGCTGCGTCTCTACCTCTAAGTCGGGTATTAGCGATCGTGCAACCTCAATGGCATCACGGCGTAATCGGGATCGTGGCTTCTCGCTTGGTGGAACGGTACGGCGTACCAGTATTCATCGGCACTTACGAAGATGAAACTCACATCCGAGGTTCGGCGCGAGGCATTCCTGAATTTCACGTTTTTGAGGCTTTGGAATTTTGCAAAGATTTATTAGAAAAGCACGGCGGACATCAGGCGGCTGGCGGTTTTTCCTTGCGGGCGAGCAACTTAGAAGCATTGCGATCGCGACTTAGTACCTTTGCACGTCGATGCTTGCGGCCAGAAGATCTTAAACCCTTACTTTATATCGACGTTCAAACTGAATTCAAGCAAATCGATCTCGATCTCTTCCAGCAGATCGATGCTTTGCACCCTTGCGGGATCGAGAACCGAGATCCCGTTTTTTGGACGCAGAATGCCCGCGTTCTGGATCAACAAATTGTCGGTAAGGGTCATATCAAAATGACGCTATCAACAAACTGTCGATCGACAAAATTTAAGGCTATAGCTTGGCGTTGGGGTGAATTCTTTCCCTTACCGCCGCGATTGGATGTGGCCTATAAACTCAGAGAAAATAATTGGAATGGTAAAACCAATCTAGAGTTAGAGTTAGTGGGTGCGAGATTGTCAGAGGTAGCTGCATCTAATAGCCCCAGCTATGTCGCTAAATTTGACTACAACCAGCGATCGTATACCTGTAGCCTGTCAGAATCTTTGCAAGAATTAAAGATCGTCAATACTGAAGGCAAAATTCTGTCAATTCAACAAGGACAGAAAACGGGGATTTTGTCCAAGAGTGAAGCCGATAACAGCGAAGTCGATGTTACTCAACCGCCTTATTTCCAATTAATTAAAGCTGCTCGACAGGCAGTAGAAGTTACAGCCAGCCGATCGCACAGTCGGTAATATCAAATCCGGTCGATCGACCATAATTAATGTAGACCCTAGCCCGTGCGATAGCGAAACCCAACACTCAGAAATGTTGGGTTTCTAATTTTGTCTGTAATTAGCATCTATCCAACAACGAGGTAAATCCTCACCAGACGGAAAAATTAATTGAGTTTTCTCAAAAGGTTCGGGGTCTTGTTCCTCTTCACCTGCTTGCCCTTGGGCGGTGACAGCGCTTTTGGTGGGGTCGAACAGGGCCTCAATGTCGCGTATTTCTACTAAAGTTCCGGTCTGCTTGTTCTGTAAAAACATGGTAAAACTAAACTCAATCTAAAAATTCGATCGCCAATCTAACGGTAGCCCGCTACATTTTCGATTTCACCAGTCGCAAGAGAGAATTAGAGGTGAGACGCGCCCAGGCTGCGAGGGCAGGATCTCTATAAATAGCAGCGCTCCCGATTTACCAAACAAATAGCGAGCGGGAAATCTCAAATCTTGCCTCCTGGATTTTCTGCTCCCATTCCATTCGCGAGGCTAAAATCCTTATAATTGGGTAAGCGTAACAAAAGTAAACACCAGGTAGTAAATCGATAAGCACCAGCTATCTGAGACTTTTGCCAAATTCGATCGAGGTCGGTGCTTTTGCCCAAATCTTTGTTAATGGAAGATAGCTCGCTGTATGGCACAAATTGAAACCAGAACCGAACCCATGGTCTTAAACATGGGGCCCCACCACCCTTCCATGCACGGGGTGCTAAGGCTGATCGTCACCCTAGATGGAGAGGATGTCGTTGACTGCGAACCTATTATTGGCTACCTGCATCGCGGCATGGAAAAAATTGCCGAAAGTCGCACCAGTGTCATGTACGTTCCCTACGTGAGTCGGTGGGACTATGCAGCGGGAATGTTCAACGAAGCAGTTACCGTCAACGCCCCAGAAAAACTAGCAGATATTCCAGTGCCGAAACGCGCTAGCTATATTCGAGTCATCATGCTGGAGTTGAATCGGATCGCCAACCATTTACTGTGGCTCGGTCCGTTCTTAGCTGATGTGGGCGCACAAACTCCCTTTTTCTACATCTTCCGCGAACGAGAACTGATCTACGATCTGTGGGAAGCGGCTACAGGTTATCGGCTGGTCAATAACAACTATTTCCGGATTGGCGGGGTAGCAGTCGATTTACCCTATGGTTGGATCGATAAGTGCGAAGATTTCTGCGACTACTTCGATCCCAAGGTAGACGAGTACGAACGCTTGATTACCGATAATCCCATTTTCCGGCGGCGGGTAGAAGGTGTCGGCACGATTAGTCGGGACGAAGCCATTAATTGGGGACTTTCAGGCCCGATGTTGCGAGGTTCTGGGGTGAAGTGGGATTTGCGGAAAGTAGACCACTACGAATGCTACGACGACTTAGACTGGGAAGTTCATTGGGAAACCGCTGGCGATTGTATGGCCCGTTACCTGGTCAGAATTCGGGAGATGCGGGAGTCAGTCAAAATCTTGCGCCAAGCTTTAAAGGCACTTCCTGGCGGCCCTTACGAAAATCTAGAAGCCAAGCGACTGGCAGAGGGGCCTAAATCTGAATGGAACGGTTTTGACTACCAGTACATTAGTAAGAAAGTTGCTCCTACCTTTAAAATTCCCAAGGGCGAACATTACGTTCGGATCGAAAGCGGTAAAGGGGAGTTAGGAATTTTCATCATGGGAGATGATAATGTCTTCCCTTGGCGTTGGAAAATTCGGGCCGCAGATTTCAATAACCTGCAAATTTTACCCCACATTTTGAAAGGGGTGAAAGTCGCCGATATTGTGGCCATTTTGGGCAGTATCGATATCATTATGGGTTCGGTCGATCGTTAGGAATGCGATCGAATCTTGTTCTTGTTTGATGGATATGATGCGAACATCTCATAATTCATCATTGCTGTTATCGGTGAGACAGGGCGGGTTCGACCTGACATTTGATGGCGTGTGCCTTCAACCTGGCGTGGGTTATCGGTCGGGCAGCGCGGGTTTGATTTGACATTTACTGGTGTGCCTCCAACCTGGCTGGCAAAACCCGCCCCTTGTATCTACAACCCATCTTTGCCACTCTCCTGCAAACATCTATGGCATCGTTTTTCCAATGCCGCTATCTATGAGGTTTAAACAACAGACTGAAGGCAGATCTGCTGCATCTCCAAGAATTTCCTCGATCTTGACTCATCGCTAACCCTGAGCCGTCGCTGCCAGCACCAAATCGGGGCGATCTCAAGGCTGGCAGAAACGAGAGTTACCTGCCAAAAGATCGATCTGCTGTTCAAAAACTCGATCCGGGTGCTAGAGTGAAGGGCAAATACCAGACCGACCGGATCGATTAAGATTTAGCTAAATTTTGCGCTGAAGATCGAGCATTGGATAAAATGGACTGGTACGTCAACCTTATTCTTCATCAGAACATAGCTTACATCATACAATTCCAGAACCTGTGATTGAAAAAAGACGCGCTCGCGATCTACCCCAAATAAACGAAAGAATTCGATTTCCCAAGATTCGTGTAATTGATACCGATGGCGAACAACTGGGAATTCTGACACCTCAAGAGGCCCTGCGCCTGGCCGAAGAAAAAGAACTCGATCTAGTTCTAGTTAGCGACAAAGCCGATCCGCCCGTTTGCCGGATTATGGACTACGGCAAATATAAGTTCGAGCTAGAAAAAAAAGCTAGAGAAGCTAAGAAAAAGCAGCACACGGCTGATGTTAAAGAAGTCAAGATGCGCTACAAAATTGAAGAACACGACTATAAAGTGCGCGTCAATCAAGCCGAACGCTTTCTCAAAGCTGGTGACAAAGTTAAAGCGACCATTACCTTCCGAGGTCGAGAAATCCAACACAGCGATTTAGCGGAAGAACTACTCAAGCGGATGGCTACCGATTTGCAAGAACTCGGAGAAGTCCAGCAAGCACCGAAAAAAGAAGGTCGCAACATGATGATGCTAATTGCTCCTAAGAAATAGGTGCTCTCTCTCCCTTAATTTGGTGAAGCAGGCGATCGTCTTTAATGAAGGCGATCGCTTCTTCAGTTTTTACTGCGAGCGGTTTCTCAAATTTGCTTCCAATTGTAAAAAACGAGATCCGGGACATCGAGATTTTATTCGAGAAACGTGGAATTGAAGAGTCCAGCTATTGGCGAGGAAGCTGTAGCTAGATACATAGAGGAAAATGTGCGATCTAGACTAGAAGGAGTACCAGAAGACATTTTTCTGACAGAAATGCGCCGAAAGCTAAATAAATAGAATATTTATATATAGTATTTCTAAATGACTTGCGATCTAGCCGTCCCGGCTGTCCCAGGGGCAGGCGGGAAGCCATTGGTGTCAACTTAAGGCTAGAGCCATTGCTAGGCCTCGATCTTCAATCATCTCCGCTTAGCCTTTGGTCAACAAACTTTAGTTCATGGAATTGGGTTATCGCTCAAATGCTTCGCCCCTACTTTTAACATCTGATAGACTAGGCAACAGTGCATTTGTACTGATATTAATAAATTAATCGAAGTATGGCGCTTTGCTTGGATGATTCCCTTACAACTGACAATTAAAAATTTTCTCAGCTATCGCGAAGCCACCTTAGATTTTCGAGGCTTGCATACCGCTTGTATTTGCGGTGCTAACGGTGCTGGCAAATCTTCTTTGTTAGAAGCGATCGCTTGGGCGATTTGGGGCGAAAGTCGCGTCAATTCGGAAGAAGATGTGATTTATGCTGGCGCTCAAGACGTGCGAGTCGATTTCATCTTTCAAAGCCAGCAGCAGATCTATCGCACGATCCGCAGCCGTCAGCGGGGCGGTAGCACTTCCCTAGAATTTCAGATCGATACGGGCAGCGGATTTCGTTCTTTGACGGAACGGGGGGTAAGGGCAACCCAACAGCTAATTATTCGCTACCTCAAGCTCGATTACGAGACGTTTATTAATTCTGCCTACTTGCGTCAGGGGAGAGCAGATGAGTTCATGCTCAAACGCCCTAACGAACGCAAACAGATTCTCGCCGATCTGTTGAAACTCGATCGCTACGAAGTTTTAGCAGAAGAGGCTAAAGATTTATCCAAGCAGTTTAAAGGGCAAGCCGAACAGTTAGAAAGTTCTTGGCAAACGATTCAAACTCAACTCCAACAGCGGGAAGCGACGCTGGCAGAAAAAGCCGAGTTAGAAACTCAACTGAGCCAACTGCAACAGGTTCAAGAGGCAGACAGGCAAAAACTCCAGCAGCTACAAGCCCTGTTTTCTCAGCGGCAAACCTGGCAGCAACAGCTTACTTGGCAGCAACAACAATGCCAAAATCTCGATCGAGATCGCGATCGTTTGCAACAAGAAATCGCCATGAATCGCCAACAGCAGCAGCAATTGGCGAGTTTAATCGATCGCCAAACCGAAATCGTCGAGGGTTATAATCAATATCTCAAGCTGCAAGCTACTGAAGAATCTCTCTCAGCCAAGTTTCAAGCTTACCAAGAGGCCCTGGCGAAAAAGCAACAGTTACAGCAGCAGTTAGAGAGGGAAATTAACGAAACCAAAATCCAAATTCGCCAAGCCCAAACCAAACTAGAAGGGTGGCAGCAACAAGAAAAAGAAAACTTAGAAACCTTAAAACGCCAGGGAGAAGTCACCGCTGCCCTAGAGCAATTACAGCGCAGCCGCCAACGGCTGGCCGAATTCGATGAGTTGCAACTGGCAGTATCGCCCTTGCTGCAACACCGCCTGACTCTGCAAGCGCAATTAGATCGCGCTCATGCCAAGATTACCGCCAAATTAGAAGAACTGCGATCGTCAGCTAGAGAACTAGAACTTGAGGGGGCGCGTCAACCTCAATTGCAGCAAACGGTGTTGGCAGTAGAGGCGCAAATCGAAGAATTGGAGAAAACGCGAGTTTACCAGCAGCGGGTACAAGAAAAGGGTTTAGAACGCCGGAATTTTCAAGAACGCTTGCAAGAACATCAGCGTACTTATGAAAAACAGATTGCCGAATTGGGACAAAAGCTGGAAATGTTAAAGACACCGGATGCTTGTTGTCCTTTGTGCGATCGCCCTCTTGACGAACACCATTTTGCACGGGTAGTGCAAAAAACCGAAACCGAACAGGAAGAAGTCCAGCATCAATTTTGGGTAGTGCGAGAACAGCTAGCTACCTGCGAACGAGAATTACAAGTTTTGCGGGGTGAATACAAGCAATTATCTCAACAATTAACTAACTATGAAAGATTGAGAGAAGAACGGGGGCAACTAACCGCTCAACTGCAAGCGACTACCAACGTGCAGGAACGATTGGACAAAATCGCCCAGGAAGAGGCCAGATTAGAAATCTCGATTCGGGCTGGGGAATACGCGATCGAATTGCAAGCTGAATTGCAAACCTTAGATGCCCAATTGCAACAACTCAACTACAACGAACAAACCCATGCCCTAGCTAGGGGAGAGGTAGAACGCTGGCGGTGGGCAGAAATTCGCCAAGCTCAAATCAAAGATGCTCAACGCCGCCAATCGGCCCTAGAAGCTCAAAAGCCAGAAGTTTTAACCAAAATTGCCGATCTAGAAAAAGCGATCGCCGATCTGCAAGCTAATTCCGAACTCGCGCGTCAAATTTCCGCCCTCGATCGCCATCTTACCGAACTCGAATACGATCGCTCGGCACACAACGAGGTGTTAACTTCTCTCAGGCAAGCCCAATCTTGGCAACTGCGCTACCAAGAACTCCAGCAAGCCCAAGAACAGCATCCCCAACTCATCGAACGCGATCGCACCCTCGATCGAAACCTGCAAGAAAAATTGGCCAGCCAACAGGCAATGGCAGCCCAAATGCAAGCGATCGTCGAGCAATTAGAACAAATGCCCGATCCGAGTGGAGAAATCCAAATTTTAGAACTACAAACTCAAAAGCAAAGGCAGCAATTAGATGAATATTTAGCCACTCTGGGTAGGCTACAACAGCAGCTTTTACAATTAGAGAACTTGCAAGTTCAAGCGGAGAAAGAACAGCAAGAATTACAAGAATGTCGCCGCCAATACCGGGTTTATCAGGAATTAGCTCAAGCTTTTGGCAAGAATGGCATTCAGGCTTTAATGATTGAAAACATCTTGCCTCAATTAGAAGCTGAAACCAATCAAATTCTCTCTCGATTAACTGGCAACCAACTCCACGTTACTTTTGTCACTCAAAAAACTGGCAAAAGTGCCAAATCCCGCAGTTCTAATAATATTAAAAATGCCAAATTAATCGATACTCTCGATATTTTAATCGGCGATGCTCGCGGCACTCGCCCCTACGAAACGTACTCTGGCGGCGAGGCATTTCGGATCAACTTTGCCATTCGGTTAGCCTTGGCACAACTGTTAGCCCAAAGATCGGGAACGGCGCTGCAAATGTTAATAGTCGATGAAGGTTTTGGCACCCAAGATCGAGAAGGGTGCGATCGCCTGATTGCCGCGATTAATGCGATCGCTCCCGATTTTGCTTGCATCCTCGCTGTAACTCATATGCCTCAATTCAAAGAAGCTTTTCAAACTCGAATTGAAGTGCATAAAACGGCTAATGGTTCTCAGTTAAGTCTATTGATGTAAAGTCTATCCCAAAGTCAAAGGCGATCGAGCGATCGGTAACTGCCGTTCTAAATCGAACAAAAACCCGTGAATATACTCTTCCGTCCACTCTTCCCCATAGAACCGACGGAACATCCCTCTAGCTGGATCTTTTTCGGCGCGGTAACGCAGATAGCGCAGTTGAGATTCTTCGATTTTCTTGAGGGATTCAGGATCGGTAATCGGCACAGCTTGCAAGACAAAATCTACGTAGGCGTGAAGATAATCTTTAAAGGCCTCGAATACCTGCGTTTCCACCACTTCTGTCTCTTTGGGGCGAGTCCACAAAAAAGCCGGAGAAAAGAACGGCTGTGCCTCTTCCGGGAAATCTCCGCCCCATTCTAAATGTTGTTGGTGGGCGCGAAAAATAGGCAAAATTGGCTCGGTATATTTGGCGCGATAAGCCTCGTTGTGGAACAGCGGTTGCATATCTAGCGCGATCAGATGTCCGCCTGGTAGCGTTACCAAATCAGCCCCAAAAAAGGGTAAATCGTAATTTAATCGGGGAAAAATCACAAAATTGAGTACCTGGAGGGCATTTCCCCCTTGGACGTGGGCAGCCCTAATTTGCCTCATCTGGGAGGATTGCCACCCATAACTAGTAGTGAGAACTTCTTCTTGGTGTTTCCCTTTACCTGTAATTGCCGCCTTCGATGCAAACCCCTCTGGAATGGGGTAATCTGAGAGTTCTAAACGCGATCGCAAATAATCGATCGCATAATCGAGAAACGGCTGGTAAAGAGTCATCTGAATTATGAATGCAGGAGTTCAGGAGTTCAGGAGTTCAGAAGGTAGAGACGCGAGATCTCGCGTCTCTACAGGAGGCAGAAGTTAAGTTATCACGATTCCTCGCGCCCTCACCCCAGCCTCTCCCACACGGCTACGTTTATACACATCGCCGTGCAGCTTGCACCGAGGAGTGGGGATTGGAATCAAAGTCCCCCTTTTTAAGGGGAATTTAGGGGGATCTAGATGTGGAACGGCATAACCGATAACTTTTATATACACAGTAGCCCACAGGAGAAGGAGTGACAGCAAGAGAGGGAGGGCAAAGCAATCCATCCTAGCCGAACTCGGAACTGTTACTTTCCTAAATTGTAAATTGCGAACTGCGAATTGCGAATTGTTTTATTCAGGATGCTACGGCTAGAGGAACTGCATCTTCAAACAAAAAGCCGTAGAGGAATTTTTCTGACCATTCGTGCCCAAAGTAGCTGCCGAACAAACCAGAAGCCGGATCGCGTTCGGCACTGTAGCGATCGTAATCTTTTTGAGCTTTGACGATCCGTTGAATATCGCTCGCATCGGTTAGAGGAGAGGCATTCTCTAGCAATTGCCAGTATAGATCTAGATAATCTTTAAAGGCATCAAAAACCCTCGTTGCTACTGTGGGAGCATCGGTTTTAGCAAACAGCAGATACTTAGAGAAATATTGGTTGGCATCGTAGAATTTCATCTCTAAATCTTGTGCCAGATCGGGATATTTGCCGTGTAAAGTTTGTAGCGGCTTAATGTATTTATTTTGGTAATCCAGATCTTGAAATAGAGGCTGAAAGTCCAAGACTATCAGGTTCTTGACTTTTCCAAAAGATAAAAAGTCAACTCCTAGCAGCGGCAAATCGTAGCCATGGCTGGGATAAATGACGCTATTGAAGATTTGAGCGCTTTCGCCAGCATCGATATAGGTGTAGCGGATCTTGCGCAATTCTGGGCACTCATAACACCAACTGCGGATAGTAGCGGGGTTTCGACCGCGATCGCTCACGTTAAATTCTAATCCCGGCGGAATGGGGCGACTTTTCAGGTCAAACCGTTGAAACAGTTCTCGTTCTAAATGCTCCTGAAAGGGCTTATACATAACAGATCTGGCGTTTGAGCGACTCCCCTGAGAATAGAAGAGTCCGATCTACCAAACCCTTTTTCTGAGGAACAAAGCAACAATCTGTAATAAAGCAGAAATGAAAAACTCCACGCCACTTGCGGGATGGAGTTTTTGGGCATGGGAAATCGGGCATGGCGCATGGGAAAGAACCTGCCAATGCCCTATCCCTATGCCCCAAGTCGGCGAGCGGCTGTCCCTCTCTACCCACAAGGGAATGGAGTTTTCCGCCGACTTCCTATGAAATATGGATTGCTATACTGCCCCACGTCTAAGATTGAACTTGGTTGACTTACTTACCACCAAATTTTATCTATGCGAACTATTGCCGAAATAAATGACAAAATCCAGCGCCAGCAGGCAGTAGTTTGGACGGTTGGCGAACTCAAAGCACGGGTGGCAGAGGTGGGAGTAACTCAGAGTGCTAAAGAAGTAGATGTCATTGCTACGGGCACTTTTGAACCGATGGAGTCTTCGGGAGCGATTATCAACTTGGGACATACCGATCCACCGATTAAAATTCGCTCTTGCTGGTTAGATGGCGTTCCTGCCTACGCTGGCTTTGGTGCGGTAGATTTGTATCTGGGCGCTACAGCCATGGTGGAATACCCCAATATCGGTGAAGTACCAGATCTAGAGGCGCGGCGCAGCGGGTACGTGCAAGAGCGAGGGGGCGGTCATGTAATTGAAGATTTGATCGCTGGTAAGCCAGTGCAACTAAGAGCGATCGGACAGGTGACAGATTGTTACCCTAGAGCCTCGTTTGAAACTACCATTACCCAAGAGACGATCAACCAATTTTATCTCTACAATCCTCGCAATTTGTATCAGAATTTTATTGTCGGGGTTAATGGCGGCGATCGCCCGTTGTTTACCTATTTAGGAATCTTGCAACCTCGACTGGGAAACGCCGTTTACTCTAGCATTGGGGCCGTTTCTCCCCTACTCAACGACCCAGATTTGCAACTAATCGGCATTGGCAGCAGAATTTTCTTAGGTGGAGCTATAGGTTATATCGCCTGGGAAGGAACGCAGCACTTTCCGATGCAAAAGCGCCTGCCCAATCGTACCCCGATCGGCCCTGCCGCTACGGTGGCATTAATTGGCGATGCCAAGCAAATGGATCGGCGGTGGGTGCGAGGTTGCTATTTGAAAAATTACGGACCTTCTCTGATGTTGGGGGTAGGCGTACCCTTACCAGTGCTGTCGGAGGCAGTCGTGGCTAGATGCGCCGTGCAAGATAAAGACATCGTAGCCCCGGTGGTCGATTTCTCGATTCCTCGCCGCGTTCGGCCTACATTTGGTTTAGTCAGTTACGCCCAATTGAAAACTGGCAAAATGACGATCGAAGGTAAAAGCGTGCGAGTTGCTCCTCTAGCGAGTATATATTTATCTGCTAAGGTAGCCTTAGAGTTGAAGGAATGGCTGCTCGCAGGAAAATTTACTCTGACCGAACCTGTGGCCACTTTGCCGAGCGATCGCGCCTTTTTCCCCCAAGATCGCTGGGGTTCTCAAATTCCGCTTGATTGAGGCGATCGTTGTCCTATATAGAAGTTAAAAATAATTGGATATTCTTGGGGACAGCCCAGAGGGCTATCCCACAAGAAGGTGGATCTTCCCGCTCATTTCACAATTACCGAATTTAATTCTTAATTTTCATTAAGAACGACGATCGATTACTTTTATTGCGATTAAAAAGTGACGCGATCGCTCAATGTTTCTAACAAACTAGGGCCCACTCCCGATACGCCGTCGAGATCGGCTAAAGAAGTAAAAGGTTTTTGATTTCTAGCCTCAATAATCCGTTGAGCCAGTTTTGGTCCTACGCCTGGGAGTGCTTCTAATTCTTGTAAACTGGCAGTATTGAGGTTGACCTTCCCCTCGCTGCGATCCCTTACAGGTGGAGTCGATATAGTAGCTAACTGCGGGCATTGTTGCTGTTGGGATGCGATTTTCTGTTTGAGACTAGCTGGTATTCCTAATTGGGCAACAGTGTAAAGTCGATCGAATTCGCGGGTAAAATGAGCGGCGACAGTGGGATTTTGAATTACTAACAGCGTTTCATCGTTATTAGTATTAGCAGCAGCCGACCAATTGTGAGAACCAGTAATAACGGTTTGCCCGTCAATTACCGCAAATTTGTGATGCAATAAATCGCCTTTAGCTAACACGGGCGCACCCACGCTACTAATTGGCTGCGGCCAAGGACGATTGTTAGCTTCATATTTACAACTATCCGCTAAAGCCACTCCCATTAAATCTAAAGCATCGCTATAACTGCGATAGGCAAACTCTCTTTCGATTAAAGCTTTTACTTCCACACCCCGCTGGCGATCGCTTTCTAAGATGTCGGCCAAAAGTTGCTCTGAAAACACAAACAGCGCCAAATCTACCTTTTGAACTGCCGAACTTAAGGTTTTGCCGATCGTGCCATTAGTAGTTTCGCTCCAAGGTACGGTTCTGGAAGTAGGAGAAAACTGGACGGTAAGTTTACTACCTTTTAAGTCGATTGTTTTGGCGGGACGAAACGGCTTTTTCACCCCAAATAAACTATCTGGTTTGCCTAACGGCCCGTCGCCCCACATCAAGTTAAATTCTTGAGTAAATAAGGCTGCTAATTCGGCACTTTCAATTTTTAAGAGATTGTTAGCATTTCCCTGGCTGTTGAGTCGCCTGAAATCTCCATGAATGTCGCTAGGAGTAAAGTTTGCGGAAGTAACAATTAGGATGCGATCGTCTACGATGACAAACTTGTGGTGCATTAACCCGCTACCAGCCGAACCATCAGCAGTATCGTCAATAATGGGGATACTAGCATTAAGTAACATCGCTACTGCATCCCGTCGATCGATTTCAGTCCGACTGAGTTTGCCATCGCGATCGAGATCTACTAACTGCCGGAATTCCTGATAGCGATCGCGTTCTCTTACTGGCAGTTTCGTCACCTCATCAGTAGTAAGATACGACCACGGACGGCTGTAATTATGTTCTAGAATTACTCGCACCCGCACCCCAGCTTTCTGTTTTTCAACTAAGGCTTTAGCGATTTGGGGCAAGCGGAATTCTTGCACCGCTAGATCTACAGTGGCACGAGAGGAGGCGATCGCCTCAATAATTTCTGCCTCTAAGTTATCTCCAGGGCGCTGTTTTTGACGGTAAGGTTCTCGATATTTAGTAGCAGCATTGTGATTGAAATAAACTTGCACTAATTGGTCTTGAGGTAAAGGTTTAAGAGGGGAATTCTTTACTTGTGACTGCTGACAGCCAACTATAGCTACCCCTATTACTAAGACCAAACCAGCAGTAATTCGAGCCGAAAAGATAGCCTTCATACGCGATCGCAAATCTGGCTTGCCCTCACCCCCGTCCCCTCTCCCGCGGGAGAGGGGTGCCGGAGGCGGGGTGAGGGCTGGATTCATGATTTTAATAACCGGATTTCGGCTCAATTCCACTCCCCTTGAATGGTAAAAGCTGCCCAATAATAAGGCGCTAGTCCTTGCTGGTGCATTTCTAGCTGTGCTTGGCGCAAAGCCGCCGCTGGCGTTAAACCTTGACTTAATAACCCTTGATAAAATCTCTTCATTAACTTCGCTGTCGCCGCATCATCCACGCTCCACAAACTGACTACGACGCGGGGAGAACCAGCATACATGAAGCCGCGCGTTAAGCCGACTATCCCCTCACCGCTGATTTCTTTACCTAAACCCGTTTGACAGGCACTCAACACGATTAAATCGGCGGGCAGGTTCAAATTAAAGATGTCTCGCAGGCGCAAAAAGCCATTCTTTGGCTGTCCTTTTTGGTCGATCGTGGATAAAACTACTCCCGATGCGGTGGGATTGGCGCTGTTGAGGATGCCGTGAGTCGCTAGGTGAACTATGCGGTATTGACTCAGTTCGGGACGGTTGATATTAGTTAAATTGGCCGCGAAATCTAACTTGAGATCGAATTGGTTTTTGGGGACTAATT
The DNA here is from genome assembly GCA_019359615.1 of Cyanosarcina radialis HA8281-LM2. Taxonomy (GTDB): domain Bacteria; phylum Cyanobacteriota; class Cyanobacteriia; order Cyanobacteriales; family CCAP-1448; genus Cyanosarcina; species Cyanosarcina radialis. The sequence continues at coordinate 138,020 of JAHHHA010000003.1, forward strand.
TGACAATTTCCTCGGCTTCGGTGCGAGTGTTGGTTAAACGGGCGAATTCAACCCCAGATTCAGTAGCGGAACGCTCTAAGCTGCTTTGGGATAACTCCAAGTCGAGGTTATTGTTTGGGGGGACGGGTTTGGTGTTAGGTTTGAGGCGATCGTCATCTTTGGTAAATACCGGATCTGCCATCACAGCTATAGTTTTGGGAGCAGATTTGCGCCCTTTCACTTGCTCTCTGAGGCTAGATAGAGTCCCAGCAGAAGGTAAGTTGACGACTTCGCGGGTAACTAATAAGGGTTCGTTAGATTTGGGTCGATAAAGGGTAACAAAGGGAATGTAAGCTAATGCCCCATCGCTGACAATAACCAGGCGTTTTTGCCCTAATTCCTCGGTAGCAGGAGCGATGAGGATTTGACTCAACTGTTGGTTAGCTTGTTCTAACTCGTCTGGCTTGAAGTTGAAAGAGCGTCGATCGGTAAGGAGACTATAGAATTTCCGAGCAGAGGCTTCGATATCGGCTTTTTTAGGTAATTCGTAACTCTTGATGCTGGTGTTGGTAACTACCCACAGGTAAGAGCGTTCTTCGCCTAAAGAGTATTCCAACAGGACGGTATTATCGTCTAGTAGCTGCTGAATTTGAGTTAGGGTGAGGGGTTGGGGATATTTGAGCGCGGCATAGCGGGGACTGCTGGTGCGGATTTGGGTTTGGAGTTGTTGGTATCGATCTTGGAGTTGGGCATCTTCTTTCTCTAGGGCGGCTTTTTGCTCTGGAGTGTATTTACCGCCCAGAAGTTGGAGGCGACGGGTTTCTAAAGCCGAGAGTTGTTGGCGGAGGGTAGTTTCTCGTTCTAAGAGTTGGGGGGAGACACCTTGGCGGATGTTGGCGTTGGATTCTGTTAGCAGTTCGATTAAAGTGCGGGCGCGACTGCGTTCGCTAGTTTCTAAAGCTTGGGCATCGTAACCTTGCTTGGGTTCCTGTTTGTGCAGTTGCATCAAGATGTCGGTTTTCAGTTGGTAATAACCTCGAACGGTGGCAAAGTAAGAGGTTCGCAGGTCGGGGTTAGCGATTTTGGTGCGGAGGTCTTCGATAATGTCGATGGCAGAGTTGATGTAGGTGAGGGCAGCTTTGAGATTGCCCCGGCTGCGTTCTAGGCTAGCAAGATTGCCCAAAATGGTAGCTTCCTGAGATTTATTTCCCACTTGGTGCGATAGGTGTAAGGATTGGTTATAGTAATCTAGGGCTTTGTGCTTTTCTCCCAAATCGTCGTAAACCCCACCGATGTTGTTCAAAGTCCTAGCTTCCCCAGCTTTGTCACCCACTTGGTGCGATAGGGGTAAGGATTGGTTATAGTAATCTAGGGCTTTTTGCTTCTCTCCCAAAGCGTCGTAAACCAAACCGATGTTGTTCAACGTGGTAGCTTCCCCAGCTTTGTCACCCACTTGGTGCGATAGGGGTAAGGATTGGTTATAGTAATCTAGAGCTTTTTGCTTCTCTCCCAAAGCAGAGTAAACCAAACCGATGTTGTTCAAAGTCCTAGCTTCCCCAGCTCGATCCCCCACTTGCTGCCTTAGAGGTAAGGATTGCTGGTAGTAATCTAAAGCTCTCTGCTTTTCTCCCAAAGCGTCGTAAACCCCACCGATGTTGTTCAACGTGGTAGCTTCCCCAGCTTGATCCTCAACTTGCTGCGATAGGTGTAAGGATTGGTTATAGTAATCTAGAGCTTTTTGCTTCTCTCCCAAAGCAGAGTAAACCAAACCGATGTTGTTCAACGTGGTAGCTTCCCCAGATTTATCTCCCACTTGCTGCCTTAGAGGTAAGGATTGGTTATAGTAATCTAGGGCTTTCTGCTTCTCTCCCAAAGTAGAGTAAACCAAACCGATGTTGTTCAAAGTGCTAGCTTCCTGGGATTTATCCCCTACTTGCCGCGATAGAGGTAAGGATTGGTTGAAATATTCTAGGGCTTTGTGCTTTTCTCCCAAATCGTCGTAAACTGCACCAATATTGTTCAAAGTGGTAGCTTCCCCAGCTTTATCCCCCACTTGCCGCCATAAGGGTAAGGATTGGTGGTAGTAATCTAGAGCTTTCTGCTGCTCTCCCAAATCGTTGTAAACTCGACCTATTCCTAAGAGTGTCAAGGCTTCCCCGGCTTTATCGCCCGCAGCCCGAAATAGTGGTAGTGCCTCTTGCCATTTTGCAATTGCTCGCTGTCTGGATTCTAAGGTTTTTTGCCGATAGAGTTGCCTTCCTTCCTCTAAAAGTTGCTGTGCGCGTTTAGCTGCTGGCTGCTGCGAGATGAGGTTTGTTGGTAAGGCGATCGCTTCTGGGGTAATCTGTGGTGTCGAGGCGATCGCCGGGGTCGATAACCAAGCTAAAGCGATCGCAGCAGTAATATTGCGGCGGTGGCACGACCAAGAACTGGATTTAGCCATGATGTACGCTTATTTTTAGCCAATATTGTCCCGATTTTAACTGGCGATCGCCGGATTTAGGCAGATGGTAACAAAGCTATATGGTTGGTGGGAAGTTGGAGAGCGATACGTGCTCCGCACAGGCTGCGCCAACGTTTTTGTGGGTTTGGGATTTGAGGTGCGATCTCCAGAGCTAAAGCCGTTGTTGCACTATCGACTTCAGCCATCTCCGCCAGGGGTTCAAAACCCCACAGCTTAAGCTCAAGTCCATTGATGAAGGTTAAGAATTAAATTCGGTAATTGTGGGGCGGGCCTCTTGTGGGACAGCCCAGAGGGCTATCCCACAAGAATTACCCAATTATTTTTTTTACTTCCATAAATGGACTAAGGAACTAAATTTCCCAAAGGCCATGGAGTCCTCTTTAGAGGACTTTAACTTTGAGACAGGGGTTTTGAACCCCTGTCGGGGCAAGCTTTTGACCGTTAAGTTGACGCGCATAAATGTTTTGCGCTCCTACGGGTAATTTATGCGTAACAGTTATGCGAGCAAAATGGTATTAGGATCGGGAAAAAAGGCAGCGATCGTCTTGGGAATAAGACTTATAGATCCCTAAACCCCCCATAAGTTAAAAAATTTACAGTTGTTCTTCGCCCTCTTCGCCCTCCTCCCTCTCTGATAGGATAAAGACGGAGGTGTAAGTCAAGAGCGGCAGCCATGTCTAGACGAAAAAAGACATTTCCATGCGGTCATAAAGGGTACGGTCAAATCTGTCACCGCTGTCTCCAAGAAACTTTAATTCAAGAACACAAAAAACAGCAAAAACAAGAGTGGGAAGACACCTTTGCTAGAGATCCCATTGACCTAAGACACCTGCCAACTCATGTCGTGGTAAGAGCGCGAAGCGTCATTGCTGGTTTGCAAACTCAAAACAATTATCGGGAATTTGGTGGCAAGCGACTTCGCCACAACCGCTTAATCGTCAGTATCCCCATTACTCGTAATTATCGAATGCTGTGCCGCGACAGTGGCAGTACCTTGATCCCTCAAGAAATTTTGTCTCACGAAGACTACAACATTTGCAAACCTGGCGGTTAAGAAGTGTTGAGTGTTGAGTGTTGAGTGTGGAATGTAGAGTGTGGAATGTAGAGTGTGGAATGTAGAGTTAATAAATTCTCCCTTGCTCTCCCTGCTCTCCCTTGTCTCCCCTCTCTTCTCCTCAATCTGAACCTGTCATTAGCTCTTAGAATATAAAGTGGAGAGTTGTTTGCCAGGAAATCACCATGGCTTATATGTGCGATTTAGGCAGGGGTCAAACAGTCTACCTAGACGATCGAGGAAACCAGACGATCGTTACGACTGTTAGCAGCAGTTACGGACAGCAGCAGCAATCTAGTACCAGTTTTTCCACGGGTAGCTGGACTTCACCCCCAGAAATATTTCAAACTCCCAATGGAGCAATCTTAAAGATTCATGGGGCAGATGGCGATCGCTTTATCCAAATTCAAGGAAACAGCATCAGCGTAACTAGCGGCCCCCCATCTGGTATGAGTTCCCAGCAAATGCAAGTCCAGCAAGTTGACAATATGCCTGGATCTCCAATGCCACCGATGCAGCCCATGCAACCAATGCAGCCCATGCAGCCGATGAAGATGGGAGACATGGAGATGAACCTGAATCCCATGGAAATGCGTATGGGCAATATGGAAATGCGTATGGGTTCGGCCTCTCAAAGCCATCGACGGTTTTGCAGTCAGTGCGGTACTTCAGTCAAGCCAGACGATCGCTTTTGCGCCAGTTGCGGCCATCAACTCAGTTGAGAGCGATACGCGCTACCCCCAGGAAGACGCGGTTCTAACGTGCCTTACCCATGCGTATTGTTCTTGAGTTGTCGAACCGAAACAAAAAAATCGATCGGCAAAAGTGTTGCGATACAATCAATGCAAACAAACAACTTAGCTTCCACTTAAAAATCTTCAGTTATGAACCCAGAAACCAATAAAAACCAATCAGAAGAACACTCTTTGGAAGCCATGCGGCATTTTTCCGAAACCTACGCTCAAAGGACTAATACTTACTTCTGCGTCGATCCTTCAGTGACGGCTGTAGTAATTGAAGGACTTGCCAAACACAAAGACGAACTCGGCGCTCCCTTATGTCCTTGTCGCCACTACGAAGATAAAGTAGCAGAGGCCAAAGCTGCCTTCTGGAACTGTCCCTGCGTTCCCATGCGCGAGCGCAAAGAGTGCCATTGTATGTTGTTCCTCACCCCCGATAATGATTTTGCTGGCGACCTGCAAGAAATTTCCCTAGAAACCATTAAATCTGTGCGGCAAACAATGGCGTAATGAAGACAGGAGTTCAGTTGTAGGGGCGGGTTTAGCCAAAAACTCCAGTCGCACAGCAATTCGATCGACAGTCAAACCCGCCCTGCCACACCATTAACCTCAATGGAGTTGTTCAGAAAGTGTGAAGTGTTGAGTATTGAGTGTTGAGTTAATAAATTCTCTGCTCCCCATCTCCCCATCTCCCTCTAACCACCTTGGACGATCGAACTGAAAAAACTGCTTTTTGGCAAGGAATCCAACAGTTCAATCAGCAGGAGTTCTATGCCTGCCACGATACGTTGGAAGCTTTATGGATGGAGGCATCAGAGCCGATAAAAAGGTTTTATCAAGGCATTTTGCAAATCGCCGTGGCCTGCTATCACTTAGAAAATCATAACTGGCGAGGAGCAACGATCTTGCTGGGAGAGGGAATCGGGAAACTCAGAGATTATCGGCCCAGCTATGAAGGTGTTGATGTTGCTAGCTTAGTAGAACAAAGTGCTATTCTGTTAGCGACACTGCACCAAACCGAACCAGAAAGGATTGCCGATTTAGTAGCGATCGCCAACAATGGGGGTGACACTGGCCTTCAGTTACCTGAAATTCGACTAGCAGAAGCTGGTGAAACTTCTCCAAACATTTAAACGTCAAGATTGACAACTAAGTAGGTGAGCAAAATTAGATCTATAACGGTGTTAGCGCAGCTTGTCCCCAGGAAATAGACCTTCCCTCCGAACTCCAGCAGTTAGCGATCCCTATGAAACCCCCTGTCAAATTCCCGGCCAAATTAAGGTATAGCCTGAGATTATTTTTGATGCTGCCACTAGCTGCGGCAGGAGCGATGGCTGTCCCTCTCAAAATTCAAGATGCCCAAGCCCAGCCAGCGAGAGATAATCGCCCGTTGACTCTTAAGGCCGATATCCAAGAGGCTAACTCCAAAACCGGAGTATTGACAGCCCGTGGCAACGTCCAAATTTTTTATCCAGCTAGGCAAATTCAAGCGACAGCCGCTCAAGCTCAGTATTTCAGCCGGGAACGCCGCATTATTCTCAGCGGCAACGTCTACGTCTTGCAACAAGGAAATAGTTTGCGGGGCGAAACGATCGTTTATCTAATTGATGAAGGGCGCTTTGTGGCTGTACCGAGATCTAATCAGCAGGTGGAATCTGTTTATTTGATTTCCGATCCAGAACTAACTGAAACTGGCTCGTCTTCTTCTAATCGCTAACGTCAACGGTTAATCGCTCTCATCCCTAGTAGAGACGTAGCAGTGCTACGTCTCTACACTGTAGCAGGGGGAGCATTTGTACCCAAAATGTAGATAACTAGATAAACCGCGATCGCAAGTGAAAATAGTCTTAGAGAACATTCACAAATCTTACGGCAAGCGGTTAGTAGTCAATCGCGTCAATCTCTCAGTCGCGCAAGGAGAGATCGTAGGGTTGCTAGGTCCTAATGGGGCTGGTAAAACCACGACGTTCTATATTGCCACTGGCTTGGAGAAACCCGATCGCGGTACGGTGTGGTTAGACCGACAGGATATCACTACCATGCCGATGCACCAGCGAGCGCGTTTGGGAATTGGCTATTTGGCTCAGGAAGCTAGCATTTTTCGTCATTTAACCGTGGTCGAAAATATCCTCTTGGTGCTGGAACAAACGGGCGTACCTCGTCGGGAGTGGGGACGGCGGATCGATAGTTTAATTAATGAGTTTCGCCTCCAAAAAGTGGCTCATACCATCGGCAAGCGAGTATCTGGAGGCGAGAGACGGCGCACGGAAATAGCTAGAGCTTTAGCCGCTGGCATCGAGGGTCCGAAGTTTTTGCTGTTAGACGAACCGTTTGCTGGTGTCGATCCCATCGCTGTAGCCGAAATTCAAAAGACTATAGCCCAACAGCGCGATCGCGATTTGGGCATTTTAATTACCGATCACACCGTGCGGGAAACCTTGGCGATCGTCGATCGAGCTTATATCATGCGAGATGGGGAAATCCTCGCCGCTGGCAATGCTGAAGAACTCTATAGCAACCCTTTGGTTCGGCAATACTATTTAGGTGACGAGTTCCAGAAGTGAGGGATGGGGGATGGGGAGATGGGGAGATGGGGAGCAATGAACGATGAACGATGAACAACGAGCAATGAAAGATAAACGATGAACGATGACTGGTAAGTTTAAGTTTTCTAAGTATGGATACTCTTTAATTCCGAGAATCTCGGTGATGGATCGCTATCTGGCTGCTGAGTTGATCCCACCGTTTTTGTTTGGGGTTGGGGCGTTTTCTTCTTTGGGGGTGACGATCGGTACTGCCTTCGATTTAGTGCGGAAAATCGCTGAATCTGGATTGCCGATCGCGATCGTCTTCAAAGTGCTGCTATTAAATATGCCCCAGTTTATTGCCTATGCTTTACCAATGTCGGTGCTATTAGCAGCCTTAATGACCTACAGCCGTCTATCTAGCGATAGCGAATTAATTGCTTTACGTAGCTCCGGTGTCACGGTTTTTCGCCCGATCGTCCCAGCCGTTATTCTCAGTTTGGTCGTGACTGGTGCGACTTTTGTTTTAAACGAAATGGTCGTCCCGGCTGCCAATTACGAAGCTTCTACAACTTTAGAAAAAGCTCTGAAACAGGATAAAGTCTTCCTGCAAGGGGAAAATATTTTTTATCCAGTATATAACGTCAAAAAACAGCCTGACGGTGACAGAAAAAAGAATCTCAGCCTGTTATTTTATGCCGAAAAATTTGACGGTCAGCGGATGCAAAATTTGACGGTTGTTAATTGGTCTGACATCAATATCATGCCAGAAATAATTCCTTCTTGTACTCCTGAAACCAACAAATCAGCATCGCAAAGCCAAGATAAATCTAAAGAAAAAATAGAAGAAATAGAACGGCAAACAGGTAAATTTGGTGTCAGGCAGATCGTCGTTTCAGAATGGGCAGTGTGGGACACGCCTAAAAACCTTTGGAACACTGCCAACGGAACTATTTATTCGATTTGCCCTAACAATCTCAAAAGAAACACTTTAGAGTTTGGCAATGGATGGCTGCACTTATCGCGATCGCCTTTAGATTTGCTAAGTAAAGAGCGCGACTATCAAGAAATGAATATCGAGCAGTCTTTAGATTATTTACAAGTCTTAGAGCAGAATGGTGATGAGAAAAAAATCTTAAAGCTCAAAGTTAGAATTCAACAAAAAATCGCTTTTCCTTTTGTTTGCGTGGTCTTTGGTCTGGTCGGTGCTACTTTAGGAAGCAAACCGCAACGCACGGGAAAAACTACCAGCTTTGCTATTAGTCTTCTGGTAATTTTTACTTACTATTTACTCTTAACTGTCACTGGTGTTTTAGGTCAAATAGGGATGCTAACGCCCTTATTAGCTGCTTGGCTGCCAAACATTTTTGGATTAGGCGCTGGAGGTTGGTTAGTATTTCGAGCGTCTCGTTAACTGAAACTATGTTTGTAAATCTTATACCAATTTTCATTAATCGCTGGAGACATGACTGGGCTGGGAGAAGCGATGTATCGCGTCTCTACATCAAGGAATATGTTTTTTATTTTCTTATTGAAAGAAGAGGTTTGTACCAAACTTTACAATTGCTTTCGGTCATTAACGAGATCGACTAAAAGCCGCGCCGATTTGCCACCTACCCACGTATCTTTCTTGAATTGCTGATGATATGCGTCTATGGCATGAGGCGACGATCGTACAACCTCGCTTGCTTTTTTTATGGATTCCGCCCGCATATAACAGAGTAAATAATCTTTGCCATCAAGTGAAAAGTGGAACCAAGACTCTATGCTGACACCCTCATCTTGCAACGTTGCCATAGCCTCGTCAGTACGCTCTTTGAGAGTTGTCGCCCATGCTTCTACTCGGTCTAGCGAGTTTGATTTTAACTCGATAATACTAGCAACTACATCCATAATTAGTCCTTCGCTCGTACCTCACGCGACTAAGACAACTGCGATCGAAAATCGATCGCCCTCAACCCACCGCTTAAAGTGCTATCTTAGAGTCGATCGAGTTGACAGCTTGCCATCATGACTGCTTCTCATTGGTTTCGAGGACTCAAAGTTGGTGCGCTTGCACCAGCAACTATCGCTACCCTAATAGCCGTTTCCCCTCTAGCTATATCAACATCGGCGCGGGCTGAGGCTCCAGCGGGTGAAAGTTACACTCCTCCACCAGAATTAACTCAGCCCAATGTCCCTCCGACTCAAGTACCTAACAATCTCGATCCCCCTCCACTCCAAGAAGTTGAAACTACTCAGTCTCAACCTCAGTCTGGTAATGGTAGTAATTGGGGATGGCTCGGTTTGCTCGGCTTGCTGGGCTTACTAGGGCTAGCCCGCCGTCCGGTATCTTCTGTAGATAAAGAAGAGGCGATCGAAAGCGATCGCCATCATACCAATGTTTGAATTCACAACTAGGAATTAGGAATTTCTATGTAAGTAAACTCGGACAGGTTAATACAAATACATCTCTCGTTCCTACCCCTTCAGATACAGGTTTAATTGGGGTAGTAAAGTGATAAAACTCGTGGTCGTTTACTAAGAGTAACTCGCCGGGATGGAGAATTTTTTTGAAAGCAGGTTTTTCCTTTTTAGCAGTGTAGAGATGCGTTTCGCCACCTTCAATATTTTGTCGGCCAACTGAGAAGATTCCAATAAAATCGGTACCGTCTCGATGAATGCCTTCTGGGGCTGGATTGCCGTAATTATTGGGAGAACAGGTAGTTCTGATCTGATGGACTCCGATTTCTACCTCTGGGTGTAATTTGCAGGAATCGCTAAACGCCAATACCATTTTCCTAAAGACATCAAGCTCGATCGTGCGATCGTCTATTTCCTCAAATTCTCGCTTGATGTCGCCTACTAGTGGATTGTATTCTTTACTTTGAAATAAATATCCGTGAGGCAATTTAATTAATTCATTTCCGGCAACTGAAAACCTCGACAATCGACGCAGGCGATAGTTACCTTTAATGTAAGGATCGACAGGAAGATCGTCAAAGAATGGTTTTAAAGCTTCTAAGTCTAATGAGTTCACCTTTTTAAAGGTAAACATGAAGGCATAATCTAGTTCTCTCGAAGTTAGTGCAGTTTTCATAGGAATTAATACCTTTTACCTCGATCCCCGATATTTTTTTGTATTGTTTGGGTGTTTCTTATCTCTAGTATAGGCACAAAATTTTAAAACCGTCGTTAACTAAACTACAAAATGTGCCAACTTATGATATATTCCGCTTTTGTGAAAATTAGCGTACTACAACGTCTCTACAAGAGCGATCGCATCTATTCCCGAATCTGGGGATCGGGGGGAGAGGGAAAAGAGTGGTAGGTTGGGTTAGCGCCAGCGTAACCCAACAGAACATAAAAGTAGAAGTTGGGTTTCACGTTGTTCAACCCAACCTACGCCTGAACTTCTCAATTAGATCGCACCGCACGAACTAATCGCTTGCACGCCTGGAAAAAGACAGCTACATCTACACCCATAGTCACGTACTGCACTCCGGCATCAATCCATTGTTGGGCAATTTCTGCATTATCGGCAAAAGTGCCAGCGGCTTTTCCAGATTGGCGGATGGTAGCGACGCATTGCTGCATCAGTTCGAGGACGCGCGGATCGCGTACTTGACCGGGAATGCCCAATGACTGCGATAGGTCGTAAGGGCCGAGAAAAACCACGTCAATATGAGGAACGCTAACAATTTCTGCGATGTTGTCTACACCGCGCTTGCCTTCAACCTGAACCACTACCAGCGATTCCTGGTTTAACCGATCTGTAATGTTTGTCCCTAACGACGTGTAAGATGCAGCGCGAGTGGCAAAGGAAAGACCTCGCGTTCCTAAAGGACTGTACTTAGCGCCGCGAACTACAACTTCAGCGTCAGATTTAGTTTCTATCTGCGGTACTTGCACCCCAGCACTGCCAATATCGAGGGCGCGTTGAATTTGAGGTGCGTCATTTTGGCGGATTCGGACGATCGGAGACATACCCACGCAGTCAGCCGCCCGACACAGATCTTCGGCTACCAAGGTATCGATTGCCCCGTGTTCGAGATCGATAACTACAAAATCAAATCCGGCGTGGCCGCAAATTTCAACTAAGGCGGGGTAAACACTGTTGACAAATAACCCCAGGACGATATCTCCTCGTTGCAGTTTTCGTTTCAGTTGGTTTTCGCGCATTTGTTCGGGTGGTAGGGGTTTGAGGTAAGAGCGGGGAAACAAGGAGGAGAAGGAAGAAATTTTAATTCTTGACTTCTGGCTTTTGTACAGAAGCGAGATCTCACATTTCTACCTCCTGAACTCCTGAACTCCTGAACTTCTGAACTACTGCTATTATTTCTACCTTAGAATAGAGCCAAGTTATACCAGCAGCACATGGAAGCAGATATCATCACTCGCTTTCTCGATCGCACCCAGTTAATTACTGTTTGGTTGTCAGAGGAGCAAAGACACCCAGAGTTTCAAGATCGTAAGTTCTTGAGAACCCTGGCTGATGATTGCCTTCAAACTGCCATTCCAGAAGACGAGAAGCGCCCGCAGTTTCATCATGAAGGTCAACTTTTTGGCAGTCCAATTTTTGAATATGGATTGTTGACCGATCTCGATAATTATCATCACGCGATCGTCTGGTTATTTCGCTATGCCGCCACCGATAAAAAACTAGCTACTTGCTATCAGTGCTTATCTGATATATTTACTTACCGCAATAAAATTATTCAAGCTTTTCAAGAAAGTCGTAAGCTTTGTCCGGAAATTGGAAAAAACTATCAAACCATCGAGAAAGAAGTCGATCGCCTGCAACAGTTGGCTTTAGGTGAAAAATTGAGCGAAAACGATCTAGCTGAGTTCAGGAAACTACTCAAACTCTTGCCCAAAGTAGCTTTAGAATATAATTACTTGCTGCGTTTATTAGAAAATTGTGGTAATACGATCGCCATCAACACTCATAATTATGGCGAGAAGTTACAACAAATTCACCATATGTTGCCGCAAGAAGATCTGAGCTTCTTAGAAAAATTTAAAGATAAAAATTCTACTCATTTCCAAAAGCAAATTCAAATCGATCTAGGATATTTCACGCACGGCAGCGACTTAGTAGATAAAGCGATCGCTGCTATTCGAGGCATTGTCGAGATCGAACAAGCCGAACGCGATCGCCAACTGCAAGAAACTATTCACAAAGGCGATCGAGAAATGGAACTTTTGATCGCTGCTGTTGGTGTGGGGCTAGCCGTCAGTCAAGTTACATCTCAACTGATTCCTGTAATTTCACCTCACGAATCGAAACCTGTAGAGCCTAATACTAATTCTGCTAGCTTTATAGATGTAGCATTACACCTATCGATCGGTACGAGTATTGCTATTTGTTTTTATCTTCTATCTAAGGGATTGTATCGCTGGTTGAAACAGAAAAAATAAGTCGGGGCATGGGGCCTAGAGCATAGGGCATAGCTACATATCATTTTAAAATTATGAAAGCTTATATTAGTAATAGGAAATTTTTTCAAGCATGAATGCAGCCGCCGACAAACAATTATTTCGAGTTTGCTATCCGAGGCTACCTTTAGCAGTTTATAGAGAGATTGCCGCTCATCTTCAGCAAGTTGAAGGAATAGGAGTCGAGTTAATTTCTCAATCTTCTCAAAAGTTCGATTATGACGACAGCCAAATCGGTAGCTTGCAAATTAAGTATTTAGATAATTTAGAACCTTTCGGCCAGCAGAGAGTAGAAGAGATATTGGCTTATTACAGTCAGCTATATGGCGAGTGGGTGGAATTGAAATAACAAGGAGAAAGCGGAGAAGAGGGAAGAATTTTCAACGGCGAATTCCGAATTCCTAACTCCGAATTCATACAAATGGTGTGGCAGGGCGGGTTTGATTTGACATCAACTGTTTGTGGCAAACATAGCTAGCAAAACCCGCTCCTACAAATCAACTCAACTCCTGTCTTCTGAACTCTTTCAAGCTGAGCGTAGCCGAAGCTTGAACTTCTGAACTCCTGACTTTAATATGCGTCTTGCAACTCGTAAAAGTCAGGAGAAATATAATCTTTCCGTAGAGGCCAGCCTTTCCAATCTTCTGGCATCAGAAGCCGCTTTAAGTTGGGATGCCCTTCGTAGACGATGCCGAACATATCGTGGCTTTCGCGCTCTTGCCAGTCGGCGGCCTTCCAAATCCAATAGACTGAAGGCACTTTGGGGTTCTCTCGCGGCAAGAAGACTTTAACCCGCACTTCTTCAGGCCGATCGCCATTGTCGCTGACTTTGGTTAAATGGTAGAAGCTGACCAACTCTTGTCCCGGACCGACATCGTAGGCCCCTTGACACTGTAGATAATTAAATCCATAAGCATAAAGGGCTGTAGACAGGGGAAGCAGGTAGTCAGCATCGACTTTAATCAACTCCACTCCCAAATGGTCTTTTTCTAGCGCCTGATGTTCAAACCCGTTTTCGGTTAGCCAGCGAGAAACTTTACCAGCTTCGACTATCTGAGAAGATTCGCCAGCGGGAGTTGCATTTTCAGCAGGTGTTGGTTGAGATCCTTCTTCAGCCACGATCTACCTCCTGTTTTTCGGCGGCTTCGAGTGCAGTCGGGATTGGCATTCCCATCGCTTCGGCCAATTCCAAGGGGGGACTTTGGCGGGTAGCAGATTGTAAATACTTCCCAGTCAAAATCGGCGGTACTACCTTCATTTTGTGAGTGGTACTGTAGTAACGGTGGGTTTGCGTGAGTCGATCGCGCTCTTGCATCGAATCGTTAGCTACTTTTTTCCGCAACTTAATAATCGCGTCCATAATCGCTTCCGGACGCGGCGGACAGCCAGGAATGTAGACATCCACCGGAATCAACTTATCTACTCCGCGTACTGCTGTGGGGGAGTCCATGCTAAACATCCCACCAGTAATCGTGCAGGCTCCCATCGCGATGACATACTTGGGTTCTGGCATCTGTTCGTACAACCGCACCAATGCCGGAGCCATTTTCATCGTAATCGTCCCGGCTGTAATAATTAAATCTGCTTGTCTGGTACTAGCGCGGGGTACTAGACCGAACCTGTCGAAATCAAACCGCGAACCGATCATGGCAGCAAATTCGATGAAGCAGCAAGCAGTACCAAACATCAAGGGCCACAGACTAGAAAGCCTGCACCAGTTATAGAGATCGTCAACCGTCGTCAGAATCACGTTTTCCGAAAGGTCTTGCGTGACTTGAGTTCCATCTATGGGGTTGAGTATCCGCTCAGTCTGTTCTGGTTGCCAAGTAAGGTTTTGAGTTTTAGAGTTAGAGTTCATATCCAATTGGCCATTCTCAATTTACAATTCGCAGTTAGTACCCACGCCTGTTGGCGGGGATTGAATATTGATGGCTATGCGTTTCTGGGTTTTCCATAACTAAAGTTAGGGGCTAATAATTGCGGTAATCTGAAATGTTGGAGGCTTCCTCCAACATCGCTTACCTTGCGAATTACTAATTGCCCATTGGCAATTGTGACGTTCACGACCATTCCAACGCCCCTTTGCGCCAAGCGTAAACCAGGGCAACCACAAGAATTGCGATAAAAATCAGGGCCTCGATAAATGCCAGCAGCCCCAAGCTATTGAAAGCTACAGCCCAAGGATAGAGAAATACAGTTTCAACATCAAAAATGACGAAGACTAGAGCAAACATATAGTAGCGGATGTTGAACTGAATCCATGCGCCCCCGATCGGTTCCATGCCGGATTCGTAGGTGGTGCGTCGTTCTGGACCGGCACTGGCAGGCCGCAAAATTTTAGAAGCAGACAGTGCCAGTAGGGGAACTAGGCTAGAAGCCAGGAGGAAGCCTAGAAGATATTCATAACCACTGAGGACAAACACTATAGGTAACTACCGCTCCAACGACTCGTGTAACTCTTCTTTACATTATATATAGCTAGCGGTCTGTCAACTTCAGTATCGAGCGATCGCTCTCCTCCGTTCTTCCGAGAGAAACCATAGGGTAAAGGCTATGGAGGCAACAGCAGAGGCATTCGGGTTGGGTTCGTTGGGTTTCACTTCGTTCAACCCAACCTACGGTTCTTGCTACTTCGCCCTTCTGCCCCCTGCCCTCGTACTTCTGCCTTGTTGTTAAAAAATTGAAACACTTATGCCATAATTTGTAACAGAGATTTTAAGATTTCCCTCATAATGCCTGCGATGAGCGATTCTCTTCGAGACGGCAAAGCCGAACGCGCTGTTGATGCCAAAACCTTAGATCGGTATGAATGCCGAGCTTGCGGTTATGTTTACGAACCGGAAAAGGGCGACCCCCAAAATGGCGTTCTCCCTGGAATTCCGTTTGACGAATTGCCTGCCACTTGGCACTGTCCCGTTTGTGGTGCTAAATCGGTAGCATTCCAAAACCTCGGACCGAAAGATAATCCTTCTGGTTTTAAGGAAAATCTCAACTACGGTTTGGGGGTCAATCGGCTAACGCCCGGTCAGAAAAATATTTTGATTTTTGGCGCTTTGGCGCTAGGAGTTTTGTTCTTTATCAGTCTTTATGGCTTGCAATGAGTTATGAAGACCCAAAAATCGATAATTGAGGCCGGCAGAATTACTTTGCCCTACGCCCCATGTCCGTTAAATTACTTCCCGATGCGATCGAACGATAAATGCTGAGATTTCTGAAACAAATTGTAACGTTAGTGGCGATCGCCTTAATTTGTGTTGGCTGCAATTCCAGTGGCGCTATCGGCCAGAATCCCTGGCAAGTGATGGCTCTACCTACAGAGGCTAATATCTTAGACCTGGGATTTACCCAAGACTTGAACCATGGATGGCTAGTCGGGTCGGAATCGACCTTGATGGAAACCGTCGATGGCGGTAAAAGCTGGCAACCTCGCCAACTAGAACTAGGCCAGCAAAAATATCGTTTCACTTCAATTAGCTTTGCTGGAGACGAAGGCTGGATTGCTGGAGAACCGTCGATCTTGCTGCATACGACAGATGCAGGTAAATCTTGGGCCCGCATTCCTCTTAGCAGCAAGCTACCTGGTGCCCCGAATCGAATTGCGGCCTTGGGAGCCGACGCAGCCGAGATGACTACTAATGTGGGAGCCATTTACCGCACGTCGGATGCTGGCAAAACCTGGAAAGCCACTGTAGCGGAAGCTTTAGGGGTAGTACGGAACATTTCGCGCTCTCCCGATGGCAAATATGTAGCCGTATCTGCTAACGGCAGTTTCTTCTCGACTTGGGAACCAGGTCAACCCTCGTGGGTAGGACATAATCGCAGCAGTTCCCGCCGCGTCCAAAATATGGGTTTCACTCCAGATGGAGGTTTGTGGATGCTGGCGCGAGGCGGCCAAGTGCAATTCAGCCTGCCGCCAGATTTAGAGAATTGGCAAAAAGCCCAATATCCAGAGAAGTCGGCTAGCTGGGGTTTGCTAGATTTAGCTTACCGCACGCCGAACGAGGTTTGGGTAGCAGGCGGCAGCGGCAGCTTACTTCAGAGTGCAGACGGCGGTAAAACTTGGCAAAAAGACAGCGAAGTAGAAAACGTCGCTTCTAATCTATACAAGATCGTGTTTGTTACCCCGCAGCAAGGATTTATCTTGGGTCAACGAGGGATTTTGCTCAAATACCAAAGTTCAAACCCAACAGCTTGAGAGGAGGTAATAGGTAATAGGTAAGACCGATAAATAACAGCGATCGCTCGTTACCCAATTACCTGTAAAATATAGGGGTTAGCGATCGCGATCTCGTCAAAGATTGAGTTTGTTGTTAGTAGGAGGAAGATCGATGTCAGGTACTACCGGAGAACGTCCATTTGGAGATATTATTACCAGCGTTCGTTACTGGGTAATTCACAGTATCACTATTCCCGCTTTGTTTATTGCTGGATGGCTGTTTGTCAGCACTGGTCTAGCTTACGACGTGTTCGGCACGCCACGTCCTAACGAGTATTACGCTCAACCCCAGCAGGAAATCCCCATCGTGTCAAATCGCTTAGAAGCTAAGCAGCAAATCGACCGAGCAACTAAATAAGTAAATTTTTTCGATCGGTGGCAAATCATGACTAGTAACACTCCCAATCAACCAGTTTCTTATCCCATTTTTACCGTCAGATGGCTAGCGGTTCACACTCTAGGAGTACCAACAGTATTCTTTTTAGGTGCGATCGCAGCTATGCAATTTATTAGAGCGTAGGAGAACAGAAAAATATGCCAGAAAAGGCTCCCAATCCTAATAGTCAACCAGTGGAGTTAAACCGGACTTCCCTGTACTTGGGCTTACTCCTGATTTTTGTGCTGGGAATTCTATTTACCAGTTATTTCTTTAACTAACTGGAATGAATTATGAATTATGAGGTGTCAAATGACCGCACTCATGATTCATCGTTCTTTAATCAATTTGGGGATAAATGTAGGAGAAAAAAATTATGTCTGGAAGTGGAAGAATTCCCTTGTGGCTGGTAGCAACAATCGCTGGAATCGGCGTGTTGACAATTCTCGGTCTTTTCTTCTATGGGTCATACGTTGGCGTAGGCTCTGCTTCGTAGCAATTGCCAATTCGCAATTCGCAATTCGCAATTAGTCGGGTCTAGAGAGCAACGCTAATTGAAATCATCCAAAAATAAGAAACTGTCGGTTGCAGTCAGATCGACAGTTTTTTATTTGTCAAAATGTAGAGATGTAGCATTGCTGCCTCTCTACATTTGCGTCTAATTTTAAGGTACGATTAAATATTTGCAGTCGATCGCAATGCTTACACTGGAGAATTTGCCCTTATGGCTCGAATGTATTATGACGCTGATGCCAATTTAGACCTTTTAGCGAATAAAACCATTGCTATTATCGGTTATGGTTCTCAAGGTCACGCCCACGCCCTCAATCTCAAAGATAGTGGCATGAACGTCGTTGTCGGGCTGTATCCAGGTAGCAAGTCTGCTATTAAAGCTAAAGAAGCTGGCTTAACCGTTCATACTGTAGCTGATGCCGCTAAAGCTGCTGATGTGATGATGATTCTGCTGCCAGATGAAGTCCAAAAGACGGTTTACAAAAATGAAATCGAACCCCATCTAGCGGCGGGAAAAGTATTAGCTTTTGCCCACGGATTTAATATTCACTTCGGTCAAGTCGTACCGCCAGCCGATGTCGATGTGATTATGGTGGCCCCAAAAGGTCCGGGGCATTTAGTGCGGCGAACTTACGAACAAGGAGAAGGGGTTCCGGCTTTGTTCGCTGTCTTTCAAGATGCTTCCGGGCAAGCACGCGATCGCGCCTTGGCATATGCTAAAGGTATCGGCGGCACTCGTGCTGGCATTCTTGAAACTACATTTAGAGAAGAAACCGAAACCGATTTGTTTGGCGAACAAGTCGTACTGTGCGGTGGCTTGAGCGCCCTAATTAAGGCTGGATTTGAAACCTTAGTAGAAGCAGGCTATCAGCCAGAGTTAGCCTATTTTGAATGTCTCCACGAGGTCAAACTGATCGTTGACTTAGTGGTGGAAGGAGGGCTGGCCAAAATGCGCGATAGCATTTCTAACACGGCTGAGTATGGCGACTATACTCGCGGTCCTCGGATCGTTACCGATGAAACCCGCGCCGAGATGCGGAAGATCCTCAAAGAAATTCAAGCAGGTCAATTTGCCCGCGAATTCGTTTTAGAAAATCAGTCTGGCAAACCAGGGTTTACAGCGATGCGCCGTCAAGAAGCCGAACACCAAATTGAGGAAGTCGGTAAAGATTTGCGAGCCATGTTTAGCTGGTTGAAAAAAGGTTAATGCGATCGATTGTCGGTAGTTAGCGCGAGGATCTCGATCGCAAACGGTATAGTTGTAGGACTTACGCAAAGCCCCTAACTATAGTGGCTCGACACAGCTAATTTGGTACGTTATGGTAGTGGCGTGTCAAGCCTAATTTCGTGCAATAGCTGTAGGTTGGGTTGAGCGCCAGCGAAACCCAACAAACCCAACCGTAACGCCGCCTCATTTTAAGCTTGCCACGCCAGTAGTTAAACTTTCAGATGGGGAAATGGAAGCAATTAGGCCGAGGAATTTATCTGGCACTGGCAGTAGGAATCAGCGCCCTAGTGGTGCGAGCTAATCTCTGCCTGTGGACGGTATCGGCTGCTAGCTATCCCTACGGGCAGGTAGGTGAAGATGTTCTCTGGCAATTGCATCACATCAAAGGGCGGCTAATCGCTGGGGAAGGAGAGCAGATGCAAGCTCTTTTCCCAGAGGGTTGGTTTTTCAGCCACATCGTTTATGGCAATAGCTGGATCAACGTCGCCCTTTCTACCAAATCCGCAGCTTTACGCCAGCAAGCAATTCAAGAAGTACGTTGGGTGTTGGAGCAAGCAGATAGCCCCCAAGGACGCGCTCCCTTTACTAGCGATACTCAAGTTCGTTATGGCGTGTTTTATTTAGGTTGGACTAATCGCTTGTTGGGCGGCTTGTTAAAAATTCAGCACCCCAAAGAGAGAGCGCCTCAAGACGTAGCTCGATTCCACGCCCAATCTTCTGAGTTAGCGCGAGCGTTTGCTGCCAGTCCCACCGCCACCCTCGATGCCTATCCCGGACAAGCCTGGCCCTGCGACCAAACCGTGGCTCTAGCGTCTTTGGCTTTGCACGATGAATTGTTTGGCAGCAACTACCGACGGACGATCGAGAAATGGATCGACTATACCCAAGAGCATCTCGATCCACAAACGGGTTTAATTCCGCATAAAATTGATGCTGCTACAGGTGAAATCGAAATCGGTGCCAGGGGTTCCAGCCAGGTCTATTTGTTAGCGTTTCTTCCAGAATTAGACCCAGCGTTTGCTACCCAACAGTACGCGCGGTTTCGGCAACAGTTCGCGATCGAAGTTATAGGCTTTTTGCCGATTCGGGAGTATCCCCTCCAAGCAGACGGACAGGGCGATGTTGACTCCGGCCCGATTATCTTTGGCATCGGTCCCACCAGCACGATTGTTAGTATCGCCCCAGCCCGCGCCCATCGAGATGCTCAGGTATTTGAAAGTACGCTGCTGCTGGCAGAAATATTTGGTTTTCCGCAGGTAAAGGGCCAGGAAAAATCCTATGCTTTCGGTTGGTTGCTAGTCATCGATGACTTTTTGGTTTGGGGGAAAAGTTTAGTGCCTTGGACTGAGGTGAATTATCCTCCCTACAGCACCCCAACCATGGAACTCAAACGGTGGTTCTGGCATCTGAGTTCTGGGGCGTTGTTGCTTTTAATTTGGAGTCCCCTTATTGGCAAGGTTTTACGGTTCGGGCGACTTAAGTTGAATCGATCGCCAAAGCCGCGCCTGCCCGTAGATCGCGATGAAAATAGCTGAGTTGAAAACCGCTGTAAGTCTCACTGCGATCGATTTTGCCCTACAACCAGCCAGAGAAAATCATTCTTAAAAAGCTTATTTCCCTTCTCTTTCTTGTAGCCGATCGACCGCTTTTTCTGTGCGATCGTTGGGATTTTTAAATCTTTTTTGCGGAAATAATCCACTCAGGAAGTTATTTAAGGTCGTTCGGGTGTTGAAACTGTATGTACTCAAAGGTTGCGGCAAAACGCGATCGCCTATACTGATAAACAGCAACGCCACAATTATCAGCGGCAAAGTAAAATGTTTGGGACGCATAACCGATCGAGGGTGGTAGGTTGAGGAAGTTAGTGTTATATTTCCCCATCACCTACTAAAAGCGATCGTTAGAATTCGGAATTCAGAGTTCGGAGTTCGGAATTAATAATTCTCATTTGTCCTCTTTGTCTCTCTCCCCCTCTGCCCTTCTAATTTATGATTCTCGAACTAATAAAATCGATAATGGTTGGCAGTCCTGCCTGAGTTTTCAAATTTGTAAACACAAAAGGCTTGCTACCGCGCATTTTTTTCGCATCCCGTTCCATGACGCTCAAATCTGCACCGACATAAGGGGCTAGATCGATTTTATTAATTACTAGTAAATCCGATTTCGTAATTCCAGGGCCGCCTTTTCGAGGAATTTTGTCACCAGCGGCAACATCGATCGCGTAAATCGTCAGATCGACTAATTCTGGGCTAAAGGTTGAAGCCAAATTATCGCCACCACTCTCGACAAAAATTAAGTCTAAGTCGTTAAATTGACGTTCTAGTTGGGCGATAGCGGCTAGGTTGATCGAAGCATCTTCCCGAATGGCAGTATGGGGACACCCCCCAGTTTCCACCCCAACAATGCGATCGCCCTCTAGCGCCTGACTTCGCACCAAAAACTGGGCATCTTCTTGAGTATAAATATCGTTAGTAACGACAGCGATTCTATAACTTTGCCGCATAGCCTTACACAAAGCATCCACTAAGGCAGTTTTCCCCGATCCTACAGGGCCAGCAATTCCTACTCGAAAAGCGTTCATAAGTAATAGGTAATAAGCAATCGTGACAAGTTAAGGTTTTGAGCCAAAAGTCAAGGGTAGAGATTAACTCTGTCAAACTGAAGAAGCTCTCAATAGAGATCGCATCATGGCACATTCGCAAAAAAGCATCCGAGACCATGCTAGACCACATCATCAGCCCCAAGCGAACAACGCTGCGATCGCCGAGCAGAGCGAAAAACTGGTCAGTCCGGCGGTGTATGCCCAAGCTAGTTCGGAACTACCATCAACATGGGAGAAACTACCACATCAGTCTGCACTGCAATCGCTGGACGAGTGCCCTGTTCTTCGCGTCGATTAGATGCTGGTAATGCGACCAATAGAACATCTCCTCGCGCCATCTACAATTCCTCGCCGAGCGATCTGGCTTCTATATTTAGCCAATCTTCATCGCTGGCTGTTTCCCAAGCGGCAAATTCAGTTGCTAAATCTCCACTAATCTCCGTGCCAAGAGATGCAGCTAGAAGTGCCACAATTTCGCTATTGACAGAACGCCTATGTACTTTTGCCCGTTGTTCGATCGCTTGATATAACTCAGTTGGCAACCTGACTTGAGTATGAGAACTTTGAGCAGCATTCATAGTAATTCTCAAATTTTCACCCATATTTATTATGGCTTAGTGCTATTGGCTCGCGAAAGCGATCGCTCCGATCTTTACCAAAATTCCCTCAAACACTTCCTGTCAGAGCATTGTCGCTCCACTCTAAAGTATCTCCAATAGTTTCTCCAGTGTGGTAGGCGGCCAGTAAGACTTGGCTGGTTTTTCCCCAACAAATCGCGCCAGTGCGATCGATCCCAATTGCCCCTAAATCTCGTTGGCGACTTTGGGCTTCGACAAGCGATCGATCGAAGGCTGCGGCTAAAGACATCCCATCAGTAACGCGCACTACAATTCGGGCAGCCAAGCATTCATCGATAATGTCTTCGCCGATTCCCGTACAGCTAACGGCCGCCTGAGAGGTAGCATAGTTGCCAGCAGGCGTAGCCGAATCGCTCACTCTGCCGATTCTTTCAAATCCCTTGCCGCCTGTAGAAGTACCAGCAGCCAAACTCCCTTGGCTATCTAAAGCAACTACCCCAATCGTCCCTCTACCAGCTTCAGTAGAAGTAAATAAATCTGCCTCTGCTACTACTCCAGCGGCTTCTTTGACAAAGTTCTCTTGGCGTTCTTGCCACCACTCTTGCAAGCGCATATCAGTTAAGGGATTGTAGATCGGTACTTGCAGTTCTCTAGCTAATTCTGCCGAACCGTAATCGGAAAGAACGCGATCGGGAAAATTCTGCAAAGCTTGGGCTAGGGCGATCGGATTTTTCAGCCGCGAAACGTTGATCGTGCCACTAAACCGCTGATTTGTGCCATCCATCAAAGAAGCACTCATTCTAATTTGCCCGTCCGATTGCAGTACCGAACCCGTTCCCGAATTGAAGCGGGGATCGTCTTCCAGCAATTGACAGCCTCTCACCACGGCAGCTTGGGCAGATTCTCCTGCCAATAGTAAGGGATAGACTTCTTCTAAAACTTTGGTAAGCGACTGGCGCACTATTTCGACTCCGCCCTTACCTATGAGGGAACTACCAGCACCGCCATGAATAATTAATTTGGGTTGCATAGATGTCGATTGTTAATGGTTCGATGCTCATAGTTCATTGCTTTCTCTCTGCCCTTCTCCGCTATTACGGCGGCGGCGACAGCGATCGGAGCAGTATTTTACATCATCCCAACAATCTGCCCATTTTTTCCGCCAACTAAAGGGACGCTGACAGACAGGGCAAATTTTTGTCGGTAGATCGGATTTAGATTTTTGCCGTGCCATGGCTTAAAAGTGTTAAGTGTTGAGTGTGGAGTATTGAATTATAAATCGTGTCAGAAACACCGCTAGAGCTAGTGCGAATTGTCCTAGTAGAACCCGCTGGCGCTCTCAACGTGGGTTCTGTGGCTAGGGTAATGAAAAATATGGGGTTAAGCCATCTGGTGCTAGTGAATCCCCAGTGCGATCGCCTCAGCGAGGAAGCTACCAAAATGGCGGTCCATGCCAGTAATATTCTAGAAACTGCCGAGGTGGTGGCAACTTTACCAGAAGCGTTAATTGGCTGTCAAAGAGCGATCGCCACTACTGCTAGAGAACGCACCCTTCCTACAGCTTTAGAAACTCCCAGAACCGCCTTGCCTTGGCTGCTAGAGGAATCAGTGCGATCGGCGGTGATTTTCGGTCCTGAAGATCGGGGACTGAGCAATATGGAATTAAACTACGCTCGGCGTTTTGTCAAGATTCCCGTCAATCCAGAATACTCTTCTTTAAACTTGGCTCAATCGGTGGCGATTTGCTGCTACGAACTTTATCAAGCCACTATTGACTCTTCCAGACGTAGCAGTGCTACGTCTCTACAGTCTTCCCCTTTCCCCCTCTCCCCCTCTCCCTCTCCCTTAGACGTAATGGAAGCCTACTACCAGCAGATGGAAGAGGTGTTATTAAAGATTGGCTACCTCCATCCTCACACGGCTGCGAGTCGAATGGAAAAACTGCGGCGTTTGTTTAACCGCGCTAATCCTTCTGACGCTGAAGTTGCCATGCTGCGAGGAATTTTTCGCCAAATGTCATGGGGATGGGAAAATTTACCTCGATCTTCCTCCGAATAACTAGACCAAAACCCCAGGTTGTGATATGTTGTCCCAGTAATTGCTCGATTGGTAAATAGCAACTATAGGTATAAATCGATATCTTGCTTTGCTAGTTAACGAAGAAGAAAATCTACTGCTTTAGGAAGTTATACAGTTAAGAATTTTTGGTTAAATGTATCGTTTTTTGAAGTAGAGATGTGCCAGAAAATTTTTATAGATGTTTCTACACTAAATGATGAAAAATCGCGCTATCTTTTTGAAAAGCGGTTGAAGCTAAAAAATTAGATTTGCCTGCTAGCTCGCGATCGCCTCGATCGTCAATCCTTAAGGTTGTTGCACCGATTAAAAGATGCCACGTTCTCGCAACTCTTCCCCACCTCCTACTCGCCTCCAGTCTCGCCAGCAAACCCGGCAGAGAAAATTTGAAGAAGCTAAAAAGCCCAAACGTCCTCGCCCTTTGGAAGCTGGCAGTCGCGAGGCGATGGAAAAACTCTATCGCACGGTAGGTGCAAAACCTCAGCCGATCGCTCCTGCTAGGGAAGATTTGAAAGCGAACAGCGTCAAATTAACTAAAAAAAGAAGCCACCAACCGCGTCGAGTTACTAAAGTGGCTCCCTTGCCGCCTAAGAAAAAAGTCATCCGCAAGCGATCGCCTTCGGTGTTGGTATATGCTATGCGACTGGCGATCTTGGGTGTAGGACTAGGTGCGATCGCGGGGACGGTGCTATCAACCTTGAATCCGACCAAAGGACTCCACGCCAAGAAAGGGGCAGCTTCGATCGCAGAAGTTCAGCCAGGGGTTAAAAAAGCCCAAGCCTCTTTACCCGTAGGAGAAGAAATTTTGCCCCTTAAAGCTCAAATTAAAGCTTTAGTCGCCAAAAATCCCAAGTTGCAACCAGGAGCGTTTTTCGTCGATCTAGATACAGGCAACTACGTCGATTGGGAAGGATCTACCGCCTTTTCGGCTGCTAGTACGATCAAATTTCCCATCTTGGTGGCTTTCTTCCAAGATCTCGATGCCAAAAAAATCCGTTTAGATGAAAAATTAACACTGACCAAAGATGTTATCGGTAGCGGTTCTGGGACGATGCAGTACCAAAAAATCGGGACTCAATTTACCACCCTAGAAACGATAACTAAGACGATCGCGATCAGCGATAACACCGCTACGAATATGATAATTAAACGTTTGGGCGGAATCGAAAAGCTAAATCAGCGATTTCAAGGTTGGGGCTTGAGAGTAACCACCATCCGCAACCCGCTGCCAGATTTAGAAGGGACAAACACCACCAGCCCTAAAGACTTGGCAACTTTAATGGCTATGGTCGATCGCGGCGAATTAATGTCGTTGAGATCGCGCGATCGCTTGTTAGAAATCATGCGTCAGACGGTAACTAATACCCTACTGACACCGGGCTTAGGCAAAGGTGCCACCATTGCCCATAAGACAGGAGATATCGGCTCGCTGGTAGGAGATATTGGCTTAATCGATATGCCCAGCGGCAAGCGTTACATTGCTAGCGTAATGGTGAAAAGAAAGCACAACGATCGCAACGCCCAAGAACTCATTCGCCAGATGTCTCGGATTACTTATCAATACTTCAGCCAAAAAGAAGTCAGAACTCCTTAAAAAGAAGTTCAGAAATAGGGCCGTTGGCGTAGAAAGCATATGTTACTTGACGTTTTTCTAAGAGAAACTAATTCAGTCTAACGTTCGCGCTCACCGGGCGCAGATAACCTTTGCAACTCAAGCAACCATATCATCACGTTCCGGTGCACCGCGATTGTTATGCCGCGATCTCTACTCAATTTAATCCAGAGTCGATATCAAAAATGGTTTTTTTTCACGAGCAATTACACCGAACGCCAACTTTAATGGCGAAACTGAAAGATTTCCCAGTGACGATATGCGGTGCTGGAGCATTAGGGGCAAATATCACCGAAAATCTGGCGCGTTCAGGGTTTGGTAAATTAAAGGTTATCGATCGCGATCGCATTGAAGAACGCAATCTTTCTACTCAACCCTACTATCGATCGGAAATTGGAGCTTACAAAGCTAAGATATTGGCTAATAATCTCTATCGTGCTTTAGCCGTAGCCATAGACGGACAGACTAAAGAACTTATGCCAGAAAACGCCGATCGATTGCTTGGCGGTAGCGCCTTAATTATAGACACTTTTGATAATAGCGCTGCTAGAGGTGCTGTCAAAGATTATTGTGCTAGCACCCAAATTCATTGTTTGCACGTCGGACTCGGGGGCGATTATGCTGAGGTAATTTGGAACGAGATTTATCGTGTCCCTTCACCAGTTAACGATGATATCTGCGACTACCCTTTAGCTAGGAATTTAGTTATGTTAGCTGTAGCTGTGGCTGGTGAAGCGATCGTCAAATTTATCGCTACAGGAGAACGGCAAAGTTTCACTCTCACTCTGGGAGATTTTGCGATTCAACCGTTTGCGGCGTAGGTTGGGTTGAGCTTGCGAAACCCAACAAACCCAACCAAAATGCCTATGTTTTAAATTAATCAATCAGTTCGCCAATGTTAAAGTCAATTCTAATCCAGCCCCGAAGTTTTCGTAAGCTGTCAAGAATTTCCAGGGGAATTTGCCAGTGATGTACCATCAAAAATGGCAGAGGATCGTCGATCGCAAAAATGGCTTCTTTGCCATGCCAAATCTGACTCATCCATTGTTGTAATTGCTTTAGCGATCGCACTTCATTGAGCCGCCAAAGTTCGTGATAAAGCCAATAGGTGGGCTTACTATTAGCTAATGGTTGAATCGCCTCCGGTGGTGCTTCTGGGTTGAGATAAGCAGCGGCTACGCCGGGATGGTTGTAGAACATGGTAATTGCCGAGTGCGTTCGAGGATTGCATTCGATCGCATAAACCGTTCCATCTTCAGCTTGAATTAGATCGAACGAGGCTTGCCCAGTACCAGGAATAACGGATAAAAACCGATCTACCCAGGCTTTAATTTCCGGTTTGTCAACCCGTTCGTAATTGACCTGAAACGCCGATGATTCGCAGCAGCAATATAAAGTCGATTTGCCATTACGCACTGTACTATGAGTGCAATATTCCTGTCCTGAAATAAACTCTTGCATAATCCAGGGCTTGCTTTCGCTAATGGGCAAACTATTGACAAAAGTTGCTGTAGCTTCTGGAGAGTCGCAGGGTAATTTAGTTAAGTTCAAACGATGCTTGGCATCGTAAGGAATGCTCTTAAGAATGTATTTGTGTTGTTCGTTAGAGAAATCGAAGTTTAAAACTTGTTCTGGTGAGGTAATTCGGAAAGATTTAGGCACGGATAAAGAGAGCGATCGCGCTTTCTCTGCAAAGGCAAACTTATCATCTAGCATGGCGATCGTTTCTGCATCGAAGTGACAAACTTCGCAGTAATCGGCCAGGGGATGTTTAGCCATGCCGTCACTCGATTTTGGATTTTGGATTTTGGATTTTGGATTGGCTTCGCCGTTTGCTCGGTCATAATAAATGGTGGCGAAGATGGCCACTGGAATGAAGAGATCGATTTTTTCTTTACGCGCGATCGACTGTAAAGTTTCAATGTAACCTGGCAAATCTTTTGCCGGATCGGGCACGGTATAAAACGCCGCGACTGCATTCGAGTATTGATTGCCGCTGTGCCAGAACTTTTCGGTATCGATTAAAATCGCGCGATGTCCGGCCGCATGGAAGGAACGAGCTAGTTGCAGTGCTTTGGTCATTCTGCCACCAGCAATTAAGATGTTTTTTTGAGGGTTGGCTATAGGAATAGTCGATCGCCTAAATGGCCTGCGCATCCAACTCCACAGTAATGATAGGAATACGACTGCCAGATTGAAAGGAAATGCGATCGCTAATAAAGCTAGCGTACCTAAATTTTGGAGGATCGCCAAAATTGACGTTTCGATCTTTCGAGGTGCTTCTGGGAGGGTATCGATCGAAGATTCGATCGAGAAAGATTTTGGGAGCAGAGTATTTGTCGGCATTGGGATTTGTAGTAGAGATATAGTAAACCTCTGGCAACAATCCAAATTTTGGATGTATAACGCAGATAAACAGCAGATAAACCTTGTCCTGAGTCCTTCGCTTCGCTCAAGGATAAACTCCGCGAAGGAGCAGATAAACGCAGATGAATTTGGTGAGTTATCGGCTGATGCCAAAGGTTTAATAATTCGCAATTGGCATAAATTGCGAATTGCGAATTGCGAATTGCGAATTGCTAGACCCGTCGAATCAGAGTGAGTCCGTCGCGAATAGGTAACAGAACTTGCTCCGTTTTCGGATCGTCTGCAACTACTTGATTGAAATGTGCGATCGCTTTAGCAGTGTCCGATCGTTCGGATTCTGCTAAGTAAACTTCCCCCTGAAATAGGGTATTGTCGGCGCAGATATAGCCGTTGGGTGCTAGTAAGTCGCTACCTATCAATTTGCGGTAATACTCAACGTATTCCCGCTTGGCAGCATCGATAAAGACAAAATCGAAAGATGCTTTATTGGCAGCTAACCGATCTAACGTTTCTAGGGCTGGGGCTAACTCGATTCCGATTTTGCGGCCGTGAGGCGATCGATCGAATAGGCTTTGAGCAAATTTAGCGGCATAAGGATCGACCTCGCAGGCTACCAGACAGCCATCGTCTGGTAAGGCTTCTGCCATGGCCAGGGCTGAATAACCCGTAAACATCCCGATGTCTAAAACCCGGCTGGCACGAGTCATCCGCACGAACATTTTTAGCGTTTGCCCTTCTATGTGCCCGGTGAGCATTTCCTGCTCTAACTCTTCCACGGTTTCACCCCCAGCAAATTTTGCCTGCCAGGGTTCGTGCTGGGTTTTTTGGGCGATTTCTGTCAGTTCGGGCGATTCGGGAGTAGTCGATCGCTCTAAGTAGCCATCCAACCCCGCCATCAGGAGCAACGCTTTTTGCAAATGTATCCCCAGATCGTCAGGCACATCTGGCATTTCTGTTAACAAAGCGATCGCGGTTTCCAGATGCTCGACAGCAATTCCCACCGGAGTCACGGGACGAGGTGGATTGACCATAGTTGATTCCATCGTCATTGGGTTCATGCTTTGCCTCCTACCAATGCTGGGACTGCCTCGACCATAGCTTTTTCTTCCACGTAGGCATCGATGCCAGCACCCGCACGCCGATAGCCCGCACACAGGTCTTTATGGTCGTAGAGCGCCGCTTCTAGCTCTTCGCGGGTCAAGTCGTTAATAAAGTGGCAAACGCCGATGGGACGGGGAACGGCGGCTCGCAACAGCCCGTCTCGCGTTAAGACGATCGATTGCGTGGCTTTCCAGAGGAGTTCGATATCCAAGCTGGGATGATCCAGGGCTAACCCCAGCCGACTCATCAAACCCAAAATGCGATCGCGCTCTGCGATGGTGATATATCCCCGTCGTGCCGCTAGGGTGGCAGAAAGTGCCATATCGATATTGACCGCATGACCGTGCAACAAAGGCGGTTCGGGGGTTAGTTCCAGCGTTGGACTCCAGGTATGACCGTAGGCAATGACGCGATCGAGCATTAACTCGTGCAGGTTGGGGGTTTCCAACTCTAGCATGGTGGCGATCGCTTCATAGTTGATTTGATGTCCGATCTGTTGCCAGCGGGCATCGTCAGGGTCGTAGCCAAAATGTCCGTACAACAAGCCTTCGCCGTAGCGATCGAGCAGGTCGAACACTCGATCGTTAGATACGACCGCGATCTTCACCAGTTCTGCCATGCCATTGCGAATTTGAGCGACTGGCAGGGTGCGCAAAAATGAAAAGTCGAGGAAAGTAACTTTAGGGGCGTGATATGCACCCAAGCGATTTTTGAGTTTGCCGTGATTCACGGCCACTTTAATGGCAATTCCGGCATCAATTAATCCAATTAATGTCGTCGGGATGCGGATGTAATTGGTACTGCGACGATAAGACGCACAGGCAAATCCGGTGACATCTGAAACCAAACCGCCCCCAATTACCAGTACGGGTTCTTTGCGAAGCAAGTTAAACCGACAAAATGCATCGATAATTGTTTCAAAAGTGGCGATCGTCTTATCGGGTTCTTCGATCGTCACGGGAAAGACAGTTAATTGAATCCCATAATACTGAAAGTATTGTTGCAACTGAGATCCATAGAGTCGATAAACGGTATTATCGACAATTGCCAGACAACGTTTGAGCGTCGTGTAATGACTTGCTAAATCTGGTTTGCGAATATCGAAAATTCGATCGACTAGTTGAAAGTCAAATTCGATTTTTTCATAACCTTCAACTCGAAAACTAGTTGCCGCTGTAGATAGTTGTGCTTGAATGTTGCTCATGGTTTCTATTAGTAAAAAACGTTCGATCGGGTGTCATGTCACGACAAACTGTGGCAGCTAAGCAGTGACTCTTAGAACGCAAGCGAAACTGCTACAGCCGTCATGCTGCAAAAGACTATCTCAAAGCAAAACTAACCCTGAAATTAGGGTCATTTCAAAGTGCTGCTTTAGTCGCTTTAACCTTCAGCAGAATTTACCACTTGCTAAACTCTCTATAGCAAATGGATACTTTAGATAGAGGTAAGGAAAAACCTTTATTGTAGGGACGCAGCAACGTCTCTACTGGTAATAATTGGAGTTAGGAACGAACGAGCCAATCTGATGCCAAAAATCGGAAGCAGATAAAAACTTGAATCCGAATTGACTTGGCGAACTCCCAGTAGGTAATAATTCCAAAGATACCTTTGATTTGAATCATTGTGGAGCAACACCAAAAACTTAGAGTAGTCTAGTCAGACTTAACGCGCCTATATCACTACTGAGAGGAAGAGAAAGAATCTATCTATCGGTAGAGAAAAGGTGGTTTTATCGACCCCACTTACTTACAGTGTTTTGCATACAAATGTAGTACAGCTTTCTCATACCATTTTGCTAAATACCTGCTACACACGAATTACCTGTAGGGGCGCAAAGCATTGCGGAGGTTGCGGTTCCGTCGTCGCACGGCGGAACTCCAGCAACCGTCCCCTATCCAGGATGTGTTGCAACAAAAAAGCAAAATGGTATCAGTAGTTTTCTTGGCCCTCTAATTGCTGCGCCATCGCTTCGCCACCCTCAGCATCATTGCTAAAACTAACAAAATGACAAAGGGAGAATATAAAAATGGTGATTTGCTCAGCTTAAAGCTGTATTCCAACAGCAAACCTGCCCAGAGAAAGTACATTCCCGTCGTATGTAATATCTGCCAGCGACGTTTTCCCAACCAGTTAGCAGGGCGCGGGAAAGAGGTAACGGTCATAGCAATTAAAATGATGTAGCCCAAAGTACCTAAAGGTTCGATTTGAGGCGCTGTGCCAGCAGTGGCGAACCACAAACCCAAAAGCGCGATCGCATGATAGCTATGAGATACTGCCATCGATATTCCCAAATAGCGACGATTTTTTAGCAGCCAGACCGAGAAAGATGACGATCGAAGTTGATGGAGTGAAGAAGCAATAAAAGCACTCAAAAACAGCAGGCATGAAGTGCGACCTGTAGTTCTAATTGCTATTCGCATTCCCTGTTCGTTAATGCCGTTTACAATCCAAATAGTGCTGACTATGATGCCGATCGCTATTGCTGTCAAACCGACTATCTGCCATTTTTGTAAGTAGAACTTAGTGCTGTTTGAAGATTGCATTTCTAAATTGATAACTTGTCGATCGCTACTCAATTTAGCTGCATATATTTAATCTTGTCTTGCCCGATCTTCCGAAAAATGTCCTAATCTTCGACTAATTTTAGAGTTTATCTCTATATGCCTTCGGGGTCGTTTGAGCGTGTTGGCGAAATACTCTAGTAAAATGGCTTTGACTTTCAAAGCCGACTTCTTGGCAAATTTCTATTAGTGTCAACTCCTGCTTTAATAATAACTGCTTGGCTCTTTCAATGCGGCATTTCATGACGTACTGATGCGGTGTAATTCCAGTAGATTGTTTGAACGAACTGGCAAAGTAATGAGGACTCATTTGGACGGCACTACTAATCTGGGCCAGAGTTAATTTTTGCTCTAAATGCTCGTTAATGTAGGAAATTACTCGTTTGAGTTTATATTTGGGCAAACCGCTGCGATCGCTTTTAATCTCTGGCACGGCAGCACAATATCGTCTTAATAAATGCGCCGATAGGGCTGTGGCCATCGACTCGGCATAAAGCCGACTATCTGCGTCTCCCGCTTCTAATTCTGCCTTCAATGCCAGTCCCATCTGTTGAATGAAGCGATCGCCGATCTGCCACTGCGGGACTAACTCAATTCCATTTACATCTCGATATTCAGAGGCTACCCGCACGAGACTGGCAGGTTCTAGGAACAGTTCGATGAGAGGAACTTCGCGATCGATTTGGGTTCTGGGAAAAGGTTGGGTAGCGGGAATAATGGCAATGTCACCTTTAGCGTAATCTATCTGCCGCCAATAGCCGTTTAGCATATAGCTGGCTCGAAAATCATCGAGAGCAATAACGATAAAATGCCGACCCAAATCGGTTTCTGGAGTTTCGTCAATTGGTTCTATTTCATAGAGGAGGTTTAAACTATCCCATCCGGCCTCGAAGCTAGAGAGCAGATGTAGGTGTTGGGGAGGTTCGCTATTAGCCATTGGTTTTTGGCAGACTGCATAAATCGATCGAGTCAACCCTATATGTAAATGAAAGAGTCCGAAATAGGGTTTGAGTTGATTTGGGGCGATTGCTAGTAACATAGCGATCGCTTTTTTATGGCCCGCAACTTCCCGACGAGCAATCGCCAATTGGGTAAACAGGTTGATAAGTAGAGTCGCGCCGACCGAAGAGACTGTAACGATTATCTCGAATTTGCTCGTAAGTGCGATCGCCCAACCATTTCAATCCTGGCAACCCTCGGTAAGCTGCAATTAATCCGCCTCCTAAAGGTAGCAACCGTCCGATCTCTTCTGCGGCCTCGCTACCTTGCCAGCGGCGACTGGGGTTATCAGCATCGATTAAAATCATTCCCCCTTCGCAGTCTCGACTGGTAATGCCAAAGCGACTGAGGGTGGCTTCATCCTGCATGGGAGCGTAGTTGAATAGTTTGCCTTTGTCCAAACTCTCTAATTGTTGCACCAGCGTCACGCAGAGATTGCAGTTGCCATCGTAGATGATGTAATAAGCCATAAACTCAAGGATAAAAAGTAAAATATAGGATTTTTTAGGCTGAACTCTAATTAGAGTCCTGTTCTGACGTTAATTCTTCCTCTAACACGGTTTCAATCGAGAAAGGGCAGTCTGCGGGAAAGATTTCTAGATGGAGTTCAGTTTCGCTAGCAGCATTTTTCCGAGCAACGGGATAAGCCTGTTCTAACACTAGAGCGGGATAATTTTTTAAACTAGGGCTATCAGCGAGAATCTGTGCGATTTCATCGCGATTAGTCCTAATTGTAGATTCCCAAGAGCCACAGCGTCGATCGGGCTGATATTTCCATTTAAGCAAGTGCATTATCAGTACCTTGAGCCGACTGAGGATCTCTCGTTTATCTCTCCTACTCGTCCCCTCTAGTTCGTCTATGAGATTTTCTAAGTCCAATTCTGCCCACCTACCCGATCTCAACAGTTCGACCGTTTGCTCGATCCACAAGTTGAAGTCTCGATCGTAGCTGACTAAAGGTTTACTAAGCGTCATGGCTCGGTCGGTTTCTAAGTATTTTCGGGACATTATAGCGTTTCGTAAACCTCTAGAAAGTTTTCAGGACTTACGGAACCACACTATTGAGGTGGTGGCGGTGCTAACGGCAGCGCTTTAGCGTAGCCATGCCGCAGGCTTTACACACCCTACATTTGGAGGCTTTGCGTAAGTCCTAAATTGGTTAGTATTAGATCGAATAGTAATTTAGTACATTTATACTAATTAACTAGCTTTGTCAAAGGAGAACACGATCGATGAGTTGCCTGGATTATTTTACGCGCCTGCTATCGCGTCGAGACTATAGTGCTTACGAACTCCAGCAGAAGGGAAAAGAAAAGGGGTTTGAGCTTGAGGAAGTTGAGGGGGCGATCGATCGCTTGCAATACCTGGGCTATCAGTCAGATCGTCGCCTGGTGGAACGGCTGATTGCAGCCTCGGTGGGCAAGCATGGCAAGCCAGTAGTGAAACGCCAGTGTTGGCAGAAGGGAATTAATAACGAGTTATTTGAGACAATTTGGGCAGAGCAAGAAGCAACTGTTGAGAAAGCAGACAATTTATCTGAGTTGAAAGCTAAAATCAGCCGCAAGTACAAGATTGACGATTGGACGAATTTAGAACCAAATACTAAAAGAAAGGTATTCAATTATCTGCAATATCGAGGGTTCAATCCCTTTGAAACTTGGGAGCAATGGCAAAGAGAAGATAGTTAAAGTGGGACCATGGAGAAGCGATTCTCCGCAGGAGATGCTGCGCGATCGCTGTTTCAACTCTTTACTATAAGATTATAAATAAACCAAAAGTACCATAATGTCCGCCAATAGGATTAAGATCGCTAAAGATAAAGCAGAGCTAGTAAAAGGCTTAACAGTATCAAATGGCACAACTGGGCCTTTTCGTACCTACGTAGAGGTAATTGTATTTGCCGCAGCTTTAGGTGTTAAGTGGAATAAGCGAGTGCCTATAGAAGAAGTTTCAAAGAAAGATCCCGATCCGATTCCACGAGAGCATTTTGTGAATAATGGGTATGAGCCGATAATCAACTTGATTGGGATTAATGAAACTCAAGATAAAAATATCATGTCTTTTGAAGAGAGAGGTGAAGAATGTAATAAAATTTTTGAAGAGTATGCTAATGGAGGTCTAGAAATATTGCGTGAGGAATTACGCGGATCGGTAGATTATACCAATCAAATTTTATTATTAATGTTAAAAATAAAAGATAAAGATATTAGTCCAGAAACTGAGTTCGACCTGAGTAAATTTTTATGAATAATTTGCAATGTTATTTAAAACAGTTCTCAGATTTAAAAGTTAGCAACCATCGAGAGCGAGGGCAGGCTCATTATAAGCCAATACTACTTTTATCTGTAATTGAACTCATATCACAAGGATTTATTAAAGAAAATCGTATTACTGTTTCAGACGAACTAATTGAAGTTTTTGATAAATATTGGAGAATATTTGGTAATGAGGCTTATAAAGGTGGCTTGACATATCCATTTTTGCATATGCAAAATGAGGGCTTTTGGCACTTAAAGTTTCAAGATAATTTTAAGGGACTACAACCTAAGACTATAAATAAACTTAAACAAGCTGCCGAGTACGCCTACTTAAATACCGATCTGTTCGAGTTACTACAAGATCGAGCTTTAAGAACTGAGTTAGTTGATAATTTATTAGTCTCTTGGGTTTCATCCAAAAAAGATAGCATTGGAGAGCTTTTAAAAGCGAACGAAGATTTTCAAGATTACTCTGAAACAGAAGCAGAATCGTTAAACAAATTACCAAACATAGAAAAATATCCAAAAATAATATTCAAGAAATCGATTGTTAGAGATGCTTTATTTCGTAAATCCATAATTTACTTTTATGATTATAGATGTGCCTTTTGTAGGCTCAAGGTTGTTAATTCACTGAATCAAAATATTGTTGACGGCGCACACATAAAACCATTAGCAAAGTTTTATGACAGCCAGATAAATAATGGAATATCTCTATGTAAAAATCATCATTGGGCATTCGATCGAGGTTGGTTCAGCATAGACAACAGTTACAAAATTATCATCTCTGATAGTTTTCAAGAAGATTCACCAAATTCAAATCCTATGAATGAATTTGATGGTAAAATGATATGTCTGCCGTCTGAAGAAAAGTATTTTCCTGCCATAGAAGCTCTAACCTGGCATCGCCAAAATATTTTTATTGGCTAGCACTAATAAATGAATTTTAAACTAAAAATCAGTTTCTAAGGAAATTTGAATTATGGTAGAAACTAATGTAGAACCATTAAAAAAACGTACAGTAGCAGAGTTAGTAGAAAATATTAAAAAGCTAACCATAGAAATTCAAGAATTATACTGTCTAGACGATATTCCGTGGGTTGTAGGTGCATCTTTAGGTAAAGACAGCACGACAGTTTTACAGCTAATATGGAATGCTATTGCCTCTCTCTCTCCAGAAAAGCGCACCAAGACAATTTATGTAATTACCACAGATACTTTAGTAGAAAATCCTATAGTTTCTAGTTGGGTACGACAATCGCTAGAGCAAATGAAAAATGCGGCTTCGGCGCAAGAGCTACCCATAGAACCTCATCTTCTTTACCCAAACATCAAAGACACATTCTGGGTAAATATCATTGGCAAAGGCTACCCCGCACCTCGGCATAGATTTCGCTGGTGCACCGAACGGTTGAAAATCCATCCATCCAATCACTTCGTTCGCGATGTTGTAAGAGCAAAAGGAGAAGTAATTTTAGTGTTGGGTACGCGCAAAGCTGAAAGTAGCAAACGGGCTGCTTCGATGGAAAAACACGAAATAGGTCGAGTTAGCGATCGCCTCAACTCTAATTCTAGCTTAGGTAACTCTCGACTTTATCATAGTCCCAGCCTTCCTAACTCGATGATTTACAGCCCCATTGAAGACTGGAAAACTGATGAGATTTGGCTTTATCTCATGCAATGGGAGAATCCTTGGGGGCAAAGCAACAAAGATTTATTTACTATGTATCGAGGTGCTACAGACGATAACGAATGCCCCTTAGTTGTCGATACTTCTACTCCTAGTTGTGGTAGTTCTCGATTTGGATGTTGGGTTTGTACGATGGTCAATCGCGATCGATCTATGGAGGCAATGATCCAAAATGATGAAGAAAAAGAATGGATGCAGCCTTTACTGGATATCCGTAATGAATTAGATGTTGAAGATGATTACGAGCGTAGAGATTTTCGACGGCTCAATGGTAAAGTTCAACTATTTGAACGGAATGTAGATAACCAAATTTCTGTTGTCCCCATTCCCGGCCCTTATACTAAAGAATGGCGAGAACATTGGTTAAGGCGAGTTTTAAATGCACAAACCTTAATTCGTCAAACTGCTCCAGAACGAGTACGCGACATCACCCTAATTACCCCAGAAGAACTGAGTGAAATTAGGCGAATTTGGCTCGAAGAAAAACACGAATTTGACGATAGTTTGCCTCGTATCTATAAAGAAATTACAGGTGAAATTTTCCGCGATTTACGTCCCGGTGCCGATCTTAGCTTACTAGGTAGCGACGAGTGGACTGTACTCGAAGAAATCTGCGATGACGATGCCATGCACCTAGAATTGATGGCAAAACTTTTAGATACCGAACGCCAGTATCGCACGATGGCACGTCGCGTGGGGATTTATGACGAATTAGAAAAATGCTTCGCCACCAGTTCTCGTTCTCAACAAGAAGCGATCGAAAATGCCCACTACAAACGCGACTTAAAAACAGCCGTTAGCGAGGGGGACGTAGAAGCAGTTAAACAACTAACTTGGGCAAATCTGAAATTCCCAAACAGCAATTCTAGCGATTAGATAAAGAGGCTAGGATCGACATGGAAAAATTTACCTAAAACCTCAGCCTGCCCTCGATCGATCTCTCTGCGATCGTCGATAATTTCAGCAGCAACACTACTAGAACCCAGTATTTGTATTATATCGGATGGCTGTAAACTCCGTGCTTCCATTAAATGAAGAAGCATAGCATGAGAGTTAGATTTAGGTATTGGGTATTGCTCGCCTTCATATTTTTCTATAAGAGCGAGCAATAATTCAAATAAAGTTGTTTCTTCCAAAGTTCGATTCGGTCGCTTGCGTGCGCGGAGCGCGTATCGATGAGCTAATTCTTCAACTATGGCGATAGCTTCTTCGTTTTCTTCATCAGTTTTAATCGCCTTGGGTTGATATTTAGCTAATAAATTGGCATAAATTTCAGAACTAAAACTAAGGGTCATTTTTCCAATTATCCTTTTAGAACATCTCAAATTTAGAGTACAATATCACGTATCAATAGCAATCCTACAAAACCTTGATTCTCCAAAGGAGACGCTCCACGAACGCTAGATGCCTCACAACTTAAAAATCCTCTGCGAACCTTTGCGCTTTCCTTTGCGTACCTCTGCGTTAAAAAAACACCAGGAGACAACTGCGTGATCTTCCTAGAACTGGTGCTGCAAAACTTTGGTTCTTATTGCGGGCGACAAGTCATCAATCTCCGTCCAGAAATCGATAACAATCCTCGTCCAATCATCTTAATTGGTGGCATGAATGGTGGCGGGAAAACCACTTTAATGGATGCCATTCGTCTATCACTTTACGGACATCGGGCCCAATGTTCTAACAGGGGAAATTTAAGTTATAGCGATTTTCTCAATCAGTCAGTTAATAAATATGCAAAACCAGAAGAAGAGACTGGCATCGAACTCTTGTTTGAACACATCCTCAATAACGTACCTGTAGAATTCCGTATCAAAAGAACTTGGAAAAAAAATCCCCGCAATGGCAAAGACACTTTAGGGGTTTTAGTAGATGATTGGCCCGATGCAGCCTTAGCCAAAACTTGGGACGAACGGATTGAAGACTTACTACCTTTAGGCATCTCGAATCTGTTTCTTTTTGATGGCGAACAGGTTAAAGAACTAGCCGAAATGGAAACAACTCCTTCTCTAGTAGTAGAAGCAATTGAATCGCTTTTAGGTTTAGAACTAGCCGAACGTCTCGCTGTCGATTTAGACATTCTCGTCAATCGCAAACGGAAAGCGATCGCTGAGACTAAAGATCTCGCTACCTTAGAGGAAATCGAACAAAAGCTGAATTTCCAAAAACAAGAATACGATTCAGCCAAACAAGCATTAGCATCAATTCAAAACCAGTTAGATAAAGCACACGAAGAACACAGTTCCGCCTCAGAAAAATTTCTTTCAGAAGGGGGCAAAATTGCCGGAGAACGCAGCCAGCTAGAAAAACAATTGCATGACTTGGGTGCAGATACCGAAGAAGTTCGCAACAAATTGAGAGAAGTAGCGGGCGAGATTTTACCTTTAGCTTTAATTTCCCCGTTGTTAAACTCGGCAAAAATCCAAGCAGATAAAGAACATCATGCATCTCAAGCCAAAATCGCCCATGATGTTTTACAAGAGCGATCGCAGCGCTTATTAAACTACATTAGCGAACTAGGCTTAGCCGCCAAACAAATTAACAAAATCAAAGATTTTATCGAGCTAGAAGAACGAGAACTACAGCAAGAAATATCTAGTAATGAAGCTGCTTGGTTAAATGCCGATCGAGAAACTAGTAATTTGTTAGCTAATATAAGCGATCGCAATTTACCAAATCAAATCCAAATAGCTGAAGAAAAACTTAAAACTCTCAAAAATATCGAAGCCGAAATTACATCCACAGAGAGACAGCTAGCCGTTGCTGCCTCACCAGAAGCCTACGAAAAGTTAACCAATGCAGTTAGAGAGGCACAAGCCGAACTAGTAGCAGCACAGACAGCTTATGATGCCAAGAAGAAACTAAGTGAGGACTTGTGGGATGCGATCGAAAAAACCAAAAAGAGATTAGGCGAGTACAGCCAAGAAAACATCGATCGTAAAAATGACGAACACATCATCAATGCGGCAGCAAAAGTACAATCCACGCTCAAAGTCTTTCGCGAAAAATTGACCCTTCGCAAACTCAACCAGTTAGAGTCAGTAGTCACAGAATGCTTCTTATATTTACTGCACAAATCAGATTTAGTACATCGAGTAGCGATCGATAGCAAAACCTTCAGCCTTTCTCTCTACGATCTGCAAGGACAATTAGTCCCCAAACATCGACTATCTGCTGGAGAAAAACAACTGCTAGCGATCGCATTTTTATGGGGATTAGCGCGAGTATCTGGACGGAAATTGCCAATAGCGATCGATACACCTTTAGGAAGATTAGA
This sequence comes from Cyanosarcina radialis HA8281-LM2, assembly GCA_019359615.1. Taxonomy (GTDB): domain Bacteria; phylum Cyanobacteriota; class Cyanobacteriia; order Cyanobacteriales; family CCAP-1448; genus Cyanosarcina; species Cyanosarcina radialis. The sequence continues at coordinate 177,651 of JAHHHA010000003.1, forward strand.
TTCATCTCACCGCAGTAACTTAGTAGAACGATATTTTCCCGCTGCCAGCCATCAAGTAATCCTGTTATCAACCGATACGGAAATTGGAGAATTAGAAGTTAAAAAGCTCAGAGAACAAGAAGCGATCGCTCGCGAGTATTTGCTAAAGTATGACTCTTCTGCTCGTCAGACTGTGGTAGAAGGGGGTTATTTTTGGGAAGCATGAAGTTAGATGAGTTTTTTTAACCACAAATAAAACAAAAAGCTATGGAACCACCCATTAACACCATCCGGCTTTCCCAATCAGCCAAAGACCAACTCACCAAACTCAAACGCCTCACCAAAATCGATCGCTGGAACGTCCTTTGTCGCTGGGCATTTTGTCGATCCCTAGCCGAACCATCCATTCCCTCACCCGTCCCCATTCCCGCCGATAGCAACGTCGAAATGACCTGGCCCGTCTTTGGCGGAGAAATTGCCGATATTTTACTCATAGCCCTAAAACAACGCTGCCACAACGACGGTTTGGGCACAGACAAAGAAACCATAGCCACACAATTCCGCCTGCACCTGCATCGCGGTATCGGATACTTAGCAGGCGACCCCAATATTAAGAAAATTGAAGACCTGATTGAAATTGGCTTGCCATCTAGAAAAAATATGGATTAGACATTCCACCTCAAAGGCAGCTATGGACGACTCTTCTCCCAATCGAGAAATCGAACGTCACCGGGCTGCGATGATTCGTAGCGATCTGTCTTTGCCAGTACGTCTAGCCCTAGAAACAGGACTCTTCACCCCAGATACTACCTTCTTCGACTACGGTTGCGGTCGCGGCGGCGATGTGGAACGCATAGTTCAGCAAGGATATAGCGCCGCTGGGTGGGACCCCTATTACCGCCCCGATAGCCCTCTTACCCCAGCCGACATCGTTAACCTGGGCTATATCATTAACGTCATCGAACACCCTCCCGAACGTCGAGAAGCCTTACTAAAAGCCTGGGAACTAGCGGGGCAAGTTTTAATCGTTTCTGCCCAAGTTTTAATTAGCCAGCGGGGTTCCGGGCAAGTTGCCTACGGCGATGGCATTATTACCTGTCGCAATACCTTTCAAAAATACTACGACCAACAAGAACTTAAAAGCTACATCGACCAGGTTTTAAACGTCGATGCGATTCCCGTAGGATTGGGCATTTACTTTATCTTTCGCGACGAACAAGCTAAAGAAAACTTTCGGGCTTCTTATTTTTATTCTCGTACCACCACGCCCAGAATTCGAGTTAACTCTAAGAAATTTGAAGACTATCAAGAACTGCTAACACCGCTAATGGATTTTGTCGCCAAACGCGGCCGACTGCCGATAAAAAGAGAGGTAAGTTTCGAGCGAGCAATTCAGGAAGAATTTATCAATTTTAAGCGAGCATTTCAGGTAATTTTACAAGTTACAGACCGAGATGAGTGGGAAGCGATCGCCCAAAAACGCCGCGAAGATATTATCGTCTACTTAGCTTTGAGCTATTTCCGCTCCGGTCCGCAATTTAAAAAACAGACGACAGCAGTGCAAAACGATATCAAATCTCTTTTCGGCACCTTACGTCTAGCTGATGAAATCGCTAAATCGATGCTCTTGGACTTAAAAGAACCCAGAGCGATCGCTAAGTGTTGTCAAAAAAGTAAGATTGGTAAAATATTACCTACAGCGCTCTACGTCCATATTTCCGCTTTAGAAAAACTCGACCCTTTATTAAGGATTTATGAAGGTTGTGCCAGCAGTACGATCGGCCGTCCTAAAAATACGACGCTGATCAAGTTACATACCAACAAACCGCAAATCTCCTATCTTTATTACCCCGAATTTGATAGCGATCCTCATCCGAGTTTATCTACTAGCGTTAGGGTAGAATTGCAAGATTTACAAGTTGACTACCGCGACTATCGATCGTCAATCAACCCACCTATTTTGCACCGCAAGGAAACTTTTATCGCCCCAGATTATCCCCAATACGAAAAATTTGCCAAACTCACCAAGCAAGAAGAAGATTGGGGATTGTTAGACGATATTCACACTATTGGCACTCGTAAAGGTTGGCAAAAATGTTTAGAAGATAACTGTGCCGAAATTAAAAATTATCGAGTTTACTGGCGCAAAGATGCCGATCCATATCGGATCAAACTCTTAAAGTCTGCTCGTCGCCAGCGGGACAGGGAAGAGGGGGAGCATTCTTAACTCAACACTCAACACTTCACACTCCACACTCCAAAATTATCGCTGCAAATTGCGGGGATCGAGGGCATCGCGCAATCCATCGCCTAATAGGTTAAAAGCCAAAATTGTCAGGATAATCAGCAAAGCTGGAGGCCAAATCAGCCAAGGTTGTAGCACCAAAATCGAAAAATTGGTTCCCGACGACAACAACTTGCCCCAGGAAGCATCAGGTTCTGCAATTCCCAACCCAATCAAACTTAAAACCGATTCTGCCACAATAAATCCAGGCACGGCTAAAGTGGCAGAAATAATCATATAAGTAGTTGTTTGAGGCAAAATATGACGCAGGATGATATGCAAAGGTTTAGCCCCCATTGCTCTTGCAGCTTGTACGAAGTCCCGCTCTTTAATTGATAATACTTGCCCTCTAATTACTCGTGCTAGCCCTGCCCAATTGACAAATGAAGTAATTAGCACGATCAATAAAAATCGCTGACTGCTACTTAGTCCTAGCGGTAAAACCACAGTCAACGACACCAGCAGATAGATAGTTGGAATAGACATCAACACTTCTGTTAACCGCATGATAGTGGCATCAACCCAACCACCGAAATAACCAGATATACCCCCAACTAACATTCCTAGAGGAAAGGTAATGGCAATGCCAACTAAACCAATGCTGAGACTAATTCTACCGCCATGGATCAACCGACTAAACTGATCGCGCGATCGCTCGTCAGTACCTAAAAGATTGATTTTACCTTCTCCCTCAGTGCCGAACAAATGCCAATTGCTGGGGATTCCTGGAAACAATGCTACATCCTGCCATTTCCATTGATACACCGACTTCGACCTCTGATTTACTCTTACCCATTGAGGTAAAGGTAAACTCATGCGCAAAAAGTCATACTTGGCACCTCTAGCAAACAAACGGATTGGTGAAGGTTTAGTTTTGTCAACAATCAGTTGACGTTCCCCAGTTTCTATATCGATTTTTCCCTGCTTGGTTGGATATACATGAGGCCCGATAAACTGTCCTGCTTCGTTCTGCCAGTAAATCTGCGTCGGTGGCAGCAGCGAACCCTCTGGCTGAGAATCATAGGGATCGTAAGGAGCAACAAAATCAGCAGCAATGACGCATAGGTAGAAAAATAACAGCAGCAAAGCTCCCAAGCGAGCTAAGTTATTTTTTTGCAGTTTCTGCCACCAGTTCATAATTTAGTTCTATAATTGAATACCTGATAGTTTAACAATATCGGTTGCGGGTGTAATTCAGTGGTAGAATGTCACCTTCCCAAGGTGAACGTCGTGGGTTCGAGTCCCATCACCCGCTTAAGGAAGTGAGAAGTGTTGAGTGTTGAGTGTGAAGTTGAGAATGTGAAGTGTGAAGCATTGAGTTAAAAATTCTCCTCTGCGCCATCTTCCTCAATCTAACTTGGCCCCCTAAATGACTAGCACCTTAATTCTTTTTACTTATTCGATCGCGCTTTTGAGACTGCGACAAAATCGATCGATCTCGTCTAATCTTTCTGGAGATGTTCCGGCAGTCAATTTTTGCACGAAGGCACTACCCACGATAACGGCATCGGCTCCCCACTCTTTTACTTGTCGGGCGTGTTCTGGTTGAGAAATACCAAACCCCACCCCAATTGGTTTATCGGTGACGCTCCGCAACTGTTGGAGTAAATCTTTGACTCGGCTTTCGACGTGAGAACGAGTACCAGTAACCCCCGTAACGCTAACCAGGTAAATGAATCCTTGAGATTGGCGAGCGATCGCAGCTATCCTTTCTTGGGGGGTAGTAGGGGCCACCAGCAATACTACTTCCACTCCGACCTCGGATGCTACTTCCAGCAACGCATCCGCCTCTTCTAGGGGTAAATCTGGCACTACTAACCCTTTGACACCCGCAGCCGCAATTTGACTTAAAAAAGCTTTAATCCCTCGATACAAAATCGGGTTGTAGTAGTTAAAGAGGATGATGGGCGACTTCACATCTTTACTGGCGCTCTCGACTACAGCTAAAACATCATCCAAGCGCACGCCTTTTTGCAAGGCGCGAGTTGCTGCTGCTTGAATTACTGGTCCGTCTGCCAGCGGGTCGGAGTAGGGAACGCCTAGTTCGATTAGGTCTGCACCAGCGGCATCTAGAACCCGCAAAGCCTCAGCAGTAGTCTGTAAATCTGGATCGCCAGCGGTGATAAAAGGAATCAAAGCACACCGCTTAGCTTGACGCAGTGAATCGAAGCAACTAGAGAGCGATACTATCTTCATCCTTCATCATTCATCCTTCATCATTCTTTCGTTCTCGTTCGATTTCGGCTTGCAGGCGCTCGATTTCTTCAGGTGTCATTTCTTCTAGTTTCTTCTGTAAGACGGCATCCTCATAATCTTGCAACTGCTGATTATAAGTCATGCGTTTGGTGCCGACGCGGAACAAATAGGTGAGCAACCAACCGATTAACCCGCCAACTAGTACAACCTGACTCCAAATCCCAGCCTTGACGCTATCTAGTCCAGCTAGCTGCAAGAACCAATAAGCTAGACCGCCACCAGCAAAGATGGCTATACCGATTAAAATGACATCAACTCGTCTCATAGCGACTTGACAGCGATCGATCTAGGCCTCAACTTGCCGCCGTTTGGGACGAAAATTTAAAATCGGACTCAACAGCAATAGTCCTGGAAAGAAAAAGAACACCAAAAAGTACATGAACCCTCGTTCAAAAGAGCTAGCCACATACCAACGCTTTTGCAGGTAGATATAGATAAATCCAGGAACCACCAACAGGTAGGCTCCACTCAAAACCAAATATAGCAGGGCTACAACCATATGTATGCTCGAAGAACGCAGGAAGGTCGAACTTTTCCATTCTACAGCCTTATGGCAAAGGATCTAGAGCGTCGATCGACGTGCCATCAAGAAAAAATATCTCTAGATTGGGGTTGCAGAGAACACCCTGTTAATGTTGGAATAAGTAAGCATAGATTTTTCAATCCAGGGGGCGTGGCGGAATGGCAGACGCTACGGACTTAAAATCCGTTTCTCCGAAAAGAGAGTGTGGGTTCAAGTCCCACCGCCCCCACTAACCAAACTCCCTTAATCAAAAGGTTTTCCCTGAATGGGTCGAAAAATTTACCCAAAACTATTTTGAGTCGCGCCCTCAGACCCCCACCAAGCTCAACACCTTCAAGAAAGAATTCACTTTTGGGAATTGAATGAATTTAATGAAAATACCTCCTCAAACCTGAAAATGGATGGTGGCAGGGGATTGGTAATCAAGAGACTGATGTAATCGCCGATAGTTGTAGAACTCAAAGTAGTGAGCTAAGTTCTCCTGCGCTAAAGTCAGAGTCTGATAATCTTTGAGGTAAAATTTATCCTCCTCCGCCCTATACTATCCAGTAATTCGCAGCCAAACTTGCCTAGCCGATCGCGGGCCGTCAAATTCAAAGAAATAAATCGATTGATAAGTTCCCAATTGTAGCTGACCTCCAGCAATTAAAACTGTTTGAGAAGTGCCAATTAAAGCTGCTTTAATATGCGAAGCAGCATTTTTCCTTTCGGTTTCATGCAAGTAAGGAATATCTTTAGGAACCAGTCGCTCTAAAGCATTCAGTAAGTCGATATGAACGTTAGGATCGGCATTTTCTTGAATGCAAACGCTGGCGGTAGTATGGGGCACATAAATCGTACAAATTCCTTCAGAAATCTGGGCGGCATTTACTGCCGATTGCACTTGCATAGTAATATCGATAATTTCTGTTTTTTGTTGCGTATTAACGTGGAATTTGTGCATCATATTGGTATCCTTATAGCTCTAGCGATTGGAATCGCCGCTACACAAACTTTCGTCCGTCGGCGCGGACTTCAAGATTTAGTACCAGTATATAGAACTGAAGCGATCGCTCCTCCATCTCAAACTTTCGGTAAACCCGGTTAGAATAGGTAAGCCGTAGATTGAGAGACAAGGGAGAGAGAGCGAAGAGAGGGGAGACACGGGGAGGGCAGAGGGGAGAGAATTCTTTAACTCCATACTCCACACTCCACACTTCTCAGTTCTTAAACTCCGAACTCCGAATTCCGAACTCCGAACTCCCAACACCATATGTCTTTACCTATAGTTGCTATTATCGGTCGCCCGAACGTGGGCAAATCAACTCTGGCCAATCGTTTGGCTGGAGACAACGACGCGATCGTCCATGACGAACCAGGCGTAACCCGCGATCGCACTTATCGTCAGGCCTTTTGGCGCGATCGAGAATTTACGATCGTCGATACGGGTGGTTTAGTATTTGACGACGATACCGAATTTTTACCTCTGATCCGCGAACAGGCAATGCTGGCCCTCTCAGAGGCCAGTGCTGCCATATTTATTGTTGACGGCCAAGCGGGATTGACAACGGGGGATGAAACCATTGCTGAGTGGTTGCGCCAACAACCCGTACCAGTGCTATTAGCGGTGAATAAATGCGAGTCGCCCCAACAAGGTTTAATCCAAGCGTCGGAGTTTTGGCAACTGGGATTAGACGAACCTTTTCCAGTATCGGGGATTCATGGTAGCGGGACGGGGGAATTGCTAGACCAATTAATTACTCACCTGCCAGCGGCGGACGAAATTGCTGAAACAAATGAGATTAAAGTAGCGATCGTCGGGCGGCCAAATGTGGGTAAATCTAGCTTGTTAAATGCTTTTGTGGGAGAAACTCGATCGATCGTCAGTCCGATTTCTGGGACTACCCGCGATGCGATCGATATGGTGGTGCAGCACCAAGATCGAACTTATCGCTTGATCGATACCGCCGGAATTCGCAAGAAGAAAAATGTGGAATACGGGCCGGAGTTTTTTGGCATCAATCGGGCTTTTAAAGCGATTCGGCGGGCAGATGTAGTGCTGTTAGTAGTTGATGCGATCGATGGCGTGACCGAACAAGACCAAAAGCTGGCTGGGAGAATTGAGGAAGAAGGCCGCGCTTGCGTTATTGTCGTCAATAAATGGGATGCGATCGAAAAGGATAACCATACCATTTACGAGCATGAAAAGCTGGTTAAAGACCGACTGTATTTTATCGAGTGGGCAGAAACCATTTTTGTCAGTGCTTTAACCGGCCAGCGGGTGGAAAAAATTCTCGATTTAGTCAACATTGCCGCTGAAGAACACCTACGTCGCGTCTCTACAGCGGTAATCAACGAAGTCTTGCAAGAAGCGATTAGCTGGCACTCTCCCCCTACTTCCAGGCAAGGACGACAGGGGAAAATTTATTACGGCACTCAAGTTAGAAGCCAACCGCCGACGATCGTGTTATTCGTGAACGATCGCGATCGGTTTAACGAAAATTACCGCCGTTATATCGAAAGCCAATTTCGCCAACAATTAGGCTTTAGGGGAACTCCTCTCAGGTTGATGTGGCGCAGTAAAAAAGTGCGCGAAATGGAACGTAATAACGTCAATCGTGCTACGCGAGTTTGACAATAACTCAGCGCATAGAATTCGCGGCTACATAAACGAAGTCCGCCTGCGCGGACTAAAGAATTAATGGGATTTTAAAACCAAATTGGCTATTACATGGCTGACTGAGAATATGGCGATCGTCCTTCGGGGCGATCGAGGATTGGAACCACGATCCTCCCTTAAAATTGGGTTAGTGTTTACGTTGCGATCGTCCTACAGTCTCATACCCCTGGATCGGGTGCATTGCTCTAACGGAAGAAGTTTATAGAAGTTGATGAATTTGATTTACGGCATCGACGAGCAGAGAAGAAGCTATTTGGATTTCTGCTTGGGTGGTAAATTTACCAATACCAATTCTTAAAGCTCCTTCGATTAAATTTTCTGCCAGATTCATAGCCTGTAAAACGTGAGATGGAGCCACAACTCCCGACGAACAAGCTGCACCTGTAGAAATAGCTAATTGGTGGCGAAGTCTAGCAATTATGGCACTATTAGGAACGTCAGGGATAGAAATATGTAAGTTTCCTGCTAAGCGGTTGTTTGAGTCTCCATTTACTACTAAGTCGGGAATTGCAGCTTGCAGCAAGTTTTGCAATCGATTGCGCAAAATTGCGATCGCATCTTCATCTGCTGTCATTTCCAATTGTCTCAATTTACAAGCTTCTCCTAAACCCACAATTCCGGGAACGTTGAGCGTACCCGATCTAATTCCCCGTTGATGTCCGCCGCCATAAATTATAGGTTCCAGATCGCAATCTTTTTTTACTACTAATACCCCAATTCCCTTGGGTGCATAAAGTTTATGACCTGAAATAGCTAGATAGGTAATCCCCCAATCTTGAAAGTCGATGGGAATTTTACCGACTGCTTGCGAAGCATCGCACAAAAAAGGGATATGGTATTGTTGGGCCATCGCTCCAATTTGTTCGATGGGGTAAGCTGTCCCCACTTCGTTGTTAGCAGCCATGACGCAGAGCAAGGAAGCACCTTCCGAACATACCTTTTCCAGATGTTCTAGATCGATTTGAGCCTGTTGGTTTACTCGCAACCAGGTAATTTCGGCCAGTCCTTTTTTAGCTAAAGCTTTACAAGTATCTAAAACCGCTTTGTGTTCCACTGGGGAAACAATTATTCTGGCGGGTTTATCCAGTTTAGCGATTTGCCCTTGAATTGCCAGATTAATACTTTCTGTGGCTCCCGACGTAAAAATGATTTCCTTGGGAGAAGCGCCGATTAATTCAGCTACTTGTTGGCAAGCTCGTTTGACCGCTTGGGCTGCTTCGTCTCCATACACATGGTCTACACTACTAGCATTACCAAAATCAGAGGTCATATAGGACATGACTTTTTCTGCTACTCTAGGGTCAACGGGAGTAGTTGAATGGTAATCGAGGTAAATAATATCTTTTGATGCAGCCATTCTTTGTTATTGAATTCGGTAAAATACTTCGGAATAGTTAGGAACAGATAAAGCATAGCGATAAGGTAGAAAATAAAGCAACCACCTCATTAAGGTTTGCCACGATCGCTCTGGATCGAAATTAGGAGTTTGAGCGCAGAGTAAAGATGAGATAATATCTCTGACAGCACCGAATCTTTGAGGTATTTTCACAAAGTTATCTATTTCTTGAATTATCGATTTTTGTAAAAGTAGAATGCCAACATAACGATTAAAGTCATGTCGATCTAAATTAGGAGCGACTTGCAAAAACTGTAAGTCGTAGAGCGCATTTTTGCGGGCTATAGCTGTAAGTTTATCTTCTCGTCCAATATAAACAATATAAAGTTCTTCTGGATTTCTTAAAATTGGTAGCCAATTTTCATTGTCTAAAGACGCAGTAGTTATTAATTGCTGACGATCGAGAGGAATATTTTGATTTTCTAGTTGGTTAACTAGTTTGACATATTGTTCGTGTAATTGAGAATCGACTTGAATACATTTTTTCTCTAATTCTTGCTCGAATTCCAGCAATGATGAATAATTAGCTGGTAGTTCGACTAAAAGTTCTAGGTTCGATCGATTTGACCATCCTAAAGCTTTATCTGTTAAATTTGCCGAACCGACTAAACAGCGATCGTCCGATCGATAATATTTGGCGTGTAAGTCATTTCTCAACCATAAAGAAGCTTGAGGATGAGATTGAATTATCGACCACACTTCTAAATCGCTGACTCCTATTAAAATTTCTTCTATTAACCAGCGAGTAACGCATTTAATCGAGATATGGGGTTCGATCGATGTCAGAATTTCTTTTAAGGCAGCAGCTTTAATAAAAGGTGCAACGATGACGATTTCTGTTCGAGCAGAATGACATAACTGTTTGAGTTTATTACCTAATAAATCCATGATTTCATGATTATACTAATTCTCTTCGATCGCGAGACAGATATAGGTTGGGTCGAGCGGTAGCAAAATCAAACACCAGCCCTCGTAGGTTGGTTTGAGCGATAGCGAAACCCAACATTCACCCCAGTTTTAAAGATTTTATTAAACGACGGTTGAAACCGCAGCTATATAATCAAAGTCCGCCTACGCGGACTAAAGAATAAACGGGATTTTAAAATCCCGAATCCAGCCCTCACCCCCGTCCCCTCTCCCAAGCTTGGGAGAGGGGTGCCGGAGGCGGGGTGAGGGCAAACCAGCTTTTGCTAAGCGGATTTCGTATTGCATCCAAAATTTGAATTTTTCCTAGAGTTTTACTCATTTTCTAAAAATCTTCTGGCAATTCTTCCCCAATCAATCCGAGTGTCTTGAGCATCTGCTTTCCGTTTTCCATCTGGCTGCTCGTCTTCATATCTCGCCCATGCCATTAATAGTAATTTTAAGCCATCTAACGAATTAACTAAGCGAGAACGTAAAGTATCCATATCGGCTGTATCTACATCCTCTTCTAAGATTTCGACTAAATTTTGATAAGCCGGATGATTGGTATTTAAAGTCACAATAATTGCCCCGCCTCTGGGTTTAACTGAGAAGAAAGCTGGAGTATCGATCGGGGCTTCGATAAATGTATACTTGAGTCCGTCATCTATGGTAGTTGCTGCTAGCAGTTCGGCTTGAGTTTCAGTCGCTCCCTCGGCTTTCAAAGTCTCTTTGATGACTTGCTTGCGTTCTGCTTGGGGCAATTCTTCATCGCGATCGCTTTGACCTATATATCCTTCCGCTCGACGTTCTTGAGTTACAGTAGTAGCTACTTTTTCTGGTTTGTAAGGGTCGCGTCCGTAACGTTTTTCGTTGCTGCGAGTGCCTTTGGTTTGAGCTTTGATTAAGCCTCGAATTACGCTCAGTTGAGTGGTAATTTTATGAGCGAGGTCTAAAAGCTGAAGTTTTGGATCTTCGTCTTTACTTAATTCTTCCTTAAGTTGAGCGAGGGTTTTGCCTTCTTCAATTAAGGATTCAATATCTGACTGTAAAATCTCGCCAAAATTACGGGCTACTTGTTTGTTATTGGTAACTCCAAAAATATCGTCGAGCAAAGGCGGAAATTCAACTTCAACCCCCCACCAACGCTCGGTGGGATCGTAATTGTTCACCAGATTTTGATCTAGTTCTAATTCTCGTCCCGCCCGCATAACCGAAAGTCCGATATTTTTAGCCGCGTGCTGTCCGTGGGGTAAACTGCCAGGGTTTTTGCCTGGTTCTGCTTGACGGGCTTCTTCTTTAGCGTAAGAAAACCGAACTTTTACCTCGTGTTCTCGATCTTTAAATTTGATTTTATAAGTAACTTCATAAGATGTATCTCCTTCCCAAGGTTGGAACATCGATCGCTCGTCGAATGGTGCGGGACAAGAGGTGGTTTCCATTAAGTAACCAGGGTCGTTAGGTAGAGCGTATTTTTCAGCAATAATGTTGTCTAACGCTTCTAAATCGAATGCCACCATGCGAATTTTGACTTGACCGCTATGAAGAAACTTACGATACATTCTGCCGATCGCAAATTCGGAATTATCAATTATTGCTTTTCCGGTTCGCCAAATACAACGATCGATTTTCGACCAAACTACTAAGGTGCCGCTGTTGCCAAATTTCTGACCGATTTTTAGCCAAACTAGGGGAATTGGTTTGGCAATTGGTTGAGGAACTTCGGTTATCCGACGGCTTTTAATTTCGTCGAGATCGAGATAACTGTAAAGAGCATTTTCTGCTCCATTTTGCCACGACCAAACTTCGACTCGCTGACATTGAGAAATTGAGGACGAAGGTAAACCCATACCAAAACGTCCGATTCCGGTGTGTCTGTTTTCTTCTAAATAAGTACCGTTGCCAAATTGCAGGGCTAAACGTAAAACGCTAGCATTCATACCACAGCCGTTATCTAACACGGCTATTTGTTCGATTCGCGATCGCTTTCTTTGTTCTACTTGTTGTTTCCGTTCGCCGCAAAGTAACTCTACTTGCGATGCACCTGCTTGAATGGCATTATCCATCAATTCGGCTATAGCATAAGCGGCGTTTTTATAGCCGTTATCGCGCATGGCTTGGACGGCGAGGTGAGTGGGAACGATATCGTGGGCGTTAGCATTCATGGGTTTTTCCTCCAAACGTCTTCCCAATTGTGAAAGGCTGATGCTACCGAACTAAAACCTGGGAGTTGGCTATCGACGACGGTGACGATTTCGGCGGTAGCATTACCCCCAGCTTTGATTCCGCGAATGGCGCGTCCTACCATTTGGCTGTAGAGAACCAGGGATTTGGTGGGGCGGGCGATGACGGCGGCGCTGGTTTTGGGCGCGTCGAATCCTGTGGTTAAAACGCCGTAGTTACATAAAATCTTGGTTTGGGGCTGTTCGTCTTTAAAGCTGTGAATCAGCCGTTCTCGTTCCGATTTGGGGGTATCGCCTGTAACCGCGTCGGCGTTCGCTCCCCTGAAGCGCAAAATTCCGGCGATGAGTCGGGCGTGGGCGACGGAGGCATTGAAAACGATAATTCGTTGGTGATGTGGGGCTAGTGCTTCGAGTTCGAGGATGATGCGGAGGTTGCGCTGTTCGTCTGCGGCTAGGCGATCGAGGATATATTGGGGTATGTCTAATTCGGTATTAATCCGATTCAGATCTTGGGGAGTTAGTTCGCTCCCAGTTTCGTAAAATAAGGGGCGATAATTAACTTTAGCCAAGTATTGTCGATCGACTAAATAATCTATCGGGTTGTCGTAACCTGGGATTTCTAAGGTAACTTTTTGAAGGGCAAAAAACTTAGCTAGTCGTGCGTCGGTGTTAATATCTGCCCAAGTCCGTCCGGGGGTAGCGGTTAAACCTAGTAAGGCGGTTTTTTCGTAGGGGACGACTAAAGCATCTAAGACGAGTTTATAGGTTTGGGCGATCGCTTGATGGGCTTCGTCGATAATTACTAACGAACAACGCACGCCCAGTTGATTGATAAAGCGAATGCTCTTTTTAGCGGCGTGGTAAACTTTGGCTAATCCTGCTACTACTAAACCGTCTTGCGCTTGTTCTAAGTCTAACTCGTGGCTACCCCAAAAGCGGTAGGTTGAGATCGGGCGATCGCCTAAACTGTCCCATGCTTTTTGAAATTCTGTAACTGCTTGCTCGCAAAGTTCTTCACTGTATGCCAACCAAATTACTAAAGTCGGTTCGTTGTTTCTCAAATGCTCTGCAATGATATTCATTGCAGTACGGGTTTTACCTGCACCAGTGGGAAGATGAAGAAGGACGCGACGAGGTTCTTTACTAAGATAGTTTTTTACTTTTTGAACTACATGACGTTGGTGCGTAAATAGAGGATATTTAGGAGTATTTTCAATAAGCTCAGGAGTTTGAGCGATCTTTTGAGTTCTGGAATAAATAGGTATTTCAAAGAAGTTAAAGAGATATTTTCTGCTTTCTGAAAACCCATTAATTTTAACTTTTTTTAATGCTTGACAAGGATCTCGATCGGCAGGCGCTTCTAAGACAACAGCAAGAATTTTTGCTTGTTCTGGAGTTATTAAGTTAAAGAGTAAATTTCGATGTTCTTTGGATAGAAGTAGTTCTTCTGGGGTATAGAGTGTTAAGAGAATTTCTCGGAGTTTACTGGGATGAACTAAATTAGGCTCTAGAAGTTTGAGCAGTCGAAAGGTTGCACTACCTAACAATCTCTGTAGCGTTTCCTCATCTGCTTTTGATAGTAAATCATTAAAATTCAATTTAAGCCTCCATAGTTTTCTATTACTCTGGAGATTCTGATTCAATATCGTCAACTGTCTGTTTATTAGAAATACGGCTTATGATTTTCTCTGGTTTAGTAAATTCGCCTAAACTTGCTAAAATATGTTCCTTAGATTTATCTCTAATCTCTATCTCCGTATGATTTGTTTTTTGCTTGACTTGCTCGTCAATCTCATCATCTGATTTTTTCTCACCGTTCAATCTAGCTTTGAGTAGTAAAATTTCCTGATGAAATTCCTTTGAGTTAAGTCCTGAGTCAACAGCTTTTTGAATATATCCTTTTCGCAAATTCATAAAACCATTAACTAATCCTGGCAATAACTCGATGTATCTTTCCGATAAAGATTTATTTTCTCGATCGTCTAAAACAGTTAAAAGTGCTTCATATCCATATTTGCTGTGAACTATTTCTAGAACAGCGTAGCGAAAGAAAATCCATTGACTTTCATTAAGTTCTTTGACACTCTGCGCTAAAAGTCCTCGCAAACCCAATTCGTTAGGATCGAAAACTTTAGTTCTAGATTCTTTAACAAAGCCTGTTAATGTTCGATGCTCAATATCATCATTGCTAGAAAAATATTTATTAAGAGCCGCAATATATAACTTCTCAATAAATTTCACGATTTTCGATCTTTGTTCGTAGGTACTGTCAGGCAGCATAAAGAGTTCAACAACATAATGAACAGCCATCAAGTAGCCAAGTTGAAAAGCTTGAGTAGAAATAGTATCATAAATCCACTTTGCCCGATTCAATAGCTCTTTTTGCTCTTCTGTGTTGTCTCCTGATGAGAAAAATTTATTATAATCAATGTTGAAAAGTTTAGCGGCTCTTCTTTTTTTAATTTCTTCTTCATAGCGAGTAACTTGAGTAGATGTTGCCTGTGCATCATTTAGTTGATTAATAATATAATCACCTATGTTTTTTCCTTCTTCTTCTAAACTAATTTTTCTGTCTTTGAGACGATTAATATGTTCTTCAAAAACTGTTCTTACACCACTGCCTTCAAAAAGTAAGCTGTAACATTTAGCTTGAATAGGATCTCCCCGTAAAGCAGGATCTTGTAACCGGGTGCGTAAGGCCCTCATTTCATGATTATGAATAGCAAAAGGATGGAATCGATCGAATAGAGACAGTATTACATCATCAGTTATTGCCGCCAAATATTTAACAGCTTCTTGAACTTCATGAGGCGGATGATATTTAGCAGAACGCCGAGACAGTGTTGACCATTTTTGCAAAGGAGTTCCAATTAATATTGAAGCTGGACGTTCTGAGTTTAAAACCCTTCTGCCATCGGTAATGTCTTGAGGTTGTTCTAGGTTGAAGGCTGCGGGAACTCCAAAAGCCACAGCAGCGTGCATTTTATGCAAGACCACAGCAGAACTATATTCAAGTTGACCTGCAACCACTTCTGCCTTGCGATTTTGTGCTTCAGAAATAGAGTCACCAAAAGCAAAAGAATAAATCCGAGCTAAAGAAGCAGTTTCTTCGCCTCTACCTTTGAGTTTAGATAAAGTTTCTCGCATCATCCTGGCAGCAAAATCTTCATCATCTAAAAGCAGTTCTCTTGATTGACTAACTCGTTTAGCAGTTTTATTTACAACTAAAAATATTTCACGACATACTGTTTTGAGGTCAATGCCTTTCTGTTTGTATTCTTGATTGCCTTCGTGTAGATCCGGAAAAAATACAACGCAAATTGGTAATTCAATATTCCTAACTTGATTTTCTATTAAAGAAAGATGATTATAATATGCAGCATAACGATTACCTGACCAACTATCGTTAATTTGGCGGTGTAATGCTAAAACAGCCATTGCTCGATGTTGTCCATCAACAATTATAAATGCGGTTTTTTGGCGATTATATTCAATTGAGCCAAGAGGACTGATTTGACCAGAGATTTCAGCTTTTTTAAAATCAAACAAATTACCAAAACTGATTGAAATATTAGTTTGGTTCTCAGGAATAGGGTAGTAAGGTAATATTCCCGACCTTTCGGGTTTATTTGGTACTAAAACTGCAAGAATGGGCGGGAAAAACCTAGCAAATGCACCACTTTCTCCTAGTAAATAAGGAATCAGATCGTGAGCAACGCGAGAATCATCTAAATCTCGTTGTAAAAGTTCGTCAAAAGTTAATTCTTCTATATTAAATATCTCTCGCCAAGGCACCATTTGAGAAGCAAGAGAATTTTCCCAGCTTCCTTCCGAACCCGGCTTCATTTTGGTGAGTAAAAATTGAGCGCGAACACGATTACCATCAGAACCTATCGTAAATTCACCATAAGTTCCGTAAATTGGATCTTTTTGAACTCCAAAACTAAATGTCATAATTAACGTCTCCCACAAATTGGATCTGCCATAATTTGTAATAGCTTTTCTAATACACGTCTATAATTCGTATCTGCCTGGATATCTTCGTTATCATCTCCAATTTCACTAGGAATATCTTCAGTAACGAAGATATTTACCATTAAGTCTCTAGGCACAATTTGTCTTACTCTAGCTTCTAAAGCGAAAGAATGAGATATGTTAAGCTCATTCATCACCTCTTGCACTGTTGCATCAGGATGAAGTGTTAAATATTTACTAATACGAGAATTATCATTCCACATTTGATCCAATGATAAATAATGTTGCTGATAAACTCTTGTATATAAATTTTTAGCTATGCCTATGTAAATAGGTCTAGTAAATAATTGAACTGCTTCTGATTTAAAAAAGTGAGTAATAAAATTTTCTCCATACTCAATTGCTTCAGAAAATATTTCAGCCAAAGATTGATTTTGAGAACCATAAAACATCTTCATAGATGATTCGGCAACTAACCGAACCCCATAACGCATATTGATTTTAGTCTGGATTTGTCCTTGATTATCTAAAAAAGAAGTTAAAGTTGTCGATAGAGTATTAGTATCTGGTAATAAAGGTTTGTAATACCAAGCGTATAATCCAGAAATCTGCGGTATTCTAGCAATTTGCATTCCTCCCTGAAACTGTCGCTGTTCATTTTTCATTTTGATTTACAGAAACTAATATCTACAAATGACAGACTAGACAAGGTAATTCATCATCCTCTCGCTCTAAAATTTCTTCCAATGCCTCAGCTAAAGGACGATTAGGAGCAGCCTTTTTCTCTTTAGCCATTGACTTCTCATGTTGAGCAATAATTTCATCTTTGCGTTCTATAAGTTGTAATAGACTTTCTCCATCTGTCCATGTATAAGTACGACCGTCAGCATGGTTAGATTCATACTCAACAGCCTTTTGAAATAAATCGGGATGTTCCTGCGCTAACATTACCCATTCATACTTACGTTGGAAGAAACAGAAGAAACACCCAGAACGACTGCGCCAGCGATAATAGTCAGGGAGTCCAATTCCACTATCTTCTAATAACCGAATAATATCAGTCTTCACTAAACCCCTTTCCTTAAAGGGAAACACGGGTTTAATATTTGGTTTAGTAGAGATGTAGCCCTCACGATTTTCATCAGCACGGATGGCAATGTAACTGATAGCCTCATCATCACCGACAAAATCTTCTAAAGGCTTAATTTTCATTTTGACGGTACACCAACGCCTTTGGGGGGAAGGCAATAAACCATCGTGAATCGCCAACCAATGGTCAAAGCCTCGATTATCGCTGAGATAATGAATTTTAATCCCCAGACGTGCCTTGATGCGATCGAGATATTCGTAAGTCTCCGGTAATTCTTTATGGGTATCACAAAAAAAGTATTCCATCTCTGGAATCTCTTTATGGATTAATACTGCTAAAGCTGTGCTATCCTTTCCCCCAGAAAGACCCAATATGTGTCTAACTTTTGTCGCTGCCATACTTATTAGTTAGTGCTTGTTGGCGAGTATATTAATAATACTAATATCTGAGCAAATATGCAAAAATTACGGTTCGGTTCGGGCGTAAATTGGTTTGAGGATGGTAAGCGGGGCCTTTCCGCAGATTAACTCAACACCGAAAAATCTGCTTTTTGTTGGGTTTCACTGCGTTCAACCCAACCTACACATAATCGACAATTTATGAATTACCTCTACGAATGCTTTTACGGAACGTTGAAATTAAATCTTTTGGTTTTTCGCCAGATACAACTAAGTTCGCTAACAGATTTAAATCTAAATCTGGTAAAAATTGACTTTGGGTGATTTGCTCGTACCCATTATCGCGCAGGTAATACAATGAAAATCGATTGTTCTGCCAAAACCAAACTTCTGATACGCCTAAACCTTGATAAATTAATAAATCGTCAATGCCTCCACTAGTTACAACTACTTCGATCGCTAAATTGGGAACGGGTTTTTCAGAATTAAAACAATAACATTCATCTGGTTCTATACCTCTAGCGGCAGCTTCTCTTCTAAAAGTAGTCGATCCTAAAGGGTAAAAATCAATACCAATTTCTAAAAAATAAGTTTCCAGCAATAAAGCAATAATCTTTTTATCGACCTCATGGCGACGGCTGGGCGACATTATTTCTAAAGTACCTTCTAAATATTTAAAGCGATAATGAGAAGTATTTTGGTAGCTTTTCAATAGGGTTTCATATATATCCCAGCTAATCTCATTCATGAGTAAAATCTGGTCGGAATCAACAGTTTTCAATGCCGCTTGACTAGTTAATTCTTCCCATTGGCTCAGTTTTTCTAGTAAACCTAACATTGTCGCTGCTCCAAAATCTCTTCGATTTCTGCCCTCATCTCTGCAACGCACTTGCGCGGATTTCTCAACCTCGATCTCGCCTTAGTCCGCGCAGGCGCACTTTGTTTGTATAGCCGCGATTTCAATCGCCAGGGCTATTATGACTGATTTTAGCCGAACTTTTTCCCGTTTCTCGATTCGATCGCTTTTCTTCAATCTGAGTAACCGACTCTGGTAAATCGGGATTCAAAATCCGCTCGCTCAACTTGGCCAAAACCGCCTGTCGCAACTGCTTATCGTTAGGTAATTCAGCCATAATTCGATCGACCAACTTCTCAACCTGCGACTCTCTCCCACGGTCTACCCATACCATTTGATGGATCTCCTCACCATCGGGACGAGTCATGGTAATCCGTCTGGCTTCAAAGCCTTCGCCTTTGGCGGCGACTTCCTTCTGCAAAGCTTCCAGATTCTTAAATCGCCGCACCAAGTCCGCTAACTTCATCTCAAACGCAGTCGCATCATCATCCGTCCACGATTCCGCTGGTTTATCGGCGACAATCATCACCAAAGCCGCCAACCATTGAGGATCGCTGGCGGTTTCATCCGCCGCCGCCCGAATAAAGCGTTTGAGTAACGGTTCGATACACTTCCCCGCCAAATAATTTGCCCTCACCCGCAAATCTTCCCTGAGTTTGGCTTCCTGACTTCTGACACCAAAGGCTTCGTAAATCAGTTTTTGACAATCGCTCAATAAGCGATCGTATGCTGTATGAATCTCTCTAAGTGCGCGAACCAACTTAGCGCGTAAAGTTTTCGCCGTCACCCCATCATCCCCGCTGTCAGCCCCAATTGGGGGTAAATTGCAAGCTGCTGGCAAAGCTTTAAACAACAATTCGTCGGGTTCAACCGTAGTTTGCAATGCTTTTAAAATCGCTCTGGGTTCTGCTGCAAGCTGTCGGGTTTGTTGAGTATATTTAGGCAGTTTCTTGACAAACTGATAAAGCGGAGTCACCACCGTCAACAGGGTGGCGTTACGCACCTTACTTAAACTTTTCAACTGGGGATTGCGTAAGATCGCTTCTAATTCTTTGAAAACTTCTGCCCGCAATCCCACCACAGCAAAAAACTTAACCGCAAACCGTTCGGGATATTTAACCAATAATTCAAAATGTTCTACTCCTAATACTGGAATAAACGTCCCGTCTTGATACAACCCTAAGTCATCAGCGCGATGCAACAATACCGCCGCCAAAATTACTGGAATTGCACCTTGTTTCATCCCATAAGGAGGTGCAGCTAAATTTTGATAAAGTCGATCGAAACTTTGGCTTTTTTCTGTAGCTGCCAAACAAAAATCCTCGATCGCTTCCCACAAATAATTCAACCCCGAATCTTCTAATGGTGGGTAGAAATCCCAATCACCACCTTCCTGACGATGAATCTCCGTTTGTTCTAACAGAGAATAGTACATACTAACTTCGGGACCGTAGCCTGCCAATCCCAACCTGTCTTCATGTTGATGTTCCAACATGGCCTCAATCAATTCTCGTCTAGCTTTTGCCCCTTGAGAGGTTAAATCTCGACGGTTAATTAATTCGTTCCATAGAATTGCAGTGCGATGATAAACGCGATCGCAAATATCTGAAAGCTTACTATTAAAATTAGAAATATTTTGAATAGTTTTGATTTCCCCTTGCATCCAACATTGCCGATCTACCCCTAAACTAAACGAGCGATCGAGGGTTTCATCTAAAAACTGTTCGGCTTCTTGCAAGCGATAATTTACTTCTTTTCTCGCTACCCCGTCAGCCTGTAATTCTTTAGCAGTTAGTTTGATATTACTTAAAGCCACAAATTCTAAAGTGCGAATTCGCAAAATATCTAAATTAGCTGCACTCAAAATCGCCAACGGTTTACCGTCCCTAGTCGTAGCAGGAACAGAATCGGGGATCGCTTCATCTACCCAATACCCCACCAAACCATCTGCATCCACACTACTACAACATAATTGACTCAAATCTTGAGAATTATCTAAATAATGGCGTTCAAAATAGCGTAAAGTTCCCGTTTTATAGCTGTGACGTTGGGCAACCAAAGGTTTGAGCGGACGGTGAAAAGATAGCAGTTTAACTAAAGGCGATCGCTCTTGTTCTATATACGTACTTAACTCAGCATCAACATTAAAATCAGAACCTTGCCAAATCCGCAATTCATCTAATTGACGGCGATGAGTAATTAAATTATCTTTTAGTAACTTATCTATAACTTGTTGCCAGCGATCGATCTCTATTTCTGACGGGCGATCGCACATTGCTAGAGATACTAAACTTCTCGTAGCCCTCATCGAACCCGTAACTGTAATTAGGTTTAAAATGCCAATAGTTTTCAGCACTCTTAAACAGTCTTCTTCTCGGTGCTTGGCATCGCTAATTAAATCTTGAATTTCTACCCATCTTTGTAAATTAGGGCGAGAAGCTAAACCCATGCCTGCGGCTTCAATAAAATAGTCATAAACCCGATCTAACTTCAGCGTTGGCAACAGATCGTCTTTAACCGTTACTTCTTCTAAAAAATTCCGAAACGACAAAGGCTCCCTACTCGTCAAAAACGCAAACAAAGAGCGATCGTTTTGGGCATAACGCTGACACAGAGTTGGTAACGCCAAAGCCGCTAAAGGATGTAGGGGATAAACCGCTTTAATAACTTCGTCAGTTATTTCCTCATCGCCAATTTTTAAGGCTAAATTATCCAACCACTCTTGAGAGTAACTATTAGCAGCACAACTTATTGCTTCTGCGGCCGAAGAATCGATCGCTTCTCCAATTAACCTCATCATTTGTCCGGCTGATTCCGTAAAAGGAATATCTTCAAACCGTCCCTGAATCTTTGCCCATTCATTGCGCTGAACAGTAGCTAATCGCTGACTGTATTCAGCAAAAGCCTGATGTAAAATACCCAAAATATAAACAGGCGTATCTGGAGCTTTTGGCAATTCGGCTAGTTGCTGTAAAAGATATAAATCTTCAGCCCCTCGATCGCGAGCCGCATATTCTAAATTCTTCCCCAGTTCGTCGATAACCAGCAAAATACCCGCTTGAGACGCGCGAGCAATTTCTAACACCAAACTACTAATTTCTTTACTATTGACACTGAGCGAAGCTGAAGTTTCAATAGAGCCGCCATTGTCAATTTCAGCTTTTAATTCTACCAACTTACGAACGGCCTTGATTTTCTTTCTTTCAGCCGCATTCCAAAAAGTATCGACACCTGTTAATAAAGCTCTAACGATCGTATGACTAATCGGTTCTCTTTGCCCCGTCGCTACCGCCCGCATCAATCCTGTCGGCTTAATTCGATCTTGAATTAATCGAGCGATCGTACTATCTTTAGCTAACTTCTCTTCAGCGATCGATATCGCTTTCACTTGCATTTTATTTTGAGAGTTAGCGCATAGCGAAACTAAATAATGAGCAAAAGCAGACTTGCCAGTACCATAAACGCTAGTTAACGTCCAAGCTCGATTTCCTTCATCAGTATTAAAGCTCTGTAAAATCCGTTCTAAAGAATCGATCGCCCTTTTAGTCAGAACGTAACCATCTAAAGCTTCCACGCTCTCTAAATCTCTTTCTAAGTCGATCGAACGAGCATAGCGCCGCTGGATACTGAAATAATGGGATAGCTTTTTATTAGTCATGACTCTACTCATTGCTATCGAGAACTATAATATCGTTCTAAAACCTGTTGGGCTAAAACTTCTGGTTCAGCAGTAAAAGACAACTGAATTAATCCGGCAGTATCGGAAAGCATTATTCGATCGAATCTTTTAGCCACTGTCTCAATAGCTGCACATAAAGTATTTTCCGTCAACTTAAATACCATCCCCGGACTACCTTCATCATAAAGCAACCGAGGAATACTAATTGTTTTTGTATCCTGACTAACACGACTAGCATATTCCAAACAAGTAGCCCCTATAATCGAATCGGGTAAATTTGCTTTCTCGCCAATTTTAAATTGATAGTTTTTACCGAAATGACGAATTAAGCCAAGCTCCGTAAAAGGACAGTCAATAGAATCTTCAATAGGAGCGTTATCTCTGATAAAGCCTTGAGTAGAATACATTCTGAGAATGCAACTTACATCTTTAATAAAAGAAGATTCGGCAATAGTTTTATTAAAATTGCTTATGTAATCTTTGAGTCCTGCCAAAACATCTTCTCTAGTAAATTCTAGAGCGCGAAATACATTAAAAACATAATACCATGACGCAGCTTCACAAGTAGGTTTTAATAAATTCCAGTGTAACAACCATAATGATGCTGGATCTTCTAAATAAGAGTCCCATCCATTTTCTCCTAAAAGCTTTTCTCCAAATGTTGTTGGTAAATTATTCTTGTCAAGAAGCTTGAAAGCACTGCACCAATAACGAATAGAGCGTACCATATTCTTCCCAACGCCCAAACTAACAGTAGCATCATCCTGTAAGAATACTCCTGGATTTTTATTCGCGGCATCAAATCCTTTTTTCAACCAACCAAAACGAGGATGAAAAGTTTCATGATTAGCAAATACTGGATTTACTGAGTTTTCCAAATATTTTAAGTTTAGAGTAGTTTGGATTGCCATATAACAGATATTTTCTCGATGTCTATAAAATACAGCTAAAATGAGACATTATAAACAAAACAAGTTGGGGTTCCTGTCGTCAACCCAACCTACGTCTATCTTTAGGGATTTATGGCGATCTAATACCTCAACCGAGCAAGAGCATCCATCATTTGCATCTGTCCCTCTTGCAGATCTGTACTAATAGATAGGATTTGGCTAATTTATTCCCGTTGTCTTGCCGATTCCTCTTGTAACTTCAACTGACTCTCTTGCAGTTCCCTTTGCACTGACAGCATCCCTTCTATGGCTTTTTGAATTTCTTCTGAGGTCATCGTGTTAAACTCCTAGCATCGATCGTTTAAAGTTTTGAGATCTCCCCTGGTGGATGCCAGAGGATTCTTTTATTATCAGTCTTCCCCTTCATGTTTTCAGCTTGAGTTCCTGCTCTCGAACAGCGATCGCGTCCCTACCTCACCTCACCTCGCTTGGTGACGCTTATTGTCAATCGGTGTCACAATCGCACGTCAGTTGAACTAACCCGAACTCAGGTTAAATTAGGATTTAAACGCGCGATCGTCCCTAAAGGGCAAACTTTCCCACAAATCGGTTTAGAAATTGTGCCAGTAGCCAAAGCGCTCGATGCGATTGTGGCAGCGATTCCGGCTTAAACGCGATCGGATGATGACTATGGCGATGAAGAAGAGGAGTAGTTAGAGAGGGGAGGGATAACACACCCCTACCAACTCACTTTTAAGCATTGCTCCCAAGCTACCAAAATATTAATCTGAAGTAAGGTAGTGAAAGTTTTGGCAACATCTAATTTAAGTACGCGAGCAAAATAGATAATCTATCGCTGTTGCTCTGCCTCATGCCCACGCCCCATGCCCCATGCCCAACTCTTAATTTATGCGGAACACCGATAACCTTCATGTGGTCGAAACCAGACCGCTGCTAGCTCCTGCCCTGATTAAGTCAGAATTACTCCTATCTGAAGAAGCAGCCACGTTAGTCGCTCAGACGCGCGATCGCACCGATGCGATTATTAGAGGTGAAGATTCCAGATTGCTAGTAGTGGTCGGTCCTTGTTCGATCCACGATGTCAAGGCAGCTTACGAATACGGAGAACTTCTATCCCAACTGCGATCGGAACTAGCTGAGAGTCTAGAAATTGTCATGCGGGTGTATTTTGAAAAACCCCGCACCAGCATCGGCTGGAAAGGCTTAATTAACGATCCGTTGTTGGATGAAAGCTTTGACATCAATTTAGGACTGCGTTTGGCGCGGAAATTACTGCTGGATCTAGCCAGTATGGGGCTACCAGCAGCTACCGAATTGCTAGATCCGATCGTACCTCAATACATTGCTGATATTGTCTCTTGGACGGCGATCGGAGCGCGAACTACTGAAAGTCAAACCCATCGAGAAATGGCTTCTGGACTGTCGATGCCAGTTGGGTTTAAAAATGGTACGGACGGGCATCTAGATTCGGCAATTAACGCCATGCTATCAGCCAAGCAACCCCATCATTTTTTGGGGATTAATGCTAGAGGACTCGCGAGCATCGTCACCACTACAGGTAATCCCAGCACGCACTTGGTACTTAGAGGTGGCAAGAGAGGCCCGAATTACGAGGCGACTCACATCGAAAAAGCCGCTGCCGAACTGGCGGCGCACGATTGCCATGCCCGCATCATGGTCGATTGCAGCCACGGCAACGCTTCTAAAGATTACAATCGGCAGGCGATCGTTTGTCAAAACATTTCCGAACAACTGCAAGCAGGTTCGCGGCACATTATGGGGGTAATGATCGAAAGCCATTTGGTTGCAGGCAAGCAATCTTTAAAACCAGATCTGGGCCAGCTAACATACGGTCAAAGTATTACCGATCCCTGCGTGGATTTTGCTACTACTGCTACCATGCTCAGGCAGCTAGCCGAGGGTGTCAATCGCTGCCAAAAACTGCCATTGGTGACGGCAACTGTTTAGAAGAGGAGATTGCTGGCTACGGATAAATTGGGAGATCGATCGATGAACGTTTGTTTAGCTCAAATCGAACATATTGAAGACTTATCAAAATTGTTCGATCGCTATCGAGTCTTTTACAATCAAACGTCAGACCTAGCTTCAGCGAAGCAGTTTATCAGCGATCGGTGCAAAAATGGCGATTCTGCGATTTTTGTGGCTGAGGATAACCAGGTAATGGCTGGATTTACTCAGCTTTATCCCAGTTTTTCTTCGGTGTCGATGAAGCGAGTGTGGATTTTGAACGATCTGTTTGTGGCGGAGGCTTATCGCCGCCAGGGAGTTGCTAGGTTACTGATGGACGCAGCAGAGAAGTACGCTCTAGAAACTGGTGCAGTCCGAATGGTCTTGGCAACGCAGATCGCAAATACAGTGGCGCAAAAGCTATATGAGTCTCGCAACTACGTTAAGGATGAAGCCTTCTACCACTATACGTTAGGGTTGGGATAGATCGAGTTGCAGGTAGAGGCAAAGTATCGATCGAATTACCCGATAGACTGCTCTTTAGTGCGATCGCTACCCATCTAGCCAAGATAAACTGACTTACGGCAGTGTTAGCAATCTATACATGGCAACCATCAACGATAATTATCTCAAACTCAAAGCTGGGTATCTGTTTCCCGAAATTGCCCGCCGAGTGAACGCTTTTGCCCAAGCCAATCCCGATGCCAAAATCATTCGGTTGGGGATTGGTGACGTAACCGAACCCTTGCCAGAGGCGTGTCGTCAGGCGATGATTCAGGCAGTAGAAGATATGGGAAATCGCTCTACTTTCAAAGGTTACGGGCCAGAACAAGGATACGATTGGCTGCGATCGAAAATTGCTACCCATGACTTCCAATCCCGTGGTTGCGAAATCGATGCGGCAGAAATCTTTGTTTCTGACGGCTCCAAGTGCGATACTGGCAACATTCTCGATATCTTTGGCGATAACAATACCATTGCCGTCACCGATCCGGTTTATCCAGTGTATGTAGACACCAACGTGATGGCAGGACATACGGGTGATGCTAGCGATAAAGGTGAGTATGAAGGTTTAGTGTATCTCCCGATTACGGCTGAAAATAACTTTACGGCGCAGATTCCCTCGCAAAAGGTGGATTTGATTTATCTGTGTTTCCCCAATAACCCCACAGGTGCGACGGCCACTAAGGAATATCTCAAAGCCTGGGTAGATTACGCTAAAGCTAATGGTTCGATTATTTTCTTCGATGCCGCTTACGAAGCGTATATCACCGATCCGTCTCTCCCCCACTCGATTTACGAAATTGAAGGGGCTAAAGATTGCACCATAGAGTTTCGATCGTTTTCCAAGAATGCAGGCTTCACTGGCACTCGTTGCGCGTTGACGGTGGTTCCCCAAAACTTGACGGCTAAAGCTGCTGACGGTGCGGATGTGGAGTTATGGAAGTTGTGGAACCGTCGCCAATCGACCAAGTTTAACGGCGTATCTTACATCGTCCAACGGGGTGCGGAGGCGGTTTATTCTCCCGCTGGACAAGCGCAAGTCAAGGAATTAGTGAGTTTCTATTTGGAAAATGCCAGAATTATCCGCGAACAGCTAACGGCGGCTGGCTTGCAAGTCTATGGGGGAGTAAATGCGCCCTACGTTTGGGTGAAGACTCCCCATGCTTTGTCTAGCTGGGATTTCTTCGACAAGCTGTTACACCAAGTTAACGTAGTTGGTACGCCTGGTTCTGGGTTTGGTGCATCGGGTGAAGGTTACTTCCGCATTTCAGCTTTTAACAGCCGCGAGAACGTCGAGGTTGCCATGCAACGGATTACGGAAAAGTTTAAGGTGTAGTCATGAGGGTGGGTATTACCTACCCACCTTTGGTCAGCAGCCAATGTACGAAATCGAATATACGCCACAAGCAGTAGAAGATTTAAAATTCTTCAAAAAGCACGAGCAAAACCAGATTCTTGATGCCATTGGAGTGCAACTGCGTTATGAACCGACAGTTGAAACTCGCAATCGCAAACAGATGCGATCGAATAGCATTGCTGACTGAGAACTACGTATTGGTGAATTTAGAGTTTTATATGATGTAGATGAAGAGGTGCTAATTGTTGAGATTCAACGTATTGGCGAGAAGCGAGGTAGCGATTTTTTCTTTCAGGGAGAACAGGAGGAAATCTGATGGTTAACTGGAATTACCGTGTTTTTTGGGAAGCAAATGGAGATTACATCATTCGTGAAGTTTTTTATGCGGAAGACGGTTCAATTATCGGTTGCACAGAAAATGCTGTCGAACCTTGCGGTCAATCTCTAGAAAAATTAGCCAAAGACCTTGAGTGGTTTCAAAAAGCTCTAGCATTACCAGTTTTGAAGCTGGATGAAATTCCCGATCGTGGAAGGAAGAGACAGAATAAGCGATCGCCCAAGGATAACATTTCTCACGAGCAACTGATGGCCGAACTTGGTTTAGGACAACCCTCTGCTACTAGCTGACTTACAGGCGATCGCTAAATCAGTCAATTAGCGGAAAAACTTCAATATAAACATTATGAAAGCAGAAGATTTTCTGGTAATCGAGTGCATGACTCACTTACCTCAGACAACTTTGCCCAAATCGTCTACAACTAAGGCTAGAGCAATACTCAAGTGGGCAGGGGGCAAAAGTCAACTTATCGAACAAATATCTAAGCTTCTACCCCAAGATCTAAAAGCAGGTAAAATTTGCCGCTACGCTGAACCTTTTATTGGTGGCGGTGCTGTCTTTTTTTATATCGCTCAAACCTACAATATTGGTGAGTTATATATTTCCGATCGCAATCCAGAATTAATCTTGCTCTATCAAACGATTCAGCATGATGTTGAAAGCTTAATCGAAATCCTGGCGGAAATCGAAACTAAGTATTTCGATCTCAGCAAGACACAACAACGTCAATATTTCTATGCGATCGCGTTCTCAATACAATCAAGAACGCGATCGCATAGATTTTTTAAATTTTTCATCAGCTTGGCTGGAATGTGCGGCTCAGATGATTTTTTAAATCGCACTTGTTTTAATGGACTTTTTCGTTATAACAACAACAAATTTGTATTCAATAATTAATAAAAGCAACAACAAAATCTTTGAAGTCATCTGCTATAGTATCTTTATAAAAAAATCCACAAACTAGTAAATAATAAAGAGAGAGAGTAATAGACTCTCAAACAGAGGAGAGATTCTGCTGCATATTCCATACGGACACCTGCTTACCAGTAGAGCCTATTCAGCGATACTTGAATGAGTAATGTGTAAGTTAAGTTTGAAAAACAGAGATATCAGGAGTAGATAGATGCAATTAAACACTAAACCTAGACCTTTTCTAAAATGGGCAGGTGGCAAGTCACAGTTGCTTCCTGAAATATCAAAGCGTTTGCCGCATGATTACGAACAATATTTTGAACCTTTTTTAGGTGGTGGGGCGGTTTTCTTTTCACTACACTCAAAACAAGCTTATTTATTAGATATTAACAGTGAACTGATTAATACTTATTGTGTTGTCAAAGATTATGTAGATGAGTTGATTAGCGATTTAAAATGTCATATTTATAATAAAGAATATTATTATCATATTCGTAATATCGACCGAAGTTTAGAATATAAAAATTGGACTAATATTCAAAAAGCAAGTCGATTTATTTACTTAAATAAAACTTGTTATAACGGATTATATCGTCTCAATTCAAAGATGCAATTTAATACCCCAATAGGCAGTTATAAAAAACCTACAATTGTCGATGAAGAAAATCTTAAAGCGTGCAGTATAGCATTACAAAATGTAAAACTAATAGCCGCAGATTTTTTGGAAATTGAATCTAAAGTCACTTCACAAGACATAGTTTATTTTGACCCACCCTATGTTCCCTTATCAAAAACAGCAAATTTTACAGCTTATAGCCACAATGGATTTGATGAAGTAAAACAGGTTGAGTTATATGAGTTATGCAGCCGACTCAATGCACGAGGGATTCGTTTTATGCTTTCCAATTCATCAGCACCTTTAGTTTTAGAACTTTATAAATCATTTAATATTGAATTTGTTCAGGCGGCTCGTTTCATCAACTCCCGTAGTGATAAAAGGGGACAGATCCTAGAAGTAATAGTAACTAACTACGAGTATTAGGGAATACTAAGAATGGTAATTCTGGAGTTAGCACAGTGCAACAACCGCAGATAGTAGCCACTCAAGGGTCTAGGGCAGCTAGACAAGGCAGAAATCTAGAGACATTGATTTTACCTATCTTTCAAAATAAAAACTTTGAAGTCGTCAGCTATAGCGCTTGGTCGAAAAAAAAAGAGTCCTACGGAGATAAGCTCCTACTCAAACACGTTCCTTATACGACTATTTATGGTCATCCTGGATATACAGAGTTTCTCGTTAGATCTTTACCACATAAGCTTAATGTCCGTATTGAATGTAAATGGCAGCAGTCATCTGGTTCTGTGGACGAGAAATTACCTTATCTATATCTTAACTGTATTGAAGCAATGCCTGAAACTGATATCATCATTATTGCTGGTGGTGGAGGCATGAAGCAGGGAGCAATCCCGTGGCTTAAAACAACAGTTTTAACTAAGAAATATCTTTTAAATTCAGTCCTCAACAAAAACATACAGGTTTTCACAATAGACGAGTTCCTTCGGTGGGCAAATACCACAATAAATTAAAATTTACGTCTATAGAAGATAATACATTTATAATATAAATAATATGAAAATAAATATCAGCTTAAATTCTTCATTCGAAGAAATTTATTCTACAGCATACGAGGCTTATCAGCCAGGAAATTTGCGTACACTTGGCTATCGCAACTTGATTATTAAAATTTGGGGTAGTATGGTTGGGAGAAAACGCGCTCTTGATGAACTGGGTCAATTTATTCAAAGCTATGGAACTCAAAAGTCCGCAGCCAAAGCACTACATATGTCTCCAAGTACACTTAGAAGCATCACACACTATTTTAAACAACTTCCAGAGGATACATCACCAATACCTCAACCTCTAAGGATCAAAATGGTTTGCCATGAAACACTAAATTTTGATGAGAATAGAGAGTTTGAATTTAAGGAAGTAAAAGGTGGCAACCCTATAGATAGTATCAAAAATACGGTTGACGAATATGCAATAGCCTTTCTTAATAGTGAAGGTGGAAGGATTTTATGGGGAATTAATGATGTTACCAAAACGATACTAGGTGTTCATCTATCAAACTTACAGAGAGACGAGCTACGTCGAGTAATTAATAACAAATTAATGACCATCGAACCTACCATCGATCCTACTGCTTTTCGTATTGAACTTCACCATGTATACGATGATAAAAAGCAAATTATAAATGACCTATTTGTTATTGAGTTAATATGTCCAAAGAGCAACACTCAACGCTTACACTTTTCTAGTAGTGGAAAGACATGGGTACGAGTTGATGGAGTTAAACAATTATTAAAAGGTTCTGCCTTGCAAGACTGGATCATGCGGCGTATCTCTATAGAGCTAGAGACTGAATAAGTTTTATAGTTCAGCATCTTTCTGACCAAGAAACTTATTTCCCTTGAAAAATTAATAAAGTATAAAATGAAGCTCTATTCTAGTTATTCTGCGAAAATAAAAATCAGAACAATTGATATATAAAGCATTCCACTTCGTAGAATCAATATAATTACAGAGTTAATTCCCAAGGCGATTTCAACGTTCCTTGCGGTAAGTATAAAAATCCGCGCATTTGCGATCGCAGCAATTTATTAGCTGTTTCTCAAGTGTTGCAACGCGCTAATATTGTCCAGGGTGATTTTAGTGCGGTCAGTGAATTCGTGACTGCCGATACTTTCGTCTATTTCGATCCTCCCTATCGTCCTATTAGCAAAACCGCCAATTTCAATTCTTACTCTCGCTACGATTTCAACGATAGCGAACAAATTCGTCTGGCTGATTTCTACAGGCAATTGGATGCCAAAGGTGCCAAGCTCATGTTGAGTAACTCAGATCCTCAAAATGAAAATCCTGATGATGACTTCTTTGAAAAACTTTATCAAGGTTTCAATATTAAACGAGTTAGTGCCAATCGATCGATCAATTCTAATGGCAGCAAACGAGGAGCGATCGCCGAACTATTGATTGTTAACTACTAGACTGACACGGCTAAAATGAAGCATTGGGGTGGGGTTAGTGGGGTTAGTTGGGTTTGCTGCGTCAACCCAACCCCTCTCCCTTGGGAGAGGGGAGCCGGAGGCTCCTTTGAGGGAAAGTAGGTTTTGGCAACCGGATTTGGTATGATTCTACAAGAATTGTTGAAGATGTCTAATGTTAAATTAGTCCCCAAACTTAGGCTAGAACCTAGTTTGAAATTGAATGCCGATCGTGCGGCGATCGCCAAAATTAGCGCGGGGAACCCCAAAGGGGGCGAAGGCAGCCGTAAAGTATTCTTCATCAAATAAATTATTGGCGAACAAATACACTCTCGAATTGTTAAACTCATAGCCAATGCGGGCATTAACTAACACCAATGGATCTTGTTTCAAGCTGTTGGCATCATTAAAAAAATAGGTGCCCAATCCTTGCAATTCCAATCGGCTGAAAAATCCCCCCGGACTGCGATATTGGGCTGCTAGGTTAAAGGTATATTCCGGAGCATATGGCAGTTTGTTGCCGCTAAAGTTCTGACCCGTAAAGGGACTGATGTAATCGGTATACTCAGCATTGGCATAGCCAAATCCCGCAATTAGCTCTAGCCCATCTAGAGGAATGGCTCTGGCTTCGGCTTCAAAGCCCGCGATTCTGACCTGAGCGTTGGTAATGTCGGTCAAAAAGCCTTGAGCGCTGGGTAACAGAACTTGATAATCATCAATTTCATTGATGAAAGCAGACAGGTTAAAAATGAGGCGATCGTTCAGCAAGGAGGTTTTCAAGCCGAGTTCGTAGTTCCACGATGATTCCTGTCTGACATCGTTGAGGGATGGATCGGCAAGGGTGTAATTCAACGTTACGGGTCGGTAGCCGCGAGTAATGCTGGCATAGGCGGCGACGTTGGGGCTGAAGCGGTAGGTGAGGGCAAATCTGGGCAATAGGGCATCGCCATCGATCGAGTCGTTGAGTTGCCCGCTGGTGGTACTGACTCCATCAAAAGTTTCAATTCGATCGCTGCGTTCTAAATCGTCGCGAGAATATTCATAACGCAAGCCCACAGTAAGCGTTAGGGGATCGATCGGGGTGAAATCTACTTGCCCGAAGGCTGCCAGGGTAGTTTGGTCGTATGCGGCCACAGTATCCCCAAAGCGGATATCGGGAATGCCAAAGAACGCCGCCCCTTCTCTGCTGTATTCGATTCGCTGTCGATCGATGTCGAAGCTGCGATCTTGAACGTAAGCCCCCAGCAACCAGTTAAACCGTCCGGCGTTGGCTGGCGATTGCAGGCGAAGTTCCTGACTCCAGATGTTGGATGCGATCTTGGTGTCGAAAGCGAACAAATCTCGGGCCGTGTAATCTCCATCGCTGCGATAACCCGTATTGCTAGCGTTATGTGCGGTGATAGAGGTGAAACGGAAATCGTCGCCGTTGTATGCCACTTTCAACGATTGCCCGCTTACCGACAGATTGAGATCGGCAATCTCGTTTTCTTCAATTTTAAAAGGATCTTCCTGGCCGATCTCAGCGTAGACCGCTCCACCGTCGTTAGAAGTTGCTTGTAAGGCATTAAAAGAAATGTTCCAATCTTCAGAGGGTGTCCACACTAGGTTGAGACGACCCGCAAGATCCGATTGAGCGTTGGCATCTCGATCGAGGAAAGTATTTTCGGTAAAGCCGTCGCGGGCGCTGTAAACTCCCGATAGGCGAAATCCCAACCTGTCTGGAACGAGGGTATCGCTAATCGAAGCTTGGACGCGGCGCTGATTGTAGCTGCCGTACTCCAGTCCCAGTAGCATTTCTAGATCCTCAGCCGGAGGGCGACTGGTAACGTTGACAACTCCGGCAATGCTGTTACGTCCGTAGAGGGTGTTTTGAGGGCCTCTGAGAATTTCCACTTGCTGCAAGTCGAACAAGTCACCCGGAAAAAACTCATGAAAATACTCAATAGGTACGTCATCTAAATAAAATCCCACGCTGTCTCGCACCAGAAAGTTACTGTTGCTAATCCCCCGAATGCTATAGAAATTGAAAACGCGATCGCCGACTGAAGTGAAAAAGTTGGGCGTATTGGCAGCGACATCGCGAATGGTGTTGATTTGGGCATCTTCGATTTCATTTTGCGTCAACACCGTTAACGAGATCGGCACGTTTAAGGGGTTCTCTGGGGTTTTCTCGGCCGTGACGACAATCTCAAGTGGAGTTTCATCAGTTTCGCCCGGAGCGATCGTACCTGGAGTGACATTAACTATCAGCGATCGCACTTCAGTTCTCGTCCCTGCCGTTGGTGGCGCTTTGGTTCCAGCGATCGTCACTCGCACTCCCGTTCCCGCGATCGTTTCAACTTTAATGAGCGCGATGCCCTCGACGGGATTGGCTCGATCGAATGACTCGACGGTTAACGTGGCATTGGGAATATCGACGATGAGGCTATTGTCAACTGTAGAGGTAGTCGGATTGAGTTCTCCCTCAGAGGTTTCTAGAATAACTTCTATGCCCGATTCAGTGCGATCGAGTCGAACGTTGGTAATGGCGATCGCACCATCTGCTTGAGCTTGCAATCGTTCGTTGACTGCGGGGCGATCGATTGCTGGATTTGGCGTGGCTGCTAGTTCTACTCGATCGGATTCGATCGATTCTGCTCCTAAATTTGGTTCGCTCCCTTCTGTTTCCCAAACCGGAATTGCAGAAGTATCTGCATTCAACTGAAGATGTTCCGCACTTTCTTGAGTTACTAACCCATCTTGGTTTGCACTCGCAGGTAAAGGTATGAATAAGATACCTGCAAGGCTAATGGCAGCCCATAGTGTTAAGTTCAATTTTCCCCTACACCCACACGAATAATGCCCGCTTCGAGACTGGAAGGCAGGCAGAAGTTACCACAGAAGTTGAAACTTTATTTTTATTTGGGAGACGGGTTTTGTCAAAAGACGGGCTGTCAAACTAATTCGCATACAACTACATTTATGCGATCGACAACAACTTTTCCTTCTTACGATAAGAGTAGTGTTTGAGGCCAACGATCTGGCGGACAACATCAAGTAATTTGGGTGGTTAATTGATGGTCGATCGCGTTGGTTATCGGGCTAATCCGCCATTTAGGGATATCAGACAGAAAAGTTCAGTCTAATCAATAGTTATGCTGAATTTCAAGGTCAGGATAGCATTAGGAAAAAGTAAAATATTGCTACTGATTTAGACACCAAGTGAAGGATGAACAAGATTGAGAAAAGATCCCATTGGATGCTAGACGAAGTGAAAAGCGCAGGCAGAGAAAATCTTGATGCTGAGCACGCATTTCAATACGACATTAAGGAAGATGCTAGCGTCATGGAAGAACTAGCACTTATGAAAATGCTCGGACTGAATGAGCAATCAGAAGTGGTAGATATAGGTGCAGGCACTGGACAGTTCACACTTGCTGTTGCCCCGCTGTGTACACGAATCGTTGCAGTTGACGTTTCGCCTGTCATGCTGGATGTACTCAAGGCGAAAGTGAGTGAGTCTCGCTTACCCAATATTGAAGTCGTCCAGTCTGGATTTCTCACCTACGAACACCAAGGGAGGCAAGCTGATTTTGTCTATTCTCGCTATGCGCTCCATCACCTGCCTGATTTTTGGAAGGCGCTAGCGTTTCAACGACTGGGACATATCGTTCGGACGGGAGGTGTGTTCCGACTATGGGATATTGTCTATAACTTCGAGCCGTCAGAAGCAGACGATCGCCTGAATACCTGGTGTGCTAAGCTCAGTGACGATCCAAAGGATGGCTGGATTCGGGCCGATCTCGAAGAACACATTCGTGATGAGCATTCAACCTTCACATGGCTTCTAGAGCCAATGATAGAGCGTGCTGGTTTTTCTATCGAGGAGGCTGTATATTCACCAGACGGCATCTTTGCTAGATATGTTGCTCGTGCAATTTGAATGCGTTGAATTCGCTGGTCAGAAAACTGAAGCTGTTGATGGAGGATAGGTGTAAGAGTTGAAGATCTAGCGGATGATGCTTTTTGTGTACTTGATGGCTATGGAATTGAGAGCGCTCATCTAGTCGGGATATCGCTCGGAGGATTTCTATCTCAACTCATGGCGCTCAAGCATCCTCAACGAGTCAAAAGTCTGACGTTAATCGCCTCGGAACGCTTAGCTGATAACGATCCGACAATGCCAGGGATCGATCCATTGGAGCGGACTGTCAAAAGATCTGGGTGTATATACTGCCTACTGTACAAAAGCATGGTTGTTTAATTCGCTCTGTAGGCTTTCGGTGTCATGCCTGTAAATTGCCGAAACTGTTTACTCAAATGACTATGGCTGTTGAACCCACACAGGAAGGCAATGTCCACAATCGATCGATTTGTTTGTTTCAACAATTGCTTTGCCCTTTCTACCCGTTGCTGAAGCAGGTATTGGTAAGGGGCCGTCCCGATCGACTGCTTAAATAGATGGCTGAAATGAAATTGACTCAGGCTCAGCAAATGGGCTAAATCTGCAAGTTTAATATCTTGATTCAAATGTTCGTTAATGTATTCCAACACTTGCAGAAGTTGGCGTTCGGGTAATCCACCCTCGTAAACTGTAAGGCGAGGCTTGGCAGCAGCGTATTGTCTGAGCAAATGCACGGCTAAGACATTTGCCAGTGATTCAACGTAAAGCCTGCCGCCTAAATTTTCCCGTTTGAGTTCAGAGAGTAGCATCATGCCGATCGCTTCAATCTGAGAGTCGCGAGTCCGAAATTCGGGGAGTAATTCTAGCCGATCGGGATTCCGATCGAGGGTTTCTCTGGCAACGCTTTGTAACCAACGAGACGCAATCCGAATTTGCAAGAAGCGATCGTCGCTATTCCAACGGGCAAAAAGCGGCATCTGTGCAGGCACGATCCCAAAGTCGCCCTTCGCGTATAATTCGGTACGAGTCTTGTCTCCCTGAGTTAGTAATAAGCTTACTGGACGTGGGGCAAGAGACAAACAAATTGAATGCTCGTCACTGTAATAAGTTTTCCCCTCCCCCGCAGGGTGTTGAAATTGTTCGACCAGGATATTTTCCCAACCTTGGTTTCGACTAGACAAAATGGGCAAGCTGGTACATTCAATTTGATGGTTGGCAGAAATCTTCATAATGCAAACCCAATTCGTCTAGTTCCCATTGTATTCATTTTCGCATTCCACCAAATATTTTGAGAATTGACCGCAAGATTTTGATAGTTTCACAGGAATCAGATAGCTGAGCTTGGTTGGTTTTTCTAAGCTGGAACAACGATCGATCGAGAGAAACTATGGCACGCATTCTGCATATCGATCCTACTCCTAGAGACGAGCGTTGGCGAAGCCTCTCGGAACGAGATCGCGCTCTCGCCGCACGATCGGAGAGTTTGTCGAACAATATGACAGCTAATCAAAACTCGATCGAATCATTGTCTCTGTTATGAGGTAATTCTGATGAAGGCAAGCACTGAGCGCCAAATAATGCGGTGGATTCACATCATTTTAAGCATACCGATGGTTGACTACATCTATGCAGTGGCGAAAAGACCTGATGAGGCATTTGCCACGAAGTTCGTATTTATTCCAGTAACGATCTTGTCTGGACTTTGGATGTGGAAAGGACACCTATTCCGTAACCTGTTGAAGCGATCGACTCATTAGTCTGGCTTTGACATCCTGCCAGGTGAAAGATCTGAGAAAAATTGTTCCGTTCGCTAGAACCAAGCAGAAATACTATGAACGAATTGAAGCTTTTCGCAGCACTCGGCTGTGGACTGATAGCAGGGGTCTTTTTCGCTTTCTCAACCTTCGTGATGAGCGCCCTTGCCCGACTTCATCCAGCACAGGGCATTGCTGCCTTTCAGTCCATTAATATCACGGTTTACAATCCATGGTTTATGGGGGCTTTCCTGGGAACTGCCGCTGCTTGCCTCTTTCTGGCTGTCTCCTCGCTGTTAAAGTGGCAGCAACCCGGTGCCGCTTACTTGCTCGTCGGCAGCCTGCTCTATCTCGTGGGCACAGTAGGAGTGACAATCGCGTTCAATGTGCCGCTGAATGACGCGCTGGCAGTCGTCAAGCCGGACAGTCCTGACGGCGCGAGCCTGTGGAGTAGCTTCCTTCCCACTTGGACGAACTGGAACCACGTGCGGACAGCAGCGGCGCTGGCGGCAGCAGCATTGCTCACCATGGCGATCGGTTATTGAGCGGCACAATCGTATGTAATTAACAATGCAAAGGTATGGTCAGGATAGGCAAAGCGATCGGCAGCAGCCAAATCCAAAACCGCTCTCGACTGCGATCGATTTCCGATCGAGCCAGAAGGAAGTTAATTCGTTCTTCTAGCCGCATAGTAGGAGTCGGAGCGTAGAAGCCAGTGCCATAAGCATTTGGTGTCGCACCAGCCGATCTCGCGACTAATAAAAGGGCTTCTGCTAGTGTCAGCGCATCTACCCGCTGGGATGCCCAGCGGTCTGCTCGAAGTTCCCGCAACAGCAATAGTTCTTGCCAAAGGGACTCAGTTTGAGGCAGCCAAAAAGTCAGGCGATGAATCCAATTTAACCAGAAGAAAAAGAACGGATCGCGGTAGTAGTCATGAGCTTCTTCATGACTCAGAACTGCCTCGATTTGGTCTGCTTGCAGAGATTGCAGCAATCCTCGACTGACGACCAACTCCGATTTCCAGATCCCCACTCTAGCTGCAAATAAATTGGAGGTTTCTAATACTCTGGCCGTTCTGCCCGCGATCGACACAGATGGCAGCAAACGAACTTGCTGGCGCGATCGCGATTGTTGCCCAAAAAGGTAAGTCAGAGCCACCCCAGCGACGGCCATAAATCCTAGAGCCAGGTGACACCCGATCCAACCGACTGGATGCCACAACATCATGCCGTGATGTCCCATGGCTAGAACGGTGATGTTGGTCGTTAGCAATAGGATTGGCGGCAGGAGGAATGCTTCTAAAGTGCGCTGCCAGCGATCGGCCCAAGTGCCTGGAGATCGGAACCAGCCAAGCCGGATCGCCACGGCGATTACCACTGTTATTAGCAGTATGCTCAGGTGCATTATTCCTCCTTCCTGGCTTGTCGGGCAGCGCGAATTCGTTCGGCGATCGCCTCAAGTTGGTCTAGACTGGCTGCATCCAAACTATCTGCAAATGCTGCCACCACATCGGGATTGCTTACGGCTAAAAACTGATGGAGTCGAGCGTGAGCGCGTAACATTATCGCTTCTGGCTGAGATATCCGAGGTTGCCATTGGAAAGCTTTTCCCTGCTTGTGGCAAACCACCCATCCTTTGTGCATCAAACGATTCAAGACCGTGGTGACGGAAGCTCGATCGAGTTCGCGATCTCGATCGGATAGGATGCGATCGTGAATTTCCTTGACCGTGGCGGATTCAAATTCCCAAAGAATATTCAGAATCTCGCTTTCTAGCGGCCCTAGCGAAAGTTGGTTGGGACTATAGTTGGGCAGGGGGGACATGAGTAGTGGGAATTCAAAAAAATTGCGATCGGCGTACACTGCACGCTTGAAACGAATTTAGTTTATCATTCTAATTTTTGCTAGAACTATATTTAGCTTTGCTCCCTCTGTTCTAACGGTTTTGACCTCGCCAACGGTGCTACGGTGTG
Organism: Cyanosarcina radialis HA8281-LM2; assembly: GCA_019359615.1. Lineage (GTDB taxonomy): Bacteria > Cyanobacteriota > Cyanobacteriia > Cyanobacteriales > CCAP-1448 > Cyanosarcina > Cyanosarcina radialis. The sequence continues at coordinate 216,475 of JAHHHA010000003.1, forward strand.
TGAAGCGAATTTTGCCTCTTGCTATACGAACGAGCCAAACGATCGTAAAGATATTCTGTAAATCTTACAGATTTGTAAAAACTTGACAGTTTGTCTTTTGACAAAATTATTAATTTTAGGGCATAGTCATCACGCCTATATTTTTGGCAAAAGACACTGGACATGAGCGAATCCGCAAAAGCTTTCAATCGAACGTCGATCGCGCCATCTCCTAGCAATCGGTTTTACCGCACCGTTTGGCGCTGGCACTTCTACGCTGGCTTGTTTGTTATCCCCTTCATGCTCGTTCTGGCGATAACGGGCATCATTTATCTTTTCAAGCCTCAGCTAGATGCTGCCATGTATCGCCATTTGATGTTTGTGCCGCCAGGTGCAAACACCCTTTCTTACACAGAGCAGGTGCAGTTCGTCCAGAAGGCATATCCTGATGCCACTGTGACTCAAATTACGCCAAATATGGCAGCCGATCGCAGTAGCGAAGTGTTGTTGGCGACGGCTGACGAGCGCGATCTCATGGTCTTTGTGAACCCTCATACTGGGCAGGTGCTAGGAGATCGCGATGAAAACAATAACCTTCAGGCGATCGCCCGTAAAATTCACGGCGAGCTATTAATCGGCAAGTTGGGGGATTATTTAGTCGAACTAGCTGCCTGTTGGGGATTAGTGCTGTTAATTTCAGGACTCTATTTGTGGTGGCCGCGTCACAAGTTTTCGGTCTTAGGAACTTTAATTCCCCGTTTCTGGAGCCAAAATAAGCGTGTCTTCTGGAGAGACTTGCACGCCGTTCCTGGCTTTTATAGTATTCTCCTAATCGGCTTTCTGATTCTTACAGGTTTACCCTGGACGGGCTTTTGGGGAGAAACCTTTGCCCGAATATCCGGACAGTTTCCAGCCCAAATGTGGAATGACATTCCCAAATCAACGGTATTGACGGGTTCGCTCAACCAGCGAGGGCAAGTCGTGCCTTGGGCAGTAGAACAGCTACCGATGCCTCAATCTAAAGCATCTGGGCATAGCGATCGCTCTGGTCATCAACATACAGGTTCTAACCCTGCTCGGGATGGTGTTGCTGCTGGTACTCTGGTGAATCTCAACTCTGTAATTACGTTAGCTCAAGCCCAAGGTGCGCCTCTTGGTTTCAGCGTGACTTTACCTGTAGGAGAAACGGGCGTATATACTGTCTCAGCGTTTCCGGGCGATCCGACGCACGGAGTGACGATGCACATCGATCGCTATAGTGGCAAAGTGCTGGCAGATGTGCGCTGGAAAGATTACGGGCTGGTTCCAAAAGCTGTAGAAATGGGAATTGCCATTCATATGGGGAAATATTTTGGCTTGGCAAATCAATTGCTGATGTTGATGGCAGCATTAATGGCGATGTTGCTTTCAATTACTGGAGCCGTGATGTGGTGGCAGCGCCGTCCTCAAGAAGCTGGGCTAATTGGCGCTCCTGCCATGCCACCTTACGCGCAAAATTGGCGAGTTCCGTTAGCGATCGTCGCGGTTCTGGGACTGGTATTTCCCTTGGTTGGTCTTTCGCTGGCGATCGTGCTACTGCTGGACTATTTTGTGTTGTCCCGTATCCCTGCACTCAAGCGAGTTTTTAATTGAACCTCCATTGGTCGCTACACTACCATCGTGCATACAGGGAGCGGTGAGGGCGATATTTCGCAAGCCATTCTCTAGAGAACAGGGCGATCGCTTCTGTAATTCTGCCAAGAACCAAGAAGCGATCGCCTTGCAACAATCCTTCATCAAACTTTAGACTCGATTAAAATCAGATTGGTGCAGTCAGTTGTACAATCCCCTGAATGTATGATGACACCTGCCGATTCCTTGCTGAGAACTTCTCAGCCGACTTCGCCAGTTGGCTGCTAGGGAAATCTGTCACCCTGACAGAACTTCAGCCCTCCGAACTCTCCCTCGACCCGATTCGTGCCGATGCCTTGATTTTCCTGGAATCGGACGAGTCCATTTTGCATATCGAGTTTCAAACACTTCCTAAAGATAATATTCCATTCCGCGTTACGGATTATCGGTTGCGAGGCTACCGAAGAGATCCGACAAAGCCGATGCAGCAAGTTGTCATTTACCTGAAGCAGACTGCCTCACCCTTGGTGTATCAAACGAGCTTTACGATGGAACGCACTCGTCATGAGTTTGATGTTATCCGGTTATGGGAGCAACCTGCATCACTCTTCCTGCAATATCCTGGACTGCTCCCCTTTGCGGCTCTGGGGCAAAGTGCGGATGCTGAAGAAACGTTACGCCACGCCGCTCAAAGGGTAGCTCGGATTGCCGATCCTGCGACACAAGCAAATCTGATGGCAGCGTCAGGAATTCTAGCTGGGCTAAAATTAGAAGAAGACGCGATTTACCGGATATTGAGGAGGGATATTATGCAGGAGTCTACTGTTTATCGTTCCATTCAGAGAGAAGCGCAAGAGGAAAGGGATCGGACAATCGCAATTAATCTCCTACGAGAAGGCTTATCGCTTGAAATTGTGGCTCGTGCAACAGGGTTGTCAATCGAGCAAATCCAGCAGCTTCAGCAGCAGTTGAATGAGCCTCCGCAAAATTAAAGTAGTTCTTGCTCTCCTTCTTGAAAGTCGATCGTCGATCGTCTCCGATCGCGACTGACGAAAACTTGTATCCCAAAAGATTTTTAGACCCCATCAAAGTTTTAGGGTTGGTTAGTCGCGGCGATGATTTCGATCGCAAACCGATAAATTTTAATCGGCGATGTAATCCACCGCCGAAAGTTTTGTAACACAATATACACTTTTCCCCGTTCTGCTCTTCAGTGCGACAGAAAAATTCAGTCCAGTCAATAGTTGGGCTGCTTCAAGTTGTCGGAGGGGTAGCACCGCAAGACTGTGGTGAGGCATTCAAGGTTCAGTTATCTTTACTCCCAGTAATTGCCAAGCTTCTGCCAAATCGCTACAATGTAGATACTCTGTATATACGTTTCTTCAAGGAAGCAAATTACAGCGATCCTAACTAACCTAAAAGTAAGGTTCAACCTATGGTTGCGACAATTGCAAAGTGGGGAAATAGTCTAGCCATTCGACTTCCCCAGCACTTAGCTAAAGAGATTCAACTCACCGAAGGTATTGAGGTCGATCTTGTGGTAATCGATGGTAATCTTGTTATCAAACCCAGAATCCAAAAGCGTTACTCCTTGGAGGATCTGATTTCTGCCATCACGCCAGAAAATCTGCATACTGAGGTTGAGAGTGGGATCGCGGTGGGGAATGAAGCTTGGTAGCATCAACAAGTAGCTATATTCCAGGTCGGGGAGATATTGTCTACTTGGACTTCGATCCAACCAAAGGTCACGAACAAAGAGGACATCGACCTGCTTTTGTGCTTTCACCTCGTAGCTACAACGCAAAAAGTTCTCTAGCACTCTTTATGCCCATCACTAAACAGCAAAAAGGATATCCCTTTGAAGTCCTTCTATCGCCTGAGTTGCAGATCCAAGGAGTGATTCTTACCGACCAAATCAAGTGTTTGGACTGGAAAGCCCGTGGTGTTCGGTTTGTTGAGTCTGTTTCAGAAAGTGTCGTTGAGGAAGTACAGGCAAAGATCGAGCCATTACTTCTATAGCAACTAAGCGATCGCTCGTAGTTGTGGGGACGGTACGGAGTAATGCTCTTCAGTGCGATCGCAGTAGTGTTTGAGGCCAACGATCTGGTAGACAACATCAAGTAATTTGGGTGGTTAATTGATGGTCGATCGCGTTGGTTATCGGGCTAATCTCCTAATTGAGGATATTCGACGGAATTTTTCAGTCTAATCACCTGAGCAAATACCGAATTTCGGGGCAGTGTTGATGGTAGAGCCAGAATTGAGCGTACTATCTCTTAGGTTAATCGAGCAGATTAGGCGGACAAGCCTAGTCGGGCTAATCCGCCATTTAGGGATATTAGGCAGAAAAATTCAGTCTAATCAATAGTTGCTCTGCCTGGAGTTAACTGTTAGCGCCTGGGAACACTGTAGAAGCGCCAGGCACAACAACTACTGCGTTGGAGCCGACGAACGACGTTAGCCCGACGACGCGACCTAAGCGTCGTTCGCGGCTCAACTTCAACGTTATACGGTCGCGAAGAAGTAGGGTGAGTTAGACGGGTTAAGGTTAGTTTCTGTCTCGAAGAATTAGCTGTGGTTTAGATTTTGGTGATGACCGTTTATTGTTATTTTGAATGAGCTAAAAGTACCTCTACTCAAAGATTTTGTAAATGGTTTATATCCCTCTTGCAAGTCCCTCAAAGACCTCCACTCAAAGACATCGTAAATGGCTTAAGAAAGCCATCAGTTGATGCAAGGAGCTATAGAAGCTCAAACGGTGCAAGGAGCCATAGAAGTGGTGAAACGCTTTGAGACATTGAATGAGGTAGTCGGCATTCCATGTTGCAAGGGGTTGTTGATAGGTGAGAGACAGAGAAATGCGATCGTTTTTTCTATTCAGGTTGCGTTGTATAACACTTCGTTGTACCGGAACGGAGGCTTACGCTATCTTCAAGCTTAGAGTGCATCGCCGTCCGGTGAGCTACGCCGTTATCTGGCTTCGCACCAAGTTCTTGCACTCCTTCTTGAAAGTTGATACTCAATCGTCTGCGATCGTGACTGACGAAAACCTGTATCCCAAAAGATTTTTAGACCCCATCAAAGGTTGTAGGCACTACAAGCCAAAGTTGAGCTTAGCTAACAGGGAAGAAGGGCTTAATTTAGCCGGATTTCGATCTAAACTCGATCGCTAATAATTACTACCCATGAGGATCGCTAAACGCTGGATTCGAGATGAACGTCTCATCGGTCAAACTCCGCAAAAAAGCCAGCAAATCTTGCTTTTCTGGCTCAGTCAACTCAAATCCAGAGATGAAATGACTTTTTAATGGATTCTGGCGACCGACTCCGGCATAAGCACCGGAATCGATCGTTCTGCCACCAGCTTGATAGTGAGCGATCGCTTCTTCTAAGGTCGCTATACTGCCATCGTGCATATAGGGAGCGGTGAGGGTGATATTTCGCAGCGTTGGAGCTTTGAAGCGTCCCATGTCGCTAGGTTTATTGGTGATTTCGTAGACTCCAGTATTATCGGGCGGATAAGCACCCTTGCCGTCGATGTTGTAAAGTCCGGTGTTATGAAACGCGATCTCTTGAAATGCCAGACGTTCGTGCCTAATCGAGTCGCTGAAATTCAATCCGCCGTGACAGTGAAAACACTCCAACCGTTCGCTGTGAAACAGCGCCTCGCCTCGTTTGGCAGAATCGGAAATCGCATTCTTTTGGTTGCCATAGCGATAGCGATCGTAGGGGGAATCGAACGAAACTAAGGTACGTTCAAAAGAGGCGATCGCTTGCATTAAATGATTCAGATTAATGTTCTCATCCCCCGCGCCAAAAGCGGCAGCGAACATCGATCGATACTGCCGATCTGACCGCAGCATCTTTAATATTTCGTCCTCTTTGCCCACCATCCCCAGTTCTACTGGGTGTTCCCCAAATAATGGGACTAAACCCTGTTGTTCCAGACTCGTCATCAACGGATTCGCCCAAGTCAGAACGGAATTGTAGGCTACATTGGTCAGGCTCATGGAGTTGCGCGGATGCTCTTCTCCCGTCGCTCCCACGCCCACGGTTTTACCATCGGTGAACGCCATCGCCTGGACGTGACAGGAGGCGCAAGCAAAGTTTCCCGTCTTCGACAACCGCTGTTCGTAAAATAAATGCCTGCCCAACTCTACTTTGGCCGCACTCATGGGATTGTTTGCTGGGACGACTGGCTTGGGTGTCCAGTCGGGCAAATTCCATCGATAGCTAGAGGCAACTGGGGATTCTGCGGCCAAGAGGCGATCGAACCCAATAGAGACTAAACAAGAGAGCAGGCAAGCGATCGCCAAGACTACCAAACGGCGCATCATTCGACTCGGAAAAAGGTTTGAGCGGGAGAGGAGATTCCTTCAAACGGGATTCCCAACGCTGACATAATGCCGCTGCAATCTCGATCGTTTGGCTCCGACATACAACCTGGGGCGGTTTTAGGTTGGTTGGTGCTGAGGTCGGTATTGGCGACTAGTGCTGCTAAGTCAGCGATAACTACGCTCTTATTCGGATCGAAGTTTTTCAGGACGATCGTTGAGGTGTTGGGATAGTTGCAACTCGAAGGACGTTGAGATCCTTCCGCCATTTGGCAACCAGTGCTGCCGAGGTGGATGGCAAAGCCAACATTGCCCTCATGCCCGTGTCCGCCAGAATCACCCTTTAAGGCTCCCATCTGATGTTGCTGGCCCAGATCGATGCGGGCAAACTTATAGCCAAACTGCCAGTTCCACCACAGAGACGTAAGGTTGAGGGGAGAAGGAGCGAGGGTAGCATCGGCATGATTTAACTCGAACGGCACGCCCACCGTCAACTTTAACCCCGTATACTTACCAGCAGGAACGGTGCCGACGATGCGATCGTTCGTTTCTACGGTGCCGTTGGCACAGCCGCCGGATTTATCTTCAAAATCCAACAGGGCGACGTTCTCATGCTGCCAGCGTTTATCTGGTTCGAGTTTTAGGGGTACAGCATTTCCCTTAGCATCAAGCAGGGCGACATCGGATACATAAAGGCGGAAGTCCAGCGGCTGAACCTTGCTGGCTGGTTTACCCAGAGTGTAGCTGCGATCGCACCTAAAGGGTTGACTGCCCACCTTGGCTTGAAAACGAACGGTTACGGCTTGAGTTTCGGCAGCAGTGGCTCGCGTCGAGCTACTCGTCCAGATTTGATGGAGAGAGACGATCGCAGAACCAGCTAATGTAGTCAGGGCAAGCGATCGATTTAAATTTGTCATACCCTCAAATTGAAAATAATCCCTTCAATTATAAATACTCTAGAAGGCAGCTACCAGTAAGCAATGGAATCTTTTTTGGCTTCTCTCGATCGATAGACATCTCTAGTGTCGATCCAGTAGGGTGTGTTAGACGGCGATAACCTTGACTCGGACTTGAATTCAACAATCCGTCGTAACGCACCACTCCGCTATATATAGAGTTGCTGGGTAAGTCATAATAGACTCCTTTTTAGCTTTTCTTTATCGATTATTACGATCGTTTCATCAGTTATGAAATCGGCTACTCCTGTTAAATCTGCGTCGTTAATCCGTTGGCGGATTCCGATCGTGCTGGGCGTGACGGTATTCGTCAACTACCTAGATCGCAACAATTTAGCTCTGGCACTGCCCCGAATTGCCCGCGATTTTGGTTGGAACGATCGCGAAGTGGGAGCCTATGGCGAGTGGCTGTTAGGAGCATTCTTTTTATCCTACGCCCTATCGAATATGCTGCTCGGCCCGCTGGCCGAGCGATTTGGACCGAAGCGGAGCATTATCGCCGCGATCGCAGCATTTTCTCTATTCACCATTCTCAGCGCCCCGCTGGGGCAGTCCCTTACCGCCCTCATTGTCCTGCGGCTGCTGCTGGGATTGGGAGAAGGGGTACACATTCCGATGTCGAGTGCCATTACCAGCCGTTGGTTTCCTCCCCACGAGCGATCGCGTGCTAATACCATCTGGGGGGCGGGAATTATTTTGGCTGTTGCCAGCGCCCCGTTAATAGTTATCCCGCTGGTTCGAGCCGCAGGCTGGCGGCCTACTTTTGCCATCCTCGGTACGGTGGGAATGTTACTTTCTCTGCCTTTAGTTTGGTTCTTTGTCGATGACGCGCCGCAGATCGATCGCAGCAATCCAAAATTAGTCGATAACGCCGAGACAGCAGACTACAAGAGAGATTGGAAATTTTGGTTAGTTACTCTGGGCGGGACGCTCAATGCCTTCTGTGCCTTCGGGATACTCAACTGGCTACCCACCTACTTCGATCGAGCCAAAGGAATTGATTTCGAGCGTTTGGGCTATCCTCTAGCTATGATTTTTACGGCGGGAATTGTTGGCATGGCACTGATGGCTTATTTGGGAGACAAGTTTCAACGTCGCGCCCTAATTGCTAGCATCGGATTTGCGATCGCGGGCGTATTTGTTTACATCGCGTCGAGTGCCAACGAACTAGCAATTTTAGTATTATGCTTTGCGATCGCCGTCTTTTTCCAGAGTGCCTACGGCGCACAAGAATACGCGATCGTGCAACGCTTGTTACCCCCAAATCGAGTCGGTGCGGGGACTGGGCTTTACAACGGACTTTCTATTTTATTTGGTGGGGTTGGCGGTTCCCTCGTTCCCGGTTCGATCGTGGCGGCGACTGGTAGTTTTGATGCTGCTATTTCGAGCATTGTAGCGGGAGCGATCTTGGCAGCTTTTGTCATGCTCGTTCTAGCACGATCGCTGCGATATTAACTAATACTAAATTCTGTTATTAAAAGCATGAATCCAGCCCTCTCCCAAGCTTGGGAGAGGGGTGCCCGTCAGGGCGGGGTGAGGGCAAATCAACTTTTGCTAAGCGGATTTCGGATAAGACAATTTTTCTTTTAGAATCATTTGCACCCCTCTAGCAGGAGCAAAAGTAACGCCTCGGCGCTGAGGATATTCAGGAAATTCGTCTGCGAGGGTAAAACGATAGCCAGAGAGCATTTTGGCTAAGACTAATTTCATCTCAAATTGAGCTAATGCTTCTCCGATGCAACGACGCGCCCCACCGCCAAAGGGGAAGAATTCATAGGTCGAAAACTGGCGTTCTAGAAAGCGTTCTGGCTGAAACGATTTAGGCTCTGGATAAAGGTCTGGGCGCTGATGGGTTAAATAAATACAGCCATAAAGTCTCATTCCAGGTGTCAATTGATAGCCCATAAGTTCTACAGGTTCTTTCACCTCTCTGGGAAAAGTAAGAATGGCAACGGGGAAAAAGCGTAGGGTTTCATAACAAACGGCTGTGAGATAGGGCAACTGTACGATCGCTCTTGGCTCTGGTGATTTGCCCAAATCGTTCAGTTCTGCCAGCAACTTCTCGATAACTTGGGGATGACGATGAATTAAATACAGCGCCGCAGCGATCGCACTGGCCGTGGTTTCGTGACCTGCCAACACCAGGGTAATTAACTCGTCATGCAATTCAACGTCGCTCATTAGTTGACCCGTTTCATCGCGGGCTGACATCAGTAAACTGAGGATGTCTGAACCCGCACGATCTTGGTGGCGGCGATCGTGAATTTCAGCGTATATGAGTTCGTCGATCTGTCGTTGCAGGTGTCGCAAGTATCCCCAAGGCCCCCAATCCTTTTGCCAGGATGGGAAAAATATTGATGCTGAAATTAAAGGAGATTTCAGCGAATCAGAAAGCTGAACGAGCAGGGACTTAAGACGATCGAACCGTTCTTTTTGATAAATCCCAAAAACGACCTGCAAAATCACATCTAAAGAGATATTTTGGGCCAAATTCCGAGCCGAAAACTGAGTGCCGATCGATAGCGAACTCATAGCTTTATCAACTAATTCGCAGATCGCTTGCCCGTAAGCTTGCATCCGTTCGCCATGAAAGGGCGGCATTAACAACCGACGCTCTCGGCGATGGCGAGAATCCGCCAGCGTAAAAATAGAGTAATCCCCAGCGATCGGTTTTAAGAGTTGGTTGGGTGGATCGATAAATTGCTTGTTGTCGTTCGTAAAAATCTGCTGTATTGCTTGAGGATTGCTGATGAATAAAACCACGGGATGGTTGCCAATTACAGGAGCGTTAAAAATATCCCCATAGCGTCGGGCGGCAGACTCCATGTAAGCGATCGAGTTCCGGGCGTACTGAATTTTTTGTACCCATTGAGGAGCTTGCGAGCCATCGGGAAGTCGTTTCTTTAAAACCATAGTTTTTAACTTAGAGCCAAATGGCTAATGTGGTTACTTAACTATGCTGCTAGCAAAGACAAGACGATCGCGCAAATTAACGATTCAGCTAAAATGGCGAATACCGATCGAGCGGCTAGGCAGGAGAAATAATGAAGCATTTGATTACCAGTGCGTTGCCTTACATCAACGGCATCAAACATCTTGGCAACCTAATTGGTTCTATGTTACCTGCGGATGTATACGCTCGGTTTTTGCGCCAACAGGGGGAGACGGTACTCTTTATTTGCGGTACGGACGAGCATGGCACTCCTGCCGAACTCGCCGCGCTGGAAGCAGGATTAGAGGTAGCAGAGTATTGTCAGCGACAGTACGAGCGACAAGCAGAGATTTACCAGCGTTTCGGATTATCCTTCGATGGCTTCGGGCGCACCTCATCTCCAGAGAACCACGAGTTGACCCAACACTTTTATCAGCGCCTAGACGAGAATGGCTTTATTCAAGAGCGAGAAATCAACCAGATGTACTCTCTGGAGGACGATCGCTTTTTACCCGATCGCTATGTGGTCGGCACTTGTCCCCGCTGCGGCTATCAATCTGCTAGAGGGGATCAGTGCGAGAACTGCACTTCCGTCTTAAACCCGACCGATTTAATTCAGCCCCGATCTGCTATTTCTGGAAGTTCTAATTTAGAAGTGCGGCAGAGCAAGCACCTATTTTTAGAACTCAATCTGCTGGCTGACGAGGTGAAAAATTGGGTGGAATCACACCCGCATTGGACTTTATTGACCAAATCGATCGCGATGAAGTGGCTGAACGAAGGGCTTCAGAGCCGCTGTATTACTCGCGATCTCAGTTGGGGAGTTCCCGTACCGCGATCGGGCTTTGCAGGTAAAGTCTTTTACGTTTGGTTTGATGCTCCCATCGGCTATCTAGCAGCTACCAAAGCCTGGAGCCAGCAAGCACCAGGACGAGACTGGTTGAGTTGGTGGCAAGGAGAGGATGTGGAGTACGTGCAATTCATGGCTAAGGATAATTTGCCCTTTCATACGATTATGTTTCCGGCTGCGATCTTAGGGACGCGAGAGCCTTGGAAATTACCAGATCGAATCAAAGGCTTTAACTGGCTCAATTACTATGGGGGCAAATTTTCTACCAGTGCCAAACGGGGAATATTTCTCGATCGCGCTCTGGACGTTTTGCCAGCAGACTGCTGGCGGTATGCGTTATTGGCAATGTCTCCCGAATCCTCCGACTCTACATTTACCTGGGAACAACTACAAACTAAGGTCAACAAAGATCTAGCAGATAATTTTGGCAACTTGGTCAACCGCATTCTCAAGTTTGCTGCCGCTCGTTTTGACGGCAAGATTCCAGCCGGGGGTACTCCAGGCGAGCCAGAACGCCAATTAGAAGCTCAATGCCAAGCTGGGATGAAAGCGATCGCTCGATGCCTCAACGATCTAGAGTTTCGCAAAGCGACGAATGCTCTGTGCGCGCTGTGGGCCAGCGGCAATCAGTATATTGACGATCGAGCGCCTTGGGCGCTGTTAAAAGAAAATCCCGATCGCGCAGCGATGGTAGTTCGCACGGCGATTAACCTGATTCGGATCTATGCGATCGCTGTCAATCCTTTTATGCCCGCTACTGCCAGCCAAATTTTTGATGCCCTGCACTTATCCGCATCGGAACGCTCCAGTTCTTTGACTTTAGCAGTAGATTTCTGCGTACTGCAACCCGATCGACCCTTTGAAGTTTTACCCCCGTTGTTTCACAAACTCGATGATGCCAGAGTTGCAGAATTGCGATCGAGCTTTGGAGGTGATTAGCACCGCCATCTATCGATTGGACGGCGGCTGCCGTAAGATTTCGAGTTGCTGGAGTTGCTGCGACTGAGCTTGCAGCCGAGCTTCCAGTCCTTGGCAAACGAGTTCGCACAGATCGAAGATCAGAGGGTCAGCAATTTGATAGTAAACGCTGACTCCCTGTGGCTGGCGTTTGACCATGCCCGCTTGAGTCAGCATTTTCAAGTGCTTCGAGACGTTGGCTTGTCCTAATCCAGTCGCGTCCATAATTTCGGACACGTTTTTAGTCCCCGATTTCAGGGCGCATAGCACTTGCAAGCGGCTGAGTTCTGACAGCACTTTGAAATAGTCGGCGACTTGGGTGAGGGCGGCGGCAGATAGATCGGACATCAGGCGAACTAGTAAAGATAGTTTGAGATTGTTATTACTATTATATTACTATATGGTAGTATTATTGATAGATATAAAAAAGAGGTCGAAACCATGCTGTTCAGACAACTCTTCGATCCGGTTACGAGTACCTATACTTATCTAGTGGCAGACTCGCAAACCTCGGAAGCCGCTCTAATCGACCCAGTGTTAGAGCAGGTAGAACGGGATGTAACGCTCTTGCAGCAACTAGGTTTAACGCTGCGTTACTGCTTGGAAACCCACGTTCATGCCGACCATATCACGGGGGCATCGGAGCTACGGCGGCGGACGGGATGCGTTAGCGTCGTCCCCAAAGAGGCGCACGTACACTGTGCAGATCGATTTATCGACGATGACGATCGCTTGCAGGTAGGGGCAATAGAAATTGAGGCGATCGCGACTCCAGGGCATACCGACAGTCACCTAGCATACCTAATCGACGGCACCCATTTACTGACAGGAGATGCTTTACTGATTCGCGGCTGCGGTCGCACCGACTTTCAAAGCGGCGATGCTGGAACGTTGTTCGATAGCGTCACCCAAAGGTTGTTCGCGTTGCCCGATACTACCTTGGTTTATCCAGGACATGACTATCGCGGGCATACCGTTTCCACCATTGGCGAAGAAAAGCGTTGGAATCCCAGGTTTGTAGGACGCGATCGCGAAGGGTTCCAACAATTTATGAGTACCTTAAATCTGCCCCATCCCCAAAAAATGGCAGAAGCTGTGCCAGCTAACGAGCGGTGCGGCAATGTCGTCTTAGTTACCTCTTAGCAATTCATCTTTCACACCAAAGCTATGACCCAAGCACCAGAATCGATCGCCCCTACCCCCGATGCGATCGTTAACGCCTCCACCTTGAAACAATGGCTCGATCGCGAATCGGTGCTTTTAATCGATGTCCGCGAACCTATAGAATATGCCGACGAATATATTCCCGGCGCGATTTCCCATCCCCTATCGCAATTCGATCCCTATGGGATTGCGCCTCAACCCGGACAAAAACTGGTGTTGTACTGTCAATCGGGGAAGCGATCGGCTCGTGCGGCCGATCGACTCAGCGCCGCCGGGTTTACAGACATTACCCAATTGCAATCCGGGCTAAATGCCTGGAAAGCCCGATCCTATCCCTTGTCAAAAAGCCAGGACACACCTATAAGCCTGTTCCGTCAAGTACAAATTGTTGCTGGTTCCCTAGTGTTGCTGGGAACGATCGTGGGGGCGACGGTTTCGCCTTGGGGCTTGCTTTTGAGCGGATTTGTTGGCGCGGGACTGGCGTTTGCAGGCATCACTAATACCTGTGCCATGGGTTTGCTCTTAGCAAAACTGCCTTACAACCAACGCGCGGGTCAAAACTGGAAATAAGGCAGGCACAATTAATTATCAAGTCCAAGTCAGGGCATAGGGCATAGGGCATGGAGCATAGGGCATGAATTCGGAATTAATAAACTCTCTCCCCGCTCCCACTCCCCGCTCGATCGTAACTATGGGTATTCAGGCGGAGGAAATGTCATGCTGAACTATGCAATCGGACACTTCTTGGCGATCGCCATTGGAGTCAGCTTGGGCTTGCTAGGAGGAGGTGGTTCGGTGCTGGCATTGCCCGTATTAGTCTACGTCATGGGGATTGCCACTAAATCCGCGATCGCCATGACCTTGATTATCGTTGGCAGCGTCAGCTTAGTGGGGGCGATTCCCCACGCTCGCCGGGGCAATATCCAAGTCAAAACCGCGATCGTCTTTGGCTCGGCCACCATGCTAGGGGCTTATTTGGGGGCGCGACTGGCAACGCAGCCTTGGGTGACAGAAACCTTCCAAATGTTGCTGTTTGCCGTTGCCATGCTCTTAGCCGCTGGATTGATGATTTATCGCACCGCGCAGTCGGAGCCAACCCAGGACGCAACCGTGGATGCGGCGCTGTACCGTCCGCCCGTTTGCAAATATTGCTGGTTGTGGCTGATGACGGAAGGGATTGCGGTCGGTGTCTTGACCGGATTGGTGGGAGTCGGAGGCGGTTTTGCGATCGTCCCAGCGTTAGTTATTCTCGGCAAGATTCCCATGCGGCAGGCCATTGGCACGTCCCTGGTAATTATTGCCGCCAATTCAGTGGCGGGCTTGCTGGGCTATTTGGGGCACGTTACTTTAGACTGGCACTTAACGGTTTCCTTTACATTTGCCGCTGGGTTGGGTACGGTGCTGGGCACGTATCTAGGGCAATTTGTCTCGGCTCGGCAATTGCAGAAAGGATTTGGTTATTTTCTGTTGGCGATCGCTGCCTTCGTGTTGGTGAAAAATTACGCTAATTCCAGGACTTCACCGTCTTCTGCGACGATTTCACCTCTAGCAAGTCGAGTTTCCCCAGCTAGCTCGCCCAGACGATCGATCTTGTCGCGTTAAGGAAGAGAGCGATCGCTCCCCAGCCTCCACAAATTCTCATTATTTGCCTCTGAGGAGCGGCAAATTCGAGCTAACCTCTTGACAATTATTTTAAGTGTATATACACTTAAAATATGAACGAACACACCAGCCCGATCGATCCAACTGAATTAAATCGAGTGGTTTCAACCTGTGCGTGTTTCAATATTCGCAAAGCCGCTCGCGTCATCACGCAACGCTTCGATGAAATCCTCAAGCCCAGCGGATTGCTCGTTACCCAGTTCACCATTCTCGTAGCTGTAGCGATTGCCAAATCGCCAACGATTAACGAGTTAGCGGAGATTTTAGTCATGGATCGCACGACTTTAACCCGCAATCTCAAACCGCTCGAACGAGAGGGCTGGTTAAAAACCGAACTCGGACAATCAGATCGGCGAACTCGCACGATCGCTCTTACACCCGACGGAGAAGCTATTTTAGCCAAAGCACTGCCTTTGTGGAAACAAGCTCAAAATCTGGTGGAGGAAACCCTCGAACAGCAGCGATGGAGCGCCCTACTTGCCTGTTTGGGAGAAACTACCGCCCTGATTCGCTAAGCCTAAAATTTTTCTGCCAGATGCGTACGGGTATCGAAAGGAACACCCTCGAAGCACAAATGGGTAAATCATGATGCAAGAACAAATGCCAGACAATCCTGGAGTCATTGCTTTTCCACCAGCACTCTACGCTGGAACGTTATCGATCGGATTGCTACTGAATTTGGTTTTTCCGATCGACTTTTTGCCGCGATCGATCGCACTAGTTTTAGGAGCGCTAGCCATAATTGGCGCAGGAGCGATCGCGATTTGGGCGTTTCGGGCCATGCACCGGGCGAGAACGGCGATCGACCCTTCACAGCCGACAACAGCTATTGTTACAGATGGAGCTTTCAGATTGAGCCGCAACCCGATTTATTTGTCTCTAACGCTGTTGTATGTCGGCATGGCTTTGCTATTCAGTGCGCTTTGGGCGTTGTTACTGTTGTTCCCTCTTTTAGTCATCGTGCAAATCGGAGTCGTTCGGCGCGAAGAGAGTTACTTGGAGCGCAAATTCGGCGATGAATACCTGCGCTATAAAGCGAGCGTGCGGCGTTGGGTGTGAACGTTTAGTGAGAGCAACTACGATTGGAGGCTTCTATGATTTCTCTATCTTTGAATCGACGGCATCAAATCGCTCGACAATCGATCGCTACCATCGCTATTTGGGGGGTGGCGGTAGGGATTGGTAGTTATTTGGGACTCTTTAGTAAGTTTCCCTTGCCCTGGTTTGCCTTGTTAGTGGCAATCGGCATTACTGCTCCCGTAACGCTCTACTATGGCAACTCAAGGTTTCGAGGCTACATCCAAGGACTGCACTTGAATTACTTAACAGTGTTTCATTTGTGGCGCATTCCAGCAGCTTTAGCGTGGTTCTACTATGGCAGTCAACATCTGTTACCTGAAACCTTTGTCCGCAATGCAGCTTGGGGAGATTTAGTCGCAGGTTTGTTAGTAGTGCCAGTTCTGGTGTTCCCAAATAGCCAGTGGAAATATTGGGTGTTTCACCTATTTGGCATGACAGATTTTATCGTTGCAGTTGGTACGGGATTGACTTTTGCCTTACTCCAAATTCCCATGATGGAAACGGTGACAACCTACCCCATCGCTCTGGTGCCGCTGTTTGGAGTCGGAATTTCAGGCGCATCTCATATCATGGCGTTAGATCTGCTGGCGCGTCGCCAAGCAAAAATCTTCTAGAGATTGGCATGAGAGGGCAATATTCTATAACCAATAGGACTTACGCAAAGCCTCCAAATGTAGGGTGTGTAAAGCCTGCGGCATGGCTACGCTAAAGCGTAGCGTAACGCACCACCATCAATATTGTTGCTGCGTAAGTCCTGACCGAGTAACAAAAAACAATTCTCCCCACCTTGCACCGAGAAGGTAGGGAGAGGTGGGAGAAGACGTGGAAAGATGAGGCTAAGCCGGAACCAACACTTGAAAGTAGAGAGGTAACATTTCTACATCTCTACTTTTGGTTCTGTAGCGCCATTTTTGGGAATTGGTTTAAACCCAAGTGAATCTAATAGGCCTTACCAAAGACCTCGAACTGGGGAACTAGGAGTTTGTCCGCTGCCACTACCGTCATCGACAGTGCCTCCCGTTCCAGGCGTGTAAGTGGTAGTGGGGCTGGGAAATGGAGTCGGGCTAGTTTCTAGAGTTCCAGGCGTAGTCAGAGGAGTGGGGCTGGGAAATGGAGTAGGACTGGTTTCTAGAGTTCCAGGTGTAGTTAGGGGGGTGGGACTGATAAAGGGAGTAGGGCTGGTTTCTAGAGTTCCAGGCGTAGTTTGAGCGACACTAGTATTCTCACTTAGATCTGAATTAGCTCGTACCAATCCTGGAAGAAAGAACAAAGCGCTAGTACCAATAACTCCCAAGAAACCAACTAGTTTGAGCAGTGAATTTTTACAATTATCGACGTTCATTATCATCTCCTTACACGTACGCCAGAAGAAAAAACAAAATTTGGTTTGCTTTGTCAGCTAGCAATTGAGCCGATGACGATCGCTTCTGGCCATAAAATCAGAACGGTCTCTAGCCATATTATAAGGATATTTAGTGTTTTTTCTCTACCTGTGGATAGATATCCGATCGATAAAATACACCCCAGAGTAAAATTAATTATGCTTTGATGTTTAGACCTTAAGAAATATCTAGCATCCGCGATAGATCGCCTATATAAACTAATAGAGATATAGCGCTGTTACCTCTATATATTTCTCCGGTTTCATCAAAAGTAAGCTGAAATCAGAAAAAAGCCTTTTAGCAGCTATTTATCAATAGTCGATCGCAGCTTCTCGTTCGGCGATTTTACGCAGCCGATGCTCTTGCCAGCACAAACCAATAATGCTAGCCATGAACAGCATATAACCGGGTTCTTCGATCTGAGACAAGATAAAACCAAAACAGAGAATTGTCAGGACAAAAAACTTGGGAATGTCTGTATGGCAAAGTTTTTTCCAGACCAGCCACCACAAACATAAATAGGCTCCCAAACCCAAAAAACCTAAGTCTCCCCAGATTCCTGCCCAACCAAATAAGGGGGTAAACCAACTAGATTTATTGCCCAACCAACTAGCCGCCGTTACCTCCCAAACTCGATCGCCAATCCCGGTTGAGGTCACACCAAACGGTGCCAACAAACCGCTATATTTTTCAATCATCCATCCGCCCAATCGACTTACAGTGTGTCCCGGACCGAGTCCGAGCAGCCAATTTAAAGGAGAGTGAAAATGAGAAATAATAATCGGGAAGGCTGATATCTTGAGTTCTAGACCTTGTTGCTGAACGTCAAGATTTGCCCAGATCCTTAAGGCCCGAAATACAGTAAAAGCAGCCACGACCATCAGAATTATGAATCCAACTCCAATGGCTAGATACTGAATGAATTTTGATATATTATTGCTTTTAAAAAATATTATGATTAATAAAGATGCCAAAAATATAGCTAATACCTGTTTGGTATCCGACACCACAATATGTACCAGCACTGCTGCCATGACTGAGAGACGCATCCATAAAGGATGATGCTTGACACGAGTTAGGTAATACACGCCGAATGTCATCGATACAGCACCGCTGACAACGTGACCGGAACCTTGGCCGATAAAAACCCCCTCAATAAAATCGGCGTTATTAGTAATATTTAGGCGCAGAACAAAAGCTTGAAAAAAAGCAAATAAGAGATTAACTATAGCAAACCCCATTAACCAGTTGCGAAATCTAGCTTGACTGCTCTCAGTCATGGAGATGCTAATAATTGCTAATAGCAATAGGAAAGGTTCTCCTAACAGCAAGAAATCGAGAATGACATTAATTGTCCCGGCATTATTGAGAAAAGCACTAGCCGTGATGATCGTTAATAAAGCTGCGATCGCAAAGAAAAATAATTGAGCGATCGCTATCTGGTTTGGATCTTTAGTTCGACTTTGTAATAAAACAAATCCACAGGTAATAGGAATAATAGCAAAGTGAACGAAGTTTACTGTTGCTGGTACGCCCAAAGCATCGAGAACTCTCGGAAAAAAAGCAGTAGAAAATGCTAAGATTAGCAAGATAGAATTAGGGATAAATCCTCTAGATTTTTTCTCGAAAGTGACTTCTTGCAACATAGTCGATCGTTAATTATTTATCTTTTGCTAGTGGTAGTTAATAACCATATATATCTGATAGATTTATTTTCATCCTATTAGTCAAATATTCAATTTCAGCCTGAGTTAAATATTCAACGTACCCACCAACTTTACCTTTACGAGTTTTGTAAGACTCTTTATCTTTTTTATCTAGAGTTTTTAACCTATATGAATCAAAAGTGCCCGATTTTTCCATTTGATGGAGTTTGTCAAAAGCAGCTAATTCTACAGCTTCATCTAAAATTTCATTGCTAACTCCTAATATTCCCAATAATTCCAAAGTTCTTCGCAGTTCTTTTTGAGGATTGGCGTGAATATCTTCGTAACGAACGAGCAGGAAATCTTCGACTTTCTGCCGATTTTCTGCCCAAATATTATAGAATTTAATAATCGTGTCAAAGCTACCTATCGGTTCGTATATATAATCAGAAAGTTCGCCGCCATAATACTCCAGACCCTTAAAAGCTTTCTGTCGTTGTTCGGCAGAATAGATAAAGGCTCGCTTTTTCTTTTCAAAGTAGCTAGAAACTACGACATCTCTGGGATCTCTAGCTAAAAAGATAACTTTAGTTTTTTTGTATTTGACCTTAGAAGTTACTAATTCATCTGGGGTTTTCCAAAATGGTTCGTCATCGTGAGTAACAATAATTTTAGGGATTTCGGGATGATGCGCGGCCAGATATTTAAATTCCATTGCTTTGTCGAGGCTGATATTCTCTAGACCGAATTGACGAACTAGAGAGTAACCCAGCATCAACCTCAACCAGGTACGCCCGCATTTAGGAAACGAAATCAGACAGGCATCAGCCGAATTAACGGTATACCAATCTTTTAGAGTTCGCAACGGTGGGAATATTTTGATAATCTGATTTTTCATTTATTCAGTTTTCATCCTTTACTTATTACTTATTACCCTTCGGCGTTGCTCAGGGCAAGCTTATTACTTATTCTTGCTTCGGCGATAAATTTCCATCAGTTGGCGATAGTTTTGTGGGGCTGCGTACTTAGTTTCAAATTCTAAACGGGCTGCTCGTCGCATCTCCGCTAGCTGAAGTGGATGTGCTAGTGCCCACTCGATCTTAGCGGCTAAATCGTCAGATTCTCCAGGACAAAACAAAAATCCGGTGCAGCCGGGTTCGATTAGTTCGGCAATCGCGCCGATATTGGCACCAATGACAGGAGTTCCCTTGGCAAACGCTTCAACTGCTACTCTTCCGAAGGTTTCATACCACTTAGAAGGGAAAATTAATAGGGTCGCTGCCCCCATTAAATCGTAAACCTCAAGAGTCGGTCTGCGTCCTAACCATTCTATCTGAGGCGATCGCACCGCTGCGGCCATCACCTCTTCTGCCAGCGGGCCGTCTCCCACAATCTTCAAGGGGATCGAAACTGATAATTTTTCCCAGGCTGCTAGCAGAGTATCTAAGCCTTTTTCTACCGACAACCGACCGACGTATAAGGCATAGCCTCCCGTTCCAGTACCCACGCCAGGATCGGGATCGACAAAATTAGGCTTGACCGCAATCTTATCGGCGGGCAGTCCCCCTTGCACGAACTTATCTTTGGCGAACTGAGTCAGAGCGATGTATGTATCTACCTTCTTCGTCCAAGTTTTCAGCAGGCGGTGAACGGTAAGCATCACAGCCACGCCAGCACTAGCTATTTGGCTTTCCCGATAGCAGCCATGGACGACTCCCGGCCAGGGCATGGGTTGCCCCATACAGTCTTCGCAAACTCCACCATCGCGGAAAAATAAAGCATTGGGGCAAAACAGGCGATAGTTCCGCAAACTTTGGACTACGGGTACTCCTTCAGCTTTAGCGGCATAGTAAACCGATGGTGAGATCGGAGGGAAAAAATTCTGAACGTGCATCAGATCGAATTTTTTGGCTTGCAACTTTTCCCTAACAGTGCGATAAGCTTCCTGCGACCAGATGGTTTTGGCAGCTAAATCGATAGGGTGCAAAGATGAGAGGCGATCGTTTTTTTCTTCATAGACTTCAACCTCGTGTCCCATTTGCCTTAAAAGCCTAGTCTCAGCTTCATAAGACTCATCCTCCCCGCCGCGAATTTGATAGTAGCTATGAGCGAGCAGAATACGCATAGAAGAGTTCGGAGTTCAGAATTCGGAATTCGGAGTTGTATAAACGAGTTGGACCAATAAAAACTTTACTTATTACTTATTACTTAACTTTACTAATCGCTCGTCGATCGCGCCGACGATAGCGCCAGTTATTATATTGTCTGGCACTAAAATATAATAAACCTCTTATCGGCTTGAGAAATAGTGTATTAGTTAACATAAATTCTAGCGAGTATTGATATTTAGCTAAATAGGGGGCCGTCAGCAATTCAAAAATCAGGCGATCGCGCTTTGACATTTCCTTTAAATATTTTTGTTGATTGCTAGCATCAATTCCACTTTCAAGTTTGGCATGAATAATCTTTTGAAAGCCTTGCAAGAGCAACTCTTGATTCATCGCTGCGTTTTGGTAATTTTCGTGCATTGAGCTTTGGTATTCTATACCTAAAAATTCACAAAGCTCCTTCAAAGTGTTTTTTGGGTCGTTCAACAAATCTTCGTATCGGCATTCATGAATTTTAGTTTTGTCAATCCCTTCTAAACGCCTCAAGCCATCAATCCAGAATAAAGCCATCGTCAACAGTCCTTTCGGTCCGAATTTTATCGGGCTATTTTTATGAATGTTTTGATAAGATAAATAGACATCTCGACCATCTCTCACCAAATGAATGACTTTCGCTTCTGGAAACACTTTAAAAATGCGATCGACATGGGCAATTAATACTGGAGTTTTAATCCCTATCGCCACGGTTTCTAATTTTTTTTCTTTAACATAAGCTTCATAAATACTATAATTAACCCCAGCAAAATCTTGAGGATTCTTTTCTTTTAAATATGAAAGCAAATATGTATGCGACATATTCCAGCCAGAATTTTCGGAAGTTCGAGCAAATAGCTTCACGATCTTTTCGTAATCTTCCGTTCCCAAAGAATTGCGATCGCCATATAAAGGATATGCCCTAGCTAGAAAATCGCTTTCATGAAGAATATATATTCGATCGCTAGCATTCAATATACTCCTCAATAGAGTAGTTCCTGACCTACCGGAACTAACGATAAAGACTGGAGATCGTTCGTTGTTCATCGTTCATTTTCGGTTTCACCTTATTTCTTTTTCGGCATGGCAATGTTATTGCCTAACTTGGGAGCATCTAAACTTACCAATTCACCTTCTGCTCCTACAGTAAACAAATCGTATCCGAGTTCCTGTAACATCTTCCAAGCCCCATCTACCGATAAACCCAATCTTTTAGTGGCGCTTTCACTAACTTCAAACAAGACTATCGGGCGCATTCGACTAAATAATGACTCGGCTCCCCGCAAGACGAGTTCTTCTGCTCCCTCGACATCGAGTTTGAGAAAATCAACTCGTTCTAAACCTGCTTGCTGCAATACGCTATCTAAAGTGACAGTAGATATTTCTTCATAATCTGTCGCCGGATTTATGTCTTTGCCTAAAGAATAACTATTGGGAGCATTATCGATATGATAAAGGCGGGTTGTACCGTCGGAATCGGATATTGCCGAGCAGAATACTTTAACGTTTTTCATGTGATTTAGCTCGACATTCCGTTGCAAAATTGCAAAGTTCTCTGGTGAAGGTTCAAAAGAGAGAACAAATCCTGAGTCGCCGACTAATTTGCTAGCTACTACTGTATAGATACCAAAATTTGCTCCTCCATCTACAAATACATTACCTGGAGCAAGCAAGCGATCTAAATAAGTCAATTCTGGTTCGTAATCTTCCCTAGTAATAAAGATACCTGTAGAACCAGCTTTGCGCAGTTTGGGAGGTAAGAAAAAGCGGCAACCCCACTTTGGCAGTTCGATAGTTGCTGGTATCTTCAGCAGGCAATGCGCTCCCCAAATTGCCATGCGGGAGATGGTAGGCAATGGCGCTTTTTGAAAAGCGCGATGATTTTGCAGATAATTTAATCTTTTTTTGAGATAATTCCAATCTAGTTTCACGATCTTCCCTGTTATCTTACCAGTCAGCGATCGGGTATAGTATTTCTCAATAAGACCTCTCCAGAAATTTAGATCGAGAGCAGGCAGGATGCCATTGGTGTCAAGTTAACGGTCAAAGCCTTCATCCGTCAGGGGTTGAAAACCCCTGCCTCATAGCTAAAGTCCTCGCTCAGAGGACTAAACTGAGGTCAAGTTAGTCCATTTTAATGGATTTGTACTATTAGCCAGGGGTTTTGAACCCTGGCGGTTGGCGCTGAAGAGCAAGGCCCAGCAATGGCCCTAGCCTTAAGTTGACACCAATGGCAGGATGCCTACCCCACAAGAATTGTTGGAGAGGTTTATTAAATAGACTGCCCTAAAATCTTGTAAAAGATACCATTTTATTGCTCGCCGCGCCAGATTTTTTGATAAATTTCCTCTAAAATCTGAGTTTGCTTGCTGCGGTCGAAGCCGTTTCGCACTCTTTCTTTGCCGTTGGCGCTAAAATGCTGCCACAAGTCGGTATCTTGCAATAAACGCAGGCTAGATACTGCCAGACCTTCGCGATCGCTTTCTTCTACCAAAAAACCCGTTTCTCCGTCAACTACAGCTTCGGGGATACCCGCGTGTTTGGTAGCCACGACTGGCAATCCCATCGCTTGAGCTTCAAGGACTACGTTTGGCAGTCCTTCCGCATCTCCATCGGCAGCAGTGATGCTCGGTGTCACCAACAGGCTAGCCCGATTCATCCAATTTTTGACTTCTGCCTGAGATTGTAGCCCCAGAAATCGGTAGCGACGCAATACTTGGCTAGCTAATGTCTCTAGTTTGGGTTTGAGCGGGCCGTCGCCAATTAACACTAGTTCGCGATCGGGCATTACTGCTTGTACCTGAGACATTGCTTGAATTAGATCTTCGCATCCTTTCTTTTCAGTTAGCCGCCCGACGAATAGCACCACTGGTTCGCGGGGAATAGATTCATCCGGTTGAAAAGCTTCAACATTCACCCCATGATAATGAACCAAAATTTTCTCACCCGGAAAACCCTGCTCTAACAACTTATTTTTAAGGAATTGACAGACAGTAATAAACAAGCGAGTTTCGCGTTTGAGGGCTTCGCGGCGGCGAAAGTAAACTCGATGGTTGATCGAGGCATTGCGGGCATACTCCTCTTTGACGGTGGCATCAGCACCGCGAAAATGAACTACTAAAGGTACTTTTAAATCTCGCGCTAAAGGCAAAGCTAGAGCGCCGCTCAGTCCGAATTGCGCGTGGATCAAAGCAGGTTGGAGTTGTCGCACCTGTCGATAGAGGTTGGGGGCGAATCCCGATACTTTAAACAAAACTTCTTGGGTAGCGCCCCAAATTCCACCTCTGTTAACTACTACAGTGCGTTCTGGTGGCAGAGACAATCCTGGAATTAAACGGGAACCGACATAGTAAGGGGTAAATTCCTGTAACTGTTCCCCCTGAGCGCGGATAAACGTTTGCGATGGGGGCAGCAGGAGGCTACTAAATAAAACGACAACAGGTTTTGGCATGGATTGGCTCTCATAGCATCATAGGGAAAACTGTATATTGTGTCACAAAACTTTCGGCGGTGGGTTACGTCGCGGATTCAACGGCTCGACTTCGCTCGCCGTTGAAACTGAGCGCAGCCGAAGCTTCAAATGTATCGGTTTTTTATCGAAATCATCCCCCGACCGCTAACCCACCCTACGACTCCGATCCATCGGAATTTACCTCGATCGATTTATTTAATAATAACTTTCTCCGTATTTTTACTGAACAATGCTCTAAATAGATGAGAAATAAGTTCCGTATTATTACTATTTTTCCTCTTAATAAAGTAGGGCAATATATAACTACTATATAGAACGTATCTATCAAGCAACATATCCAAGGGAATATTTATATGATGCTATTGTTCCTATCAAAAATTAAAAATATTGCCAAGCCGCAAAAAGTTAGGATTGGAGAAGTTTTAGTTAAAAAAGGGGTAATTACCAAAGAGCAATTAGAGCAAGCTTTAATCGCCCAAAAACTTAGCGGTCAAAAGCTGGGTATGGTGCTGATTCAAGAAGGTCTGATTAATAGAAAACAGCTAGACCAAGCTTTAACCACGCAATACTGGCAAAATGTCACCGCCAGCGTTTTTCTCTCTGCTGGAACTCTAGCTGCAACTGCACCCCAATTAGCAGTCGCTCAAACCACTATAGTTCCTAAACTGAGCGAACAGAAAAATATCGATCGCGTCCAATTAAATCGTCAATTTCCAGGTCTAACCAATTCTCTCATCGCCCGATTTCCGTCAGGTAACGATAACGTTCCAGTCCCCGTCGGTCTGCCTGCTTTAGCCTCTAATCCCAATCCCACAGAAGCAAATCCCTTGTTAGGATTTCTTTATCCCCTCAATCGACCAGTATCGATTTCGCAAGGTTATCGCGGCAGAACTCATCAAGGCCGAATGGAGTTTGCGATCGATATCCCCGCTGCCATCGGTACTCCCGTATACGCCATGCGTGCTGGTAAAGTAGTGAGCATAGAAGATCGCTTTCCCGACATCGGCGGCGGGCGAGAAAATGGCGCTAAGTTCAATTATGTCTGGATCGAGCATGACGGGGGTTATCGCTCGGCTTACGTCCATTTGAAGCAAGGCTTTGTCTCTTCCGTAGGAATTAAAGTCGGCGATCGCGTCAAGGCCGGACAACTGATTGGGTTTAGCGGCAACTCTGGCTGGAGTACCGGTCCTCACTTACACGTAGAAGTTCACAGACCCCGTCGAGGAGTTTTCGGTCAAACCGTTCCCTTTCAATTCAATCTAGGTTCGCCGTCGAGAGTAGCCAGACAGTCGAATTAAGTTGTAGAGGCGTAGCACTGCTACGTCTCTTATTTTATTTGTCGAGCAAAAACTGGTTGTAGCAAACAATTTGCTCTGGACGAATTTCCTGAATTTCCTCGGCGATCGAATTAGCTTTCCAAGCTCGAATGATTTGATATGGTTGAGCATTATTGTCTCTTACTAAGGCAAAAAATGCTTGAGAATTATTCTGTCGATCGGAGCAGCCACTATTAACTAATAGTTCTCCAGAGCGCAGTTGCCGCAGTATTTTTACAGAAACAATTTGCCAAATGGCTTTGCCATTAACTGTATAATCTATGAGTTTCTGCAAAATCAAGTAAGAGGTGCGATCGCGGCTACAGATCGCACCAGCATATTCGCGATCGCCCGATCGTCCGAAAATATTTTCTGCTAAACCAGGACACAAACCATTGGGTAATTGCATATATTGCAATCCCCTCAGAGCTTCTACTACATCTAGCGGCATGGCTCTACTCGGTAGTTGGATTAGCAAAATCGAGGCCATGGTAATGGCAGTCAATTGGCAAATATTTTGCATGCAATGAGTTCAGTAATTCTAGAAAGGCGAGATCTCGGATCTTTACGGAAGTTCGGACTTATCCCAACCCTGAAGGGATAAGACCCGATCGACACCAGGTATGAAAACTGGCGATCGCTGACTTCTGGAGCTATCTGCTAAAAGCTTCGCTGGAGGAAGGGGAATTGCCGTAGAATGCTACAGGAGTGTAGATTCGCTGTTCAAACTGGTAGTAACAGCACCACAAATCCTCATTAAAACACACCCATTGTTTTGCTGTATAGATTAGGAGTTTCGTAGTGGATTTATCGCGTATTCCAGCCCAACCTAAACCTGGTTCGATCAACGTGCTGATTGAAATTCCGGCTGGAAGTAAAAATAAATACGAGTTTGACAAGGATTTGCAAGCATTTGCCCTCGATCGGGTGCTGTATTCTTCGGTGCAATATCCTTACGATTACGGTTTCGTGCCGAACACCCTAGCTGACGATGGCGATCCGCTCGATGGCATGGTGTTGATGGACCAACCGACTTTTCCGGGGTGCGTGATTGCAGCTAGACCGATCGGGATGTTAGAAATGATCGATGGTGGCGATCGCGATGAAAAAATTCTCTGCGTCCCCGACAAAGATCCCCGTTATGCCCAAGTCAAATCCCTGGCGGATATAGCCCCTCATCGCTTAGATGAAATTGCCGAGTTTTTTAAGACTTACAAGAACTTAGAAAAGAAAGTCACCGAGATTTTAGGCTGGCAAGATGTCGATCGCGTGATGCCTTTGGTAGAAAAGTGCATTAAAGCGGCGAATCATTGATATAGGGCATGGGGCATAGGGCATAGGTTGCTCTATCTCCCCATCTCCCCATCTCCCCATCTCCCCATCTCCCCATCTCCCCATCTCCCCATCTCCCCATCTCCCCATCTCCCCATCTCCCCATCTCCCCATCTCCCCATCTCCCTCATAACGCGGCTCGATCGCGGGCTAAGTTGCGAACTTGAGATTTAAATATTGCCAATCCGATCGCCCCGATCGCTAAAGCACCGCCAGTGAAAGCGTAGACTCCACCTAATCCCAGGGGTTTAATGAATGGCTGGCTGACCAGGGGAGATAAAAACTGCCCTAAAAACAGCGCCGTAGAAATTCCCCCTAACGCCCGTCCCCTGACGGCATCGGAGACGACGCTGCTTACCCAAACCGTCATATTCGGCATAATAATCCCCAGTCCCAGCCCAGCGATCGCTAGTCCCGTCAACGCCTGCGCCCAGGAAGAGGATTGACCGATTAATAGATAGCCAATTCCCATTAACCCAAAGATGATGGGCAGAAAGGCGACAAAATCTAGGCGCTGTTTGAGTTTGGCATAGCTCATCGATGCCGCAGCGCTAAATAGAGTGCAAAGAGCGATCGCCATGCCGCTTTGCAGTGGAGATGCTTGCACCAACTGCTCTAGGAAAAAGGGCAACTGCACGGGAATCAGATAAAAGGCAATTTGACTGAGGGTAGTTAAGCCATAAATAATTGCCAGAACTCCAACAGGCAAGGGGCGATCGACTGGCTCTGTGGCAGAACCAGTGGTGGAATTAAGCGAGTTATTCCTGTTAGGTTCCAAGATATATGCGAAGACGAGTAGCGCTATTAACCAAGCAAATAAATAAATCCCAAAGGGATAACGCCAGTTTTGCTGAGCTAGCGCCCCTCCCAGCGTCAGAAATACTACTCCACCTAAGCCCATAAATGCCGCTTGTAAGCCCATAAAGGCTGCCCGTGCCGGACCGCTGTAGTAATCGGCAATTAGGGTAGTGGCGCTAACTATTACCCCAGCAACCGCTAAGCCCAGCAATGCCCGTCCCGCTAAAATTGCCAGCAAGCTATCTAAATAAAGTCCCGAACTGCCTGCTA
Source organism: Cyanosarcina radialis HA8281-LM2 (assembly GCA_019359615.1). GTDB lineage: Bacteria > Cyanobacteriota > Cyanobacteriia > Cyanobacteriales > CCAP-1448 > Cyanosarcina > Cyanosarcina radialis. The sequence continues at coordinate 244,357 of JAHHHA010000003.1, forward strand.
AACCGTAGAAGATAGTAGCGATCGCCAACAATAATTTGCGCCCAAAGCGATCGACAATTATCCCAGCGATCGGCGAACCGATGACAATAAATAGGGCTGGTAGTGTAATCACCAGCTTGACTAAGGTAGTACGAGTGTCGGGATCGAAAATCGCACTTTCAAAGTATTTCGTCATCGCCGGAAGCGCCGGAGATACGGTTGCCCCTGCCATCACCGTCAGGCTGCTGGCCAGCAAAATCGTCAGCTTCGTCTGCCAAGAATTAGGATTTACCATGCGATCGCGATTTGCATTTACATAGACTTGTGGGATAGCCCTCTGGACTGTCCATGTAAGGCAGGCAAGATGCCTGCCCCACTTACTTATTACTTATTACTTATTACTTAACCATGGTTCCAGCGTTGCGTCGCTTGGGCGATCCGCTGGCCGTAGAGTTCGGCAGTGATGCGGTCGCCTGGATCCAATTCAGGGCCTCTCGTTCCAGAATAGTCAGGAACGCTCTGCCCCATCACGCCTAGATAAGAACCGAGACGATTGACCCCGTTCTGGTTCATTTCTGAATTACCGACCCAAATCATGGAGTGTTGAGCGGCGTTAATCGCCAGGTAGAGGAGAGTACCTTGTTTGTCTCCGCTGGGAGAACCGGAATGAGTAAACCCGCCAGCCATTTTATTTTTCCAGCCCTGAGCAAACCAAATGCCGCTAGCAGCATCGATGAAGGCTTTAAATTGACTGGCAACTCCGCCCATGTAGGTAGGAGAACCAAAAATAATGGCATCGACTCGATCGAGGCTCTCTATCATCGCATCATTTTGCCAGCGGCCGTTGACGATTTGCTCCCCGGTAATTCTCAGCAGTTGGACTGTAGCATCTGAAACTTTCTGCGTCCCGGCTGCCACGGCCTCTGCCATCAGATGAGTATGTCCCGTTCCTGAGAAGTAAATAATTGCTAGGCTGGTCATGAAGCTCCCTCAAATATTCGATCTAGAACCAGATAAAATTTGTTCGTTAGCGATTATATGCTCGATCGCGTTGGCACTAGCCTGTGCGCTAGCACGTATCGCCTAATGTGTCCGATTAAACTCATACCTATCACTAGATTCTAGCGACCTCATCATTCTGACTTAGCAGCGATCGTCTTTGTGAGTCGATCGATAGCATCACCATCAGTAAAATCTGTCAGAAAAAATTATGACCGGGCTGAAGAGCAATAAAATACCTGTTTCAAAAACGCAGAAATCTCGATTTCCCAGGCGCTACTGGCTGCCGTTATTAGTGCTGCTGGGGTTGGGGTCGATCGCGGAACTCTTAACCCGCATCGGCGGTGAAATCCTATGGTTTCAGGAAGTTAACTACCTGCGAGTATTTGGACTGAGATCGATCGCCCAAGTCGTTTTATTTGCTTTAGTGTTTGCCCTCAGTACCAGCTATCTCTGGGGTAACTTGGCTTTGGCCAGGTGGTTGAAGAGCGAGAGGGAGGGAGGGCGAGAGGGCGAGAGGGCGAAGAAGGGGAAGAGGGGAGAGAATTCTTCACTCAACACTCCACACTCCACACTTAACACTTCCCAAACTCCGAACTTTTTTTTGCCTTTAGGTTTTCGGTGGTTGCTGGGTTTGACGCTGGGATTGAGTTTGTCGATCGCTTTGCTGGTAATTCATTACGGCCAGGTGACTGTCAGCCAATGGCAGGTTAATCCTACATCTGCTCCAGTGGTGTTCGCACCAGAGTCCATCTGGCATCTCATGCAACAGGTAGTTTCTCAAGTGTGGTTCTCGATCTTGCTGTTGGGGATCGCCGCACTTATAGCGATCTATCCTCAGCAAGTGTTACGAGCGATCGCGCTGGTGTTGAGCGTGCTGTTTGGTTTGGTAATATCGCGCCAATGGGGTAGGGTACTGCCATACTTTTATGCCACTCCGTTTCAGCAACAAGATCCTGTATTCAGTCGAGATATTAGTTTTTATATATTTGCCCTCCCAGTTTGGGAGTTGCTGGAATTTTGGCTAATTGGTTTGTGCTGGTTTGGTTTCGCCGCCGTTACCTTAAGCTATTTACTATCTGGACGCAATCTCAGCGAGGGACGCTTTCCCGGATTTTCAGCATCCCAACAGCGCCATCTAACTGGATTGGGCAGTATTTTTATGCTGGTGGTGAGTTTCAGTTATTGGATCGGTCGCTACCAATTGCTGTATTCACCTCGCGGAGTATCTTATGGCGCTAGCTATACCGATATCAACGTGCAGTTGCCAGCTTACACGGGGCTGAGTCTATTGAGCTTGGCGATCGCGATCTATTTGGGCTGGCGCATGGCATCTGGCCCTCATCCCCTAACCCCTTCTCTCAACATTGGGAGAAGGGGAAAAATCCCCCCTCTCCTTGCAGAAGAGGGGAGAACGAGAGAGGGAGCAAGAACGAGAAAAGGAATCGAAGTCTTGCTCCCCTCTCCCCATTCTGGGAGAGGGGTCGGGGGTGAGGGCAAAAGGCCGATCGCTAAGGGTAATATGCTCTCTCAACCCTTGGTATATGGATTGGGACTTTACATAGCGATCGCTATTACCACTACCTCGATTTTGCCTGCGATCGTGCAATCGCTGCTCGTCGAACCCAACGAATTAGAACGCGAACGACCATATATTCAGCGCACGATCGCTCTAACTCGACAAGCATTTGCTTTAGATCGCATTGACACTCAACCTTTCAATCCTCAAGGACAACTGACGGCAGCCGATTTAGAAGCTAACAGGTTGACCGTTCGCAATATTCGGCTGTGGGATCGAGAACCTCTCTTAGAAACTAATCGCCAACTCCAACAAATTCGCCCTTACTATCGATTTCCCGATGCCGATATCGATCGCTATACCTTCGTCGGCGAAGAGAAATCTACACCCCCGACTTTGAGCCAGCAACAAGTTTTGATTGCCGCCAGAGAACTAGACTATAACGCCGTCCCCGAACAGGCTCAAACCTGGTTGAACCGTTCTTTAATTTATACCCACGGTTATGGTTTTACCATGAGTCCGGTAAATCGAGTCGGCCCTGGGGGATTGCCAGAATATTTCGTCAAAGATATTGGCATTACTGAAGGTACGCCGCTAACTACTTCTAGCGAAGCCGTCCGCGCCAGCATTCCCATCGGACAGCCTCGGATTTATTACGGCGAGATGACTAACACCTACGTCATGACGGGAACCAAAGTTCGGGAGTTGGACTATCCCAGCGGCGAGGAAAATGTCTATAACACCTACGACGGCTCAGGAGGAGTTAACCTCGGTCCCTTCTGGCGACGGGCCCTATTTGCTAATTACTTGCGCGACTGGCGACTGCTAATCACTCCTGAATTGCAACCTCAAACCAAACTCCTATTTCGGCGGAATATCGATCGACGAATTCGAGCGATCGCTCCTTTTTTACAATACGACAGCGATCCTTATCTAGTAGCAGCAGAGGGAGAGAAGGAAAGAACTCCGAGCTATTTGTATTGGATTGTCGATGCTTATACCACCAGCGATCGCTATCCTTATTCTGATGTGGGCAATGAAGGATTGAACTACATCCGCAACTCGGTCAAAGTCGTCATCGATGCTTATAACGGTTCGGTTAATTTCTATATCGCCGATTCCAGCGATCCGATGATTAAAACTTGGTCGGCAATCTTCCCCGATCTGTTTAAACCGCTAAGTGAGATGCCAGCTAGCCTGCGCAGCCACATCCGCTATCCGGTAGACTTTTTCAAGATGCAAGCAAAACAGTTGATGGATTATCACATGACCGATCCGCAAGTGTTTTACAACCGCGAAGATCGATGGCAAATCCCTAACGAAGTTTACGGCGATAAACCTCGTTTGGTCGAGCCTTATTACCTAATTACCAGCTTGCCAACCGTCCCCTTTGAAGAGTTTATTTTGCTATTGCCATATACCCCCAAAGAAAGGACGAATTTAATTGCTTGGCTGGCAGCGCGATCGGATACCGAAAACTACGGTAAGTTGTTGCTATACGTTTTTCCGAAGCAACAACTGGTTTACGGACCCGAACAAATTGAAGCTCGCATCAACCAAGATCCGGTAATTTCGCAGCAAATTTCTCTTTGGAATCGGCAAGGTTCGAGAGCGATTCAAGGTAACTTACTAATAGTTCCGATCGAGAGATCTTTGCTTTACGTCGAACCTCTTTACCTAGAATCTACCCAGAATCGCCTACCAACTTTAATCAGGGTGATAGTGGCTTACGAAAATCGGATCGTGATGGCTAACACTTTAGAACAAGGACTGCAAGCAATTTTTCAACCAGAAAAGCCAGCCAGTCCCCCGATCGTGCGCCCTGTAGAAGAGCCATGATAAGCTACAACTGTCAATTCGCAATTCGCAATGTTCGTAATGCAACTATCCAACTGGATAATTGTCATTAGTAAGTTTCAAGCTTCCACCGATCGTAATTGCGAATTGCGGACTGGTAATTGCGAATTGGATCGATCTATTCTTCGGCTTCGATATCTCCTTCTTCGCCGTTGGATGGGGGAACTAAGGCGACAGCAGCGATCGCATCATCTTCGTCTAGTCGTTGCACCCGCACTCCCGTTGCCATCCGCGACTGCGGAGAAATGGCATTGACGGTCTGCCGAATGATAATTCCTCGACTGGTAACGATCATTAACTCGTCGTCAGGGTTGACGATGTGGAGGGCAGCCAATTTATCTCCTTTTTTGCGGAACTTAATCGCCATTACTCCCAACCCGGCGCGATTTTGCAACCGGAATTGAGATACTGGTACTCGCTTGCCCAATCCTCCGGTAGTAATGACTAACACCCAAGGCCCTTCGCCATTAGTCACGGGCAGATCTTCTGTTATCTCTACCTCTTCTTCTGCACCCTCAGCGATCCGATCGACGATTTGAGATGGCAGAATGTCCATGCTGATTAGTTCGTCACCCGATCGCAAAGCCATAGATCTAACTCCTCGCGTCGCCCTACCCAGCGGGCGCAATTGCGAGCGATCGGTGCGAAAATGAATTGCCATTCCCGCCCTAGAACCGATGATAATGCTATCTTCTTCTTTGGCCCTACGCACCCACCGCAGTTGGTCCCCTTCTTCTAAGGAAATCGCAATTAAGCCGTTGGTACGGATACTGCTAAAGGCAGCTAGTGCCGTTTTCTTAATATAGCCGCCGCTGGTAAGCATCACCAGATATTCATCGCTGGTGAATTCGGCTACTGGGACGATCGAGGTGATTTTTTCTTGTTGGGGAATCGGCAGCAATTGCACGATCGGCGTACCCCTGGCAGTACGAGAGCTAGCTGGAATTTGGTAGGCTTTGAGGCAATAAACTACGCCTCGGTTGCCGAAGAACAAAATACTGTCGTGGTCGCAACAGGTGAAGAAATGCTCTACGCCGTCGTCTTCTTTCATCCGAGCGCCAGCTTTGCCCCGCGTGGCGCGGCTTTGGGCTTCAAAAGAACTAACTGGCATCCGCTTGATGTAGCCTTGCTCGGTTAAGAGAATTACGGCTTTTTCATTGGCAATCAGATCGGTATCTTCCAGTTCTCCTTCGCTCAGTTCGATCGCCGTCCGCCTTGGGGTGGCGTAGGCGGTTTTGATTTCCTGGGCTTCGGTTTGAATTATTTCTAAGATCCGAGAGCGGTTGGCCAGGATGTCTTGAAAGTTAGCAATTTGAGCTTGCAAATCTTCGTGTTCTAAGCGGATTTTTTCGGCTTCCAACGCTGTCAGCCGTCGCAGTTGCATTTGCAAAATGGCATCGGCTTGCGCTTCCGAAAGTCCGTAATTTTCTATCATTCCTTGCTTCGCCGTCGGCGTGTCGGCGGCTTGGCGGATCAGTTCGATCAACCTATCTAGGTTAGCTAGGGCAATCAACAACCCTTGCAACAGGTGATCTCGTTCTTGGGCTTTTCTGAGTTCGTATTGCGTCCGCCGGGTGATGCACTCGATCCGGAAGTCTAAAAATACTTGGAGGAATTGCTTGATGGTGAGGAGTTGGGGTTCTCCATTCACCAACGCCAGCATATTGGCCCCAAAGTTGGCTTGAATCGGCGTTTGTTTGTACAGGTTGTTGAGGACGACGCGGGGATAGGCATCGCGCTTGAGTTCGATGACGATTCGCATCCCGTCGCGATCGCTTTCATCCCTGATATCGGCAATTCCTTCTAGTCGCTTGTCGTTGACTAATTCGGCGATTTTTTCGATCAGGGCGGCTTTATTAGTTTGATAGGGCAACTCGGTGACAATAATGGCCTCTCGATCGGGACGGCCTCGGTGTTCGATGGTTTCGATTTCTGCGACCCCCCGCATGGTAATCGAACCGCGTCCAGTGGTGTACGCTTCTTTAATGGCGGCAGTTCCCAGGATTTGCCCTCCTGTCGGGAAATCCGGGCCGGGAATGTATTGCATCAGTTCGCGATCGCCGATTTCGGGATTTTGAATCAATGCCACTAAGCCATCGATTACTTCTCCCAAGTTGTGAGGGGGAATATTGGTAGCCATGCCCACGGCAATTCCAGAAGAGCCGTTGAGCAATATCTGAGGAATCCGGGATGGCAATACCAAGGGTTCTTGCTGGGAGCCATCGAAGTTATCGCCAAAATCGACGGTTTCTAGCTCGATATCCCGCAACATGGCGTTAGTCGTCAGCGATTGCAAGCGACACTCGGTATAACGCATGGCGGCGGGCGGATCGTTGTCGATCGAGCCGAAGTTACCGTGGCCGTTGATTAGGGGCGATCGCATGGAGAAGTCTTGCGCCATCCGCACCAGGGCATCGTAGACGGCTGTATCTCCGTGGGGGTGATATTTTCCTAATACTTCCCCCACCACGCGGGCGCACTTCCGAAACGGGCGATCTGCTGTCAGCCCCAACTCGTGCATGGCGTAGAGAATCCGGCGATGGACTGGTTTCAGACCATCTCTGGCATCAGGTAACGCTCTGCCCACAATTACGCTCATGGCGTATTCCAGGTAAGAGCGGGACATTTCGTTACGCAGATCCGTGGGGACAATCCCGGTCATATGGTAAAAAACTCCGTTAGCAATAGAATTTGCTAGCTACAGGATGATAAATTAAAGAAAAGGCTTTTAAGCCCCGCGCTGTTCCCTGAATATAGCCAGTTATATTTAAAATTTTAGCACAATTCCGTCCCCGTTGCTGTGACGGGAATGGGCAGCGGTTGGTCAAATCAAGTCAAATGTCAAAACTCAAAAGTCAAAAAGACCGTGCTAAAAAAAGCAAGCACCTGCGAGTGTGCGATCGAATTTGCCAGTCAAAGTCATCTCTATGCCATACGAAATAAGTAATACAGGCTTTTTTCTCCTCGCCGAGGTACTTGCATTTCTCAAAAGGCTCGCTCCAGCGTTGTTACAGGTGCAGTCAAGATATATTTTGTTAAAAAAGTATTTTCTGGACTCGAAAAAAATAGAGGTGCTTGTAAAATGGTTTCAGAGCAGTTATGGAGAGCGGGTTTTGGCGATCGCAGTGCTGTTACCTTAGATGCCGTAAGGCGTTGATCACTTTGTTCCAAACAAGCCATGCGAGAAGAGAGACGATGTGCTGTTACCTTAGATGCCGTAAGGCGTTGATCACTTATTAGGCAAAAAAGAGAAAGCCGATCGCCCCTGGTGCTGTTACCTTAGATGCCGTAAGGCGTTGATCACGCTTGCCCTCGGTGAGTAAGTTCCGCACCAAAGATGAGTGCTGTTACCTTAGATGCCGTAAGGCGTTGATCACGAACGGTAAAAACCAGCAAGCGCACTAAGTTAAAGTAGTGCTGTTACCTTAGATGCCGTAAGGCGTTGATCGCCACCTACACGATAGAGGATTGGGCACTGGAGGGGAGAGCGAGGCAATCGTCCTGACGATCGAGTGAGAAGCTCAGTTGCTCCTAATTGATGAAGCCAGAGGACGGAGAGTAGCTCGATCGCATGGTTTGAATTACATTGGCACAGTGGGTATATTGGTGGTAGCCAAGCGGAATGATTTGCTCTCTTCTGTCACCCCCTGTTTGGACGACCTCATCGCTTCTGGTTTTCGGATAGACCAGCAGTTATATCGAACTGCTCGCGAGTTAGCTGGTGAAGCTACCTAACCGCTCTTTTAGCTCTGTCGAACTTGCCCGATCGCCTGCGCTCTGGTATGAGGTCGAACCATTAGAATTAGGAAAGGAGATCGATTCTACTTAGGGAAGAATTCCTTAGATCGATGCACCTGATGGGAAGACGCTCTTCCACGGACTGTAAAACACCACACTTGGAAAACATCATGTTTCTCAGCGAATTAACACCCTTGGTCAAAGAGATAACCCAGCAACCATTAGCTTTCTTTGGTGGGTTCTTTTCTGGAGTGCTGCGACTGAACTTAGCAGACGAACCAGTTAATAGTTGGCTCCATAAGCAAACAGGTACGACATATACACCTCCAACTACGAGTAGCGACAACGGCAAAAGCCAAGGACCTCAATCGATTGAAATCGATTAAGCCAGCCGTTAGTTAGCAACCTCTAACCAAATTGAGGATGTAAACTAAGTGACACTCAAACTTAGAGGAGTAGGCTATTATAAGACCATAATTAGAAGTTCATGCCGATCTTTGGCGAAGTGAAAGACTGAGAAATTCGTCTCATACGATTCTCGATCGCGATCGCTGGCCATAGATCGATCGGACAAGACCTCGATCGCGTTCGTAGAGTCTTAACTTATGTCTGATGTTTGAACTTTTGTTCATCGTTCAGCCTTATTGATTCACATGACCATTTACATTGGAAACCTGTCTTATCAGGCCACCGAAGAAGACTTGAAATCAGTCTTTGAAGATTACGGTACAGTCAAACGAGTTGTCTTACCCACAGATCGCGAGACTGGAAGGATGCGCGGCTTTGGCTTTGTCGAAATGCAAACCGACGACCAAGAGGATAAGGCCATTACAGAATTAGATGGCGCTCAATGGATGGGTCGTCAACTCAAAGTCAACAAAGCTAGACCTCGCGACGACGATCGTCCCGGTAATGGTGGTGGAGGCCAACGCGACAGGTTCTAGTAAAGAAGCTCATCTCCCGCATTTTTGTAGGAGAGGAGCTTCATGGTCATTTGTTTTACTAAATAACCAAAACAATTGTTAAGTCGCAATTTGTAATAAATGCCTTCGTCACGCTCGGCATTGTGAATTGCGAACTGCCAATTGCGAATTGATTTGGCATCAATCTCCCAAACAAATTCCCAATCCTCTAGCAGTTTTCACTAGAGTATCGTTGGGATCTACGGCTCGATATTGACCGATCGCTTCGGCAATAGGGACGATCGCTACTTCGCGATTTTGCCAAGTCACCATTCGATCGTATTGTTCGCTAGCAATTAGATCGACTGCTGCCACTCCAAAAGCCGAACCGAGCAAGCGATCGAGGGGCGAAGGAATGCCGCCTCGCTGTACGTGTCCTAAAACGGTCACTCTAGTCTCTGCGCCACTAGTAGTGGCAATTTCCTCGGCTAAGTAATTCCCAATCCCACCCAAGCGACATTCGCCAAAGCGATCTTGATACTTCATCAGTTCGCCCTCGGTAGTGCAAACTGCTTCGGAGACGATCGCGCTGCAAAAGTTTTTGCCCTGGTCCTGACGTTCTTTGATTTTGCGACAAACATTGTCTAATCGGTAGGGGATTTCGGGAATCAAGATGATATCCGCGCCGCCAGCAATGCCAGCATTCAAGGCAATGTGTCCGGCATCGCGCCCCATCACTTCCAGGATCATCACCCGACTGTGACTGGCAGCGGTGAAATGCAACCGATCGAGAGCTTCAGTAGCAATGTTGACAGCCGTATCGAATCCGATCGATCTTTCGGTGATGCCTACGTCATTATCGATCGTTTTGGGGATGCCGATTAAATTAATCTTTCCTTGCTGGGCAATGCGCCGCAGAATTGCCAAACTTCCGTCTCCACCGACCCCAATCAAAGCATCGAGGCCGAGTTGGTGGTAGCCCTCAATAATTTCGTCCGAGCGATCGCTCAGAGAACCGTCAGCCATGGGGAAGGCAAAGGGGTTGCCTTTGTTGGTCGTTCCTAAAATCGTGCCGCCCATAGTTAGCGTCGTATCTACTCGATCGATATCTAGATAGAGCGCTTGCACGGGGCGAGACATCAAGCCTACGGTAGAGCGACAGATGCCCATCACTTCCCAATCGTAAGTGCCAACCGCACGATGGACTACTGCCCTAATTACAGCATTGAGTCCAGCACAGTCGCCACCGCTAGTTAAAATGCCTATTCTTTTGTGTTCTCCCATATGTCTTGCCAAGCAAGTTTTTACCGCCAATGGTTTATATAGCAGTTCTTATTTTATATAGCAGTTCTCCGGTGACATAATCGATCGGGTTGGTAAGATTGAGGAAATTCGATCGACAAATATAACCATTTAAATCAAAATTGTGTAAAAACTGTTGTAATCGGTTATAAATCGGCTCAGTTTCGCTCTAGCTCCGAAAAGCTGTGGCTAGCTGGGTCGGATTTTTAAATTGGGTTAAAAATAAAAATTAGTTTGATTTCCCAAGATTGCCCGTCTCTCATAATATTAATTTGACGCAAAAACTCTCGAAAGTAAAATCGCCGTTCGGATTCTGATAAATCCAACCAAAATTGTGGCAGCGAAACTGTTTGAGCCACAAGTTGTAAATTAACAGGCGGTAAAGTGGCTATTTGAGCTTGCAATTTGGCAATTTCAGTCTTTAATTTGTAAGCCCGTAATTGTGAAGTTTCTGCATCTAAAATCCCACTAGCGGTTAAGCTTGGTAATTGCTCTAGAATGTTTTGTTTTTGAATTACTCGATCGCTAAGCACTCGCGCCAAGTCTTGATAAGGTAATCCTGGCTTGGCAGTTTGAGCGATTGAATTCAAGCGAGCTACTTCTTGGGGTAAATCGTGACAAATGCTTTGAATGGTTTGTTGTAATACTCGATCGTAAGGAATGCCCTGACACTTTGGTTTTTGCAGACATTTAGTGGGGCGGAGATAGAGATACTCGTGCTGTTGGCGATGGCTGCTAGCGCGAGTTATCGTCATGGGAGAATTACACTCTCCGCAAACCACCAATCCTGCTAGGGAACGGGGGGCGCTGGCACTGCGCGGCGAGAATCGGCGATTGCGCCCTAGCAGGCGATCGATCTGGGCCCCTTCTTCCCTAGAAACAATCGCCGCGTGGGTATCGGCAATCACATCTCCATTTTGATAACCCGTATCGCCTCGATAGACGGGGTTAGTCAGCCAACGCTGTCCGGTAGAAACCGAAATTTTTTTGTTGTATTTCTTCTCTATGTAACCGACTGCCCGCCGCAAGCAACCGTAGAGCAAAAATTGTTCAAAAAAGTCTTTAACTGCGGGTGCAGCGGTGCGATCGAGGATGTAACGTTCCTTGCCTCGCTTGTAACCGTAGGGCGCTCTCCCCGGCGGCGGCGTGCCTTGAAGGCGATTGCGGGCGTGTCCGGCGCGAATTGAGCGGCTGTGCTGGTGCTGCTGCATCTGTTGCAGCACTTCCAGGGAACTTAATGGTTCTGCCTCAGTAGTGACTACTTCAATTCCTAAAGATTGGAGTAAATGCAAGCGATCGCTCACCTCTGGGAGCGAATCTCCCAATTCTTCCCAGCGGCGGATTAATAGGCGATTTGGTGATTCAGTTTGACAGTCGAGAATTAACTCTTGCAGTTGCGATCGATCGCCTAAATCTCGATAAATGCGATCGACTTCACAGCCCCAAATATTCTCATCTGGTGATGGCTCAAACAAAGGATCGCTGTAAGTGTAGGCAATAACTTGCATAAACTGTCTTGCATTAGGGCACACCGTAGATTCTAAGCCAAAGTTATTTGTCAGCCAATTTGCTAGTGTTGGAGGTAGTTGAGCATCAACCCAAATCTTCATGCCGTCAGTCTAGTAAAGTCTGTGCGGCGTGCGGCGAAGAGCAGGCAAGCTTGAATATCTGCCAGTTCCAAATCGGGGAAATCTTCTAGTATTTCAGTTACGCTAACGTTTTCAGCTAACATTTCCAAAATATCGGTGACTCGAATTCGCATTCCTCGAATGCAGGGACGACCACCACACTGGCCGGGGGTTTGGGTAATACGAGTAAGCAAGCCAGTTGTTAGGTTCATAAGGGTGCCTGCAAGCTGCTTTGGTTGTCTCCATTTTACCGAGTAGTGCGATCGTCTTGCTCGCGCGAGTAAGACGATCGAGTCACTATTAATTGCGATCGACTTCACAGTCCCAAATATTCTCATCTGGTGCTGGTTCGAGCAAAGGATCGCTGTAAGTGTAGGCAATAACTTCCATAAGCAGTCGAGCATTAGCCCTCAATGCCCTCGAACCAAAAGCGATCTGCTAAATTAGAGAAACTTACTGGCATTGAGCGTTGTGAAAGGACATCACCAGAGGGATAGATAATGGAGCTAAATGAATTGCCAGGAGCGGAGTTAATCTTACCTGGGCTCGAAGATCTTCGTCATGGTAAAAATAATACGATCGGGTCGCTATTAATCGCGATCGCCTCTGTACGCTTAACCGCAGCGGGCTTAGATATTCCGAAACAGCCTCTAGTATCGGAGCCAGAATTGGCCTTGTATGCCCATCTTCAGAACGAACGCGATGATGCTTATTCTTACTACAATGCTTTACTAAATAGCCTCAACAGCTTTTGTGCTGCGCTCGAACTGAAGTCCAAATATCGACGAACAGGCTTAGGTGTTTGAAACCTGCAATTTGTCGTACTCGATCGAGCAAATGGGGTGGTTAAGACTTTGTTATTAAATATTAGACATCTCCAACAATTCTTGTAGGGTAGGCAGGAAAGCCTGCCCTCGATCTTAGGAGATGTCTATTCCTTTAATCCACGATTCCCATTAGCATTAAAGTCGATCGAGCCAATTTAGAATGATGGGATTTACCAGATCTGGGCGTTCGTCGTGAGGACAATGCCCCGTATTGGGGATAGCCACAAATTCCACAGGTTGACCTTTGGCGTTCAATTCTTGGAAGATGTTTTCTGCACTTACGGGCATCCAAGGATCTGCTGCTCCCCACAGAACTAAAAGGGGTCGCTTCACGTCGGGCAATAGCTCGGCAATACCGCGACCGGGAGGTGCAGAGATAATCGAGGCAAACACTTTGTGAGCGCCAGGATCGCAGGAAGGAGCGTAAATTAAATCCACTAGCTCGTCGGTCACGGCTTCCTGGTGACGATAAACCTGGAGTAGAGTCCGGCGGATGCGCTCTTTCTGGCGAATGCGATCGAATACAATCGGACCGAATAAATTAGAAGTCACCAATCGCTTAAATCCATTCATCATCAATCTCACAGGTAGATTGAGTTCGCGAGGGCGATGGCTCAATCCCCCAGCACAGTTAATCAAAACTGCCCCCGCTGCTATTTCTGGATGGTCGGCTACTACGATTAAACTCAGTAATGCCCCAATCGAGTTGCCGATGAATACGGTTGGTTCTTGAATGTGGAATTCCCAAAAATCCTTCACCAATTGTTGCCACAAATCGAAACTGTATTTCAATGGTGGCTTCGCGGAACCGCCAAATCCTAGTAAATCTATCGCCCATACCTGGTAGCCGCTAGCAGCTAGCGCCGGAATATTCTGCCGCCAGTGTCCGATAGATGCGCCAAAACCATGAATTAGCAACAATGGTCGGCCAGTTCCCTTAACCGTGTATTCAATCTGATGTCCTTGCCAAGTCCACTTCAGTCTTTCCCAGGTGCTTGTAGTTATCATCTGGCCGCTAGTCACGATCGTTATTGTTAAGTTTCTTAAAGTTCTATTATACCGATTCTCAACCAGGTCTAGCTTCCAGGCTGTTGGTTGGGTTGAACGGTAGCGAAACCCAACATCAACAAAGAGTTTTAATTGGGTTTCTAAATCTTGTTTGACGATCGAGGTAGTCTTTTCAACCAAATCTAGTGCGAAGTTAAGACTGAAATTGAGGTTTTTCTACCCGGACGTTAGCAGGCAAAACTGTGGAATTAGAAACCTTATTAAATATTCTAGATTCAGGAGAAAAAGCAGTTGGTCTGGGTTTGCCGGGGGCCAAGTTATCAGTTTCTACGCGGAGTTTGTTATTGTCTGTAAACTCAAAAATCGTCAACACTTTTTGCCGACCGTGAATTACATCTAGTTGCATCGGTTTAGTTTGAGTATTAAGCTGATATTTCAGGATAAATACTTTTGCCCGTCGATCGCTAGGAATCATAAATAATTGATTGTCAGGTGTGAATACAAATTTTATTTGTTGTTCTTCGATCGTTGTTTCCCAAGTTCCGAGTAATTGCTTTTCAGCAGATGGAGTTTGGGTATAGCCAGGTAGGGAAACTATAGAGACGGCGATCGCCATACTTCCCATTAAACTTAAGAACGGTGTTTGGTAGCTCATGATAATTTTCCTGATTAATACGAAATAGGTATTTTGTTTTCTTTAGATGTGAATCGATCGCGACCAGATAGAGAAATTATAGAAATGGCGATCGCTATCTTTCCAATCCCAGTAAAAACAGATGTTTGATAGTTCGCGATCGTTTCCCCCAATTATAAAATCTCGATCTCAAGGCAAAAGCTACTCAAGCAGAGATTAAAACTGAACTTCAGAATATCCAGAAGGACAAGTTGGTGGTGCTTTAGGTATCACTTCTAACTGAGGTTTTGGTACAGTTTTAGTAGGTTCGTTGCTTTCACAAACTACCGAACTCATGACAAATTTACCTTGCGAATTTTTATATCGATAAACAATGCCGACATAACTTTTCAATCCATCGATTTTAGCTATGCCTGTTGCCATCGTTTTTTCTGTTTCTGTCACTACCAATTTGTAAGAATAATTATTGTTAGTTTCGCTTGCATTTCCCGAACCGCTGAGAATGCTTAACCCTATTCGTTCTAAGCTGTCACCAAAGGTGCTATTTTTCTTCCGATAAATTGTTTGAGCTTTGTTAATTCCCCTCATGTCATATTTAGCTTCATCTTCATAAATATCCTCATCTCTTTGTACTCGCGTATCAGGAGGCAATGATGTAGAATCAGAAACTTTTTGAAATACTACTGACTCAGAAGAAAAACTTTTTGGCCTGGTCTTTCCAGGTGCTACCTCTTCAAGTTCTATGCGTAATTTGTTATCATCAGTTAATTCAAAAATGGTCAATACTTTTTCTTGACGATGAGTTAGATCTAATTGCATTGGTTTGGTTTGTGTATTAATTTGATATTTCACTGGGATGGCAGGTGAATCTCCCTCAATGAGAAATAATTGGTTGTCAGGTGCAAATACAAAAGTTCCCCGTATTTCTCGGACCGTCGCTTGCCAAGTTCCGAGTAATTTCTGTTCGACAGAAGGGGCGGGGTTAGAGCTAGATGGGGAAACTATAGAGATGGCGATCGCCGTACCACAGATGAGACTTAAAAAAGAGGTTTGACAATTCATAACAAGCTGCCTGAAATCTAGTTGAAATTATAATTGTTTCCTTAAAGATAAAGCAACAACAGCTTTGACTAAAGCCTCGATCGAGTTCCTCTGGTGATTTTCTGCTTTGGTTGGCGATCGCGTTTTTCTCAGATTTAGTCTATCTGGCTGGGGAAACTATGTCGATCGCGATCTTTATTGTTAAGTTTTTTTCAACTTTTAGTTTCTGTGGTAAAGTTCTCTGGCATATCGAGGACGAACTAAGAAACATAGATACGCTTCTAGCGTCTTAAGCAGTTATTTAGTTATTCAGTGTCGAGGTGACACAGAGCTATGAACCATAATTCTCTTGCCTTACTAGGTAGCCTGCTAGCTACTACCAGCATCGCGATCGCCAATCCCTTACCTTTGACGGCCAGCACCTCTACCTCGAACTCAGCAGGTCTGGCCGATAGAACTGGACAGCAAGTTTTACTGGCTCAAGCTTCTAACCCAATAGAGGCCATACAAGCGGTCGGTAAAGCCGTACTCAAAGATGCAAGCGATCGCACGGGCATCCCCCAATCAGAACTCAACATTGTTGAAGTCAAACAAGAAACTTGGCCCGATAGTTGCTTGGGCTTAGAAACGGCCGGAACCAGTTGCGCCCAAGCCACAGTTCCAGGGTGGAAAATGGTCGTCAGCGGCGGCGAACAACGCTTGGTTTATCGCACCAACCTTTCTGGAAGTGCCGTTAAGTTAGATGCAGCCGCCAGTCAGATTAAAAACGCTCAAACTACCCCCAGACTGTCAACTCAAGCCAGTCCATCTCCAGCGACGACTTCGCCACCACCAAGTATTGCCTCTCAACCTTCTTCCTCCTCCCCGGCTGCTCGGCCTCCAGCCACCACGCCTCAAATAACTACACCAGATGCCCCCTTGCCGAACCCCAATCCCGCTCAGATGCCCTTGCGATTGGTGAGAATTCCCCAACCACAGGGAGTTAGCCCGCGCAGCGAAAGACCCCAGCCATCGCCAGCGGTCAAACCCAGTCCTAGCAATACCACCAGTCAGGCCAACTCTAGTAACCCTGCTAGAACTCCAACTGTAAAACCCAGTCCCAGCAACACCACTACCCAAGCCAACTCTAGTAACGCCACTAGAACCCCAACTGTCAAGCCCAGTCCTAGTAACACGACCACAGCGAGAACCAACTCTAGTACCCCCACCAGAACGGCAGCCAACCAGCGCCAAACCTCCAGACCGCAGGCAACTAGCCCTCGCAAAATCAAGCTAGAATTTACCGATGTTCCAGATAACTACTGGGCTAGAGATTTCATTGCCGAACTGGTTCAAAGAGACATCATTAAAGGTAATAAAGGTCGCTTTCGCCCTGACGATCCGATGACGCGGGGCGAGTTCTCTGCCTTGATCGCTCTGGCATTCAACAAGAAACCAATTATTCGTCCAGTCATAGATTTTGCTGACATCAAGCCGGAGCGATGGGAGCATTCATATCTGTTGGATGCTTATCAGAGAGGCTTTTTTGAGGTTGGTCCTAATAAAGAGATCAATCCCAACCAAAAAATTTCTCGCCTGGGGGTTATAGTTGCCCTCACCAGAGGATTGCAGTATTCTCCTGATGGCTCGCCAGAAACCATTTTGCAAGTCTACCGCGATGCTGCTACCATCCCCAGTAGTTTTCGCATCATAGTAGCGGCTGCAACTGAGAAGAACTTGGTAGTTAACTATCCCAACGTTAAGCTGCTCAAACCGAATAAAGGCGCTACCCGCGCTGAAGTAGCTGCTTTTATCTATCAGGCCATGGCCAGCGATGGCAATCTCGCTACCATTCCTTCACCATATATAGTGACGGCAAAATAGCTGTCGAACCTCTTCTAGAAAGGGGAAGATTTACCGTTTATCCTTCCCCTCTCGACCTCACCCCCAGCCCCTCTCCTGGGAGGCTACCGTGTATACATAAGCCCCCAGAGCTTTGCTAAACGCAGTTGGCCCTCATCCCCCAACCCCTTCTCCCTGGGGAGAAGGGGAGCCGGAGTCAAGCCAGTTTCCAGTTCAGTCGCCAGCAATTCTCCATGACCAATTCAGGCGGTTAGAGTCTTTCGTCCCTCTCCCGACTCCCCCCTTACCAAGGGGGGACACAGGGGGGGGTAGGAGAGGGATAAAACAGTTTTTAAATCCGCATCAGCAAGTTCAATCCATGGGTATCGGTACCGCAGGTATTTAGCAGTCCGTAAGCATTACCGAGACTTTTAACTTGTTGGGTTTGTTTGGGACTCGGTTGCCAAGGGTTAGGGTTATGGTAAGCGTAGTAGGTTTCTACTCCATCAATCCCTAACTCGGCCGCCCCTGGAATCAGTTCTTGAGCCGAAAGGCGATAGCGAGCCGGATGAGCCAGAACCGCTAATCCTCCAGCTTCATGTAAAGCCGCGATCGCATTTCCAGCCTTAGCGTCTTTACCTTTAGGTCTATGGCCTTGTAAATATCTTTGCAGCGCGGGATGTTCGGGATCGAAAGCATAACCCAAGATATGGACTTCGGTATCTAAAAGGTCGGCAGTAATTTCTACCCCCGTCCAAAGTTGAAGTGCTGTCTCTGATGAAGGAGATACCTTACCTCTCCCAGTGCTTTCTAGCCACTCCAACCAACGTTGGGCAGCGTAGTAGCCCAAGACGCTATGGTGATCTGTGATGGCTAGCCCTTTAAGTCCGATATCGATCGCTTGCTCGATCAGAAGCTCTGGAGCTAATTGTCCGTCCGAGCAAAGCGTGTGCATATGAAAGTTAAACGATCGCGGACAACTTTCGGCATCGATCGTTTCCAGCACTTGCTTGAGAGCAGTTACATTCTCTGCTGCTGGCTGGATTGAAGCCGAATCCCGAACAAAATAGGTCTCCATAATTGCCTAAAAATTCGCTCACCTTCACAGATCGCGGAAAGGTTTCTAATTGTTAAGAGTAGCTCAAGCTTAAAAAAACGTCACGGATGAATGATGAATTGTGAATTATGAATTATGAATGGGGGGATAAGGCATAAGGCATAGGGGATGGAGCATTGGTGATTTTACCTCTCTCTCCCTCCTCTCCCCTTCCTGAGATTTGTTTACAGAGGTTCAACAAGATTTTTAATTATTTTTTAAGATTTCTGACATATTCGTTTGTCAAGAGCGATCGCGTCTATTGTGAAGGATAGCCAATTTGGTAGCCGCACTGTCATTGAAACAGTAGCATTGCAATAGTGATAACGTTCCCTAATTTCCTGCGTTCCTTAGTGCTAGCAATAGTTATGAGCTTTTTGGCTCCCACTTTATTGGTAGCAGGATTGCTAACAAGTCTCTCTGTGGCCAGCTATCTGCCTGGAATAGAGATAATCGGTCAAACTGCGATCGCCCAAGTTTTGCATTTTTTAGCTACTTTTGGCAACGGTTGTCCTTGGGAAGGAATCTTAGTTATCGGCTTGACCTGGAGCTTTGTCGGAGCCTTATTTGATACCTACGCTTTCTATCGCTACCAAAGTTGGCGCAGTAATTGACCAAAACAATTCACAATTCGCAGTTCACAATTCGCAATTGTTAATTGGGGTTCAAAGCTATCGATTCTGCCACACCAGCGAGACAACCTATACCCTTGCCACCTAAGCAGGCGAGTCAATAAACTAGCTGAGGGCTATTCCCATGCCCCATGCCCCATGCCCTATGCCTCATGACCAATGCCTTTTTCTATCTCAATCTTTCTTTAAGTATAGTTAAACTAGAATTTAGATCGAGTTAGATGGTTTTGATACCAAAGACTAAGCTCCATCTAGCCGATAAAGAGTTGAGTTAGAGCAGCAGGCAAAGAAAATTCGCATGAATAACAGTTCCTTAAGGAAAGTATCGCTGGATCGAGATTCGGAAGAAAATTCTTCCCCCAAGTTGGCAGATCGATCGCCGGGTTCGCATCGATCGGCAAAAAGCCATTCGAGATCTGCAAGCAAACCGCGAAAATTCTGGCAGATAGCTAGCGCGATACTGCTTCAGGGGCTGCTGCTAGGAGGACCTGCCTTGGCAACCGGAGAACAAAACCCTCTTACCTACGGTCAACTTTTAAGAAATATTAGGGGAAACCAAGTTACCAAAGTTGAAATCGATCCCGTCAACAAAATTGCCAAGGTAACAACCAAAGACAAACCAAACGCTCCGCAAGAAGTAATTCTTTTGGATCAAAATCCAGAGCTAATTAAGACTATCAACGACCACAACCGCGATCCAAAAAGTACGCAAAAAGTAGAACTTCAAGTAGAAGCAGGTGCCGATCGCCGGGCGGCTCTAGGACTTGCGATTAACTTACTTTTAGTCTTCTTATTATTAGCCGGACTGGTGGCACTGCTGCGGCGCTCTACTAACGCTTCTGGGCAAGCATTGAATTTTGGGAAATCTCGCGCTCGCTTCCAAATGCAAGCCAGCACTGGAATTAAATTTGAGGACGTAGCTGGGATCGAAGAAGCTAAAGAAGAACTCCAAGAAGTTGTTACTTTCCTCAAACAACCAGAAAAATTTACTGCCGTCGGCGCTCGGATTCCTAAAGGCGTGCTGCTAGTCGGCTCACCAGGAACGGGGAAAACCTTACTGGCTAAAGCTATATCTGGCGAAGCCGGAGTTCCCTTCTTCAGTATCTCCGGTTCGGAATTCGTGGAAATGTTCGTCGGGGTGGGGGCTTCTAGAGTCAGAGATCTGTTCAAGAAAGCCAAAGAAAACGCCCCATGCTTGATCTTTATCGATGAAATCGATGCAGTCGGACGGCAGCGGGGAGCAGGAATCGGCGGCGGTAACGACGAGCGGGAACAAACCCTCAACCAATTGTTAACCGAAATGGACGGGTTTGAAGGTAATACCGGAATTATCATCATCGCCGCCACCAACCGTCCTGACGTGCTAGATTCTGCCCTATTAAGACCGGGACGGTTCGATCGCCAGATTATGGTGGATGTCCCCGACATTAAGGGTCGCTTGGGGATCTTAGAAGTCCACGCCCGCAACAAAAAACTAGAGCCAGAAGTCTCATTAGAAGCCATCGCCCGCCGCACTCCAGGATTTACTGGGGCTGACTTAGCTAACCTGCTCAACGAAGCCGCGATCTTAACTGCCAGACGGCGCAAAGAAGCGATCGGGATGCTAGAAATTAACGATGCAGTCGATCGAGTTGTAGCCGGAATGGAGGGCACGCCGTTAGTCGATGGCAAGAGCAAGCGCCTGATTGCCTATCACGAAATCGGTCATGCCTTGGTGGGAACGCTAATCCCAGCCCACGATCCGGTACAAAAAGTCACGTTAATTCCCAGAGGGCAAGCTCAAGGGTTAACCTGGTTTACCCCAGATGAAGAACAAGGCTTAGTCAGTCGGGGCCAATTGTTGGCGCGGATTAGCGGTTTGCTAGGCGGACGGGCAGCCGAAGAAATCATTTTTGGCGACGCTGAGATTACCACTGGGGCAGGAAACGATCTAGAGAAGGTAACTTACTTAGCGAGAATGATGGTGACTCGGTTTGGGATGTCCGATCTAGGTCCCGTTTCTTTGGAAAGCGATAGCGGAGAAGTGTTTTTAGGACGAGATTGGCAGGCTCGTTCGGAATACTCCGAAGAAATTGCCTCTCGCATTGACGATCGAGTGCGATCGATCGTGCAACATTGTTACGATATCGCTCGCGAGTTAATCCAAGAACACCGAGACTTGGTAGATACCTTGGTCGAACTGTTGTTAGAAAAAGAAACGATCGAGGGCGATCTCTTCCGTCAACTAGTCACAGAAAGCACCCAGCCAGCCGGAAAGCAATTGGCGGTGTCTAAATAAACGGGCATCGGGCATCGGGCATCGATTGCTTTTTCTTCATGACTCCTGCCCAGCCTGTAGCTCTGGCGGTGTCTGTTTTCAGCTAACAGGATTGATACCAAGTCCGGTTTCCAAAACCCTCTTTCCCTCAACGAGCCTCCGGCTCCCCTCTCCCAAGATTGGGAGAGGGGTTGGGGGGTGAGGGCTGGTTAATGGGTAAATCTTGGGGAATTACTCGACTTTAACGTCAATAATGCTGATTTTGAAGTTGTAATTCGAGCCTTCTAGCTCTAGCACCGTGCCGATTTTGACCGGATTGTTACCGAGGACAGGCCCCTTATCGGTTATTCTTCCCTGGCCGACTAAGGTGATGAGCATATCAGCCCCATAGTCATACGGCCTGGGATCTGGTAAGGCTTTAACCGTACCATCTGGTTGGGGCACGGTGACTAATTCTTCCAACCTCTTGACAGATTTAATTTCAATCTGACTGTACTCTTGGTTGCGCACGTTAATCTTGGTCTTCTTTTCCTTGATGAATTGACCGATCAAAACGTCAGGATCTCGCACGCTCAAACCTCTGACAACCCCCTCAACCTCGACACTTTTAGTCGAGCCGATTTGAGCTATAGAAGTTCCAGAAGGGCCGGGCAGCAAGAAGATCCCAGCAACAACTAACAAAATCACCAAGGCAGCACCGATATCTAAAATGCTCACCTTGCCAAATAAACGCCCTCGCGAATCTAAAATAGTCATGCCAAAAAGAAGTTGTTCTAGCGATCGCTAACCACAATAGCAGCACTGATGTCAGATAGACAAATCTTGTTAAGAGGAGAGGGAAGACGCGGGGAGGGGAGAGGGGGGAGAGAGGGAAGAGAGCGATTCTATACTACTGACTTTTGACTTTTGACTTTTGACTTCCGCGCAGCGGTACTAGCTTTCGCTTTCTAACAATACTTCATCGTTGCCTTGATGCACGGTTTTTACCCATTTGAGTTGCTTGGGACGGATCGACATCCGGGCCGTGGTGCTAGCGATGACTACAAACCAATGAACCATATAAACCATGCCTTTGATGGCTTGGAGTAAAACTGCGAACGGTTTGTCGTTTTTCTGACTGCGGCGCAACCCTACGAACATGGTGGCAAAGGATAAAGCAAAACCGCAGCCAGTTAAGGGCGCGAGTATGGGCGGTCGGTGACGGACTAAAGCCATCAAAAAGTCGGGGACGACCGCTGTTGGCAACAGATACTGGATCAATACGAAGGAGAAGAATAAATCGATCGTCTTTCGGGTTCCCAAACGATGGCGAAGAATCGGCCGCCAGTAGTCTAGATATCGCTGATATCCCCCTTCTGCCCAGCGATTGCGCTGATGCCATAAGGCTAAAGCCGTAGTTACGCCTTCTTCTCCAACTACTGGTTCTTCCAGAATTTGGATATCCCAGCCATCGAGGTGCAAGCGAATAGTTAAATCTAGATCGTCGGTAATCGTCTCTTCATTCCAGCCACCGCAGCGCTTTAGCGCCGAACGGCGGACGAACTGACCGTTACCTCGCAGTTCTCCTATACCCCCAATACCCACCCGATGCCGTTGCAAATGAGTGTCGAGGGCCATTTCGGCTATTTGCCCCTCAATCCAAAAATTGGCAGTGGGATTGACTACGGCTTTTTGGACTTGCACCGCTCCTACCCGCTCTTGATTAAAACAGGGCACGATGCGACGGAGTAAATCTGGAGTCACCCTGGCATCGGCATCAAAGACCGCGATAATCTCTCCTCGCGTCAGCGGCAAAGCTTGATTTAAAGCACCTGACTTGCCCCCTGTGGCCCCGGCCGAGCGATGCAAAACTCGAAGCTGTTGGTATTCCCCAGCCAGTCGCTCTAATAATGCAGGCGTGCGATCCGTACTGCGATCGTCGATTACCCAAAGTTCGTATCGCTCGGCGGGGTAATCTAAATTACACAGCATCTTGACTAAATTGCCGATGACTGCTTCTTCATTTTTGGCTGCTACCAACAGCGATACGTAGGGATACTCGGATAGATTTTCCCCCGATAGAGGTTCTGGGACTGGTAGCGGACGAGCGAAGAGCAGCCGAATCGTGTGCAGGCAAAACATCCCCGTCAGCCCCAAGACTACCCAAATTCCCCAAGAAAAGGAATGTAGGGCGATCGTGCCGCTCCAAACCATGGCTAAAACTACGGCTGCTTTCCGCCTGCGCCCTTCTAGCCCTTGGAAAAGATCGCTTTGCAGATCGTCATCTAGCAAAGTTTCGATCTCATCCAACTCGCTGTAAGAATCTTTTTCTGGCCAGGAATTCTCCGGCATAGGTCACTTGATTGAGCCACCAGTATTTATCGATCCCCATAAAAAAGCTGGGTATCAAATAACACCATACCGTACATCCTTCGCATACTGATAGCTTTCCTTGAGATTGGCGATATTTTTCTACTTCCTCCGACTGGCGATAGAGTTCGTAAAGTTTGCCGTCGATCGCAACTCCAGATTGAGCGAAGTGATAGCAAGGTAGGAGCAATTTATCGTCGGGAGAAATCGCAATTACTGCATCTACGGCTTTACAGCGTGGATTTTTGATATCGTTGCCGCCATCTTGAATAAATGCCAAGGCTGCTTTGTTGTAGCCGATTTCTCTGTACTTCCTGGCGGCCGATTCGATCGCCGCTATCATCTGAGGAGTAGGATTTTTGTCGGAGTTGTAGTGTTCGTGAGCGGTGAAAGCTGGGTTGAGCCAAGCTCGTGCCTTCAGCCTGCGGGCTAATTCGCCCACTTCGTCGATCCGATCGAAATTTTGGGCAGTGACGGTATGGTTCAGAACTGGATGTTCTCCGAGAGCATGGGCAAGTTCTACCGACTCGACCAAAGTATCAAAAATCTGTACGCCCCGCGAGCGATCGTGACTTTCCGAGTCAGGGCCGTCTAGAGAAAAATTCAAAAAGTCAACTAGCCCCTGCATTTCCTTCGCCTTTTTGGGGTAAAGGATAGTATTGGTAGTCATGCTAGTCATAAACCCCTGCCGCTTGGCTTCGGTATAAATTTGCCCCACGTCGGAGCGCAGCAGCGGTTCGCCACCCGTAAAATCGACATACCTCACACCTAAACGGCGCAAATCTTTGAGGTTGTGTTGAATAGTGGTAAAGTCAGCTTCTTCAGGTGGTTCTAGCGCCCAAATGTTACAAAAATGACAGCGAGCATTGCAGCGATAGGTTAGGTAGTAATTCGCAACCAGAGGAGCCATAGATTTTTGTTAGGTATCTTTTCTAGTCATTCTTCAGTTATAGTAAACCCACAGTCAACTCCTAAGAACTCTTCAATCTGTAGTAATTTTGGATAAGATCGCTAGTATGAGAGAGTTTGCCTGACGTTGACTCACGAAGAAGAGAATTATTGTATCGTTCATGTCTAGCGAATTAATTGAAAAACTAGAACCAGCCGACCGAGAGGATATTAACCTCTACGCGCCTTTCTACCCTCCCGCGACTAGGGAAATTTTACCTAAAGCGCTAAGTCTTTATAAAAAAGGATATTTAGAAGGTCAAAGGCAAATCGAAGGTAGCGATAGCATTACTTTTGTAGCTACCTGGCCCGTGTCTCGACTGCCATTAGATTTAACCTGTTGCCGCATTCAGTTTAACGGTCAGGCGGAATTGAGTTACCAAGTCACCTTGCAAAACTCGGAGTTGGTCAATTACCTAATCGACGTGATTAATGCTTACAAGCGATCGCAAGCTGTCGATTTTCCCCAACCCTTCTATCGCAAGCTGCTACGCATTAGCGAGCAAACACAATCTTAAAGGAGTTCAGGAGTTCAGAATGTCAGTTGTCAGTGGTGAGTAGTTAATTTCCCCCTGCTTCCCCTGCCTCCCCTGCCTCCCCTGCTCCCACTCTCCCCTTCTCTGCGGAAATATGCTAAGTTCGGAAATCTAATAAATGAGGAATGAGGGCATGGCAAAATCCGCTAAGTATTCGATCGTTGGCTCGACAGAAGCTTATAGCGGTAAGTCAGCGACGATCTTGGGCATCATCCACCAACTGCTAGCCAAAGGGTTAGATATTGCCTACGGCAAACCTTTGGGCACCTGTTTTAACGTCAAGCAACCTCAAGGCAGCGAGGAGGACGTACACTTCTTAACTGAGGTGTTTGACTTAGCAGAGAATCGAGTGCGATCGCCTCTGTTGTCTCTCGACGAAGCAACTATAGAGAAACGCTTGCGGGGAGAAGATACTACCGATTATCGTCAGGCTTTAAAAGAGTACCTCCAGCAACCAAGCGGAGATTTAGTTTTATTAGAAGGACCGGGAACCCTGTCAGAGGGTCTATTGTTCGATCTATCTTTGCTGCAAGTAGCTGAGGTTTTAGAAGCAGCAGTATTAGTGGTTGCTAGATTTAACTCGGTGTCGCTGATAGACTCGCTGCTATCGGCTAAACAGCAACTAGGTAAGTATTTAATCGGGGTTTTAATTAACGATATTCCTGCCTCTCAAATGGAAACGACCGATGCTGTAATCCGGCCGTTTTTGGAAAAACACGGGATTCCCGTGTTGGGAATGCTCCCTAGAAGCGCTCTGCTGCGAAGCGTCAGCGTCCAAGAACTAGTAAAACAACTCCAGGCAGAGGTACTCTGTCGCTCCGATCGCTTAGATTTGATGGTGGAAAGCTTGACCATTGGCGCGATGAATGTCAGTTCGGCCCTAGAGTATTTTCGCAAGGGCAACAACATGGCAGTGGTGACGGGAGGCGATCGCACCGAGATTCAACTGGCAGCTTTAGAAACTTCAACTCAGTGTTTGATCCTCACCGGCCATTTGCCGCCTCAACCTTTTATTCTCAGTCGGGCTGAAGATTTAGAGATTCCCGTGCTGTCAGTCGATATGGATACGCTGACTACCGTAGAAATTATCGACCATGCTTTCGGTAACGTCCGCGTCCACGAACCGATTAAAGTGCAATATATCAATAAACTGATGTCTCAGCACTTCGATCTCGATCGGCTGCTGAACCAACTGGGTTTTTGAGCGATTTAGGTAATCTTTAATCTTTTCTTTATAGATATCTTCCGAACTGGGTTGAATTTTTTGCCAAATTTACCTATGTTATAAGGCGGCTAAACAAACCAAAGATTTGAGCCGAGATTTACTGCAAACTGGTAGTCCGCCATTATGGTTTCGATCTCAAATTCGATCGAAACACCTGCAATCACCAGTTGTGCGAGCATCTTGCTCGCTACATCATAATCTCGCTTGCGAGCTAGGACGTTGGCGCTAACGCGCACGCTCCGCGTACCGTCAGGTCGTCCGCAGGACTTACGCACTGCATAACTATGACTAATTAAGCAGATTTGATGTGACAGGCAGTTTTTATCTTCTCCTGTCCTGCGGTTTTTTCTTGAAAGGAGTTCGAGAGCATCCTGAACTTTTGAACTCCTGAACTCCTGTATTCTTCTTTAAGAGGGCTGTGATGGTCAAAAAAGCTAATAACCTCAGAATGGGCTTGCCCCTAGCTGCTGCCCGATTCATGCTACTCAAGCATCCCCTGCTGCTGTTAGCAGGAGTATGGGTTTTGCTATTGTTAATAGCTACTACCGCCGCTAAGGGACTGATAAATCCTGGCGGAGAACTCTATCAGGCAGAGGAGACATCGATCGCAGCTACAACTTTTGAAGAACCACTCAAAATTGCACAAACCGATCCGATTGCAGAAACCGACCCGATAATTGCACCCAGCCCCATAATTGCAACTAGCCCGATCGAGATCGGCGAAGTTAGCAGCGATAAGGGTAAACCACCTTGGTTGTATGGAGCGATCGCTTTGGGGCTTCTTGGTGGTTCGGGTTTAGCTTATTTCCGACTCCAGCAAACCACGCAACGCTCTCGCCGTCGCCTTCTCAAGCCAATTACTGCGGGGAAGAAGTCTAGTCTTAATTCGCCAGTTTCTCGCCGCACAGCGCGTCAAGAATCGAAAGCGGTGCAAAAATCAAAACCCCCCCTTGCGACCGCTATGGCTACCAGCGGGCATCGAGAAGTGAAGACAAAGAGCAAAACTCCAGTTACTCCCAGGCGCAACCCCGCTACACCCCTACGTTCACCTACTGCCAGCAATGCTTCCCCAAGGATGAATTCAGCCCCAAACCTGCGGCGAGAACCAGGTTTGAGAACGCCAGAAGTGACAGTCACCCCACCGTCGAGAAGTCGTCGGCGCTCTGGAAAAGTGAATAAGTCGATCGATCGTCTAGATATGCGCCAGCGGCAGCCTCTAAACGATTGGGTGGACGATCGCTATTACAAGTCGCAAGCGAGATAAAAGATTATCTTTCAGGTGTATGGTTATCTGTAATTTCGTCCAGATTGAGCTTCTCTTTCGGAGTTTTGCCTGACGAGTTGGATTTGTCGTTGCGAGCATCATGCGATGACGAAACTCGGCTTTGCCACTCCCGGCGTTGTTCCTTCATCTCGTTGGCTTTCTCATCAGAGACGAATTTGGTGTCGTCAGCCGAAATAAATGTTTCAGGATGAGAAGATACTGCGATCGCTGCTGTTGGAGTAAAACCTAAAAGCATTACCAACATAATTAGCAACGCGGTCAACCTTTTGGCGATCCCCTTCAAGGAGCGAAATACATAAGTTGTCATATATCTACCTTTTCCGTAAATGATTGGAAGCGAATAAATGGCTTCGGAAAGCAATTATACTACCCTAATCAAAAGCGATCGCGATTACGTCTTCCATAAGAGATAAACGATATTTTCGACAGGCAGGGCGAGCGTGGCAGATTGTTGATGAAATTCCGCTTCGCTAAATACCTGCTACGTGTAAATTCCTTGGTAGGGGCGCAAGGCCTTGCATTGGTGTCAAGTTAACGGTCAAGAGCTTTGTCCGACAGGGGTTCAAAACCCCACCTCTCAAAGCGAAAGTCCTCGCTCAGAGGACTGCCGATCTCTGGGTAATTTAGTTCATTAGTCCATTTCAATGGACTTGAGCTATTAGCCGGGGGTTTTGAACCCCCGGCTAATAGCTGAAATAATTTGTGGCTGAGTTTAGCCTGAAAGAGTCTTTATCGATGCTCTAGAGCGATCGCCAACAATACACAAATCTCTACAATTCCGAATTCCTTTCTTCCGAACTCATATTGGCTTACGAGTGTAGCGATGCTTGACTCCTACGGGGAAATACTCTGGATCTCCAGTCGGAGTTAGCGTTACTTGTGGCGTTTGATATTCCGGGGGGACGTAGTTAGCGAATTCGCTATTGAGTCGGAGTAATTGAGCTAGAATTGCTGAGGCGATCGCAGGTTTCATCTCTTCATTTTCTGCTACTTCTGGGGCTAATTCTACTACTACAGACAAGTAGTTATTGCGAGCGGCATCTTCCTTAACTTGCAAGACAAATTTGCCCGTTACCCACTCTCTAATTACTGGCTCCTCTAACCCTACAGTCACGTTTTCTGGATAGATATTAGCACCGAAATAAGAAACAGTAAAATGAGATCGTCCGAAGACATAGACAAAAGGTAGAGAATGAATTCCTCTTCCACCTTTATCTGTCAAACTATCTAGAGGATTGAAACCCCATCCAGCTAAAAATTGTAGCAAATCTTGACAAGAAATAATGCCGCCGTTATCCGAGATGTGATAGCGCACTAAAGGAATGCCATTGTCTCCCGAAAATAGCAGCGTTCCTTCATGCACTTCAAAGAAGCGACTGAGAGGATCGTATTGCACTAAAGTTGGCAGCCGCGATTCTCTAAATAAAGCGCGAGCAGCATCGGGATTGTTAGCTAAAAAGCGACGAATGCAAATACTCAGGGGCGTTTCATTTCCTAAAACCCCGGCATCAGCAGTGCCGTAGAGAGAAGCAGAATCGTAACATGGGTTAGTCAAACCGACTCTTTCGCCCACCAAGCTGCGCCATTCTTCACTAAAAACTTCACCAGCAAATACCATTTTAATTCGATATTTTTGCCAATCTATATCGCGAGCAATACCACTATCGATAACATCTTTAATAAATGGGGGATATCCCAACAAAACTACCCGTTCAAACTCTTCACCAACTTCTTGGATAACTCGAAAGATTTCTTCTTTATTATTGCCAGGAGCGACAACTGTAATGGGATAGCCTTTACTAGCCAGGTAGCGACAGCAATTAAGGGTGTAAATTCCTCCTACCCAAGTACCTAATGTAAAACAAATTACAGCTAACGTTCGACCCTCATCAGCAGCAAAACTATCGTGAAATATTTGCTCGAAACGGGTGGCAATTTGCAGTTCGTCAGTAAAAAAACGCGGCCAAAATGTAGGTTTACCCGTGGAACCAGAAGAAACCGCGATCGCATCGCAGGTTTCCAATTTTCCATCGCGGCACAATTGGGGTAAAGAATAATGCCGCAAGTAGTTTTCTTTGGTAATTAGGGGTAGTTTTTGAAAATCAGCAAAAGTTTGGATGGCGGCAGGATCGATGCCCTGTTTAGTTAATAAATCTCGATAAGCTGGAACCGTACTAGCAACAGATTGAAACAGATGCAAAGCATTAGTTTCTGGCGCTAAATGCTGATGTCTTTGCAAGCGTTCTTCTAACGGTGAAGTCAAAAATTCTTTAAAGGACTTTATGGCTCGTTGACGTTGTTCTGGTTGCATAAAGACATCCTCCAAATTCACCTAAACGTGCAAGATATTGCGTCTCTAGCTTCTTTTCAGGCTAACAAATGTAGCTCAAACGGTGCGTTACGACGGATTATTGAATTCAAATTAGAGCAAAGGTTATCGCCGTCTAACGCACGCTACCAAATCTACCGGATCGACAAGCTGTAGGTTGGGTTGACGGCAGGAAACCCAACGAACCCAAATCATACCAAATCCGGTTCTCATACCATCCATTGCTGCCCTCACCCCCAACCCCTCTCCTACCCCCCCTGTGTCCCCCCTTGGTAAAGGGGGAGTTGGGAGAGGGGAGCCGGAGGCTCCTTGAGAGAAAGACGGTTTTGGAAACCGGATTTGGTATCACAATACTTCTGCCGATCGCTGACAAAAAACGATTAATGCAATTATATGTTTTAAATGTCAGAGCAGCTTAGATATCGTAATTTTGTCGGTAATAATTTTGGTATTCTTCAGATAATAAGGGTTTCCACCAGTCGCGGCGATCGAGATACCATTCGACTGTTTTTCGCAATCCCTGCTCGACAGTAACCGAAGGAGTCCAACCTAACTGAGTTTTGATTTTAGTGGCATCGATCGCATAACGTCGATCGTGTCCGGGGCGATCTTTGACAAAAGTAATTAATTTGTTAGCTGGATGCACTGGTAATTGAGGGGCTAATTCATCCATTAACTGGCAAAGCATCTGCACCAGATCGATATTTTTAACTTCATTGTTGCCGCCGACATTATACGTTTCCCCCGGCTGGCTTTGATGAATTACTACATCTAAAGCCGTACAATGATCGACAACATAGAGCCAATCTCTAACGTTTTGTCCGTCTCCATAAACGGGCAATGGTTTCCCCAGCAACATATTGATGCACATCAGGGGAATTAGCTTTTCGGGAAATTGATAAGGGCCGTAATTATTAGAGCAATTGGTAATAATTGTCGGCACGCCATAGGTATGATGGTAAGCCCTAACTAGATGATCGCTGCCAGCTTTCGAGGCCGAGTAGGGGCTGTTGGGAGTATAGGAAGTGGTTTCGGTAAAAGCTGGATCGGTGGCTGACAGAGAGCCGTAAACTTCATCAGTAGAAACGTGGAGAAATAGGGCGTGCGATTCGTTCGACGGTTTGAGAACCGATTCCCAACGTTGCCGGAAGGCTTCTAACAGGGTAAACGTGCCAACTACGTTAGTTTGCACGAAGGCATCTGGAGTTAATATAGATCGATCGACGTGAGATTCAGCGGCAAAGTGGGCAACGGTGTCGATATTTTCTGTGGCTAACAGTCGATCGATTAAAGCGCGATCGCAGATATTTCCTGAAACGAACTGAAAATTCTCTCGATTTTCTAGGGCTGCGAGATTGGCTCGATTTCCGGCATAGGTAAGCGCGTCTAATACTACCACTCGATCTTCAGGGTAGCGATCGCACCAATAATGGACAAAATTCGAGCCGATAAATCCCGCACCACCCGTGACCAACAATCGGCGAGGCGTTCCCGTTTCTTTAGTAGATGAAACCATTATCTAGAGGTAATTTCAGCCAGTTTGTCCTCAAAACCTATTAATTGTAGGGCATTTTTTAGGCGATCGCCACGATTTTTGCCAACTATGCAGCTTGTGGAAGGAGTTTGAGGGAGATGTTCTTTTAATTATCGCTCTTCCTCTTCATTTTTGAAGCTGGAGCGATCGCTTGCCTGCGCGGAGCGCGTATCGATCTTTAATAATTCTACTCTTTTATTACACTTGTTACACTTATTACAGTTATCTTAAAAGTGGCATTGTTTGCCCTCACCTGAGATTTGCCATGAATAAGTCGATCGAACTTCCCGATTCTGTCTTTGTCCCGGAACCAGACGCGCAAGCGATCCAACGCTTAGAGGTCGTGCTGGCTCAAGCTCACCCGAAGCTGGTGGGGAGCGATGGAGAAGAGATCGAGATTCCAGACTCGGTTTATCAAATTCTGCGCCAGGTAATTCACCAGATGGCAGCAGGGCGGGCAATGAAGCTAGTTCCTTACGATCGCTACCTCAGCAGTCAAGAAGCGGCGGATTTACTCAACGTCTCGCGCCCTTACCTATATTCCCTATTGGAGCAGGGGCAGATTCCCTACATTAAGGTAGGAACTCACCGACGCATCCGGTTTGAAGACTTGATGGCGTACAAGCAGCAGAGAGATATGCAGCGCCGTCAGGCTTTGAGCGAACTAACGGCTTTGAGCCAAGAATTAGGCTTCTACGCCCCAGAAACTCCAATGTCCGAGAACAACTCATAGACGATGGTGGCTGTATTTCCTGTCATCCTCGACTCTTGCGTACTTTACCCGATGTACCTCAGAGACACCCTGCTGTCAGCGGCGGAAGCTGGGCTGTATCGGGTGTATTGGTCGCAGTCGATTTTAGATGGAGCGATTCGCAATCTGGTAGCCAACGGACAAATTACCGGGCCGCAAGCGGATCGCCTGGAAAGACAAATGAAGCTGGCTTTTCCAGAGGCTACGGTAGAGGTAACGGAACGCCTGATTCCCTGCATGGATAACCATCCTGGCGATCGCCACGTGTTAGCAGCAGCTTTACTTGCCAAAGCTCAGGTAATTGTCACCGACAACCTCAAGCACTTTCCCGCCGAATCTCTGGGGCAATTTCGAGTTGAAGCTCAGAGTGCAGACCAATTCTTGACTTACCTGTACGACTTGTTTCCTGAGTCCATGCTTGAAGTCCTCCAGACTCAGGCGAGCGGGTTGAGGAACCCACCGATGTCTGTTGACTCGCTCCTCAATCTCTTAGAAAAGTCTGTGCCTACCTTCGTTAGCCGATTTCACTCTCGATCGTAATTGACACTTTTTCCACCTTGCTCTGGCTGGGTTGGCGAGAATGCCTCCGGCACGCTTTGCGACCGCCCTGTACGAACACGCTCAAAATGGATTAGATTGTCCCTCCAACCAAGTAATGAGGCTAGATAGTCCCCATCTACGCCCTGCTATTCAAGCGACTGCGTTGGCGTTAGCCTGTGCGTTAGCACGTATCGCTAATAACTTGATTTTTAAACCGTAATCCTTGGGCGGACAACTGACAAGGGTGCGATCGCTTTATTCTAGAACGAAGTTGAGACACTAAGGGACTTGCGCGGAAATAAAATACCAGCCACAGGATTGGTTGCTCGAAGAGGTAGTCAAATAATTGGTAGGGTATTAAGTTGCAAATCCCTAACTATTTCAAGGTTGCATGATAATATCAACTTCACCTGGTTTTTTTGATTTGTCTCCAAACAAAGCGGTTTGAGTTTTCTTTTTATAGGGTTGTGTTACTACTTCAAGAGATTTTGTCGGGAAGACTTCACGCAAAACCTCTAAGGTAGTTTGTTTCGTAAACTCCCTGGCATCAGTTCTAACATATACAATTGCTTTACTATCCATAATATCAGCACATTTACTGAATACTTGTTGTAATAACTCTCGATATGCAGTTTTTGATTCAAATTTATTTTGCCACTTATCGCTAATCCAGATAGGCTTATTGGAACCACCAAGCATCCAAAGACGCAACCACTGATCGTAATGATAATTAGTAAGTTTGTAGTATGGAGGAGATGTAAACAGAAGATTAAAAGGTTTTTGAGTGCCGCAAACAACTTTTTTAGTTAATGTATCAACTAAAGACGTACTATCACCCAGTATGACTCTACCACCTTCTAAATTAGGACTTCCTTTAGCATAACGCCATTCTATTCGCCGTAATAGAAACTCTACCGGATCTATTTCTGGAGGTGTTAGGTGTTTTCTTTTCCACCAGTTTATAGAATAATCAGGACTCATTGATTTCCCTTGGCGCATCTGATTTGACAGTGATTGTTCTCTCCTTCCATGTAAATGAACTAGTATTATAGCCATGAGTGTTGCATCAACTATGCTGCACTTCCAGTTAAGTTCCTTGCGAACAGCTAATAAGTAGCGTAATACATTTAGCGAATAACAAAACTGAAAAAACTCAGGCAAATCATCTATCTCTTGCTGCTCGATAGAATTAGCCACATCTGCAAGTTGTTTAAGACGTTTTGTGACATTAACTTTTAGTGCAGGCTTCAACTTTACAAAGCCATAAAGCCACCCAACAGGATTAATTTCTATGCCTAACCCTGAGCGATTCATTGCTGCTGCTGCATAAACACTTGATGCACGACCTGCAAATGGATCGATGATTACATCTCCAGGTTTTGAATAGTTTTCAACCACATGAAATGCAAATTCTTTAGGAAACATAGCGTAGTACGGACCTAAACCAGACCATCTACCTATAGCTGAACTCAAGCTAAGCTGGTTACTAACTTCATGCATCATTTTCCATTTTCCGCCATAAGTTCTTTTGCCAGATTTTCTAAAACTTTATTACCAAGACGGAGAGGAATAGCGGCTTCTGCATTTGCTGAAACTAGCGGAACTAAAGCATTAGGAAAACGAGAAGAGACCAATCTATCTAAAAGCCCAACTGCATCTGCAAGACGTGGATAATGAAATTGAGTGGCTTGAGTTAAATCTCTATGCTCAGGAGAAAGAAAAGGTAAAGTAGCTACGATACGCGCCCCGCATTTAGTTTTATAAAAAAACTTGCGGCCAAAGTAGGTAGCATCACCGTAGGGTCTTGTACTATCAGAAAAAATAATATTTTGTTTAATGTATGAATCTGTTAATAACCCTACTGATTGAGGCGGAAAGTTTCCGAATCCTCCATCTTCCTTTCTATCCAAATCTTCAAAATGTTCTACAAAAGTTCCAGTTTTTTCCACGCCAACGAGAAGAATATCCTTTCCTTCTGTAAATTGTTTTGCTACCGAATTAATTCGGCATAGTTCCTGATATATAGCTTGGCTAATCCATGCTGGTTGTCCAAACACTGCTAATTGACCATCAATGACAATTGCCAATCTACGTAAGCTAGAAAGCCATTTCTTTGCCTCTAATGTTCTTAAAATATGTACCATCCATACTCGTTCCCAAACTTGCATTATTTCACCAAATATAGCACCATTTGTACCTGCTGGATTCATTCTTTCGTGTATACGTAAAGCATCAGTAGAATATAAAGAACGTGATAAGTTACACGAGCAAGTATACTTACCATTCCCTCGTAAATAATCGTTATTCTGTGGACAATCTTCATAAGGACATTTTTGAGTTCTATCGGTAATAGGTTTATAAGCTAAGAGAGACTCATAAGTATCGAGTAAAGACTCTCCATCTTCTGACATTTTTACTGAACTCAAAACATCAAATATTGATTTCCTCAATGAATCTTTGGCGGACCTTTCGCCTTCACAAACTACATTACAACCCGGCAAAGCACAATCGATGGACTCGGCTTGCTCTATAGTTTTAAATTCTTTAGGGTTAACAGGACGCTGCCGATCGAGCTTTTGCATCTTAGCAACATCTAAAATCACGGAAGCTACTGTCACATAAGAAGCTTCTGCCCCAGGAAAACCATTTTTTATATCTACTTCTGCATGACTACCATCTATCGCTATTAATAATTCTGGTATCCAGCTACCAGGATGAATCTGTAATGGTTGGAGTATTTTTAAAGAGCTTGTATTTTCAGATGAAGTTTTTACTTTGTAACTTCCAAGTAATTTTTGAACGCGGTCGCTTTCTACAAGACGGCGCAAGGGTTGGTATTGGGCAAATTCTCCTTCGTATGGCACTGGCTATACCTCAAATTTCTGAATTTGTACTGGTATTACAAAAAGATTACTTAATGTTTTAACACGAAGAAAACCTTTATCTTGTGCGCGACGTATTGATGATTCAAAATCCTCAAAATCATAGTATTTGCGAAGTTCTCTTGTTTCATCAGTATTGTTCAGATGTCCGATAAACCAATTGGCTGTATTCTTGAGAATATTTCTTTGAATGCTGCTAACCTCTTGAGTAGCGTACACCATACCAATATGATATTTTGCTCCCTCTTTGGCAGTTCGTACCCAGACATCTTTTAAATCCATATCTGTACCTGCTGGCAAAAGGTTATGAGCTTCTTCTAGATAGACGATAATCTCAGGTATATTTTTCTCGCCTTTGCGAAAGAGGCTCTGATTTTCTCGAAAAATGTGCCACATTAATCTTTCTGCTGATGATTTATTAATTTCAGGTTCACCACTTGATTGGTCAATAATGACTAATTTTCCATCTTTCAAGTGTTGATATATCTCTACTGCGTAATCAGTGGTTGTGGTACTGGTGTGCTGATTGCGAACTTTACCAATTTGTCTAGAACCGTTAGGTCGCACAAACATTTCTAAGAGTTTCTTCAAATCTTCATCTGCCCAAGGGTCTCCAGATGCTCTGGGGCGTTCTGTAATATACCAGTTTTCAAATTTTTGATAACTACTATCTTTATCTATCATGAAACTATAAAGATACTCGAATGCGGTTGCCAACTCCGACCATGTGGGCGTTTCCTTCTGAAGAATTTTAGCAGCCGACTCATAATTAGCATTTTCAGCAGTTTCTGCACTTGTTTGTAAGTTTGTTATCAGTTCTTTATTAAATAAGTTTTTAATATCTGGTTGAAGGGTTTGAGGAGGTTGAAAATCTGCTTTTTTAAGTAAAGCTCGGTAAACTAGTACACGACGCTTATATCTTGTCATTGCACTCCGATCGTTTTCGTCAGGACGCTCAAAAACTACTTGTCGAAAATTTTGAATATACTTCGATCCATCTGCTACTAAAGTTGCATCAATAATTTCTTTGCCAATTTGAAGATTACCGTCAGCAAAGAAATTTAAAAGCATTAACTTACGCTTCGGATCGTTAGGATGCGCTAAGATTCCATATGTTACAACATCTTCTTCTTTACCAGAAAAATCAGATTTCCATACATTCTTTATCGCCGAAGGATTTTTCTGCTGATTGATATCTTGTTCATTTTCATTTGCATATTCCCCATTGGGATCGAAAACTATTTGACCAATACGATGCGGGTGTTTATCTGCAAATCTCAATTTAAATACCGACTGTAAAATAATTTTGGTAGTATTAGACTTACCAGTTCGAGTCATGCCAAACAATGCAGTTTTTTGTCCAAGCAAATCTTCTGGCAGAAGCTCAACGCCTACATCTGATACTCCCTGAAATGAACGATTAGTTGATGCATACCGAATTTTTCCAACTATAACTGATTGACTAGTTCGTTGTCGTTCACGATCTGGATCTCGATAATTGACTATAAGCGATAAAGCTTTGTTATTCGGCTTGTAAACTTTTAAACCTCTATTAGGATAATAATTAGAAATATCACTGCCAAAACGTAAAACCAAGGTATCAGGCGCTTCGCTATCAGAAGCGCGATCTAAAAAAAATGTACCAACAACTTTACATCTAACACCAGCATAGGATAGTAAATGATGTGTTTGAAAGTCCATCATACCTTGACTATCCCAGTGTGTATGTGTATCTTCTCGACTCGCTCTTTGTGCTGCTTCAACTCGAACCCGTTCGGCTTCAACCGCATTTGGAAGTGCAGCAGCATCCATAACGCGCAAAAGTAATACGGATGCATCTTCAGTTTTGTAGTCAGTAGATTCTTCTGGATTGATACGGGTTGCAATTAGAAAACTTAAACTAGGAATACCGCCAACTTGCTGGCGATGTAGATCGTGTATCTGTACTAATGCAGTTTCATAGCCAATCGAATAGACTTCGCCAACATACTGATTTGCCTGAATTAAAGTTGTAAAGATTTCTTTAGCTATTTTCTCAGCAGATTTATCTTGATCGTCTTGAAATGCCTCTTCTAGTTTTGATCCCATAAAGCAACTGTTCCTATTTGATTAAAAAAAATAATTTTATACTCTAGCAATTATTTTACCTGTTAAGTGCAATTTTTCTGCTGTATTTACTCTTCTCGCTTATCAATATCTAAATTAAATAGTTGATTAGAATCAAACGGTATTTTGGGGTAAAAGCGCAATTCTACTTATTTCCCATTTTACTGGCTAACCACTGATGAATCCGATCGAACCATACAGGAACGCCAGGTTTACCAGATCTTAAGGATGCGATCGCCTTCTATACATCAAACTCTACAAGCTTTAGCGATCGCCTTTTACGATCGATCGCCCCACTATCTTTGGGTGTTGACGGTAGATGACTCACGAGTTGCTATATCAAGATAGAAAAGCCGATCGCGGTCAAAACTAGAAACGACAAAACCCTTTCTGGTAAAGGGTTTGAGAGTTATGGAGAATAGGGAACTCGAATCCCTGACCTCTGCGGTGCGATCGCAGCGCTCTACCAACTGAGCTAATTCCCCTCGCGGAAATGCCGAGCTAGGAATTTACCCAACTCATTTGTTAACTATTCTATCGCGATCGGTACTCGGCGGCATTAGCTCGATACTGTAGTTCCAGCGTAAACTTGCTGTACGCGATCGATCTCCAAGTCACAAAGATAATCTACAGCCCAGTCAGCTTGGCGTTGGATAAAATGAAACGGGTAGGTGTTGGGGACTCCTACTACTTGCATTCCGGCTTGCTGCGCGGCTCTAATGCCAGCGGGAGTATCTTCAATTGCCAAACAATCAGCCGCCTCGATCTGAAGGTCGGGATATAACTCCTTCAATCGCTCTACTGCCAACAGATATCCATCTGGTTCTGGTTTGCTAGCCATCAGATCGTCACCAGCGATGACGAACTCAAAATACTGCCTCAGTCCAGCCCGATTTAATACCATTTCGATCTCCGATCGCAAGGCCCCGCTGACCACAGCCATTAAGAGTTGAGATGCCTGCAATTTAAAGATAAAATCGGCGATATCTGGATAAATCGGCAGTTTTTCTAGCTTTTCGATTTGACTGCGATAGGTTATGGCTTTTTTGGCGACGATTTTATTTAAATACTCATCGGTGACAAACCGGCCTCGACGGGTAAGTAACTCTTTTAACGCGGTGCGATCGCTCCTACCCAAGCAGATTTTGCGGTCTTCCTCTGGCTGAGGACGTAAATTTTCTTCCAGCAGAATTTGCTCGATCAGTTGTTGATGGATTGGTTCGTCATTGATAATCGTGCCGTTAAAGTCAAACAGAACTGCCTTAAGAGTCATATTAAATTCGCAATTTTCAATTTTCAATTCGCAATTTGCGCGATAGGGAAAGCTGGTATATTTAACAGATTATACGCCAAGATTTAACTTTTTATAAATCGATATTATTGAGAGCGATCGCTGTGGGACAGCATCAAGATAGTATTACCTCTAAATCAAATAAAGAGAATGTCGATCGCGAGATATTGAGTATGAAGGATGGTAATGTCATTTTCTATCGCGCTTTTTTCGATCGACAACACAGTCAGCAATTATTTACGGCATTAAACAATAGTATAAGTTGGCAACAAAACCGAATAAAGTTATTTGGCAAATATCTGCTCGAACCTCGATTGACGGCTTATTACGGAGAGCGATCCTATTGTTATTCAGGCGTAACCAGACAGCCACTTCTATGGACTCCAGTTTTATTAGAAATCAAATCAAAAATCGAACCTGTGGCTGGAGTCAAATTCAATGCCGTTTTACTCAATTTATATCGCCATGGTAGCGACAGTATGGGGTGGCATAGCGATGACGAACGAGAATTGGGCGAAAACTCAATTATTGCTTCTGTCAGTTTCGGTGCAACCAGACGTTTTATATTTCGCCGTAAAAACGATCGCGCTCTCAAAGTTGAGTTAAATTTAGGCGATGGAGATCTGTTAATTATGGGCGGCAAAACTCAACAATTTTGGCAGCATCAAGTTCCCAAAGTTAGGCGAGAAGTTGCGCCCAGGATTAATTTGACATTTAGAGTAATTATTTAACAGAATAAGCAGTCGTGTCTGGGAAATTCTTTGTCGATCGAGGTGGAACTTTTACCGATATAGTGGCGATTTCTCCAAAAAATCGGGTCAATATTCACAAATCGCTCCCCAAGTGGAGCCAGTCAAACAGCCAGTAACTCATCTTTAAGATCGGCGACAAACATATGTCCTGGTGCGTGGGTAATTGCCAGTTCTGGCTTGGCATGAAACAGTGCGATTTGAGTAGTAACACCGCACGCCCAAAACACGGGAATCTCTTGCTCGCCAATAGTAACTGCATCCCCAAAATCAGGACAATCTATGTTTTGAATGCCGATCGCTGCCGGATCTCCCAGGTGTATGGGAGTACCATGAGTTTTAGAGTAGCGGCTAGTAATCTGCACGGCTTGAATCGCTGCTGGGGGCGAAAGAGGTCGCATAGAAACTACCATCTCTCCTGAGAAACATCCTGCGGGCAAACAGGGGATGTTTGTCCGATACATGGGCACATTTTTACCTTCCTCAATATGTCGCACTGGTAAACCCGCTTTTAGCATAGCTGTTTCAAATGTGAACGAACAGCCAATTAAAAAAGCTACAAGATCGTCGCGCCAGAATTGTCTGATATCTGTGGTTTCTTCTACCAGTTTGCCATTAGAGAAGACCTGGTAACGGGGTAAATCGGTTCTCAGATCTGCGCCTGGTGCGATCGATCGAGGTTCGGGACTTCCTGGATCTGTAACCTCAAGTACGGGACAAGGTTTGGGATTTCTTTGACAGAATAGGAGAAAGTCAAAGGCTAAAGACTGTGGCAGAACTACTAAATTAGCTTGGACGAATCCAGCAGCTACTCCGGCTGTGGAACTAGTAAATTGTCCCAGACGACAAAGTTCTCTAATTTGTACTGGAGTGAAAGATGATTTCATACAAAAGTGTTGAATAAAAAGCGTCCTTAATTGGCGATTCTAAGTAATTTTGCCAAGTAGATTAACCACGCTCGTGGTAAAAATTTTGCCACGAGCATAGTAGCGCGATCGCTCTAAGTAAAGCATAGTTATATGGGTAAGTGGTGTAGCGATCGGTTCGTGGATTCAGGTAATTGATTTTTAGAGATGCTAACGATGTGTAAGGTTTGCCAAACAGTTATCGCTCGATTAAACATCGATCTCGATCGTTTTTTTGCCGATCTTCAAATTCAAAATGACTCTGATAAACAACAACTAATCTGTGAATCGCTGCTCGGATATAAACCCCAAGAAATTGCCAAAAAAAGGTGTTTAAACGAGGTTCGCCAACAATTATCGCATGGGCAACATAAATTTTCTGAGCAACAAGTCGATCGGGAGGTTGATAGGATCGCTAATTCGGCTGAATTTATCGAAAAAATTAACCGAAAAGCAACTAATGAAATCAGACCTAAATTGTCTAAGGATATTTACCCGCTAATTGCCAATTTGATGAATGTAGAAATCGATCGTATCAGTGGTAACTGGGCAAAGATTATTATTTTTTTATTAGATCGTTATAGACTAGATTCCCGACCCATTAACCGCAACAATTTTGCTTTAGGCATTAGTCATGGAGAAAAAACTTTACTTAATAATAGTTCTAATAGTTTAACTATAAGGACGGCAACAAAATTGTTTGAATTAGGAAATTACCATCTAGCATTTGAGAATTTTATCCTAGCGTGGGAGGAGGAAAGAGAAAAAACAAAGCTAGAAAATCCTGAATTACTAATTGGGTTACTAAATTGCTGGCTCGATCGCGATCGAGACGAGTTGCTCAAAAAAGGAGTAGAAATTTATGCGATCGCTGTAGTAGTGCCAATTTCTCATAACCATGGAATTGTTGCTAAAGAACTGCTGCGAGGGATATCTCAAATTCAATTGCAAGCCAATCTAGAGGCTGTAGACGGTTTAAGCAATGGTGAGATACTAAAAAAGGCGATCGCTCTTCAATCTCACTTAAGTAGTCTAACTGCTCGCAGCCGCAGAATATGTCTGCAAATTTTAATAGTTAATGAAGATAATAATTTAACCGAGCCAGTGAATCAAACAGCAGAAAAATTGGCAGCGAGCGCCCAAGAGTTAAAAATAATTGCTGTCATCGGTCACTACTCTAGTGAGATGACTGAAAAAGCGGTTAGAGCTTATGCTGAAAAAGGTTTAGTTTTAATCAATCCTAGTAGCACTTCAGATCGCCTATCTACTTTAGCAGAGCGAGATTATTTCTTTAGACTAACAACACCCGATCGCATCGCCACCCAACATCTAGCTAGATATCTGACCGATAGAACTCAAGAATTACAAAAATTGGCAATCCTCTACAACGAAAGTAGTATCTATAGCCAATCTTATAGAGACGCACTCTATCAAAAACTGCAATATTCCTCAAGTATTCAACTGTTAGAAAATTGCGGTCATCTTCACCAAGATTTTTCCACCTATATCAAGCCCTATATAGAAGCAATGAGAAAGTCAGATGCGAACGTCCTAGTTATTATTCCCGATGGTGGCATCGAACCGCGATCGCTCTATAATGCCGAACTAATTGGGGCGGCTAATATTAACAATTGTCTGATTATTGGCTCTGCTACTTTTTACCAACAAAACATTTTAGATTGGCTGGGAGAAAACATTAGCAGTAGATCTTTATTTGAAGAAAAGTTAGGCAATATCATTTTTGTAGTTCCTTGGCACTGGCACAGTCGATTAAACGGCTGCCACACTCAAAACTTTCGAGCAGTAGATTTTTGTAGATTAGGTTCCCAGTTGTGGGGAGAAGAAAAAGTGACTTGGCGCAGTGCGACTGCTTATGATTCTATGCTAATTTTAATTGCAGCTTTGGAAAGAGAGATAAATCAAAACTCTGAAACCTTACAAAAGAATCTGAATCATTTTTTTAAGCAACAGCATGGTTGGATTCAGGGAGTAACGGGAAAAATTGAATTTGACGAAAACGGCGATCGCCTCAATCCTCCTACAGAAATTGTCACCATTACGTGGGTTACACAAAAAAGTTGCTGCGAATTTATTCCCCTTGAATTAGATCGATCGCGTGCGTAATAAATAAATACCACGAGCGTAGCATAAGTTTTTAGAGAAACACCATTATCTTATAACTAGAACTCTGCGAAACTTTGCGCTTACCTTTGCGTACCTTTGCGTTAAAAAAATCCCAGGAGAAAACCTCATGACTTGGCAATTCTTTGTAGATCGCGGTGGCACCTTCACCGACATAGTAGCGATTTCCCCCCAAGATCGGGTCGAAATTTACAAATTGCTTTCAGAAAGCGATCGCTACTCCGATGCAGTAGTCCAAGGAATTAGAGACATTATCGGTATTCCTGCTAACGAACCCATTCCTTCAGACAGCATTGAAGTGGTGAAAATGGGAACGACTGTAGCGACAAATGCCCTGTTAGAAAGAAAAGGCGATCGCACCCTCTTAATTACTACCAAAGGCTTTCGAGATGCCTTACGCATCGGCTATCAAAACCGTCCTAACATCTTTGCTTTAGAGATCGTACTGCCAGAAATGCTCTACGAAAGAGTTGTTGAAGTAGAAGAACGCTACACCGCGCGAGGAGAAGAATTAATCCCAGTCGATCTCAATGCCCTACGCCCCCAACTGCAAGCGGCTTATGATGATGGCATTCGCAGTTGTGCGATCGTTTTCATGCACGGCTATCGCTATCCCCAACACGAACGACAGGTAGCCATTCTCGCCAGAGAAATCGGTTTTACTCAAGTTTCCACATCTCATGAAGTCAGCCCCTTAATGAAGTTAGTCAGTCGGGGCGATACTACCGTAGTTGATGCTTACTTATCTCCAATTTTGCAGCGGTATGTCGATCGTGTTAGCACTCAGTTGATGTCAGATCCAGTAGATGGCAGCCCTCACCCCGCCCTGACGGGCACCCCTCTCCCAAGCTTGGGAGAGGGGCTGGGGATGAGGGCAAATTTAATGTTTATGCAGTCGAATGGTGGATTAGTTGATGCCCAAAAGTTTCGCGGTAAAGACAGCATCTTATCGGGGCCTGCTGGCGGTATTGTCGGGGCAGTACAAACCAGTTTGAGGGCAGGTTTCGATCGCATCATCAGCTTCGATATGGGCGGTACGTCTACCGATGTCGCCCATTTTAACGGCGAATACGAACGCACCTTTGAAACCGAAGTAGCAGGGGTAAGAGTGCGATCGCCGATGATGTCTATTCACACTGTAGCTGCTGGTGGCGGTTCGATTTTGCAATTCCAAGATGGACGGTATCGAGTCGGGCCGGAATCGGCGGGGGCAAATCCGGGTCCTGCTAGCTATCGTCGAGGCGGCCCGCTGACGGTGACGGATGCCAATGTGATGGTAGGTAAGTTACACCCGCAATTCTTTCCGCAAGTATTTGGCGAAAACGGCGATTTACCCTTAGATGTCGAAGTCGTGCGGCAAAAGTTCGATCGACTGACGGCCCAAATTGGAGACGGCAGAACCCCAGAACGAGTAGCGGCTGGATTTTTAGCGATCGCAGTCGATAATATGGCCAATGCCATCAGGAAAATCTCTTTGCAGCGGGGTTACGATGTCTCGGAGTATACCTTGTGTTGCTTTGGTGCTGCTGGCGGACAACACGCTTGCTTAATCGCTGAGGCGTTGGGAATGAAGCAGGTGTTTATTCATCCCTATGCTGGAGTGCTATCGGCTTATGGCATGGGTTTGGCAGACGTGCGGGTACTGCGGGAACGGGCAGTAGAACGGGTTTTGAATGAGGATTCGATCGCTGAGTTAGAAGAACTTCTGGCTGAGTTGGAAGCGGAAGGAAGAAAAGAAGTCAAAAGTCGTAGGGGCGCAAAGCATTGCGCCCGTACAAAAGTCAAAACTAAGAACTTGGAAAAAAGTGTAGAACAGCTAGATTTGGTTTCTCTCCAAGTAATTAGAAAGGTTCATCTGAGGTATGAGGGAACGGATGCACCGCTGATAGTGGATTTTGGCGATCTGGTGGAGATGAGACA
This sequence comes from Cyanosarcina radialis HA8281-LM2, assembly GCA_019359615.1. Classification (GTDB taxonomy): domain Bacteria; phylum Cyanobacteriota; class Cyanobacteriia; order Cyanobacteriales; family CCAP-1448; genus Cyanosarcina; species Cyanosarcina radialis. Next base: position 289,089 of record JAHHHA010000003.1, read on the forward strand.
GCAATTCGATCGATTGCACCAACAAAGTTACGGCTTTGTCATGCCAGAAAAAGCCTTAGTTGTGGAAGCTGCGTTGGTGGAAGTGGTATTAAAGACTGAGTTACCCGAAGAATTATTAATCCAACGTCGCACAGACAAACCTCCTGTGCCTATAGCCACAGTGCAAATGTACGCAGCAGATAGATGGCACGCCACACCCGTATTTCAGAGGCAAGATTTGCAGCCAGCAGACGAGATTAACGGTCCTGCGATTGTAGTTGAAACAACTAGTACAAATGTCATCGAACCAGGTTGGCAAGCACGGGTAAGCGATCGCAATTATCTCATTTTGAATAGAATTGAGAAGTTCAGGAGTTCAGGAGTTCAGAAGCTCAAGAGTCGTGAATTCACCCCATCTCCCCATCTCCCCATCTCCCCCTCCTCCTCTCCCGATCCCGTCAAGCTAGAGATCTTCAGCAACCTGTTTCGATCGATCGCTGATGGCATGGGGATTACTCTGCAAAAAACGGCATCTTCAGTCAACATCAAAGAACGCTTAGATTTCTCTTGTGCCATCTTCGATTCTGAAGGTGAATTAGTTGCCAATGCCCCCCATATTCCGGTCCATTTGGGTTCGATGAGCGAATCTGTGCGATCGCTAATTTCCGCACGTGGCAATACGATCGAACCTGGAGATGTCTTCGCCTCCAACAACCCCTACAACGGCGGTACGCACCTCCCCGACATCACCGTAATTACTCCCGTATTCGCTAAAGATACAATCGATAGGCTAAAACTCAACTCAACACTCAACACTCAACACTCAACACTTTTTCCCCCCCTCTTCTTCGTTGCTTCTCGCGGCCACCACGCCGACATCGGTGGCATTGCTCCCGGTTCCATGCCTCCTCGCAGCACTAATATTGCAGAAGAAGGAATTTTAATCGATAACTTTCTGCTGATATCTCAAGGTAAATTCAGAGAGCCAGAACTAGTAGAATTACTGTCTCAAGGTAATTATTCCGCTCGTAATATCGGTCAAAACATTGCCGATTTAAAAGCTCAAATTGCTGCCAACGAATGCGGCGTTCGAGAATTACAGAAGATCTGCGATCGCTACGGTTTAGATACGATCGCAGCTTATATGGGCTTCGTTCAAGATAATGCTGAAGAGTCAGTTCGCCGAGCGATCGAAGTTTTACAAGACGGTCATTTTAGCTATTCATTAGATAATGGCAGCGTTATTCGAGTAGCAATTGCGATCGATCGTCAAAATCGCAGCGCCACCATCGATTTTACTGGTACTTCACCCCAATTACCTAATAATTTCAACGCTCCCTCTGCTGTCTGCAAAGCCGCAGTTTTATATGTTTTTCGCACTTTACTAGATCGCGATATTCCTTTAAATGTCGGCTGTCTCAGACCTTTAGAAATTATTATTCCGGAAGGATGTATGTTGAATCCACGCTATCCGGCGGCTGTCGTCGCTGGAAATGTGGAAACTTCTCAAGCAGTTACTAATGCTTTGTATGGGGCATTAGGAATTATGGCATCTGCTCAAGGAACGATGAATAATTTCACCTTTGGTAATGCCAAATATCAGTATTACGAAACTATTTGCGGCGGTTCTGGTGCGGGTAAGACTTTTCATGGTACAGATGCAGTTCACACTCACATGACCAATTCTCGCCTCACCGATCCAGAAGTATTAGAATCGCGATTTCCCGTACTATTAGAAAGCTTTGCTATTCGTCCGCACAGTGGCGGTAAAGGACATTATTGTGGTGGCAATGGAGTAATTCGGCGAATAAAATTTCTCGAACCGATGACAGCCGGAATTCTATCTAATTGTCGCCTAGTTCCTCCTTTTGGCTTGCAAGGTGGAGAATCTGGGGCTGTAGGGCGAAATTATGTCGATCGCACTGACGGTACGGTTGAAGAATTGGGCAGCACGGCTACTGTAGAGATGAACCTTGGTGACGCATTTGTGATTGAAACACCAGGTGGAGGCGGTTATCAAGAAACCATGTTTTTAAATCCCACATCACAAATAATGTAGGTTGGGTAGAGCGATAGCGAAACCCAACTCTCCTGGAATGTTGGGTTTCTAGCAATCGACTTATATCTCCCTCGATCGATTATTCTTTGATATCTAAGGAATCCAAAAAGGCTCTGGCTTCTGGAAAAGTGAGATTGCCATCTTCAGCCACGACGATCGCTTGATATAAAGTTGGACTTGACCCTTCGGGATTGACAATCATGCGTTGAATAATAGCTAAATTGTTCTGTCCTTTCATCGTCACTTCTCGGCCTGGATACCCATTTTGGGTAATCTCTTTTTCGTCAGTGACAGTGGCACTGGTGCTTTTAGCCGCATTATCTCTCGCCCCGTCTAACCCTTTTTTCACGTCAAATGTCGATCCCGGTGGTAGAGGAATGCTACTTTCAGCCGTACCGAAAAATCTTTTGTTGGCGTTATCGCTATAGCCTACTAGGACAAACTCTATAGGGCCGGATGCCGACTGAGCCGATTGTTTGTTCTCTGTGGGTTTGCCAGGAAACTTAGCAGTATAGTTACCGCTTTGAGCCGAATAGTCAGACCAACCGCTGGTATCCCCGCTGGAGCTTGAAGGGGTTGCAGGCGACTCGGTGGTTGAGGGTGACTCAGTAGTTGAGGGCGACTCGGTGGCAGTAGTTGCGGGAGAACTTGTTGCTGCTGGTGATGTTCCGGGCGATGGAGACTGGGTGGTCTGCGTAGTATTGCAAGCCGCCATCGGAACGACCAGAGCTAAAACGATTGGTAATAATGGTAGTTTCATTGATTTTGCGTAGCAAAGGATTTTGCTCGATTCACAACATAGGTTGACTAAAGGGAAGAAAGTGTGAGGGCTAAAAATCCAGACTACCTTACTTTCAGAACGACAGCAACTTAACGAGAGTTGACAGTTCCAGAAAATTGCAGCGATCGCACCGGAGCAACGCCAGCCAGATCGAGGATTTGGGGAATTAAGTCTTCTCGTTTTACTGCCATTAAATGTACGCCTTGGCAGAGTTGACTGGCCATTTTGACTTGTTCGGCAGCAATGGCTATTCCTTCCTGCAAGGGATCGCTCGCACTCGCCAACCGATCGATGATTTCTTGGGGAATATTAACTCCAGGAACGCACCGATTGATGAAGGCGGCATTTTTAGCTGATTTGAGCAGAAAAATTCCTGCCAAAATCGGTTTATTACTACCAGCGACAATTTGAGTCATAAACTTTTCTAAGCGATCGAAATCGCAAATTAGTTGACTTTGGAAAAATTGCGCTCCCGCTATAACTTTGCGTTCAAATCGCCGTTGCAACCCCGACCAACTCGGAGATTGAGGATCGACCGCCGCCCCAGGAAATAAATCTGTAGCGCCATCGGTGAGCGGTTTTTCGTTGCTATCGATTCCAGCGTTAAGTTTTTCAATTAGTTGCAACAACCTGACCGCTTCTAAGTCGAACACGGCTTTAGCATCGGGATGGTCGCCAGCTTTAATCGGATCGCCAGTTAAAGCCAGAATATTGCGGATACCCAAGGCAGATGCTCCCATCAGATCGGCCTGCAATCCGATCCGGTTGCGATCGCGACAAGCAATCTGACAAATTGGTTCGATCCCCTGCTGCAATAAAATTACCGAAGCCGCCATCGGGCACATCCGCAGTACCGCCCGACTGCCATCAGTAATATTGATCGCGTGTACCCGATCTTTGAGGAGGCGGGCCATTTTTACCATATGTGCTGGATCTCCTCCTTTGGGAGGCGCTACCTCAGCAGTAATCAAAAATTCACCTGCCTCAACCGCCGATCTAAAATTTTTCATTTTTTAATCGTCATAATAAATTAATGTCATTGTAAGAGCGAACAGTTCGGTTGTCAGTGTTAATTTTCTCCCCATCTCCCCATCTCCCTCTCTCCCTCTTCCCCTACAGCGGTACTGAATAACCCAGCGCTGCTTTAGCTTGGCTCAGGGTGCGATCGGCGATCGCTTGGGCTTTTTCCCGTCCTTGGCGCAAAACTGACTCTAAATAGCCTTTATCGTCCATTACGGCTCGATATTTGTCTTGAATGGGCTTGAGAGCGTTAATCGTAGTTTCTGTTAGCAAGGGTTTGAACTGACTCCAGCGCATCTGTGCGCACTCGGCTGTTACTTCTGCTTTTGTCTTTCCAGAAAGTAACATATATAGAGTCAAGAGATTGTGGCATTCTGGTCTTTCGGAATTGTCAAATTCTAAACCCTCGAACAAGTCAGTTTTACAGCGTTTGATCTTTTTAGCGATCGCATCTGGCGGATCTAGCAAATTAATCCGGCTACCTTCTGCCGGATCGGACTTGGACATTTTCTTAGTACCATCTGTCAGGCTCATGACTCTGGCACCTTCTGCCCGAATCAGCGGTTCTGGGAGCTTAAACACTGGTTGCTTGCGAGCAAATTGATGGTTAAATCTAGCCGCCAAATCGCGAGTTAGTTCTAGATGCTGCTTTTGATCTTCTCCCACTGGAACTTTATCAGCTTGGTAAAGCAAAATATCTGCTGCCATCAGCACCGGATAATCTAGCAAGCCAGTGCTGACGTTTTCGCCCTGTTTCACCGCCTTTTCCTTAAACTGAATCATATCTTCCAGCCAGTTCAGCGGGGTAATGCAGTTGAGCAACCAAGTCAGTTCGCTATGGGCAGAGATATGAGATTGGACGAAGATGCTAGTGCATTCTAAATTCATCCCACAGGCTAAATAAAGGGCTGCGATCGCATAAGTGTCAGCCGCCAAAGTCGCGGGGTTGTGGGGTACGGTAATCGCGTGTAAATCGGCTACGCCAAAGAAATTTTCGTACTGGTTTTGCCCTTCTACCCAGTTACGAATAGCGCCCAAATAGTTACCCAGATGTAGATTGCCAGTTGGTTGGACTAAGGAAAGAACTCGCTGGTTGCCCATTGCTCGTGTTTGATATCCGTGCCAGAAAAATAGTCTGAATCTCGTTCTCTAAATTATGACAGGACTTATAGAGTTTCTGGATCTATTCCTAGCAATCGCAATCGTGCCTCCAGAGTTTGCACCCGTTGTTGTTCTTTCTGAATGCGTTCTTCAGGAGTGAGGTATCTTTTCCCTTCCTCGTCATACCAATAGAGCCATTCTCGCTCTATTCCCAGATAAGTTCCCCGTTCCGATCCAATAGCTAAATCAATCTCTGGGAGCCAGACTGGATTTCCTTCCTGCAATATATAGCTACCATTGACTAAGCGGTGTACTTCCAATTTAGGTTTGCGGCGACGGCGGGGAGAATAGATGACGTAGTACGACACCCCCATTTCTTCGTATTCATGCTTTTTTGTGGTGTATTCTCCTCGATAGGTTTGAGACACTACTTCTAGCACTAAAATCGGGGTAACGTTTTCTTCCCACAGGGTATAACTGAGGCGCAATTCCTCGTCAAATACTCGATCGACTCCCAAACTCAAGAAGCCATCTGGGACTATAGGCGGTTCTTTGGGGTCGTAATATATCGCCATATCGACCCCAAAGAACCAATCCATCCGTTCTGCCCAGATTAAAGCTAGGATGACTTTAAGCATCCCAGGAATTAGGTCTTGAAGTTCGTTATCCACGGGGGTATCGTCAGAATCAGGGAGTTCTTCAGCGGAGGGCCAAGCTTTTTGAGGATTGTACTCAAACATAACGGTGGCGGTTACAATCGGTGCGATCGCTCTTTGAACTCCATTATCGCTAATTACTGCCTGGTCGTTAGAACTTCAGTTCGCCAAAAGCTCAGAATTATTCTTTTCTCCTTCTAAATTCTGAACTCCTGAACTTCTGTATTCTTTCTTAAAAATATGAGCCAAAATTTAGAGCCATATTACCAAGTCTTGGGGCTAGAGCCAGGAGCATCCCTGAAAGAAATCAATCGAGCTTATAAAAAACTAGCATCGACTTGGCATCCCGATCGCTTTCATCAAGAAGATCCAGAATTATTAAATTCTGTCACTGAAAAGCTCAAAGAAATCAATCACGCTCGCGATTTATTGCGTGCGTTTCACCGCCAAAATCGATCGACTCCTAGCGGCCATGGTCATAGATCGAGAGCTAGCGATGGCCACCCACCCAAGCCGCCTTCATCCCAACGTCGCGCCTCATCTACTCCCAAAACGCCATCTCCGCCAAAGCCAAAGAGTTCGCCTAATTCTACTAGTAGTAAATCAAACCAGCGCCCATACCATCGAGATATGAGTGGTATCGATTTGAGGGGAGCAGATCTAAAAGAAAAAGATTTATCTGGCAGAAATTTGAAAGGAGCCAATCTAACAGGTGCTAATTTGAGCGATAGTTTCCTGCACAATGTCAACTTAGAAGAAGCTGATTTAACGAGAGCAAATTTGTTTCGCGCTAATTTATTTCAGGCCAATCTCAAAAAAGCAATTTTACGAGAAGTTAATTTAGTCGGGGCTGACTTGAGTGGTGCCGATCTGAGCGGTGCAGATTTGACGGGAGCCAAAGTGGGTTTCGGTCAAAAAGTTATGGTGAAATTAACTCAGGTCAAACTCACAGGAACTATTCTTCCTGATGGCTCGATTCATTCTTAGTTTTAGATAGAAGATTAAGCAGAGGCGATCTCTAAGTAAAGTAGAGCTAAAATTCTGTCATTCCTATATCTTTATGGATGCAATAGTTTTGTAGCATTTCTCAATTTATTTAAGTACATTCTTGTGGGATAGGATTCCAGCCTGTCCCACAGAGCAGTATGGAGGTCTATTTTAAAGGGCCAGCAAGATGCCCACCCCACAAAAAAACACTGTAGCTCATATTTTTGAGAAACGCTGCTACATACTTTTTAATTCAGTTAAAAATGAATCGACTTAAAGCAATCTATCAAGAACAACTCCGATCGATCTATGGAGTTGATGGTATTGAATTCCCCGATTCATTGTTCTGGTTGGGCGATTTTGTGTTATCTCTATCAGCTGACGAACGAGGAAGTTTCTGGGATTCTCTTTTAAACTTAGTCCCTATCGGTCCGATCGAATGGTTATTAAAACTAGCCCAAGGAGATGCTATTAATGTAGCGAACTCCCGCTCTTGGGATTATTGGTGGCTTAACAACCATTACTACATGGATCTCCCAGAATTCTTAACTTGCTGCACGACTGATACGGCAGGCGAGCATTGGGGATTATTAATCGACGACCCAGCTTTAGGATTTCGCGGGGTGGCTACGTTTTACAATGGTGAGCCATGGCCCATAACTGTCTATGACAGCATATTACACGCCATTAGTTGCAGATTTGATGATGCCATTGAAGCTTACAAACAATGGATCGAAGATGATTTCGATGTGGAAACATATACCGAGTGCCTAGATGCCGCTCAAATTTGGAAAACTCGATTCGCGGGATTTATGGCAGATAATGGATTAAGTCTTGATGATGGCAGACCAGCAGGAATTGACGATAAAACTGGCTTGAGTATTGTACCTGTCGATCGTCTTAATGCAGAGCAAAACCAACGCGCGATTGCTTTATTGGCAGAAGCACGTTCTTTATGGTACTGGGATACAAGCAGCGAAGAAGAAAATCTAGCCAGGACAAAACAAGCTCGCGAACTGATGCAAGCTGCTTACGAACTGATGGAGCGACCTAAACTAATAGAGATTTTGAACGTATTTTATGAGGAGCGGCTACAGATGATAGCCTATCGTCAAAGCAAGAAGAGGCAATAGGCTTAGTGCCTCGATCGGACAATATTGATGAATGACAAATGATTTCATCATTTATCATTCACTATTCATCATTCATCGCTGTTGCCAGGAGAATCTTGGTAAAGAGCATCTAGTTGTTTGCGAGCGTCTTCGACATTAATCGATCGCATCACTAACAGCGGCTCGTTAATTACATTTCCCATATCATCGAGCAATTCGGGGTGGGGAATCGAATTAGATCGATTGCCATAACCCGCCGCTCTTGGGGCGTAATGGCGTTGAGCGTCTTGACTCAAAGTGAATAAATTGCGGACTAAATTGGCGATCGCTAAACCTGCAATGATGATAAAAGCTAAAATGTAGAGTACCTGTAACATCTCGTCCTCCAAATAATTTTTATCGCGTGAATTTAAGATTCTCGATCGTTATGCTTGAGCTTTCGCCATTTCATAGCTACCTGCCAGCATTCGCCGACTAACTGATGCCACGGCTTCATCGTTGCTGTCTCGATTCCCACTCGGCCGTCAGTAGCATCAAACATCATCTGAGCAGTGCTGACTTCTTGCTGAGCAAATTTGACTCGCTCTAACAAATCTGCTTGCTCTTGGGTACTTAAAAAGGAGATATTTTCGGTTTCTAATAAAGAACGCGATCGGGCAAACCAGTATTGAAAGTCTTCTAAAAGCGGTTTTAGTACCTGTTTGAGCAGTTCGGGTTCCGACATGGGGTAATCCGACATCAATTTAAAACCAAATTTTAACCTACATCTTTAATCTTAGCTTTATTTACAATTATTAATATTTTATTTATTCCCAGTTAATTCAATCGATCCCCAAGGCAGACCCGGCGATCGAAGGTAATAGGCTACACTATGCTAGATGTAGCAATCTTATTCGATCGACGGGTAAGTATCTTGCTCGATCGTGGGACAGCCAAGATGGCTACAGTTCGACAAGCTCACCGCAAGTCCCACAAGAATAGACATCTCCAACAATAATTGTCAGGGAGGCATCCTGCCTGCCTTTGAGTTTAATTCCAATGGATTGCTGTGGCTCTAAATCAACCCTCGCGCTCTTTTGTCAACCAACCAAAGCAAATTTGTAACTTATGATCGAAGTTTTAGACCTCAAACGCGAAGTCGGAACGTTATCTCAGCGCCTGGGTAAAACCCAGGACTATCTTTGACCTCCCAGCCTTAAACGCCAAAATTCAAGATCTAGAGCAAATCGCAGCGCAAGCTGACTTTTGGGACGACCAAACCAGCGCCCAAAAGACGCTACAAGAACTCAACGATCTCAAGTCTCACTGGCAGCAGTTCCAAGATTGGAAAAGCAAGCTAGAAGATGCCAAAGCCGCGATCGAACTGTTGGAATTAGAAACAGATGAGGGACTGCTGCAAGAAGTAGATACCAACATCAAGCAATTAGGCCAAGAACTCGATCGCTGGGAATTAGAACAGCTACTATCGGGACCTTACGACACTCAAGGAGCCGTGTTAACCATCAACGCGGGCGCTGGTGGGACGGACGCTCAAGATTGGGCAGAAATTTTGTTGCGGATGTACGTGCGGTGGGCAGAAGGTAGCGGTTACAAAGTCCATGAATTGGAGCGATCGGAAGGGGATGAAGCCGGGATTAAGTCCGTTACCTTAGAAATCGACGGACGTTATGCCTACGGCTACCTGAAAGCCGAAAAAGGGACTCATAGGCTGGTCAGAATTTCTCCCTTCAACGCTAACGGCAAGCGCCAGACTAGCTTTGCTGGGGTAGAAGTGATGCCGACGATCGATAATTCGGTAGAAGTAGACATTCCCGCCGAAGATTTAGACATCAGTACCTCTCGTTCTGGGGGTAAAGGGGGGCAAAACGTCAACAAGGTGGAAACGGCAGTTCGCATCGTCCACAAACCGACAGGGATCGCCGTTCGTTGCACTCAAGAGCGATCGCAGTTGCAAAACAAAGAAAAAGCTTTGGCGATCCTCAAAGCCAAGCTACTGATTATCGCTCAAGAACAACACGCTCAAAAGATTGCCGAAATCAAAGGCGATATGGTGGAAGCAGCTTGGGGAAACCAGATCCGCAACTACGTGTTTCACCCCTATCAGTTGGTCAAGGACTTGCGAACTAACACCGAAACTACCAACGTGACGGACGTGCTCGACGGTCATCTCGACCCCTTTATTGAAGCCTATCTGAGGCAGGAAAATCAGTTAACCTGAACTTCACGATCGCTCTAGTAGTGCGAGCATATTGCTATCTCTTGGTTTTAACTTAAGCTGGTGACGGGATTTGAACCTGCGACCGGCTGATTACAAATCAGCTGCTCTACCACTGAGCTACACCAGCAAGCAGAAATCAGTATAGCAAATCTCCCCCTATTTTCCCATCGCCTGGCCTGCCAGCCAAGCCGTTGTCCAAGCACTTTGAAAGTTAAACCCCCCCGTAACGCCATCAATATCGAGGATTTCGCCAGCAAAATAAATTCCCGGACAGCAACGGCTTTCCATGGTCTTGAAGTCTACCTGTTTGAGGTTAACGCCACCACAGGTAACGAATTCTTCTTTAAATACTCCTTTGCCCTCAATTTGATACTCGCCTTGGTTAAGTTCTTGGATCAGGAGGTTGAGGGTTTTGTGAGATAAACCCGCCCAGCGATCGTCTGCATTAATGCCAGCGGCGGCAATTAAACTCTGCCACAGGCGGCGCGGAATGGGAACCGGACAGCTAGTAGAAATTTGCCGTTGAGGCAACTGAGATTTAACCGCTAGCAGCATTAGCCGCAGTTTTTCTCGATCGTACTGCGGCAACCAATTAACCACCAAAGGCATTTGGTAATGACGCTCCCTAAGTACCCTAGCCCCCCAAGCGGAAAGTTTGAGAATGGCAGGACCGCTCAATCCCCAATGAGTAATCAGCACCGCCCCCGTTTGTTCTAAATCGCCTTTGCCGCCAACTGACAATCGCACTTTTGCCGATTGGACGCTGACTCCAGCCAAGTCTTGCAACCGAGGATCGCCGATGTTGAAAGTAAATAGAGAAGGAACTGGCGGTTCGATCGCGTGTCCTGACTCCTCAGCCCACTTGTAACCCGCCGGATTGCTCCCTGTAGCCAGTAAAATGCGATCGCACGGCAACACCTCCCCCGATTTCAACTCCAATTCCCAACTTGCAGACGGTAGCCGCCTAATTCCTACTACAGCTACACCCGTGCGCACCTTAACCCCAGCATCTATAGCCGCTTCGAGCAAACAATCGACGATCGTTGCCGAATCATCTGTAACTGGAAACATCCTGCCATCGGCTTCGGTTTTCAACTTCACGCCGCGAGACTCGAACCACTCCACCGTGTCCTTAGCCTGGAAACGGCTAAAAGCGCCCCGCAGTGCCTTACCGCCTCTGGGGTAATGTTGAACCAAAATCGCCGGATCGAAGCAAGCGTGAGTCACGTTGCACCTGCCGCCGCCAGAGATCCGCACTTTACTTAAAGGTTGACGCGCCGCCTCTAGCAAAGTTACTCGAACGTCAGGATGCGTTTCAGCACAAGCGATCGCCCCGAAGAAGCCCGCCGCCCCACCTCCTATTACTACTACTTCTAGCGATCGCACGTCGATATCTTTCAATTGCGAATTGTGAATTGCGAATTGCGAATTGATTTACTCTGGCTCGAATTCGTCTTTAGCTGCCCCGCAAACCGGACAAACCCAGTCATCTGGAAGATTTTCAAACGGCGTACCCGGTGGAATACCGCTATCTGGATCGCCTTCTTCAGGATCGTATACGTGAGCGCAGACGGTACATACATACTTTTGCATTTTTAACGTCCTCCTGTTCTCTCAGATCGCCTAACAGCATCAGCTTGGTTAGGATAGTTCCCTAACGCCGACTTTTAGCAAAGCCGTACGCCAAGCCCGTGAAGATCGCCAGCAACATTAGCAACCAAAATATGCCGCCTGGAATAAACGTCAAAATCCCAATTCCTCTAAGCACGTAGAGAGCAATTGTCGCTATGACAATAATGCTAAAAAGAAAAGCTAATGTCTGAGTCATATCACTATAGGCCTGTTCGAGTTCCATCATAGCCTTACTCGTGGGTAAACTCTTTTACTGCTCGCCAGACTCGATCGAACAAATCTAAACTATCGGCATCAAACCACTCAATTTCAGGATAAGCACGGAACCAAGTTCGCTGTCTTTTAGCAAATTGACGGGTGTGCAAAACAATAAGTTCTTTAGCTTCAGTTAGAGTCAAATCTCCTTGAAGATACTGTTTCATTTCTCGATAACCCAACGTATCTAATAAGGGCAAATCGCTACTATATTTTTGACAAAGTGCTTTTACTTCCTTTTCCCAACCGATTGCCAACATTTCCTCAGTACGCTGTTCGATCCGGCGTTTGAGAATGGCAGAATCGCTATCTAAACCAATTTGCAAAATTGGATATGTCGGGGGATTTTCTCCTTGTTGTTCCGAAATTGGGCGGCCGGTTACATAAAATACTTCCAGAGCGCGTAACGTCCTCACCGGATCGTTGGGGTGGATCTTTTGGGCAGCGATCGCATCTACTTGTTGCAACATCGTATATAGTTGTTGCTGGCCTAGAGATGCCAGTTGCGATCGCAATTCTGGCTGCGGTGCGACTCTAGGGATCTTCATTCCTCGGACGATCGATTTGATATACAATCCAGTGCCACCAACGAGAAGAGGGGGAGACGAATGTAGAGACGTAGCAGTGCTACGTCTGGAAGAGGGGGGTGAAGAGATTAGGGTTTGGGCTTGTTGTTGGTATTCTGCAACCGTAAGAGTTTCTGTGGGATCGCAGATATCGATTAAATAATGTGGTATCAGTTGTTGCTGGGCAGCGGTGGGTTTGGCCGTGCCGATGTCAAACTCGCGGTATACCTGACGGGAATCAGCACTGAGGATTATAGATTGTAGCCGTTGGGCAAGAGCGATCGCCAATCCCGATTTCCCCGTCGCTGTCGCCCCGCAAATTACGATCGAACTCGTCATTGAGTGCTACTTGCCGCCTTTTAATAGTACAATTGTTCTTATAGATCCTTGTCTCCCCATCTCCCCATCTCCCTATCCCCCTGCACCCCCTAAATAAACATCTCTTGAACTAGCCCTAAAGTCGTCTTTAACCCATTTGTGTTATAATTCAGGAGTGTTTTGTTATTTTCAAACCTGAATCGGCTTAAGCCCGATTATTAACGGAGAGACTTATTGCATGACCAGCAGTTATAGCGCCGAGCAAATTCAAGTTCTCAAAGGTCTAGAACCTGTAAGAAAACGACCTGGGATGTATATTGGTTCGACCGGGCCGAGGGGACTGCACCATCTAGTTTACGAAGTTGTAGACAATGCGATCGATGAAGCTCTGGCAGGATACTGTTCTCATATAGAAGTAGATCTAAATGCCGACGGTTCGGTCAGCGTTACCGACGACGGCCGGGGGATTCCTACAGACACTCACCCCGAAACAGGCAAATCGGCAATTGAAACCGTTATGACTATCCTCCATGCTGGGGGTAAGTTTGGCGGTGGTGGCTACAAAGTTTCTGGAGGGTTGCACGGAGTCGGCGTTTCTGTAGTTAACGCCTTGTCAGAAACGATAACAGTTACCGTTTGGCGCGACAAGAAGGTACACACCCAACTTTACCAACGCGGTATTCCCGTTACTGACCTTGAATCAAAGCCCTCCAAAGAAGCACGAACTGGAACTTCAGTCACTTTCAAGCCAGATACAGAAATTTTTACTACTGGTACGGAGTTCGATTATACCACCATCGCCAGTCGCCTGCGGGAATTGGCCTATCTCAATGCAGGCGTTAAAATTACCCTGACAGACAACCGCCTGGAATTGCTCAAAAGCGACGAGCCAAAAACTGAAACGTACGAATACAAAGGCGGTATTCGAGAATATGTCGCTTACATGAATAGCGACAAGCAACCCCTCCACGAAGAAATTGTCTACGTGCAAGGGGAAAAGAACGACGTGCAAGTCGAAGTTTCCTTGCAGTGGTGTACCGATGCTTACAGCGATAACTTGCTGGGGTTTGCCAACAACATTCGGACGGTTGATGGTGGTACGCACCTGGAAGGGTTGAAGACAGTTTTGACCCGGACTTTGAATGCGATCGCCCGCAAGCGCAATAAAATCAAAGAAAACGAACCTAACCTCAGCGGCGAACACGTCCGGGAAGGCATGACTGGGGTAATTTCAGTTAAAGTTCCCAATCCTGAATTTGAAGGTCAAACCAAAACCAAATTAGGCAATACAGAAGTTCGAGGTATTGTTGACTCTTTAGTGGGAGAAGTTCTTACCGAATATTTAGAATTCCGGCCTGGTGTTGCTGACTCAATTCTTGATAAAGCGATTCAGGCATTTAAAGCTGCTGAAGCGGCTCGCCACGCGCGAGAATTAGTCAGGAGAAAATCAGTTTTAGAATCTTCTCCTTTACCAGGAAAACTAGCTGATTGTAGCTCTAGAGATCCAGGCGAATCAGAAATATTCATCGTCGAAGGGGACAGTGCTGGCGGCTGTTTTGCTGGAGATACATTGGTAGCCCTAGCGGATGGACGCAATCTCAGTTTTAAAGAAATTGTGGCCGAACAGGCAATGGGTAAAGAGCATTTTTGCTACACCATCCGCCACGATGGAACTATTGGGTTAGAGCGCATCATCAATCCGCGAATCACCAAAACTAATGCAGAAGTTATCAAACTGACATTGGATAATGGAGAAACTCTAATTTGTACCCCAGCTCATCAGTTTATGCTGCGAGATGGTAGTTACAAACCCGCAGCTTTGCTGACTCCTGAAGATTCGCTAATGCCTCTGTATCGAAAGCTGTCGGATATAACCGAACCAGAGATTACCATTAACGGTTACGAGATGGCTTGGAGTCCGCGTTCCAATACCTGGCTGTTTACTCATTTGCTAGCAGACTGGTATAACCGCTGGCAAGGCGTTTACACGGAAGCAGCAGGCGCACATTGTCATCATGTAGATTTCAACAAGCTCAACAACAACCCCACAAATATTCAACGGCTTCCTGCTGACGAACATTTGCGACTGCACCAGAATCATTTGAAACAAACATTACATCGTCCCGATGTGGTGGAAAAATGCCGCGAAATTCGCCAAAGTAAAGAATTTCGCAGCATGATGAGTCAAAGAATGCAGCAGGTAGAAACACGGCAAATTCTTTCGGAGCAGGCTAAGGCGCAATGGGAAGATGAAGCTTACAAAGCTTATATGGTCAGTAAGTGGCGCGAGTTTTATGAAAGTAACGAAGCTTATCGCCAACAAAATAACCAACAATTGCACCAAGCTCAACAAGAATATTGGAGCGACAAAGCTAACTGCATAAATCAAGCCGAACGAGTTCGCAATTATTTTGCTAACAACCCTCAAGCACGGGAAACTCTTTCAGATATTGCCAAGCAACAATGGCAAGATGATGTTTTACTAGAGTGGCGGCGATCGAAAACACAGGAGCAATGGACACCTGAATTTCGCGCCAAGCGTTTGGCAGCATTGAACCAAACATACTATCGCAAAACTATCTCTGCTTTGAAGCAAATCGAGATCGATCGAGGCAGGCTAGATTTAGAAGCTTATCGCACTTACCGAATTGGCACTAAAGATAAGTCTTTACTGCGGTTTGAGACATTCTGCGATCGCTACTTTGAAGGTAACGAAATCTTAGCCCGCGAAGCCGTTGCTAACTACAACCACCGGGCGATCTCGATCGAACGTTTAACAGAACGGATAGACGTTTACGATATCGAAGTGCCTAATACTCATAACTTTGCTTTAGCCAGTGGAGTGTTCGTCCATAACAGTGCCAAGCAAGGACGCGATCGCCGTTTTCAAGCTATCTTGCCTTTGCGAGGTAAAATCCTTAACATCGAGAAAACTGACGACTCTAAAATCTACAAAAATACCGAAATCCAATCCTTAATTACGGCTCTAGGATTAGGCGTAAAAGGTGAAGAGTTTGATGCCTCTCAGTTGCGCTACCACCGCATAGTAATTATGAGCGTAGCCGGAGACGAGCCAACGCTGGTAAGGCACAACTCTGGCAAGACAGAATTCGTGTCGATCGGGCGATTTATTGATGATTGCGTAGAAGGACGACGCGCTACGCATGAGTATGAGGTAGTTTCTTTCGATCCAGTTACCCACGCCACCAGGTTTCGTCCTTTAAAAGCTGTAATTCGCCACGGCCACGAAGAGCCGATGTATAAAATTACAACGCGCTACAATCGCTCGGTTAAAGTCACATCTTCTCATAGCGTGTTTGTGTTTGAAAACGGGCAGGTCAAACTGAAGAAAGGTAACGAAATTAAAGCTGGAGATATTCTAGTTGCCAGTCGGCGTTTACCTCAACCATCAACTAATCTCACCCAAGTCGATCTGTTAGAAACATTCTACCAGGCTGAACTAACTAAATCCCTTTACGTGCGGGGTGAAGATGTGCGACTAATTGCCAGCCAACGAGTGCTAGCAAAAGTTGAAAAGCCCGATCTGTGGAGCGAGCCGAGAGTTTTATTAGATTCGTTAGGATGGCAGCAACTAATTAAACTGCGCCAATCGGTAGGACTAACTCAAAAGCAAGTGGCAGGAGCTTGTGGAGTCAAGCAAGCAATTACTATTAGTCACTGGGAACGAGGAATTAATCGACCAATTCTGTCTCATTTCTTAAACTATCTGGAGACAATTGGTGGGAATGACAATATCGTCTACCATCAACTACCATCGAAAATCGACGAACATCTAGCTCGATCGGATAGCAGCAAAAATGCTCGTTGGCGCGAAGTTAGTTGTTACAAGCCATTAGATGAATTCACGTCTACTGAATTAGCCCAACTAGGTGCTGAGGTGCAAATCGTACCCCAAGCTCACAGCGAAAAAGCATTTGGGCGATACTTGCCGATTACTCGCGAATTAATGTGGTTTCTCGGTTGGTATGTAGCTGAAGGAACTCTAAGCCAACATCAAGTCAGCCTGAATTTGGGTAAAAAAGACGATCGATTTATTCCCGAATTGAAAGCAGCTATAGCTGCGGTATTTGGTGAGACACCTCGTTGTTATCGAGATCCCGATAGCGAAGGTCTGAAACTTTACTTTCATAGCGTTGCTGCTGCCCGATTGTTGCAAGCATGGGGACTAGCTAATCGCGCTCATCAAAAGAAACTACCAGACATTCTATTTAGCGTGTCTGAAGAAATGAAGATGGCGTTTTTGGAGGGTTATTTTTTAGGTGATGGCACGACCGCAGGAATTCACCTTTCATTCACTACCAACTCAAGAGAACTAAAAGATGGAATCCTATATCTTTTAGGACAATTAGGGATAGTTGCCTCTAGCAGTCACCATCAACCATCAACCAAACCTGACGCTCCAATTCAGACCCGCCATCCTTATTGGAACATCACCATCGGCGGTAAGGAACAAATCGATCGCTCTTGCCAAATTTGGCAGCGTCACGCTAACGCCCACCAGTTAGAAGCGCATCTAACGCGCCCAAATCGCAAACCGACCGATTGTATAGCAATTAGCGAAGATCTGATGGGGTTAAAAGTTATTTCTGCTGAGGAAGTCGATTTAGTCGGCGACTACGTTTATGACTTTTCAGTTGAAGATGATGAAAACTTCATTTGCGGTACGGGTGGAATCGCCTGTCACAATACGGATGCTGATGTCGATGGAGCGCACATCCGTACCCTATTGCTGACGTTTTTCTATCGCTATCAAAAGTCCCTGATCGAGCAAGGTTACATTTATATTGCTTGTCCGCCGCTGTACAAAGTGGAACGGGGCCGCAGTCACTATTACTGCTATAGCGATCGCGAATTGGCTAACCTAATTCAACACGAATTTCCTGCCAATGCCAGCTACACGATCCAGCGGTTCAAAGGGTTAGGGGAAATGATGCCAGCGCAATTGTGGGATACCACGATGAATCCAGAAACTCGCACCTTGAAGCAAGTTGAGATTGAAGATGCTGCCGAAGCCGATCGCATATTTACAATCTTAATGGGCGATCGCGTTGCCCCCCGTCGGGAATTTATCGAAACCTTCGGTCCTCGGCTCAACCTCGCCGAACTCGATATTTAAGAAGAATAGAGGAGTTTAGGAGCGTAGGAAGTGTTAAGTGTCGAGTGTTGAGTGTTGAATTAAGAATTCTCCTCTGCTCCCCTGCCTCCCCTGCTCCCTCTCTCCCCATCTCCCCATCTCCCTCTCTCCCCATCTCCTTTGTCTGTCGAGGCAAAATAGTTCATGACAAACCTTTCAGCAGTCGCTAATTGTCGTAGGATCGATCGATAGGCTAAATCGGGCAAGGAAGTTAATCGACAATGCACCTGCCTTTCTTCATTTCACTAGCAACTGCTTTAGTCGCCATTTACATCGCCAAGAATTCGGCTGACGAGATTTCATACCTCGCTACTGCAATTGTAGTTGTCAGCTTAGTATTGACTTTGATCTTTGCCCCTTGGCAGTTGCAAATTTTGTTGCTGATCTCGATCTGGTTTAGTAAGAAGCTATTTTTTCCCTTTACCAGATCCACGGTTGAGTCTCAGTCCAACCAGAAAGTTGAGTCCGATCTCGAAAAACAAATTGCTATTGCTCAACCTCGATCGATCCAAATCCAGATAACCAAGTTGGCTTATAGAGGTGTTAGCTATCAGTCTGACTCCCCCATACAGCCAGAGGTTAAAGGTAAGATTATTGGCAAATATCGGGGCCTGGTTTGCCAAACCAGCCAGCTAGAAAATCCTCCAGCGCAGGCATCAAATTTAAACCTGAAATACCGAGGAGCTTGCATTAATCCTACCCCTTCGGTCGCGGAGGCATCCCCGACAACTCCCAAGGTGAGAATCGGGATAAAAACAGCTACTCGAAAAGTCGGAAGTAGGGGTATCGTACTGGTACGCCCGGTTCTTTCTCCAAATCAAAATTAATTACTTCCCAGCAGGGTT
Organism: Cyanosarcina radialis HA8281-LM2; assembly: GCA_019359615.1. Classification (GTDB taxonomy): domain Bacteria; phylum Cyanobacteriota; class Cyanobacteriia; order Cyanobacteriales; family CCAP-1448; genus Cyanosarcina; species Cyanosarcina radialis. The sequence continues at coordinate 307,773 of JAHHHA010000003.1, forward strand.
CGGCTTCAGAATCGGGACTAAACTCGACTGGTAAACCATACAGTCGAGGTTTTGGTTTCTCTGGTTGGTTTTGCCAGGGAGTGCTGCGATCTAAATAAGCACTAATTAATTCCCGATAGCGACTGGCAATGATTACCCGCGTAGCTCGATAACCTTGAGTATAGAGGCGGTCTAAGGCTTCATGGATTTCAAATCTAATGCCATCGGGATGGGTGTGTTGCCTGTACCATTCATTATCCCAACGCCGCCAGTGACGACCTGATTGCAAATGTACCAGTTCGCTGGTGTTTGGATCTGCCTCAAAAGCGCCGTGACGGGGACATAAATACGTGTCTGTTAGCGTCAAGGCTGGAATCGTTTGACGGCAGTGAGGACATTGAATCTCTGGTCCAAATATGGGATAGTGCAAAGCTGGATTCATTTTTTAAAGGCGGACTGGCAGATCTCTAAGCAACCGTCTGGTGTGGCTTTATTATATCCTGTCGATCGCTGCCCTTAAGTTTGCCAGTTACCGCGCTAAGTTTGGCGATCGATTGTCAAGATTTGTTTATGAAATCTCCGTCTTATTGGCCTGAAGTAGATCTTGCTGCTGCTGCCTTTGTGGCTGCCAACGCTGTAGTTATCGGCGCGGTTAAAGTCGCCGCTGGCGCTAGCATTTGGTACGGTGCGGTGGTTCGAGGCGACGTGGAACGGATTGAAATTGGCGAGAAAACCAATATTCAAGATGGAGCGATTTTACATGGCGATCCCGGTCAGCCTACGATTTTAGAAGATTTTGTGACTGTAGGGCATCGGGCTGTAATTCATTCTGCTTATATCGAAAGGGGTTGTCTTATAGGAATTGGCGCTGTGGTTCTAGATGGAGTGCGCGTCGGCGCTGGTAGCATCATTGGGGCTGGCTGCGTGGTGACGAAGGATGTCCCCTCTTTATCTATGGTGGTGGGCGTTCCAGGCAAGCGGTTGCGCGAGGTTTCTGAGTCTGAAGCTGCCGAACTCATAGAGCACGCCAGACGTTACGAGCAGTTAGCCCTAGTTCATGCTGGCAAGGGCAGCGATTTGGGATTTACAAAATCTATTTAAAACTTGCGGCCAAAAGGGTTCGAGTTGCGCTAAAAATAGAAGATGAGAATTGTTTAAGAAACTTCAAACTTGAGAGAGGAGATAAATATGGACTGGCGCTTGTTAATAGTTCTTTTGCCAATTATTGGGGCCGGTACTTGGGCAGCTTTCAACGTTCTCCCCATTGCCCTCAGACAGCTAGATGCTTTCCTGAATAAATCTTAAATAGATTTAAACCAGCTAGCGATCGACCGACTGTTGCCCATTGCTGGTGGCAGTCGGTTTTTAATCGGACGAGAGCAACACGTATTGGGTAGGGGCGCAAAGCTTTGCGCCCCTACAGGTATTCGATTACAAATTCTCTCTCATACCAATTCTCATCGCTCGCCGGAGACATAACTGGGCTGGGAGACGTAGCAGTGCTACGTCTCTACATGAGGATCTCTGCGGCTACTTTTGATAAATGGTATAAACTCCTAAACTTCTAAACTCCTAAACTCCTAGATGGATCTCAATCACCTGCTGGTTTGGCTTGTTAGTATTTCTTGCTTTTCGCTCCTAATTCGATCGACTCGCCTGCCCAAAGGGGAGAATCGCGGCTGGCTCTTGGTTTCTGGAGCGATATTGGCAGTTACAGCCCTGCTGGGATGGCTCAATTTTGCTATCGCTGGTTGGCTCGGTGGCAGCTTGTGGGCAATTTTCATCGTGGTGCCCGTGCTGATAATGCAGCAGATGAACCGCCTAATTTTTCAAGAACGCTACGGTAGAGCTAGACGATTAGCAGCGATTTTGCGCTGGCTGCATCCGGCTGATGGTTACTGGGAACAGCCTCAACTATTGCAGGCTTTAGATTTAGGCCAGCGGGGACAAATGGAGCGGGCAAGCGCGATTCTCAACCGTTACCGCGACACTACTAGCTCTCTAGGCCGTGCGGCAAAGGCTCTATTGTATCGCATGGACAATCGGTGGGCAGAGTTACTGATGTGGATGCAAAGTAGCATCCCCTCAGAACAGTTATACCAAAGCCCGACGCTGCTCAGTTTATACTTGCGAGGTTTGGGAGAAACCGGAGATTTAAACGGTTTACTGCACGAGTGGGAACGCTGGAAAAGCAACTTAGAAAACTCTGGCAACTTAGGAACGCTAAATTTAGTCAGAATGTTCGTCTTGGCATTTAGCGGCCGAACTGAAGAAGTGCAGAGATCGTTCGATCGCTCCTTGAATAACTATTCTGGCAATACTCGCCAATTTTGGTTAGCTACTGCCAACCTCGCTGCTGGCAATCGCGCCCTCGCTGAAGAACAACTGCTAGCCTTGCGAGATCCCCATAACATTCCTTTAAACAATGCCATTACTTGGCGTTTATCTCACCCCGATATTAACGCCGATCGGGTACTTACTCAAACATCGAGACAGATTATCGATCGCACAGTAGCAGAATCATACCAAGACGATCGCTATGGTGGGGCGCTCGCTTTTAGCAACAAGAAAGCCTATGTCACTTATGGAATTATCTGCTTGAATTTGTTGGTATTTGCCTTAGAAAAAAGAGCGGGAGTTAGCGAAAACTTTGGAGATATCAAAAATATTGAGATTTTATATCGACTAGGCGCATTAGTTCCAGAAGTAGTTTGGCAGGGAGAATGGTGGCGGTTATTAACTGCTACTTTCTTGCACTATGGCTGGTTGCACCTCTCGTTAAATATGCTCGGTTTGTATTTTCTGGGCGCGTTTGTAGAATCAGCTTTAGGAATTTGGAGATACTTGCTTGCCTACTTAATTAGCGGGGTGGGGTCGATGCTAGTTATTACCTTGGTAGCTGTAGTTGCAGCACCTCAAGAGCCGCAAATTGTCGTCGGTGCATCAGGCGCGATTATGGGCATGATAGGAGTCATGGCGGCAATTTTGCTTCAAGGTTGGCGCAAAGAAAAATCTCGCCTAGCGGCTAAGCGTTTAAGAGCAGTTCTCTTCATTATTGGCTTGCAAGTGGTTTTCGATGCCACAACCCCTCACGTCAGCGGTTTAGGTCATATGTCTGGGCTAATTTTGGGCTTTCTCACCGCTAGTTTATTGCCACTCAATTTCAAAAAATAACTCGATAATCAAAAAAATAAGGGAGCGAGAAACCCCTTTTCTCTCCTCCCTTAATTATTGCAGTATCAACCTACTGTAGATAAACTAAACTGAACCTAACATCAAAAGCCAGAAACTTTAATTATTAGCAGCAGAACAGACAGGAAAACAGTTTATTTTTAACCCGTGATGTTATGTTTATTTATACTTATCTACTTACATTTAGGAAACATTATCTGTGTATTCACTTAACTGAAGTCTAACACGCCTTTTTGCGATCGTCATCCTCTCCGTAAATTTACTGACCTGTTTTATGATTTTTGGCAAAGAAAAGCAATAAGGAGTTCAGAAGTTCAGAATGTAGAGACGTTGCATGCAACGTCTTTACAGTAGTTCAGGAGGAAAAGAAGGCAAAAGGCAAGAGTTCGATTTTCCTCAAGTGGGAAGGGAAGAAATACTGCCAGCAAACACTCGTTCGGCGGGACCTGTCATGTAAACTCGCCCGTCAGTTGGCGACCATTCAATTTCCAGACAACCCCCAGGCAGTTCGACCGTACAGACGCGATCGCATTTTCCCGTCAGCACGCCAGCGACTACAGCAGCACAAGCCCCCGTACCGCAAGCCAAAGTTGCACCTGCACCCCGTTCCCACACCCGCATCTTGAGATAATTCGATCGCACTACTTCAATAAACTCCGTATTAGTACGGAGAGGAAAACTCGGATGATTTTCAAACTGAGGGCCGAGAGTTTCTAGAGGAATCACTGCTACATCTTTGACAAAGGTAATGCAGTGAGGATTGCCCATGCTGACGCAGGTAACTTGCCAAGTAGCATCGGCAACGGTTATGGGCAAATCGATCGCTTTTTCCTCACCAGCGGTCAATGTGGTAGGAATCTCGGCGGCTGTCAGCCTCGGCATACCCATATCGACCGTCACTCGGCCGTTAGGTTGCAGCTTGGGGATAATAGTTCCAGCTAGGGTATGAATGCGATACTCGGTTTTGGCCTTATCGCCCTCTAACTCCGCGACAAACTGAGCCAAACAGCGAATACCATTGCCGCACATCTCTGGTTCCGAGCCATCAGAGTTGAAAATTCGCATTGTATAATCGTTATCGTTTTGTCCAAGCAAGACAAAGATTACCCCGTCAGCACCGATACCGAAATGACGATCGCACAGCCAGATTGCCTGTTGGGGCGTAATACATGGTTCGGAGGAGGAGCGATTATCGATCGAAATAAAGTCATTGCCCAATCCGTGGTACTTAGTAAATTCAATTTTCATAAGTTTGTTTTTGCTCTGGCTCCCTTCCCAGTATATGGTGGAGTGTAGAGGAAGTGTGGAGTGTTGAGTGTTGATTGTGGAGTTAAGAATTCTCCCCTTCCCCTTTTCCCTTCTTCCCTCTCCGTTCTCTATAGAAATTACTTAAGGATGAAAAACTATGGCTGAATTAGACACTGGTTTGCCCAGCATTCGTCAAGTGCAAAATTTGATTAAAGATAAAACTGAGGTCGAGGTGAAAGTAATCACCAACGATTTGCTCGTCGGTAAGGTACGCTGGCAAGATGAAAACTGCTTGTGTTTGTTAGATCACTACGAACAGCCGACCATTGTTTGGCGACAAGCGATCGTTTATATCAAGCCCAGACCTTAAAGAGACATTAATAGGGTGGAGTAACCTACGGCTATCTGCTCGTCGGTAAGGTGCGCTGTTCAGATGAAAACTGCTTGTATTTACTGCTGTTCGATCGAATTCGATACGATCCCCAATTTGGCATAGATCGGTCTGACTAAAGGTTTTAAAACTGGTAGCTGTCTGGCAAAAAAGAACGAACCTAAAAGGCAAAATACGCCGCCAATAATTAATGTATTAGGCGCACCGATATAATTAGCCAAGCTGCCAGTAAATAAGTTGCCTAAAGGTAAAACTCCAAAAAATGCCATGGTGTATATACTCAAAACCCGTCCTCGCTTATCATCTTCAACAATTGTTTGTAGAACTGTATTGCTAGAGGCAAATTGCAGCAAGAAACCCAGACCGACTAAAAACATCATTAGCAAAGAGAACCACAGGACGCGAGATAGAGCAAAAGCTATCAACCCTATCCCCATCAAAGCAGGAGAAAAAGCGATAACTTTACCCAATCCCAACACGCTTTGCCGCGTACTGAGATAAGCCGCCCCCACTAGCGATCCTACTCCTGAAGCTGCCATCAAAAATCCTAGAACATCGGGACCGCCTTTGAGAATATTAGTAGCAAAAATCGGCACGAGAATTGTATATTGCATTCCCATGAAGCTAACTATTGCCAGCAAAATAATAATCGCTCTTATTGGTGCAAACCCAAAAGTATAAACAAATCCTTCTTTTAATCTTTCCAAGGGTTTAGTATTAGGATATTGTCTTGCTTTTTGCTGTATGCTCATTGCCAACAAAGCAACGATTACAGCAATATAGCTGATGCCATCAATTAAAAAACAGTAAGCTGCCCCCACGGCTGCAATCAGTAAACCGCCAATTGCCGGACCGATCAATCGCGCTCCGTTAAACATGGCCGCGTTCAGAGCGATCGCATTGGCTAAATCTTCTTTTCTTTCAAGAATTTCAACCACAAAAACTTGACGGGCAGGAGAATCGAAAGCACCAATTATGCCTTGAAACAAACTCAAGAGAATAATTTGCCAAATAGTAATCGTTCCACTTAGTGCTAAAGCTGCTAGAGCTAAAGACTGAACCATCGATAATACTTGAGTAGCCAACAAAACTCGATGACGATTCCATCTATCTACTAAGACCCCAGCAAATGGCAGCAGAAACAAGCTAGGAATTTGACTGGTAAAACCTACCACTCCTAGTAGAAAAGCCGATTGAGTCAATTGGTAAACCAGCCAAATCGTGGCAACTTGAGTCATCCAACTGCCAATTAAAGATAAACCTTGTCCCCCGAAAAAAAGCCGATAATTTCGCGATCGCAAGGCTGGTAGATTGGGAATTAATCTGCTGACAAATTTAGACATAAGCCGCCGGGTGATTTGGGTGTATTTATTATTAAACAAAACTTAGTTTTAGCCGTCTGTCTGTAGAAATAAGGTGTTTCGCGTTCGATCGAAGTACGATCGACTATTGACTGCTGCTAGCTCGTAGCCATTAGCAAGTAGGAAGTAAAGGTGGGTAAATTATTGCTAGGCTAGAAACACCGATCTGCCAATACTGAGAAGAGAGAGAACAGTGCCACATACAATCGTTACTAACACCTGCGAAGGAGTCGCCGATTGCGTCGATGCTTGTCCGGTTGCCTGCATTCACGAAGGTCCGGGGAAAAATACCAAAGGAACTGACTGGTACTGGATTGACTTTGCTACCTGCATTGATTGTGGAATCTGCTTGCAAGTTTGCCCGGTAGAAGGAGCTATTGTCGCCGAAGAACGACCAGACCTACAAAAAACACCCTGATGAGGGGGAGAGGGAGATGGGGAGATGGGGAGAATTCTTAATTCAACACTCCACACTACAGACTTAACACTTCTGAACTTCTAAACTTCTAAGTGCTGCTAAAACTTCGAGCCGAACACCTCAAAGCGATCGCTTCTCATGCCGTCAGTACCTACCCCGATGAGTGCTGCGGGATTCTGCTGGGGAAAATGGGCGGTGATGGTAAAACTCTGGTAGAAGTCTGGCAAACTGAAAATGCTTGGACTGCTGAAAACTCCCTAACCGATGGGGATGAGGAAGCAGCAATGACCAAAAAGCGGAGGTATGCGATCGCACCTGTAGATCTGCTGAGAGCGCAGAAATCCGCCTGCGATGGCGATCTTAATGTCATCGGTTTTTATCATTCTCACCCCGACTATCCAGCTATTCCCTCAGAGTGCGATCGCTCCTGTGCCTGGCCGCAATACTCGTATATTATTGTTTCTGTAACCCAAGGTCGGGCTGATGATTTCCGTAGCTGGCTGCTGGATGAAAACGATCGGTTTCAGCCAGAAGAGATTTTTGATATAGAATAGTTAGTCTTCAAGACTGTTGGCTCCACTTGCTCCTACACACTCAACACTTCAAGCTAGGCCATGCTCAATCCCAATTTGGATGAAATCCAATTAAATAAAGAAGAATACGAACGATACTCTCGCCACCTGATCCTGCCCGAAGTCGGACTGGAAGGCCAGAAACGCCTCAAAGCTGCCAGCGTATTGTGTATTGGCACTGGCGGATTAGGCGCACCCTTACTGTTGTATCTAGCCGCCGCTGGAATCGGCCGGATAGGCATTGTCGATTTTGATATCGTCGATAGTTCTAACTTGCAACGTCAAGTCATACACGGTACTTCTTGGGTAGGTAAACCTAAGATCGAGTCGGCGAAAAACCGGATTCTCGAAATTAATCCTTCCTGCCAAGTCGATCTCTACGAAACTCGCCTGACTTCAGAAAATGCGCTTGACATCATCAAACCTTACGACATCGTGGTGGATGGCACCGATAACTTCCCCACCCGCTACCTAGTTAACGATGCTTGCGTCTTGCTAAATAAACCCAACGTCTACGGTTCTATTTTCCGGTTTGAAGGGCAAGCAACTGTTTTTAACTACGAAGGCGGCCCCAATTACCGCGATCTTTACCCAGAACCACCACCACCAGGAATGGTGCCTTCTTGTGCTGAAGGAGGAGTTTTGGGTATCTTGCCAGGAATTATCGGTGTTATCCAAGCCACTGAGACAGTCAAAATTATCATGGGTAAGGGAACCACCCTCAGCGGACGGCTATTGTTGTACAACGCCTTGGATATGAAATTCCGGGAACTAAAATTGCGACCCAATCCAGAGCGTCCGGTAATTGAAAAATTGATCGACTACGAATTCTTCTGCGGTATCCCTCAAGCTAAAGCAGAGGAAGCCAAACAGCAAACTCAATTGCCTGAGATGACAGTTCGAGAACTCAAGCAGTTGCTAGATAGCGGTGCTGATGATTTCGTTTTGCTCGACGTTCGCAATCCTAACGAGTATGAAATCGCGCGGATTCCTGGTTCGGTGCTAGTACCCTTACCAGAAATCGAGCAGCCAGAAGGGGTGCAAAAGGTGAAACAATTGCTCAACGGCCATCGTCTAGTCGCCCACTGCAAGATGGGAGGTCGATCGGCCAAAGCTCTAACCTTATTAAGAGCAGCAGGCGTTGAAGGGACTAACGTTAAAGGCGGAATCCAAGCCTGGAGTCGAGAAATCGATTCGTCAGTCCCAGAATATTAAATAAGTCAGAAGTCAGAAGTCAGAAGTCAGGAGTTAATTTTCCCTTCTGCTCCCCCTGCCTCCCCTGCTCCCCCTGCTCCCTCTCTCCATAAATGGCGATCGAAGCATTTACCGCTGGTTTATTACTAATAGTCCTTTCCGAGCTAGGCGACAAACCCTTTTTTATCGTCTCAGCTTTGTCTGGACGGCATTGGTGGCGGTTGGTGTTTTCAGGCGTGTTAGTAGCCGTAAGCACTACCACCCTACTGGCAGTGATGGTGGGACAAGCTATTTCTTTGCTACCGGAAACCTACGTCGATTTCGGTGCGGTAGCATTGTTATTTACCTTTGGCTTGAAACTACTCTACGATGCCAGCCAGATGAGTGCTAGGGCCAATGAAGCGGAACTTCGAGAAGCTGTGGCTGTGGTTAATGAAGCTGAAATCGATTTACCAAAGCAACAAACTCCTATGGCAATTGTCGTAGAAGCCTTTTTCTTGACATTTCTAGCCGAATGGGGCAATCGCACCCAAATTGCCACGATCGCCTTAGCTGCTTGCAAAGATCCTACAGGCGTAATCTTGGGAGCCATTGCGGGTCACTGCATTTGGACAGCGATCGCAGTTTTTCGAGGCCGAGTGGTAGTCGAAGAAATTTCCCAACGGATGGTTACAGCCATAGGTGGTAGCCTGTTTATTTTCTTCGGAGCGATCGCCCTTTGGAGAGTGTGAAGTGTTGAGTGTTGAGTGTTGAGTTAAGAATGCTCCGCTCTCTTCCCTTACCTCGGTTGAGGCGATGCGGTTCCAGGCGCAGGCGTAGGGGCGATCGCTCCCGGACTGCTAGGCACTGGGGTAGATTGGATGGCATTTGCCTTCTTTTTGACCCGATCTTTGTACTGAGGCGGTGCTAAGACAAAGGCTCGATTAAACAAGACTTTAGCTTCTGCTGGTTTATCTTGCTGCTCTAAGACAATGCCTTTAGCTAACAAGGGACGAAAATCTTTGGGACTGCCAGCGATCGCTTGGTCGTAAATTGCCAATGCTTCTGGGTAGCGCTTTTCCTTGGCATAAATCTCACCTAGCAAAAGCTGTACTGAGGTAATCTTGTCAACATCCGGTTCGGGAGCTTGACTGATTTTTCTCAAACTGTCTTGCAGCAAGCCAATAGCTGCTTCCGGACCTGTCTCTTGTAACAACAAGCTCTTATACCCATCCAAGGCGTTCATTTGACCTGGTTGCACTGCTAACACTGCTTTGTAAGCTTGTGCTGCTCCCTCGCGATCGCCTAAATATTGCTTTGACTGAGCTAATAACACTTTATAGTCTAGTTTTTCAGGACTTAAAGCTGATAGCTTTTCTAGAGTTTCTACGCTGCCTTTGAGATTTCCTTGTTGCAAGCGCACCTCCAACAGCCCTCGGAGTGCCTCTTGACTCTCTGGATCTCGCTCTAAAATCAGTTCGTACCCTCTGGCTAAAGCTTGTAAATCTGATTGCTGAGATGATGCGGTAGAACTTCCAGCGGGTCGATCGGGCTGGAAGGCACTCGCCAATTTAGGAACCGTATAAACTCCCACTAAGCCGAGAATGGCTAGGGCTAGCAATAAAGTAAAGACCGAACGACTGCGATTAGTTGACACGAATAGATCTCGAACTCTACGCAATATTATGAACGACAACGGCATTGTCGATCGCTTTGCACCTCACAATTTAGCATCACCTTCGATCTGCTGACAAATTTTGGCAGATCGCGTCTCCCCTCTCCAGTAAAAAGAAACTTCCATTTCCCTCTCCTACAAGGCTACCGTGTATACACATCTGTGGGAAAACTTGGAGGCCCTGCATTAGATCCCCCCTAGCCCCCCTTAAAAAGGGGGGGAGTTGCGGCGAGGTTCCCTCGTCATGTAGCTGGCACCAAGGAGGAGGTGGGAGAGGGGCTGGGGGTGAGGGCTGTCTACTACAGCGATCGAAAAGTGAGTAATTTTCGATCTGGAAAGCAATCGAACGAGCCGTTGTTAAAGTAAGGATTAAAGATAGTTTTCTGGAGTCGTCTTTGTCCCATGTTTCCTTTTCACCATAGTCACTGGTTTGGCTACCGTGGGAGTAACTATTTATCTCACCCGTGTGGCTCGTCAGGCTCTAAGTGAATTATGAAATGTGAAATTAATAGGATAATTGATGTGGTTTTTGCTCGCCAATACCGAAATACATACCATTTTTTTCAGCACATTCATCATTTAAGGATCGTCTGGAGCGAGCTTAGAATCGGTGGCAATAGCAAAGAACCTGCAACCAGTAAAGAAGCTAGGGCTGAAACTAATACAGCACCAGCAGCGCAATCTTTAGCGATTTTGGCCAGTTCGTGATAAGACTGTTTGACTGTTAAATCGACTACGGATTCGATCGCTGTATTCAACAACTCCATGACCAACACTAGCCCTGCTGTCAGGACGATCGCAACAATTTCTACTGGTTTGAGTCGAAACCAAAGGCTCAAACTAATCGCTAGAGTGCCGACAAAAGTGTGAATGCGAAAGTTGCGTTGGGTGATAAAAGCATAACTGACTCCAGCCCAGGCATACTTGAAACTTTTGAATAAATTAGTGGCAGTTTTCCAAGCAAATTTTCGATCGGGCTTCAGCACTGCTTCCGAGATCTCCGAGGTCAACATCGATAGTTCTTTTGATATATCAATTTCTGGTTCCTGACTGACAGAAATTAAGGATGTATTCAGGTTAATGGTCATAAAAGGAAACCTCCAATTTTATCGTCGGTCGTTCGTCGTCGGTCTGCTAGCTAGCAACTATCGATCTACTACACCAGCAGCGTATGGCTTTCGGAATTTAAACCCACGGTCTTAAGTAAAACCTCTTGCTGTTGCAGCATTCTGGTAAGACTATCTGCATCTGGGTGATCCCAGCCTAAGAGGTGTAGTAAGCCATGAGTAGCTAACCAAGCTAATTCGGTTGTTAATGAATGCTCCCGTTCTTTGGCCTGTCGTTTAGCTGTTTCTACGGAAATGACAATATCTCCTAGATACAATGGCAGAGATTCTGGCAACTGAGGATAATTTACTTCTAGAGCCGCAAACGCCAAAACGTCTGTCGGCCGATCTTGGTGGCGGTACTGAGCGTTAAGCGATCGAATTTCCGCATCGGTGGTGAGACGGAGGCTAAGCTCGTAGAGATCGGCAGGTGGAAGATTGCCAGACATAGTTCCTACCCATTTCTGAAACCATGTTTCCCAAATTGCCGCAGAAATTATACACCCAGGTTCTGCTGTGTCTGATAATGGCGATTCACTAACTGGGGAATAACAATCTTGGACGTTAATTTCAACGGGCACGGGCTTAAGCATTTCCATACTAGTTTACCGATGCAGCTTAGCGTGTCAAATAAGCAATACCTATCAACGCTGCTAACACCCCGGCCACGGTGAGAGCAAAATGTTTTAAAGAAGTACCGCGCTTCTTTACCATGTTGCGCATAGCTAGCTTGACGTAACCGGCTGGCCGCTCGCTAGATGCAGGCTCTGAGGTATCGACGCTAGTAGGATTCGGTGACTCGCTAGCTGGAGGAGATGAGGATGGATCGATCATTGGGAAACGACTGTTTGGGTTTATGGGTCGTTAATGGAAAAACTATCTTTCCAATGTAACAGTTTGTTTCACAATTGACGCTAGCAAAAAGCACAAATCAGTACATGATTTGCATCCCTCTGTAGAGACGTAGCACTGCTACGTCTCTACAATGTCGTATGGAGAGCCATCTTTGTGGGTCAAAATCCAACCATCAGGACTAGCTTTAGCCATCAGATCGTCATCTGGGTAGGTAGCCTCATCGTTAGGAGATCGATCGCCTATTTCTAGATATACTGCTACTTGCTGCGATCGATTGATTAAGTGATGTCCGTCTGCAACTCCCGCTGGAAAACCTGCCATCATCCCTGGCTTAAGGATTTGCGCTCCGGTATTGGTGACTAGAGTAATTTCACCCTCAATTACATAAATAAACTCGTCTTGTTGGCTGTGCCAGTGTCGCAAAGCGGAACGACTTCCAGGGGCAAGCTCGACTAAGTTTACGCCAAAGTTCTTTAATCCGGCAGCATCGCCCAAACGCTGCTTGATGCGGCCTGCTATGAGATGCTTGAAGGGTTCGGGGTAAACTGTACCCGCGTGTTTGGGAACGGATTGAGGATCGATAATCATTTAGCCTTAAGCATTACAGAGAAAGGAGCAGAGCTTTCCTCATTCATGGGTGGGATGTAGCGGAAAGCACTTTTAAGTGCAGTCAAGCTTTCTAATCAGTTCTCGTAGTACATCATTCAAGCTGCGCTCTTTTTTCTGACAATATCTCACCAATAACTCATACTCTTCTTGTGAGCATCTAACTGTTAACTTTTTCATGCCGTCGTTTTGCCGTCAGTATGCTATTATATTAGCATGAAGACATTCATTCGTGACAAGTTAAGAAGCGATGGCCGTTGTCAAGGGGGTTTGGGAAGATGGCTCGAAAAAGAATTGCCCAGAACTGTGAGGTCGATCTGGGAAAGGAGCAATAATTAGTTTTTTGAGTGGTT
>JAHHHA010000033.1 GCA_019359615.1 Cyanosarcina radialis HA8281-LM2
ATTTGTCAAGAATTAGTCACCGAACTAATGAAATTAAATCGCAATAAATGGAAGTATTACCAACAAGGTCTAAGAGCTATGAAGCTGATTGAATCTGTATTCTAGCTAATTTCGTCTCCCCTTCAGGGTGTAAAGCTCATCTAGCACATAATTTGTCGTAATGAGAGTAATGCCTCTGACTGTATGATTAAATTCCACTGCTTTGGTATGATTATCATCTTTACTATCAGCTAAGGCAGCGAAAGCACTAGTATCTACAAATATTCTCTTCATTCAGCTTTGGAATAGAGATACCGATCGTGGTTAACAGATGGATTTTCTAAATTACCAGGAATGGCATCATCCCCTAGCGATCGCCAAACTTCCCAAGCTTCTTCGTCAATTGGTACTTGGCTGGGTGCAACAGTAGAGGTCATCTCTGACTGTTTTAAAGGTTCTTCAGTTGGTTGTGCCTCGGTTGCTAGTAAATTAATCCTCTCTATCAGAAGTTTCTGCTCTGCCTTGGGTAAGGCTCGAACTACCTGGATAATGGAGTCAACTAGCTGGGCGTTCATATTTTTGTCTCTCATTGATTTCACTACAGTTGGTTCCATAAGTTTATTGTCTGGATCTTAACGCTAGTTATTTTAGGCGATCGCCAAACTCAATAATCGACTTGGTAGACTGGGTTAAACGAAGTGAAACACAGCTAAAACTCTCATCTGATGTTTGTTAAGGCTGGAAACCTAATTTTTGTAGTCATGATGAATTCACTTACAACTACCCCACTATTAGAATTTCTGGCTCAACCCAATATTGAAACATCTCCAGCTTGGGAGTTAATTAGCGGACATCCGATCCAAAAGCCAATGCCAACCCTGTTTCATTCGCGCCTGCAACGCAATCTAGTAAATTTCATCAACGATCGCACCGATCGCTTTGAGGCGGTGCAAGAGTTACGCTGTATCGTGCCTCCCTACTCTCCTGTACCTGATATTTCCGTGGTGGCGATCGATCGCCTTCCGGCTGAAGACGGCCCGCTGAATGGTGCGCCAGACAGGTTAATTGAAATTCGATCGCCCGACCAAAGCACCCTGGATCTGCAAAACAAAATCCTTCATTGTTTGAGTAACGGCACTCAATTAGCCTGGTTAATCGATCCAAACAGCCAGCAAATCTGGGTTTGGCAGCGAGACGAGTTGCCGATAATTTGTTCGAGAACGGACGTTTTGCCCAGTTTGGGCGATCTGCCAGAACTTACGGTTGATGCTGTCATGGCTATGACAGGGCGACAATAAAGCTAAAGTCTAGATTTGGCAATATAAAATGCTTCATTATAGATTTAAATTTCCCTGCACTACCCTATGAGCTATTGTCTCAACCCCAACTGCCAAAAAAACGAAAACCCACCTAGCAGAAAATATTGCCAAAACTGTGGTTCAAAACTATTGCTGCGAGAACGTTACCGCGCTATCAAAGTTATTGGACAAGGCGGTTTCGGCAAAACCTTCCTCGCAACTGATGAAGATAAACCCTCCAAACCTCAATGTGTAATTAAACAGTTTTACCCCCAGGCCCAAGGCACAGATAACGCTCAAAAAGCGGCTGAACTCTTCGAGCGAGAAGCCGTGCGCTTAGATGATTTGGGCAACCATCCGCAGATCCCCGAACTGTTAGCGCACTTTACCGAAGATAACCAGCAGTATTTGGTGCAACAATTGATTGATGGACAAAATTTAGCCCAGATATTAAAAACAGAAGGCACTTTCAATGAAGCCCAAATTCGTCATCTGTTAATTAGTTTATTGCCAATATTAGAATTTATTCACTCACATCATGTTATTCATCGAGATATCAAGCCAGAAAACATTATTCTTCGTTCCATATCCCCCTTTGTTAAGGGGGGTTGGGGGGATCTAGTCTTAGTAGATTTTGGCGCAGCTAAATATGCGACTGGAACGGCGTTTATTAAAACTGGAACAGTAATTGGAACTGCGGAATATATTGCCCCGGAACAAAGCAGAGGCAAAGCGGTTTTTGCTAGCGATTTATATAGCTTAGGGGTAACTTGCATTTATTTACTCACCGGAATCTCGCCGTTTGAACTATTTGATGTTGCTGAAAATGCTTGGGTGTGGCGACAATTTTTAGTCGATAACCCAGTAAGCGATGAATTGGGTAAAATTCTTGACAAATTGATTGATAATGCTACTAATCATCGCTATCAATTTGCTCGACAAACAATTATAGATCTAAGCTCTAAAAGAATAATTGTTACCCCACCTGACTCAAGCGGACAAGAGACTGAAATTGCTCCTAAAATCAGTATTTCTTTTTCTGAAAATACTCCTATAAAAACTAAAAATACTGAATTAAGGCGTTTTGAATTTGAAATGGTAAATTTAAGTGTTACAGGTAGAATAATTAGAAAAATTCATGGACGGGCGGAATTTTTTGCTGAAGATTTAGGAGCAGGAGTAATTTTAGAAATGGTATCGATTCCTGGTGGCACGTTTATCATGGGTTCATCAGATAAAGAGGAAGGACGAGCCGATTCTGAAAAACCACAGCATCAAGTAACCCTACCACCATTTTTCGTGGGTAAGTATCCAGTAACTCAAGAACAATGGGAAGCCTTGATAGGTGACAAGCCATCTCATTTTAGTGGGAATAAAAGACCTGTAGAAAACATTTTGTGGTATGATGCCGATGATTTTTGTCAAATCCTCTCACAAAAAACCGGAAAAAATTACCGATTGCCAACAGAAGCTGAGTGGGAATACGCTTGTAGAGCCGGAACAACGACACCTTTCTACTTTGGGCAAACAATTAGCACAGAAGTAGCCAACTACAACGGGGATCGTTATGAATTAGCACCACAAGGAATTAATCGCCAAGAAACAACCCCTGTATGCAGTTTTCCTGCTAACGCTTTTGGACTGTACGATCTTCACGGAAATGTCTGGGAATGGTGTGCCGATCCTTGGCATGAAAATTACCAAGGTGCGCCTTCAGATGGAAGTGTCTGGGAATCTAAAGAAGATGAGAAACACTACTTGTTACGTGGTGGTTCGTGGAAAGTCAATCCTCGTGAGTGCCGTTGCGCGTTTCGGAGAAAACATAATCGACGCGAGAAGGAACAAGATATTGGTTTTCGGGTTGTTCTCTCCTGAATCAGAACTCTTGATATCGAATATAACTCCTAACCTTGGAGTTGCCGCAAGCGATCGCGCAAAATTTCGGCTTGTTTTTCTAACTCGGCTAAAGCATCTCTAGCGCCTTGAACTACTTCTGGTGCAGCTTTGCCGACAAAGTTGGGATTTTCCAATCGGGCTTGCAAAGATTTAATTTCGGCTTCGATTTTGCTCAACTTTTTCTCTAATTTGGCGCGTAAAGCTGTTATATCTACTACCCCTGTAAGCGGAACTAAAACTTGTACCGTGCCAATGACGCTAGCGATCGTTTGTTCTGGTTCTTGTTCTAAAGTTTGGGTAATAGTTAGTCGATCGACTTTACCCAAATCAGTAATGTAAGACTCCCCAGTATTGAGAATTTCCCGTTCCTTGTCGTTTTCAGTTTGCAAAATTGCCGCTATTTTTACCCCTGGTTTGATGTCAGCTTCCGATCGCAAGTTGCGAATAGTACGAATTGTGCCAATTAGCAATTCAAAGTCCTGTTCTAAATCGGGAGAAATCAAATTTAAATCTGCTTCTGGATAACTTTGTAATGCCAGGGTTTCATTGTCTCCAGCCTGTGCTAAAGTTTGCCAGATTTCTTCGGTGATGTGAGGCATAAAGGGATGGAGTAATTTCAAAATCCCTTCCAACACGTAAGCTAAAGTTTGTTGTGCCACTTGCCGCGACGTTGGATCTGCGTCTTTTTGCAGGCGAGATTTCACCAGTTCGATGTACCAATCGCAAAAATCTCCCCAGATGAACTCGTAAAGTCCTTTAGCGGCTTCGCCGAGTCCGTAGGCTTCGATGTATTTGCTGGTTTGTTGCACCACCTGATGGTAGCGAGACAGAATCCAGCGATCGCACAATTGTAATTGTAGAGACGTTCCATGGAACGTCTCCCCCAATTGTTTTGGAGTTTTACCATCCAGATTCATCATCACAAACCGAGAAGCATTCCACAGCTTGTTGGTGAAGTTGCGAGATGCTTCTACAGATTCCGACAAAGGTTCTCGTTCCTGAAAAACTGTTTCTAAGCGATCGAGCTTTTCTGACAAGGCTTTTTGCCACTCAGTCGCAGGTTGCTTGGAGGCAGCTTTTAGCTCTTTTTCTAACGTCTTAATCAACTCCGAAAAAGACAAAGATTGATTCTGCGAGGCTTTCGCTTTTAGTCGATCGACCTTATTTTTTAACTCCTTGAGTTCTTTGTTTAATTTTTCCAGCAAATCTGAAGAGGGTGTAGACTCGATCGCCTTTCGCAGCAAATTCAACTCATAAATTGCCCGATTTAACCTAAAGCTAATATCTTGCCCGGCCCCAGCTACTTCTCTAACTAACGTGTAGCGCAAAGCATCGGTGCCGTATTTGTCCATCATTAACAGCGGATCGATGCCATTGCCAGCAGTTTTAGACATTTTTTTGCCGTTTTCATCTAACACCAAACCGTGGATGTAGACATCTTTAAACGGCATTCTCTCGGTGAAATGTCCCGCCATCATAGTCATCCGCGCTACCCAGAAAAAGATGATGTCAAATCCGGTAACTAGAGTAGTTGTAGGATAATAAGCCTCTAAATCGCGGGTGGTTTCCGGCCAGCCTAAAGTCGAAAACGGCCACAATCCCGAAGAAAACCAGGTATCGAGTACGTCTTCATCTTGCTTTAATTTGACCTGTTTGCCGAATTTAGCGATCGCTTTCTCTTTAGCCTCAGCCTCATTTCTCCCCACTACGAACGGCGTTTCCTCAGTAATCTCTCCCCCAGTTTCGCTGACGGCGTACCAAGCCGGGATTTGATGTCCCCACCACAGTTGGCGCGAGATGCACCAATCTTTTAATTTCACCAACCAGTCGCGATAAACCTTCGTCCAGCGGTGGGGGACGAACTGCGGTGAATTCTTCCCGTCTAGGAATTGCAGGGCAGTTTTTGCCAAAGATTCAATCTTGACGAACCATTGCGTAGATAGTAGAGGTTCGATCGGTACTTTACCGCGATCGCTGTAGGGTACAGAATGCTGGTAGTCTTCTATTTTTACCAAGAAACCGTCGGCTTCCAACCGCTGCACCACCCCCTCGCGGGCGACAAATCGATCTTGTCCGACAAACGGTCCGGCATTTTCGTTTAACGTGCCGTCCTTATTCATAATGTTGATGAAGGGCAACTGATGGCGATTGCCCATCTCGAAGTCGTTCGGATCGTGGGCAGGTGTCACTTTGACGCAACCCGTACCGAATTCTGGATCGACCAGTTCGTCAGCAATTATTGGGATTTCCCGATTCATAATCGGCAGAGTTACCGTTTTCCCCACCAATTTTTGATAGCGCGGATCTTTGGGATTCACCGCCACGGCTGTATCGCCCAACATGGTTTCGGGGCGAGTAGTTGCTACTTCGACGTAGCCCGAACGATCGGTCAAGGGATAGCGGAAATGCCATAGATGCCCGTTGGTGGGACGATCTTCTACTTCTAAATCTGAAACTGCCGACTGAGAAGCCGGACACCAATTCACCAAGTATTTACCCCGATAAATTAACCCCTCGTCGGACATCCTGACAAAGGCTTCCCGCACTGCCTCGGACAAGCCCTCATCCATGGTGAAGCGTTCCCGCGACCAATCTACCGACAATCCCAACCGCCGCATCTGACCGACAATTGTGCCCTCAGAATCTTGCTTCCACTGCCAAGCGCGTTCTAAGAATTTCTCTCGTCCCAATTGGTAGCGGGTCTTACCCTCTTTTTGCAACTCCTTTTCCAGCATGGTATGAACGGCAATACTGGCATGATCGGTTCCGGGCAACCACATAGTGTTCAATCCCTTCATCCGGTGATAGCGGACGAGGATATCCATGATCGTATGTCCCAAAGCGTGACCCATGTGCAAGCTGCCCGTAACGTTAGGCGGCGGAATCACCATACTGTAAGGTTCGCCGCCCCGTTCTGGATCGGCTTTGAAAGCTTGGCTCTCTTCCCATTGCTTTTGCCACTTAGCTTCGGTGGTAAAGGGGTCGTATTGGGTTGGCAGGTTGGGGGTGCTTGAAGTCATGGAAAAGTCAGCAGTGAATTCCTTCTAACATCTTGCCACAGCCCCAGCCGTGAATTTAGCAGCAGAGCGATCGCCTGATGGTTATCTCTGCGTCATATGGAATCGGTTTAATTAGTTGCAGCTTGCACCAAGCAAGGGGAAACATTCTCAAAGCCCCCCTTTTTAAGGGGGATTTAGGGGGATCTGGATGTCGAGTGGCATAACCGATAACTCGTGTATGCACCATAGCCTTGCAGGATAGAGTAAGGTGAAGGCAAAAAGTTAGTAGATAATCGGATCTGGGCAAGTTAATAATTAACTGTTAGCAAAATTCTAGCGATCGCCTTCAACTTATGACTAACTCGTTAATCCCCGTAATTCTGGCTGGTGGCAAAGGAGAACGTTTTTGGCCTCTAAGCCGCCAACACCAGCCCAAACAGTTTTTATGTCTGGATGGCACTGGTAAGAGTTTATTGCAAGCTACAGCCGATCGCTTGCTCCCCCTAGCTGGAGGCTGGGAACAGTTATGGGTGGTGACATCTGCCCGTTTAGCCGCACAAGTGCGATCGCACCTGCCCCAACTTCCAGAAACTAACTTACTTCTAGAACCAGAAGGCAAAGATACTGCTCCAGCGGTGGCGTGGACTTCCATAGAAATAGCCCGACGTTATGGAGAAGAAGCCGCGATCGGATTTTTCCCTGCCGATCATTGGATTGGTGACGAGCCAGCTTTTCAAAATACCCTCAAAGCAGCAGTAGAACTGGCAACCACCCAACCAGCGATCGTCACCTTGGGAATTACCCCTAGCTATCCTTCCACGGGCTACGGATACATCGAACAAGGAGATCGGGCGGGCACTTTCAGAGATTTGCCAGCTTATCGAGTCAACTGTTTTCGCGAAAAACCAGATATGGACACGGCAGAAAAGTTTCTCGCCACCAAAGACAGCAGCGGCTGTTGTCCTTATACCTGGAATAGCGGGATGTTTGTTTTTCGCGCTGGTGTGGTGTTAGCCGAATTACGCACCCATGCCCCCGAAATTGTCGCCCCCTTAGCCGAAAAGGGAGTCGCTGCTTATAGCGAGTTGTCGAAAAAGAGTATCGACTACGCTTTGATGGAAAAGACTCAACTAGCCTACGTCCTCCCGGCTTCCTTCGGTTGGGACGATTTGGGAGACTGGAACGCTCTAGAACGGCTGTTGAATCGGGATGCTCCCAATGTCGAACTAGCTAACCATTTAGGACTAGATACCACCGGATCGATTTTCTACGCTGTCGATAAGGAAGAAGCGATCTGCACTATTGGGTTAGAAGATGTAGTAGTAGTACGCGATCGCCATGTCACCCTAATCGTCAACAAACACCGCACCCAGGACATCAAACAACTGCTAAAAATGCTGCAAGATCGTCCCGATTTTCACAAATTACTATAAGTTTAGGATTGAGGACGCTTTCCCAAAGCCGAGGTAGACATTGCAGCTAACAGAGTAAGAGATCTCGATGAAATCCTTCGCCACGGGTGATTTCTTTCTATATGCGATCGCTCCACACTTTCTTTTGAGTCACATCGATCGCAATATCGATTCGGGAAGGGTTAGCAACACCGATCGAAAAGTGCGATCGCCAGTTTTCAGGAGATTGTGAGCCGTGAATTGTAAGCTAAGATCGGAGAAATTATTGTTGCTGGATAACTGATATGACAACCGCAGCACGTGTTATTCATAGCGACCCTGATATTCTGGGAGGAACCACTGTTTTTGTGGGAACTCGCGTACCAATAAAAACTTTGCTCGATTATCTCGAAGCTGGCGATTCACTAGATATATTCTTGGATCGTTTTCCCAGTGTTAGCCGCGAGCAAGCGATCGCGGCTTTGGAATTAGCTAAGGAAATGCTAACAACCTATGCGAATTCTGCTTGATGAATGCGCCCCGCGACTTTTAAATTCTGAGTGCAAAATATCAAACAGTAAACTACGATTGAAGTAAGACTTGAGTTGAAATGAGGTCGATCGCCAATGCCTGAACGGTTAGAAGAACGGGTAGCAAATTTAGAAGCTGAAGTTGCACGGCTGAGAAACAAGTTAGAAAACGATTCATCCTCCAAATCGTGGTGGCAGAAAATTGCTGTAACATTTGCTGACAACTCAGCTTATGATGAGGCGATGCGGCTGGGACGCGAGTATCGCGATTCTCTCCGGCAAAGTTCTACAGAGCCATCTGATGAGTAGATGTATATTCTCGATACCGACCATCTTAGCGTTCTAGATAGTGTTGGATTAAAATGTGAAAAGTAACGATCGTGCCTATTTCAACTGATATTCATTTCTATGCAAATTACCCTTGATGTTGATGAATCGCTTCTCAAGGAAGCCTTACAACTTAGTAACCTTACTACCCAACAAGAACTGGTGAATCTGGCTTTGCAAGAACTCGTGCGATCGCGAAGTGGTTCCTCGATCGCATCGGGCCGCAAAAATAATCTTCTCGACCTCGCGGGACAAATTCAGTTGGCTCCAGACTTTGACTACAAAGCCATGCGCGAAACTCGTCATGTTGCTGATTGATACATCTGTTTGGATCGGCGTGTTCCGCGATCGCAGCGGTCAAGTTCGCCAGCAGCTTGAAACTATAATTGCCGATCGAAACGTTCTACTCACCCGATTCACTCAACTTGAATTGCTTCAAGGTAGCCTCAACGAGCAAGAATGGACTCTCCTTTCTACTTACTTGGAAAACCAAGATTACGTCGAACTGACGATTCACTCTTGGCAAGCAGCCGCTCGCATCTACTATGAATTGCGTCGGCAAGGGCTTACCGTTCGCAGTCCGATCGATTGTTGTATTGCTCAAGCCGCACTGGAAAATAACTTACTTTTGATTCACAACGATCGCGATTTTGAAGCTATTGCCCAAGTGCGATCGCTTCAACACCTTCGCTTTCAACCTTGAGTTTTTTAGGAAAAACGCTGTATTAGATATAGCGATACGTGCTACGCACAGGCTACGCCAACGCACTTTCTCTACATGAGCGATCGCCTCAGAAATTGCCAACAACCACTGGAGATCGGCTAGAATAGCAGGTCGAAGCGGATAGAGAATATGATTCCAGTTAATGAAGCTCAACAGCAGTTGCAGGATTTAATCGATGCAGTGAGCCAGTCGCATCAACCGATCGTTATTGTAGAAAAAGGTAGCAATGCGGTGTTGTTATCTGAAACTGACTGGGCATCGGTGCAAGAAACGCTTTATCTGCTATCAGTGCCAGGAATGCGAGAATCGATTCGGGAAGGATTGGCAACACCGATCGAAGAGTGCGATCGCCAGCTAGAGTGGTGAGTTGGAATCTGGTTTATACTAAGTAGGCATAGAAAAATGCGGAAAACTTCAGTCTAATTACATAGTTAGCCGACTACGCAAGTCATGCACACAAGCCTTCAGCCAAAGACAAACATCAGACTGCTGGTGATTTGGAGCGTTGTTGCGCTTTCTGTAGCAGTCGTTGCGTCACCGACTCCGTGGCTGTTTCTCGGCAGCGGCATGGTGCTGGGAGCTTGCGCTGGCATCATTCAGCTTCGTGCTTTGCGAGAGTCGTCGCGAGCTTTGCTCGCTGCTCAGTCCACGATCGAGGTTCGCCGTGCTTTGAGTTCATCTCGCAGTGGGCGGTATTACATCTACACGTTTTGGTTCAGCATGGCAGTGCTATTAGCGTTGGCGTTCTACGTTTTCCGAGGTCGCGCTTTCGTTGGCTTGCTCGCAGGCTACTCTGCCTTTGCATTCATGCGTGAGTTACTGACCTTGCGCGGCACATTTGAGTTGCACAGACTTTCGACGGAGCAGCGAGAATGACCCTGCAACCTTTCAGCAAACGGTAGCGGGCCGTCGTGGTTGCAATCAGCACGTCTCGTGGCCGCCGTCGCGGAGCTTGGGCCGTTAGGTCGATCGCCCCTCTTCTAACAACTGCGGTAAATGGTCGTAGCCATCAACCCCAATCACGGGAATAATTTCAGGGCGTAGCTGCGCCAATAATTGCTGAAAAGCTTCTACGCCCATTTGTCCTTGCAAAACTGTTAACAAACCTGCGGGTTGATGCCACTCGCTAGCGGCAATTTGTTCTAAGATATACATCCCCAAACAGGCATAATAAATCGCTGCTTTTTGGTCTTGCAGGCTGTAGTAAGCTTCCGCTTGGTAGGTAAAGTTCAAACCTTGCAGGTAGCGATCGCCTAACAACTGCACCGCTTTTGCTCCTTTCTTCAACTCTGGTAGCGCCGCTTGAGGATCTCCGGCAACTACGTGGGCAATTCCCAGACTGTTGCTACAGAGGACTTGACTTTGATTATCCCCCAATCTTTCCGACAAATTTAGACCTTGTTGCAAATAGGCGATCGCCCGTTCGTAAACCTCTGGTTCGATCCGTTCGAGTTGCCGGGCCGAGAACACTTCGCTATAACCCAAGGTTGCTAGGGCGTTGGCTTCTCCTAACTTATCGCCTGTCTGGCGAGCTAAAATTAATGCCCGCTGACTGTAGTTAATTGCCCGATCGTAATTTTTTTGCGCCACTTCAATTCGGCTGAGGTGGTTGAAATTGGCAATTTCGCAAGGGCGATCGCCATCTCTTTGGGCAATCTCCAACGCTTCTTGATGGAACGTTCTAGCCGATTCGTATTGCCCGACTACCCGCTGCGAATACCCCAATAAAGTCAAAATTCGCGCCTTTTCCTGCGTCCCCTCAGCTTGTCGCAGCGGTGCATCTAGATAGTTGAGGGCATCCCGCAGATAGTTGTCGCCAAACAAGGCAAAAAATCCGCCGTAAAGAGGGAAATACGATCGCCGCGCAAACGTCCGTAAAATCTGTAAAGCGATCTGAAAACACCCCTGAGCCAAGACTTCTCGATTCGTGGAGTTAATCGCGACAGCTTGCTGGCAACCAGCCGATAGCTGACACCAAATACTTGTAAAAGCTAAAAAAGTCGCACTAGAAGCAGAAGTTCCCCATTGAGAGTTGTAAGGCTGTTGTTCAAACCATGCCACTAAGCCGCCTTGCAAGCTTTGGAGGATGACGGCTAACTCTACCCAAGCACTCAAACCTAAATTGGGTTGACGAGCGATCGCCTCAACTACTGAACCATCGCCCGCCAAGGTAGCAAACACTATCTGCGGTAGGGGACTCGTTACCTGTTTGGCCCACATCGCCCAAGGATTTCGCCCGTCGGATGCCGCATTGCCAAATCCCAACTCTTGCCTGCTGCTATCTTCGTAGATCCAGCGCACCAAATGCCCTTCTAATTGCTGACAAGATACTAAACCGCGATCGAGGCCCGCAGCTAGTGCCTGCATTTCTCGATTCAGTTCCTCATCCCCGCTGGATTCCACTGCCGCTTTTAAAGCTCGAGCCAGTTGTTGCAACTGACTGAAGCTAAAAACCTGTTGTTGGTTGGGATCGATCGCTCGTAACAAAGCCGTAAATCGATCGCCTTCCGGTGCAGTCATAACTTGTCGAACTGCTGCGGCGATCGCCCCTTGGAGTCGATTTTGCTGCTGCCAGCGCTCCCATTGTTTCTCGATTTCTCGCAAAGCTCTCTGCGATCGCTCGAAGCGAGCTTGCTTTATCTCTGGACTTTCTCTTTGAAACAACTGTCCGGGATTTTTGAGGTTATCGAGATCTGCTTGTACGGCATTGAGGCGATCGCTCAAACAGCGTTCAAAGATTTCCCCCGTCCCCAGTTGTACGTCTGCCACCAGCATTTGATAGATCTGCTCTTGCGAGCGGATTTTACCTTTCAAGATCGTATCTGTAATGCGATCGATTACCTCTAGATAGCGATCGTGTAGGGGTGGTAAATCTGCTGGGCGATCGTTGCTGTCCATGAACAAATTGTTGGTAAGGTTGGCAATTAATAGCGATCGAGTCGTTCGACTATAGCCATCCTAAACCAGGAGGAATATTTCTGGTTCCCCTCTCCCACCTTTCAAGGGTATGTTTTTGAGATTTGGGGTGGTTCTGGAGCAGGGGATGTAGTGGATGCAGAGGGAGCAGGGGAAGAAAAGCCATTGTTTTCGTCGTCTACTCATCGCTCACAGAGCCAATTTTTAAAAACATACACCTGTAAGGGCGTTGAGGGTGAGGGCTGGATTCAAGACTGTGGAAATCTGATTTGATATAACTGTGATTTAGTATCAATTTCTCAACAAGCCGATATAGCCATACTTACCTCCAATTTCTACTGGTGCTAGCCCTTCAGAAAAGCTGCCAGCATCACTAAATTGGGGTGCGATAACAAACTTGCCACTTTTGTTAATATAGCCCCAATTATCGGCAGGATACCAACCGCCTGCATCTCTACCGCCACCACCCGTGGCCACTGCTGCTAAACCTTCAGAAAAAGTTTGTGCTCCAGTATAATCCGATCGATCTTCACGATCTTCAGGAGATTGAATGACTGCTTTTCCCGCTTTACTGATATAGCTGTAACCGCAGTAGTTCGCAGCAGAACACGCTCCACCGTTTAGCTCTACGACTGCCAATCCAGATGAGAAGCCTCCAACAGAATAGGTATCTAGTCTTTCATTTCTAATGACAAACTTACCTTTTTTATTAATATAACCTTTGGTTTTACCAGAGGTAGATTCTGCTGCGGCTAATCCTTCAGAGAAACTTTTAGCTGTAGAGAACTTTAAAGGAATAGCCAGCTTGCCTTTTTTGTCGATATAACCGTACTTAGATCCATAAGGATTATCTGAATTTCGAGTATTCTTTCCTACTACTGCCAGTCCTTCAGCAAATCGATCGGCATCATCAAACTGAGGCGAAATAATTACCTTGCCTTGTTTGTTAATATATCCCCACTTAGTATTAATTTTTACTGGCGCTAATCCCTCAGAAAAGTTCCCTGCATCATCAAATTGCGGCTGAATTACAGTTTTTCCAGTTTTATCTATATAGCCATAGCCATCAGTGCTACCGTCACCATTAGAATCAACTACAACTGCGGCTAACCCTTCAGAAAAATCTCCTGCTCGTGGGAATTGAAAAGGAATTACTAATTTTCCGGTTTTGTCGATGTAGCCATATTTATCGATATTTTTATAACCGTAACCGGGATCTCTGGGCTGTCCAATTCCGACTCTGGCTAAACCTTGAGAAAAAGGGCCAGCGTCATGAAATTGAGGTTCGATCGCAATTTTCCAATTCGGCTGCTGCTGCGCCACTAAATTAGTAGCTGGAGTTGAATTAATCGGGGTACTGGCCCCTAGAGTCCCCAAAATTGCGATCGAGGCGATCGCCCAATTTAATTGACTGAATTTTTTGGTAAGCATTTACTTTATGACTTTCGATCGAAATAATTAGGTAAAATGAGGCATTATGGTTGGGGTCGTTGGGTTTCCTAACGTCAACCCAACCTACGACTTAATTGCGAATTGCGAATTGAAAACTGCAAATTGTTAAGGCGGTGGTGCCCAAAAGCCCTGTCTGACAAATCGGACATTATTGCCAGTGAGATTGACGTGATAGGTATGCGATTCAGTTTGCAGGCTAGAGTTATTACTAACTTTCCCACTTAACACCAAAACCTCCCATCCCGGTTGAATGCCTTGGCGACAGTTGAGTTTTTGGTTATCGACATTGAGGCAGCGATCGAACAGTTTCGCCTCTACCCACTCAACCCTTAGCTGCGATGGGGAAACTCCCGTCCTTTTAGCTGTATCGGCTAGCGCTGCTTGTCGCACTTCTAAAGGTACGCTTTGGAGTCCGTCAGGAGTAGGAATGAAGTCAGCAGACTCAACCGAGTTCTTTTCGAGGTAGTAAACCCACCGAATCGGACCGCCTATCACTACCATCTGCCAACCCGATACGCTACCTACAGGACAAGCGCCCACAGGTCGAAGACTGGGACGATCTGGCCCGCCGCCGCAGTAACTCCAGGTAATGGGTTTGATGCTTTCGACTCGCAAGTTAGGGGGCAAAAAGTTCAATCGATCGCGCACGTCTCGGATGACTGCATCCCCTGCTGCTGGGGGCAGTTGTGCCATCTTCTGAGGCAAGAAACTTTTCAAGCTTCTCTGAGTGAGATTTTGCCCGGTCAAACTGAGGTGGTAAAGATGATACACCTGCGCTTGTCCTCGAACCAAGAGCCGCCACCCCAAACGATAGCCGCTGGCACAGGAATTCCGTGACTGACAGCGATCGATCTCAGATGTCGGTTCGGCAGCTAAAATTTCCCAATTGGGAATTGGTAGTTTTTGGACTAAGGTATCTTTAACTAGCGAACTCAGGCTGGCAGGACTATCGAGAGTAATTTGCCCGTCAGTAGTGACGTAATAGATCCAGTTTTGTCCTTTTGCCGCTACAGTCGCACGCCATCCCGCACGGGAGACTGCTTGGCAAGGTTCTAAGGGCGCGACACCAGAACTATCGAGCAAGCAATCTTGCCAGGTAGCAGGTTCCACTTTGGCAACTTTGAACTTTGTTTGGGGTAAACCTGTCAAGCTGCTGAGATTTTGCAGGACAGCAGTTGCTAGAGGTTTCGGTAAAATGGTAGAGGTTCGATTTTTAGAGGCAATAGGTTTAGCAGCACTGGCTCCCACGATTAGAGCTAGGCCGAGATAGATGAGAGGGTAGGAGAAGACACGCACGATCGAGTTCAATTCGCAGTTAATTGATGGATGAAATGGCAAGCCCAATATCCCCAGTTTTTCATCCTTCGGACTGTTGTGTTTGACGTAGAAAAGGTGTAAGAAGTTGCCGTATTGTGCCTCAAGGGCGATCGTAAAGATTTATAATAACTGAATATCTGAATTGCTGTTCAGGTATTAATATAATAGAGAAGATTGTTTTGGAGAATTCCCATGACTACAGTGACTCAAATGAAGTGTGCTTGCCCGGATTGCCTTTGCGTCGTGAATTTGAGCGATGCCGTCATGAAAGATGGCAAAGCCTACTGCGGGGATGCTTGTGCCAACGGACACGCTGAAGGCTCAGGTTGCGGTCACACGGGCTGCGGTTGTCATTCCTGAACTTCTATGCAGACGCGAGATCTCGCGTCTCTACTCCTGAATTCTATTCATCATTCAAACGTGTGGCAGGGCGGGTTTGCTTTGATGTTGATGGTGCGATCCCAAATCCGGTTGCCAAAACCATCTTTCCTGACCCCGCATCTGGCTCCCCTCTCCAGTAAACAAGAAACTTCCTTTTCCCTCCCCTCGTAGGGGAGGGCTAGGGAGAGGTGGGAGAGGGGTTGGGGGTGAGGGCTGGTTGGTAGAGTATGAGAACCGGATTTAATATGAGGCTAACATCGCTGGCACAACCTGCTCCTACAAATGAACTTCTGTATTCTTCTTTAATTACCTCTCTAAATGCTCGATCGATCTGCCGAACCCATCTCAGAAATTCCTCAAAATGAAGAAGAATTCTGTTGCGATCTTCCCCATGCCAGTCATGCTGGCTCTACCGCACTGCTGTCCCAGAAACCACTCAGCAGCGAAAAAGCCCAGCGCATGGCGGAGTTTCTCGGTTTTCTGGCCGATCCCAATCGACTGCGAATTCTTTCAATTTTGGCAACCCAGGAGATGTGCGTAGGTGACTTGGCAACGGCTGTGGGTATGAATGAATCAGCCGTCTCCCATCAGTTAAGAATGCTACGGACAATTCGGCTCGTCAGTTCTCGCAAGCAAGGACGGCACGTATTTTACCGCCTGCTAGACCATCACGTACTCAACTTCTATCAGGCAGTTGTCGAGCATTTAGACGAGCCGATTGCCTAAACGGTTCGTCGTCTACAACCGCTAGGATAAAGCTTTTTATCAAAAAATTATCATAAATAACGGCTCGATGATTGAGGTTTATCTATTGAAACGATTTAGATAAAATCTCTTTTATCCATTGTATTTTTTCTATGTTTCTTGGCTTAACTACTCGAATATATAGCCAGTCTAAATTATTCATGAAATTGCGATCTAGCCGTCCCGGCTGTCCCCCAGGCAGGCTTTCCTGACTACCCTACAAGATTGTTCGCCAATGAAATAGACTCGCGATAAATGCTCAAAACTCCAGAACAGCAATAAATTAGCTCTTTACTACTAATTTTATTAAGATTATATAAAAAAAAATCAATGGGTAATTAATTATTTTTTAATAAAGTCAATAGACTGAAAACTTAATGTCGATTTGCCAAAGACTAAAGTTTAAATGTCTGCATCGAGAATTACTCAAAAGGATTCTCTGTCTCAGGGATCTCTGTCTCTATATAATTGGCTGGTCATGTCAATAACTAATCGTATTGAGTTCAATAACTTGCGCGGCGACCTCTTTGGCGGTGTAACGGCTGCTATAGTTTCGCTGCCCCTAGCGCTAGCCTTCGGCGTGGCTTCTGGGGCCGGGCCGATCGCAGGTCTTTACGGTGCTGTGTGCGTCGGCTTTTTTGCGGCCCTATTTGGCGGCACGCCCACTCTGATTTCCGAACCCACCGGGCCGATGACGGTGGTGATGACGGCGATCGTCGCTAACCTCACCGCTGCCAATCCCGAACAAGGCTTAGCCATGGCGTTTACCGTCGTCATGCTGGCTGGAATATTTCAAATTGTCTTCGGCATCTTCAAACTGGGGAAATACATCACCCTGATGCCCTACAGCGTGATTTCCGGCTTCATGTCGGGAATTGGTGTCATTCTCATCATCTTGCAAATTGCCCCGTTTGTCGGTCAGCCTACGCCCAAAGGTGGGGTGATCGGTACGGTGCAAAACCTGCCCCAGCTTTTATCTAACATCAATCCCGTCGAAGCCACTTTGGGAGCGATAACGCTGGCAATTCTGTTCTTGATGCCAAAGAAATTCAAGCGTTTCATCCCACCCCAACTGCTGGCATTAATCGTCGGTACGGTTGTAGCCTTAACAGCTTTTGCTAACTCTGATATCCGCACCATCGGCACCGTGGCCCCGATCGCTACTAGTTTGCCCAAGTTGCAACTGCCGACTTTTACTCTCCAGCAAATCACGATTATGGTGGTTGATGGTGCTGTCCTGGGGCTGCTGGGGTGCATCGATACCTTACTCACCGCCGTCATTGCCGACAGCTTAACCCGTACCGAACACAAATCCGATAAGGAATTAATCGGTCAAGGCATTGGCAACCTAGTTTCCGGTTTATTGGGCGGCTTGCCCGGTGCTGGGGCAACGATGGGTACAGTCGTCAATATCCAAACTGGTGCTAGCACTGCTTTATCTGGCTTGACTCGCGCCTTAATTTTGTTAGTCGTGGTTTTAGGGGCGGCTAACCTGACTCAAAGCATTCCGATGGCGGTACTAGCGGGGATTGCCCTCAAAGTCGGGATCGACATTCTCGATTGGAGTTTCCTCAAGCGATCGCATAAAGTTTCCGCTAAAGGGTCGCTGATCATGTACGGCGTGTTGCTGCTGACGGTATTTGTCGATCTGATCGTGGCAGTTGGTATAGGAGTATTTATCGCCAATATCCTCACCATCGAACGTTTGAGCAACCTTCAGTCTAAGGAAGTCAAAACCATTACCGATGCTGACGATGAAATTACCTTGAATGACGAAGAAAAGCGGCTGCTAGACCAAGCCAAGGGACGAGTGCTGCTGTTCTACCTCAGCGGGCCGATGATCTTTGGGGTATCGAAAGCGATCGCTCGCGAACACGCAGCGATTAAAAATACTGATGCCCTAGTCCTCGATCTGAGTGACGTTCCCCTCTTAGGGGTGACGGCTTCTCTAGAAATCGAGAATGCAATTAAGGAAGCGTGCGATCGAGGAGTTGACGTGTTTATCGTCGGGGCGGCAGGTAAAATCAAGCAGCGGTTAGAACGCTTGGGCGTGTTCGCTAAGATTCCAGGCGATCGCCTCCTGATGGATCGAACCGAGGCCTTGCGGCAAGCCGTCGCCCTAGTTGCAAACCGCCAAGAGAGTGCGGCTGCACTTAGCCGTTAGTGACACATCCAAAACGGTGCTCCTGCGACGGACTGTTGAATTGAAGTCAGGATCGAGGTTGTCGCCGTCTAACACACCCTACCGTAATTCAACTTGGACTAGGCTAAAGAATGCCCCATGCCCTATGCCCTATGCCCCATAACCAGTCTAAACTTTCCACCGATCGAAGAGAAAGGTAAATAGCGATCGCTTTATCAACTGCAAATCGAGCGAAACTGAAAAGACGATCGTTTCAAAACAGTAACCGAATTCAATGACTTGGATATCTTCACTAACATTTCCTTTCCAGTTGCCCCTGCTGGCAACTGCTGAGGCTCAATACGCCCCCATCGTGCTAACTGGGGTGCTGCTGAGTTTAGTCATTATCTACATCGCTAGTAAAGTTGGAGCCGAAATTTCCAGGATGCTAGACTTTCCTCCAGTTTTAGGAGAGTTGATTGCTGGTGTGGTGGTGGGAATTTCTGCCTTGCATCTCGTCGTTTTTCCCGAAAG
Organism: Cyanosarcina radialis HA8281-LM2; assembly: GCA_019359615.1. Classification (GTDB taxonomy): domain Bacteria; phylum Cyanobacteriota; class Cyanobacteriia; order Cyanobacteriales; family CCAP-1448; genus Cyanosarcina; species Cyanosarcina radialis. Next base: position 18,611 of record JAHHHA010000033.1, read on the forward strand.
CGGCGCTACTGCTTCTGATTCAGTAGTGATGTGGATCTTGCAAGCGATCGACGATCTTACCCCTGAAGCGGTAACGTCCATCTTTGATTCTCAAAGCGAGATCGTCTCGTTGCTAGCCGAACTGGGTGTCATCATCTTGTTATTTGAAATCGGTCTGGAATCCGACGTTAAAGAACTGCAAAAAGTTGGCTGGCAAGCGACTATAGTAGCTTGCGTGGGGGTAACAGTTCCATTTGGCGCAGGGACGGCGGGTTTAATGTGGTTCTTCCACGTTCCAGCCATTCCGGCGATTTTTGCTGGCGCGGCGCTAACGGCTACCAGTATCGGCATTACCTCCAAAGTGTTATCAGAACTCGGACAACTCAAATCGGCGGAAGGTCAGATTATTGTCGGTGCTGCCGTAATCGACGATATCATTGGCATCGTGGTTTTGGCAGTGGTAGCCAGCCTCGCTAAAACTGGTGAAGTAGATATTGGCAATGTCATCTATTTAATTGTCAGTGCGACAGTTTTTCTAGTTGGTGCAATTCTCCTGGGCAATTTATTTAATAAAGCCTTTGTCAAGGCTACTGAGATCTTGAAAACTAGGGGGAATTTGATCGTTCCAGCGATGATATTTGCCTTCTTCATGGCTTTTATCGGCAACGCCATTCATTTAGAAGCAATCTTGGGTTCGTTTGCGGCTGGTTTGGTTTTAGATGAAACCGACGAGCGCAACGAACTCGACGAACAAATCATGCCGATCGCTGATATTTTAGTCCCAATTTTCTTTGTCACGGTAGGTGCTAAAGCCGATATCGGGGTTCTCAATCCGATTAATCCAGAAAATCGGGCCGGTTTAATCATTGCCTCCTTCTTGATTGTCGTCGCCATTTTGGGCAAAGTCGTCACTGGGTGGTCAGTATTCGGTCAACCTGGAATTAACCGCTTGGCGATCGGCATCGGCATGATTCCGCGAGGTGAAGTCGGGCTAGTATTTGCAGCTATTGGGACGGCTAGCGGGGTTCTCGATAAACCCTTACAAGTAGCGATTATCGTCATGGTGATTCTGACAACTTTCTTAGCTCCGCCGCTGTTACGAGTTGTATTTGGCGAACCTGTATCTTTAGAAGGGGAGCCAGAAGGAGTGATGGAAAAAGTCGATGCGGTTAAGTAATAAGTAACAAGTAATAAGTAATAAGTAAGCTGGAAAATCTTTATCTTGCTTATTACTTACTACTCAGATTACAGTGATATTCAACTTTAAGTCAGTTTAGGTATTTATGCTAAGATCGATAAAAAAACTGCTCGGAATATTCAACGACGATAATTTTATTTGGGGAATTCACAAAGTTGAAAATTTGGTTTCCAAAGTTTTATCTGTGGCTTTGATAATTGTTATTAGCGTTTCTCTATTTGATTTAGTGTTAATTCTATGCAAAGATTTATTGGCGACTGAACCATTTGGATTTTTCAATAAAACATTGATTGAAATATTTGGTCTATTTTTAAACATATTAATCGCTCTGGAGCTACTAGAAAACATCACTGCTTATCTGAAAAAACATATCGTTCAAGTTGAATTGGTTGTGGTGACAGCTTTAATAGCTGTCGCTCGGAAAATCATTATCTTCGATCCCAAACAATACGACAAAATCGATTTAATTGCTTTAGCGATCGCTAGCTTAGCTCTGTCAGTTAGTTACTGGTTGATCCGACGGATGAATCAAACTGCAAGCCCAGAATAACTTTTCATGTCTTCAGATTCATTGTTTGCCGATCGCGCGGCAGTTTTAGCCACTATGCACCGCAAAGAGCAGGTAATGGCTCCAATTCTAGAAACAGAACTGGGAGTACGAATTCTGCTGCCCGAAAACTTCGATAGCGATCGCTTCGGCACTTTTACTAGAGACATTAAGCGTCCTGGCGACCAACAGCAAACCGCCAGAATCAAAGCCGAATCAGCCATGGAGTTAACGGGTCACAGTTTAGCTGTCGCCAACGAAGGCTCTTTCGGCCCCCATCCCCTGATGCCTTACATTTCCTGTAATCGCGAACTTGCGATCTTGGTCGATCGAGAAAATGATTTAGAAATCGTCGGGCAAGCGTTGTCTACAGCGACAAATTACAGTCACCAACAGGTGACAACAGTTGCAGAAGCACGATCGTTCGCCGACAAAATTGGTTTTCCCCAGCATGGTTTGGTGGCGATGGCAGATCCAGATGCGAGATCGCAAACTGAGATCTTCAAGGGGATCGACACAGAAGATCGACTGATTGAAGTGGTTAACTCGATGTTGGCTAAATTCGATCGCGTGCATCTAGAAACTGATATGCGGGCCATGTACAACCCAACGCGGATGCAGGTAATCGCTCAAGCCACTCAAGATTTGGTTAAGGTAGCGAAGCAATGTTGCCCTCAGTGTCAGCGTCCGGGATTTGCAGTTATTCGACGACGACAGGGATTGCCTTGCTCCTGGTGCGGTCTGCCGACAGAATTGACTTTAGCTGACATCTACCAATGCCAAAAGTGCAATTTTAGCCGAGAAGTCCTTTTCCCAGACGATCGAGAAACTGCCGATCCGGGTCGATGTTTTTACTGCAATCCTTAGTTCCTGGTGTGAGATCCAAAAGCCTGATGGCGATCGATCTCGGCTCAAATCAAATTGGGCGATCGACACATCTTGGTAAAATTTCGCAACAAAGGTTTACAAATAGTTAATATTTCGTTACACTGTTACAGAAGCTGTCTCACACCAAGAAATCATCATGTTTAGCTCTTTCAATGGTTTGAAACTTTTAGCAGCTACGATCGCTCTGGCAAGCGCCAGTCTGCTCGCGAGTGAGGCTGCCTTAGCAGGATCTTGTTCCTCCAGGTCTGCTGGTTCCACAGCTAGTTCTCAAGTTAAAGGTCAAACAGGACAGCAGACAGTTGTTGACATTGCTGCTTCGCAAGGCTCCTTCAAAACTCTTACCGCCGCTTTGAAAGCCGCTGGCTTAGAAGAGGTACTGCAAGGAAAAGGACCTTTTACCGTTTTTGCCCCTACCGATGAGGCTTTTGCGGCTCTACCGGAAGGCACGGTAGAAGAGTTACTCAAGCCAGAAAATAAAGACAAACTGGTCAAGATTTTGACCTATCACGTCGTTCCGGGTGCTGTCACCTCCACTAGCTTAAAAGCAGGTGAAGTGGCTACCGTTGAAGGCAATCCAGTGACCATCCAGTTAGGCGAGTCGGTGAAAGTCAATGATGCTCGCGTTGTCACCCCTGATATCAAAGCTAGCAACGGAGTCATCCATGTCATCGATAAAGTTATCCTGCCGCCGAATTAGGTAGATTAGCTCTGCGATCGACATCTCCAGAAATTAAACTAAAGGGCAGGCAAGATGCCATTGCTGTCAAGTTAACGGTCAAAGCCTTCATCCGTCAGGGGTTCAAAACCCCTGCCTCATAGTTAAAGTCCTCTAAAGAGGACTCAATTCCAGTAAACCTAGTCCACTGAGCGTGGACTTGTGCTATTAGCCAGAGGTTTTCAACCTCTGGCGTGCCGTTGAAGATCGAGGTACAGCAATGGCTCTAGCCCTAAGTTGACACCAATGGCTTTCCTGCCTACCTCACAAGAATCCTTGAAGATGTCTAATCGACTCAAGATCGAACAGACAAGGGGGAATTTTTGCAGATGCAGATCTTCCTCCTTGTCTTTTTTTGCCAGCTAGTAGGCAATACTACATTTGGTATCGATCGAACGAGTCGAAGTTTGAAATGATTTACTTCACTTTTTACGAGAGTCCGATTCAATCTTTGCGGCTGGTTTCTGATGGGCGATCGCTCCTCGGACTGTATATGATGTCTGAGAAGCATTATCTAATTCCTCAAACCGATTGGGTGGAAGATGACTCGGTTGCTCCCTTCCCAGAAACCAAGCAACAACTGACGGCATATTTTGCAGGCACTTTGGCTGAATTCGATCTGTCTTTACAGATGCAAGGAACGGCTTTTCAGCAGAAAGTTTGGCAAGCGCTCAAAACCATTCCTTACGGCACTACCTTGTCCTACGGAGAGTTAGCCCGACAAATCGGACAACCTCAAGCTTCTCGTGCGGTGGGACTAGCCAACGGCCGAAACCCGATTTCGATTATCGTTCCCTGCCATCGCGTCATTGGAGCCAACGGCAAGTTAACCGGATATGGCGGCGGGATCGATCGCAAACAATGGTTGCTCAATCATGAGTCCTTAATGCGGATGAAACACGATACCAGCCAATAAAACTTATATTCCTATTTGATGGAATCTTTAACAGATGCAGCAGTCATTGATGCTTTAAGATCTAGTCTTCTCAGGCAACTGGACGAATAGAAGCGATCGCCGATCGAACTCTACTAAAAATACTTTATTAATATGACTAAAATTAAAAGTCCGCTGCGATACCCAGGCGGTAAATCAAAAGCGATCGGTCAAATAATTCCCCACCTACCTCTAAACTTTACTGAATACCGCGAACCTTTTGTTGGGGGTGGTTCGGTTTTTCTGGCAGTAAAACAGCTATTTAATAATCGAGTAAAATCCTACCGAATAAACGATCTAAATTACGATTTGTATTGTTTTTGGAAATATGCTAGAGACGAAATCGAATTACTTGTCGATCGCATTACAGAAATCAAACAAAAATATCTAGATGGTAGAGAGTTATTCAACTACTTTACCCGCCACGATTTAAAGTTGAGTGAATTCGAGCGAGCCGTAAGATTTTTTATCCTCAATCGCATCACTTTTTCTGGGACTGTTGATTCGGGCGGCTACTCTCAACAGGCTTTCGAGCGCAGGTTTACAGATTCATCGATCGATCGCTTGCGGCAACTTTCTCCGTTACTATTATCTGTTGACATTACCAATAAAGATTACGAAGAGCTATTGCTTCAAGATGGAGAGGGAGTTTTAATTTTTCTCGATCCACCCTATTTTAGTGCTACCAAATCCCGACTTTATGGCGTAAAAGGAACGTTACACACTGCTTTTGACCACGATCGCTTTGCTGCAAATATGCGTAAATGCCAACACAGATGGTTAATTACTTACGATGATTCTGTGGAAATTAGGAAGTTATTTAACTTTGCCAACATCACCGAATGGACTCTGCAATACGGCATGAACAACTACAAACAAGAATTTGCTGCCACTGGCAAAGAACTAATAATCAAGAATTACTAGCGAGGAAGCGATCGCTATTTGTCTCCCATCCCTCGGACTCCATTCAACAGCATCAGCAATCCGCCTATCAGAATTGATAGGGCTAAACCTCCAAAAATCCAATCTAGTAGCGTATTACTCTCCATGTTTTTTGTTCCTTTCTTTTCTTTTATTTTTTTCTAGAGCACCACAATAAGTGCGAGTCATATTGTGATTATCTCCCACAGTCGCAGTAGATTCTAGCTCACTACCATTTTTTGTTCTCCGAGCTTGATGAGTAAAATAAATAGGTATTCCTATATGTTGATAATCTGTCTCAAAAACTCCTCGTGTAAGTGTATTAAATAAAGAGCGGATTCTCTTTAATATTAATCTCCTATCTAAATCGATACCGAGCTTAAACCATACAGGCAAAGGAATTTTAGTAACTAAATCTTCACTATTGGCAAATCTAAAAGACTCAATCTTACCGTCAGACATAAATTCATTAAACTTATCAGCAAATTTATTATCACCCACTCTTGGAGAAGCAAAGGTATAAAGTCCGATTGGACTCTTTAGCTTATTTTTTCCGGCAATATCCAATTGTCTGGCAATATCCAAAGCAGCAATAGTAGCCAAAGCACCTCCGAGACTATGCCCAGCTATATAAACGTTGGCACGATCGAGATTCTGGTTTGAAACATAATCATTTATCGCCTGATAAATAGATTGATTTTTAAGTTTGAATTTGCTTTTTTTCCATAAAAATTGTCTGATTACACTATCAATCTTGATTGAAATTTTATTGATGTAATTATCTCCGATTATAATTCCCGGCCGAAAATCAGTATACATTTTATTAAATCCCAAACTGATTTTACCAAAATCTTCAGTTTCCTTATTTTCAGTTTTCTTCAGTTCGAGAACGGTTCTTGTCAAAAAATTTAGTTGCTTAAACTGAGCATTGCTAAACCATTCCGCTGGCTCCAGCGTACCTCTGAAAATCACAAAAACAAACTTATCCTTTCTTTCTTGTCTTTCGGCAATAAAGCCAAATCTATCGATATCAACTATCTTCTTATTAAGAAAATAATTGATAGGATAATAAGATGTATATTCATAAGTTTTAAGGATTTTATATTTATAATAGTCACTGTCAGGAAATTTACTGGCTATATTTTCATTTTTTAAGTCTTCTTCATTGAGAAGATAGTATTCAGTCAAAGGACTTGACTCGATCTCTTTCTTGGCATAAATCCAATTATTATTAAATTCTATATTTTCTAATCGTCTGTTTGCTTCTAGAGTAAACTCTTGAGGTTCTTTTTTCGTTTCAAACCAGTTATTAAAACATCCGTGGTCGGCATAGGAGATCCGAACCAAATTGGCAAGCTCCCAAGCTATTTCAGGATCGATTTCAGGGTATTTCTCTAATTGAATCGGTTTTTCCGGTTGGGATATTTTGTCTTCGTTTGCATCGGTTGAAATCTTAATCTCTTTCATCTGCTATTTTGGTATTTAATTATTCGTGTCTGTAGATTAACATCTGTCAAGCCATAAACTCATGTATTTTTTTTATTTCTTAACTATGTGGTTTCAACTGCCATGGTAAATTATCCAGCCCTCACCTTTCCTACTGGCGAAGAGTGTCTGCGAGAACGGGGTGTGAGTTAAATAGCATAACCTAACGAGATTTGACATCAGAAAACGATCGCTCTTGCAACCAGCTAGCCGATCGAATTGGCTAAAATAGCGATAAATTCTTTTTTTCATCTAAAAGGAAAGTTTATGGTTACAGTTGCTCAGTCTCGACCGAGCGAACGCGCGGTGTTTATCCAACGCACCTACACTCATTTAGCTGGAGCGGTGGGCGCGTTCATCCTCGTTGAGTTTTTGCTGTTTCAACTAGGTATTGCCGAGGCCATGTTCCACTTTATCGCCAGCAGTCGATTTACCTGGCTGGCAATTCTCGGAGGCTTCGCCCTCTTGGGATGGCTGGCGCGATCGCTAACTGCCAAGGCTGACTCGGTTCAAACTCAGTACGCCGGACTCGGAATTTATGTCATAGCTGAGGCGCTGATCTTTGCTCCCATACTATATATCGCCGCCTTTTTCTCCGATGGCAACGCGATCCCTACCGCTGGCATCTTGACGCTATTTCTCTTTGGCGGACTGACTACGGTAGCATTTACCACTCGCAAAGATTTCTCATTTCTAGGTAGCATTCTCAAAATCGCTGCTTTTGTGGCGCTGGGATTGATTGTCTGTAGCGTTATCTTTAACTTCTCGTTAGGGTTGATTTTCTCGGCGGCAATGGTCGTTTTTGCCGCAGCGGCTATTTTATACGACACCTCTAACGTCATCCATCACTATTCCACCAATCAATACGTGGCAGCATCGCTAGAACTATTTGCCTCAGTCGCATTGCTGTTCTGGTACGTTTTGCAAATCGTGATGTCGTTATCATCCCGCAATTAAAGCTAGATAATCGGTATTTGGGCGATACGTGCTACCGCACAGGCTACCGCCAACGCTTTGGTAACTCCTGAAGCGATCGCTTTTTGTTGTAGATGGACTGCTACCTAGCAGACAAATTTAATTCCACTAGGACATTTTCTAAATAGAATTCTCGTTTGCGCTTGCGCATAGCAGCGAGAGAATGTCACACTTAAGCACTATAGTCGCGATCCAGTAGAACCTTGCTAGACGAACAAGCAAAAAAGACCATTCTGCGAAAAATTCCCCACGGACTCTACATCTGTGGAGTTAAAGACGGTGAAGAAGTCAATGGCTTCACCGCTAGTTGGGTAATGCAGTCATCCTTTGTCCCTCCTCTAATCGTCAATTGCGTGCGCCAAGACTCTAAATCTCACGCCATGATTAAGAGCAGCGGGGTATTTGCACTCACCTTTTTGGGCGCAGAACAAAAAGACCTAGCCCAAAAATTCTTCAAACCCCAGCGTCGAGTTGGAGACAAATTTGAGGATGTGGAGTTTTATCTCGGTAACGAAACTGGCTGTCCGATTATCTCCGACTCGCTCGGTTACATAGAATGCCGAGTCATCGGGGCCGTAGAGCATGGGGATCATACAGTTTACGTGGGCGAAGTCATCGGCGCTGGAGTTCACCGCGAAGGCGAACCTTTACTGCTCGAAACCACTGGCTGGCAATATGGCGGCTGATCGAAACAATTGTCAATTCGCAATTCACAATTCGCAATTTGGTTCGATCTCAAGTGTCAAGCGTCGATCGAATAGGGCTGAGTTTAGCTAAAAAGCTTAGAACATTACAAAACCGGCCCTTTGGAGCTACAAGCTGCCTCCTAAACTTCTGAATTTCTGAACTTCTGAACTCCTCAATCATGCCTTTAATAAAAGTTCAAACATCGATTGCCAATCTCGATCGCCCTACAGTGGAAGGATTGCTCAAAAATCTCTCAGCTAAATTGGCCAAACATACGGGCAAACCAGAGTCTTACGTGATGACGGCTTTGGAGCCAGACGTGCCGATGAGCTTTGGGGGCAAATTCGATCCAGTTTGCTACATTGAGGTCAAAAATGTTGGGAGCATGACCTCATCTCAAACTCAAGCCATGAGCCAAGACTTTTGCCAGCAGATCGAGCAGGCTTTGGGAATTTCCCCCAATCGGATATATATTGAGTTTAATGATGCTAAAGGTTATATGTGGGGTTGGAACGGTTCGACCTTTGGTTGAGCAAAAACCGAGCGATCGAGCAACTCAAATAAACATCTCCAGAAATTAAGGTCGAGGGCAGGCAAGATGCCTACCCCACAATAATTGTTGGAGATGTCTAATTAACAGATAAGGAGATGAAAAAATATTGCCCTGCACGCTTTGGTAACAACCAGAGTTAGCCTCGTCATTTTTAATGGCGAACCCTGACAATTGCCGCCATCCTATAAATAGAACTGCTTAGTAATATGTTATGGTAACGATCGCTATCTATCCTGGGAGTTTCGACCCAGTTACCCTGGGTCATCTCGATATCATCGAGCGAGCTTGTAAGCTCTTCGATCGAGCGATCGTTGCCGTCCTTTGCAATCCTCAGAAAACTCCTTTATTTACCGTAGAGGAGCGGATCGAGCAAATTAAAATATCGACGCAACACCTAAAAAACGTAGAAGTCGATAGCTTTAACGGCCTGACGGTCGAATATGCTAGATCGCAGAATGCCAAAGTGTTGTTGCGCGGTCTGCGAGTGCTTTCCGATTTCGAGAAAGAACTTCAGATGGCTCACATGAATAAAACCCTTTCTAATGAAATTGAAACCGTATTTTTGGCAACTTCTACCGAATACGGGTTCTTAAGTAGTAGCGTAGTAAAAGAGATTGCTAAGTTTGGTGGTTCGATCGAGCATCTAGTCCCCCAACACGTTGCCCTAAAACTATACCAATGTTACGCCCAGACTCCTCCAGGGAATACTTAGACTATGAATATGAAGAAGCCAACGAGCCAGACGAATCTGAACCGAAGTCGTCGGCTAGTAATAGCGCGCGGCCGAAAAGCATAGATATTCAGCGAGAACTCGATCTCTTAGAAGAAATGATTCTAGATAGCCCTAGAGTTCTCAAGCGCACCCTAGTAGACGAAGACAAATTAATCGACAGGCTCGATCTGATTCGCTTGAATTTGCCCTCAGCATTTCGAGAGGCTGAGGCCATAGTTCGTCACAAGGACGAGATTTTCCGGCAGGCAGAACAATATATCAAGGATACGATCGAGGCTGCCGAACGTCGAGCCGACGAGATTCTCGACGAATTAGGGATTATCAGACGAACCGAAACTGAAGCCCAGCAAATTCGCCAGCGAGTTCAAGAAGAATGCGAGGCTTTGCAAAAACAAACCCTCACCGAAATCGCTGGAATGCGGATTCAAGCCCAGCAAGAAATCGAGCGGATGCACCAAATGGCACTAGCCGAGCGGGAAGATATTCAGCATCAAGCCGATGAATACGCCGACAGGGTACTGAGAAATATGGAACAGCAACTGAGCGAGATTCTCAGGGTGATTCGCAACGGCAGGCAGCAATTGCAAAAAGATCGTCCCAGTTGGCGCTCCTCTAATCTCGATATGGGCATCTCAGCCGACACCCCCAGCCCTATCGAACTCGATAATAAGGGAAGTGGAGTGCAGCAGGATAAAAGCATGAGGAAACCAGGAGACAAAGGAACTCTTGGCAAGAGACGCGACAGCGCCGGACAAGGAAAACCAGCGGACAAGACAACAAAGGCACAAGCGAAACCAGCAGACAAGGAGGACAAGGGAGCGGAGGAAGAGAGGGGAGACACGGTGAGGGGAGAGGGGGGACGCGGAGAATAATCTATGTCCTATGACCCATGCCCCTGAACTCCTGAAATATCAAATCGTTTAATTAGTCATAATTATGTAGTGCGAGCGTCTCGCTCGCGATCGCAATGTATCCGCTAGCGTGTGCGTTCGGCATACCGATAGGTCGTCCGCAGAACTTACGCAATACTGGTTATTGCAATTGGTTCAGCCGGATTCGATCGCACTCCTGAACTCCTGAACTCCTGAAATTTATGACTTACGACTACGATTTGTTTGTAATTGGTGCTGGCTCTGGGGGACTAGCAGCTTCTAAGCGTGCAGCTAGTTACGGAGCCAAAGTCGCGATCGCTGAAGCCGATTTAGTCGGCGGTACGTGCGTGATTCGGGGCTGCGTGCCCAAGAAACTCATGGTGTATGCCTCTAAATTCTCCCATCTCTATCAAGATGCAGTTGGCTACGGTTGGAGTCAGGTAGAAAGCTCTTTTGACTGGCAGCATTTAGTAACGGTAGTAGACAAAGAAGTTCGCCGTCTCAGTCAGTTACATATTAGTTTTTTAGAAAAAGCTGGAGTCGAGTTAATTTCAGGTAAGGCCAGCTTATTAGATCCTCATACCATCCAAGTCGGGGAACGGAAAATCACCGCCGATAAGATTTTGATTGCCGTGGGCGGAGAAGCTGTCAAGCCGAATTTGCCAGGAATGGAATTTGCTATTACCTCCCGCGAAATGTTTCTGCTCGAAGAGCAACCAAAACGCTTGGCTGTCCTCGGTGCTGGATATATTGCGGTCGAGTTTGCTGGCATTATGCGCGGCCTTGGCTCTCAAGTAACCCAGCTAATTCGAGGCGATATGTTCTTAAAAGGATTTGATGAGGATATCCGCAGCGGGGTGTCTGAGGGCATGAAGCAACACGGGATCGAAGTTATTGCCAATGTCATCGGCCAGAAAATCGAGAAAGTCCCAGAGGGGCTACAGCTAACATTCTCAGAAAAAGGTAAAGATGTCGATTCAACTATTACTGTAGATGCAGTTTTAGTAGCGATCGGCCGCGCTCCCAATTTAGGAGGGTTAGGCCTAGACAAGGCGGGTGTAAAAGTAGTCAATTGCGAAGACGAAGATCTGCCGAGATTGCACGGCTATAGTGTTAGTTGCGCGATCGCAGTCGATGAATACAGCCGCACCAGCCAAGCAAATATTTTTGCCGTGGGCGATTGCACTAACCGGATTAACTTAACTCCAGTCGCGATCGGCGAAGGTCGTGCTTTTGCCGATACTGAATTTGGCAACAATCCTCGAATTTTCAGCCACGAAACCGTCCCTTCAGCCGTATTTTCTCAACCTGAAGCTGCCACTGTAGGTTTAAGCGAGACAGAAGCCAAAGCTAAATTAGGAGATGATGCCGTCCAAATCTATCGCGCCCGCTTTCGCCCGATGTTTCACAGCTTGACGGGAGCCGAGGAGAAAACGATGGTGAAGTTAGTAATAGATAAACAAAGCGATCGCGTCTTGGGAGCGCACATGACAGGCGAATATGCTGCCGAAATTATTCAAGGAATGGCGATCGCCGTCAAAATGGGAGCTACTAAAAAAGACTTTGATGCTACCGTTGGCATTCACCCCTCCACCGCCGAAGAGTTTGTCACTTTGAGATAATTGAAGAAGAATACAGAAGTTCAGGAATCTTAGGGGCAAAGCATTTGGGCAATAACATACTTGGTTAGACTTAAAAGTTTCTTACCAAATACTTCGCCCGTAGAGGAGTGTGGAGTGAATAATTCCTTCTTGTCCCCTTGTCTTCCTTGTCTTCCCCCTCACCCTCTCTCTTCAAGAAACTGGACTTTAGACTAATGGGCAGCAAAAATTGATTCAGCTAGAGGTGAAAGACTGAAAAAGCAGCATCAAAAAGATAATGAGAACGAGCTAGGCAGACTTGGGCGGTCGAGATGGGGGAGAATATCGTTTTTTGACCACCGGATATCGAATTTGGGAGCGAGGTTTTTGGTTTTCCGGCCAGCCCGGTGATTTTCCGCGTGGTTTTGGCAATCGGGCTGGTGTACTAATCACCGCCAAAATGGTGCTAAAAGCTTGAGCTACTCTGCCAGGAGTAAGAGACTCTGCAACGCTCGACCGGGTAAGGCTCGGAAGAGAAGCCCGCTCTGTAACGCCTAAGCGGTCAGAGTCGGGAGTATGTCACTGACCTACAGCGCGTTTGTAAGCATCGTCGAGGACTTCTGAGAGGGTGGGATGGGTGTGTACCAGGTAAGCCAGAGAGTTAATCGATTCCCGGTTGGCGATCGCACTGGCGGCTTCATGAATTAAATCGGAGGCGTGCAAGCCGATGATATGTACTCCTAAAACTTCGCCCGTATCTTTGCGGTAGACGACTTTGGCCATACCGTCGGCTTCGCCTTCAGCGATCGCTTTGGAATTGCCTTTAAAGTAACTCCGGCTGACTGCCACTTCAAACCCTTCTGCTTGGCCCAATTCTTTCGCCGCTGGCTCGGTCAAGCCGACAAAGCTAATTTCGGGATGGGTGAAAGCGGCACCGGGAATGCTGCGATAATCTACCGTGCGGGGGCGATCGCAAATATTCTCTACAGCTACAATTCCTTGAGCGGAAGCCGCATGAGCTAACATCATTTTGCCAGTTGCATCCCCGATCGCCCACAGATGAGGAACGGGTTCGCCGCCCGATAGAACTGCCATGCGATCGTCTACTGTAATGAAGCCTCTGCGGTCTGTCTCGACCCCGACGGTTTCCAAACCGAGGTTTTTGGTATCGGGAATCCGACCCGTGGCGACGAGGCAAGCATCGACCTCTAAGACCTCAATTAGTTCCTTGGTTTGGGCATCTGCCAGTTCGATGACTACTGGCGATCCGGGGGTCACTTTTCGGGCCAAAACCCCAACGTAGGTTTCGATATCGCGGGGAGTAATTAAGATCCGCTGGGCCAGTTTGGCAATATCTGGATCGAACCCTGGCATGAGTTGAGGTAACGCCTCGATCGTCGTCACTTCGCAACCCAAGGCGCTATAGACATCAGAAAATTCCAAACCGATGTAACCGCTGCCGATAATCGCTACCCAATCCGGCAACCACTCTAGTCTCACCGCATCGTCGCTGGTAAAAACCGTTTTACCGTCGATTTCAATCCCTGGAGGAACGAAAGGAATAGAGCCAGAGGCAATCATGATATCTTTAGCCGTGACGATCTTTTCCCCTTGTTCGGTAGCGATCGAGACTTTTTGCAATCCCGCCACTTGGCCTCGACCTGGGATGATATCTACATTCAATCTTTTGAGGCTGTTAGTTAAATCGCCGCGAATCTTGCTTACCAAGTTATTCGCATGGCCTGCGATCGCACCTCGATCGAATTCTACCCCAGCTACTTGAATTCCCAACGCCTTGAGGTGATGGGCGTTGCGTAACTCCCGCACTTTCCCCGTAGCTGCCAGCAAAGCTTTTGAGGGAATACAACCGCGATTGACGCAAGTTCCGCCCATATCGGCGGCTTCGATAATGGCAGTTTTTAACCCACAACTGACGGCGTGGAGTGCTGCACCATGTCCGCCTACGCCCGCACCAATAATTACCAAATCGTAATCAAATCCTTGGCTCACGTTACTCACTCCCAGTCTGCCATCTATGTTTAAATACATTACTTCATTTTATCTAGAGGCGATCGTCTTAGGGCGAGCGATCGGAATCTGCATCGTGGTTGTGTTACCGTCTATTTGCTTTAAAATGCAGAATACAGCGCCATCCCTAATCAACTAGGGAGTGTATTCTGGCATGAAGGTGTTTCCTAAGCGAGGCATTTCTGTGAGAAACCAAGACGATCGCACCACTCCCCTACCTCAAAATCAATTGTGCTGGCGCGAGTTTTGGGGAGAAGCCCGCACTCGAATTCTAGTTTGGTATGTCGTGATTTTGGTACTGACATTTGGCATTGCCATTCCAGCCTTTCGCCAGCTTTTGTTTGCCCGTGTTGATGCCCGTGTTCGTCAGGACATGCTGGGAGAAGTCGAAGATTTCAGAGAATTGTTGGCAGGCAGAGTTAACCTCGAAAGATTAGAGAATAATCGAATGAGAGACAACGACGAAGCTGCAACTAGGGAAGCACAGCCCATCAGTTCTTCTGAAAAGGCACTCATGAGGGACCTGAGGATGCCTACAACCGAACAAGAAATGAAGCGGTTCTTTGAAGCGTACTTAAAGGTTGAAATTCCAGAAGACAATATTTTTCTGATTGCATTTGTTAATGGAACATTCTATGAATCTAGTCCCAAAGCATTACCGAAGGATCTCAAGCCAGATACTGCTCTAATGCGACAATGGGCAACTCAGGCTGAACCAGGACAGGGGGAACAGGTTAGCCAAAATCAGGATATTAACCGCATTTTCTACTTTGTTGAACCTATTAAAACGAACGGAAAACACCTCGGAACGTTAGTCATTGCCCATAGTGCAGAAGAACATGCTGAAATCCTGGAAGCAGTGATTGCAATTGCCCAGGTTGCTCTGGCAGTGCTGTCGATCGCGCTGCTTTTGGTATGGTTTGCTGCGGGACGGATTCTGCAACCGCTAGGGACGTTGGCGACAACTGCTCAATCGATTAGCGGAACCGATTTAACACAGCGCATTCCAGTACGGGGTAAAGGAGAACTGGCAAAACTTGCAGTAACATTCAACAAGATGATGGATCGATTGGAAAGTTCGTTTATTAGCCAGCGTAACTTTGTGAACGATGCTGGACATGAACTGCGAACTCCCATCACCATCATTCGCGGACACCTGGAATTGATGGGTAACGATCTGGGCGATCGGCAGGCAAGTCTAGCAGTCGTTATGGATGAGCTAGATCGGATGAGTGGCTTTGTAGAGGATTTAATTTTGCTAGCAAGGGCAGAACGTCCAAATTTTTTACAGATCGAAACTGTTGATGCTGGGGCAATGACTCAGGAGATATTTGATAAGGTGCAGGTGTTGGCAAGGCGAAACTGGCAGCTAGAGGCAGTAGCGACGGGAAAAATTGCCGTAGATCGCCAGCGAATTATCCAGGCGGTTATAAATTTGGCAGATAATGCCGCGCAGCATACTGAAACAACAGATGCGATCCTAATTGGCTCTAGGATTTGCAAAAGCAACGTTTACTTTTGGGTGCAAGATAGCGGAGAAGGGATTGCTCTCGATAACCAGCAGCGAATCTTCGATCGTTTCGCCAGATCCCCTAACCATCGTCGCCGTTCAGAAGGGGCTGGATTGGGGCTATCCATTGTTAAGGCAATTGCTGAAGCTCACAGCGGACAGGTGACTCTTCAAAGCCAGGTCGGTGTAGGCTCAACTTTTACGATCGTTTTGCCACTAGATGCTGTTCGATCTGTACCCAAAACCAGACGTAAACCAAGCGAGCACTAGAGGATTGCAATAGACCTCCGGCGAAAATCCAAAATTTGGCTATATAACGCAGATAAACAGCAGATAAACAGCAGATAAACGCAGATGATTTTGATGGATTATCGACTTATGCAAGAGGTCTATTATAAGGTTCTAATTTCTCACCTGGACTACAGCTTGAACTTGAATCGGTAGGGGAATTTGCGGATATTGTTGGTGAATTTTTAACATAATCTGGATAGATTTAGCCTTGTCACCAATAGCAATAGTTGCAGATTGTCTGGTGAGAATTTCTGCTACAACTCTAGCAGCAGTTTCACTTTTTAATGCTTCTTGCTCCAGAAAGGCAAAAACTCGCCGCTTGGCAACTCCACCTTTATTAACCCTCGACAGCACGGTGACGAAATAAGGAGTCAAATCTTGTAGTCTTTGGGGATTATTTACCGCATAGCTTTCTAAATAGTTAGTCACAAATAGCTGCATATCAGTTGAGGGATGCTCGCTAAATTTCAGTAGATACTCGTCACCATAGCTTTGTTGGAAATTGCGCGTTACTAAATCCCGACCGAATTGCCGCACGTCTTCCTTAATGCTGTCGCAAATACTAATTAAAATTTCGGGAGGGAAATCTTCAGGAGCGAATTCCGTCCGAAAAATGCGATCGGCAAATTCTCTCGAATCATCCCATTTGGCTTCCAGTATCCTTACTGCTGCTAGCAATTCGGCTGAATCCGTGCGGAAAATATTCAATCTTTGCAAAAACATTTGCCGCGCTGCTTCCCGCACTGAAAAGATTTCATGACTGGCAAGTTTGACGATTTCTGAAGTATCGAAATGTTGGGTCCAATGCTCCTGATTGGCAATTAATACTAATCCTCCTAATTCTTGGGCGGCGGTGGATTGTGCTTTTAACAACCGCATGGCTGTCTCTCTACTCACCCCAGACATCCATCCGACTAAATCTAATTTCAGCAGATGCAAGATATCGCTATGAACTCCTTCATGTCTTTCTTTCAGCATCAACAGATGAATTAGTTCGCCAGCCATCATGGCGGCAAAATCCGGGTGTTCCCCTCCCAGGCGGCGAATCACAGGACGAATCGAACTCCGCATATCCGGTAGTTCGTGAACTGACATGGCTAAGAGTAATTCGTAGCGCCGTAACAAGATTTCATCGGGTAATTGTCCGAAAATTCTTACGCCAATGCCGCGCACGTTTTCAAAAGGCGAATTGAGTAAAGATTCAATTAGTTCGTTGGGCAACTCAACCGCTGGGATTTCGTGATTGAGTAGAATTCGCGCCCCTAATTCTTGAACTTCTGGTAGCTGATGTCCTAACAAGTCGAGGATGACGCTAAAACCTATGCTGCGCAGTTGGGGGGTAAAGCTGACTAATAAGGTTTCGCCTATTTCTTTGGCCGAGTCCGCTTCGGTGGGTTCCAGTGACAACAAAATGGCAATAATGCGGCCGATTAATACTTTGGCGGTAGTATCGCTCAAAATTGACGAACTGAGGAGGCGGCGGGCAAATTGGCGGGTGTCGGCGTGCTGGCTGGTAACTAAGAATGCGATCGCATTACTATCTACTACAAAACGTTCCCGTTGTTCTTCAATCCATCGAAAAGCCTGATTTCGCGCTGGTTCGGAGAGGCAATTAGCCAAGGCGAGAATTAATTCTAAGTTAGGTTCGGCCCGATTGTATTTTTGCACTGCCAGTTCAAACCCGAATTGGGCAGTAGCCTCATACGGTTTATTTACTAGGGTAATAATTGTGGGGATATCGATTCCCGCACAGAAACTTTGACAGGCTTTAATAGCTTTAACCGCAAACTGATGAACCGGACCGCATTGACTTTCTAATAGTAATTGCAGCAAGATTTCTGGGTGTTGCTCCCAAAGTTGGGGAAATGCTTCTTCCCGTACAGATGGTTCTGGATCTCCAGGCTTATAGCTTTCCTTGCACCGCCACGCTTGGGAATTTGTCATCAGCACGTAGCGCGGACTGTTTTCGTAGAGGATGTGGTTAAAAGTTATGTAAGCAGCATAAGCATCCCAGTCGCGGTTGTATGAGAGGCGTTGCCAGTTGGGAGTGTAGCGAAAAAGGGTTGTTTGTCTGGCCTGTTCGGCATCGGCATCGCTATATTGTTTGAGAACCCCCGCTGCCATGGTGACATACTGAGGATCGCCTTCTTCGCCGAGTTGTTTTAGGGTCCGCCACGATCGCCGTTTGAAATAGTCGTGAGTCTTATTGTTATAGGCAACTCTAGCATCAGGGCGTTTCTTTTCGCGATCGAACTCTGGGTTATCAAAACTTTCCCATCTCCGAGTTTGAGGATTTTGCCTGTATTCATACCTCGCGATATTCAAGACCCCAGGAACGTGGATCTGATAAGAATTGCTGCGGTACATCGCCTCTTCTTTCTCAAACCGATAGGCGAGGATACCAAAGACTTCAGCATCGTGGCGATATTCAGCCATTTTGTAGATGTGGCGAATCCGCTGGAAGTAATTGGGGCGGAAGGGGGCAGTTTTGATAATCTCTATTAGGGCTGGGCGGACGTATTCGTTATCGATTTGATAGATCCGATCCAAAATGGCAAAAGTTGGGTAATCACCGCCTTCTAGATAGGGATGGAGGGCACTAGTAAAGGCTTCAGGGGGGCCGCTGCGGGCTAACTCTTGCAGTTGTGACGGTAATTCTTTGAGCATTGGCGATTCTCCTGCGGAGACGCTACGCGAACGCAGTGCTACCTTAGTTTCTGGATCTGCTAGTTTCAGCAGGGCTTCCCAGGCAATCCGGCGGACGAATTCTGGCGTTGAAGAATTTTGATATAGGCGATTGAGGGCGGCAATAGCTTCATCTCCCCCGCACCAACCTAACGACCAAGCAATGCAGTAATCTCTTAAAGCATTCCCAGTTCCCAGTAGGGAAATCAGCAAGGGTGTGGCTTCGGCAATTTTGAGTTCTCCAGCCCGCCAAATCGCCCGTTCCAGATTCCACTTGCCAGGACTGGTGTTAGCCAATCGGTTGAGGATTGCTTGTTGGCGAGAACTGGGACGATCTTCTCGTCTTTCTCTCTTTGCTGCTGCTGTCGGCGTGGTAGCGACATCGCGGTAGCCGCTATCGACTTTGGAGGCAACTAGCTTGTCAAAAACTCTTCTAGCTTCGGCTTCTGAGACGGGTTGAGTGGTTTTGGTTCCTTCTTTGAGGCTAGCGCCGCGCTTGCCATAGCGGAAGTTGACGACATAGCGACCTTGACTTACTTCACATAGATCGACTTCGTAAACTTTGTCGGAAGTACCTTCTCGGTAATGTAGGGTAGTGCGGTGAATTAGTTGCATAGTTATAGCCTTTCTCTCATGACTTGTGGGATAGCCATCCCGGCTGTCCCAGTGGGCAAGCTGGAAGCCT
This sequence comes from Cyanosarcina radialis HA8281-LM2, assembly GCA_019359615.1. Lineage (GTDB taxonomy): Bacteria > Cyanobacteriota > Cyanobacteriia > Cyanobacteriales > CCAP-1448 > Cyanosarcina > Cyanosarcina radialis. Next base: position 37,877 of record JAHHHA010000033.1, read on the forward strand.
ACAGTTCAACAAGCTCACCGCAAGCCCCACAAGATTCTTCGCCAATGATTTAGACTCGCTATATTACCCCTTAGCAATAACTGTAATTTAACGGTTAAAAGCTCAATCCGCTAAGGGTTCAAAACCTACTTTTCAGAAACCCAACGCTCGATGAGTGTTGGGTTTCGCGATGCTCAACCCAACCTACGAAATCTCCGCACTCCGAACTCTTTATCAGGCGGATTCTTCTGTTGCTGTTTCGGTTTCTGTGCTTAGCTGAGGAGCCAAAATATGGACGACGGTTTGCTCTGCGTCGTTCAGGGCTGTGACTCCCGATGGTAAGCCGATTTCTTTGACTAGCAACTGCTCCCCGATTTGCAAAGCCGAGACATCGATATCGATCGATTCGGGAATGCTATCTGGCTTGCATTTGACGTGGAGTTGGGTCAGGATCGGATCTAAGATGCCGCCTTGAGTCTTCACCCCAACAGCATCGCCGACAAAATGCAAAGGGAGTTCTACCTCGACGCTATCTTGAGATGAAATCGCAAAGAAGCTGAGGTGATATGGATAGTTTTTGTAGGGATGTTTCTGCACTTCCCGCAGTAACGTCTTGCCGGTCCAGGAAATATCGGTAATATTTAAATCGATCGGGGTATTGTTAACCGCAGCCTTTTTGAGCAGAGTTTCTACTGTTTTAGCAGCTATAGTCAGAGAAATCGATTCAGCGCCCTTATGACCGTATAAGACCGCAGGGATTAAACCCTCTCGCCGCAAGGCATTGGGGGTGCTATTTGGTTGCCGCTGTTGGCATTCAACTGTAATTTGCATACGATCGGATTTGATGGGAGAGCATTTCAAATCCTATCAAATCTTCAGGGTATCGCGCCAAACTAGTTCGACTTTGTAGAGGCGTAGCAGGGCTACGCCTCTACAATTAAATCGGGATACAGCAGGGAATAATCAGACAGCCGCTACCAGGTGTAGCCTTAAGAGTCTCCCTGGCTGCATTGCAATCTTGGAAGCGTCGAACTGATGTTTGAATAGCTGAAAGCAAATTTTGCTCGCCCAATACCTGTTTGATGTATGTCGAACAAGATTCGCCGCCGTGCAATAAGCGATGGGGACAAGCAAAGCCTTTACGAGGCGAAATGTAAGTTTGATATCCGCCAATAGAAGCGATCGCCATTTGTCTGGCGATCGTGTCAATGGTATTGGTAGTCATAAAGTTCGCCGAACTAGAAGTAATTGTTATTTTTTAGCTCAGGCGAAAGTTGTATATCTCTCTCCAAGGTTATAAATTCGGTTACTAATTTCTGTTCGATCGCACTGTCTTATCCGATAGGTTGTGACTGCCTCTTATCAAATACCCGCGTCAGCAATGCCCCTAAGCCAACTAGGTTGGCGACGGACAAAATCAACCCTCCCAGGAACGGAACCAAGCCAATTAAAGCCAGGACGAGAATCCCCACGAAAAACTGAGACATCAGCGCCCGTCGTGGTTGCGTTCTTTCTCCTATCCACAGTGCCACGCCCAAAGTTCCCAGCAAAACAGCAATAGCCACCCCTATACCCAGTAAGGGTAATAAAGGAATACCAAATAGACTAATTGTTAACAAAATCCCTAGTAAGATCGCGGCTGCTACGCCACCTAATCCCCAAAATAGGCATTGCAATGGAGCTTGGCGGACGGTGGCTGCTAGGTTTGGTAAGAAATCGGGCCGCCAGCGCAGGATTAGTACCCCAACAATCGCACTTAGCAATACCGTCAGCAGATGAGAGACGATCTTAGATATGTAGTAAAAGCCAAAACCATCAACTCCTCTCCTCCTAGCACCGTGCATTCCCCATCGGCCGTCTTCAGTAAAGGTGCGAGATCCTCCCAAAATAGTTGCGCCTTCAGCGGCGATAATTTCGCCTCCGACAGCATAAGCATCACCATCTACGCGAGCGTCCCGTTCGAGAATAACATCTCCCCCAAGGGCGATCGCCGTTTGGGTAGCTCTAGCTTCCTCCTCTAGGATGACATCTCCTCCAATCGCCACGGCATTCTCTACTGTTCGATTGGGAGCCACTGTGACATCTCCTCCCACTCGTACCAGATTCCGATCGCTAATGTCGATCTCTGTTTGTGCCCAAACGGTAGTCGATAACAAAAGTGCCGTCAGGGTAGCTGCAAAGATCGAAATCAATCGCTTTAGAGGCTTCTTCATGGCATCCTCTCGATCGCAGCTTTTGGGTTAGATTCTCGTTTCTTCTACTCTCACTTCTACTGGAGATGGCGATCGCCTGCTAGTAGCGTAATTCTGCAACCACTGCTGATAAACTTCTAGCAAACGGGGATCTGACAGCACTAAATTAACTCGAACTTTTTGGCTGCTCAGATCTGGGTAACTGGCAATCGCTTGTAAAAATTGACTGGCTTCATAGGCTGAAGCAAACTCGCCCGTTACAGTCGATCGATCGGTATCAAAGTCAGAACGAACCAGATCGTAATTTGTTTCTGGCAGCGCCACTGATGCTAGTTGTTTCGGTTCGGGACTTAGCTGTTCGACAATCAATTTTTCCCGCCGTACTGGCACTTGAATCGTGTGGACTTCGATCTCTTTGCGAACGATTATTTCCCCGATCTTGCGGCGGTGATAGTCAACAGCTAATCGTTCTGCCAGCAGGGGGATTGCTGCCCGCTCCACTACTTCTGAAGGTTTTGCTACGTTGCTAGCTATCGGTTGTGGCGTTTCTCTGGCAATAGTCGGTTGAGAAACTAAATGTTGCTGTCCTGCTACAGAGGAAGTAACTTGCCTAAAAGATTCTAAAGGTGCAGATTCTTCTAAAGGTAGAGATGCTTCTAGAGGCACTTCAGATTCAAAATCTTCTCGCGAAGAATCTTCCGGGTGGCGATCTCGATCGAGAAATTTAGGTCTTTTCATGTCTGTTTTTCCAAAGTTAGATCGAATCGAGTTTTAAAACCTAGCCATCCAGCCCTCACACCCAACCCCTCTCCCGCGGGAGAGGGGAGCCGTAGGCGGGATGAGGGCAAACCAAATCGTGCCAAGCCGATTTCGTCTTAAACGCGATCGCTCGGCAAGAATGCAGAAGTTCAGAACACAAGCGCTCTTCTGAACTTCTGAACTCCTTACTTATAATCTGTTGCCTGGATTAGAGTCTCGATCGATAATCTGTTGGCCTTCGGAATTAACCTCTAGCTCTTCTCGACGCAGACGCTCTTCAGCCGTAACCGATTCCTGTTGTGTTTCTTTGCGCACGTTGACTTCTTCCCGCAGCACGGTTTCTTTGCGGATATCGGGAACTTCTTCGTAAACCTCTATCCGAGCTACTTCTCCTTCTTGGAATGCCCGTTCGCCCGTACCTACAGCCGTACCAGCATTAGTTGGAGTCGTGCGCTCGATTACTACCCGCTCTTTTTCTAGAGGGACTTCTACCCGCGCTGTCTCGGTTTCGACTCGCTTGCCCACAGTAACTTCTCCAGCGGCGCGACGGGTTTTACTGGCTTTCAGTCGCTCTTCATAGAGTTTAATCGTCGCCCGATCTCGATCGTTGGGGTTATATAATGCCGCATCGCGATCGTAGTTATAAGTATCGCGATCGTAAGCTGTTGATGTCATCCCCATGGCAGGACGATGTACGCCTCTTACGCTCTCTTCGTAGTCGTAATCGACGGTCATATCGTCGTTATACTCTGGCAGATTTTCTACTTCTTGCCGAGTCAAGCCGTTAACGTAAACGCGGCGATCGTTGTTGTTATAAATCCGCGCCCGACCCATTGGCAGTAAAACTTTCTTGCCAAAAATCCACACGCCCGTATTTACCACTAAATAGCGAAATTCGCCTTCTTCGTCTACTAAAACATCATCCACAGAACCTACTTTGTCGTTGTCGCTGTACACATCGAAACCGATGATGTCATCGTTCAAATAATCGCGATAATCTGGATCGAAGTCTTTAATTTTATGTAAAGCCATTGTTTCATCTCTCCATTAATTTTTACCTTAGTTACAATCCTAAGTTTCTGTCACTTTTTATCGATCGCTCTATTGACATAAAAACCGCTCAATCATAAGAATGATTTGTCCTCTGTCATGGGAGTAGAATATTATTTGTCAATAAATTTATTAAATTAAGTTAAGTTCGCCATCAAACTGACGAGATTCAATGGCGATCGAGGTTATGAGTACCGCTGTGTTGAGTCGATCGCATATTTAGAACCGCAGCCCATATATATTAATATTTGACAAGCGATATTATTTCCCTCGTAGTTACAAGCGATCGCTCTAAAAAACTGAAGATGAATGCAGATTTCTCAATAGTTATTCCTGCCGATGCGATCGAACAGATCGATGAGTGTTGGGGCGATGGCAGCAAGAAATCGGCTTTCTACTACGTCGGCAACGAAAAAGTAGGTTATCGCTGGTGGGACGAAGCCGGAAATCTGGCCATGGAGTACGGACTTAAAGATAACCTAATGCACGGGAGTTTTCGGACGTGGCACGATAATGGCAAGTTGTGCGAAGAGTCTTACTACATCGCAGGCAAAGAGGATGGCATCGCTAAACAGTACGATGAGGACGGCAGCCTCATTGGCACTTATGAAATGGATCGCGGTACTGGAGTCGATCTTTGGTATCAAGGCCAAGGAATCTTAGCAGAAGAGCGATCGCTCCAAGATGGCAATTTACACGGATACGAACGCTGGTGGAATAGCGATAACCAAACTATTTGCCGAGAACAGCATTTCCAATCTGGAATCGAACACGGAATCTATCGCGAGTGGGATCGGTACGGGCGGTTGCGGCGACGATTTCCGCAATATTTTGTTAAGGGTCAGAAAACCAGCAAGCGCCGATATTTACGGGCGTGCCAGCAAGATGAATCCTTGCCCAAGTATATTGCCGCAGAGAATTCTTGGGAGCGGCCGTTGCCGTCAAAGATCGTGGCAATAGCCATCTAGGATTGGTTGTTCCCAACCGAATTAGATATGTTCAACAATTCCTGTGGGGCTTGTAGTGAGCTTGTCGAACTGTAAGCATCCTGCCTGCTCTCAATAGTAATTTCTGGAGATGTCTATTCTACTTTTTCTCCCATCAAGCGATCGCGCCCTTCTTTTTTAGCTCGATATAGTGCCCGATCCGCCGCCGTCACTAAAATGTTGGCATTTAGATCCAATGTCGGGATCGTACCTGCAATTCCCAAGCTCAAAGTGATATATTGGCTTACTTGCGAGTCGGGATGAAGTAACTTCATTTGCCTGACTATCGCCTGGATTTCCTCAGCGACGCGTACGCCCCCTTGAGGTGGGGTATTGGGTAGAATCACAGCAAATTCTTCCCCCCCATAGCGGGCAACTAAATCTCCTGGACGTTTAGCAGCGGCGGCAATGGCTTTGGCCACTTGATAAAGACATTCATCTCCAGCTTGATGGCCGTAAGTATCGTTGTAGTGCTTAAAAAAATCGATATCGCAGAGAATCAAGGATAGAGGTTGCTGCTCTCGCGTCATTCTTCGCCACTCTTGGGTCAAATATTCATCAAACCAACGACGATTGGCCACTTGAGTTAAGCTATCAACAATTGCCAGTTTTTGTAACTCTAGATTGGCAGCTTGCAAAGCCGCTTCAGCGATCTTACGTTCGACAATTTCTAACTCTAGTTCTCTAGTTCGTGATTCTACCTCTTGCTGGAGAGTTTGGTAATATTCGGCTAGCATTTTTTCGGCTTGCTTGCGTTCGCGAAGCGCGGCTTGCCGTTCGCTAATGTCCTGAATTACCACCATTGCATAAATAATATTTCCTTGAGGATCGTATATCGGTGTGGCTCTCACTTCTATGGGAATAACCTTTTCCTGAAAGCGAATTTCTACGTTTTCTATGACCGCGCTTTTACCGCTCAATGCTTGAGAATATGCTATTTCGTCGGCAGGGTATAGTCGATCGCTTCCAGGGAAATAGAGCCGATCTGTCAAGGTAACTAGCGACCAAGAATCCTCCGGCATTGCTTCTATCCCAAACAATTGCCGTGCTATCTGGTTCAAGTAATAAACTGTGCCATCAGGATTGCGAATAACTACTCCTAAAGGCACAGATTCCAAAAACTGTCTGATGCGAGTTTCGCCGGACAATAGAGCTTCATTGAAGGTCTTCATCTTTAGAATATACAGGAGTTTAGAAGTCAGAAGTCAGAAGTCAGAAGTCAGAAGTCAGAAGTCAGAAGTTTGGAATTAATAATTCTTTCCACGTCAGCAGCCTTTGCTCCTCTAGCCCTTCTGCCTCTCTACTCCTCCTTAATAGTCTTCTAGTAATTTTACTTCCTTTTGTACTACTAAATCTTTGAGGAAATAGCGATCTTCGGTAATATGAGGGAACTTGAGTTGAGAATCTGGAATGCCTTTTTGTAACTGCCGTTGACGAATAACTGCAAAGCTACCAGGAGATAAAATTCGTAGTCTGGGAGGTGGAATAGCATCTCGACGACTGATTTCATAATGAGTATTAACTTCCTGTAACTTGCGATCGCAACTAGCCAAAAAAGCTTGTGGGTTTTCTAGAGGATAGTCGGGCAGTAATTCAATATTAACCAGATAGCGAGCCGGAAAATCGTTATCCGATAACAAAAAGCAAAAATCTTCTAAAGGCAAGTTAAATTCTTGCTGCACGGCTTGCATGACCTGAGTAACGTGAAATTCAGTAGTTTTCTCTGTAGTCGAAGAAATAAAACCACCTCGACGGTAGCGAAATACTAGCAAGGGAGCAGTTTCATAAAAACCCGTTACTTCCACTACATCGCCAATATCGTAACGATAAAACCCAGAATAGTTAGTAATCAAAATCCGATAGCGTTCTCCGACTTTAACTTCTGTAGAAAGGAGAGTTTTTGGCTGTTCTACTTCCCATTGGTCTTCAGGAATAAACTCAAAAAAGCAGCTTTCAACAGCTAGCACGCTGCTATCGGTATTAATGTCGGGGTAAATACTAAATATGCCTTCAGCCGATGAATAAACTGCACCAAATATAGGCGTATCTTCAAAATAAGCCGGAAACCTTTCAAAATAAAAATCTGAAGTTCCACCTCTAGCCGTAGCGACAAAGGAAAAATCAGACCACGCTAGTTTAGGAGTTAATTTACCTTCAGATTTGAAGATAGCTTTTAATTCCGCAGCGCGGCGAGGAAAAGCCGAAAATTGCGATTGCAATCGATCGCGAAGTCCTGGATCTAATTCTAGCCAGGGGGCGATTTCGCCCGTTTCTAAATCTCGAATCAAATCTGGAGCATAACGCTCTAAATAATTGCAGGTGCGCAAAATTAGCATCGGGAAGTTAGCGATCGTTCCTCGCGTAGATCGATCGCGCAAAGCAAACAGCAAACACAGGTAATGACGCGCCAGACTATCTGCCGCTTGAAGAGTTTCGTAAGGATTAGCAAAAAGTTGTTTGTAGAGCAACTTATCCATCCGCAAAACTCCAGCACTAGAAGGGCCGTAGTCAATTCCGCCTTGAGTTCTTCCCCAGGTTTGCGCCGAATTAGCGAGCAGTATTTTGCCAAATTGAAGATTTTGCTGGCGTAAGGCCGTACTCAAGAAACCAATGCTAGTTAAAGTAGCTTGACGGACGATATTTTGCGATCGCCTAGTCGTCGGTATCAGTTTTTTCTTGCCAGTCGAACCGCTAGTCAGAGTCAGATAGACCACTGGGTCGGCAGTCAAGAGGTTGGGTTCGCCATTAGCAATGCGATCGCAATAGGGTTCGTAACTGCTGTAGGGTAGAATCGGCACGCGATCGCGAAATCCATCGATCGTGTTAATCTCGTGCAAATGATATTGGCGACCGTATTCTGTATCTTGATGCGATCGCAGCACTCCCTGTAAAAATTGCGCTTGCACCGACTCAGTATGGCGAATCTTCTGCTCGAAATTAGTTTTAGCGCGTCGAGCTACAGCAGTTAAAATCGGTAACAACAAATTTGCCATTGCACCCTCACGATATCTGGTCAGCATATTATCAGCAGCGAGCCTGAGAAGCAAAAGAGAGGGGGGAATGGGGAGATGGGGAGATGGGGAGGAAATTAACTCCTGACTCCTGACTTCTGACTTCTGACTCCTGACTTCTGACTCCTGTAGTATCTGCCATCACCACGCGATCTGCTGCTAAACTGTACGGTGTATTTTACTTAATATTTAGATCGAGCTTCTCGGATGGGAGATTTTATGATTTCGCCTACCAAGATCTACATAGGACTTGCTTGTTTTGCCATTGCCTTCGTGCTGGCAAGCTTAGTTGAATATTGGTTGCATCGGCTGATGCACGTCTCCCCTCGCGTTGGAGAACGCCACCGCGACCATCACCGTCGTAATGAAGGACAAGGCGTGCTGTGGGAATTTAGAGACTATGTTAGAGGCAGCATAGTCGTAATGATTGCCATGTTCTTATACTCTTGGGCAGCGGGAATTGGTTGGTTTCTGGGCGGACTATCTTTTGCGGCCTTTTCTGCCTATGCCCATCAGCTACAGCACGAAAATCCGACCAAGTGCTTTTGGATGAAGATGCCAGTACATTACGTCCATCACAAGTATGGAATGTGGCATCATAACTTTGGGCTAGCAGTTGATTGGTGGGATCGGGTGTTTGGCACGTACAAGCCCGTGGAATGGCTGACCGAAGAAGAACTCGATCGACCAGAACAAGGCTACTTTCAACTTCGTTGGTGGTAATAAAGGAAGTGTGAAGTGTTGAGTGTTGAGTGTTGAGTTAAAAATCCTCCTCTGCTCCCCCTGCTCCCCTTCTTCCCCCTCTTCCCCTCTTCCCCAGAGGGCGCTGGTGATTTTTCGCGATCGAATTTAATCTCTCAGGCTGTTCGTAGAGTAATCTGATGTCAGAAAGGGAATAATTAGCAAAGGAGCGATCTACTTAAGTAGCAGACCCCCTGCGAGCAAAGAAAAGGGTTAAAATCTTTCGTTGCCAACCTTAAAGCCTTTCATCGGATGACGCTCTCATGAGCTACTGCCTCAATCCAGCTTGCCCTCAACCCAAAAATCCGAGCCACGTCAACGTCTGTCAAGCGTGTGGTTCTAAGCTGCGGCTGCACGATCGATATCAAGTAGTAAAAGCGATCGCTCAAGGTGGATTTGGCGCTACATTTGTCGCGGCTGACATGAGCCACCCAGAACGCCATATTTGCGTGATCAAGCAATTGCGGCCGGTGGCCACAGCACCTGAAGTGCTAAAAATGGCCAGAGATTTGTTCGACAGAGAAGCTAAAACCCTAAAATTAATCGGCGATCATCCCCAAATTCCCCAACTGCTCGACTATTTTGAAGAAAGCAACCAGTTTTATGTAGTGCAGGAATACGTCAAAGGCTGGACGCTTCAGCAAGAAGTGAAGAAAAACGGTCCCTTTAGCGAAGCTGGCGTGAAGCAATTCTTGAGCGAAATTTTGCCAGTCTTGCATTACATTCACGGGCGCAGAGTAATTCATCGCGACATCAAACCTGCCAACATCATTCGCCGCCAAGAAGATCGAAAGTTAGTGCTGATCGATTTTGGTGCGGTTAAAAATCAAGTCAGCCATACTGTCTTGATGAGCAGTTCCGAAAATACAGCTTTAACTTCTTATGCCATTGGCACTCCAGGATACGCACCGGCCGAACAGCTAGCTATGCGACCAGTTTATGCCAGCGACATTTATGCTTTGGGCATGACTTGCATTTATTTGCTGACTGGTAAACCTCCTAAAGATTTGGATTATCACCCTACGACTGGTGAAACGATCTGGCAAAAAGGCTTGCACCTGAGCGAAAGTTTCACTGAAGTTCTGAAGAAAATGCTAGAGGTTTCGGTTCGCCACCGCTATCAATCGGCTGAGGAGGCTTTGAAAGCCTTGGATATGGCACCTTATATGGATAGCCTGGCCCAAGGTTTGACAGCTAAACCTAGCAAACCTGTTTCCTCCTCACCAGAACGTACTGGTAGGATGTCATATACGTCCCCATCTGGCTTCAATCGCAGAGAAGTTCAACCCGAAAGGTTTTCCACCACCAGAAGCTCACCGCCTAATCTGAATAAAGGAAAAGAGTCTGGAGTTCGGAGCTTTGCTGACAGATCTCATACTGCTTCTCAATCTCAAACTAATAGTTATTCCACACCGAAAAAGACTACTAGGTGGACGGCTGTAGCTGTCCTGACTGCCTACAAGCAAAACAAGCGAGACTTTGGCGAAGAAAATCTAAGTCACCTTAACCTGCAACAAGCCGATCTATCGGGGGTAAGTTTTTATCGAGCTAACTTGGTGCAAGCTAACTTTTCTAGAGCTAATCTTTCTCAAACTAACTTTGGTGGGGCTAACTTACATAGCTCAGTCCTCCGAGATAGCAATCTAGTTAGAGCTTATTTCGGTTACGCCGATTTAGAAGGAGCCGATTTGCGCGGAGCAGACTTGAGTTATGGGTATTTCAACTATGCCAATCTGCGCGGAGCCAATTTGTGCGGTGCTAATCTCACTGGAGCCAAAATTAGCGAAGAGCAAATAGCACAAGCCAAAACTAATTGGTCAACAGTATTACCTAGTGGGAAAAGAGGATTTTGGTAATAAGGAATAAGTAATAAGTAACAGGTAAATCGTTTATTATTTGATGGCCAAAACTCGTACTGGTTCGCCAGCAGCGATCGAGGTTTGACCGACTGGTAAAACTGCCATTCCGTTGGTTTGGGCGAGGTTGATTAAGTTTCCCGAACTGTGGCTACCCCCAGCTAACTCGAACTCGAACTCGCCATCTACTAATCGCAGCTTTCCCCAAAGGTATGTTTCTCGCTTGCCGTCAGAGCGCAAATCTTGAAGCGATCGCGCCCTTACAAACGTCGGTTCCCAGCCATCGGCCAGACCAGATAGTTTCCTCAAAGCTGGTTGCACGAATCGCCAACAACTAACCAAAGCCGAAACCGGATTTCCTGGCAACCCAAAATACAGAGTCGAGTTCGGAGTATGCGCCGAGCGCAGGCCGCGCCAACGGAGTTCGGAGTTCGGAATTAATAATTCTCCCTCTCCCCCTCTCTCCCTCTCTCCCTCAAAAGTAGCCACCGTCAGCGGTTTACCTGGTTTCACGGCCACCGATCGAATGTGAATTTTAGCCTCCAGTTCCGCCAAAATCTGCTCCACATAATCGTAGTCACCAACGGAAACCCCACCGCTGGAAAGTACCACATCGGCTGAAGTCACGGCTCGTTCGATCGCAGTTTTCAATTCCTCTGGGCGATCGCGAACTATGCCCAACGAGATTGGAATTGCTCCCATTTGGGTGACAAAGACGCTTAAAGCGTAATTATTCGAGTCTACGATTTGACCCGGTTGCAAAACTCGATCGGGCGTGACTAGTTCGTCTCCCGTGGAAAAAATGGCGACGCGAGGGCGGCGATACACTGACAATTGCTGACACTGGAGCGCTGCTAGGACGGCAATTTCTGCTGCGTTGAGAGCGATTCCCGCTGGTAGTAAGGTTGTACCAGCTTGGTAAAAAGATCCTCGATGTCTGACGAAATCTCCTAACGATGATGGGGCGGCCAAGATGGCAATGCGATCTGCTTCCTTCCTGGTTTGCTCTTGCATGACCACCGTATCTGCACCCGCTGGCATACAAGCCCCGGTAAAAATTCGCGCCGCTTGTCCGGCTTGAACGGTGAGTTGCGGTCGGTCGCCAGCCGGAATTTCTTCTATTACCGATAGCACGGCCGGTTGCGTTTCGCTGCAATTTTGCACGTCGGCAAATCGGACGGCGTATCCATCCATTGCCGAGTTATCCCAATGAGGAAAATCTAACTCGCTGGTGACTGGGGCGGCCAGAATGCGACCCGCAGCAGATGATAAATCTACCGTTTCCACATCTAGAGTTGGGACCAACCCTAAAATAATTTCTTCTGCTTGTTTGACCGACAGCATAGAGAATAAGTAATAAGTAACAGGTAATGCCCTTGCCTCGATTTAAACGATCGATTTGGATTACCCGCTCATTTATCCATCTTCAACCACCCAAATACACGATCGACTGTAGGTTGGGTTGACGGCAGGAAACCCAACTAACTCAACCATAATGCCTCTGCTTAATCTATCCATTTTTAACCACCAAATACGCGATCGACAGTTAGTGCCAGTTCGATTTCTGGTAAAACAGGTAGAGAATCGCTGCCCTGAAACAGGATCGGCTGTTGCTTTTGGTTAACAGCCCCGCATAGTTTACCTGGCAAACGGCTGTGTCTTCCTTTAGGCATCGGCTTCTGCACGATCTGGCCGTTGATGTACTCACTGGCTGGTTTGGTTTCTGGGAGGCAAATAAATTCGTTTAAACTTAGAGGTGTAGCAGTAACAGCAGCCATGACAGCTAGAGCTTAGTGTCTTGAGGGTTCTTCTGAGTCTAGCAGAAACAGTTAAGGTCGATTGGTTGCCAAGGCGATCGCTAGTCTTGCTGAAGCTGTCGATCGTATGGAATAATAGTAATTTGTGTCTAAATTTACTGTCAAACTAATTTAGTAGAATTTGGAGCTATGGCAGCTAAAAAGGGTGTCCGGATTGTTATTACGCTTGAATGCACCGAATGTCGAACCAATCCCGACAAGCGATCGCCTGGTGTTTCTCGCTATACGACCAGCAAAAATCGTCGCAACGTCACTGGCAGACTAGAATTGAAAAAATTCTGCACTCACTGCAACAAGCACACCGTCCACAAAGAAATCAAGTAGAGACTTAGCAGTGCTAAGTCTCTACAAATCGACCACCGATCGCTAACCAATATCTATGGCTTACTATCAAAGACGACTTTCACCGATCAAACCCGACGAAATTATCGACTACAAAGATGTCGATTTGCTGCGCAAATTCATTACCGAACGCGGTAAAATCTTGCCTCGCCGGATTACTGGATTGACAGCCAAACAACAAAGAGACTTGACCGTAGCTATCAAGCGGTCTAGAATCATCGCCTTGTTACCCTTCATCAACCCAGAAGGATAAATTAGAATGCAGGAGTTCAGAAGTTCAGGAGTTCAGAATTAATTTTTGACTTTTGACTTTTGACTTTTCTCCGCCCCTCTCTCTTGTCCGAGTATTATTGCCCAAATGGATAAGCTACATTATAGTAGTTGGATCTGAATATGGCGATCGAAACGGGTGGAGAAAGGAACGCTAGTCGAATTTTGGCACAATGGAGAACGCCATCTGGCTGTAGCTGACCGTCCAGAAGGCAAAAAACACTGGATTGCGATCGATGCTAACGGGCAATCCTTTACCCTCCATCCCCGACAAATTAGCTACGAGGTAAGTGGGGAAACCTACAAACCGTCTGAAGTTGAGAAATTTCAGACAGAAATCCAGCCTTACTTAGACCCAGATAGCTTGGAAGTAGCCTGGGAAATTCTGACAGAAATGGGCGAAACAGCAGATCCGGCCGAGATGGCTAACTTGCTGTTTTCCGATCGCCGTCCGGCTTTATGCTACGCTGCTTATTACCTGCTATCGGAAGATAAGGTCTATTTTAAGAATAAGGGCGATCGCTACGAACCCCGCTCGGCTGCGCAAGTGGCAGAATTAAAACATCAAATCGCCCAACAAGAGCAAAAGCAGCGAGAGCAACAAGAATTTTTGACCCGCATCCAGCAACGCCTAGCTGGAGAGCCAGCAGAATGGCAGCCGAGCGATCGCCAGCGATTGGAAGCATTTGAACGCTGCGCCATGCAACCAGAGTTTAATTCTCGCCCCGTTTTAGAAACTCTGGCAGCTTTAGGACGACCGCAAACCGCAGAAGGTAGCTTTAACTTCTTAGTAGAAATCGGTTGGTGGAGTCCTCACGAAAATTTGTTTCTGCGGAGATCGTCCATTCCCGTGCAGTTTCCCCATAAGGTGGTAGAAGTGGCAGTAGCTCTGGTTGATTCCCCGCCGATCGATCGAGATGTCAATCGCTTGGATTTGACTCATCTCAAGGTTTACACCATTGACGATGAAAGTACCCAAGAAATTGACGATGGGTTGAGCGTAGAACCGCTACCCGATGGCAGTTATAAATTGTGGATTCACATTGCCGATCCCACTAGATTGCTCTCTCCTGGCGACGATTTAGACTTAGAAGCCCGTCGCCGTTCCACGACGCTGTATTTGCCCACTGGTATGATTCCGATGTTTCCGCCTCAACTGGCCACCGGGCCGATGAGCTTGATTCAAGGAAACCTTTGTTCGGCGTTGAGTTTTGGGGTGGTATTAGATGCCGAGGGGGCAGTACGAGACTACAGCATTCACGCCAGCACGATTAAGCCCACCTATCGCCTCACCTACGAAGATGTCGATGAGATGCTGTCCCTGGGACTGCAATCGGAAGCCGAAATCGCCGCGATCGCGGATCTGTCTAAACTCCGCCAACAGTGGCGATCGGCTCAAGGCTCGATTAACATTCATATGCCGGAAGCTTCGATTAAGGTTAATGGCGATGAAATTACCATCAACTTGCTAGAAGACTCGCGATCGCGCCACCTAGTGGCAGAAATGATGATTTTAGCTGGCGAGGTGGCAGCGCGTTACGGTCAAGAACATAAAATTCCTCTGCCGTTTCGATCGCAGCCGCAACCGGAATTGCCCCCAGAAACGGAATTATTGCAAATTCCCGCCGGACCTCCTAGAGCTTGTGCCATGCGGCGGTGTATGCCCAAGAGCGAAATGGGAATTAAACCCGCTAGACACGCGGGCTTGGGGCTGGAAACCTATACTCAAGTAACATCTCCGATCCGCCGTTACAGCGATTTGCTCGCCCACTTTCAAATCAAAGCTCACCTGCGAGGCGAGGAGTTACCCTTTTCTGCCCACCAGTTAGAAGAAATCGTCCAGAGCGTCAGCAGCGCCGCTGCCGAAGCCACTTTAGTAGAGCGTCAAACCAACCGCTATTGGGGGCTGGAATATTTGCGCCGCCATAGCGAACAGGTATGGCAAGCACTAGTGTTACGCTGGTTGCGAGAAGATGAAGCTTTAGCGTTAATTTTGTTGGAAGAGTTGGGTTTAGAGCTAGCGATGCGTTGCCAGCGGGCGATCTTTCCAGGCGATCGCTTAGAAGTGCGGGTCAGCCACTCCGATCCGCGTCAAGATGTCATTCATTTGCGAGAAATGGCTGCTTCTCAACCCCAAGCTGCTGCTACCTAATCCTATATCGTATATCGTAATCTTTGATTACAGCGTCCAATCTGCGATCGCCAGTGCGGGGACTAGCCCAAAATCTCGTTGGTTGCGGGTAACAACTGTAGCATTGAGAGATAAGGCGATCGCTGCTATTCGCATATCTTTTTGCAAGCGATTTTTCCGCAAGGGAGGATTCTCTTTCAGCAAGTGCTTGAGACACTCATCAGCTTCTGGTGTGAAGTTCAGTATTTCAACCGTCTGGAAATATTTGACTGTTGTCCAAAGTTTTGAGTACAGTGCGAGAAGATTATGCACTGCCGATGGATCGTTGATTTTGCCCATCCAGCCGTTGAAAAGTTCTTGAACCGTAATTACAGTAACAGCAATTTCATGTAAGGAAGCGTTGGCGACTACTTTGGCATGGTTGTTAAGAATTAGTGAAATATGGTCGGTATCGAGAATGTAGAGAGACACTCAAGCCACCTCTACAAGTAGTATGACTGGTCAACTTCACTGTCATCGTCTGAGGTTCGCTCTGCTCTAATTTCATCCATAATTTCCTGAAAATCTGGATCGTCTTGAAAAACACCAGCAAATTCCATCCAGCTAGATCGATCGTTTTTTGGTTGCTGCCAATTCATTGGCTGAAAAATCGCAATTTGCTTCTGCAACCGGGCAATCGCTGCTTCTGCTGCTGCCATCCGTTCTTCTAAAGAAGTATTTGTTTTCATTTGAGTTGCCGTTAATTAAACTAAAGCAGAATAAATAATTATGGTTGTAGCCAGGGGTTTTGAACCCCCTGGCGATCGCTATCTCAAACCGGAGGTCCGGCTGTCACTACTACCAGACGATCGGGATGCAACAACTCTTTAGCCGCTTGATTTACTTGCTCTGGAGTCACTGCTTGAATCTTACTGGTAAAGTTGCGAATCTCCTCTTTACTGAGTCCGTAAACTCGATCGAGCAGAATCTGAGACACCAAATTATCCGGGTCTGCTAGCCCGACGTTAAAGCCACTAGCAAGAGAGGCTTTAGCACTATCGATTTCCTCAACAGTCAAACCTCGATCGCGGACTTCCTTTAAAACCCCAATGGCGCTAGCGATCGCTTTTTGGGCATCTTGGGGTGCGGTTTGCATGGAAATGAAAAATGGCCCCTCATATCTGCCAGCGGCAAAGACGCTGTAGACCCCGTAAGTGAGTCCCTGTTCGTCGCGGAGTTTGGTTCCTAAGCGACTCGATAGAGTACCGCCGCCTAACACGTCATTAAGAACTAAAGCCCTGTAGAAGTTAGGATCTGTCCGCTTGATGCCGTAATAGCCAATGTAAGTCACTGACTGGGTTTTTCCAGGCAAGGCGGGATTGAGTTGCACTATCTTTTCTGGCAGTTTCACGGTTGGGTAGTTGGGAACCGTGGCTTTGCCAGCGTTTTTCCAAGTTTCCAACTGGGTTTTCAACAGACTCCGCACTTCTTTAGGATCGAAGTCTCCCACGATCGCCAGGGTAGTATTCTGAGGCTGATAGTATTGCTGGCAAAACTTCACCAGATCTTCGCGAGTAATCGCCTTGAGACTCTCTTGAGTGGGGAAGTTATAGAAAGGATGATTTTTCGGGTAAACAGCCTGCTGAAACACCCGCCGCCCCAAACGGCGCGGATCGTCTAATTCCACTTTCAAGCCAGTGAGAGCGCGTCCGCGACTGAGTTCAAACTCGTTTTCGGGAAAAGTAGCGTTTTGGGCGACATCGGCTAACACCTCGACCACAATAGGTAAGTCGGCAGATAAAGCCTTACCAGAAACCACTACTCCCTCGCGGTTGGCGCTGAAAGACAACCCCGCACCTCGATCGGCTAGAGTTTTAGCGATCGTCAAAGCATCTTTGGTTTCGGTTCCATTCATCAAGTTATCTGCCGTCAAACTGGCCAGCCCAGCTTTAGCCGTAGAATCAAATTCCGTCCCGGCTTTGATATATCCCGCCAAAGCTACAGTAGGAGAGGAGCGATCGGGCAACAACAACACTTTTAAGCCATTGGCCAAACCGATCTCCTCTGGCAATGCTTGAGTGGGCGAACTCGTTTCCGAGTCGAATTTCGGCAGATATTTGGCCACTTCTGCCGGATCTACAGGCGGCCCGGCATTGAAACCCTCTGTAGTTTGAGTCGGTGCTTTTCCCTCACCGCCAGGTTTCCCAGTAATTTGAGTCGGTTCAAAAAAGCCGACAGTGCGCTTTGACTCTGGCAGGTAAGTTTTGGCTACCCGTTGCACGTCAGCAGCTTTTACTTTTTGCACCGCTGCCAAATAGCGATCGGTAAACCGATAATCGCCAGTAGTGATGAAATCGTTACCTAGCTGTCTGGCTTGGCTGGCAATGTCGCGGCTAGAGAGAATGACGATCGATTTAACTTGAGCTTGGGCGCGTTTTACCTCTTCGGAAGTCACGCCTTTAGCTTGCAGGTTGGCAATCTCTTTTAAAACCGTGCGATCGATCTCGGCTAATTCTTTTCCAGGAACGGCGGTTGCATCTAATTCGTACCACCCGCCAGCCATCAAGTTAGCCGCGCCCCCATCGACATCGCTGGTTAATCCCGATTCGACTAAGGCTTGATAAAGCCTAGAACTGCGGCCTTGAGTCAAAATAAAGTTCATCACGTCCAAAGCCGCCACGTCGGGATGCAGAATATCTGGGGCGGGGTAAATCGCTTGAAATAAGGAGGCGCTTCCCGGTTCTTTCAACACGATCGGTTTAGAGGTAGAAGGACGACTATCGAGAGTTGATTTCTGGGGCTTATCTCCCGTGCTGCCCCTCTCTCCTTCTACATTCGGAACTTTGCCGAATAAGTCTTTTACTGTCTTCAGCGTCGGTTCCGTCTCAAAATCTCCCACCACGATCAGCGTGGCATTTTTAGGGCTGTAGTAGTTGCGGTAGTAACTAGTTACCTGTTCGACCGTAAACTTTTCTACATCTGCCTTAGTTCCTCCTACCGTCAAGCCATAAGGGTGATCGGGAAATGATGCCCGTTTAACCGCCCGACTCAACCGATAGCCAGGGCTATTTTCATATCCCTGTAACTCCGAAATTACTACCCGCTTTTCGCTTTCTAGCTTTTCAGCATCGATCGTCGAATTTTGCATTCGATCGGCTTCTAGTTCCAGCAAGGCATTGAGCTTGTTGCGCTCTACCGTGCCGTAGTAGGCGGTCATGTCGTAGCTAGTGAAAGCATTGGACTCACTACCTAAAGCACTAAACAAGCGTCCGAATTGAATCGGGCGAGTTTTAGTCCCTTTAAAGAGCATATGTTCCAGTTGGTGGGCGATACCGTTGACTCCGGGGGCTTCATCGCGGGAACCGATTTTGTACCACACTTGGACGCTGACGACTGGGGCTGTATGTACTTCTTTCGTCAGTACGGTCATCCCGTTTGAGAGGACGTTTTTTTGTACCCCTTGAGTTAAAGAGATAGATGTTGGTGGTGCTTGAGAATTGACTTCGCGGGCAAAAGCTGGAATCAACGAGTTATTGCCAGCAAAAACCAATAAAGCGCTTAAAAGCACCGAAAAAAGAAATTTAAAAGCGCGATTTCGGCGCTTGAATGTTTTCTCGATCGACAATCTTGGCATAGTTTCAATTTTGTTTAGCGATCGCGCGAATGCTAGTAGAGACGCGAACAAACGTCTCTACTTTTTTATAACTTATCTGCGATCGCCTAACATTCCACCGAGAGCGCCCGAATTCTAAGCTGCTAGTTGGAAGCTATTTCTAGAATTAGATCTGGTGACACTATTGGCATAAATGGCTAGCTGGGCGCGGTTCTTGAGATTGAGGCGATCGAACAAGTGCGTGACGTGGGTTTTAACCGTTCCTTCTGAAATGTAAAGTCGAGCGGCGATTTCTCGGTTGGTTAAACCCAAACCGATCGAATGCAATACCTCTTGTTCTCTGGGAGTTAGTTGACTCAGGGTTTGCGAAATAGTCTCTGATTCTGACTCTTCTGGAACTTTAGCCATTAACTTTTCTACCAGTCCCGGCCCGAATTGGGCATAACCGCGATCGATCGATCGAATTGCTTGGGCCAACTCTTCGGGAGGCATATCCTTGAGTAAATAGCCTTTGGCTCCGGCTTGCATGGCATCGGCTACATAGCGATCGTCATCAAAGGTACTTAAAACTAAAACTTTAATCGCAGGAAATTGCTGGCAGATGGCACGAGTTGCGGCTCTACCATCCATGACGGGCATCCGCACGTCCATCAACACTACATCGGGTTGCAAAGCCTCCACCTGCTGGAGAGCAGCTTCTCCATTCTCAGCCGTTCCCACGACTTGCAAATCTGCCTCTACCGACAGCATCGCCTTCAGTCCTTGGCAAATTAGAGCTTGGTCGTCTACTAGCAACAGGCGAATCATATTAAAACCCTCGATTTAAAACTTTGGTTGGTATCCCACTATTCAAAATTTAAGTTAACCTTTCAACTTTTACAGCCAGAAAAAGTAAGAAAAAGTAAGAAGTTGAGAAGAGGAGTTCAGAAGTACCCTACTCTTCGAGAAGCATATCGGCTACGGGAAGGCTTCGCCTACAGGAGTTCAGGAGGCTCTATGCGTGCAATGTGCGTATCCTCTGAGTATAATATGCGTATAATTTACTCAAAAATTAAGTAATTATCAGGAAAATTTTAATGTCTCGCGTGAATTTTGATGTTTCGCCAGAACTAGACGAGACGATTAACAAGCTAGTCAAACTTACAGGAAGTGCCTCTAAAAGTGAGTTACTTCGGAGGGCGATCGCTTTGATGAAGGTTGCGGTAGAAGCTAAGTACGAAGGCAGGAAGATAGTCATCGCCGAGAAGGACAGAACTCCTGTGGCAGAAGTCATAATTTGAACCGATGACAAATCCTCCTCAGCCATCCAAAGCAGTAGAAACCTAACCTTGAACTTGGGAAAATTGTTGTAGCTTTCCAGTGGCATCAAATATCAAACGGAACTCATCGATGTCGATCGAGTATCCACAGCGCCCCAAAGCATATCCAAGAGTCCGCTCCTGTTTCAGAGTGAAATCAGGTTTACCCAAGATCTCGATGACTTCATCCTCGCTCATTCCTATACGCAGATGATTTTTCATCAGATCTTCGACCATGTTACATCGAGGCCCGTTGCCTTTCTCGTCTAAGGTAGCCTGTTTCCAAGTCTGCGATCGAAATGTGGCATTGCTGCTTTGAGCGCCGTTAAAGAACTGACATCCTGTGGCGATCGTAGTTATTAATGGTACGAGTAAAACAGCAATAATTAACCATTTATTTAACTGAAAGTTCGATCGCATTTTTAGTTAATGTTTAGTTTAGTTACTGGGCAGGCATTGCCTAATCTCAATATTAACTATTAAGCCTTTCCACTTCTAATGAGCCAACCAATTACGCCCCCGATCGTACCGCTGAAAATCGAACTGATGACACCAGTAACAAAAATTAAGCCAATTTGCTTCCAGTTTTTTAACTCTCCTACTTTCTCTGCTAGCTCGGGCATTTTTTGAATTAAAGGTTCGAGAGTAGTTAGCTTGGTCTTTACTTCCATCATCTCCATCTGTAAGGTTTGCTGCCCAGCTTGTAAGGTTTGCTGCCCAGCTTGTAAGGTTTGCTGCCCAGTTTCAAGAACTTTTATTCGGTCTTCAACAGCATCGAACCGCTTGTTAATGATATCTTCTAACCTTTTCAGGTCGCTTCCAGTAATAGCCGCCATAGTCTAATTTGCTTAGATATAAAATCTTTAACTCGGATCTTAACTCCTCTGCTAGGAGATTAGTTTTATTATCCCTAATAACTACCAGCTACAGCCACTACAATCGAGTCCGCTGCAATCTAAGCCCGAACAAGCATCAGCACCGCCGCAATCGATCGCGCTGCAATCTAAAGCAGAGGCGCAGTGAGCGCAATCGGCACTACCACAGGCGCAACAGCTGCAAGAATCGGCTATAGTATTGCCGTTCGAGTTTGTATTCTCCTGTCCTTGAGGGTTGGATTCACCATTTTCGGCTGACATTCTGCTATATCTGGTCCTCAGAATTTGATTTGCTCTCTTACAGGCTGCAAACCGCTGGACAGAAGCTGCGATCGCTCCCAATAATCCTTTTTTGGCGATCGCCCCTTTGACGTACTGAGAGCAAGATTGACCCCCGTACAGCAAGCGATGAGCGCAAGAAAAGCCCTTGCGGGGTGAAGGGTGAAATGTACTTCTGATAGCCTCCGATCGCAGTTGTTGCTATTTGCCCCAGTCCAGAATCTAACCAATTGACTTGCATCAGGTAATAAATATTTCTCTATTTTGTATTAAATACACCTTGTCTAACATTAATTCCGTTGGTGACAGCTAAAAAACTTCGCCCTCTTCGCCCTCTCGCCAAATCTGTAGATATATTAAGGTCTGTTGCATTTGCTTCAAATCTACAAAACGTCATACCAAAGAGAGTAAAAGTCCGTGATAACATCACAGTTTGTAACCGTAAGCGATCGGGAGAAAAACTTTGGTACTAAGGGTGGCTGTTGTTGGTGGCGGTCCAGCGGGTTCCTCTGCTGCTGAGACGCTTGCCAAAGCTGGAATTGAAACTTACCTGTTTGAACGCAAGTTAGATAATGCCAAACCTTGCGGTGGTGCCATACCGCTGTGTATGGTGAGTGAATTCGATCTGCCAGATCGGATTATCGATCGCAAAGTGCGGAAAATGAAGATGATTTCGCCTTCCAACGTCGAAGTCAATATCGGTCAGACCTTAAAATCAGAAGAATATATCGGGATGTGTCGCCGGGAAGTCTTAGATGGCTTCATGCGCGATCGAGCGATCGAATTGGGTGCAAAGATAATTAACGGCACCGTTTACCAACTAGATATTCCCCAAAATAGTACGGAACCCTATACCCTTCACTACGCCGACCACTCAGATGGTAGCGCCGAAGGGGTAATGAAAAGCTTGAAAGCCGACTTAGTAATTGGGGCAGATGGGGCAAATTCTCGGATTGCCAAAGCGATCGATGCGGGAGATTACAACTACGCGATCGCCTTTCAAGAACGGATTCGCTTGCCCGCCGACAAAATGGCGTATTACGAAGACCTGGCCGAAATGTACGTCGGCAACGATGTCTCGCCAGATTTCTACGCTTGGGTATTTCCCAAATACGACCACGTAGCCGTCGGTACGGGGACGATGAAGGTTAACAAAGCCATCATCAAGCAACTACAAGCTGGAATTAGGACGCGGGCGGCCCACAGGTTAGCTGGTGGCGAGATTATCAAAGTCGAAGCCCATCCCATTCCCGAACATCCCAGACCGCGCCGCGTCGTCGGTCGCGTGGCCCTGGTGGGAGATGCAGCGGGGACAGTCACCAAGTCATCGGGCGAAGGGATTTACTTTGCGGCTCAATCTGCCCGGATGTGCGCCGAAACCATCGTCGAATTTGCCAATGGAGGCGATCGCATCCCCACGGAAAACGACCTCAAAGTCTATCTGAAGCGTTGGGATAAGAAGTACGGCATGACCTACAAGGTACTAGACCTGTTGCAAACCGTCTTCTACCGTTCTGATGCCACCCGCGAAGCCTTTGTAGAGATGTGTTCTGACATCGACGTGCAAAAGCTGACGTTTGACAGCTATCTCTACAAAACCGTAGTTCCAGCGAATCCTTTAATTCAGTTAAAGATTACGGCGAAAACTATCGGTAGCCTGTTGCGTGGCAACGCCTTAGCTCCCTAAAGAGGAGTTCAGCAAACATCTCCGAAATATTATCGTTCTATGATAATATTTCGGATTAATTACTTTGCCAAAAGCCGAAGATATAGTTGATATAAAAAGAACCCTGGATTTCATGTTTAAAGCAGGTGTGATTAATTTTGGTATCTCCTGCTAGCCAAATATCCCAAAATAGGATAAAGTGGCAGATAGCTAATTTTTGAAGCTATGAAAACCCGTACATGAATCGATTCAATCTAGAGGAAGGGCTTCCTAAACCACTCAAACATAAAGCTACTAGTACAGTTGGTCGCGGAAAAGTGGTTAATCTCAATACTAACTTCAACTTCTCTTCCTGGAGCGACGAATATGTGACTCTACACTTGGGTGATAGTCTTCAACATTATGACAACTGGGAGCAACCTACTGTCATAATCTCGGATGGAGCTTACGGTGTTCTTGGTTTTGAAGGGGATACTTCAAGCCATATTGATTTGCCAAATTGGTATGAACCTCACATTGAGACATGGTCAGGAGCCGCAAAGCCATGCACAACACTCTGGTTTTGGAATTCAGAGATTGGTTGGGCGGTTGTACATCCAGTTTTAGAAAAGTACGGTTGGCGCTACGTCAACTGCAATATTTGGAATAAAGGAAAAAGCCACATTGCAGGGAATGTGAACACAGAAAAAATTCGTAGGTTCCCTGTGGTGACAGAAGTTTGCGTTCAGTATGTGAGGGAAGTTAAAGTCAACGAACTTCCCTTAAAAGCGTGGTTGCTGGAAGAGTGGAAACGTTCTGGGCTACCATTACGACGAGCGAACGATGCTTGTGGTGTAGTAGATGCTGCCACCAGAAAATATTTCGATCGAGGGCATTTGTGGTATTTCCCTCCTCCAGAGATGTTTGAAAAACTAGTCAAGTATGCAAACGAGCATGGGAAACCTGAAGGGAAACCTTACTTTTCACTTAATGGCGATCGCGCTTTGACTGGAGAAGAATGGAGAAAGATGCGATCGAAATTCAAATGTCCTCACGGATTTACCAATGTCTGGGAACGTCAAGCTCTGCGAGATGATGAGCGGGTTAAGACTTCCTCTGGAAAAGCTTTGCATCTTAATCAGAAGCCTTTAGACTTAATGAAAACTATTATTGAGACATCAAGCGATCCAAGTGATGTAATATGGGAGCCTTTTGGCGGACTATTCAGTGCATCTTTTGCTGCACGTCAACTAAGTCGAAAAGCTTTCTCTTGCGAGCTTGACCCAGATTACTTCTACTATGGGGTACAAAGATTTACTCAAGAAGTTCATCAATACTCTCTTCTTTAATGCCTAGATACTCCTGCAAGGATTTCCTGAGTTTATCTTCTCGACGGCTTGACAAAAGTTTGTTCCATTGTGCGGCAGTCATACCGGAAACGGTAGTGCTGTAGACACGTTGCTTAAAGTCTTCAATCCCTGGGTGTACAATTCTGTCCATCTTCGCAAAGTTAGTATCCAGTCTGTATTCATACCGCACTCGTAACTCACGCAGAAGACGCTGATATGCTCTAGTTGGCTGATAGATTTTTCCTTCCACTCCCCATGAATCAACTATCCTCTGAGCTTCTAATAATTCCTCAGCAGAACCTTGAAACTTATAACCACTAGTGTTTGTCTGTTGCAAATTGGCTGTTCTCTGCGTCGTATCTTCTGGTTCTAAGACAAGGTAGTCTGGTGGATTATGATAATGGGTGTCTCTAGCTACAGCTACGGATAGACCAGAAACAACACACACGTCGAGAATCCGAGGTTTACCGTAGATGATTCTATCGGGAAGCCAGGCCAAAATAGCAACATAGGTTCGATCGAAGCTGAAATGATTTTGACTGTCTTTAAAGCGTGCTGTTATTTCTGTCGCCAATGGGAACCATGCCTTAACCTCTAATCCTGGTGTTGGTTGGACACTGCCTATAAAAACTGTATCTGGAAAGCCTGGATCTTGTCTCTGCCATTTTCCAAATTCAGCAAATTCATCTTTTTTATTCAAAAATTCAACGGTGTTAAATTCAATTAAGTTACCAAGCAGTGGTGAAAGCTTTGAGATGACCTTGGACAAGTTTATGGCTGCATCCACAGTTACAGGCTTGGAGACATCAAGAACATCAAAAGTGTGACCTGATAAGTCGCTCAAATATTGTGAGGCAAGTCTGATTACGTCCTGTGTATTCATGCTTTGTCTTCACAGGGCTTTTCAGGCATTTCCTGTTCGACCTCTCTGATAATGTCGCAAGGAGCTATACCAATTGCACGGGCAACCAAAATAAACTCGATCGCATCTAAGCGCCGTTCACCACTCTCGTATTTAGCTACGAAAGATTGTGGTTTATTAAGAAATTTAGCTAATGTTGCTTGAGTTAACTGTGCCTCTTTACGAGCCACAATCATTCGACGACGGAATATGTCATACCCACTGCTAAAGACAGATTTCATTGTGCTTCGGACTTAGCACTGCATAATATCTCCAACACAATAAACCTGTTTTCGGATAATCCCAAAATGGGATATTGCTGCTGATTAAGTTTAGTAATCACGCAGCCCAACAAGTCGATGAAGCAAACGGACGAGAGATCTTGGTGGTGTTGCAGAGTTTATCTGTGTCTGGAGCCTCCCGCGTCCCCTCTCTGGTTGTTTCATTTAGCCAGTACATCCCGCAATGCCCCGATCGCAGGAGCGAAAAAGTAGCCGCCTCCGGTAGGAATTACCCAATCTACAGGAGTTTCAATCTCCTCGATCGAACCATCTGTGCCTTTGAATTTCAACTTCCGAGTCCGACTTCCGGCTTGATTTTGCTGGCCGATAATCGGATCGACACCAGCATTAGGCGGATTGGGTGGGGGCTGATCTGGTTGATTGACCCAAGTTCCCGTCACGAATTCAAACTGTTCTTTAATCGAGGTTTGATAAGAAAGAAACATCAATCCTCGCTCCTCCTGCAACTCTTCGGGAGTGGGATTGCTGGCATCTTTCATCGGAGAACCAAATACAATCCCACGACGCAGAATTAAGCGAGTCAAGGTTTTATTCCCCGCACCTGACTCGGTGGCCATATCTCGTGGGTTAACTTTACGAATATGAGCGAAAAAGGGGCAAATATTCCCTAAAGAGTCGCCAGGAGATGAGGGAAAGCGATCGCCTGGATAATCTGGAATTGTAACGGCTAGGGGTTCTGGTGTGGAATCGACGTACAGGAAATAATTGTTAGCCACACTGTCTTGTCCTAACGATGCGTTCTCGCTATTAGGAGAACGCATAATAGGCGCACCGCTGGGCCAGCGTCCGATTAAAAGGGAAGCTAAGCGTTCTGGAGTCATGTTAGCAAAACCAGCCTTTTGAGAGAGTTTTGCCGCTCGATCGGTGACGAATTGCCAAAAAGCAGGGACATCCTGACGCAAGCGGCGTAAAACTAGATACGAGCCATTTTTAGCCCAATCGGGAGCAGGTGGTGAAGGTGGTTGAGGAGCGATCGCATCGTCTGGTTTCTGTCGGTTATAGCCCAAGACAAACTGCCCCGGCCAAATCAGCGGTTGACCGGGTTTAGCGTAAAGAGTGGCATTCAGATCTTCAGGCGCGATCGCTCTGGGGGTAAGAAAATCTCGATCGGCACTCGATATTCGCCCTCGCACTCCCGGTTGAGAAATACCATCTTTAAAGCCAAAATGTTCGTGTCCTGGCAAATCTGGTCTTGTTTCTCCTCTTTGCTCGTAGATAATCTCTAAGGCTTTACCTGCATCGTTATTTTGTGGTTGAGGCAAAGCCAAAATCTCAGATTTGAGGCGATTTACCTCGGCTTCCAGATAAGCAGGAGTATCGCTAGCTAAAATCAGTAGTAGATCGGGATATTTACTCGCATTGTTACTGTTACCGCCAACCACCCATTGATTCGGATGTCCTTCGGCTTCAATATCTCTCGGATCGCCAATTAACCCCGATCGCAAAGGTAAACCAACTCGAAACGGAGTGTCGGGAAATTTATTTGCCTCTTCCTCGGAGGTGAGTTTTTTAATGCCTTCATAAGTAAAAGCAATATTGATCCAAGTAGCAGCCATCCCTTGCGGATCTGTACCCCTACGAGCGCGTAAAGTCCGAAACATCTGGTTGAACAGCAATACTTCTTGAGTGCTGGCAATGTAAGGCACTAAAGAGCTAAGCCAACTTTTGGCGATCGGGCGATCGAATATTTTGAGAAACAAAAAACACTGAAAATCTTTGTTGAAACCTGCCAGAATATTACCTTGAATATCAGCAATTTCTAGCACTTCTTCTTGAGGAATATCTGCCATCACTAATTCCAAATTACAAGATGTTCGCTTGCGAATAAACCTGTTACGCCCAACAATAACTCATCGATCGCATCTGTCCCTTCGGCTTGCTCAGGG
The DNA here is from genome assembly GCA_019359615.1 of Cyanosarcina radialis HA8281-LM2. GTDB lineage: Bacteria > Cyanobacteriota > Cyanobacteriia > Cyanobacteriales > CCAP-1448 > Cyanosarcina > Cyanosarcina radialis. The sequence goes on from JAHHHA010000033.1 coordinate 65,138, forward strand.
CAAGGTTTATCTGTGTTTATCTGTGGTTTAAAAACTCCGAATATGCTTGGAGTTAACGGTGGGGCAGGGCGGGTTCGATTTGAGATTATTGGTATGGGCAAAGACGCGAGATCTCGCGTCTCTACAGGTAAAATCTCAGACTTGTGGGATAGCCCTCTGGGCTGTCCTTGGGGGACACTCAAAATCTGGTGCGTAACGGTCGCAATTCTGTAATGGCTTCGGGCGCAGCGGCGGCAAATGCGAGGCAACCTTGGGCAGGATTTTGAATCTCACCTTGACGACAAGCGATCCCAGTTAATTTCATGGTGATAAAGTCAGCAATTTGACCGCCAAATTCGATCGCTTCCCCACCGATGAGCAGATCGCCAACGGTAAAGCCTTCAGATTCAGGGACTTCATAAACCGCTCGCAAAATCGCCCCTGGCGTTCCCCGTAAGATTTTCCAGTAGCCAGGATCGACATCGCTACCATCGGGTTTCGTCCAACCGGGAGTATCTAAGCGATCGATATACAGTCCTACGGGATTTTGCAAGGTAATGGCATATCCTTCTCGCGCTAGGGCATTGACTAACGCCCCAATCGTCGGATCGCTTGCCCTTCCAGGGGAACCGTAGAGGGCGCAACGGATGAGTTCGTCAGCATCGGTGAGGACTTCACCATCTTTTTGCCGCAAAATCGTCGCTTGCGCCGCAATATTGATTTCTGCCCTCAAGGTGTTGTTGCGTTGATTGAGGTGCATTGCCCCATCGGTAGTATTCCATTTGTTGTAGGTGTTATAAGCACCGTTGCGAAACAAGTCTTCTAATTGCACTTCAGGACTGATGTATTGCCTGTAAAGCGATAGCAGTTTTTCTTTCGATCCCGTTGCTCCGGCATTCCTGGGGCCGCCATATCCTTGAGGATAGCCTTCAGCCAAGGCTTCCCAATATTCCGGCCCTTCGCAGGTAAAGGTGACGCGAGTAATTTTGCCGTTTTGGCGGGTGACGTGCCATTCGAGATATTCATCTTGGGCACGTTCTCCCCCGGCTAGCAGTCGATCGGCCTCTTCCCAAGCAGCGCGATCGTTTCCTGGATGTCTTTCTTTAATCATTCGTGACAAGTTAAGAAGCGATGGCCGTTGTCAAGGGGGTTTGGGAAGATGGCTCGAAAAAGAATTGCCCAGAACTGTGAGGTCGATCTGGGAAAGGAGCAATAATTAGTTTTTTGAGTGGTT
>JAHHHA010000034.1 GCA_019359615.1 Cyanosarcina radialis HA8281-LM2
GCGTAAGTTAGGTTACTGGGGTATGCTTTACTCATGTTGGCTCTCTCAGGGCTGTCGATTTTGCTATTTGCAGCTTACACTGAGTGAGCTTTTTTACTGCCTAACCGACTTTTCAAACGTCCTCTTAAACCTAGCAATCTGATTTGGGGTGAAGATGAAAGAATTTATCTGGTTGACTTCGGAGCGGTGCAAGACCAAGCCGTACTCGAAGGTGCTACCTTTACTGTAGTTGGAACTTATGGCTACGTCCCCATGGAACAGTTTGGCGGTAGAGCCGTTCCAGCTTCAGATTTGTATGCTTTAGGGGCAACTTTAATTCACCTATTGACTGGTATGGCTCCGGCCGATCTACCCCAGCGGGATGCCCGCATTGAATTTGTCGATCGAGTTAGTATAGATCCCGGTTTAGTAAATTGGATTGGCAAACTCACCGAGCCTAGTCTGACAGAACGACTGAGTACGGCAAGGGAAGCTTTGGAAGCTTTGAAAAATAGACACAAGCTCAGTCCGCCGATTACCAATCCCAAACCTGCGGGGAGCAAAATTCAACTGCAAAAGTCTGCTGCCCAATTAGAGATTAGAATTCCCAGGCGCGGTAAAAAAGCTGTGAGAGTTTATTTATTGCTAGCGGCGATCGTTTCTACTCTATTTCCTTTTGTTTTTGTGCGCTTCCCAGATAGCTGGTATCTTCCTTTATTAATCTCGATCTTCGGCTGGTTCGGGATCGCGTCGATCGTTCTCCCCATTTTTAAGCAAACCGAACTATATTTCGATCGGGAAAATTTTGAGATTCGCTGGATGTTATTTGGTTGGTGTTATCGGCGGCTGCGAGGGAAAACAGTTTTAACCTACAAAATTTATGAAGAAGAAATGAAGGATAACAAAGTAGCTAGAGGAGTAACTATGGAAGATGGCAAACGCAAATTTACTACTACTCCATTAGCTACATTAGAACGCTTTTGGTTAATAAATGAGATTAGAGATTGGTTGAGATCGATTTAGATAGTGAAAAATAACAAATATTATGCGTAGTTTAAAATTTATCCCTTGGCGATCGCTGCTGGAAGTTTCTGCTCTGACTAATCTGGCAGTCATCTTAGTAGAATTACTATTGTCATTGGGCTACGAGCAGTCTGACAATCTTCGAGAAGCCCTATCGAGTCTCTATGCACCTCCACTAGGAACGATAACAATTGTTGCTATCGGTATTGGTGTAGGAGCATTAGCAGTTTACTTTCTCGAACGTTTATACCGAGGACGAGTTGTTATTAATACGTCCACACTATGGGCTTTAGCTCCCTGTTTGGGCCTGCTGATTTTGGTTAAATCCCTACTGCCTATACCATTTTCTTTAATCGATTTTAACGAAATTCAAGGGATCTCTGCGCTCGTGGGCATCTTTTGGCGAGGCCGTCCTTATTGGCGCTGGTAATTACCTCATACAATCTGAGACGGAGCTTCGAGCCAGATGCAACCCATTTTACCGTACTTTGTTAGACAGTCATCAAGTTGGTCACATCTATTGGGAAGAACGCATAGTCTCAACAGCTAGCTCGCTCGGCTTGGGATTGCTACAATTGATTGTCGATCGCTCATATTTTTCTAACTTTTTATACAAACGATATCTGGCTTTTAACGATAAAGTTTTATATCTTAACAAAAGAAACAATAGTGTCAGGAACTAATGACCGAGATGTAAATATAATTACTAGCCCCAGTAATGTATAGTAATTTGTAAATGTAACTGTAGTCGCTCCGCCAATGATTATAAAAACTTATTGCGGTGTTTGGTTTTACAAATATGAGGAGAGGTAAACATGGATTTAAGCCTGATCTCATCTAATATCCTGAATCCACCAGTTTTGTTTTTCTTTCTAGGAATGACTGCTGTTTTTGTCAAGTCAGATCTAGAAATTCCTCAACCTTTGCCCAAGCTATTTTCGCTTTATCTGCTATTTGCGATCGGGTTTAAGGGAGGAGTCGAACTGGTCAAAAGTGGGATTAACCAGGGAGTCATCCTGACAATTTTAGCAGCAATGGTGATGGCCTGTGCTGTTCCCGTGTATACCTTTTTCATTCTCAAGATCAAACTAGACGTATACAACGCCGCTGCGATCGCTGCTACCTATGGTTCCATTAGCGCCGTCACTTTTATCACCGCGAGTTCGTTTCTCGACCAACTGGGCATAGATTTTGGCGGTTACATGGTCGCCGCCCTAGCTTTAATGGAATCTCCAGCCATTATTGTGGGGTTGATCTTGGTCAAGGTATTCACCGCCAACGATGGCGAAGAAGAACGCGACTTTTCTTGGTCGGAGGTGCTGCAAGAAGCTTTCCTCAATAGTTCGGTTTTTCTGTTAGTTGGTAGTTTACTAGTCGGAATGCTCACAGGAGAACATGGCTGGGAAGTCATATCTCCGTTCTCTCAAGGGCTGTTTTACGGAGTCTTGACCTTCTTTTTATTAGATATGGGATTGGTGGCGGCTAGAAGAATTAAAGATTTGCAAAAAGCTGGGATGTTCCTGATCTCTTTTGCCATATTAGTCCCATTAGTAAATGCTATAATTGGATTATTTATAGCCAAGTTTATCGGGATGCCACGGGGCGACGCACTGTTGTTTGCCGTACTGTGTGCGAGTGCTTCTTATATAGCAGTTCCAGCCGCCATGAGGCTAACAGTGCCAGAAGCTAATCCTAGCCTATACGTTTCTAGCGCCCTAGCAGTAACGTTTCCCTTCAATATAATTGTCGGCATTCCGCTATACCTTTACGGCATCAATATGTTATGGAGATGAAACCCGTGCACGAGGTCAAACGAGTAGAAATAATTGCCAGTTCAGTCGAACTGGGAAAAATCGTAGAAGGGTTAAAAAAATCCCAGATTCAAGGTTACACCGTGATCGAAAATGTCAGCGGTCAAAATTCTAGGGGGGAAGCATCTGACGATCTTGCTAGCATCGTTTGCGTGATTGCTTTTTGCCTGCCCGACAGAATCAAAGCTTTAGTCGAAAATATCAAACCGATCCTCAATAAATTTGGAGGTACTTGTTATATCTCTGATGCCATGGAGATTCGATCGGTAAGATGCGTAGCTTCAATGTAATCAAAATTATGAAGGCTGAATCGATTTCACCCTTCATGATTCATCATTCAATAAGGTGTTATGGAGAGAATGGAAAATTCGATCGATCGCCGTCATTTTTTGCAACTAGCAGGAGTTAGTTTGACGGCAGCAGCAACAGGCAGCGGGGCATGGTTAACGCAGACAGCACCAGCGCGAGCCGAGGAAATCGCCCAATCCCTCGACCCGGAACAAGCACTGAAACGGTTGTTAGATGGCAATCAGCGGTTCTTGCAGCAACAGCTAAAAAACCCCGATCGATCGAAGGAACGCCTGAAAGAACTGGCGCAGGTACAACATCCATTCGCCACCATCCTCAGTTGTGCCGATTCGCGGGTAGCCCCAGAGATTTTGTTTGACGAAGGCATGGGAGACTTATTCGACGTGCGCGTCGCTGGCAACGTCGTTACCCCTGAAGTCCTCGGTAGCTTGGAATATGCCGTAGCCGTGCTGAATACCCCTTTAGTGATGATTTTAGGTCACGAACGGTGCGGTGCGGTGACAGCAGCGATTAAAAACGAACGGATTTCTAATAATGTCAGTGCTTTGGTAAAAGCGATCGCTCCAGCTATAAGCAAGGTAAAAGATAAAGATGGCGATGTTATCGAGCAGGCGGTAGTCGCCAACGTCCACTATCAGATCGAACAGTTGAAGCAAAATTCAGTAATTTTGTCAGAGCGATCGCTAGAAGGCAAACTCAAAGTAATTGGCGGGCGTTACGATCTCGACACTGGAGAAGTTACCCTCGTTTAAAATCGAACGGACAGATGAAAGTTAGATGGGCAACTCCTAATGATGTGTCGCTAATTTTCTCGTTTATCGACAAGAAAGCCGAATTCGATCGCTCTATCGGTGCGTTTTCGGGCCAGTTGCAAGTATCTGAAGACAAGCTCCGCAAAACCATTTTTGGCACGCTGCCATTTGCTTCAGTGCTATTTGCCGAATCTGAGGAAAAAGCGATCGGATTTGCCTTGTATGGATTTAGGTATTCATCATTTGCGGGCCAGCCTAGCATTTGGCTCGACGATCTCTACGTCGATGAAGATATGAGGAGCCAGGGAGCGGGGATGCTATTAATGCGTTATCTGGCTAATATTGCCGAAGAAAACGACTGCACTCATATTGCTTGGAATGCTGATGCCCGTAACCTTCGAGGGCTAAGTTTTTATCAGCGATTGGGAGCAGAAGTTACCGAACAGCACGGAAATAGATGTTTTTTGAAGTGGTTGCCGCCTTGGTTAAGTTAATAGTAAAAAACCAAAAACAAAAAATCAATTTGGATAGAGCCTAGAAGTCTAATCATCTTAAAAAATGAGGCCAGATATCAATGGATGCACGGCATTCCAGCTAGAAAATCAGATCGGCATGGTGACAGACTTTTGACTCGCGGACGAAGAGTGTCTTTAACCTTCAGAAAAGTTATACTCGATCGGTCGCTAGGTGCGATTCGATCGTAACGATCACTTATTTTGTTGTAAATTAAGCGTTGAAACTCCTCGTTACGCCCTATGCCCAGATCTCTACTGGCGATCGCATATCCCAAGATTTCCGCAGCAGACCGAGATTGGATGCAAAGCCTGCGCCAAAAGTACGACGCATTATATATAGATGTGGTCGAGCCGCACTTTACTTTAGTATTTCCCGTCTTTGACATCGACGAAACCAAGTTTGTGGCTCATATCAGGCAGCAAGTAGAGGAGATCGAAGCGTTCGAGTTCGTCATTCGATGTGCCGTTCTAGGTGACGATGCCTTTAGCGATTACACTCATGTTTTTTTAGTTCCAGATGAAGGTCATAGCAATGTCGTCAAATTACACGATCGCCTGTATACCGGATTGCTAGCAAGGGAGTTGCGCCTAGATATTCCCTTCGTCCCTCACATCGGGGTAGCTAATTCCCCCGATGCCAAAGCCTGTAAAAAATTGGTAGATGAGTTAAATAGCAAAGAATTGGCGATCGAGGGCAAAGTAGAAAATATTGATGTCATTTGGTACGAAGACGATAAAGTTGGCATTATTGATCGAATTTCCTTGAAGTCAGGCTAAATGGTGGTGAAATGGGCACGGTTTCCCCCCTAATGCTGGGAGAGCCGCATTTGAAGTCAATTAACCAGTGGTACAACAAGCAGCGATCGACCATGAAAGAGGGCAAACCTCAAGGATTTTGGTCGAGAACTCTTTTCATGGTCCAGCGAAAACGGCATCTTCAATGTCTTGACGAGTTAGGGAATATCTGAAGGAGCGCGAAATGTCTTTGCTTCCTTCACCAGCTTCGAGGTAGCGCACGACTAACTCTTCTACATCCAGCCAGATTTCTGCTTTCCACAAAGGGCGCACGACTCGCCAGCAGTGGAGTTCGGTTGAATCTTGTTCGCAGCCTTGGCTTTTGAGCCACTCCTCAATTTCCGGTAGGGGATGGCTATAAAGGGGAAGATCGGCATCGGGAAGAGTCATAAATCAATTCAAAAGTCAAAAGTCAAAAGTCAAAAGTCAAAAATCCCCCAGAGCGGAGCCAGATTTGCCGCCTCTAAAAAGATGGTAGGGAAAGTGGATATGCGAACAGCGAAATCTCCTCTAGTTAAGCCGATCGCGATCGCTAATATCAGGCAACCGACGAAAGTTAAACCCAAAATAAATAGGACAAAAATTTCGCCGCTAGAAAGCGGGCGATCGGTAGGATCGAGATAGGCAGAAGAGGAATACTTCGATCGATCTCGATCTACTACCAGGTTCAAGTCTGGAGGCGGTTGGATGACACTGATGCGAGAATAGCCGATTTGGCGATCGTAAGCAGCGCGGCGTTCTGGATTGCTGAGAGTGGCATAAGCTTCGTTGAGTTGCTGGAATTTGGCAGTGGCGATCTGAGTTGGCAGATCGGTAGTATCGGGATGGTAGCGTTTGCTTAACTCCCGATAGGTGCGGCGAATTTCGGCAGGTGATGCCGACGGATGCAGTCCCAAGAGATTGTAATGGCTATTTGCCCATCTGGATAAATCTGCTGCGCCTCGCTCCTGAGTCATTTAAACCCCCAGAAGGCGATCGCCACAACGAGTTAGCGTTTGGCCAGGAGTACGGCTAATAGGGCGCAGGTTTTGTGTTTGCATTCAAGATTGTCGATCGAGATTGCCACTTATGGATGCTAATGCCAGAGTGGATTAATGTATGCTAGCCAATACTTGTAGCGCGGTGCAACTGCGGTGATGTAAACCAGGTTATCTTTGCTTGCAGCCGACTTACTTTGAGCGTTCATGAGAAAGGCTGGTGATGCCATTTGTAACTCTATGTTGCTCGATCGCTCCACCAATTGCTGATAGCAGCAACCAAGACAGAGTATTTACCCGAAAATCGAAGATGGTAACATCTGTCAGATTGAAGAGCATACAACCGCCAAAAGCTAATAGATAGGTAAATAAAAAGAGTCGAGTCGGGGCCAACTCGGCGGACGACAATCGGATCGAGAGCCAGACAGCTTTAGCTAGCACCCAACCGACTAAACTCAAAAATAAAATCGTTGCTGGAATGCCAGTTTCAGCCGTCAGCATCAATACCAGGTTGTGGGGATGTCCCAGCCAAACGTGACTGTGCGCTTCGTAGAGAGGAGTGAAACTGCGCAAACCCCAACCAGTCCAAGGGCGAGCCTCGGTTAATTTCCAAGCAAACTGCCACTGGGTCGTGCGGAACGTTTCTGGCGTTCGATCTGGATACAATTGGTCGTTGAGCCGCGCCCAAAAGAAAGCCGGGACGATCGCTCGCAGCCATTGTTGAATGGGGTTGGGAGCGAAAGCCGCTCCGATGACGCTAGCTGCAATGGCGATCGCTATCCCTACCAGAATGCGCCAGCCTTGGTAAAGGGCAAAAGCCAGACAGCTTAAGATAATTATTGCCCAGGCATTGCGAGAATTAGTTAATACCAAAGCGATCGCGCTGCCGATTTGCAGGGCGCTCAAGCCGAGCCAGGTCAGAGAGGGGGAGAAGGGGAGAGGGGGAGAGGGGGAAGAGGGCGAAGAATGAATGTCTCCTTGTCTCCTTGTCTCGTTATCCCTCTTTCTTCTAGCTTTTACTTGTGATAGTAGTTTATTGCTCTCTTCAATCCACAAACCCAGCCCCAAAACAAATGGAATCTGAAGGTAGGCAGCTAAGGTATTAGCGTAGTTGAATACTGAAGACATCCTGCCTAGGGGATTGCCACCAGGTTGGAGCATCCAACCAAAGATAGGTCGCAGATCGATCCCACTCCAGCCCCCTAGTATCTGTCCTAAGCCTAGAATTACTACTGGTATTGAAGAGAGGACGATCGCCCATGCCATTTGCCGCAACTGAGTCGTACTTTGAATTAAGACGCTAAACCCAGCAAAAAAGGCCAAGAAAGGCAAGAAATTTCCTAACCCAGCCAAGGCATCAAAGCGGTTATCGGCAAAGCAGGCAGTGACGAGCAACACGACACCGAGGAGCGCCAATCCCCGATTAACAGGACGCTGGGTAATGGTGCGGAAATTTTGTCGCCAAACTAAGATTAAAGCTAAAGCTAGCCCGATCGCTCCTACTACAGGCATCAGGGGGAAAACCATCAACCCTATAGTTGCCGATCTCCAAGCTGTTCGTAAGTGGCGGTGGGGATGAGGAAAAGTTAGCAACGCAGAAAAAATTATTTTTATTCTAGTGTGTTGCTCTCCAGCCTACACCTGGGACAGGCTAGAAGCCTATCCCACAAGAATATACTTCACTCAATTGAGAAATGGTATAAACCCGAAGGGAAATGAGTATCTATCAACTTTTAAAAGAGGTTTATTTGTCGATCGCCAAGTGATGAAGTCAAGAACTAATGGTATATAAATCGCTTTTTGCGGGCAACAGATACCCCAATAATTTTATCTTCAAACCTCATCTTTTTAGGTGTAGGATAATTTCCCATTTCATCATCGATCAGGCAAATTCCCAGCATTCCGAGCGGAGGAGGCGAATTTGGGCTAAGTAAATGATGGTGGGTACGATCCGACCGTAGTTGGTGGCAATAGATCTCCATCCTAAGTCAGCAAAAAACCAAGCCCACATTACTGGACCGACGAATGCTAAGACACTCCTGGCCGTGCCGTAACGAGCCGCACTCGCTGCCATTCCCTGTCTTGCTGTCTGAAGGGCTAAGTAGTTTTGAAATTGCGCCGCTGCTGCCGTGCCGCCGCGCACGATCGCTTCTTTGGCTACTTGATAGCTGGCAAAGTGGAGGGCAAATTGACGGGCAATTTGTTGCAGCACCCATGGTTGAACAATCGAACTGAGGGCTAAGGCGCTACCACCTTTAACGATCAGACCGACCGGATCGCGCTGGAGTTCTACTGGTAAAGGTTCTTTGAGTTGCGATCGAACTAGCGATTTTTGCACGCGGGCAGTTATGGCTTTCTTTTCTGCCGCTGGCAGGCGTTTCCAAGTTCGGCCCATTACTCCTAGAAATACTTCTGCTTCTAAATCGGTAGTCGAAAGCTGATGCGAGTAAGGGATTTTGAGATAGCGACACACTCGAATCAGTGCTTGCCGATAGGTTACTTGTTGAGCGCGTCCTTTTAATACAGTTAAGCCGTCGGCTGCCAAGAAGCGAAACCGCTGTTCTATAGAATCTAGCCAAGTTTGCCGATCTTGGCTTTGAACTTCTATCGGGTCGGGGGTTTGGACGTAATCTAGAGGGTTAAACTTGGGGCGGAACAGGATTTCTGTTAGTTCCGTCAACTCCTCATCTGTAGCTAGTTCTAGGGCCGATCGCAGTTCGTCCAAGGTCAACTTCTCCCTATGAGTGTAGATGCTGCTGTCCTTTATTCTACTACTGGGCTTTCGCTGTCAACTGTTTTAGCGATACATACTGCATACAGGCTACGCCAAGCCAATTCGCAATTAACAGTTCACAATTCGCAATTAACCCCATGCCTAAAGGCAATTGCTCTGTATAAGAAAGACATATTTTCTGGGTCTATGGATGAATCCAGTAGCTCTGAAACCACAATTGCGAATTGCGGATTGCGAATTGACAATTGTTTTGGTCGAGCATTACGAAACCGTTATTAATCCCGTCATCCCAGCTTCCGTATGTCCTGGAACCGTACAGCGCAAACTATATTTTCCTGGCTTTAATGGCACGAACAACCATTCGGCATTAGCACCTGGTTTTAGTTCTAGTTCGTGAATTGCTCCTTTAACTTCCACCTTGCCTGCTTCGACTTTTTGCGTCCAAATGATATCGGCAAAGTCTTTAGCAGTGAAGTAATGCTTCTGAGGGCTGGGATTATCTAGAAGTAATTTGTAACGCTTGCCAGAGGCAAACTCTAAATCGCTGGGAACAAACTTTAATTCGTTAGTGTTGTTACCCAAGCTAACTTTGACTTCTATTGGCGCTTGGCGCAGGATCTCATTATTTGGGGCGGCAATGGCTGCTGAACTCAAGCCAGCCATCAAAAGTATCGCTACCGCAACCAGCGCGATCGCCGCCCGATTAAATTGGCTGTGGATCTGTTGCCGGAATCGCCATAAATTATCGATCGAACGCGCTATGAGTTTCATAGTTCCAAAAAATCATTTGTATTAATCTGCCTGCATATGTAAATTAAAACACCTGTTGCTAAAATTGTAAGCGATATTTTAGTCTCCGCAGTAATTGAAAATTACTCTGCTTTCAGAGATATAGAGTAGAAAAATTTATATAGTAAAATTCGATGCTTAAGGTGGTTTTTAATTAGCTGAAATGCAAATAATTATTGGCTCTTTGCCTAACGAGCGATAATGCTGACAAAGCGGATGCAAGTCATGGCGAGGGAACCTCGCTATGCAGCTTGCACCAAGCAGGGAGACGAGAGAGAATTCCCCCCTTTTATGAAGGTTAAGAATTAAATCCGGTAATTGTGAGATAGCCCTTTGACTGGGACAGCCCAGAGGGCTATCCCACAAGAATTACCCAATTATTTTTTTAACTTCCATTAAAGGGGCTAGGGGCTACCGTGTATACATATCTCTGGAAACCTTAGAGACTCTGCATTAGATCCCCCTAGCCCCCCTTGAAAAGCGGATGCAAGCGTGGCGAGGTTTCCTCGCCATACAGCTTGCACCAAGCAGCGGATGCGCTGTGCGGAGGTTCCCTTCGCATACAAGCGCACCAAGCAGGAGGAAGTTCTCAAAGTCCCCCTTTTTAAGGGGGATTTAGGGGGATCTTGGTGTGAAACGGCACAATCGATCGCTTATGTATACACGGTAGGGCTAGGGGAGAGGTCAGATCTAGACGATCGCACCCAAAACTATTCCCAAGGCGATCGCGCCGCCACCGAGAATGAATCCCCAGAAGCGATGGTAACTCTTGACAGTCGTGCCGCTTTGACTGTCGAGTTGGATCAAATCCATCCATGGGGCTACACCGCGCCGGAACCAACCGACAGCACCTACCTGCATCCCGATCAGGCTTTGCACTCGCTTCATGCCAAACAAGAAATTACCAATCGGGCCGAAGCGAGAAGCATACCGCAGAAATAGCATTCCCGTGCGGTCTTGCAGTTTCAGATCGGAACCGAACGTATAGCCAGCATCGCCGCGACCGATCAATTCGCCTTGCAATTGGGCGGGTTGCCCGCGCAAAGGACTGGCGTAAGGATCGGACATTAAGGTGAGAACGTCAGACTGGGGTGCTTGCTTGTAGTCTGGGTACATCACGAAGGTCTTGACTAAGACCCCAATGCCAAACCCGATGAGCGGGCAAGCCCACAACAAACCAGCTTTAGCCGTACCACCAGAGAGGATAATGCCAATTATCAAACCAGCAACTACCCCAATGGTTTCAGCGCCGTAAAGCACGATATCCATGAAGAAGTTACTGTAAAGTCGGCGCTTGTCTAGAGTTTTTCCCTCGCCGATAATGCGTCCCATGTCGAACTCAGTTTCTAAACCAAGCTGTTCGGCATAGGTGCTGAGGGCGCGAACCCGTTTGCCAGTTAGCGGGTGAGTTGAATTTAACTCCATCCACCAACCCCAAGGGTTAAACATATCCCACAAGAAAACGCGACCGATTTTGCTGGTATCTGAGGCCACGCGGTAAGCAGTTCCACTAGTAGCTGCTGCTTTATGGTCGTAGATGCCCAAGGCGCGAGTTCCTTCGATCAGGCGGCTGGGTTCTTTGGCTCGTTTGCCTTCTTCCACGATGCCGTAGGCAATCTTGACTAAAGCGCGGGATAAACCGTTAGGATTGCCCGTACTTTCCGCCGCAAAATGGTCGGCAAAGTATTCTCGCGTCCGCGATAGGTACAACACCATATAAGTGCCGATCAGGTAAAAGATGTAGGCAACTAGACCAGCACTCTGGAGGGCATCTCCCAGCTTGTCGCCAGCACTTCTACCTATACGATTGGCAAAAACGTAAATTAGATAGCAAATCTGCACTAGAGTTGATGCCACCGTCATCACGGCAAAGTCCCAATGAACTATATGGCCTAGTTCGTGGGCGTAAACCGTGGCAACTTCATCATCGTCGAGGTAGGTAAACAACCCTTCGCTCACTACCAGACGGGCGGTATTCGGCAGCGAACCGTAGGTAAAGGCTGTGGGGTTCTGGTCGTCGATAATACCGAGTCGAGGATGCTTCAGTTTTTTCTGTTGGCAGATTTGCTGAATAATTCTGGCCGTTTCTGGACTTTTGCTTTCAACTTCTGCTAGAGAAACCCAGCGAGTTTGATAAAGCCAGTTTTGGGTTAAGTCCATTAAAAATGGAGATAAGAAAAAGACAGCGGCGTTAAAAATTAAAGTCAAAACGATCGCCAATGTCAGCCCCAAACCTGGGGTGTCGCTGTTTTGAATTAGGACGATGCCCAAACAAAGGACGAACACCATGCCAAAGAGCAAGCCAATGGTGACAATTGAAGCCAGGGCCAGATTGCCTCCTACGCCTGCCATGGCCAACCTGACTCCACCAACAGCAACTCGACCAGCTTTTTGGACCGGACTAGGAGCTTGATAGTGAGACTGAGGTTGAGGTTCAGCTTGAGGTTGAGGAGTAGGCTTAATAAATGTGGGTATTTGTGTCGGAGTGAGAGATTGCAGGGCTTGTTGTGCCCAGTTCTGGACTTGAGGAACTCCAGAAGCCGATAGTTGTTGGCATACAGCGATCGCTTTGGGGATATTTCCCAAGGCTTGATACGCTTTCACCAGACTCATTTGAGCCTGTAGACATTCTTTAGAGCGCAAATCGGGACAACTCGAAGAGAATTGTTCCAGCAATTGCACCGCCTCTTGATAACGCCCTTGGTTTAGGGCTTCTAATCCTGCTTGCAATGACATAGGGATCTCCTAAGTTGTAGGAGGACAGTAATGGAATCGATCGATAATCTTATAGATACAATAGTATTCCCCAAAAATCCGTAAAAGTTGGCGATCGGGATCGAAATGGGCATCTTTAAAACTGACAGATCGATCCTGGCTTCACAGGGCAAGTTCGATCGGCAATCGGGTTGCCTTTGAGAGAAAGCGTATTGAGTTTGGTCAGTCCTGAGAGGGGTTTGAGATCGCCGATGCGATTGTTGTCGAGTTGAAGGTTAGTAAGATCGTTCAATCCTGATACGGGATTGATATCGGCGATCTGATTGCTGCTGAGTCCAAGAAAAATTAGGTCGTTCAGTTTTGAGATAGGTTTGATGTCAGCGATCTGATTGTTGTCGAGCAGAAGCAAACCCAGGTTTTTGAGTTTTGAGAGAGGTTTGATATCGGTAATTCGATTGCCGATGAGGGAAAGTGAGCGCAGGCTGTTGAGTCTTGAGAGAGGTTTGAGGTCGGCGATCTGATTGTTGCTGAGGGCAAGCATTTTGAGTTTGTTCAGCCCCGATAGGGGTTTAAGATCGACGACTCGATTGCTTTCAATCGAAAGCTGTGTCAGGTCGGTCAGCCCCGATAGGGGTTTGAGATCGACGACTTGATTGTCGATTAGCAAAAGGCCGGTAAGATGGGTCAGTCTTGATAGAGGTTGGAGATCGACAATTGGATTGTCGCGGAGGACGAGGTAAGTAAGATTAGTCAGTCCTGAGAGGGGGCCGAGATCTTCGATCCCTTTGCTGCTTAGGTCGAGCGTGCTAAGAGTAGAAAGCTTCCGATCGGCGATCGCACATTCTTTAGTCTGAACTAACTTTAATAACTCTTCTACTGTATGTCGGGCATCAGCAGACAAACTCGATCGATGGCGACACCAATCGGCAAAGGTTTTAAAGTTATTTGTTCGATCGGGAGTAGTTGCTAAAACCGACGAACTAAGACATCCCAGAGTTAGAGTTATGGTAATAGTTTTAAAGCCTATAATTCCTATGTTGGGTTTCGCAAAGCTCAACCCAACCTACGGCTATATGGGCGTTCATGTCTAAGAGCTATAAATGTCGATCGACTTATGAAGAATTATTAGCGTTACGGTGGTTGTTTTGATATCGAATTCGCGAGCCTGTCCATAGCAACTTTTCTCGCAGAGTTTGGTAATAGGAATAGTTTTCCCGCAAAATAATAAACTTAGCCAAACAACTCGCCATCCGCACGTCTACTCGCTGTCCGGGCCAAATCGCTGTTGCCAATACTCCATCCATCCACAACTTGGTACTGAGATCGTAATCTGCTAAGGGCCAAATACTGACTACAGAACCAGAAGGAATCACTATGGGACGGCTAGCTAAACTTAAAGGGCAAATCGGCGTAATCGTCAGTGCTTCCATGCCAGAATAAACGATCGGCCCGTTGGCAGAAACCGTGTAGCAAGTCGAACCAGTGGGCGTAGAGACAATTAATCCGTCTCCCTGATATTGATCGACGACTTCGCCATCGATTTCCATTTCTAGAATCGAGGTCAGCATTCGATCGGCCGAAGCTGGTTTAATGCACATTTCATTGAGGGCCAAAAAGCGATCGCTTACAGGCTCTAAATTAGTGCGATCGCCTTCAAACAGCGAGGCTTGCAGCATCATTCGCCGTTCTATAGCATAGCGATCTTCGATCAGCCGTTCCCAAACTTGCTCTGTATCTTTAAACACTTCCAGCGATTCGGTCAAAAATCCTAGATGTCCTCCCACGTTTACCGCCAGAATTGGAATCCCATCTGGGGATACTTGCCGCGCCGCCGCTAGGGCTGTACCGTCGCCTCCCAAGACTATAGCTAAATCGATCGCCTGACTGGCCGAAGCTAAAAATACTGGGTAAGGATTATCCTTAGCCCCGCTGGGTCCCATCAGCACTTTACAGCCGAGTTTTTCTAGTTGACGGGCGCATCTTTCGGCTAGCTTGCGACTGGTATTGTCTCCAGCTTTGTGAGCGATAATGACATTTTTTAACTGCATCGGCCATCTGAATGCTGAATTATGAATGCTGAAACAGCCCTTACCCCCAACCCCTCTCCCAAGTCTGGGAGAGGGGAGCCGGAAATTTACAACTGATTTAGGATTGCTATAGTATATACAAACCAATAATAAAGCCGCCATCAATAGCGGGAGTTCGATCGCTATTCGGCCGATCGCTTGTCCGTTCCAAGCTGGTTCTGTGAGAAATTTAGGCTATGGGGCGAGATGGGGTATGACGAAGTTGAATTTCAATGAAATACTTGAGGGCGAAAGGTGGAAGGTGCGAATGCTTTCTTCAAAGTTGGGCAACCGTCGATCGAATTCGCTTTTAGTCGTGGCATACGTCACCAGCCAAAACTCGTTGCCAGTTTGAATGACATAGTACAGGTTTTTGATGGGGATTTCTCCCGATATGGTTTCTGCCACTACCCGGCCTGCCTGATACTTTTCTAAAGACACAACTTTTTGATCCACCACCCGAAATCTAGGAGAAAGTTGCTTGACGGCGTTATCTAGATACTGCTCGATATTAGTCCCTACTGGCAGTTTTTCTTGAGTGATGTTAACGTTGGTGACGAATCTCGATTTGGCATTTTGAGTATCAAAAGCTAGTAGAGCAATAGCGGATGAGTTTTTCTTCAGGGCCTCTACAGTTTTTTCAAAGTCAGGATCGATGGTTTTGAGGTTTTGGGCGATCGCTTCTAAATCTTTGTCATTGCTAGGGTTGCCACCGATGTAGCTTTCTGGTAAGGATAGTTCTACTCCGTTGCCTGCGATCGTTTTCCACGACCCTGCATTTGCGGTTGCCAATTGGGCGCTGCTTTCCTGCTGAGACGAGGTAGGAGATTGAAGGTTTGTACCTCTTCCGCATCCAGTCACTATGCTCAGGAACAATAAACTACCCAGCAACCAGCTTTTTCGGCAACCATAGATAATAGACAATAGGTAATAGGTAATCGGGGAAAAACTATTCAGGTAATGCAGCGATGTTTTTTTCACTTTTGCCAGAGTTATATTTAGAATTCTAAAGTTTAGCGACCAGCGATCCCCACATTATTAAATTATAGTAAAGAATCTGCGCTTTTGATAATTCAAAAATTAATTTCTGCTTTACCTAAATAAAGAATTCCTTCTGGAGTGGTGGCAAACCTACAAGGTAATACTTCTAAACCTTTTTTGATACCGTAACGTAATAAGTCGCCGTAAATTGGATCGGCAGTATCGCCAGGAGCAAAGCGATCGCAATCGGCGCGATTAATTAAATAAAGCATCACCGCCCTAGCTTGGGGAAGTAGAGCCGTAAGTTCCCGCAGATGTTTTTGTCCCCTAGTAGTTACCGTATCGGGGAATAAAGCTAATTTACCCGCCGCCCAAGTAGTATTTTTTACCTCTAAATAAATCGGTCGATCGCTGTCAATCGATTTTGGATTGATTTCGTTTGGCACGGGGAGACTTGAAACTGATTTTTCTCGATCGCTTCCAGTCAACAGAAAATCTACCCGGCTATTTTTCTCGATGCCATAAGCGACTTCTGGATAGATTTTTTCATAATTGCCCAATTCTGGAAACAAATGACGTTCTAAAGCGAGCTTAATAATTTTATTTGGCAGCCCCGTATTAATTCCTACCCAAGTTGGCTCGGTATCGTTAACCTCAATCATCTCCCAGGTATAACGCAATTTTCGCAGGGGATTGTCGCTAGACGAAACTCGAACCAAACTCCCTGGCTGAGAAACCCCAGTCATCGGCCCGGTATTAGGACAATGAGCCGTAATTACTTCTCCCGAAGCTAGCTCGATATCGGCAAAAAAACGCTTATAACGCTTTAATAATATTCCAGAATAAAGAGGCGGATAACGATAAAGCCAATCCATTATTATTAAGTAATAAGTAATAAGCTTACTCTTAGCCTGTCGAAGGGTAATAAGTAGGATTTAGAAACAAGTATAGCGATCGCTAACCATTCTCAAACCATCTCTGCGCACCTTTGCGAATACCTTTGCGTACCTCTGCGTTAAACTGAGTGATGCCCTCAACATCAAGAAGATAACCGTTCGTGTCAGAAAAGTCAAAACCCGCTCGTTCCCTAGCTGGAATTGCCGGAATTATCGCTGTTGCCAGCCTCATCGGTAAGATTTTTGGGCTAGTGAGGCAGCAAGCGATCGCCGCAGCTTTTGGGGTCGGTGCAGTCGCCGATGCTTATAACTACGCCTACTCTATCCCTGGTTTTTTCTTAATTTTATTAGGAGGCATCAACGGCCCGTTTTACAGCGCCATCGTTACCGTTCTAGCCAAACGCAAAAAATCTGAAGCCGCCCCTTTAGTCGAAACAGTTACCACCTTAGTTGGAGTGGTGTTGCTGTTGGTGAGCCTCGCTATATTTTTCTTTGCGGGCACTTTCATCGATCTAGCATTCCCAGGATTGCCCCCAGAAGTGCGATCGCTGACGGTGGCGCAACTGCAAATTATGGCTCCCATAGCTTTCCTCTCTGGATCTATAGGGATTGGTTTTGGCGCTCTAAACGCTTCTGATATCTACTGGTTGCCTTCAGTTAGCCCCTTACTTTCGAGCATTACAGTCATCGGTGGCGTGGCTTTTTTAGGGATGCAACTCGGTTCTCAAATCGCCACCCCCAAATATGCCATCTTAGGGGCGCAAGTTTTAGCTTGGGGAACTCTGGCGGGTGCGGTTTTACAGTGGTTAGTCCAAGCAGTCGCCCAGTGGCGGGCCGGAATGGGAACCTTGCGCCTGCGGTTCGACTGGCGGCAACCTGGGGTCAAAGAAGTGATGAGCGTCCTGGGTCCCGCAACTCTGTCATCGGGAATGCTACAAATTAACCTGCAAACTGCCCTATTTTTTGCCTCTAAGATTTCCGGTGCAGCCGCAGCAGTAAATTACACGGTGCTGTTGGTGCAGACACCTCTAGGAATTATTTCTAGTACGATCTTGGTACCCTTTCTGAGAGTTTTTTCCGAACTGGCGGCTCCCGAAAATTGGCCCGATCTCAAAGTGCGGATTCGTCAGGGGACGATCCTGACAGCACTGACCATGCTACCCCTGAGCGCCTTAACCATCGCCTTAGCTTTTCCGATCGTCCGCCTGATTTACGAACGCTATGCCTTCGATCTCCAAGCCTCTAAATTGGTAACTTCAGTATTGATAGTTTCTGCCAGCGGGATGTTTTTTTACTTAGAGCGCGATGTTTTAGTCCGGGTATTTTATGCCTTGGGAGATGCTGAAACCCCTTTTCGGATCAGCCTGGTAAATATTTTCCTCAACGCTGTGCTGCTTTATATCTTTATTAACTATTTAGGGTTAGGCGCTCCTGGGTTGGTACTGGCAACATTAGTGGTAAATTTTACCTCAATGGCGGCGCTATTATGGGTGTTAAACCGGCGGCTGCGCGGTTTGGGATGGCGCGAGTGGATCTGGCCGATAGGGAGTTTGACGGGCAGCAGCATTTTAGCTGGCTTGACTAGTTGGGCAGTTAGCTGGGCATATCAACGGTTTTTAGGTGCGAGTTCTTTTCTGCAAATATTGGGACAACTAAGTTTAGCCGCGATCGCTGGTTTGAGTTTATTCATCGTCTTAGCTGCTCGATCGAACATCCCAGAAGTAGATATTTTTGTAGCTAGGCTCCGCCAAAGATTTATGAGATAAGCTAGAAAAGAATTTAAGTTCAGAGTTCGGAGTTAAGACTTCTCTCCCATCTCCCCATCTCCCTATCTCCCCATCTTCCCCCTCCCCTCCTTCGTCCCGTTATGAGAGGTAATCATGAACGTAAAACTAAAATTATTTGGCTTAATCGTTGGTTTGACCATCTCTAGCGGTCTAATTTCTTGTTCTGGTGACCCTGAGACTTCTAGCCAGAGGCGAACTTCTCGCTCGACAGCTAGATCTAGCAGCACCCAACCCTCCAGAGTTGCACCTAGTGTCCCCTCTAGTAGCAACCGCAGAAAAACAAATATAGGGCAATCTCCTAACCCATCTGCCAATGGGGGAGCATCTAGTTTTGGTAATAATTCTCAATTGCCCTACTATAGCGCCGATCCTCGATCGCCTAATTATGGTGCCAGATCTGCGGTTCCAGACTACGGCCAGCCACCATCGCTATCTAATCCGAGTACGGGTTTGGGGTTGCCCAACTCTAACTCGTCTGCTCTCTTACCTTACAACTCTCAACCAAACAGCAGCACTAACTACGGTCCGCAACTACCTGGGATGGGGAATAACTACGGTCCGCAACTACCCAACGCTGCGGGCAATCCTTTATTTTCCAATCTTCCCAGTAACTTGGGAGGCAGCAACTACAATCCCAGGGCTGGGTATAACGCTTACGGTGCCAATAATAATATCCCTGGATTATCTCAGGTGAGGCCTCAAACTGGAGGGCCAAACGCGATCGCTCAACCTAATGGAGCTACGCCGACTAACGATCCTAGATTTATCGATAGCCGTTTTGCTCCTAGAGTTGGATCTCAAGGAAATACCGCTTCGCGATCGCCAGCAGGAGCGCCAGGGGGAGCGCCAGCGGGTAACAGTCAAATTCCAATTAACAATAGCCGGGGAAGCTTTTATTCTCAACCGGGATGGGCCAGAACTTACCCCAATCGCGGTGGCGGTGGATTATCGACCACCAGCGGTAGCGATCCAGTCACTTCAAATAGCGGTGGAGTTTATGGCGCTCCTTCTAGTCCGAACGAGCGCGGATTTTATGGTAGCCCTAGTACGGGATTACCCGCTAATAGCGGCAATTCGGGATTTTCCAACAATCTAGGTTCTGGTTTACCTGCTAATGGCGGCAATTCGGGATTTTCTAACAATTCCAATCTTGGCTCTTCTAACAACACTAACAATAGAGGATTTAACAACGATCGAGGTGCGGATTTGCCCAACAATCGCCCGAATCCAGCAATTAACAACAATTTAGGTTCGAGTTTGCCTGCTAATGGGGTCAATCGGGGATTTGGTAATGGCGATCGCAATTCGGGATTGCTAGATAATGCTCCCAACTCAAGAGTGCCTAATAATTTGGGTTCGGGGTTGCCAAATAACGGTATCAATCCTGCTTTCACTGACAATCGAGCCTCAACATTGCCCAACAACCCTGTCAGCCCAGCATTGACTAATAATGCTGGCAATACGGGCGGATTTAACTCTAACAACAATAGCGCCACTAGCAGGGTTGACAATAGCACGTCGAATTTTCCATCGGTGAATCAACCCACAAATAGAGTTCCTGTCAATAGCGCCGATTTCCAACCTCCTGCCCGGAATAGAAGAAGATTTTAGGTAAGAAGTTTAGGAGTTTAGGGGCTTTGGAAGTGTTAAGTGTTGAGTGTTGAGTGTTGAGTGAGAAGAAGTGAGAAGTGTGAAGTTAAAGATTCTCCTCTGCTCTTCGGCCCTCTTGTTGAGATCGAACCCAAGTGGACAAAATAGTACATGTGTACTATACTGAAAGAGTAAGTTCTTCCAGTTAGTAAATAGCCAAACGACCTATGGAGTCTTCTCAAGCTATTACCAAGCACTACGTTCTGAATCTCAATCCTGCTGCTCAGCACGAGTGGGATCGTTGTGCTCTACGCCACCCCATCACTGCCGAACGCCCAGAATTGGCTAGTTTGATTGCTGAAGCCGTGGGCTGCGAACCTGGTTCTTATCTGGTAGCGATCGATATTGAAGTCAAGATCTTGGAAAAAGCTCCTATTGCTCAATCAGATAGAGTACCGCTCGATCTCACTACAGTTCGCGTCGCTCCAGCACGCAAAGAACTAGCCGCTTAAATGAGTTCGGAATTCGGAGTATGCGCCGAGCGCAGGCTGCGCCAACGGAGTTCGGAGTTCAAAATGTCAATTGTCAGTTGTTAATTTTCCCCTCTTGCCCTGAGCGTTGTCGAAGGGCTGCTCCCCATCTCCCCATCTCCCCATCTCCCCATCTCCCCATCTCGCCCTCTCGCCCTCTCGCAATCACTTGACCTTAGTTAACGTTCCCAGACGGGTAAAGCGAATTTCAATGCGTCGCCGCGTCCGATCCGGCTCCCGCTGGGCTGAAGCGAATTTACCGTTTGGTAATATTAGCTGTCCGGCTGAATAGGCTCGAAAATTCAGTCTTTTTAATCTGCCTTTCTGAGATTGAATGTCGCGCAATACTCGCACGACTGCCAAAGCTCGCGTCAATCCTAAGTCAGCATTAGAGCCTGATTCTAGACTGCTGACGGGAATTTCTCCATTAGCTGCTTTCTCAATATTTACATCTAGATTGCTCTCTGAAGTAGTGCTAGGTTGACCGTCTGTATGGCCGATGACCTCTACGACATCAATCTGATACTGCTGGGCGTTTTTTTCAATTTCAGGTACGATTTTCTCCCGAATATAATTATTCATTGCCGGGGGAACTTCGGCGCTACCGGAGGCAAATCGATAAGTTTTTTCATCTTCAATAATAATAATTGGTGGAATCTTCTCGTTAATTTGTGAGAATGCCGACCTCAGAGTAGCTAATAACAAAAGTAAACCGAAGATCAAAAATGCGTTGGCCATTAAGTCTGTAAAAGCAGGCCAGACATTTAAATCTTCATGGCGATCGCGGTAACGTGAATGTCGGCTCATAAGAATACAGAAGTTCAGAAGTTCAAGCTTCGGCTACGCTCAGCTTAAAGGAGTTCAGGAGTTCAGGAGTTCAGAATGTCAGTTGTCAATTGTCAGTAGTTAATTTTCTCCTCTGCCCCTCTCCTTCCCCATCTCCCCATCTCCCCATCTCCCCATCTCCCCATCTCCCCATCTCCCCATCTCCCCATCTCCTCTTTATTCCTCATTTTTGCGATCGTCAATTGAGAAATCTATTTTAGTAAAATCATTGATAAATTCTTTCATTTTATCGTCTACAATCTCGCCAATATTTTGAGGCATTTCATCTAATTGTTCGACAGCAGATTGAACGTTTTGAGCTTTTCTTTGGAGTTGATTGAGGATATCATTTAGAGAATGATGGTTGATTTGATATAACTCAGAAAATTGCTCTGATATTTTCACGATAAAACCGATCTCTTCTTCGATCGATCGCACCGATTGCGATAAGGTAGTAACTTCTTCAAATGAAGATGATAATTTTTTTGCTGATTCCGAAAATTTATGTTGTGTAATTGTTAGATTAGTAGTCGCTTCTAATAGCTTCTGGGGTACGGTAGTGCGTTCAAAGGTTTGAGAAGCTTGCTCGAATCTGTCGGTACTTCTCATCAAAGCAGCGATCGCATTTTCAAAAGCAGTAATAGCATATTTGAGTTCGTCGGCACTTCTGGCGATCGTACTAGAAGATGATTTGAATTCGCTGTAGACTTGAATTGCAAGCTCCTGAGATTGCTGATTTAGATCGACAATT
Organism: Cyanosarcina radialis HA8281-LM2; assembly: GCA_019359615.1. GTDB lineage: Bacteria > Cyanobacteriota > Cyanobacteriia > Cyanobacteriales > CCAP-1448 > Cyanosarcina > Cyanosarcina radialis. The sequence goes on from JAHHHA010000034.1 coordinate 21,826, forward strand.
TTCTGAATATTCTCTCCTAGAGATCGCTCTACTGCATCTCGAACGGTATCGCCAAATCTATATAAAAAACTGCTAAACTCATTTACTAGTCGATCGACTCCTTTATCTATCCTAGTACGACCTGGCAAGCTTGGTTGATAAACATTATCGAGATAATCTTCTAAAGCAGTCAGAAGTTGATGTTTGGCAGCACCAGTATTAAATAAAAAGTTAACTAAGGTGAGAATAGCACTAAAACCAATAGCAATTAAACTAGTAACAAAGGCAATTCCCATGCCTTGAAGTGGTTTTTGTAATTCTGGCAATAAACTATTAAAATTGTTAACTTGAGTTTGCCCGATCGTTTGACTGAGGGCAGAAAGATTGATAGTAATACCTAAGAAAGTTCCTAACAGTCCAAACGACAGTAATAAGTTAGGCAAGATCCGGCAAAAGTAATCGATTTGTTCGCAAGCTATCCACCCAACTTTTTCTTGAGAGTAAACGCGATCGATTAAAGCGCCGCTATTAACTTGTTCTAAATGATTGCTAGCTTCTTTATAGTTTTCTTCTAATTCCACTAAAATTCTAGGTATTCTCCCAGGAGATCTGCCATTCAGTATCCTTCTGAGGATCTCTGCCCTAATCGCCAGATATCGGTAGAGAATAAACCGTAAGATTACCGCCGCGATCGATGGTAAAACTATACAGACGGCTAAGAGAACGATTAAATAGGTTGGGATTGGTGGCATGATAAAAAGTCAAAAGTCAAAAGTCAAAAAACAATCATTTGCTTTTCGATAGCCTCCTTAAGCGAAATCTGTAGTTTATGAATAAGGTCTGCTGAACTTTCTCCTGCTCTTGACTCTTCAACATTAGCTCCTATAGATGTTCCAGAGCGAAGTAATTGTTTACCTAAATCTCGTTTAACGCTAGGTGTTTCGCTCAAAAAGCTACAGAGATTAACAATTCTGACAGAAAACTCAAAAGTCCGCTCGCAAATATCAAAAGGTTTTTCAGACATTAAATATCCTCCTATTTTTTAACTTTTGACTTTTAACTTTTGACTTTTATAAGGGATACTTCTCAAAGATTTCTTGGCGGAGACGCTCGAATTCTTCCTCAGTCATCAAACCGTCTTCTAAATCTTGTTTGAGTTGTTGGAGTTCGATCCGTCGTTTAGCTCGGTTATCGCCAGCAGTTACCACAGAATCGACTACGAGTTCGGCAGGAATTAATCTGGGAGTAGCAGGATTTGGTTCTGAGAAATCTTTTAATTGCTCCTCTATTTTTTTGCGAAAGCGATCGATCGCTCCCTCTTTACCAAGAATCTCTGAAGTTCCGCGAATTGTGACTACACTGGCTCTATAAGGATAGTTTGGATCTTCTTCCAATAATCGATCGACTTGAGTGACGAATTGCCGCAACAGCGGTAAGTATTTTTCTTGCCAGAGGTGAGGGTTGGCTTCGATTTTGGCGATCGCATCGTCTAATATTCTTTTTAACCCCTCATTTATATCCGGTCGATGCACCAGTTCTTCTAATGCCTGATTCCACACTGGGCTGAGAGAGGCGACGCTGTAGGTATCTCTGAGATCGTCATAATATTGAAATTCTAACTCCTGGCTTTCTGGGTTTTGTTTTATTAGCTCGAAGGCCAAACTCGGATAAAAAACATCCTCTAATTCTTCCATCGTTTGAGCGTCGGGCGGTAGAATGTCAGCATAGAGAACATTATAGTTGTTGTGCAGAAAAGAAACCGCAGAATTCTTTTCTCGCAGATAGGGATTGCGCATTTGCTCTAAGCCGTCGATCAATCTCAAAGGAAAACCTGCATACTCAGTGACGATGACGATTTCGTCTTCCGATTGAGTCGGTTTGAGCATACTTTCAGCAATGCCTAATTCCCGTCCCAAAATAGCTTTGAATTGCCGTACCTCTTGCTCGTCAGTATCTTTAAATCCGACCAATTTACTCCCTTTTGCTGGGGTGCTGTGGAAATATGGATCGCTCAAATTGAGGCGCAACATCGGTTCGGCTTCCTGCATGATTTGGGCTAGCCGAGTCGATCGCTCTAAGGGAGAATATTTGTGCATTAAACGCTTGATTACCGACTTGATAATTGTCGTACTGCGAGAACCAAATAAGCGATCGACTGTGAGGGCGATTTGCTTTTGCAATTGCTCTTGAGTGATTTGTTCTCTCAGGGTATGTCCGTAGTATTCCTCGTGGTTGATAAAGCTACTAAGAGATTCTCCCTTACCCGATGGTTCTGTTAGTGCTGAGCTTAACAATACTAATTGCGATCGAAATTCATTCGGTGGCAACAAGGTGTTGTAGCAACTTTCGATATCTTCGTTATCAAAAATCGCCTCGCCACTCATTTCATCGAAATTCAATTGCTTGAGTTCAGCTTCTTCTTTTTCATACTCGTTTTTGAGTTTATCTATCAAGCTGCTAAAAGCTGCAACTTGAGTTGAGAGATATTGCACGTGTTTTTGCAAAGCACTGACAATTTGTAGCCCTTCTTGCAATACTGCTAAGTCAAAGTTATGCTTGAACAGATCGCTAATTTCCCGCACAAATCTTTTGGCTTCCGATTGAATTTGGTTGTTTTTGCCGAGAGGGACAATTTTCTTTTCGATATCCTCAACAATTTGCTCGAAATCCCGCAACTTTCTTTCTACCGTTTCCGGTCGCTTCATGCCACCAAAATTCGTAATCTTTTCTTGGAGATTGCGGAGATCGATCCCTAAATCTGTTTGCAGGGCATCTAACCAAGTCCGAGCATTTCTAATCGAGAAATTGACATCACTCGGAGAAAGTAAAGCTCCGAGGAAATCATCGATATTTTGTTTGAGTTGTTCGATAATGTTAGGTCTGATTTGTTGCAGCCTGGTCAGCCAAATACCCCTAGTGCTTTCTGTTTCTCCGGGTTGGATTTTGCGAAACTGCTCGCGAAACTCTCTTTGCAATTGCTGGCGAATGCTCAGACGTTCCTCTTTAGTTTTGCACTCCGCGATCGGTCTTTCGATCTTATTTCGCCAAGCGTTAATAGTGCTGGAAAAATTCTTGTTAGATTCTTGTACCGCTTCGGCAATTTTAGTAGTCAATCCTTCCCTTTGGACTAAATCGGTATGCCAGCGATATTGAATCAAAAACTGTTCCAGCAATCTCTGCGGATCGGGACTTTGCCCTTCCCCATTGGCCCAAAAATTCACCAACCTGAAACTAATTTTAGTTAAGGCAATTTGGACGATAACATCGCGAGGAAAATAAACTGCTGCTAAGCCAAAGGTTAAGTAACGCTGAACGTTAGGCCGGGGGTGGTTGTCCCATTGCAACATATGTTGCAGAAAATTATCCCTCATGCCCTTAACTACAGGCGCAATTTCCCCAGAAAAGTCTAAAGCAATCTTATGAGCGATTACGTTAGCAATTTTACTTTGATCTAGAATTGAATATTCTCCAGCGGTTTGGTGAGACACCAAATAGGCATAATCAAACGGCGGTCGTTCTTCTTGCACGATCGTCACGTTTTGCATATCGTAGCAAGCTTCAAACCGAGTTCCGGGAGTAGTGTAGTGATTTAGTTCTTTTAAAGCCGCATAAGTGTTGGCACTCATATTCGGAGTGTTGCCATATAATACCGGACTAACTACTAAATAGCTGACAATTTGAGCGCCGCGATCGCCATAAGCTTTTCTCAGACTGTAGGCGACATCTAAAAACATCCCGCTGCCAGTTCCACCGCAGAGAGAACCGACAATAAAAATGTTCAAACCCGGTTCGACTCGCAACCCAGATTTGAGTAAATTGCCATCGTGTCCCCTAGTCCGGCGTTCGGCAGTTTCGATCGCTGCTTGAATTTTTTTATAGTTGTGAAAAAACGCCAATCTGCCTACAGGTCTAATCCCTTTAGCGCCTTCTTCTACCGCTTTGATATTCCGCAATAATTGGGGTGGAAACCAGATACCAATATGATCGTATGGCCCTTGGCGATCGCCAGACGATCGACGTTCTAATTCCTGCACGAAATTAGTTACTTCCGGCGAAGTCATGGTAGCGTTAACTTTTTCCGACTCCCGAAAACTCAGATCGACACCGTGATAAGTGCTTCCCGTCCGCAAGCCCGATACTTGCGATGCGGCTTTATCGGTATCGATGTAGACGAAACTAACGATTGGGAGCTTATTTAAATCTCCGTAGCGATCGACAATTAATCGTCGAATTCGCATCAAAATATCTCGGCCCGTACCGCCCAATCCTATACAAATACTGCGATTGATTCCTCGGAATTGGCGTTCGTTACTAGTTGCTTGAGTCATAATTTCAGAAGCTTTGGAAGTGTTAAGTGTGGAGTGTTGAGTGTGGAGTTACTAGTTGTTATTTTCTCCGCCCTCTATGCCCTATGCCCCATGCCCTATGCCCCATGCCCTATTTTTTCACTTGAATAGAAAACTCAAAATCTCGGTGGTTAGCGTTGGGACAATTAATTCTCACCAGGGAACCAGATATGGGAGTGCGTTTTTCAATTTCTCTACCATTACAATAGATCGGTGCTAAATGGGTTGGCACGAGATACAAACGCTGCCCTTGGCGCTCTAAATATGCCCTGACTTCCGCCCCAGGACAATCTATAGCATCGACACAGCTAGAGTCATATTCGCCGATCGCAATTCGTTGGTGGTTTGGCAAGTAACAGATTTGCTCCTCGTCTTTTTCGGTTGACTCAAAATCTACTACAATTTGCCACTTTTTCCGCAATTTAAGTAATTTAGCGATCCCAAACCCCAAAGCGATCGCGACTGCAAGCAACCCTGTAGCTGGCAGCCATAGCTGTTTCAGAAGATAAGGGTTGACCAAACAGGTTTCTTGTCCGCCTGGGGCTGGAGTGCAAAATTCTTGGACGGTGGGGAGAACGTCTACTACTGCTAGCTGATACTCCCGCTGGCCGCTGCCAGAGATAATTAGAGATCTTTCGCGCAACGGCAAAGCTTGCAGCCAAGCCTGACGCTGTTGGCTGGGAAGGGAATCGGCGACGCGAAAGGGACTTTGAGCGGGCGTTTCCGTCCAATCGGCCCCAGATTTGCTAAATAAGGGTGCGTCGGTAATCCAAACCACCGATTGCGACTTAATGGGGAGATTTTGTTGCAAGCGGTCTTGATTGAGTTGAGCCAGACTTCGATAGATGGTGAGTTCGGCTAACTCGATATCGGTCTGACGGAGATTGAGATCGGGCTGAAATGGGATGGCGGCGAGAATGCGATCGAGATCGTTTGTTTGCCCGCTAAAAGCAAAAGCTTGCTGTGGGGCTATCGGATTGACATTTGGCGAGAGGGGATTGACCGTAGCCGCAAACGGCACGACATATACTGAGTCTCCTGCTTGCAGGCTGTCTTGGACGATTTGCCGCAGTCGCAAGCGCCCTTCATCGTTCAACCCCACGCTTTCTGTCAGATCGATCGCCAGCACTACATCGCGCCCCCCATATAAGCGGGCGACTAATGCTAAACCCGTTTGTTGTTGGGGGCTGAGCGGTTGTCCGGGAGTAACTCTGGCTGGTGTCACAGATAAAATTGCCTTATTACTCAATATTGTACCCACCTATCAAGCCGTACTGAGGTGAGAGGCCAGAGAGGAAGAACAGCAGCTTTGGGTAGATTCTAGCTTGGAGGTGCGATCGAAACTTGGCCACACATATCGCATATGCTAAGGGCGCAAAGCTTTGCGCCCCTACGGATGGTTATTATCCGTCGATTTGCATGAGTTGGGATCGATCGCGGTTTTAATGAGACTAGCGGCAAGCAAGACCAGAAACTCATGAGCATCCTAGATGATATCTACAATCAGTTTGACCCTTCTCCTTTACCTGCTGGTTCTAAGTTGTACGTCGATTGCAGGGAAGTGCGGGGCGGTAGCGATATTTTGGTAGAACTGGGGAGTAAGATTCAGCGATCGCACAAACCCACCTGTCAGCTATACACGGGACATCGAGGTTGCGGCAAATCTACCGAACTGCTGCGGCTGGCAAACGATTTAGAGCAAAAAGGCTGTCAAGTGGTATATTTTGCGGCAGAAGATGGGGATATTAACCCAGAGGATGTCGAATACACCGATATCTTGCTGGCGTGTACCCGACACTTGTTAGAGAGTTTGAAAACTGCTAATTCCAAACCAGTTTTAAGCTGGCTGCAAGATCGCTGGCAATCTCTCAAGGAGATATTGCAAACTGAAATCATGCTGGACAATGCCTCAGCCGAGTTGCAAATTCAACAATTTGCCAAGATTGCTACTAATATTCGCACCCAACCCAGTCAAAGGGCAAAGCTACGACAGTTGCTCAACCCCCACACCGAAAACCTGGTGACTGCCCTCAACCAATTTATTGCCGATGCCAAGCAGAAGTTGCCACCAGGGAAAAGCAAATTAGTGGTAATCGCCGACGGACTAGATAAAATTCCTTTGACCATGCGGGATGGAGGACGCACGAATCATGACGAAGTTTTTATCGATCGCAGCGAACAACTGAAGGCTCTCGATTGTCACGTTATTTATACCGTGCCGATTTCTTTAGTTCTATCTAGCCGTGCCACCGACTTGACAGAAATCTATAACTGCAATCAGCAGATTTTACCTGCGATTATGGTGCAAACTCCAGACGATCGGCCTCATGAAATCGGAATTCAAAAACTCAAGGAAATTCTGAGATCGCGAGTGTATGTCTTAGATGCAGTCAGAGGGCTAAAGATGGAAACAGAAATTTTCGACCATCCAGATACATTGCGTCAATTGTGTTTGATTAGCGGTGGTCACGTCCGAAATTTAATCCTGTTAGTGCAAACAGCGATTGACTACAATGAGGATGACAAGCTGCCGATTCAAGCTGCATCGTTACAACGGGCAGTCAGCAAACTGCGTAATACCTATCGCATCACGGCGAATGACGACCAATGGGCGTTGTTGGCAAAGGTGCATCGAACTAAGCGGATTCTTAACGACGATCGCCACCGGAGTTTGCTATTTAATCGTTGTCTGTTGGAATATCAGCAAGATGAAACTTGGCACGACGTACATCCAGTGTTGCGAGACGTTCCAGAATTTAAGGAAGCTTTAGCTCAATTGTCACCATGAACGTAAGAAACCTAACCCCCCTGCCCCCCTTCCCTGCAAGGGAAGGGGGGAAAGTCAAAGCTTGTCTTCTCTACACGAGTAGGGAGAAATTCAAAGTCTTTCCTGACTACACCCGTAGAGGGAAATTCAAAGCCTCTCTCCCTGTGGGGGAGAGGTTTGGAGAGGGGTCTTCTCGATCGCTTGAAAGGTTAGCGTTATGAACCCAGAATCGAGCGACTGGACAAAGGACGTTATCGTCAGTCCAGAACAAGAATACAAGGCGCTGCTGCGCTCTTTGCAGCGTGCTAGAGGGTTCAATTTGCTGTTCGCGCAGTGTTCTCCTGCCGAGGGAGAACGACTGATTCAGCGCGTAGAGAAGGATTTGCCTGACAAGCAGATTGAAGTTTTGTCGCTGAAGGAACAAATTACTAATCTTTACGAGTTGGTAGATGCTCTGTCTAGGAAAAATCAAATCGATATCTTATTTATTCAGGGGTTAGAATATTCGCTGTATGACTACGAAAAAAGTCGCCTCTGGCAAAATCCTAAAGAACGCTATTCCTACAGCGAACGGTCAGTACCCCCCGTTCTGGCACGCTTGAACCTCGATCGAGAAAAGTTTTACGATCGCTTCAAGTTCTCTTTTGTTTTCCTCGTACCCTTATTTGCCCTTAAATATTTGATTCGTCGCGCCCCAGACTTTTTTGACTGGCGTTCTGGGGTATTCGAGTTTGCTATGGACTCCGAACGTTTCCAACAGGAGTCATTGCAGGCAATTCAGGAACGTAGTCTCAGAGAAGATTATTCTACTTTAAACAGAGACGAATATCGCGATCTATTTCTGAAAGTTCAAGCTCTAATTGAAGAACCCTATCAAACAAATAACCAAAAAGCACGTTTATTTTTTGAACAAGCCTGTTTATCAGAAATTGCTGAAGACTGGGAGGCGGCGCTCGCTAGCTACGATCGATTACTAGCCCTCGAACCAAATAATTCCGATGCCTGGAACTTGAGAGGTGCGGTTCTGTACCAACTAGAACGTTATGAGGAAGCCATCTCTAGCTTTGACCAAGCACTAGCCCTCGAACCAAATAATTCCGATGCCTGGAACTTGCAAGGTATGGCTCTGTACAAACTGGAACATTATGAGGAAGCAATTTCTAGCTTTAGCCAAGCACTAGTTCTTGTACCAGATAGTGCTGCTGATTGGCACTTGCGAGGTATGGCTCTGTACAAACTGGAACGTTATGAGGAAGCCATCTCTAGCTTTGGCCAAGTCCTAGCTCTCCAAGCAAATGATTTCCCTGCTCGGTATCACAGGGCTAAATGTTATGCGTTGTGGGGCAAAGTTGACGAAGCTATCAAGAATTTACAACAAGCGATCGCCTTAAGAGCCAAATATAGGAAAAAAGCAAATACTGACCCAGATTTTGATACGATTCGGGATGACGATCGCTTCCAGAAGTTAGTTGGCGATTTTGTCAAGTCAGAGCGATCGCTAGAAGAAGACGGTTTCACTGTTCTTTAGCTTTACTTCCAAGAGTTTCAGGTTAGAATTGCCCCGCCCATGAGACGCTGTTGGCGATATTATCATTCAGCTAGTAATACGGGCGATCGCTCTCCAATCCTTAAAGAGAAAAATGTTATAATTTTTACTCATAGAAAAGTTGAGGAGTTAAGACTATACCTACAGCAGAACAAAAAACTAGATGTTACGTGCTATGTTGCTGGTTCACTAGGCTCTACTTACCTATAAATCTGGTTCGCATGGACGAGCGGACGGGAAATATATTTTTCCTTGCAGGTGAAGAAAACATAATAGAGATCTACCCCAACGGTAACTGGAGGTACATTGGATGAGTCAGCCTAACTTTCAAGCTATGAGTCAGAAGGAGTTGCTTGGTTACGTTCTCGACCATCGACACGATCGCGATGCTTTCTATGCCTATGTAGACAAACTGCACGAAGAAGGAAACTGGATCGAGATGCCCGCTGTAGAGTCGGTAGAGGATTTAGAAAAATATCCTGAATTTACATCCCGATTTCACAAAAGTTCTGATTCCTAAGATAATGCTGTCTGAGCTAGAAATTAGCTTTCATTAGTTACACCATATTTAGTAATTTTATTGAGCAAAATGTGTGTAGCAAATATTTGGCTTTCATAATAGTTAGATAGATAATAATGAGTCATATTAGTCAGGAAAACAACAAAAAGCTATTTATTATACAAGCACTAGGTTATACCTTTGACAGCTTAGAGTCCCAACTTGCTCAAATTGAAAACCACTTTCATAGAATTTTAAGCTCTCTAAAAATATCTACTCCTTCTGGTAAATCAACATCTATTCAATTAAATATTGATAGAGTTAATCCAGAAAAGCTTGATGCAAAAGCCGAACGAAAAAGTAAAGAATTAGCTACTTACGAAATCACAATTAAAGCTGGTTTTTCACGCTGTCTTTGGGTGGCATCAAGAGCATTAGCTTTTGATGAAATTAACCTCTTGCCTTGGGTAGAGGAATGTGAAATCAATGATAAAAGACTAAGGCATTTAGGAAAAAGAGAAATACTGGCTGATTATGCCTATTTTATTGGCAGTTACCTGATAATACTCCACGAAATATCGCATATTGTTCTAGGACACTTAGATTACTTAAACGATGAAATAGGAGATCGATACCTAAGCGAGCTAAAAGACGAGAAAAAACAATATTATCCTGAAGAATTAATAATTAGGAAAGCTTTTGAGGCTGAAGCAGATAGACAAGCAGGGCAATGGTTAATAGGTTTTTTTGAACATTCGCTTGGAAGTAATGGGCTAGGCGGATACTTATTATTCCCTTCAAGGCTACATGCTTATGAATTTTACGTATATTCGATTGCAATGGTATTTAGAATGGTGCAAGATTTAACCCAAAGAGAAGGAGTAATACACCCAAAGCCTAACGAGCGTTTATACATATTAATTGCGTCCTTATCAGAGTATTTCAAGCAAAATCTTCCATGCGAGCATGATAAAACTTACCATCATGCGCTGCAATCATGTCTTGAAGCTGGAAAAAAGTTGCTTGTGATAGATTCTTTCGATCCTCTAACAGTTATGCTTAATGCAAACCATCTTGTATTTGTTGATGATGTAATCAAGGCAATAAACATTAGACGTTATCAGCATCGGTTTGAAGTTATCACCTCAAAGTAAGTCAACAATGACTTGAACGTGCAACATAAATTAAAATTATCGCTAAAGTTGCAGCTTTGCTACTGCTCGATTGAGCAATGGATGTTATAGTTATTCCAGATGGAAGTGATACTAAATCCGGTTTTAAAATGCCGTTTATTCTTGAGTCCGCGCAGGCGGACTTCGATTGTATAGCTGCGGTTTCAACCGCCAAGCAAAAGTAGCTAGTAATAACCGGATTTGTTATGAGACAGTTTGAATGGTGCAAACCCTTGCTAGGACTAACTTCACCTATCTCATTCTTACTCGAAATGACTAGAGCCTTGCTACAAACACTATCAGGTTAAAATTGTGCCGCCCATGAGACGCTGATAACGATATTCTAATTCAGCGAGTAATAGGGGCGATCGCTCTAAATTTTCATCCTTCAAAATCATTTTTTCAGCCGCATCTCGCGCTAATTCCAATACTTCTTGGTCTTCTACTAAACTGGCAAGAGCAAAATCGGCTACTCCCGATTGCCGCGTGCCTAAAACTTCGCCAGGGCCGCGAAATCTCATGTCCATTTCGGAAATGAAAAAGCCATCTTGAGATTCTTCTAACACCTTGAGTCGCTCGCGGGAATTGGGACCTTTAGAACTGCTCATCAACAAACAATAAGAACGATGAGAACCCCGTCCGACGCGCCCCCGCAACTGATGGATTTGAGATAAACCAAAGCGTTCGGCATTTTCGATCGCCATCACCGTAGCATTGGGGACATCGACCCCAACTTCAATCACAGTGGTTGAAACTAAAATTTGGATTTTGTTGTCGCGAAAAGAGTTAATAATCTCATCTTTTTCAACCGAGGTCATGCGCCCGTGTAACAAACCTACTTGGAATTGGGGAAATACGGTTTCAGATAGCCGTTTGTGTTCCTCTACAGCCGATCGCACGTCCAATTTCTCTGATTCTTCAATTAAAGGTAAAACTATATAAGCTTGCCGTCCTTGGGCAATTTCTCGCTCGATCAGAGCGTAAGCTTGAGTGCGTTCTCTACCCGTCAGGACGCTAGTTTGAATTGCTTGCCTGCCTGGAGGTAATTCATCGATTTGACTGACATCCAAATCTCCATGCAAAGTTAGCGCCAGGGTGCGAGGAATTGGGGTAGCCGTCATCGTCAAGACGTGGGTAGCTTCACCTTTTTGCTGCAATAGCGCCCGCTGCTGCACTCCAAAGCGGTGTTGTTCGTCAATCACCACTAAACCCAGGCGGTGGAAATTCACTTTTTCTTGAATTAAAGCGTGAGTACCGACTAACAGTGGGAGTTCGCCTGTAACTAATTGAGAATGAATTTGCTTGCGCTTAGCAGCTTTAGTCGAACCCGTCAGCAGTTCTACAGGTAAATGCAGCAGATTGAACCAGCTAACTAACTTGCGATAGTGCTGCTCAGCTAATACTTCCGTGGGGGCCATTAGCGCGGCTTGGTAGCCAGACTGCACGGCGGCGAGGATCGCTACGACTGCCACCACCGTTTTACCAGAACCGACATCTCCTTGCACCAATCGATTCATCGGCGTGTTTTTTTGCAAGTCGTTGAGGATGTCGTTAATCACTCTCGATTGAGCGTTGGTAAATTGAAACGGTAATACGTGCTGAAATTCGTCAATCAATTTCCCCGTAGGGGCGAGAACGGCGCTATTTTGAATCTGTCGTAGCCTCTGGCGACGCTGGAGGAAACCGAGTTGCAGGTAAAAGAATTCATCGAAGACCAAGCGGCGGCGGGCAGCTTGTTTCGCCTCAATATCGGCCGGAAAATGAATATTAGCGATCGCCTCTTTCAACTCCATCAAGCCATACCGATTTCGCAGTCCCGCTGGCACGGGATCTCTGATTTGTTTGGCCGCTGGTAGCGCCGCCGTCACCGCCTGTCTGACGACATCGGCCGATACCCCCTCAGTGAGCGAATAAACGGGCACTATGCGACCGATATTCAGCGAATCGATCGAGTCTCCTGGGTGAGCGAGGACTTCGATTTCTGGTTCTTCCAGGGTCAAACCGTATTTATTTTTTTTCACCAATCCCGACGCGGCTACTACTGCCCCTTGGGGATAGCGGCGTTTGAGAGATTCTTGCCAACCTCGATGGCTGAAGCGCCCTCCGGCAAAAAAGCGATTGAGTTTAATTTTGCCAGTGCGATCTTTCAGCACCACCTCGAAGATCGTCAGCTTTTGATTGCGGGGGCTGCTGAAACAATTACAACGATCGATCGTGCCCACTAGAGTTACTGTTTCCCCAGCCTCCAACTCAGAAATATTCACTTGGCGGGCGTAGTCAATATGATCGCGAGGGTAGTAGAACAGCAGATCCCGCACGGTCGTCAATTGCAGCTTGGCCAATTCATCCGCTTTTTTCGCTCCCACTCCCACCAAATTACTCAGGGGTTGCTCTAGAGAAACACCGCTATAGGATTGCACTACAGGCGTAGTTCTAGGCTGCTTTACCTTTGGCACAGAGTGTTGAGTGTTGAGTGTTGAGTGTTGAGTTAGGAAGTGTCCCCGCGTCCCCGCGTCTCCCCTCTCATCCTCTCGCCCTCTCACCCTCTCGCCCTCCTGCATCTGCTCAATAAATCGACGGGCTGCCGCTACTAGCTGTTGACGATCGCTAGTCGTCATTTCTGAATAATGGGCAAACTGAGCAGCCATTTCTACCCACCGCTGTTTTTCCGCTTGAGAAGTATTGGCTGGTGGTTTGCCAAAACTCAGACAGAGAAACTCGCTAAAACGATATTGTTTGCCCACCAAGTCGCTAAAGCCGCGTTCGGCTTCTACTGACAAGGCTTTCTGCAATCGCTCCCAATCTGGCTGGTCATTAGTCATTACTTTAGGAGTTATTTGTTAATGGTCAATGGTCAATGGTCAGTTGTTAATTTTCTCCCCATCTCCCCATCTCCCCATCTCCCCATCTCCCCATCTCCCCATCCCCTCTCTACTCCTCGTCCCAACTTCTGCGCCAAGCTGCTTCGGCTTCGACAATTACACGTTCGCGCTGTTTTTTCTGATATTCGCGTCCAATGGTGTTTAAGCGAGATAAAAGAGGGCGAATCTGGTTGCGCTCCGACATAACTCTGGGGTCGTTAAATTCAATGTCAGATACTCGTAAGTTTAAAGCCACGATCTGCAACATGGTCGATTCTGACAACTCTGGGGGATTGTTGTTTTCCACCAGTAAGTTTAAAAGATTTGGGGAATTATCGATCGCCTCTGTAGATATCTCGTTTTTAGCTACTTCTAAAATCGAGGTAGATATATTATTGGGTAAAATTCCTGCTTGCTGCAACAAGCGATTAGTTTTTTGAGAAAGGGTTTCTAGAGTTTGAGCGATCGCACCTTCGAGTTGTTTCTGCCACTGCATTAGCTCTTCTGGCTTGTTCGCAGAGTGTTGAGTGTTGAGTGTTGAGTGTTGAGTGAATAATTCTTCGCCCTCTTCGCCCTCTTCGCGCTCCTCGCCCTCTCCTCCCTCTTCCTGTGGTGCAACTTCTAAATGAGAGAGTAACTGCTCTTGAGTTTGCTTAACTAGTCGGCGGAGAGCTTTTTGTACTTGTTGTCGTTGGGAAAAAGACAATTGCAGAAACGACTCTGGATAACCCTGAGTGCAAATATTATAAGTAGCTGAAATTAGCTGCTGTTGCACTGATTGCCCCAAACACTTGAGGTAGCTGGTGTAGGCGGTATGCAATTCGGATGCGATCGCTTTTACCGACTCTTCCATCGCAGCCATATCTCGCTCGATTGCTTCAATTGCTCTGGCCATAAATTTAAATTTTTCTTTTCATTCATGTTCCGCGTTCAAGGAAAAACAGGTCAGCCACAATCGGTTGACCTGTCATCAAAAATTTAGAGACGCAGAAGCACTGCCTCTCTAATTGAGGTTATTTTCCACCTGTTTGAGCGGCCACTTCTTCGGCAAAGTTGGTTTCTTGTTTCTCGATCCCTTCACCTAAGACAAAGCGGACGAAACGACGGATTTGAATATTTTCGCCTAGTTGAGCGATCGATTGCTTGAGCAACTCTTCTACCGTGATATTTTGATCGCGGACGTAAGGCTGATCGAGCAAAGTCATTTCCTTGAGGCGTTTTTCAATCCGCCCTTGAACGATCTTTTCTTTGATATTTTTAGGCTTTTTCCCTAAATCGTCCCTGCCCATTTCGATTTCTTTTTCCTTCTCGACGATTTCGCTAGGAACGTCGTCTACTTTGACGTATTCAACATTCGGGCAAGCGGCAATTTGCATGGCAATGTTGCGCACTAGGGTTTGGAAGGCTTCGTTACGAGCGACAAAATCGGTTTCGCAATTCACTTCCACTAGTACGCCAACTCGGCCGCCCGTGTGAATGTAACTGCCGACTAGACCTTCAGCCGCCACCCGCGCTCCTTTTTTCTCGGCTGATGCCAACCCTTTTTTCCGCAGCCATTCTTTAGCTTTGGCTAAGTCGCCATCATTTTCGTTCAGAGCCTTTTTGCAGTCCATCATCCCAGCGCCCGTTTCATCGCGCAACTGTTTGACGAGCTTTGCAGATATTTCCCCCATTGGTTCAGTTCCTACTAATGATTACTGTTTCTAAGTTATCTAGAAATCAATTAGACTGCTCGATCGATCGGTCATTAGCCGCTAGTCATTAGCTATTATTTTTGACTTTTGACTTGGTAGCTGAGCCTGTCGAAGCTTGACTTTTGACTTGATAATTATTCCTCTTCTTCGTTGCCTTCTGGAATCAACGATGGGTCGATGTCATACTCTTCTTCTTCTTCAGCCCCTTCGTAGTCTTCGTATTCCTCTTCTGCTTCTTCGACATCTAGTTGACCGTGCCGCCCTTCATAAATCGCATCAGCCAGCTTCCCTATTATTAGCTTAATCGACCGGATAGCATCATCGTTGGCAGGAATGGGAATATCTACCAAATCTGGATCGCAGTTGGTATCGAGCAGGGAGACAATGGGGATTCCCAATTTTTGGCATTCTTGAACGGCGTT
This sequence comes from Cyanosarcina radialis HA8281-LM2, assembly GCA_019359615.1. Classification (GTDB taxonomy): domain Bacteria; phylum Cyanobacteriota; class Cyanobacteriia; order Cyanobacteriales; family CCAP-1448; genus Cyanosarcina; species Cyanosarcina radialis. The sequence goes on from JAHHHA010000034.1 coordinate 37,112, forward strand.
GTACTCCCGGCGCAAATCAACTATGACTACGACATCGGGAACTTTCCGCATCAGTTTGATCCCGCCCAAGTATTTTTGCAACTTGGCCATCTCGCGGCGGAGGACGGAAGCTTCTTTTTTGGGAAGTAAGTCTAATGCGCCACTTTCTTCCCGGCGTTCTAATTCCTTCAGGCGATCGATCCTGGTTTTAATCGTCGTCCAGTTGGTGAGCATTCCACCCAACCAACGCTGGTTGACGAAGTAAGAGCCGCAACGTAGTGCTTCTTGGGCGATGATTCCTGCTGCTTGGCGCTTGGTACCCACAAACAGAAACTTGCGATTTTGCTCGGCTTCCGTGCGGATGTAGTTGTAAGCGTCGTCCATTAATTGGGCTGTTTGCACTAAGTCGATGATGTGAACCCCATTGCGGGAGGTATAGATGTATTCAGACATCTTGGGATTCCAGCGGCGAGTTTGGTGTCCAAAGTGAACTCCCGCCTCCATCATTTGTGCTAAAGAGACGACTGGCATATTATTTTTTACTCCTTTCGGGTTAATCCTCCATTCAGGCGTATTTCTAAGATCGATCGGCGGTTAAACCTTCGCTAGAAACACCCGAAACCCTGAATGTGCGAATTTAGACAACTCTTCCAAGATAACATAAGGAGCCGCCTGAAAGACGATCGCGATCGACATAGCATTTATGGCTTTGGTGAGGTACGCCAACAGACCTAACCCCCCTGCCCCCTTCCCTGCGAGGCTACGGTGTATACATAAGTTATCGGTCTGAAGTTCGGACTTTTAGATCCCCCTAAATCCCCCTTAAAAAGGGGGAATTTGAGTTTTTCCCCCCTGCTTGGTGCGCTTGCTTGCGGAGGGAAACTCCGCGCAGCGCATCCGCTGCTTGGTGCAAGCAGCATGGCGAGGAAACCTCGCCGCGCTTGCATCCGCTTTTTAAGGGGGGCTAGGGGGGATCTGCGATGATTTCAGCATCTAACCAAGAAACGCCATCTTATAGGGAAAGTCAGAATTCAACCTCGATCGACTGCATCGATTTATCCCTGAAAATCTGACGCTAAAACCCTGACGACATCAGCATGAGCTAACACCACGTCGGGGTAGCGTTGCAATGCAGCATCGTACTTCATAGCAAACTCATTTCCGTCTTCGTCTGGCACGAGCAAAGTCCGAACGTCAGCAATCAGAGTAGCGATCGCTTCTGGGGTCAAAGGCTCGTCGGACTGAAGTAAATGGTCGATTTGCACGATTATTTGGGAAATCTGACGCAACCAGGCAAATTGCTCGCCATCGATCGCTAGTCGTAGCATTTCCCCGCTGGTAATTTTGCCCCGTACTTGCTCGTAGGCAACGCGCTCGGCATCCAACAAAATTTTGTGCAAGCGCAGCAATTTCATCCGTAACTCGCTCAAGCGTTGGTATCGATCGATCCGGTATTGAAGTGTGTCAAGCATATATTCGTCCCATCTTTCCTTGTTGGTAATCTGCGATCGCTTGCTCTATCTCTGCTGCGTCGTTCATCACAAACGGGCCGTAACGAACTACAGGCTCGTTCAATGGTACTCCAGCCAGCAGTAAGAAATCGAGCGGTTCTCTGGCAGTAGCAGGATTGGTAATTACTACCTCATCTCCATCTGAAGCAAAAATTACCATCTGCCCGTCGTTACCAGTTTCTTCTTCGCTGCCAAACAAACCAGAACCATCCAGTACGTAAGCAAAGGCGTTGTATGCTGGCGGTACTCTTTGAACCACGGATGCGCCCGGTTGCAGCGTGAAGTGCAGGTAGATTATTGGCGTGCGGGTTTCAATGACCGCCTTGGCTCCTAATGCTTCTCCAGCGAGCGCCCGTACCTTAACTGAGCCATCTGCCGTTTGAGCCACTGGGATTCGCTCTGCCGCGATTTCCTGATAGCGAGGTGCCATCATTTTATCCCGTTGGGGCAGGTTGACCCAGAGTTGAATCCCATGAAGCCGTCCGCCAGTCCGAGTAAATTCTGACTCCGGCATTTCCGAATGCACCACTCCTGCACCTGCTGTCATCCATTGCACGTCGCCCGGATTTAATACTCCAGTATGCCCTTCAGAATCTTTGTGTTCTAACCGTCCGTCTAATAAATAGGTAACGGTTTCAAAGCCCCGATGGGGGTGATCTGGTGCGCCTTTGGCCTGACCTGGTTTGAGGTTAACCGGACCCAATTCATCGAGGAGGAGAAAGGGGTCGAAGTAAGAGAAGCTACTTTTGGGAAAGGGACGACGAACTAGGAATCCTGCCCCTTCTAGCGTTTCCACGCTATTGACGATTCCGGCAACGGTTCGGAGCGTTTGAGTTTGGACTGTCATACGATCGACTCCTGAAACGAGAAAAATTTGTGCTACTTGTCTTATATATGACTAATCTTATAGTAGCATAGTATTATATGAAATAACTGAGTAGGGCTTGTATCCCTTTTAAGTTCGGTAAACCGTCTATGTCTCTGGCCTACGTTATTCTCGGTCTGCTTCAGCAACAAGAGCGGACTGGCTACGATTTAAAAATAGAGTGCTTTGATAACTGCATTGCCCACCTGTGGCCAGCAGACCAGGCGCAGATTTATCGCACGTTAGATAAGCTAGAGGGGCAAGGTTGGATTACCTGTACGGTAGAAATTCAGCACGATCGCCCCAATCGTAAGGTCTACCAGATTACAGCAGCAGGGGAAGCAGCATTAAATCGGTGGCTTGAAACCCATCAGCCTTTACCAATCTTCCGAGAACCCTTGTTAGTGCAACTCTACTTTGCCGCCCAGCTACCCAACGAAGCAATAATTGCTTTGCTAGAGCAGGAGATGGCAGCGCGGCAAAAGAAGCTAGCGGAGTGCGAGGCGATCGATCTTCCGGCTTTAGACGATCCTGAAGCATCTCGCGAGCAAAAAATGCACCGATTGGTACTAGAGTTAGTCATGCAGCGCGAACAGACTTATCTCGATTGGCTCGATCGAGCTAAAGAAATCGTCCGAACTTTTCCAATCTAGGCGAATGTAGGCGCAAGCCTTCCCGCAGGGTATTCGCGGCTACACAGTCTTTCGTCTGCCTTGTATGTTGAGAGAAGGTGGCATACGGTTATTAGAATTGCGAACTGCGAATTGTTAATTGCGAATTACTTTAGCGACTAGCCCAGGCAAAACTGGCTGGTGTTGAGAATGGTTTCACCATGGTCTGGAACCCAGGCAATCCATTCATCCTCAGAATGCTGGCAGAGCAGCAGAGCTTCATCAAAACTCAAGGGGCTGAGAGGTTCTAACAGGTGTACCCAGGTAGAAGGTTGGTAAAGCTGCCCGCTAGACCAGTTTTGAGTATAAGAATAATTGGTAGTGACTTCAGGTTTGTAAGTATGAACTGTCATATTTTTCTCCTCAATAACCCGTTTTCGATTAAAGCTGGGCATGGTTTTAATTGAGAGCAGCCTGACGATAACGGATAAAAATAAATAGTTTTTCTGTAGTCTATGATACAAAAAAATCTATTGAGGTAAGAAGAATGTCTAATAACTTTACAAAGACGATGATTGCCCTCATCCCCCAGCCCCTTCTCCCAAGCTTGGGAGAAGGGGAGTAAGACCTGTTGCCAGAATTTAAGCTAGTTGCGATGCCAGCGGGTGACACCATCTGGACTGTCGATTAAAGTGATGCCTTGGGCTTGGAGTTCGTTGCGAATGCGATCGCTTTCGGCAAAGTTGCGAGCTTTCCTGGCGGCTTGCCGCTGCTGAATTAAAGACTCAATTTCCGCATCGGTTAAACCGCCAACACCAGAGGTAGTTTCATCTTCAGGCGGAACTTCCAAGCCTAATACCCGTGCCAAATTTACGAGGGTATGCCATTGAGATTCTAAAGTTGCAGATGGGGTTTCCGTCTTGCCTTCATGAACGAGAATATTTCCTTCTCGCCGGAGTTCTTTAGCCAATTCAAACAGCACCACCAACCCCCCCGGAAAGTTAAAATCGCTATCTACAGCAGCTTCAAACCTCTTTACATAAGAATTGTGAAGAGTGGAATTCTCCCCATCTCCCCATCTCCCCATCTCCCCATCTCCCTCTCTCCACCCTAACTGTTTGCCATACTGGTAGCCAAATTGCAAACCTTCTTTGAGGGTATGCCAGCTATTTTGCGTCGAGGCGATCGCATCTGGGGTAAAGTCGATCGGTTTGCGGTAATGGGCTTGGAGAACGAACAGCCGCAGCGCCATAGGTTCCAACCCGGCGGCTGAATCTAGCAATTGCCGGATGGTGGTGAAATTCCCCAGAGATTTAGCCATTTTCTCGCCATCGACGTTGATAAAGCCATTGTGCATCCAGTAACGCGCTAAAGGGTTGCCCGTTACCGCTTCTGATTGGGCGATTTCGTTTTCGTGGTGGGGAAACTTCAAATCTTCGCCGCCGCAGTGAATATCTATTGTCTCGCCCAAGCACTGACGCACCATAGCAGAACATTCGATATGCCATCCCGGACGACCTCCACCCCAAGGCGATTCCCATGATGGTTCCCCCGGTTTGGCAGCTTTCCACAAGGCAAAGTCGTAGGGATCTTCTTTTTTGGCCACTTCCGGATCTTCTACTTCGACTCTGCCGCTAGCGCCAGCCTGCATATCTTCTAAGTTTCGCCCCGAAAGTTTGCCGTATTCTCGGAAGCGCCGCACTCTATAGTAAACGTCGCCATCGGCTGGATAGGCGTATCCCGTCTGTTGTAATTCGTGAATCAGCCTTTTAATGCCATCTAGGGTATGGGTTGCGCGGGGATATTCATCTGCTTCCAAGATATTGAGGCGTTTCATGTCCTCAAAATAAGCTTGGGTGTATTTTTCCGCCACGGCTGCCATGGACGAACCTTCTTCTCTAGCGCGGTTGAGAATTTTGTCGTCAATATCGGTGAAGTTTTGAACGTAGCGAACTTGATATCCTCGCCACAATAAGTAGCGCCGCACTGTATCCCAGACGATGTATGCCCGCGCGTGACCCAAATGGCAGTAGTCGTATACCGTTACGCCGCAGCAATATATTTTTACTTTGCCCGGTTCTAGGGTTTCAAAAGGTTCTTGGCGACGAGTGAGGCTGTTGTACAGACTGAGGGCCATAAGAAGTCAGAATTCAAAAAGCTTTATGGAAATATTCTAAGATATATAGCAGTTCTAAAGCGTTGATGAAATTTCTTGTGGGGCAAGTATCTTGCCTGCCGTGGGACAGCCGAGACCACTATCCCACAAATTATTTAGGATTGCTATATTAGGCAAATTGTAGGCGATCGCCTGCATATTTGTATTTTATAAACTAGGCGAATGAATTCGTGGCTAGACAATCGAAGTCCGCCTGCGCGGACTCAGAAAAAAGTGTTTTAAACCTCGTGTAACTTCCAGCGGATTCATCGTGACGGGGCGCTTTCTATTGGCGTGTTCGGAGGTAATGCTGTCGAATCAGAAACTTTTTCGAGTACCATCGATCGAGAAGTGAACCTATCTGGTGTGGTTCCTTCTGTTTGTGCAAATTGTATTCGTAATTTGTTGTCACCTACAAACTCAAAATGACTAAAGCGTTTTCCTGACCGTCACTTATATTTAATTGCATCGGTTTGGTTTTAGTATTAAGCTGATATCCGCTCGCCACAGCCGAGTCATCTCCTTCGATAAAAAATAATTGGTTGTTAGGGGTAAACACAAATGTTGCTGGTTCTTCCTCGCTCGTTGTTTCCCAAGTTCCGAGGATTTTCTTTTCGGCAGATGGGGAGCGATCGCAGCCTGCTAGGGAAACTACTATAGTGACGGCGATCGTTGTATTCCTAATTAGACTTAAAAAGTTCATGATAAGTTTTCCAAGACGTTGTTGAAATTTTATAATCTCAAAAAGAAGGGTGGTAATCTCACAATTAATTGATAATTTTAACTAGAAGCTGCTTTCAAACTCAACTAAGGCTCGACTCTCGCCCGCCAAATTGGTAGAACCTCGAACCCGCAGTTCGTCGCTAATCCGGTAGATGACGTTATAACGCAACGGTTCGTCGGCAGCAATAATATACGACACGGAAGCCGAAAAATCGTCGGTGAGATCGAAAACTGCTTCGGCTGACAAACCGAGTACGGCAACATCATCATCTGGATCGGTAACGAGGGTAGGAAATAGGCGAAATTCGCTAACTCCGATCGCCGAGAAAAATTCGTTAAAATCTCCTTGCAAGTAGCCAAATAAGGTAGAACCACCGACAACGGCAAGTCCTTGACCGGGATCGGCTTGAACCGCACTGAGGGCATTAACTAGAGAGCCGCCTAAGAGGGCAACAATTTCTGCCTCGCTGCGGGCCGGATCGCTAGTCAGTTCTAAATTATCTTCTAATTCGCTGGCCGGGCCTCTGACTGTGGCTTCAACCCGAACGCTGCGGACGGAAGTAAAGCCTGTGGTCAACACTTCTTGAATCTCGCTAGATGGAAATGGGGTTGTAGGGGCAATGGAAACTCTGCTGCCAGTTACCTCCGGTACGGTGGCGACGAGATTGATATCGAGAATGGGATCGATTCCTCCTTCTGGGGTAAATGTTGCCGTTTGTTCGTATCCCCGATCTAAGGTGAATTGGGTAGTAAATAAATCGATCTGTCCTCCAGTCAGGTTTACGACTCCTACGGGGCGAGGGTTATCTAAAGTGCCATTAATCTCCAGTTCGCCTTCGCCCTCAAAGCTCAATATTGGCTCGTTGGTAATGCGAACGTTCTCATCCAAAATTAGTTGCAACCCGGCAAAGCCGATGGGAGACGGAGCAGGAGGAGTTCCTGGTTGGGCTGCCACAATGGCGGCATCGGTTTCTGTGGTAAGTGTTGGTTCGCCTCCTCCGAGCGATACCTCACCGTCGCTCAACCGGATTGCACCGCCAAGATCGGGAGATAAAACCGTGTCGGTAATGACGACATTGCCGCTAACACTGCCTTCATAGAGTCCATTGAGATCGAGATCTAAGTCAACTAGAGATACAGTCAAGGGATTATTGGCCGCTAACTGTTGGGCTGGTGCGCTGGCAAAAATGGGTAAAATGCCTTCAGCCATCACTTGCCCGGTACTATATTGAGCTTGAATGCCTTCTACGATAAGGCGATCGCTGTTAAATCGAGCCGTGCCCGTGACGTTGGTGAGGGGTTCGGGTAACGCTTGGGCGTTGAGAGTGGCATTTTCCACCGCCACAGTTCCCATGACCATCGGCTGGTTTAAAGTTCCTCCCACCTCTACATTGAGTTGCCCCTGACCGTTTACCCAAGTTACTGCGTCGGTAAATAAATTTAATAAGGCCAAGCCTTCATCTCGCACGTTTGCTCGCAGGCTAATTCGATCGCTATCGGGTTCGACAGCAGCAAAGGGCAACGCTATGGGAATACTGCCCGTAATTTCTACTGGCTGCTGCGTCTGGGCTACCCCAAGAGTGCTGTCGAAATTCAACCGCGCGTCGTCGTAAGTAAAGTTGAGTTGTGCGGTTTCCAAGGCGCGATCGTTTATCGTTCCCTCAACCAAGGCGATTTCTCCGGTGGCGCTGGGATTATTTAAACTGCCTGCTAAGTTAACCAAGGCGTTTAATCTCCCGTCGAGTTGCACGGGCAATCGATTCGGTAAGAATGGTTCTATGAGTTCTACTGGTAGTTGTTGGACTTGCACTTGTCCGGTTAGTGCTTCTTGACCTAACTGGCCGCTGTAAGCGATCGCACCTTCATCTAGATCGATGCGTAAAGGTTGTAAGGTCAAAGTACCGTCGTTGTAAGTGCCTTGGGCGATCGCTTCGTCAATGGTATACTCTCCCCACTCCCAATCTTGTCCGATAAGCTCGAAGCTGGCATTGAAAGTAGGCTGTATCCCTGTTTGCAAAGAGCCAGAGACGGTAATTTCGCCGCCAATAGTGCCATTTAACGCTGTCAGGGGGGGTAAAGTGGTTTCTCGCTCCCTTTGTCGCCGTTGTTGTGCTAGCAAAACTTGGATTTCTGTAAACCGACGCAGTTGATTCAATAAAGAAGCGTCGGGCACGCCAGCAGAGATATTTTCCAGGGTTTCCGCTCCCGCGAGTTCGTCAGGTTGGGGCCCGCTAGCAACATCTGTAAACCCGAAGTTCCCCAGGGCTGGCAAAACTCGCTCGATTCTGACAGAAGCTAAGTCAATTTGGAATTGAAACTCGCCTCCGGCTTGCAAACCGCCATCGATCGCGATCCGACTGTCTCCTTGAATTAATTGACCTGCGCTTAAGGTCAGGTTGCCATCTTGATAGCGAATGTTGGCTTGGAATTCGTCTGCGGCAATTGTACCTACTCTCGGTCGATCGATCGCCACGTCACCAAAGACTGTAGACTCGGCAATATTCTCGGCCAGATCGCTCGTTAAGTTGGCAGATACATTCCCGTCTAAATTCTGCAAAGCAGCCCCTGGAATTGCATTTCTGAGGACGGCGACGGGAAAATCTGAGATATTGACGATGAGATTGCCATTTTCCGTTCTGCCGCTGGCTATAGCCTCATCCCGTCGGATCGAGAATGCAGACGGAAGATTATCGGGGCCGAGAACCAAAGCAATTCGATCCTGCTGGCCGCTGACTTGCAATTGTGCCCCTGCTCCAGCTTGATAATTTAAATTTCCGGTTAAAACTGGCTCGAACGCTAAATCGTTAACTTGGAGGTTTTGCAGCCGGATATCTCCCACCGCATTGGGAGCGTTAGGAGTGCCCGTTACCCTACCAGTGAAATCTGTCGTCCCCGCCAGGGCGATATTTCCGGGCAGATTTAAACCCAGATCTTGCAGGTTGTAATCGTCGGCCTGAACGTTGAGATTAAGTCCGGCGATTTGGGGTGCTTGTTCTCCTTCTAATTGCAGCGCAATAGTGCCGTTGGCATTTAACCCTGGTGCGGTGGCATTTTGGACGATAATTTGTTCGCCGTTCCATCGCACCTGTGCCGTCAGGGGTTCTTCGATTAAAGCTAATCCTTCAGAAAAACGAACTTGTCCTTGGGCTTGGATGCTGGATAGATCGAACGAGGTTCCCGACAGGCGCAAATTGGCAGTTAACTCTCCGCGTAAGTCGGGCGAAAACTGGTTGAGCGGCACGCTAGCAGCATCGACAACCGCTTGAAACGCCCCTCCAGCTTGGAAATTGCCATTGAGGGCGACCCGGCTGTCTCCTTGCAGTAATTCACCACCGCGCAAGGTTAAATCGCCATCTTGATAGCTAATATTAGCTCGGAATGCCTCTGCGGCAATTCCTCCCAGTCTCGGTTGAGCGATCGCTACGTCCCCAACCACTGTAGAATCGGCGATATCCTCCCCTAGATCGATGACTAAGCTAGCAGATACATCCCCAGCGATCGAGTCGAGATTCTGCACGGCATCCCCTGGAATCGCGTTTCTCAACACGGCAACGGGAAAGTCTTCGACGTTGACAATCAGATTGCCGTTTTGAGTTCTAGCGCTGGCTACAGCCTCATCCCGTCGAATCAAAAACGAACTTGGGCGATTGTCGGGATCTAAAACCAAAGCAATTCGATCTTGCTGCCCGCTAACTTGCAGTGCTGTCCGCTGTCCGGTTTGATAATTTAAATTTCCAGTTAAGACTGGCTCGAAGGCTAAATTGTTAACCGTGAGATTTTGTAGCTGGAGATCTCCTACAGCGTTGGGAGCGTTAGGAGTGCCAGTTACCCTACCAGTGAAATCTGTCGTCCCCGCCAGGGCGATATTACCGGGCAGATTTAAACCCAGATCTTGCAGGTCGTAATTATCTGCTTGGACGTTGAGATTTAATTGGGCGATTTGCGGTGCTTGTTCTCCCTCTAATCGCACCCCAATAGTACCGCTGGCATTCAACCCTGGTGCGGTGGCATTTTGGACGATAATGCGATCGCCATTCCATTGCACTTGTGCCGTCAGGGGTTCTTCGATTAAGGCTATTCCTTCAGAAAAACTTACCTGTCCTTGGGCTTGGATGTTGGCTAGGTCGAAAGATGTTCCCGACAGGCGCAAGCTAGCATCTAACTCTCCTCGTAAGTCGGGGGAGAATTCGTTAAGAGCGACGTTAGCAGTATTGACAACCGCTTGAAAATCGCCGTTACTGATTTGACCGCTACCTTGCACCCTGCCTCCTGCTAGTGCAAAAGCAGAATCTAAGTTAATAATATTGTCAGGATCTAAAACCAAAGCAATTCGATCTTGCTGGCCGCTGACTTGCAATTCTGTCTGCCCTTCGGCTTGATAATTTAAATTTCCGGTTAAGATTGGCTCGAACTCTATATCGTTAAGTTGCAGGTTTTGCAGTCGGATATCTCCCACCGCATTGGGAGCGTTAGCAGTACCAGTTACTCGCCCGGTAAAATCTGCCGTACCCGCCAGGTCAAGAGCTTCAGGGAGATTTAAATCGAGAGCTTGCAGGTTATAGTTATTGGCCTGGACGTTGAGATTCAACCCAGCGATTTGCGGTGCTTGTTCTCCCTCCAATCGCACCCCAATAGTACCGCTGGCGTTTACCCCTGGCGCAGTGGCATTTTGGACGATAATCTGCTGACCGTTCCATCTTACTTGTGCCGTCAGGGGCCGTTCGACGACGGCTATTCCTTGAGAAAAACGTACCCGTCCTTGGGCTTGGATATTGGATAGATCGAAAGATGTTCCCGACAAGCGCAAATTAGCATTTAACTGTCCTCGTAAATCGGGCGACAACTGGTTCAGAGCGACGTTAGCCGCATCGACAACTGCTTGAAACTCGCCGTTACGGATTTGACCGCTACCTTGCACCCTACCGCCTGCTACTTGAAAAGCAGCATCTCTAATCAGGGTAGTTCCTTCATTAGTAACGACAACTTCCGCTTGACCTGGGTAAGCAGCATTGGGCGCTCTTACTTGGGCTACAGTTCTGATGTTACCTGGGGTTCCCGAAATCCGGGCCGTAGCCGCAACCGCACCAATGGTAAATTCCGGGTCAGCGCCGTAGGTCCGCGCGATCGCATTTCCTGGTACATTACTTGCCTGAAAGTTGAGAACGAGTTGGTTTCGGTTTTCTAAATCGATCCGACCGCTACCAGTTACCAAACCCCCGACGACTGGCGTAGCACGAATATTAGCCAGGGTAAGCTGTTCTGGGATCAGGCGAAAGCTAGCGCCAATGTTTCTAAATGCAAGGCGATCGACGGTGGCGTTATTAATAGTGCTAACATTGCCCGTGAGAATCGGTCGATCGATCGCTCCTTGCAAGCGCAGATCGGCTCTGGCCGTGCCCGCCGTGGGAAAGGGCAAATCGACATTTAAAGTACCGAGCAAATTTTTGACGCTCACAGGTTGGACTCGACCCGAAAGGTTGTAACCTTTGAGCGTATTGAGCGACCCATCGAGCCGAACCGGAATTGCCCCATAGCTGGTAGAAAAATTTTCTAGAGCAATATTTTGATACGAAATCCGCTTAGCATCACCTGGTTTGCCCTCACCCCGCCCTAGCGGGCACCCCTCTCCCAAGCTTGGGAGAGGGGAAGGGGGTGAGGGCTGGGTTTCAAGGTTTTTAAAACCGGATGAAATCTGACACGATCGAAATAACAGTTTTCCTTGAGTATTGACAAATCTTTGCGGTAGATCGGCAATTTGAGCCGTGACATCGTTCAAGCTAGCCTTACCTACAATTACAGGTTGCTCTTGGTTAGGCTGCAATTGGACTTTTAAGTTGGCATCGGCGCGACCTGCCAGCAAATCGACGGGCAAATCTATTAAGCGGCTGACATCGGCAGCTAAGATGTTTTGTCCGGCGATCGCCAGTTTGGTTTGTTCCGACGCTGGGGTATACTCGCCATTAACAACGATTTTGCCGCCTGTAGTCGGTTGACCGCTAACTTCAAAGCCAATCCCTCGATCCTGCTCCAAAAAGCGAGCAGTTGCATCTACCTGAGCGATCGCCACTGCACCTTGGGGTCTGTCGGGTTCGGGATTTGGCACTAACACTAGGTCGGCATTTTCCGCCCGAATCGTCTCTAGATCGATCGCGATGAAATCGGTTTCTTCCCCTGCTTGAGTCTGAATTTCCGTATCGACCCAGCGACCGTTTTGTGCCTGTTCGAGGTAAACATCGGAATTAAATAAGGTCACATCCAGCCCTAGAGTGCGGTTAGTCACGAGTCGCCACAGATCGAACCTCACTTCTACTGCTTCTGCAACTACTCGGTCTGGATCGTTAGGAGTGGCAGGGATGGCTGCCGAATTGAATCGCAGGCTATTAAAAGAAAAACGCTCTACTTCGCCTATTTCTACAGGTCTTCCTAGTAATTGCTCCAAATTGCTTTCTAATAACGGTCCTAGCCTGTTGTTAATAAAATTCCGAGCGTACCAAACGCCTGCAATGATGGCGACCAGCAGAATTCCACCGAGAGCGATGCTGGTACGGGTGAAGATTAGCAGCCACAAACGCCGATTAGAACTAGATTGAGGTCGATCGTTAGGGGAGCGAGTCATTCGATTTTAGATTTTGGATGAAAGGATTTTGGATTGACTCTGCCTTGAAATGTTCGTTGCTTGAGAGTGACAAATTGGGAGTAGCATCTAATCCAGCCCTCACCCCCGTCCCCTCTCCCATTCGGCTACGGTGTATACATATCTTTAGTTTTGATGCCTAACACCCTCGTCGATCCCCCCTAGCCCCCCTTAAAAAGGGGGGGAAAGAACTCAAAAGGGGGAAAAAAACTCAAAAGGGGGAAAAGAACTCAAAGTCCCCCTTTTTAAGGGGGATTTAGGGGGATTTAGGGGGATCTAAAAGGCCGAACTTCAAACCGATAACTTGAAAATTCCTAGAATCTGTAGCCGACACCGAGCATTAGCCCGATATCCGTATCGTCGAGGAACAGCACGTTAGCAGTTCCAGTCAGCATCAGATCGTCTCCCAGAGGCACATCGACACCGCCTGTAATTAAGGGGCCGACATCGGTATCGTCGTTAAATGAAATCCCAACACCACCGCCGATAAAAGGCTGGACGGGAAAAGGAGCTACCGCTTCGCCCTCGATCGGATCGACGGTGCGAAAATTGAAGTCATAAGTGATGGGAATCAGGATGGTCGGATCGTCATCGATCGCTACTGCGGGCCTAGCTGAAATGTTGGGGGTCAATCCCACTTTGCCATAAACGGCAAAGCTACCTTCTCCAATGGCCGAGTCGCCACCGATCCCAATATTGCCTCCGACACCCAGGTAGTTGAGCCTCGGTTGAATAGTGGCATTGGTTTGGCCTTGATTTTGCGATCGCGGTTGCTCCAACTGAGATAAATCTAGATCGGGGGGAAGCAACACTTCGTCAACGGCATGAATCACCCCGTTGCTAGCTGCAATATTGGGAGTAACCACGCTAGCTTTGTTGATCTCAATGTTATTCCCTTGGACGTTGGCATTGAGATTGCTGCCTTCAAGAGTTTGCACTTCTCCAGAGCGAAGTTCGCTAGCCGTCACTGCTTGGGGAACTACGTGATATCTCAAGATTCTGGTCAGAGTGGCTCGATTTTCTGGCAGCAATAACCTGTCGAGAGTTCCCGGCGGCAAAGCGGCAAAAGCTTCGTTCGTGGGCGCGAAAACGGTGTACTGTCCTTGTCCTTGTAATTGCTGGGCGAGTTCTGTCGCTTGCAACGCCTGAGTCAGGGTGGAAAAAGATTGGTTGCCACTAGCCACAGCTACGATATTGTTATTGCCAGCACTAGGTGAAGTAGGTGCATCTCCGCCTATACCAGTACCGACGATGTAACTAGCGGCTGTCTCGTTACTGGCTATAGGTGGTGCTTGTCCCGACCTGACTAAAGCTTGATAGATCAGGGCTGCGGCTTCCGCACGAGTTAACGATCTATTGGGATTGAGTTGTTGGACGTTGGGATAATTAACCACCAAATTGCCTTGGGTGGCAACTGTTACAGGCCCTACTGCATATTCTGGGATGGCGTTCGCGTCGGTGTAGTAAGTGTTGAGATCCCCTGAAGCTGGATTGGCACTGGTCAAATTTAAACCATTTGCCAAAGCGACGATCGCCTGCACTTTAGGAATTTCTTGATTCGGTCGAAACTCACCATTAGGATAGCCAGACAAAAATCCGGTTTCGTAAGCTTCTCTAATGGCAGAAGTCGCCCAGTAATCGCCGGGAACGTCGCTAAATTGATTTTCAGTTAACTGCCGAGTGGGATTACCCTCAAAAGCGTTAGCCAGCATGGCCGCAAATTCCGCCCGATCGACTGGTTCTTCCGGTCTAAAATTGCCGTCGGGAAAGCCAGTAATAATATTTCTCGCCGCTAACCCTTGAATAAAGGGTCGGGCCCAGTAATCGGAAGCTACGTCGGGAAAGTTAGCTGATGTTGGTGGAGGCAGTGTTTGAGTGGGACTAGTTGGTTGAGTTTCTTGGGCTGAAGCGGTTAGAGAAATCGCATTCGGGGTAACTGTACCCGTTATCAACCCAAAAGTTAGGAAAACGGCGCTGGCTGATGCCAAACGAGATAAACGATTCATGATAATCTCCTTTTTTGCAGTGGTGTAATTAATGGAGAGTCAAACTTTTTGCCTTTGGCATCTTTTAGTTAAAATGCCTCGCCTCAGAATGAGATGATTAGAGCGATCGCTGGAAGAAAAACGATTCTAATTGCAGTGCAACGCACATCGTTCTTAGTTTGAAGTTAAACTTCAATAGTGGAAGACTCGTGGAAAAATCCCCATCTTTTCAGCGAATTACTCTTTTGTTATCCAATCGAGCAATCCTAGAGAAGCAACACTACCAAGAATGTGAGCGCCAATTAAATTCACATCAGCAAGTATTAAAAAAAGATCCATTCCTCTGACGATCTTTTCTGGGTCGTAGACGGCGACTCCTTGCGGTTGTGCTAGCGATTTTGCCAATACTGCTACCGTCGTAATTTCCGATGCCCCAAAAGCTAACACTAATCCGGCTAAACTAACGATTAAGCCTATACGGAGAACGCGAATAACTTCCTCTCTCTTAGGATGTAAAGTTGGATCTGGCTGTTGCAATCGTTTAGCCATGCGAGTATAGCGTAAAGCCCAGTAAACTCTAAATCCCACTGCGATTAGAGCAGCCACGGCTAGAAAAATACTAAAACCGATGAAAATACTTCTACTTTCATTGGTGAAACCGCGACTAAAGGCCACTAATAACAAAGTAATCCCAGAGGCAGTACCTAGTAATAAATGTATCCAGTAGCTAATGCGACTGATAGGGCGAAGATTGCCCGCAAATTCCTTTTTAGAAGGTAAGTGCGAGCTTCGATCGAAAATATTTACCATGGTTATTCCCACCGATTTTGTTAGTTATTTCATTCCTAAGCTCAAATCGTGGAAAACTCGTGGAAAACCGAATGTTTCGTCAATGGATATTTTTTTAATCCAAAATCTAAAATTGTTTGTCATACCAAATCCGATTACCAAAACCTACTTTCCACTTTGCCCTCAAAGGAGCCTTCGGCTCCCCTCTCCCTCTTCTTGCTACCGTGTATACATAAGTCCCACTAGATTGGCTGGACGTGGCTTGCCCTCATCCCCCGGCCCCTTCTCCCAAGCTTGGGAGAAGGGGAGAAAGTCAAATTTTGGTCTTTCTTCCCCCTCGCCCACCTCACCCTGCCCTCTCCTACGAGGAGAGGGAAATGGAAGTTTCTTTTATCGGAGAGGGGGATTGAGGGGGTGAGGGCCAGATGTGTATACACGTTAGCCCTCTTCTTGGGAGAGGGGTTGGGGGTGAGGGCTGTTTTGGGGAGTCTGAAAACCGGATTTGGTATCACTTGTTTTCAGGGGTGACAATGTATTTAGACGCTTCGACATTTTCAGCCAGCGGTTCTGCCCGATTTTGACCGACCAAGGTTTGATAGATAAAAGCTGCCACCTCTCCCCGACTGGCGGGTCGATTGGGATAAAAACGATCGGTATTGGGATAACTGACGACAATGTTGGCCTTGGTTGCCTCTCCCACTGCATCGACAGCATATGATGGAATGTTGTTGGCATCGGTGTAATAGTTACTCAAGGCAAACGATGGAGGAGTTCCACTAGATGGACTTGCGGGCGGGGAACTGGTTCTCGCAGTCTGCGGGGAAGTAAGTGCTGAGAGAGCTTTGTTAGTTGTCACCAACGGCTGCATTAAAGACACAAATCCTACAGGCATCATCGAGCCACGACGGCGACGCTGAGGTTGCTGGCGGGTAGTTGCCTGGACAGGCTGGTTGCGATCGCTGGTGGATGCTACTGGTGGGTTAGTAGGCGGATCGATTACTCGCATCAGCGATACTAAAGCTTCCGTTCTCGAAACGGGCTGTTGGGGACGGAAGTAGCCACCGGGATAGCCAGACATAAATCCCATTTCGTAGGCTTCTTCAATGGCATTTGATGCCCAGTAGCCTTGAGGAACATCTTTATAGACGCTGCCGCTAGCTATTTGCCGTCGTTGCTCCTGGTTAAAAGCTTGACGGACGATCGCAGCAAATTCATCGCGATCGACCGTTTGATTCGGTCGAAATGTACCATCGGGATACCCAGCGACAATATTTTTCTGAGCCAGTCTTTCAATAAATGGACGCGCCCAATGGTTTTCAGTATCGGGAAAAGTTGCTGCCCCAGCGGGAACAGAAGACCAGCCGAAAATTGCTGTTGTCAATCCCACGGCGAGTAACCCCGAACTGACAGAAGGTTGGCAAAACGATTTAAACATCTTTACATTTAAGAACTAACTTTTGAAAAAAGTCTAAACCCAAATAGTGGAAAACTCGTGGAGAATTAAAAACTTCAGCGGCTATTACTTTGGGCAATAGAACCGTCTAATGTCAAAGGATCTCTAAAGTGCAAAAACTCTTGAGGAGTGCCAATTTCTATGCCTTTTTCTTTCATCGCCAGCTTGAGGCGACAGCGGAATTCGCGCGCCACGCTCCATTGCTGTAGGGGTCGGGTTTTAATCCACACGCGAATTAGCATTCCAGAATGGTCGATCGCATCGATGCCCAGAACTTCTGGCAGTTCGATTAGTTGAGTTCGCCAATAGCGATCGCGCTTATTCCTACAGTGCCAAACTTGGCTCGAATTCGTTGGCGAATTCTCATTTCTATCTCTTCAGAAAGAGATAGAAATCCTAAATGAGTTGTAAACTTTTCGACTCCCCTCTCCCATGTAAAGACGCGAGATCTCGCGTCTCTACAGAAAAATGGTTGGGGGTGAGGGCTGTTGAGGAATCAAATAGGATTGTTATACTGGCATAGCCTCTGCCTCATGAAATTCAGTTGGAGCGATCGCGATTTGACGGTGTAATTCTTTAACCAGTTGAGCTAGTCGTTGAGCCTGAGTTCGAGGGCAGCAATTTGGTTCCCCAAAAAGATCCTCTATTTCTTGCGCCAGTCGGGAACCTTCAGCAAACCCAAAACTTCCTAAAGTCCCTGCCAGTTTATGTGCTTGTTGCTCTGCCTGTTGTTGGAGTTGGGGCGAGAGCGAATCGTTGCTTAAAGCTTTAATCGCCCGTTCTAAAACTTCTAAGCGATCGCCGATTTCTGCTTTGAGGGCTTCTCTAAATTTAGCCACTGCCAGCAAAATTTGCTGCTTCATGGCGCTGAGATTTGGCTCGTTCGGCTCTTGATGGGAAGATTGCCCGTCAGATAGCGGCTTCAGGCGATAGCCCAAACCGTACACCGTTTCGATTAAATCGGTTGGCGCTCCGGCGGCTTTGAGTTTCTGCCGCAGGCTTTTGATATACGACTTAATCGTATCTTCTTGGGGAGGCTCTTCGAGATGCCACAGAAGCTCGACGATCGCGCTGCGACT
Organism: Cyanosarcina radialis HA8281-LM2; assembly: GCA_019359615.1. GTDB lineage: Bacteria > Cyanobacteriota > Cyanobacteriia > Cyanobacteriales > CCAP-1448 > Cyanosarcina > Cyanosarcina radialis. Next base: position 54,896 of record JAHHHA010000034.1, read on the forward strand.
GAAAACCCGCTGGCTGTTGCGAAGGAAAAGCTCTAGAAAAGCATATTCTTTGGGGGTGACGTGCAAAACTCGATCGTCATAGGTAACTTGACAGCTACTCGGATCGAGACGCAAAAGTTCCCACTCTAACACTGCTGGCAGAGGGGAATTTCCCCGACGCAGCAGGGCGCGAATCCGAGCAAATAACTCTGAAAAATCGAAGGGTTTGACAACGTAATCGTCTGCACCTGCATCTAATCCTTTAACTTTGTCAGTTTTGGTATCTTTAGCCGTAAGGATGAGAATGGGCGTTTGATAACCTTCTCGCCGCAGTTGCCCGCACAAACTAATGCCATCTATTTCTGGCAGCATCACGTCAAGCAAAATTAAATCGTAGTGAAATGCTGTTGCTAATTCCCAGCCATTGCGGCCATCAGCAGCGACATCGACTAAATAATGCTGCTGTTTGCCCAATGTCTCAGCAATAGCTTGGGCTATATAGTTATCATCTTCAACTACTAAAATTCTCATGATGTAAGAGTTGTTTTTAAAAGAGCTACTTGCCAGCGGTAGCAAAATTTCTACTTACACCTGTAATAAGTTCTTTAGTTTCTCTCGACCTCCACCAAAAGCAGTAAAAGATAGGATATAAGTAGAAAGGTGCAAAAAAAACTAAGTATGTAACAAAAAGTAAAGTTGTCCAAAACCCTCTTCACTTCTGACTTCTGACTTCTGACTTCTGACTTGCCTGAACAATAAATATTCAGGCTGACCTACTTATAGCGTTTCTCTCATCAGTTGTGGGATAGCCGTCCCGGCTGCCCTACAAGATTGTTCGCCAACGATCTAGACGCGCTCTAGCACGTCTGTTTGAGCGGTAAGCGAGGCGATCGCATCTATCAATCTCTTCTGGCTAGGCTAGCGACGATCGCCACCAACTCGGCCGCTCTAATCGGTTTAGCAATGTGTAACTGAAAGCCTTCTGCTAAAGCTTTTTGGTAGTCTTCTACCCTAGCATACGCCGTGAGAGCAACAGCAGGTATGCGCCCTCCGATCTCTGGTTCGAGTTCTCTAAGTTTACGGATGAGGGTGTAGCCGTCTTCTCCTGGCATCCCAATATCGCTGACCAATACATCTGGTCTTTGCTGTTCGAGGACTTCGAGTGCCGCGCCTACGGAACCCACCGCTATCGCTTCTGCTCCACGTTCTTCGAGGACTACTCTCATCCATTGCCGCGCGTCCCGATCGTCGTCTACAACCAACACCCGCAAACCAGTCAGAGAAATAGTAGTATCTGCCCTTTCTCCCTCTACTTCCGCTACCTCTTCCAATTTTTCCCAAACAGGTAGCCTGACTGTAAAAGTAGCCCCTTGTCCTTTACCCGGACTTTCTACTCCAATAATACCGCCGTGAAGCTTGACTAAATGATGCGCGATCGCCAGTCCTAAACCCAGACCCTTACTCGCTCTCGCACTCGTACTATCTGCTTGACGGAAGCGATCGAACGCATGAGGCAGAAACTCAGGGGCGATTCCCACTCCCGTATCGCTGACTTGAATTTGAGCGTAGCGAGTCGTTGTTTTATCGACGAGCGACAATCGCACCTCGACGCGCCCACTTTGGGGGGTAAACTTAATGGCATTGGAAAGTAAATTCAATACCACCTGTTGCAGGCGATCGCGATCTCCTCTAACTAAGAAAGATGGGGAAGAAACTTCCTCAACTGGAGCGATCTTCAACTCTAAATGAATTCCCTTAGCATCTGCCGCTGGCTGCATGGCTTCAATTGCTGCCATTGTCACTCTGACCAAATCAACTCGACTAAAATTTAGCGATATTTCGCTTTTAACAATGCGCGAAATATCGAGCAGGTCTTCGATCAGTTGCATCTGCGAGTTAGCATTCCGCTCGATCGTTTCAATTGCTAAAGCCGTTCTCTCCTCGTCTAGCATACCCGCGCGCCACATCCCAGCCCAACCGACGATCGCGGTCATGGGGGTGCGGAGTTCGTGGGAAACCACCGCTAAGAAATCGTCTTTGGTACGGTTGGCAGCTTCGGCTTCGGCACGGGCGGCTCGTTCCCTCCTTAGTAATTGCTCCCGTTCTTCCTCTGCCTGTTTGCGATCGGTTAAGTCCTGCAAAATCTTAGCAAAGCCGCGTAAATTTCCAGCTTCATCTCGTACAGCAGTGATAAAGCCATCTGCCCAAAATCGCGAATTATCTTTGCGGACGTGCCAGCGTTCGTCTTTAGACATTCCTTTAGTTGCCGCATTTTTGAGGGCTTGCTCTGGTATGCGCTGCGCGATCGCTTCTGGGGTAAAAATCCGCGATACAGGCTGACCGATAATCTCTGCTTCTCGATAGCCTAAAATCCTCTCCGCTCCGGCATTCCAACTCGTAATTAGACCGTTGCGATCTAGCATGAAAACAGCATAGTTGGTCAATCCTTCTACTAACAAACGATAGCGTTCTTCGCTTTGACGCAGGCGATCGTAGTTGTGTCGCGCTTCTATAGCATGACGTTCGGCTCGCTGTTGGGCAGAGCGCAATCTAGCGTTGAGGAAGACGAGCAGTAATGCCACCAGCACAAATTGGACTAATCCGCCGATGGTGTCAACTCGATCGACGGTTAGCGAATAAAGCGGAGGGATAAAAAAGTAAACGCAGACGACAGCTAAAGCAATGGCAACCAATCCCGGTACGATGCCGCCGTACCAAGAACTCACCATCACAGCAGCCAGAAACAGAGGATACAAATGGGGTGCGGTTAGCTCCCAGATCGAGCGAGTTAGTATCAACGCTACGACCACAGTTATGACGGCGATGCTGTAGCGATTCCAACTCGATCGCGCCATTCTTAACATCATTTGCCTTTGAAAATCGTAATTTTTCCCCGACTTTTCCACTTTTACGCTTTAACTTTAAAGGTATCAATCCTAGACTTAATTTTTCCTCATGCAGTCTTCCCCAGCCTCTACGATCGAGTAGGAGTTGGGCATTTTCTTTTTAGTCTTGTGGACCTTTACTGGCAGTGTATTTCCCCCTAGCTATCCGGGACTCTCCCAAGCGACGTATATCCTCATGGGAGTAGTGACGACACGGAGTGACGGGATATCTGGACTGGATTAAGAATGTCTCCGACTACTTTTGATAAATGGTATTATTTCTCCTCGACTTTTCCACCTAAATAGTCCTAACTAGAAAATACACACATCTCTCCAGAAGAATTTGTATTTCTAGATAGTTCGTCTGATGAAACCTTCGCGTCCCAGCAACATGGTGTTTCTCGTCTTCATATCGATCGCCATCAGCTTAGGTCTTTTCGTTGTTGGTAGCTTTGCTGGTAGATTCTTCAAGCAATCACCAAGCCTTAACGATGGAATTAGCGAACCATCGCCCGCAGCAATAGAATAATTAATTAAATGGAGCGATCGGGGGAAAAATAACAGTGGACACCAAGAAAATTTTAGTAATTGATGACGAAGCTGATATTCGTAAACTCATTCAAACCTGTTTGGAAATTACGGGGAAATGGCAAGTCATAATGGCTGCTTCTGGCAGTGAAGGACTCAGCCTAGCTCAAAGAGATCGACCTGATGCCATTATTTTGGATGTCATGATGCCAGACATAGACGGATTGACAACTTTAGAACGATTGCGATCCGAGCCGATTGCGAGCGACATTCCGGTAATTTTACTAACAGCTAGAGGCAGATTTATCGAACAAAAGTTTGCTGAACTAGGAGTGAAAAGCGTCATCAACAAACCATTTAATCCTTTGACCATATCCGAACAAATAACAGCCGCTTTAAGCGCGAATACTTAAAGTCATAATAGTATTTTTAACGCTTGCAAACTTAACAAAAGGCAAGATAACTTTCAATAAAGCTGAACAAGCATTGTATAAAATAATTGGTAATTAGGACAAAGCCAATTATTTCTTCAAGCTTAAATAACTTTTTGCTAATTATATTTCGCTGCCCAGCATCGATGAATTTATGCCCTGGCAGTTAAATCTCAAAAAATGCCCTGACCGGGTGTAAGAATCTGGTGCGGATCGAAGCGACGTTTAGCACTGACAAATCTGCCCCAAAATGGCTGAAAATGCTGTCGCCAATCAGATCGAGAGAAAGGAATTGCGTCCACGGGATATCGATAACCGCCGAGATCGCGGTTCGACTCAAACAGTCGGCGGTTGTCGGCAACTAAACGCCGAACCGTAGCTGCATCTGGCGGTACGGCCGTGCGCAAGATCGCCAACAGAAAAGCGATCGGCTCTCTGGGAACTCGGAACAGCGGCAGCTTGAACTTGCTCGTGTTGACGGGATACAAGAGGACGGGGCTTTGACCCGTATCGGCTGGGGTTAAAGTTGCCACTAACTGGTCGATGTAATTAACGACGGCGGTTCCAGGAATAAATAGGTTAATCCAAGGATGGGGGTAAGACCACACCCCGATCGATTTGAGAAATTCGACCGTGGGAGCCAAGCGGTTGAGAAAATCAAAGTAAGACTTATCTTCTATCAGTTCTTGCCCCCGAATGTAGTTCAATCCAATTAGCAGCAGGCGCTCGTTGGGGAGAGCGGGCGGAGTGTAAAAGCTGGCAGCTTCTAGTAGGTAGCGCCATCCCCCGCCATCGCGGGGAACTATTTGACCTTCTACATACTGAAAGCGGCGATCGCTAATTAGTAAGGTTTGGTCGTAAGTAAAATTAGTCAAGTTATCGTAAAACAACTGAAAAACCCGCACCTGAGTTGCCGCTGGAATCAACCTAATGGTGGCGCGAACGATAATCGCACACTGACCTAACCCAGCTAAAACTGCTTGAAATAACTCGCGGTTTTGGTAACGGGAACAAGTTTCTAGTTTGCCCTCCCCAGTGACTACTTGTAAGGAGAGAACATTATCTACCTGCACTCCATAGCGATGGCTAGCGCCGCCGATGCCCCCGACCGACAAAGTACCGCCGATCGATAATTCTAGGTAGTCGGTCAGTACGGGTGGGGTCAAACCTTGGGGTAAAGTCGCTCGGAGCAATTGACTCCATAGTACGCCAGCATCGACCTCGACTCGATCGCTGCCGATGGCGTGAATTTGGTTCAGGGAACTGAGATCGATGACGACTCCCGCTTCTACCTGGGATTGACCGTAACACGAGTGACCTTGACCTCTAGCGGCAACTCGAATCCGGTACTGGCGAGCAAAACGGATGAGGCGGACGATATCTTCAACGGAGCCAGGTTGAAGGACGGCTAGCGGTTGACGATGGATGATATGACCGAAATCGTCAGCTACAGCCCTCCGAGTGGCATCGTCGATGTAAAGCACGCCGTCGAGTCCTGGGATTTGGATCGACCTAGAGGTAGCATTAGCGGCTGTGACCCACTCTCGATCGACTAGATCGAAACCGATAACTACAGAACTGGCGACTAAGCCTTGTAAAACCATCCGGCGCGATTGCATCATCATAATTCAACCCTCCTAAGAACAGCTAGATCGATCTTGCTATACAGCTTCAACATTGAGGTCGTCCCGCCACTCGGATAACGATTTTTCCCAGTTTTCTTCCCATTTCTGAGCCAGAAACGGACTCGCTTTCTCCCCCATCTGCCATCCCTGGTGTATGCGATCGACCAAAGGACTTAGAGGAGTTGAAGATTTTAGGGCATACATCGCCGATCCTGCCATAATCGCGACTGCCAAGGGCGATCGCATTTGAGCTAGCAAGAAGGCTTGGAGTCCTACCTCTCCCGCTAAATCCGTGCCGAAACCCGTCACCGCGTGCCAAATATCGTGGGTTTGACGCAGGCGCAAAGCTATGTAACTGTAGTCATCTTCTACTACCAACTGGGGATAAAAATCTGGTCGTAAACCCATCCGCTTCATTTGAGCGGCATATTGGTATCCCAAGGAGTCTGGAGGACCGTCGAGCAATCGTTCTAGATCGTCAACTGGAGCCAGATAGCGCTCTCGGATAATTCGATCGACAGCAGGTTGAGAATGCGCGCGTTCGAGAAATTGCTCGTAGAGATCGGTCTGCCGCAGCCCATCGGCCAGATCGAACACAGCGTCGGTCTGACTGGGATTGTTGGCAAAAGCCATGAAGCCTCTGACAGCTTGGAGAATGTGTGGAGATAGTTCGGGCGATCGATCTAACATGAAACCTCCTCAATCGGGATTTTCTATTCTGCAAACATTTCGTTTTCGATCGCTTGGTAGCGTTCCATGACAATATTGCGACGCAGGCTCAGTTTTTGGGTGAGACAGCCGTTTTCGATCGTGAAGGGTTCCTCTAAAAGTCGGAAAGTACCGATCCGCTCGTGAGGACGATAGACAGGGCGTTCTTTTACCAGTCGATTTAGCTCTTGCCGAAATAAGTTTTGCACTGCTGGACTGTAGAGATTGGTGGTCTTGACCGACTCTGCAACTAGCTCTAGATTGGGGACGACTAAAGCACCGAGAAGTTTTCGATCTTGGCCGACCAACATGATTTGGTCGATATATGGACTTCGCAGACAAGCATCTTCGATCGGTTGCGGTTCGATATTTTCTCCGTTGGTCAAGACGATCGTATCTTTAGCGCGTCCCGTGACGATTAAATCGTTGTAGCGCGTAACCATGCCCAAGTCGCCCGTGTCAAACCAGCCTTCCGAGTCGATGACCTTCGCTGTGGCTTCGGGATCTCTGTAATATCCTGTCATTACTTGCGGCCCCCGCAGCAAAATTAGTCCCTTGGTGCCAATCGGTAAGTCCGTGCGAGTCTCTGGATCGACAATACGGGTTTCAGTTTCCGGTAAGGGTTCGCCATCAGCCCCTCGCAGATTTCGCTCCTGGCGACGAACGTGGGTAATCGGTGCAGTTTCAGTTAGTCCGTAACCGCCGAGAATTTCGATGCCAACGATCTCAAAAAAGTCTTCCAAGTATTGGGCAATAGAAGCACCCCCGCTAACTACAAATTTCAATTGTCCGCCTACCCCATCGCGGACTTTTTGATAAACTAATTTATCTCCGAGTTTGTGAATTGGGTCTAGGACAAAGGCTTTCCAGGCTGCGATCGCCCGTTGACGCTCGGAACTCTCCAGCCGTTCTAAATTCAACCCTCTGGCATCGCGACGGGCCAAAATGTAGTGCTGGCCGATCTTGAGGAAAAAATTAATTAGTTTTTGCCCGACGGTCGATCGTTCTCGAAACTGTTTCTGAATGCCTTCGTAAATCGATTCCCACAACCGGGGTACGCCCACCATATAGGTAGGTTTGTAGTCTCTGAGATCGGTTCTCACCATTCGGAGGTTGGTATAAATCTGCGTACACCCGTTGGCAAAGATGAAATACTCAAACGATCGCTCGTAAGCGTGCCAACTGGGAAGAATGCTGAGGACTCGCTCTCCAGCTTGCGGTTGGACGACGGTAAAGGCTCCATTGACTTGGTGCATCAAATTGCCGTGGGTCAGCATGACTCCTTTGGGCCTGCCTGACGTGCCAGAGGTGTACATCAGTGTCGCTAGGGTTTCGCGAGTTTGGCGGACGGGTTGCAAAGATCGAGAGCGACCCAGTTCGATCGTCTCCGTGAAGTTGAGAACTTTGAGCGAGTCCTCTGGAGGAAGTTCGTCAGAGAGCAAGATAGCAAATTGAATCGGCAGATCGTTTAATGCCGACCGCAGTTTATCGAGTAGTGCCAGATCTTGAACCACTAAGGCGATCGCATCGCTTTGTTGCAAAATAAATAGCAATTCTTCGCGGTCTGCCTGTGCCCCCCGGACTACGTTAGCCGCGCCCGATCGCATAATGCCTTGGTCGGCAATCAGCCATCGGGGACTGTTATCGGCAAACAGCACCACTCGCGGCGGTAAGGAATCTGCTAAAGTTACTTGAATTCCTAAAGCCTGCAACCCAGAGGCGAAGGATTGCATCTGTTCGTACAACTCGGCATAAGTGAGTTCGATTTTAAGTTGACTGCGAGGGTCGCGAACTGCCGTCACCGAGGCAAAACGCCGTGCGGCGATCGACCATAATTCTGGTAGCGATTGCACCTCAAAGTAGGGAGAAGATTTTAGAGCGATCGTTTCACTAGTGCGTTTCATCAAATTTTTCCGAGAGACTCCAGGCTCCGCTTCGCAGCCTGGAGAGGGATAGGAGCGGCGAACGAAGGGACGTAGTTCGCCAATAGATCCTCGCTTCTCACCAGCAATATGCGATAATGTGAGGGATGACACAGAAGGCTTTTAACTAATGGGGGGTTCGGGGGGCAATAAGTCCCGCGCTGTAATCTCTGATTCAGCGTCGGGATACATGGACTCCCCGCGCCCGACGACTCTCTTTCGATGCCCCTGAGTCGGGCAATAATCTAAC
>JAHHHA010000035.1 GCA_019359615.1 Cyanosarcina radialis HA8281-LM2
TGACCTCCGATTCGTTCTCCTCTCCTGCTGCTGTCAGTTAGTCCTGTCTTCATTCCCTGTCTATCTCTCCACAGTAGATGATTGTTGTTGTTCTCATTCTTTCCTCTATTTAATGAATTCTCCCTACTTAAAAAGGGGGGGAGTTGCGGCGAGGTTCCCTCGTCATGTAGCTGACACCAAGGAGGGGGAAGCTCTCAAAGTCCCCCTTTTTAAGGGGGATTTAGGGTGAGAGCAAAAAGCGCGATCGCTACTTATCCATTTGGCGGTTTAGGCTGACGATTTTGCAGGTTCGCCAATAACTCAGGCGGTACTACTGGAGGAAGCTCTATCTGCGGTACATTTGTCTCCCCATTAGGTTCGGCAGCAGCTACCGATGGCGGCTTGCCGTTGCGATTTTGATTCCACAGCAACATCGTCAGCAATCCATCTACTAAACCGTTGCTGCCACCATTACCGCTAACTAAAACATCCGGGATTAAACGCACCTGGCGATCGCCGATAATCTGCATTAGTTGCATGGCAGTGTAACCTTGCTCTCCCAAAGCTTCTACCCCAGCGCGATAGGTTTCAGCTTTGGCATTACCAGTAGCCCGAATCCCTTCAGCTTCGGCACCAGCTTTCAGCTTGGTAGACTCAGCCTCACCAGTGGCTTGCTTGATTTGGGCGTTAGCTTTCAACTCTGCCATCTTGACGCTTTGTTCCGATTTCACCATCTCTTGTTGGATGTCGGCTAAAGCCGTTTCCCGCACCAGTTGCTGGCGCTGGGTTTGAGCTAGCTGTTGCACTTCATACGTTTTCCGCTGCTCTTCGGCAATTTTGCGCTCGGTTTGAGTTTGCATCAATTGCGCTGGCGGTTCGATATCGCCAATTAAAGTATCGATCGCCTGTACGTCGTAACTGCGTAAAGCGGTTTTGATATACTCAGCCGCCTCCGATTGGCGTTCGCTGCGGGCGCTCAAGAAGTCCAGTACGGTATAGTCTTGGGCCGAATTGCGGAAATAGTTGCCGATAGTTGGCTCTAATACGTGGTCTACCAAATTCTGCATCGAGCCGACGCGAGAAATCACCTTGGGAGCATCCAACGCACCGACATGGATGATTTGAGCGATCTCTAAATCGAAGGCAAACCCATCTCTAGAACGCACGGTGAGCGAAGACAGTTTGTTGTCGTAATTATGCCTTTCAGTGCGCCCCGACCAGTTGAGGACGATATTAGTAGTGGGTACTAATTCGACCTTCATGATCCGCGTGTTGAGCGGGTGTTTGCCGGGGTAAAGGGGTTCTACCCATACGCCCTTGTCTCCCGACTTGACTAAATTGCCATGGGTAAAAGCCACACCGCTGACATCTTGTTGGGCACTGCCTACGAACGAAATTACCACGCCTACATAGCCTATAGGGATTTCGGTCATTGGCACTTGTTCGACATTGACAAACCAAGGATTGAGGTTCCAAGAACCAGAAAGCAAGATCTGCTCTTGCAAGCCCCTCTGTCCGCCGCCATTGGTGAATTTCTGACCGTTTTGGAAGTTATCGTGTCCCGGAACGATCGGCCCGGCGATCGCACCAGCGGGAATGGGAGCGCCGTCTAGGGTGGTGACGATGCCTACTTTATCCGATGCTACTGTATGCACCCGCAACAATTCGGCTCTCATGTCATTTTTGGTGGCATTCTCGGCAGTAATCACCTTGAATAAAGCCGTGTTAATCCGGTAAGTACCAGCAGTTAGAAAGCCCAATTGCCGACCTTTTTCTCCCCCTGAGAGCAAGAATTTTCGCGCATCTTGGAAATTGTCGCACTCGACCACTTTCCCCAAAATTCTTTCTGGAGGAATGGATGTGCCATCGGCGGCTACCAGCAAAGCGATTTCGCTTTGAGGCACTACAGTTACGGATTCTTTGCGGATGGCATACTGCCAAGGCCAATAACCCCAGTGCCAACCTGGTGCTAAGGTATCGGCTTGATATCCAGCTTCACCTTTGAGGGCAATCAAACGCCCTGGCGGTAGACCTTTACCCGTGACGGTAAATTTCTTGACGACAATACCTACTTCCCGTTCGCCGATCACTACTAAGCCGCCAAAGAATAGCGGCAAAAAGATGACTAAACCGCCCACTACAATAATCGGAATTAATGGTATTTCTGCTCGTTGGACGATCGCTCGCTCTGCGACTGCATCCGATTTGGCTTCGGCTGCCATTGCCGTCGCTGCGGTGTTTGACCCTTGGTCGGCTTTTACTAAAGTTGGATTAACCGCTTGGATGCCACCTGCGATCGCCATCGAAGCTACTGCGGACGAGGCGAGTTGCAGCACTCTTCGAGACAGTCGCGACGACTGCCGCACATTTATGAAACTGTTCATATTTCCTATCGGGGATAGTTGACAAATTCCCCCTCTTTATCTACAATCGCTAACCTAACATTTCCCCAATTAGTTAGCCAAATTCTTAATCTTTCCTTCCAACAGGGCGATCGCCAAGCGTCTATAGAAGAGGCGCTCTCTCGCAAATGAGATCTTCAAAGTGAGGCGATTGCGATCGATAATTAGCTCTGAAACCCTCAGAAATCGACTTATAGTGGCTCAATTACCAGATGAAACCATAGTTGCTGTTCTCAACTTGCAGCAACAATTGCTGACCATTATGAATCAAGCAACAGCTACAGAATTCTTGATTCTAGAACAGTACGGGGAGACAGAGGCAACATTAATAGACCTAGACCAGCTTCAGAATATTAACGAACGAGCAGATACTTATTATTCAAGGTTCTACACCCTTTTGCGCCAGATTGTAAAAGCTCAACCAAAAGCTAATACTGCTATGCTAGATTTATTAGCTCGTTCTATTGAAGAGGCGGAGCTTACTGTAGATGCCCTAAACGCTAGCATTCAGGAAATCAAACAGGACTGGAATATATTATGAAAGATAATCCAAATCTTCCCGATCTTAAAAAAGTTAAAGAAAGAGCAGCAGAAATCGAGAAAATATGCAAACGGGCAGATGCAAATATATTAATTTTAGACGACATCATTGCCCAATTAGATGAGGATATTCGTTCTTCGCCTGTTTATCAATATAGATTGAAGCGAGCCAAGCAGTTACTAAGTAACTGAGCAAATTTTCAAAAATTTATAGCGAGTCTAAATTATTTGTAAACTTTTTAATCTTCCCTTCTAAGGGGCGATCGCTTTGGCTGGAGTTAGGGAAGCATCGCGTTAAGATTCATTGCGATCGCGGCCCTTTTTAAACTGAAGAGCGAGAATTAGCTCTTGACTAGATCGCATATCTAGTGTTTGACTAAGATAATCATCAAGTAAACACGCTAGATGTTGTCTGATAGCCGGATAGAGCAGCAGGAATGCGCCAAGTCCAGATAATAGATGGCAGGCGATCGCATTGGTATTGAATCTATGGTGGCACAGTTAGAAAGTCGGGCTTTGAATTCATCGGTTCCCCTACCTTATACGGTGGAAGGATCGATCCAAGTTTTTACCTGCTCCCACCGCAGCTTTTTTACCAACGTTATGGCCCAAGCCCTGAGAATTTCCGGGCAAGGAACGCGGGTACTAGTGGTGCAGTTTCTCAAAGGAGGAATTCATCAAGGGCACGAACATCCGGTGCGATTGGGACTTAACCTCGATTGGCTGCGCTGCAACCTCCCTCGGTGTATCGATACTCCTCAACTCGATGCCGCAGAAACCGATGCTTTGCTGCAACTTTGGCAACATACTCAAAAAACGGTTCTAGAGGGGCAATACTCTCTGGTAGTGCTAGATGAAGTCAGTTTAGCGATTAACTTTGGTTTGCTGCCGGAAAAAGAAGTTTTAGCTTTTCTGGAAAAACGCCCCTCAGATGTCGATATCATCTTAACCGGGCCCGATATGCCACCAGCTATTCTCGATGTTGCCGATCAAATTACAGAAATTCGACGCGATCGCTCTTCGTGAGGGCGAGAGGGGAGATGGGGAGAGAAAGCAATGAACAATCAACCATGAACGATGATCGAGAACGATAAATGGATCGCTCAAATGGCACAGCAGGGAATGATTTCTCCCTTTGAGCCAAATTTAGTCCGTAAATATCAGGCAGATCCGAACTCACCCGTTCGTCCTGTAATCAGCTACGGCCTTTCTTCCTATGGCTACGATATCCGCCTGTCGCCGAAAGAATTTCGCATTTTTCGCCACATTCCTGGAACTGTAGTCGATCCGAAAAACTTTAATCCTCAAAATCTCGAACCGACTTCGCTGCATACCGACGATAGCGGTAGTTACTTTATCCTTCCGGCTCATTCCTATGGGCTAGGAGTGGCACTGGAAAGGTTACAAGTTCCAGATAATATTACGGTTATCTGTATCGGCAAAAGCTCGTATGCCCGTTGTGGAATAATTGCCAATCTAACTCCCGCCGAAGCAGCATGGCGCGGCCATTTGACTTTAGAATTTTCTAATTCTTCTAGTGCTGATTGTCGAATTTATGCTTCGGAAGGTGTAGTGCAATTGCTGTTTTTTGAAGGCGAACCCTGTGCGATCAGTTACGAAACCCGCCAGGGGAAATATCAAGATCAGGCAGAAATTGTTACCTTGGCTAGAGTTTGAGAGGAATTTATGCTTCGGAAGGTGTAGTGCAATGGCTATTTTTGAAGGCGAACCCCGTGCGATCGGTTACGAAACCCGCCAGGGGAAATATCAAGATCGGGCAGAAATTGTTACCTTGGCTAGAGTTTGAGAGGAATTTATGCTTCGGAAGGTGTAGTGCAATGGCTATTTTTTGAAGGCGAACCCCGTGCGATCGGTTACGAAACCCGCCAGGGGAAATATCAAGATCGGGCAGAAATTGTTACCTTGGCTAGAGTTTGAGAGGAATTTATGCTTCGGAAGGTGTAGTGCAATGGCTATTTTTTGAAGGCGAACCCCGTGCGATCGGTTACGAAACCCGCCAGGGGAAATATCGAGATCGAGCCGAAATCGCCACCTTGGCTAGAGTTTAGTGCGATCGCACGGGTGGTGATGTTGGTGGTGCGGATTGACACCGTGTAGAGACGCAAGATCTCACGTCTCTACATTATCGAACGTGGAGTTAATTCACCCTGGCGCGGAAACGCACAAAACCGTAGGAATTATATGGACTGGGTGGGTAGGTATTTCCTGTAGAGGCAGGTAAAGATGTAGCTCCTTCAACTACTTTGACGACTACAGCACCATTGGTATTTGCCGCCTGTCCCGATGATGTGACGTTACCAGAATTATCGAACTTTTTGCAGACGGTAGGCGTAGTGGCATCGCCCGCAGCATAAGAGCGCCCAGCATCGGCATCAGATGCATTCGTCAACAAGCTGTTAGGAGCAGTTGGTAAAGCAGAGCTATTTAAAGCTAAACCAATACCTGAATTAGCGTTATATGTATTGGCGACAAATGTTTGATTGGTTGGGACTAAATCGCAAACTGTGATATTTTTGGCTGTTGTTATTGTATTCAGGAAGTAGATCGTGTACTCAACTACATCACCTGGTTTGACATTTCCACCACTAATTGCCCCTCGCAAATAAGTATTTTTAGTAGCAGGCCAATTAGCATGATCGTCATCTGTAGTGCCACTATCGTTAACAAATACGTTTAAGGGAGTGTTATCGTTGGGATTTTTGGCACTGTCGCCATTAATTGCTGTGATGCGTTTGACTAAGAGTAATTTGGGTTGCAGAACGATGTTCAAGGCATAATCTTCTACTTCCCCATAGCTACCGCCGCCTGTAGGATTACTGGCAGTCATAGGAGTTTGATTCAAACGCAACCGAACGTAGGTTTGCCCATTAGTCAGTCCGCTCAAACCCGTCCAGTTGAGAGTGACATTACCATTAGTACCATTAGTAATAGTTTGAGCCACTCCTTCGCTGGCTTCAAATTTGCCATTCCTATTAAAGTCAATCCAACCGACTAAGTAAGCGTTTTGACCCGTAGTATTATTAACTTTCACGGATACGCTGTAGCTGGTACTAGTGGTTGGTAAAGGATTAAAGCTGCTGACTGCATCTTCATCGTCAGTACCAGTCGTATCGTCACCATTAGCATTGGTGTTAGGGTTGCCATCTGTTTCTTTATCGGTAGCAACTGTACCTAAGTAAAGGTTATTCCTCAAAATGTGGCTGGCAGCGCTTCCTCCAGTGGCAATATCTTTATTGGTGCCATAGGTGTCTGGAGCATCACCAAAGTCAGTATCATCTCCATCGATCAGAATGACTGGAGTTTGGGCAACTGTAAACTTGCCATAAACATAAGTATCGATATATCTGCCGTTGCCAAAAGAGTTACTATTATCTCCAAAACCTCCACCACTACCTGTTATTCCCCAAGTATGCGTGCCTCCTAACGTCCCGCTGGGAAGAGTAGTGGTCGCTCCTGAAGGATTGCTCAACCCGGTTTTATCGTCCCAGTAAACTTCTGTTTGAGAAGTGGCTGCACCCGATATGGCTTTATTGATAGTCAACCCAAAAGTAGTCGGTCCGCTATTTTCCACATCACCCGCAATAAAGTGATATTCTCCCACAATCGCTTGCAATCTTGCTTGATACGTTCCAACTGGAAGGTTAGTTCCGAGATTGGTTTTCCCATTCCAAAACACGGTCACTTCATTATTGGCATTAGTCTGACCTTTAAGAAACACATCCCCAGACCCATAAATGCCATCGGGGTTAAAACCATTGTTTGGATCGGCATCATTATCCACATCGATGATAATGGCGTAAGTTCCAGTAGCGTTGGTGGTGAATTTAAAGTTGCCGCTATCTTGTACTCCTGTGGTTACTGATGGTGTAATGGTATTATCGACTCCTTGGTTATCTTCAAATCTAAAGTTTTGAATCGTCACCACACTCGCCGCCGATGGCTCTGGGTTTACAGTAGCTGGATAGCTGAGATATTGTCTGTATTTAGGAGAGACGCTGTTACCAGAAATGGGTACGCTCAAACCTGCGACCGGATTACCAGCAGCATTAGGAGAGTCAACTCCTAATTGATTGGCAACCAGTTCGTAGACATATCCGCCAAAATCGTTTAGGTTTAATTGCCAGATATAATTAGTTCCTGGAAATCCGCCTGGAACTCGAATATAAAGATTGGCATCGGTAGTGTTATCAAAATCATCTGCATTCAAGCCCCAAAGAAACGACCAAAGCCGCCCACTATTGGTCGTAGGATTGGGTGCCGTGCTGGTATTAGGGGTAACGGAAACATCGAATTGCCGAAAAACGGTGTTTATGTCTGTAAGGCCTGAATTTCTGTTATATAATCTAATTTCATAAACGCCAGCTTGAGCGGCAGTATGTTGGATACGTCTGCCTCCCCCGTTGGTGCTGGTATCAATATTAGTTAACTGAGCGTATGTACTACAATTAGTGTTGTTGGCACTAGTTCCAAAACTACCTTGCGATCTATAGTTGGTGGCGTTAGTGGCTGCTGCACCAGCTTGTCCGAAAACTAACGTTCCAGATGCAGGTGGATAACTAGATCGGGTTCCAGAAAAATCTGCTAGATCGGAACCGACATAATAAATATCTACTTCCCAATCATCCCCAAAAGCGGTACCGCAAGCTGAAACATTAATTACTTCTCCGGCTGACTGAATATCTACATAGATGGGTCGGTTGATTCTAGTCAGACCGACAGCACTGATATTTTCATAGGGAGAATCATATTCAAACAAAGCTTGAAAGGGATCTCCAAGCTGATAGCTGCCTTCAGCCGCAGCCGGTAACGCTACGCCCAGAACCACTAGGGCGCTCAAACTAGTTTTAGCAACGATTCTAGTCAGCAAAGATGCGATCGCACAATAAGTTTTAGGAGTTCCTTTGCTATTGGCTGAGGGTTGAAGGGATGAATTTTTGTGGAATTGAAATATTGACATAGGATTTAACTTAATTTAGCGATCGCAAGTACATAGGTGCTAGAAACCACCCGAAATCCGTCAGCAATTGTGGTAAAAGCTTAGAAACCAAGGTTTTTGTATAGGTGCGTATATATCCTAAAAAGTAATTTAAGCGATCGCGCTTGCCCTTCACATCCATATATTTGCGGAATCCTCTGAGCGTTTTGTTTAGTTTTTGGGGTTTTCACGGATGCAGTATCGGATGTGGGGGTGGTTTAGGAATAGGAGATCGATCTGGTGGGCGATCGACATCCTGGGAGACGTTGCATGCAACGTCTCTACATCCATAAATTTGTCGGGTTATTTTTATCTGATTCCCATTTGGCTGGGTTGTCGATGATATATTGTCGAATTCGATCTAAGGAACCATCTGCACGGATAATATGTTCGTAGAATCGGGTTTGCCAACCAAAATCGCCGCGATCGTTTTTCCGACACCAATGGGTAACGGCAGATTTATACGATCGCACAATTGCACCCAAAGATTTGGCATTGGGGGAAATGTCAGACATAGATTGACACCGTGCGGATTGACGTTGTAGAGACGTTGCATGCAACGTCTCTACATGGGGTGTAGGCACAGACGATAATTCTGCTGGGCGATCGATAACAATAATGCCATGGACGTGGTTCGGCATAACGACCCAGGTATCTATATGTATGTAATTAAAATGCCCTGGAATATCGACCCAAAATTGTTGGGCAATTTTGCCAATTAGCGATAGTTGCATCTGACTGGCGATAATTTCGCCGAAAAAATGTTGGCGATCGCGGGTGCAGATGGTAACGAAATACCAACCATTCGCGGCATAATCGCGATCGGGTAATCTGGTCGATTCTATCCGGTATTTGCCTTGATACCGTGGTGCCGTTGTCATGGCGAGCGTTTATCTGTTGTGTGAATTGACGTTGCTTTCATTGTTCCCAGTGCGATCGCCTAAATTAATCTAGCGATCTTTAGGTATTAAGGTTGGCGGATAGATTCGGTTAGCGATCGGGCGACATATATATTGACACCAGATCGATCGACGTTGTGCAGAGACTTGCATACAACGTCTCTACGTGGGGCGTGGCCATAGACGATATATGGGCGCGGGCAATCCAGACAACAGATTTGGGCGATTGCTTCTACTGATGGCAAAGATCTAAATTATTGCCCTCGGTTTTCAACTTCATTAAATGCACTCCGCATCAGTATTTACACGGGCAAAAACGATTAAAAAGCCAACTAAAAGCAGTGTTTACACCGTTAAAATATCGCGATCGCTTGCATATTATTAAACCATGAAAGCTTTTAATTCCCTAATAAATCAAGGATTTGAAGCGCGTAAACCCACCGTTAACTCTCATGAATTACGCTATTTTGCTTAACCAATTAGAGATGTTTAGCGGACGATAAACCACTAGACTAAATGTCATTTTAGAGATGAGGAGTTGGAATTAGTAAATAAATCAAGTATGAAGACTGTCTATATTTTATAGGGCAGAAATCCTCGGTTGATAACGATCGATTCTCCCTCAAACAAGTCCAGATCTATTTAGCAGATTAATTCAGTAAATCAAGGAAATTGCATCTCAATGAAGAACGTCCGCAAAATTCAAATGTACAAGCCCCTCGTCGCCGCTGCCCTAATCGTTGGTGGTACCCTACAACTAGCCGCCCCAGCCCTAGCCGATGGCACTGCCGCTGGTACGACTATCAGCAACACCGCTACCGCGACCTATGACGATCCAGATGGCAACACGATTAACGCTACCTCTAACAAAGTTGACATCAAAGTCGCAGAAGTAGCAGGTATCGATGTCAGTTCTAATAACACTCCTACTGGTGCTGCACCTGGCGGTACGATTGACTATGACTTTGTGGTTACTAACACCGGTAACGACCCCACAAAAATTGTCCTGCCTAGCACTGCTAGCGTCAGCGGTCCCGGTACTGTAACTAGCGTTATCATTTCTACCGATGCCACCTTTGGTAATGGTGACGACCAAGTAATTACCGGTCCCTACACCACACCTTCAGTCGCAGCTGGCGAAAAAGTCTACGTCCGAGTGGTGGTGACAGTCAACGCAGGAGCTTCAACTGGAACAGCGATTAGCGTAGAATACGGTAAATCTGCCACCCCTGCTAGTACCAACCAAGATTACGTCGCTAACGGCGCGCTAGATGCTAAAACTCAAGATAACTTAGATACCGATGGTGTCGCTGGTGAAGTCAATGGCGCTCCCGTCAACGGCGTGCGCGAAGATAGTGCTGTCTCGGCCACCAACGTCGCCGACGCACCAGGCGTATTAAACGGCCCGAATACTCAACCAGGAGCTACAGGTGCAGACAGTACCACCAGAACTGACTTTACCAATAAAACGACCTCAGTTCCAGCAGGTACTTCACCAACCACGACGATCGATCCGACTGCGATTACCTTTACCAACACCATCCAGAATACAGGTAACGGTTCTAATCCTTTTACCGTCGTTCCCACTACAGCTACAGGCATTTTAGTCGCTGGTGGCAACTTGCCAGATGGCACTAAAGTCACCATTAAAGATCCTGTCGCCAACAAAACTGCTGAATACACCTGGAATCAGGCGACTGGCACGTTCACGATTAAGGCTGGCGATACCCCGGTTGTCATCACCATTGCATCGGGTGGCACGGCTAACTATGAAGTAATAGTCGATCTACCTACCGGCACCGACCTATCGACCAAACTGACTACCCCCGGCGATTTCAACACTGCTGTTGGTGGCTTCCCCGTACCGATTGCCGCTTACATTGAAGATGCTACTCCTGGATTCCAAGGCACTGAAGTCAACAACATCACGACCGATCGCCTCTACACTGGCTACATGGCGATGTACAAAGAGGCTCAAATTCTCGGTGCTGATAACACCACGGTCGAACAAACCTGGACTACAGATACTACCCTGTTGACCGCTAAGGCTCGCCCGAACTACTACATTCAATACCGGATTTCTTACAAGAATATCTCGGTAGCTGTCCCATCGGGTAGCAACAGCATCGGCTTGACAGCAACAGGCTTCGCGATTACTGAAGACGGTTTGACTGCACCCAACAACTGGGCAAAAGACAACGACACCAATAGCAAAATCGATACCAGTAGCGTGTTGGGTTCGGCTAGCGGTGCTGGCACGATCTCTTACTTCAACAACGCTCCAGCGGTTGCAGGCACCGACCAAAATGGCGATGGCACTGCCGCTAATGAAGTGACCAAGTACGTCAATACTGTGGGCGATGTGGCTCCTAATGCCGCTACGGGGACCTTCACCTTCAAGCGCAAGATCAACTAGAACGACTTAGGGCAAGAGAGAGGAGCAATTCCTCTCTCCAACCCTTTCCGTATTTCTACTGAAAACCTCGATCGGCAGTTAATTAAAAACAGTATTTACCTCATTTAGATATAGCAACGGGATACATATTATTGAATCATAGATGTTTCCCAGCCCATCGATCGAGTGACTACCTCATCAAACATTGCCGATAATCTAACCTGATTTGCTCGATCGAATTGAGATTTTTGGCTGATGAAATCTCACTGCATGAAGCTTACGTCAATTACATTAAAACTTTGGAGAGGAAAGATGAAACGCTCTTATATTGCTGGAATCAGTGCTTTAGCTGTTTTGGGTGTTATCCCTTTTGCGGCTCAAATGCCTGGTATCGCTAACTTGCAAGTTAACAATCTCATCGCTCAAAATAACCAAAATAAACCCCAAGTTCAATTAACCCTCAGCGCTGACAAGAAACTAGTCCAAAATAACCAAACATCTTGGCAAGCTTTGCAAGGCAGCGTCGTCGTTCATCCTGGAGATGTAATTCGTTATAACTTAGTCGGTCAAAACCAAGGTGGCCGCCCAGCTAAAAATGTGGTATTTACTCAACCAATTCCTAAAGGCACGGTTTACGTTCTCAATTCTGCTACTAACAACACCACCAAAGTTAGCTTCAGTATTGATGGTGGCAAGACTTTTGTAGCTAACCCTACTATTCAAGTGAAATTGGCTAACGGTAAAGTCGAAACTCGTCCCGCTCCTGCCGAACAATATTCCTTCGTTCGTTGGGATGTCAAGCAAGCTATTAACCCTAAATCTACCGTCAAAGTTTCCTATCAAGTTAAAGTTCGCTAAAAGTCGATCGCTCCAATTGCCAGGGGTTCAAACCTCTGGCTAATATTTAAAGTCGGTTCGTAGAAGTTAAAAAAATAATTGAGTAATTTCTTGTGGGATAGGCATCTTGCCTGTCCCACAAGACGATCTCAACTAAAATATTATGAATAAAAGATCTAAGGCGATTAATTATAAAGCATATATTCAACTATTATTAGCTGTTGGATTTTCTGGAGTAAATTTACAGGCATATGCGCCAGCGATGGCAAAATCTTCATCGCAATGCCAAATCCAAATCCCTTTAACAAATACAGCCAGTTATAGCTATTTATCTGATGATGAGATAATTCAAGGGTTTTCGCCAACCGTAAATGCTAGTTTTTCCCTGGAAAATCCTTCTCAAATTGTAGCTACAGGCATCAAAAATGATAGTAATAATCTAGTATTGGGTTCTGCTATCGGTTCCCTTAACGACGAACTGCTCGAATTAGGTTTTACTCCGGCTGAAGCTACTAAGAGTTCGGTAGCAGTAACGATCGCTTGGAATAAATTACCAGAGAACCCTACTATTAACGAAATTGGTAATGCTACTAAGACCGCGATTCTTGAGACACTACCAGGTAAAAGCGATGCCGTTAACAGCCTCAATAGCTCGGCAGAACAAATTCCATTAGAACTAACTATTCGGAGTTTTGAGCGCACTTTATTACTAGCAGGATTAACTCGTCAAGAAGTAGAACGAGTATATACCAAGGTCAGTCCTACCCAAAAGTCCAACGAGGCTTGGGAAGCAATGTCGCAAGCACTACCTGAAAAAGCTGAAGTGATTGCTCGAACCCAACAAATGTGGAATGCAGAATTAGAAAATATCCGTAAGGGGGTCAAATCTCGGATTCAAGAAGGAAATGAAATTGCTTTTACTTTTCAGGTTAATAACCCCAGCAATCTAGCATCCCCTTTACAAATTCCTAGTGCTAGCACGATCCAACAAAAATGGCTTCAGGGTCCCGGAACTGTTAGCGGAGTTAAATATCAAATCGTGCAGGGCGATAATACTGCTAGTTTAGAAACAACGGTGACTGAGGCCACCGACCTGACGCTGCCAGCAAATGGCAAAGCGATCGTCAAAGTCATGGTAAAAGTAGGGAAAATTCCTACCGCTGGTGCTGCGATTACGGTGAAATTTAGCAACAACTGTACTGGAGATACAGTACAGGAAACCGTCGTCAGTTCGCCACCCCTAGCTGCTGCCCTGACCGATCCTTCTGGTAAAATTACTAGTTGCACGGGTGGAGTCTTACCCGATTACAACGGCTTCAGCGTCGGTTTGTACGAACCAGATCCCAACGATCTTACTGGGGGAATTAGAGGTGCTGTTAACCTCACGGGAACAGAAGTGCCAGATATTCCTGGCAACAACCGCCCAGCAGGTTTAGCCCCCAATACTGAAAATAGTAATCCCTTCTTTTTAACTAATAGCGATAAGGGGCGCTACAGCTTCTTACTAGATAAAAGTAAAGGTCAGCTTGTTGAAGGTCGCAGCTATATTTTATTAGTCAATCCACCCCAAGATTCTAATTACGGTCAGCGGCGGGTTCGTTTAGTCATCGGTCAGACGCAAACCAATGGAGAAGGTAGACAAGTAGTTAAATACACCGCTACGGCATTGGATGGATTACCGATTAGCATCGTCACCAATACTGGCGATCCGATTCCCCAAGATGGCAGGCAAACTGAAGGACAGTTTGGCACTTTTGTCGAAGCCGGAGAAATCGTCATCGAAGATGCAGACAGACAAGGCTTGAGTATCGCCACGATCTCGATCGGTACTAGTGTATGCGAAGCTGCTGATATTCAGATTACCAAAACAGGCGATCGCGCGGCCGCCGAACCTGGAGATACAGTTATCTATCGTCTCGCTATTAGAAACTTAACTAACGCTGACATCAATAAAGTTGCAGTCACCGATATTTTACCCTTCGGTTTCCGGTTAGTTAATGATTCCGTGCGGGCGGAAATTGGTTCTCAGTCAGTACCGATTACCACTACTCAAAATGGTTCAAACGTTACTTTCCAAGCTGCCGGAGTGACATTGCCAGCTAATGGAGTAATGAACGTCGCTTATGCAGTTGTCCTCACTCCCGATGCGATTCGCGGTAATGGCGAAAATATTGCCAACGTTAACGGCCAGCGGGTTGATAATCTATTACCTGTAAAAGATGGTCCGGCAATTTATAAGTTACGCATTCGTCCAGGAATTCTGACGGATACAGGTACGATTATCGGGCGGGTTTTTGTCGATAAAAACTTTGATGGCGAACAGCAACCTGGCGAACCAGGAGTTCCCAATGCTGTAGTTCTCATGGATGATGGCAACCGAATTGTTACCGATCCAAACGGTCTATTTTCTGTTGCTAACGTTTTACCAGGTTATCGCACTGGCGTATTAGATCTTACGAGTTTACCTGGTTACACTCTGGCTCCTAATCTCTATTTCAGCGAACGCAACAGCCAATCTCGACTAGTACACCTAGAACCAGGTGGTTTGGTGCGGATGAACTTTGGCGTTACACCTGCATCTAAAGAGGGTAAGTAAGCGATCGCAATTTGAAACCAGAGGCAATATATTCTGGTCTACCGTGTATATATAAGTTATCGGTCTGAAGTTTGGCCTTTTAGATCCCCCTAAATCCCCCTTAAAAAGCGGATGCGCTGTGCGGAGGTTCCCTCCGCATACAAGCGCACCAAGCAGCGGATGCAAGCGCGGCGAGGTTCCCTCGCCATGCAGCTTG
Source organism: Cyanosarcina radialis HA8281-LM2 (assembly GCA_019359615.1). Taxonomy (GTDB): domain Bacteria; phylum Cyanobacteriota; class Cyanobacteriia; order Cyanobacteriales; family CCAP-1448; genus Cyanosarcina; species Cyanosarcina radialis. The sequence goes on from JAHHHA010000035.1 coordinate 14,841, forward strand.
CACCAAGCAGGGGGACTTTGAGAGCGTCCCCCCTTTTTAAGGGGGGGCTAGGGGGGATCTGCGAGGGATTCAGCATCAAAACTAAAGATGTGTATACACGGTAGATTCTGGGTAGGGGCATGGGACAGCTAAAGTAGGCTACAGTTCGACAAGCTCACCGCAAGTCCCGCAAGAATTACCCAATTATTTTTTTAACTTCCATATATTGACTAAAAATCCGTTCTTTTCAGAACGATCGATTATTTTTGTTCTGCGGCAATAGCAAGACTTAGTAAATTCCCATAACGCAGTCGATCGCTTTTAAAGCATTGCCTTAGAAAGACTATATCTCCTCTCAGTAAATTTACAGATATTTGGTAGGGAACTTTAGCTTACCTATTTTTTTTTGCGTGCGTTTACGGTTTCTGCCAACCCTTTAAAAATTTTAGATTAGAAACTGTAAAACTAACTACATTAAGACTTTTAGCTGAGATGTTTGCAGTAGTTTTACCGATGAGGCTTATGAATATTGATTGATATAAAAGTAGTATTAGTTAGAGACATTAATCCAGTGAAAAGCTATTTTAAAAACGCCCAATTATTAGTTTTGATTGCTGTTTTGACCACAGTGAAAATACTGATTTTGGGTGAAGTTGCCAAAGCGAATCAGGAAAATACACCGATATCGACAGCTACTTCGTCATCTTTGGTAGCAGAACAGAACAATCTGAATCTGGACGTGCCAGCAAGTGCTGTTGGCGATCGCCCATTAGTTCCAGTTACTACAAGTCAGACGCTAATTGCTGAAGAGACTTCGCCTTCGCCAAATACTGGAGATGCTCTAAATCCTAATCAAAATCAAACAAATACTGTTGCTCCTGAAGCTACTACAGATAACTCTAATAATACTGTCGCTCCTGAAGTTACTACAGATAACTCTAATAATACTGCTACTCCCGAAGCTACTACTAATAACTCTAATAATACTGTCGCTCCTGAAGTTACTACAGATAACTCTAATAATACTGCTGTTCCCGAAGTTACTACAGATAACTCTACTCAACCAGAAACAACTCAACCTAGCAATCCTGTAAATAATACTGATGTCAAAATCCTAGCACCTACAACTGACACAGTTTTAGATATTCCATCTTCCAGTGTGATTCTGCAATACCCAGAGGGGGCAAAAATAGAACTGCGAGTAAATGGAAAAGTAGTTGATGATTCGTTAATCGGACGCACCGAAACAGATGCTACTACTAAATTAGTTACCCAAACCTGGTATGGCGTTTCTTTTAAAGAAGGAGAAAACACCCTCACCGCTCAAGCTCAAATTAACGGTGTTGCTGGCAATTTGGCGACATTAAAAGTCATGGTGCGAGGAGACGTTCAGCAAATTACTGTAGAGTCTGCCGAACAAAGAATTCCAGCCGATGGCCGATCGACTGCTACCATTCAAGGACAATTATTAGATGCCAACGGCAATCGTTCCAACCGGGATGCCGTGGTGACTTTAAGCGCCAGTAGCGGAGAATTCGTCGGTGCCGATTTAAATACTGACGAACCAGGATTTCAAGTTCAAGCGCGTCAAGGACAATTTACGGTCAAATTGCGATCGAATTTGAATGCCGAAACCGTGAGAATTAGAGCGGGACTTGGCAGTTTAGAAGCTTTTAACCAAGTAGAATTTGAAACTGCTTTGCGCCCTAGCATTGCCACTGGCGTAGTAGACATTCGCTTGGGTGCGAGAGGCACAGATTATTACGGTAGCCTGCGAGATTTCTTGCCACCAGATGGAGATAACAGCACTCAATTAGACGTGCGTTCGGCAGTATTCGCTACTGGAAAAGTAGGCGATTGGTTGTTTACTGGGGCTTACAATAGCGATCGCTCCATCAACCAAGATTGCAGCGGCAATACTGGATTATCCCAAAATGTAGAAAATTGCGACCAGTATCCCGTATATGGCGATAGTTCTACCAGCGAGAGATTGGCCAGGTCGCAAGATAGCGTGTTTTTGAGATTCGAGCGCAACCGCGATTATTTCATGTGGGGCGACTACGATACTAAAGAATTCGCCACGCGATCGCAACAATTCACCGCCATTAGCCGCCAACTGCACGGTTTCAAAGGCAACTACAACTTTGGCAACTTGCAAGTTACTGGCTTTTATGGCGATAACGTTCAAGGTTTTCAGCGCGATACTATTGCTCCCGACGGTACCAGCGGCTATTATTTCCTATCTAAAAGGTTACTGGTTACAGGTAGCGAAGAAGTTTACATCGAGTTAGAAGAACTCAATCGTCCGGGAACGGTAATAGAGCGCCAACGACTCAATCGCGGTGCTGATTACGATATCGACTACGATCGCGGTACTATATTATTTCGCGAGCCGATCTTGAGAACCGATGTCTCTCCTGAAGGTACGGTTTTAGTCAGACGAATCGTTACTACTTATCAATTTGAAGATAAGGATAATACAGCTAATATCTTCGCTGGCAGATTGCAATACAATTTCTCTCGCCAACAAGACCGCGAAAGTTGGATTGGGGCTACCTACTTTAAGGAAAACCAAGGCAATCGCAACTTTGAACTTTACGGTGCCGATGCTTTCGTCTCTTTGGGGACAAAAGGCAGTCTAATCGCTGAATACGCCCATTCTACCCACAATTCCGACCTGATGGGAGAGGTTTCTGGTTCTGCTTATCGACTAGAAGCCCAAGGACAAATTATTGATGGCGTTCAAGGTCGGGCTTATTTCCGTTCGGCCGATGCTGGTTTTGCTAACAATGCTACCGTCAGCTTCGTTCCAGGGCAAACCCGTTACGGGGCTGAACTGACGGCTAGACTTTCTGATACTACTAACTTCCGAGTCGGATACGATCGCGAAAATAACTTTGGTGTTGCCCCTCGTCCTTTAGATACCTTTGAAGATCTCTTCAATCGGGGTAGTTCTGCCGTTCCCGGTAGCAAGGTAGATAACTCCCTCACTACCATCACCGCTGGAGTGCAACAGCGGATTGGTAAATCTACCGTCGATGTAGACTTCATCCATCGCCAGCGGGAAGATCGTCAACCTAACAATCCTACCAGCGATACCTCGAACCAGTTGCGATCGCGGGTGAATATTCCAATTACCGATAACCTGACATTTCGGGCCCAAAACGAACTCAACCTTTCTAAAGACCAAGATATCGCTTATCCCGATCGCACGATCGTCGGTTTGAACTGGCAAGCCTATCCTGGTATCAACATCGCTTTGAACCATCAATTCTTCACCAGCCAAGAAGAAGGCTCTGGCAATAATTCTATTACTAGCTTGGATATCACGGGCGAACGCAAAATTTGGGACAATACCACGATTAAAGCGCGTTACTCGGTTATCAACGGGTTTGATGGTTTAACCGGACAAGGGGCCATCGGTTTGAACCACCAGTGGGTAATCGCCCCAGGATTGCGGATGGATTTAGCTTACGAACACATCTTCGGCGACATCTTTAATCGCACTGGTGCTGGCAAGCAATTCGCGCAACCTTTTGCCCCCGGACAAAGTGCTTCCTCTATCGGCGTAGAAAGCGGCGATAGCTATAGCGTCGGTTTGGAATACACCGACAACCCCAATTTTAAAGCCAGCGCCCGCTTCCAGCATCGCACCTCTTCTGGAGGTAGCAATACAGTGATTTCTGCCTCGGCTGCTGGTAAGATTTCTCCAGCCTTGACAGCCCTGGCAAGCTATCAACAAGCCAACTCTGCCAACCAAACCCTGAGAGGTTTAGGAGATACAGCTAACCTCAAAGTCGGTTTGGCCTACCGCGATCCTAATGACGATCGCTTTAACGCTCTGTTACGTTATGAATATCGCAAAAACCCTTCGACCATTCCTAACACTATCTTGTTCGGCAGCGGTACGGGATATGAAGATCATACCTTCGCGGCGGAAGCCATTTATGCCCCCAACTGGCGATGGGAGTTTTATGGCAAATACGCCCTGCGTACCAGCACTACTTTCTTAGCTGAAGATTACGTCGGCAAAAGTACGACTTCTTTAGCGCAATTGCGGGCTACTTATCGGCTCAATTCCAAAATGGATTTAGTCGGAGAAGGGCGGTTTATCAACCAACCGACTACTGGCTATTCTGAAACGGGATTAGTGTTAGAAGCTGGTTACTATATCACTCCTAATTTACGTTTATCTGCTGGCTACGTTTTTGGGAGTGCTGACGATCGCGATTTCGGCGGCAGCAGAACGGCTGGCGGTCCGTATATCGGTTTGACAGTCAAGGTCAACGAGTTGTTTGGCTTTGGCTTGCAAAAGGTGGCTCCACCTCAACAGCAAGAATCTGAAGTAAGTAATAAGTAATAAGTAATAGGTAATTAATTATGTTTAAACCGAAAATAACAACCACTAAATCGTTTGATTGGAAGCAGCTAGCACCTCGAACCAAGGCTGAAAAAGAAAAATTTGTTTGGGCATTAGTTATTACTTGCTGCGTGCCATTTATCGCTCAGCAAGCAGATGCTAGCACTTCTGCAAAAGTAGAAGCAAAACAATTGCCACTACAACTAACAATTAATAGTGGTATAGCCAGTCTAAATCATTCATGAAATTGCGATCTAGCCGTCCTGGCTGTCCCACAGGTAGGCAGGAAAGCCATTAGTGTCAAGTTAACAGTCAAAACCTTTATCCGTCAGGGGTTGAAAACCCCTGCCTCAAAGCTAAAGTCCTCGCTCAGAGGACTAAATATAGTCACGCTTAGTCCATTTTAATGGACTTGTGCTATTAGCCAGAGGTTTTGAACCTCTGGCGGTTGGCGCTGAAGATCGAGGTACAGCAATGGCTCTAGCCCTAATCAAAAATCAAACAGTTAAAAAATATTCATAACTTAGAATCGGATATGTTTAGGCACAAAAGAAGAATCGCTATCAAAACTAGAAAACTATTTTACCTGCTTTCGCGATCGGAGTCCAAGAGAGAAAAACTGATTTTAGCGTTAGTTATTACTTGCTGTCTCCCATTGATAGCGCCACCAGCAGATGCCGTTACTCCAGTAAAAGCAGAAGCTGAAAAGTTACTGCTGCAAGTTACAGTTAATAGCGATCGCGATGGCAATATTGAACCAGATGACGCTCTCACTTTACGCGAAGCCATTGAAATTGTTAATGGCACCTTACCTCTAGACCGTCTGAGCGCCACCGAAAAACAGTATGTCAAGAAATTGCCGTGTAATGGCTCTATTAAAGATTGCGTTCGCTCTCAAATTAAATTCGATCTACCAGCCGATCGAACTACTATTCAACTAACCAATATTTTGCCACCTCTTGCTACTGCCAAATTAGTAGTTGATGGCACCAGTCAACCTGGTTATCGCCGAGATCCTCTTGTGGGAATTACCCCAGCCAAAAACGCTGATGTGTTTCGCGGATTAACAGTAGTTGCAGATGGCGTGACCATTAGAGGTTTGAGCTTATACGGGTTTACGGGCAAGCATACCGCCACCGAATCGACTCCAGCAGCAGATATTTTTATTTCTCATCGCCTGCCACCACCAGATACAACCGAACAAAAACCCCCTGCGGATAATTTCCCTTTTTATAACAGCAATATTCCTCCCCAAGAAGTAGTAATTGAAAATAATTGGTTAGGAATAAAGCCTGATGGCGGCGTTCCTCAAAATCGTTCTGCATTTGGAGTTTATGTATTTAATAGTTTGGGAACTACGATCGCAGATAATTTAATTAGCAATCACGATGGTAGCGCCATCATTACTTCAGTCAGAGCCGAAAATTTAAAAGTTACCAAAAATGTCATTACCAAAAATGGCCTAGCTGGAATGCCAGATGCTATTCGCTTAGAAGGCAAAATTGCTGGCTCTCAAATTAGCGAAAACATCATTGCCGACAATGACGGCAGCGCAATTTTCTTATTTAAACCCGATGGTGCGGTAGAAATTGCCAACAACCAAATTGAATTTAACGGAGTTCGTTTGCGTCGGGCGGCTATTTACTTAATGGGAAACAACCATAAAGTAATTAACAATGAAATTAGCGACCAAACTGCGGCTGGTGTAGTGGTAGCAGCTTATCCTCAAAGCGATCGCAATTTCATTCAAACCAATCGATTTACCAACATAGCCGGACTCAGTATCGACCTGAATACGCAGCACAATGTCGATGCGATCGATTACCAGCAAGGAGACGGCCCTAACCCCAAAAGAAACTCGCCCAACCGCCGTCGAGATACAGGTAATGCTGCCATTAATGCCCCTGAGTTTCTAGCCAGAGAATTTTTTACGATCGATGGCAAAGTTAATTTAGATGGCGTTGCCGATCCTGGTTCTCAAATCGAGATTTATCGCACTAGCGGCAACAAATCAGATTACAACTCTTTGAGCGAATTACTAACAGTAGTTCAAACTGACGAACGGGGCAAATTTAGTGCCACTTTAACCGATCTGCAACTGGGAGATCGAGTTAGTGCGATCGCTACCCATCCCCAATACGGCACCTCGGAACCTGCGATAGAGTCAGCGATTCGGTAAATGTAAGTACCTAGCACGGTCTGCCCTCATCCCCAACCCTTCTCCCAAGAAGAGGGAGAAGGGGGAAATTCAAAGCCCCTCCCCTTGCAGGCTACCGTGTATACATAAGTCCCCCAGAGCTTTGCTAGACGCGGCTTGCCCTCATCCCCCAACCCCTTCTCCCCAGGGAGAAGGGGAGCCAGAGTCAAGCCAGTTTCCAGTTCAGTCGCCAGCAATTCTCCATGACCAATTCAGGCGGTTAGAGTCTTTCGTCCCTCTCCCGTGGGAGAGGGATTTAGGGTGAGGGCGAGATGTGTATACACCGTAGCCCCTTGCAGGGGAGGGGTTTGGGGAGAGGTCAAAGTGTATTGCATCCAACTGAGAATTGCTATATGGATCAAGTTTGACGATCGATCCATCCTTTATACAGTTTTTGAATTACCTTGAGAACAGCGTGATGACCAGGCTTAGAGGAACTAGTAGTTGGATCTAGGAGTTGCAAGCGGTTCAAAAGTTTAGCTTCCTCAGTAGCCACATCGCCATCGCTATAGATTAAGGCGCTCATAGAATCGATCAAGCGCTGATAATCTTCCATACTAGGGCGATCGCCTAAATATTCTTGCATCCATTCATAACATTTAGTTGGTTGCACGGGGACGAGTTCGTACAACAACGGTTGAATTTCTGGATCTTCAGCAACTCCCTTTTCTTTAGCTACCCGTTGGAGATATTCCCTTTCCTCCGGCTGAATTTTGCCGTCAATCCAGGCAGCACCAATTAAAATTCTCAGCAGTTGTTTGACACTAGTATTAGCTTCCATATTTTCTTAAAAATGTTTTGGAGGAGAAACAGTCAAAGCCATCATAAGCTGATGTCATCTATTTTGCCAGTTGCAGGGGAGCGGGGCAGAGGGGCAAAGGGGCAGAGGGGCAGAGGAGAGTTTTTAACTCCACACTTAACACTCCACACTTAACACTTCTTCAGCCTCACCATAAAAAAGCCATCCATCTGATGTTGGTGAGGCCAAACTTTAATCCAGCCATCTGGAGAGGTAAAAGCAGCAGCGGGGAAATTTGCAGGCGGCGGTTCGATTTGCCACTGGGGAGAATTATCGAGAAGCGATCGCACTACTGCTTCATTTTCTAGCGGATTGACGGTGCAAGTAGCGTATACCAAAATACCTCCTGGTTTCACCCAGGTAGCTACCCGCTGTAAAAGTTGTTGTTGCAGAGTTGCCAGTTCTTTAACTTTCTCTGGTGTTTGTCGCCAACGAGCATCAGCGCGACGGTGCAAAGTGCCCAAGCCAGAACAAGGAGCGTCGAGCAAAACGCGATCGACCGTACTGGGAAATTTAGCCTCTCGGCTATCGCCAGTCAAGATTTTAATGGAGTGCAGGTTTAATCTGTGGGCGTTTTCGTCAAGTTTTTTGAGGCGAGAAGCTTTGGCATCGCACGCCCAGATCTGCCCTTTGTCGCCCATTAGTTCGGCAATATGAGTGGTTTTTCCACCAGGTGCAGCACAAGCATCAATTATGACTTCGCCAGGTTGCGGATCGAGCAAGTAAGTTACTAGTTGGGCGCTACTATCTTGAACCGTCCACCAACCAGCGCTGAATCCCGGTAAGTTTTGAATCGCGCCGATATTTCCCGTCAATCTCAAGGCTTGGGGTAAATCAGGAACATTACTGATAGAAATTCCTGCCGCTTTCATAGCGTTTGCTACTGTTTCTACGTCAGTCTGTAAGGGGTTTACTCGCAGATCGATCGCTGGGGATTGATTCATCCAGATACACAGTTGTTCGGTGGCGGCAAAACCTAATTGTTCTAACCAAGTTTGAATTATCCAGTCGGGAAAGCTATGCAATACACCCAGACGTTCGATGGGGTTTTCGATCGATTCTAGGGGATCGGGTGATAGGCGAAGGTATTGCCGCAATAAACCATTAACAAACCCCGTTAATCCAGAAAATCCGTTTGCTTTGGCTAATTCAACGGTGGAATTAACTGCCATGGCATCGGGAATGTTGAGATAGCGCAGTTGATATAAACCCAGATGGAGAATGAGGCGGAGTTGTGGCGATTGTTGGCTGGCTTTCTTTTTTGCCAGTCGATCGATTAAAGCATCGAGCGATCGCTTTCTTCTGGTGCAACCATAAACTAATTCCGTCACTAAAGAGCGATCGGCATTGTTCGAGGTACTGGAATTCAACGCTCGATCTAGAGCTATATCAGCAAATGCTCCTTGGTGAATTGAGGAGAGCGCGATCGAAGCTAGTTGCAGAGAGTTTTTAATTATCAAGTTTCAATTTAACGATCGAAGTGCTAGTTATTCTCTAGCTTGCCATAGCATTGAGAGCGCGATCGAGCCTTCTTCAGCCCGTTAGTCCGCCAGGGGTTGAAAGCCCCCGACAGTGCATCGTTCTTGAGAGGAGCGACGATGATGTCCGTTATTTTTTGTCTTTGGCACGATCTTAAACCTCGATCGCGTATAGCCTAGAGGTATCTTGTCACTCGTTAAATTCCTGTAAAGACGCGGGATCTCGCGTCTCTACAACTCCTAAACTTCTGATTATGGAACGCGGTTTAATTTGGTTACCTCTACTGGCACTTTTTATTTGGCTAACTTGGTCCGGTTGGAATGAGTATCAAAAAGTCGAAGCTTATCGGCGCTGGGCATCTCAGTTTGAAAAAGCCAAGTACGATATCTATGCGGTTTTGGGCCAAAAAGGTAATGATATTACTTGGGGAAAACCCAGTCGTAAAGGGCCGGTAGACCTAGAAACTTTTTCCCTCAAAGATGTGAGGTCGATCGCCTTGCTGGTAGATAATAGCCCTGTCGATCTCGAAGTACCACCCGATCGAGGCCGCACGATTTACCTAGAATTTCTCTTCTTTGATGCAGCTAAATCGGTGAAAATTCCCTTTACAGAAATCGCGCTCGCCGTCGATTGGACTAAGTTTTTACAGCAAGAATTGCCAAGAGTTTGATGAGCGATCGCTATAACTTAAAAGGGAGCGAGTTAACGTTCTCGATCGCCAGGTGCTAGTAACTTCTCGGACGCAACGAATAATCTCTATACGATCGGTATGCAACGGGATTGTTAGACCGTAGCTCGCAGATCTCTCACAGATCGCCTATGATAAATGCGTTCTCGTATGTCTGGGAGTTTCAACCATGTCTCTCGCTGAGTTAATTCCTTTGGTCAACAATCTGAGCCAGTCAGACAAATTATCACTCTTCAAACTCCTAGCCACGCAAATTCCAGACGCTGAACTAGAAGCCATCTTTTCTGCATCAGAGTATCCGGTTTGGTCGCCTTACGACGCAACGGAAGCTGCCAACATTCTGATGCAGATGATTCGGGATGACCGAGAGACATCTACTCATGTCTAGTACGATCGAATTTCCCTTTGCTGACGATGAAGCATTACCCACGATTCCCATCGCTTTGAGTTATGCAGACTTTTCAGTTTCGGCGAATGCACTGCTAGATACTGGATCTACAGTCAATTTATTACCTTATGACATCGGGCTACAATTGGGCGCAATTTGGGAGGAGCAAACTGTTCGCTTGCCATTGGCTGGAAATCTTGCCAAGGTTGAAGCACGGGGTTTATTTGTGCGCGTTCAAATTGGGAATTTGGAACCAGTTCGCTTAGCATTTGCCTGGGCAAATGCTTCTCAGGTGCCCTTAATCCTTGGGCAAACAAACTTCTTTCGAGAATTTGATGTCTGTTTTCAGAGCTCGCGACGTACGATCGAAATTATCCGCTTCTAATAACCGTCGATTTAATTTGAGCGATCGCTTTACTAGTAGACGATCGCTCTATCGATCTGGAAGCGCCACCCGATCGAGGTCGCACTATCTGTATTGTTAGACCGTGTTGATTTTGCGGAGTTCGACACGACCACCTGCAAAAATCTGCATCGTTAGCCGATACCCTTCCATCAATGACATTCCAACAAGCAGTTCTGAATCAGCCTCGTCAACTGGAATGGTTAACAAGGCCTCATCCCAAATAACAACCGCTTCGTAAACGTTGAAAACACACTCGCTGCCGTCTCCGAGAATTGCCCGTCCTCGCCTTTTCCATGTCAGGTTTAGCTCATCAATCAGATCGGGAGGTAACGAAAGCCAACCATTGAATCCCGTATCGACGATCGCATCTTGCGTCGAGACTTTGCCATCAGCATGGCGAATTGAGAGCGGAATAATCGGTTCAAACTCGACATTAACAAACCCAGTAATCATAAATTTTTGGGGGTGCGTCCGCCAAAACGACGAACGTGGCGAGAACCGATGCGAACGATCCAGATTTGAGCATCGGGGTGGCGGGCTTCGAGGCGATCGCAAGCTGCAATTTCGCTCTTATCGACTTCAAAATCTCCGGTTTCGATGTCGATCGCCACAATTTTACCTCGATCGCCCTCTTCAACTTGAGGACGCACCTGAGTTTCATAAATCTCGTCGCCGCGTCGAGCAAATTCTTCTTTGCTGTAACGGGGTTGTCGAACTGTCATCAGCCTGACCTCGTTTCAACGATTGTCCCTTCATTTTAATTTGAGCGATCGCTTTGCTAGTAGACGATCGCCCTGTCGCTCTCGAAGCATCACCCGATCGAGGTCGCACGATCTGCCTAGAATTTCTCTTTTTCGATGCAGCTAAATCGGTAAAAATTCCCTTTCCAGAAATTGCGATCGCACTATTTCAAGATCTTCTGGTCGGCTGCACTAGGGTCATTGCTGTCGGCAGGCTTTTGGGAGTTGTTAGACTTGCTTCCAAACCACCAAGTTGCGACCCCAACAAGTAGGATCAGTACGAGACACGTCGCCCACCACGGTGGGTCGCCCGGTTCCATTCCTCCGCATCGAGGACAGATCGGAGCATTGTCGGCGACGGGAGAGTAGCCGCAATGCCTGCATTTCCCAATTCCCATCAGAAATTGACCTCCCATTGCTGCCCAGAACCGAGTTAAGCCGCTGCGTTTCCAGTTTTTAGCAGATAGTGCAAGTATACTATTCGCAGTCGATTTAATATCCTAAATTAGATGATTAGCCCGATCGCCAATTACCTATTTCTCATTCCAAAGGTAGTGACGTTGAAGCTTTAATTTCATTTAAAACAATACTGGTGCGAATTCTGTCTACACCTGGAAGGCGGGTAATCTTTTCAGAGAGTAACTTTTCTAAGTGCTGGTGGCTGGGAACGACTACTTTTAATAAGTAGTCAAACTCCCCGCTGAGATGGTGGCATTCTAAGACTTCTGGCAACTCCTTGACTTGGCAGCAGAATTGCCCGACGCACTCCGGTTGATGGTGCGCCAGCGTTACCTGGGCAAAACATAGCAGATCTAAACCCAAAGCTTCTCGCTTTACCAGAGTGACGTAGCGATCGATCGCCCCGCTGGCTTCTAACTTCTTCAGTCTTTTTTGCAATCCCGGTGGCGAAAGATTGACATGACGCGCTAATTCCGTGCTGGTGATGCGACCGTTCTCTTGCAGCAGGGATAAAAGGTGTCGATCGATCTCATCTAGATAGTGAAGCTGCTTCGAGTTCTCGGCAACTGGCTTCACCTTGAGGGTTTTTGGCATTGGCGGTCCGATCTCTGGAGAATTATAGAGATATCTTAGGTTAATTATGTATACCAGATCGAGGATTTTTATTAACTATTGTAACTTGTCGGTCTATAAAAATTATTTTTATAATCTAAACAGGTACTTTTAGTTAAAAAACAAAACTATTAAGTTTTGTGTACTAGAAGACAGACCTGGCTCCCCAGCCAGCCATAAAACAGTGTGGAGTTCGAGCGACCTCTCCCCCCTGCCCCCCTCTCCTGCAAGGGGAGGGGGGAGGAGCGAAATCTCTAGGTCTTTAAGCCCCTCCCCTCGTAGGGTAGGGGTTTGGGGAGAGGTCTATTTTGAGCCGATCGAACTCACTATAAAACCGTGTGGAGTTTGACTTCATCTTCCCAACTTCATTAGACGCAAGATCTCGCATTTCTACCTCGGCCCCAAGGGTGGCGAACAGGAAACATTACCATGAACAATTCAAAACAATTGGTTTCAAGCCTCCCCTTGTCAGGCGAAGCCAATCCAACATCCGAAATTAGATCCCCCCTACCCCCCTTAAAAAGGGGGGCAAGCCAAAATTCCAAATCGATCGACTTTTGCCCGATTAACAAATTCGATCACTTAGAGTTCTACGTTGGCAACGCCAAACAGTCAGCGATCTTTTATTCTCAGTGTTTTGGATTCGCGATCGCGGCTTACCAAGGCTTAGAAACGGGCAGTCGGGAAATTGCCTCCTATGTAATGGAACAAGGCGATATTCGCTTCGTTTTAAGTACCGCCCTCAGTCCAGATAGCCCGATCGCTCGCAGCGTCCTTCAACATGGCGATCGCGCGGCCGTTATTGCTTTTGAAGTTCCAGATGCTGTCGTCGCCTACAAAGAGACAACAGCGAGAGGTGCAGTAGGTGCGATCGCTCCGACAGAAACCGAAGATGGATATGGAATATTCCGCTATTCTGCCATTCAAGGGTATGGCGACACCCTAATTAAATTCGTCGATCGCAGCGATTACCAAGGTGCATTTGCCCCCGGTTTCCAACGCCGCAATGTAGAGACGTTGCATGCAACGTCTCAGGGGTTGGGATTAAAGGCGATCGATCACGTAGTCGGCAACGTGGATTGGGGAGATATGGATCGATGGGTGAAGTTTTTCGCCGAAACCATGGGATTCGAGCTATTAGTGCATTTTGACGATCGCGCCATTTCCACCGAGTATTCGGCTTTGATGTCGAAGGTAATGAAAAACAGCACGGGGTCGATCAAACTGCCGATCAACGAACCAGCTACAGGCAAGAGGCGATCGCAGATCGAAGAGTATCTCGAATACAATCGCGGTCCTGGAGTGCAACACGTCGCCCTGTCTACCGACAACATTATCGAAACGGTAACTAAATTAAGAGCGGCAGGAATGGAGTTTCTGCACGCACCAAAAACCTATTATGAAGACTTAGCCGCGCGGGTGGGGCATATTGACGAACCGATCGAGAAATTAGCAGAACTGGGAATTTTAGTCGATCGAGATTCTGAAGGCTACTTGCTGCAAATCTTTACTCAACCCGTGCAAGATCGTCCCACCTTGTTCTTTGAAGTCATCGAACGCCACGGAGCGCAGGGTTTTGGCGAGGGTAATTTTAAAGCCTTGTTTGAAGCGATCGAGCGAGAGCAAGCGTTGCGAGGCAATCTTTGAGAAGGAGAAGCTATGGCGGTTGAAACCGCTGCTATACAAACAAAGTCCGCCTGCGCGGACTTCAAGGCCACGATCGACGTAGGTTGGGTTGAGCGATAGCGAAACCCAACATTCCAAGAGTGTTGGGTTTCACTCCGTTCAACCCAACCTACAACCTTCTTAAACTCCTATGACTTATTACTACAAGTTGGGCAAGATTCCCCACAAAAGGCACACTCAATTTCGTCAACCTGACGGCTCTTTGTATCACGAAGAGTTGATGGGAATTCATGGGTTTTCGGGAGTTCAATCGCTGCTGTATCATTTGCATCCCCCGACTCAGGTGGAGAAAATTTGGTTGCATGGCAAAGTCGATCTTCCCTATGCGGAAGATGGATTGCTGCATCCCCGTCACTTCCGCACGGCGAAGGTAGAAACTCAAGGTGATGCGATCGCTTCCCGTATTCCTTTGATGGCTAACTCAGATCTCAGTATTGCGATCGCTCGTCCCACTGCCCCGATGTTTTACTGGTATCGGTTTGCCCATGGCGACGAAGTTATTTTTATCCACGAAGGTAGTGGAGTTTTAGAAAGTCAGTACGGCATTCTGCGCTATCGAGTGGGGGATTATTTAGTCATTCCTACGGGCATAATGTGGCGGATTCTGCCAGATGAAGGAGTCGAACAGCGGATGTTGGTAGTGGAAGCTAACGGGCATATCGAACCGCCAGAACGCTATCTCAATCGCTACGGGCAGTTTTTGGAACATTCCCCTTACAGCGAACGGGATATTCGCCCGCCAGATGAGTTAGTTACCCATGACGAAGTGGGAGAGTTTGAAGTCCGGGTGAAAGCGCGAAACAGGATCACCAGCTACCTCTATCGCCACCATCCCCTAGATGTAATCGGCTGGGACGGGCATCTTTGGCCGTTTGCCTTCAATATCGAGGATTTTGAAGCGATTACCGGGCGAATTCACCAACCACCGCCAGTCCATCAGACTTTTAACGGCCCTGGCTTCGTGATTTGCTCTTTTGTACCTCGAATGTTCGATTATCATCCCTTGTCGATTCCAGCCCCTTATAACCACTCCAACGTCGATTCGGATGAGGTGATTTACTACGTCGAAGGTCGCTTTATGTCGCGCAAAGGGATCGATCGCGCTTCGATTACCGTCCATCCTAACGGCCTGCCTCACGGCCCCCATCCTGGAATGTACGAAGGTTCGATCGGCAAGGAAAAAACTGACGAACTTGCGGTCATGATTGACACTTTTCGTCCTCTGAAGCTCACTAAACACGCTGTGGATTTCGAGGACAAAGATTACCCCTATAGTTGGCTTTCTTGAATAAAAACCACAGATAAACACAGATGTAGACGCGATAGCGGCTTCCCGCAGGGTACACAGATGATTTCGATCGATTATTGGTTGTGTAGGAGGTCTATGAACTCCCTTCTTGTGGGATAGCCCTCTGGGCTGTCCATTTGGGGCAGGCAGGATGCCTACCCCACAAGAGCAGATAGATAAACCGAAATGATATTAAACATGGAGTAGTTTATGACTCAAGTTCTCAAATCAAATCCTAACAGTTTGACGATTTCTTCGCGAATTGAGGAACGGTGGCAGCGGGGCGAATTAACTAGCGCCCAAGTCGATGAGTTTCAAGACTTTTTGGCTGAGGTCGATCGCCAGTTTTTGCAGCACCGGATTATTACTAATAATGCCTACACTCGTTGGTTTAAAGAAGGCAAAGCTACCGATGAAGAACTGAAGCATTTTATCAAGCAATTTTCGGTGTTTTCTAACCAGTTTTTAATTGCTGCTCTGTTGAAAACTATCAACTCGCCTACGCTGAAACAGTCCCGCGCCAGTCGAGAGATTTTGTTGAACGAAT
This sequence comes from Cyanosarcina radialis HA8281-LM2, assembly GCA_019359615.1. Taxonomy (GTDB): domain Bacteria; phylum Cyanobacteriota; class Cyanobacteriia; order Cyanobacteriales; family CCAP-1448; genus Cyanosarcina; species Cyanosarcina radialis. The sequence goes on from JAHHHA010000035.1 coordinate 30,469, forward strand.
TGGGCGTAATCTACCGTCAAGCCAATGGATCGAGTAGCAATGGTTCCACTCAAACCGAAGAAGAAAAAGATCGATCGGGCGATCCAGAATTAGTCAGCACCGAAGGCACTGTCGATGGTGGAATTTGTCGGTTTCGAGCGGCTCATTTTGAATGGTTAATTGGCGTAGCCGAAGGCTTGGGACTGCATTACGAAGATATCGGCAAACGCCAGCACGGAAGCCCGACCACATTACATTTTTGCGACGAGTTGCAGCGGCTTTACGGCAGTGACGATCCGGCGATCGCAGAAGGTGCTAGTTTTGCCGTGGAAAATTGGGCGGCGGCAGGTTTTTGGCAAGAGTTAGAAGATGGATTGCACGAAATTAAGCGATCGCGACACCCGCAGTTACATTTAGCCTTCTTTACCTGGCACAACCGCGTCGAAGCCCAACACGCGGGACACACGTTAGAAGAATTGGAGGAGGTTTACTTTCACCCCGATTTCGATCGCGCTAAATTCTTCCAAGGAGGACGAGAAATCCTCGAAGCGGTTGCCGTTTTTTGGGATGGACTCAATCGCGATCGAGATATAGGCGCTAACGGGCAGGACGTTCAAAGCTGATTTTGGAATTCTTCTAGCAAATCCATCAATTTCACCTGGCCTTGCATGGGCAACAGGTCAGCTAGGGGAACTTCCTTTTTACCGCCACCGATTTTAATCGGTATACCCTGAAGGATTTGCAGCAGTCCGTCTTCCGTCAAAGATTTATCTTCTAATAAAGGGTAGAGTTTCTCTGCCAAGATGGTGTGCAGGTGAGCGTCCTTGAGATAAAGATGCCATTTAGCCACATCGATGTAGATATTTTCGCCAATTTCAGCGGCTAGTTCTTCAATGATTTGACTGGTATTTCGGTTAGCCATGGGAGCCTCAACGAAGTCAGGAGTCAGAAGTCAGAAGTCAGAAGTAGGTGGTTGAAACCAAGATTTATGCACCCCTTCAACCACAATTCGCCTCAAGACGGGGGCTTTAAATCCCCTGATTTTTGGTAAGAATAATTTGCCAGGGCAAAAACGTACGCGGCATGAGCCAATAAAATTACTGCCCATCCTCCTGTGACCCAAATAGCCCAAGGCCATGTAGCATTCTGAAAGTTGTGAAAAAACCACAAGCCCGAATTACAGCAAGCAAAAGCGGCTACATGGGTAGCAAAGTTCATTCGATCGTCCAAACGACGGTAATCAGGATCGGAGCGATCGGGTTTTCGAGGCCAGCGAGGAGGCATAAGCAGGACAAATTAGAAGTTCAGAAGTTCAGGAGGTAGAGACGTTGCAGGCAACGTCTTTACAGGAGTTCAAGAGTAGGGGCGCAAAGCATTGCGCCCGCATTTGAAGTTCAGAATTCAGAAGTCAAAAAAATCAAAGGCTCGAATGTACGAGGTTTTAACTCAATTCTAGCTAAGGTCAGGAAATAAGTTAGGCATTGTGACGTTCTAATGCCAACTGCAACAGTCGATCGACTAATTCAGGAAAAGCAATCCCAGTCGCCGCCCATAGTTGGGGATACATACTGGTGGCGGTAAATCCGGGTAAGGTATTGATTTCGTTAATTAAAACTTCGCCCGTCGATTCAACGTAGAAGAAATCTACTCGCGCTAAACCAGCAGCATCAACCGCAGCGAAGGCTTGCAGCGCCATATCTTGAATTTTACTCGCGATCGCCTCTGGTACTTGGGCGGGAATGAATAAATCGGCTTGGCCTTCGGTGTATTTCGTTTCGTAGTCGTAGAAGTCGCTTTTAAAGGTGATTTCGCCCACCACTGAGGCTTGAGGACTATCGTTGCCTAAAATGGCACATTCTAATTCTCGCGCCACTACGCCCGCTTCGACAATTAGGCGGCGATCGTAACTGGCGGCGCTATCGAGTCCGGCTTCTAATTCTGCCCGCGATCGCACTTTAACAATCCCCACCGACGAACCTAAATTAGCGGGCTTGACAAAACAGGGATACCCTAAATTGGCTTCAATTTCGTCGCACAATTTGGGAAAAACGCAAGGATTCGACCAAACTTGAGAACGATTGACGGGGATGTATTTGACTTGGGGCAAACCTGCTTGGGCAAAAGCCATCTTCATGGCAATCTTATCCATGCCCATCGCCGAACCCAAGACCCCAGAACCGACAAATGGCACTTGCATCAATTTCAGCAGTCCTTGCACCGTGCCATCTTCGCCGTTAGGTCCGTGCAAGATGGGAAACCATACATCCACATCGGCGGCTTGGGGTGGAGATTCCCAGCGGCTCAGAGATGGAGACTGAGAGGTTGCCAGTTGACCAGAATCTGAGGTAGCTAGCGGTTGAGGATCGGTGGCAGAAATTGCTGCTTGGGGTGGCTTGCCAGACTCTAGTACCTGTTGTGGAATGTTACCAGCTTGCCAGCGTCCATCTTTATGGATGTAGAAAGGTAGAAGTTCGTACTTGCTGCCGTTGCCGTTGGCACTCAGGGCGCGAGCGATCGCCCTGGCCGAACTTATCGAAACTTCATGCTCTCCCGAACAACCACCAAATAGCAGCCCTACTCTTAATTTCGTCATGTTTCCTGCCTCGATCGCTCCTCTTCGCTGATAGCGTACCACAACTCGATCGGATCTAGCTTGTCGGTATGATTTAGTAAAAGCACTTCTTTAAGTCCAAAAGTAATATAAATGACCTCAGTTAATACTGGCAATCATAAAAAAGCCAGAGCCATCAAACCTTCCAGCCGCCGCCCAGCCAAAGAACTTTGCAGCGAGTGCGGGCTGTGCGATACATATTACATCCATTACGTCAAAGAAGCTTGTGCCTTCTTAAACCAACAGGTTGCCGAACTAGAAGCCGAAGCCCACGGCAGGAGTCGCAACTTAGATAATCCCGACGATTGGTACTTTGGGGTTCGTCAAGAGATGATGGCGGCGCGGAAAATTCAGCCGATCGAGGGGGCGCAGTGGACGGGAATTGTCAGTACGATCGCTATAGAAATGCTCGATCGCGGTTTGGTTGAGGGCGTAGTTTGCGTCCAAAACACCAAAGAAGACAGGTTTCAACCAATGCCGATTATCGCTCGAACTCCAGAAGAAGTGCTAGCGGCGCGAGTCAATAAGCCCACTCTATCGCCCAACCTTTCGGTATTAGAACAAGTCGAGCGATCGGGCATGAAGCGGCTGTTAGTTATCGGTGTCGGTTGCCAGATTCAAGCCTTGCGAACTGTAGAAAAACAATTGGGTTTAGAAAAGCTGTACGTTTTGGGGACTCCCTGCGTCGATAACGTCACCCGTGCGGGGTTGCAAAAATTCTTAGAAACCACCAGCCGATCGCCCGATACCGTCGTCCATTACGAGTTCATGCAAGACTTTCGAGTTCACTTCAAACACGAAGATGGCTCGACTGAAACCGTGCCTTTTTTTGGCTTGAAAACGAACCAACTTAAAGATGTGTTTGCTCCTTCCTGCATGAGTTGCTTTGACTACGTAAACTCCCTAGCCGATTTAGTCGTCGGCTACATGGGTGCGCCCTTTGGCTGGCAGTGGATCGTCGTCCGCAACGACACGGGACGAGAAATGTTGGATTTAGTGCGCGATCGCATTGAAACCCAGCCTGTAATGTCAAAAGGCGATCGCCATCAAGCCGTGCAGCAAAGCATCCCCGCTTACGACAAAGCCGTTACTTTACCGATGTGGGCGGCCAAATTGATGGGTGTAGTTATCGAAAAAATCGGTCCTAAAGGTTTAGAGTATGCCCGATTTTCGATCGACTCCCATTTCACCCGCAATTACCTCTACGTCAAGCGCCACCATCCAGAAAAGCTAGACGCTCACGTGCCAGAATATGCCAAGCGGATTGTCGGACAGTATCAACTACCTGCTAAGTAGACGAGCGAAACAATTCGCAATTCGCAATGGGCAATTCGCAATTAATTTTCTGAATTTGGCAAGTATTCAGAATCTAACAACTGTTCGGCGGTGTAAGGACAACTTAAGGGAAAGGTTTCTAGCGGGAGATCGGTTTCATCGGCTGTTTGAAGGCGAGCGTTATCATAGCACTCCGCCAATACCTCTTGCAGGTAAGGGACTAAGCTAGGTGAATCCTTCAAGTCATCGTTAACGCGCCGACGATGTTCCCGAATGCTGCCTCGCCAACTACCACTACGGCTATATAGTTGATATTCCCACTTGAGAAGATGAAGCAGAATTACCACCAAATTACTTTTGAGGCTTTTCCGCTCCCGTCTTGACATATCTTCAATTTCTTCGATTAAGTTTGCCCAATCGACAGCAGCGTAGTTTTGGTGGCGGAGTTGTTCGGCTGTAGTCTCAACCCAACGCACGAAATCAACTTCATAGAGACTTTTTTGGCTGGTTTGCAATTCGGCTGCCACGATCCGGTGTCCTCTATAGAGGCTTAATGGTATATAGGATAGCGCGGCGGTTTGGCGATCGCCAAAACAATTATCAATTCGCAATTTGCAATTCGCAATTAAATACAATAAATCGAGGAACATCAACAACAGCTTTTACAAGCTAAGGAAATACTCGAAAACGAAAAATGAGGAGTACATTGTAGATCGATTGCGAGATCCCTACAGTTGTCGAGATGGGAAGGAACTGGTATTTTTATATTTTGCCGATCGCACCCTTGCGCCCTTTGAAACCCAGAGCGATCGCTGAGGACTTGCTACAATGCAGACAGCAGCTTTTCAAAGAGTCTAGCCATGCAAGAAATTGAAGTGATGGGGTCGATCGACGATCGAGGACAACTATTGCTGCTACAACCCCTTAACCTGGGTCAGCACGCCAAGGTGCGCGTGCGGATTACTCTTCTGGATGAAGACATCGAGCCAGATGTAGGATCGACGTTCGATCCAGAGACAGATGACAAAGCCAAAATTCTGGCAGACCTGAAAGAATCTTTGCGTCAGGCAGAAGCCGGACAAACCTACCCGCTTTCTGAACTATGGAATGGGATTGATGTCTGACGGTTAGCCGAGATGGAAACTATAGAAAGCCGGATCTTGCAATACCTCGATCGCCTACAAGATATCGATTATTTGGCTGCAATTGTCAACTCAGTATCTTTGGCAGAATTAAACAATATTATCGACGAGCTTTTGCGATCGGAGAATGACGAAATAGTCAGTTTAACTTGTCTCTTCATTCGAGATTTAGTGCTGCTTGGCTCTCGACATAGCGATTGCGATCGGTTTGTGCAAAGTTACTCAAAGTCTTCGATAGTCAAAACTCTCGAACAGCTTATTTTTTCTAACAATTATTTTATTCGCATCCAAGCAGTTTATACATTGGGGAAGACTAACACCTATAGCAGCGTTTCAGTGTTGAATCAAGCGTTTAACGAATTGCGGGATAGTAACCCAATTCTATTACCGAGGCTAATGGGTGAGATGGGTTGGCTCGGAACTGAGAATTTTTGGGAACTGCTTGACTCGATGATAAACAGTAATTTTTACATGACTCGATGGGCAGTTATCGACGCACTATCAGAGTTTATTGGCGATGATGCACGGGCGCAAGACGAGTTATTTCAAGATAAATTTAGGTGTATCGATCGATTACGACGAGACTCAAATATGCTCGTTCAGATAGAGGCAGAGTATGAGTATCAATTGCTAAAGTTTCGTAGAGAAGCAGACAATCTAACCAAAGCAGAGCGCCGAAAGAAACGAAAAGAGATAGAACGAAAATATAAACCAGCACTTTGCTTTTCTCAGGTATCGATCGCATTCAGAAATCACTTATACAACAACGGACTCAAGCAATATTCTGTGGATGAACTTGAAGCCTTTGCTGCAAAGATGGCTCAACTGTGTTAGCTTGCCTACTCACATTTTTCTCAACTGCTTTCAAGAACTAGACATTCTATGTCAAGCGACGCGAGCCTTTGCCTCGATTGCAATCAAAACATAGCGACTGCAAGTTATTGAGACAATTTTTTCCACCTTTGTAAAAGGGAATAATATGGTCAACTTCTAGCTGAATTTGTTGAGAACTACGACCGCAGAAAACACATTTATAACCATCTCTATGTAAAACTGATACGCGAGTTGACGGCGAAATATAGCGCGATCGCTTCTCTTTTTGCTGTTTGGTTTGAGATAGAGATTTGGTAGCAACAGACTTTCTAGTCTTTGGCTTTTTTGGTCGATCGGGTTTTTGACTGTTATGCCGCTCGATCAGATCCCGAATCACGCCTCGCACTAGTTTTTGTAGAGGATTAGGAGGCTTTCTTGTCATTATTTGCCAAAAAGCTTACTCAAGCCGTAAGCTGCCAATCCAACAACTGCACCAGCAACTGCAACAGGAGCCATACCAATAGCAACCGCAGTTCCTCCTACTGCTAAACCCATACCACCAACTACGGCTGAAACACCTGCACCTGCTGCTGCTCCACCTGCCATTGCACCTAAAGCTGTAGCATCTCCTTCTTCTATTGCCTTCTTAGCACCATAAATGGCTGAACCAGCAACAGCCCCAGCGACAGCAACAGGAGCCGCGCCGATCGCTACTCCTCCAAAGCTGCCAACTAATCCCATACCGCCGACTGTTGCTGCAACTCCAGTCCCAGCAGCGGTTCCGCCTACAACTAGGGATGTACCTTCTACTTTATCCTTAAATTCTTCATTGTCTTGTGCCATATTTTTATTCATTAAGATGGTTCACCTTACCTAATTATTCCCAAAGCTTGGCGGCGATCGCCAGTCGAAAATTATAAAAGAGGTTGATAAATGATAAAAGCGCTCGCTAATCGCTAAAACTATAACTGCTCTGACAAACGCTTAACAAACTCTTTTGGGCAATCTTCAGTTCGATCTGCCGCCAGCACTATCTATGGTTTTAAGCGAGATAAAATGAGGAGGATACAACCATAGCCTAGTTTGACGATGACACCAAAAGAAGAACTGATTCAAGCCATTGAGCGATCGTCAGACGAAACTGTAGATGCGCTCTTAAAAGTGCTAAAAACATTACAACTGCAGCGATCGCCTGAATTCATGCCTTCAAATCAATGTCAAGTAGAGGGAGTGTCTAAAAGACTGTACCACAAGCAAGGTATTTTAGTTATTGAAACTGGTAGCTTGAAGGATTTTGACATCAATAAATTTATTGGCGATCTCAGAGAGGAGCGCATTCAAGACCAGATCGAACAAGAGATTTCATCCGATTGGGAAACGATGTTGCAGTCTTAGTTCAGATACCTGAATAAAACTATCCTCGTGCCATCATAGAGACATCCTGCGCCGCTCGATCGAGGAATAGCTATGTATGCAGTCATTTCACGAGAAAAAATCCAACTGCCACCCGGTACGGTGGTGCGAATGCCCGGTTCTTGGCAAGATTATTGCGCCCTGCGGGACAGTCGCGGCGATGGCTCCATCCCTCGAATTAAATATCGAGATGGAGAGATTTTACTCATGAGTCCCATGCCCCGCCACGGTAGGGAAGCTCATTTACTGGCTGGAATTGTAGAAATCCTGTTAGATAGCGAAAATCGCAATTACGAAGCCTTCACCCCAATTACCATAGACAGTCCCGAATCTAGGGGCATCGAACCGGATTATTGCTTCTATATCGACAATTGGCAGGCAGCCGTGGGCAAAGACCGAATCGACTGGCAAACCGATCCGCCTCCCGATTTGGTAATTGAAATCGACGTGACAACTTACACCGCTGCTGAAGATTATCTTCCCTATCGCGTCCCAGAGGTGTGGTTGTTCAAAAAAAATCGCCTGTCGATCCATCAACTAGAAAACGATCGATACGTCCTGCAAGAAACCAGTCAATTTTTCCCCAACTTCGATTTAAAAGCGATCGCCTCTGAATGTCTAAAAGTAGCAGCAGAACGGGGAACGGGAGTAGCTTTGCGAGAATTGCGATCTAATTTTTAGTAGCTTAATTGATGCTAGATTATTATATATCTCTGACCGTTGGTTTAACTCAATAAAATGGAAGTGACCCGTTTATCTAAAAAAGGAAAAGTTATCATTCCTAAAGCTTTGCGGATTGCTCGTAACTGGGAAGCAGGTCAAGAACTGATTGCTATCGATGTTGGGGATGGTATTCTTCTCAAACCCAAAAATCCTCTTCCAGAGACTACATTATCCCAGGTAACAGAATGTTTAAAAACTGGAGAGAAATCAAAGAATTTAGACGAACTAGAAGATGAGATTTGCCGAGGCTCAATGGAGCAGTGTGACGATCGCAGTCGCTCAAAATGAGATTGATGGTATGAGAACGGTCGGGATTTTGCTGATGGACTTCACTTAGTACAAAGTCAAAACTATTCTGCCTTATACACATTCGATACTAAAGTTTATTAACAGAGTCGAAGAAATAACTGACCGCGAAATTCGCACCTTCAGATATTTACTCGCAACCGCGATCTATAAAATCTTGCAATTAGGACTCGTGTTAGTTAGGCTAACAAGACGATCGCCAATAAAAAACCAGCAATTGTCAAACTAGATTCCACAAACATCCTAGCGGCGCTCTTTTCAGATAAGATTTCAACTTGAGTTACTTGAGTTTTCATGGTTTATACCTCCGAGGGAGCTAATGAATGCTCTCCTGTGGGAAGATACAAGCACTCTCGATCGGATTCCGCAAACTTCGGCCAGATTTTTGCGATTAAATTTTAGCCACGCCCACAGCCTCGATCGCAGCTTCCAGAGCGATGGCGATATGAGTCCAATGGGTTCCCCCTTGGCAAAACACGATATAAGGTTCCCGCAACGGGCCGTCGGCAGAAAACTCAGAGGTACTGCCATCGATAAACGTGCCCCCAGCCATTACCAGTTGGCTGTCGTAACCGGGCATCGGTGCTGGTATGGGATCTAGATAGGAACCGACAGGAGAGTGTTGTTGAATCGCCCTACAGAAGGCAATCAGCTTCTCTTTGGAACCTAACTTAATCCCTTGAATCGGATCTCGGCGGGTCGCCATCGGCAAGGGATTGACTGGATAGCCCAATTCTTGAAATACATACCCCACCAAATGATTCCCTTTCATCGCTTCTCCTACCATTTGCGGGGCGAGGAAGAGTCCCTGAAACAGCAGCCGATTTTGGTCGAAGGTTGCCCCTCCCGTGCTGCCAATTCCTGGCGCTGTCAAACGGCAAGCAGCAGCTTCTACTAACTCAGACTTCCCAGCAATGTAACCGCCAGCGGTAGCGATCGTCCCCCCAGGATTTTTTATTAAGGAACCAGCGATCAGATCTGCCCCAACCTCCGTCGGTTCTCTGGTCTCGACAAACTCCCCGTAGCAGTTATCGACGAAGCAAATAGTTTGAGGATTTTGTTGTTTGACGATCGCGACGATCTTCTCGATCTCGGCGATGGAAAGGCTAGAACGCCAAGCATAACCGCAAGAGCGCTGAATGTGAACTAGACGAGTATTATCTCTGACTGCTTGCCCTAGTGCCTGCCAATCGATAGTTCCCTCTGGAGTAAGAGACAATTGGCGGTAACTAATGCCAAAATCTATCAAGGAGCCTTGCCCCTCTCCCCGCAAGCCGATGACTTCTTCTAAGGTATCGTAGGGAGAACCAGCAACGGCTAGCATTTCATCGCCTGGACGCAGAACGCCAAATAAAGCACAAGCGATCGCATGAGTTCCTGAAACGAATTGCACGCGCACGGCAGCGGCTTCTGCCCCGACGACCTCAGCAAATACTCGATCTAGCGTTTCTCGCCCCAAGTCGTTGTGACCGTAACCCGTCACGCTGGCAAAGTGGTGAACTCCTACTCGCTGGTGGCGAAAAGCATTTAAGACTTTTCTCAGATTTTGCTTGACCTGAGCGTCAATTCCAGAAAAGATGGGAGAGAGTGCTTTTTCTGCTGCTTCTAGCAGTTTTAAGCTGTTCATTAACGTTTCTAACGCGGTTAATCCGATCGATTTATAGACCATACGCATTTTAAGGTTAGTGCATGACTGTTACCACCTCAACTGAACGTCCCCTCCTGTGGCACATCGTTATCTACTTAGCTGTCATCCATCTGATGGCGCTTTTTGCCTTTCTACCCGGTAACTTTAGTTGGACAGCAATCGGTGTTGCTGTCTTTTTGCATTGGGTGACTGGCGGTTTAGGGATTACTCTGGGATGGCATCGTTTAGCGACTCACCGCAGTTTTCAGACTCCCAAGTGGCTAGAATACTTTCTAGTTTTCTGCGGCGCACTATCATGTCAGGGAGGTGTAATTCATTGGGTGGGTCTGCATCGCCAGCATCATTTATATTCCGATCGCACTCCCGATCCCCACGATTCCCACGAGGGTTTTTGGTGGAGCCATATGGGCTGGATGTTGCGCGAGGTAGAAGATAACACAGTAATTGCTAAACTAACTAAAGATATTGGTAACGACCCAGTTTATCAATTTCTGCAAAATTACTTTATCCCCATCCAAGTGGTTTTTGGGCTTCTCCTCTGGTGGTGGGGCGGCTGGTCGATGGTCGTTTGGGCCATATTTGTCCGCCTAGTAGCCGTGTTCCATTGCACTTGGTTGGTCAACAGCGCTACCCATTTGTTCGGCTATCGTACCTATGAATCGAGCGATCGCTCTACTAATTGTTGGTGGGTGGCTTTACTAACTTACGGCGAAGGCTGGCACAACAACCACCATGCTTATCAATATTCTGCTCGTCACGGCATGAAATGGTGGGAAATCGACCTAACTTGGATGACTATTCAATTACTCCAACTGCTAGGTTTGGCGAAAAATGTCAAGCTGGCAGGTAAGGAAGAAAGCGTACCTACTCAATAAAGTAGAAGCTTAATAGTTAACCATTTTATAGAGACGTAGCCGTGCTGCGTCTCTATAATTTTTTAGGGGTTGAAATTCCTACTCCATCCAGGAGTTATACCAATTGATACCATTTCGATCCGATCGCTCTTTCCACTAGCGCGATCGCATCCTTGAACTTAACTATTCTCCTCTTCGGACTGAACCTGAAGTTGCTGGAGATGTTCGATCGTCAGTCCCGTGACTTCAGCGATCGTCTCTAAGGGAATCTGCTTGCGAAGGAGATTGAGGGCGATCTCCTGTCTTTCCTCTTCTCGTCCTTTCTCAATCCCCATTTCTTCTATAGAAGTGACGTAAGGCATCTGTCTCTCCCGTTCGTACTGCTCCAGTTCGTCCCGAAAAGCCTGCTTTAGTCCTGTCGGTAACTCCAACATCCAATCGATAAATCGGAATAAATTCAGTATATCTTCTCGACTATAACCTTGCTCGTACAACCGTTTGGTCAGCCTGAACTTCCACTCCTTCCTGGCTGAAGCATTATTTCTGGTTTCCTTGGTCTTCAAATGTGCCATTACCGCGATCGCAAAGGGATTTCTACTAGCCTCTAACTGCTCCCAGCGCCTCTCATAATCCAGCAACTTGATGATAGGAAATTCAAACTGGACGCAACATCCCCACAACTCGTCTCGCCACGGCTGCGGTCGCCAAGTTTCCCGTTCGTCACCCAGAATCGCCAAACTAACAACAGGCCGGTCGTACCGATCTCGCAAACGATAGTAGTAAACAAACATCCGTTCGCTAAAGTTACTCTCTTCCTGACTTTGAATTTCGATGTGAATCAGAACCCAAGTTTCCTCGCCGTTAAGCTTCCAAACCTTGACCAACTTATCGGCCAAGCGTTTGCCTAATTCTGCATCCCGCACCACCTGCTGCAATTCTGTATCGAGAAATTCATAACCCCGATTCCAGTCAACCTCAGCATGGATCTGGGGAAAGAAGAATTGCAAAAAATCCTGAAAATAAGCTTCGAGAATATCTTTCCAGGGGGAGTCAAATTCATCGCGTACTTCGGTCATTGCTGTCACAGGAAAATTATCGCTTTACTCTAGCAAGCAATTTTAGTGTTATCGATTGATAGAAAGGATGCGATCGCCCTCTGTTCCGATTTCTTAGTTGCGAAAAATGTAACCTGTGAAATATCTATAGCAAAAATCTGTCATCCTAATTAGTGGGTACTTTTAACCGTGGAGAGGTGGAGATGAACCGATACTGGCTCAAGTTAGCAGGAATAAGTGCAGTAGCGGCAACTATCCTTTTACTATATTGGTTAATCCCGCATCTGCCGAAGATCGCCAGCGCCGATCGCTTTACCCCAGAAACGATCGCTACCTCTCCCTCAACGCCATCAGACGTATCTTCACCGACAACTGCACCTCAGATTGGTAAGGTCAACGAAAAACTTGTGGCTGCTAATACTAATTTTGGATTCAAACTATTTTCTCAAATTCGCCAACAAGAGGGCAAAAAGAATGTTTTTGTCTCGCCTACCAGCATCGCGATCGCTCTTTCTATGACTTACAACGGGGCGGCGGGTGAAACTCAAAGCGACATGGCAAAAGCTTTAGAGTTGCAAGGAATTAGCTTAGCAGAAGTCAACCGAGGCAATAAGGAAATTAAAGCCTTGCTAGAAAATCCTGACTCTGGAATTCAACTGGCGATCGCTAACTCTTTGTGGACGAAGAAAGAAATTGCTTTTAAACCGGAATTTATTCAACAAAATCAAGAATTTTATCGAGCAAAAGTTACGGATTTAGACTTTAAAGATCCCAACGTAAAAGATATTATTAATAATTGGGTAAAAGAAAGCACTAAAGGCAAGATCGATCGAATTGTTGAAGAAATCAAACCCGATGATGTCCTGTTTCTAATTAATGCCATCCACTTTAAAGGTAATTGGGCGCGAAAATTCGATTCCAGTCAAACTGCTAATTATCCCTTTTATCTACTCGATGGCAAGTCGAAGCAACATCCGATGATGTCTCAATCGGGTAAATATAAATACTTCGAGAATGAAAGTTTTCAGGCAGTTAGTTTGCCCTACGACAAGGAAAGATTTAGTTTTTACATCTTTCTACCTAAAAAATCCACCACTTTAGATGCTTTCTCCCAGCAGTTAACAGCCCAAAACTGGGAAGCTTGGATGAAAAAATTTAGGCAGCGAGAAGGATCGATTCGGATACCGCGCTTTAAACTAGAATATGAAAATGAATTGGCATCCACGCTCAAAGCTTTGGGAATGCGATCGGCTTTCGAGCCAGGTAAAGCCAATTTTTCCCAGATGACGGCTGAATCCGTATTTATTTCTCAGGTAAAACACAAAACTTTTGTCGAAGTTAACGAAGAAGGAACCGAAGCCGCCGCTTCTACCTCTGTCGGTATTAGTATTACCTCTGCACCTGTAGAAGAGCCTTTTAACTTAGTTGTCGATCGCCCTTTCTTCTGCGCTATTCGAGACGATCGAACTGGAACGATCTTGTTTATGGGATCGATCGTCGAACCCAATTAAGCGGTTCCAGTTCCACATTTAGCAACCCCATCAGCCGATCGCAGCTAAATTTTGAGTTGCTAGTTGTTGATTTTTTTGTTCGCGATCGTTTAATTTTTGCAGAAAATCTTGGGTTAACTGCACGAACGATTTAGCCCCTGTTGACTGAGGATTGCTCAAAACTACTGGCATAAAACTATCAAAAGCTTTTGCTACCGCAATATCGAGGGGAATTTGGGTTTTAAAGATTTTTTCGATATCGAAATCTTGAGCGATTCTCTGCATTACTTTCCGATGATACATCCCCGTTCCAGTAATAAAGTTGCCAGACATGGTGAAAACAATTCCTAGCATTTCTACTGCCAATCCACCTTCAGATTCGTGAATTCTTTTTAATTCATCAATTCGTCTCTTTAGTAATTGAACCCCAATTACAGATAAAGGTTCTGGCTTCATCGGCAGCAGGTAATAATCGCTAGCAAACAAGCCACTGCGAGTCATGAGATTGTAACCAGGGGCACAATCTAAAATGATAAAATCGTAATCATCAATTACTGGTTTTAATATCCCAGTTATCAAATTTCTCTCAAATCGATTCCAAACAAATTGAAAGTCTAGCTTGTCAAAAGCAAAGGCTTCTTCATGTAGCATCTCAGCCACTACAAATTCATCATATAATTCGATATCACCAGGTAACAAATCGAAGTTTTTTACTTGACAGATCGAGTAATGAATAGCATCTTTAATATTAATTGAATTGGAATTGTTAATTTGAAAAGTCTGTTCGAGCAGTTGTTTCAAAGTCCGTTTTTCTTTTCGATGTTTGGCAAATACGTTAGGAGACATCAATCCTAGAGTGGCGCTAATTTGCGTATCTAAGTCAAATACTAAAACTCGCTTGCCATAATCTTTGGCTAAAGCAGCAGCTAAGTTAACGCTGAGAGTGGTTTTGCCGACACCACCTTTCATATTGGCAGTAGCGATTACATATGCCATTACTTAATTCCTCTATAGTCGATCGCTGGAGTCAATTAGTTCTAGATAGAGACAATAGCTTATATCAGATAATTAAGATCGATTTGGTATAATTAGTTTCAATTTTCCAAAAATCTTAACGATCCAGAGGTAGCCGCGAACGGTAAAAAACATGACCGCTTAACTAAATCCTGGGTTATATTGGCGATCGTAACGGTAGAGAAGAATAACCAACAAAAACTATGGCAAATCAAGGGCTAATACTTTGGCTCACGGGACTGAGCGGTTCGGGAAAAACCACCATAGCGAAAGGGATAGGGCAAGAACTTCAAGCACGCTCTTGTATGGTTGAAGTTTTAGATGGTGATGTCGTCAGAACTAATCTTTCTAAAGGTTTGGGTTTTAGCCGAGAAGATCGAAATACCAACATCCGTCGAATTGGTTTTGTCGCCCATCTTCTCAGTCGCAACGGCGTTATCGCTATTGTCGCTGCCATCAGTCCCTATCGCGCTGCCAGAGATGAAGTTAGAAACATGGCAGGCAAATTTATTGAGGTTTATGTTAACGCTCCCTTGGCAGTTTGCGAGCAGCGAGATCTCAAAGGGCTGTATGCGATGGCCAGAGCAGGGGAACTCAGAGCCTTCACGGGGATTGACGATCCTTATGAAGAACCCCTCAATCCCGAAATAGTTTGCTATACCGCCGAAGAAACTGCCGAAGAGAGTATTGCTAAGATCCTTGCCGAACTAGAACGACAAGATTACATTCCACCCAAGCCAGAAATAGAGTACGCGATTTGAGGAGATGGGGAGATGGGGAGATGGGGAGATGGGGAGATGGGGAGATGGGGAGATGGGGAGATGGGGAGACAAGTTAGCAGAGGTGAATTTGCAACTTTGAACTCCTACCCTATGCCCTATGCCCTATGCCCTATGACCCCTTTCATAATTCATCATTCATAATTCATAACTCTGAACTCCTCTCCTTCTGACTTTTGGCTTTTGCTCTCAAGACTACAAAAGCTAACGATAATTGCTACCATCAGCCACCAGACTGTATTGGCAGCGGGGCGATACCACACGGTATCGACTAAGCCGTGACCGAGCAAGGCTAACATACCAGCGATCGCAGCGATTAACCACAGACCTTCTCGGTTTTCTCTCGCTCTTAAGCGAGTAAACTGCTGCCATCCCCGATGAAAAGTGACGGCTAACAGCCACAAGAAACAACTCAATCCGACCAAACCAGTTTCCACCAAGATTTCTAAGGGGACAGAATAAGCGCCCAAAGCAGTGTAGGCAGGACTGATTTGATATATAGGGTAAATCCGGTTGAAGGCGTTGTTGCCAGGGCCGATACCGATAATCGGACGATCGCGGATCATCTCCAATACGCCCGCCCAAACGTTGATCCGGAAATTGTTGCTGCTGTTGGCTCTGTTAGCAAAGATACTGAAAACGCGATCGCGGAACGGTTCGACTAACAGCAGTCCCAAAATTACTACTAGAGCGAAAGTCCCTAGAGACAAAGGTAAGAACCAAGTCCGCCACCATGGGCGTGAAGACTCAGAACTCAGGGCAAACTCCCGACTTTGAAACCGGGAGTTTGTCCAACCGTCATCGGCAGTTTCCGTCTCAGAGCCGAGTTTTTCCCACCACAAATAAAGCAGCACCAGAAAGGTGCAAATCAGAATTGCTAGCCCAATAAAACCGCCGCGACTGTCGGTAAAAACTAAGCAGGCAGTGTTGGTAACGAAGATGGTTAATGCTAAAGCTTTAGGCAGCCAAAAACGCCACACGAACAAAG
Source organism: Cyanosarcina radialis HA8281-LM2 (assembly GCA_019359615.1). Lineage (GTDB taxonomy): Bacteria > Cyanobacteriota > Cyanobacteriia > Cyanobacteriales > CCAP-1448 > Cyanosarcina > Cyanosarcina radialis. The sequence continues at coordinate 46,559 of JAHHHA010000035.1, forward strand.
CTGCAATTGACAGCGCGATCGCAGGTAACAAATACGCTGCTAGTAAGTTGGGATTGCCTAAGAAACTGTAAGCGCGGGTAGCATTTCCCTGAGTCGATTCTGGATCGCTCCAAGTAGCCAGGGGCGGCACTTTAAAAAACCACTGCCTGATCCCTTCGACACTGACAATCAAGGAGATGTGTAAGTAGAAAGCGATTAACCAAGAACGAACTCTAGGCGATCGCAACATTCGCGCCATCAAAGCAAAAAACAGCAAATATAAAGTGAGCTTGCCCAAGCCGAGGGCTGCTTCTTTTTTGACCGGAGACAAAGCCGTGGCGATGACAGAAATCCACCAATAGAGCAAAACCAGCAAGTGGATCGGAGTGACAGATTTAGTATCGTCTGAGAGCGTCACCAGCACCCAATAGACAGCAGCAGCCCCCAAGAAGAAAATTCCCAAGGTAGTGTTGTTCTCAGGACTAAAAGGCGCTAAGCCAAACACCAGAGTCATTAACACCGCTCCTATTGGCTCTACCGATTTCATCAACCAGCTACCGGAACGCCATGCTTGCAACGAACCGACCAATCGGTAGACGTAGCTATGAACTCGCCATTGCTCCAGAGGCAGTTCTGACAGGGTAAATTGTTGCCAAATTGAATTCATCGATCGAATCAGAATACAGAACACAGAATACAGAATAAGCCATTAGTTAAGTAATAAGTAATAGGTAAGTAAGTAACACTCTATGCCCGATGCCCCATACCCCATGCCCTATATCCGAAATTTTGAGAGTGTTAAGAATTACTCCACTTCCTGACGATCGAGGTCAAAATAACTCATATAGCAACTTGGAGATCCCCTAGCTCTATGCAGCCGATTCGTACATTTAACGTCTCTCCTTCTCTACCGTCCCAAATCGAGCCTCTGCGGAAGCTGGCCTACAACTTGCAGTGGGATTGGAACGTGGAAGCCAAAGAGCTATTTCGCCGCCTCGATCGCGATTTGTGGGAATCGAGCCGCCACAACCCCGTCTTGATGCTCGGAACCATTAGCCAAGCACGCCTTCAGGAAGTAGCAGAGGACGAAGGGTTTTTGGCCCATATGGATCGAGCCATTCGCCTGTTGGAGGAATACCTGCAAAATCGCACCTGGTATCGCCGCCACCGAAGTCAGAAGTCAGAAGTCAGAAGTCAGGAGTCAGAAGTCAAAAGTCAAAAGTCAAAAGTCAAAAGCCAGGAGCCAGAAAGCTCTCAGGAGTGTTTTGCCTACTTCTGTGCCGAATTTGGTTTAGTTGACTGCTTGCCGATCTATTCAGGGGGATTGGGCGTGCTAGCTGGCGATCACCTCAAAGCTGCCAGCGACTTAGGGCTACCTTTAGTAGCTGTCGGTTTGCTATATCAAGAAGGCTACTTCGCTCAATATCTCAACGCCGATGGCTGGCAGCAAGAACGCTACCCGATCAACGACTTTTATAATATGCCCTTGCAGCTAGAACGTCAGCCCGACGGTACGGAACTGCGCATTGAAGTCGATTACCCAGAAAGAAAAGTCTACGCGCGAGTTTGGCGGGTTCAGGTGGGAACCGTACCGCTTTACCTGCTAGATACCAATATCGAACCGAATAACTCCTACGACCACGACATCACCGACGAACTCTATGGCGGCGACCTCGATATGCGAATTCACCAGGAAATGATGCTGGGAATCGGCGGCGTGAGGATGTTGCAGGCTTTGGGATACAAACCGACGGTCTATCATTTGAATGAAGGTCACTCTGGATTTTTGATTTTAGAACGCATCCGGATGTTAATTGAGGAAGAAGGACTAACATTTGCCCAAGCAAAAGAATTGGCCCGATCGACTCAAGTTTTTACCACCCATACCCCAGTTTCAGCCGGATTCGATTTGTTTGCCCCCGACCAGGCAGTGCATTATTTGGGGCGCTATGCCGAGATTTTTGGTCTGTCGCGAGAAGAGTTTTTGGGATTGGGGAGAGAAAACACGGGCGATTTTTCCTCACCTTTCAGCATGGCGGCTTTGGCTCTGAAAACTTCAAGCTTTGTCAATGGGGTGGCTAAACTTCACGGTGAAGTGTCGCGGCAGATGTTTTGCGGTCTGTGGCCAGAGTTTCCCCTCGAAGAAGTGCCAATTACTTCTATTACTAATGGGGTACACGCTCGCAGTTGCACGGCCAGATCGACTCAAGAGTTATACGATCGCTACCTCGGGCCCGATTGGTCGGAAAAAGGGGCCGAAGATCCTTTGTGGGAGCGGGTCTACTCGATTCCCGATGAAGAATGGTGGCGCAATCACGATCGCTGTCGATCGGAACTCGTGGTGTTTGCCAGAGAAAGGTTGGTGAAGCACCTGCGGGGCCGGGGTGCGAGTCCGCCTGAAATCGCTCAAGCTGAAGAAGTCTTAGATCCAGGGGTCTTGACTATTGGTTTTGCTCGGCGGTTTGCTACTTATAAGCGGGCAACTTTGTTCTTGCGCGATCGCGATCGCATTCAAAAGATTTTGTCAGGCGACAAACATCGGCGGGTGCAGTTCGTTATTGCGGGCAAGGCGCACCCGAAAGATATTCCAGGGAAAGAATTGATCCGCGATCTCGCCCACTTCATGCAAAAAGATGGTATGAGCCATCACGTGGTATTTCTCCCCGACTACGATATCCACGTAGCCCGATTGATGGTGGCCGGTTGCGACGTTTGGCTCAACACTCCTCGCCGTCCCCGCGAAGCTTCTGGAACCAGCGGGATGAAAGCTGCCATAAATGGGTTGCCCAATTTGAGCATTCTCGATGGTTGGTGGGATGAAGCCGATTACGTTCGCACTGGTTGGGCTATAGGACACCGAGAAGAGTACCAAGATCTCAACTACCAAGACGACGTAGAAGCTAATGCCTTGTATGAATTACTAGAACAAGAGATCGTCCCTTTGTTTTACCAGCGGGATACTGAAGGACTGCCTCGCAAGTGGATTGCCAAAATGAAGGACGCTTTGCGGTTAAACGGTCCTAACTTTAATACCGCTAGGATGGTGAAAGAATATGCCACGCGGGCTTATTTTCCGGCGAGCGATCGCTATCGGACGATGACGGCTGACGCTTGCCAGCCAGCTAAAGAGTTAGCCAGTTGGAAGGCCAAAGCATTCGAGCGTTGGTATAACATCAAGATTGAATCAGTTGAAGTTGATGCCCCAGCGGAAATTCAGGTCGATCGAACCTTAGGGGTTAAAGCTTGTATTCACCTGGCAGGACTTACCCCAGATGACGTTCTCGTCGAACTCTACCAAGGTCCAGTTAGCACTGACGGGCAAATTACCAATGCTACTACAGCAGTTATGGAAGAGGTCGCCCAAGACGGACAAAATCGCCACATTTACACTGCCGATATTGTCTATCATGCTTCTGGTTTGCAAGGGCTGACTCTCAGAATCTTGCCAAAACACGAAAATCTAAGCAATCCTTACGAGTTAGGATTGATTCGCTGGGCTTAAGGAAGTGTGGAGTGCTGTAGGAAGTGTGGAGTGTGAAGTGTGAAGTGTTGAGTGTTGAGTATGGAGGCTAACAGTGCTGGCACGCAGAACTGAACGGGACTTACGCCCAACAAGGGACGATCGGCCGTTGGTAGGGGCGCAAGGCATTCATTGGTGTCAACTTAGAGCTAAAGCCGTTGTTGCACTATGGACTTCAGCCACAACCGCCAAGGGTTCAAAACCCCACAGCTTAAGCCCAAGTACATTGAAATGGATTAAGAAACTGAATTTCCCGAAAGTCATCGAGTCCTCTTTAGAGGACTTTAGCTATGAGACAGGGGTTTTCAACCCCTGGCGGATCGTGCTTTTGACCGTTAACTTGACACTTATTCAAAGCATTGCGCCCCTACTAGATATGGGTTGCTCGTGAAGGGCGATCGCTCCGAACCACCCTTCAACCCTCAGCTATCAGAGAGGACTTCTTGGCTGGGTACAGTTTTGGCGGTGCAAGCCAATTACTATCGCGTCCGACTGGATGAGGATGGACAACTCCGAACTCCGTTGGCGCAGCCTGCGCTCGGCGCATATTCCGAACTCCGAACTCTGCTTTGCACTCGCCGCGCTCGATTGAAAAAAATCGGCCAGCAGGCAATAGTCGGCGATCGCGTGGAGGTGGTGGAGCCAGATTGGGCTGGCGGTAGAGGTGCGATCGCTAGCGTTTTGGAACGCCAAAGCGAACTCGATCGTCCTCCAATTGCTAATGTCAACCAAATATTACTGGTATTTGCTCTAGCCGAACCTACTCTAGAACCTTACCAGTTGAGTCGATTTCTGGTGAAAGCTGAATCTACGGGATTGGAGGTATGTTTGGGACTCAATAAAAGCGATCTGATTAGTAAAAAGGAACAAAAAAAATGGCGCGATCGCTTGCGAGGGTGGGGCTACGAGCCAATATTATTTAGCGTCTCTCAAAGCAGCGGCTTAACTAAAATCCGCCGTCAGTTGCGCGGCAAAATTACTGTGATGGCAGGGATGTCGGGGGTGGGAAAATCGAGTTTAATCAATCATCTCATTCCTGGGAGCGATCTGCGGGTAGGAGAAGTATCGGGAAAACTCAACCGAGGCCGCCACACTACCCGACACGTCGAACTGTTTGAGTTACCTGGTGGCGGTTTATTGGCAGATACTCCTGGTTTCAATCAGCCAGAACTCGACTCTTTGCCAGAAGAGTTAGTAAATTATTTTCCGGAAGCTAGGCAGCGATTAGCTGCTGGCAGTTGTCAGTTTAGTAATTGCCTCCATCGAGACGAACCTAACTGTGCAGTTAGGGGAGATTGGGAGCGATACCAGCACTATCTAGATTTTCTGGAGGTAGCGATCGAGCGAAGCGATCGATTGCAGCAACAAGCTAACCCCGAATCGACTTTGAAGTTAAAAACTAAAGGCGGCAAGAAACAATACGAACCTAAGTTGGAAGTGAAAAAATACCGCCGAGTTTCCCGTCGCACTCAACAACAAGAGTTGCAGCAGTTATATCGAGAAACGGATTTAGAATAGGTGGTCGCGATTGCTCGGCTAGAGTGTTGGAAAAGGTAGGTTGGGTCTAGCTCTGCGAAACCCAACACCAAAGCCAAACCCAAGACCATATGACAAAATAGCAGCCAAGCGATCGCCCTTAATGTGAGTCTCGAACGAAGGCGCAACAACGGGAAGGGCAAAAGAAAGCTACGTTTTCTTAGGAGATTTACAAACATGGTTTCATGCTCCCAAAATCGCCGCTGCCAAATAGCTTGTTCTCCTTTGCTAATTCTCGATCGATTGGGAAAATGTTGGTATTCAGCAGGGCAATGACGGCTAAATTCGCTTTTGATGAGTCGCCAACGGCTGGAGAAATTAGCATCGTCAGGTGGTAGAGTCCAAATGCAGGGGAAATGGTCTGTAAGAGAGACGATCGCATCGATGGTGAAGGGATGACGCGCTTTGACGCTGCCGAAAGCTTGACGGAGTAAATCTATGGTGTGGGGATTTGAAAATAGGGTCTTGTTCCCTATGTTGATGTTGGGTTTCGTTCCTCAACCCAACCTACAAGATCCGCGATCGCACTTCGCAGCTAGCATAGAAGCAGAAAAGAAATGCAAGTTGCAAAAAATGGTGGGGGAAAAGTCCTGATGACGATTAAAGATCTTTTAATTGTAGAAATTGAGTCAACGCCGGACTCTCTTCTAGCAGAGACTCTTGACTTCTTGCGCTTTTTAAAAGTGAAACACAGCCAAGAACCACCGACTACTTCTGAAACTCAGCGAGGATCGACGGCTCAAGATTTATTAGAGTTTGCGGGTAGTTGGTCGGGCGACGATATTAGAGAATGCCTTCAACTCGCTCGTGACAGTCGTTTGCCGTTGGAATTGTAGACGTGTATTTACTTGATACTAATCACTGCACGTTTTTAATTGAGGGCGAACCAAATGTAGTCGAACATTTGCGGAGTTTAGGTCAAACTCAGATCGCCACCAGTGCAATTGTCGCTGGCGAACTTCGGTTCATGGCTCGAAACTCTCAACATCAAACCGCCAATCTCATCAAGATCGGGACATTTCTTCAGAGAATTGATGTTTATCCCGTCGATCGATCGACAGCAGAGATCTATGGAGATTTTAAGTCAGAAATCATCAAAGAATTCGGACCTATCGAAAAAGCAAGGCGTAAAACTACCAAACTGACAGACATTGGGATTGGTGAGAATGACCTATGGATAGCAGCTACAGCTATACGTCATTCCCTAACTCTGGTTTCCACCGATCGCGATTTCGAGCGGATGCGTCAAGTCAAAGAGTTTTCCCTGGAATCTTGGCTATGAACTACCCATTTTCGTCAGATCCGTACTTTGTTTGTATTTCTGTGCGTTCTCTGGGACTGGAGCGATCGTTAAAAATTAAATGCTATCTTACAGAGAATTAGTATTACTCTGTAGTATTGAGTGTCAATTCGTAAGCAAATGAGCGTTTTAGTTACTGGGGCTGCTGGTTTTATTGGTTTTCACGTTGCCAAATATCTCCTCGATCGAGGCGATGAAGTTATTGGAATTGATAGTTTAAACGATTATTACGATGTTAATTTAAAGCTCTCTCGCTTAGCTTGCCTCCAAGAGCATCCGCGTTTTCAGTTTCATAAATTAGATTTAGCCGATCGCCAAGAAATACTAAGTTTATCCGATCGCATTCGTTCGGTAAAAGTCATACACTTAGCGGCTCAAGTTGGGGTACGCTATTCGCTCAAAAATCCTTACGCTTATGTAGATAGCAACTTAGAAGGATTTATGAATATTCTGGAGAGTTGCCGTCGCTGGCAAGTGGAACATTTAGTATTTGCTTCTTCTAGTTCGGTTTATGGGGCTAATACCAAAATGCCTTTTTCAGTTCACGATAATGTCGATCATCCTTTGAGTTTTTATGCTGCTACTAAAAAAGCTAACGAATTGATGGCTCATACTTACAGCCATTTGTATGAAATGCCGATTACTGGATTGCGTTTTTTTACCGTATACGGTCCTTGGGGCAGACCGGATATGGCCATGTTTTTATTTACTAAAGCTATTTTTGAAGACCGACCGATCGATGTATTTAATTATGGTAAAATGCGCCGAGATTTTACTTATATAGATGACATTGTAGAAGGGGTAGTTCGCGTCCTCGATCGCGTACCAGAATCTAACTCTAATTGGTCGGGCGATCGGCCCGATCCAGCCACTAGCAAAGCGCCTTATCGAATTTATAATATCGGTAACAATCAGGCAGTAGAGTTAGGAAGATTTATTGAAGTTTTAGAAAACTGCGTCGGCAAAAAATTACAGAAGAATTTTCTCCCACTTCAACTGGGAGATGTGCTTGAAACTTATGCCGATATTGACGATCTAGAACGAGATGTTGACTTTAAACCTCAAATTTCTATTGAAGAGGGAATCCCTCGATTTGTAGAATGGTATCGCAATTATTACAAATTGTAAAGTTTGGATAAAAATGTCATCTGAAAGTGGAGAAAATCGGTATGCTTAGAGAGCATCAAATTTTCTGCATAAATCTTCTTCTGGATGACGCAAAAATACTCAATGTATTAAAAAATGAATTTTTAAGTGCGATCGAGAACGGCTAAAATTATGCCGTTACTATTAAGAGTTCGATCGAACTCAACTGCGATCGCCATTCATTTTTAATTGTCGCGTCTTTTACCTCCTCACCTAGTCCCACACTCACAGGTTAAATACCGAATAGAAAACTCAAAAAGCTTTGGCTAGATTTGAAATCTTAGCTTGATTTCTGCCGTGACGTAATAGCCATCAAGCAATTGCTATGAGGTTCGATCGACTCAAAAGTTATATAGGGATAGGACAGTAAGAGGATATTTATGAATGCCCAAATATTGACTAAAACAATTGCCAATTCGCAATTCGCAATTCGCAATGTTTATCGTGCTACTGGTAATCGTGTAAGTCCGGCGGGCGACCTAGCAGTAGGCGTAGCGTGCTGGAGGCATTTATTGTCAACTGGTAATGCGAATTGGCTTTGACACACCAAAAATAATAAGTGTTAAGCTGTTAAACAGCTTAAGACGTACCAAAATTTATATCCAGAGAGTCATTGACAAGTCAAAAAAACAGCTTTTGACTTCCAATTTGGTATTACATATTACCTCCAATGACTAAAATTTGATTTCCAGCATCTAAACTGATTTATGGTCGATCGACCTGTATTTTCGGTATTTTCAAAGCCCTAGATTTAACTACGGGATTTTCATCATTCATCCTTCATCCTTCATAATTCAGATGACTAACTCCCCCAGGAACGATCGAGAACCAGAATCTGTGGTTTTACCTTTAGGGCAACGCCTGAAAAAGATTTGCTTGCATCCCATCACTATTACCGCAGGCACGGTGTTACTAATAGGAACTATAGGGGGAGGAATCGCCCTTTGGGTATGGATCGATCGGCAATTAGCGCCCTTGCTGCAAAAAGAATTGACTAAAACCTTAAACAGGCCAGTGCAAGTGGGTGAATTAGAAGGATTGTCCTTGAATGGCAAATTGCGGTTCGGTCCTTCAGAAATTCCTGCAACTTCTACCGATTCAGATCGCGCTTCAGTTAAAGCTGTGGAGGTAACATTTAATCCTCTTCAACTAGTATGGAATCGGACGTTAGAGTTAGACGTTGCTTTAATCGAACCGGATATTTATCTCGAACAAGATCCCGACAAACGTTGGGTAGCAACTAAAATTCAGCGGCAAACAGGTGGAGGCGGATTTATTAAAACTGACTTGCAAGTAATTAGGGCAGAGCGAGGAAATTTGGCGTTAGTGCCTTTACCTAAAGAAGGACAACCGAAGCTTCCGGTTGGACTCAAGCAAGTAAATGGTAATGCCCGCTTGCTAGAAGAAGGTCAACTAATTAATTTCGATTTAACGGGTTTACCTGCGAATGGCGGCAATCTCAAAGTTAAAGGAGAAGCCCGTCCATCTACAGAAGAAATAAATGTAGCAGTTGCCGGACAAAAACTGCCAGCACCAGATATCGGCAGGTTGATTAGACTGCAAGGTGTGAGCATTTTAGCAGGGCAAGCCGAAGGTAATTTAACCTTACAATTGCGGCCTAAGATGCCGACATTAATATCGGGAACTACTCGACTGGAGAATTCTATTTTTGAAATCGCTGAAGTTCCCCAATTGTTTACGAGATCGACGGGAAACTTAAGCTTTAAAGGTACAGAAGTTGGATTTGAAGATGTCACTACCACTTATGGGCAAATTCCCGGAAGAGTAAGCGGGACGATCGATCCTAAAACTGGTTTCAATATCTCGGCTAGAACTTCGCCTGTAGAATTACCAAGGGCGCTCCAAACTTTAAATTTAAAGCTGCCCGTAGCTGCCAGCGGTCAACTGCAAGCAGACATTCGATTGACTGGCGACATCGAAGATCCGATTTTGTTAGGGACAGTTGTTACCACTAAACCTGCTAAGGTCGATCGCTTAAATTTTCGCTCTCTAAGAAGCAACTTTCAACTGATAGACAATCGGCTTTCAATTACGGGTTTTCGCGCTCAACCGACGCTAGGCGGTTCGATTGCTGGGGTAGGACAAGTCAATTTGGGAAGAAAACCCAGCACGATTTTCAACCTGCAAGCTGAAAATCTACCTGGTGATGCACTTGCCAATCTTTATGGTGCTAAACCGCCAATCAAAATTGGGGCAGTAGGGGGCAAAGCCCAGGTTTTTGGCCCTGAAGGTAATTTACAAACAGCTATCCAATTTTCTGCACCGCAAGCTACCTATCCGGCTACGGGAATAGTCGTCGTCACTCCAAAAAATGAAATCGTTTTTCCCGAAGCCACTTTGCAAGTCGGCAGCGGTGTAGTTAAAGGTCAAGGGCAAATTGCTAACAATCGCTGGCTAGCTTCTTTGCAAACAGCTAACGTACCCGGTCAAAGTTTAGCACCGCTATTAGACAATAAAGTTCCGCCGATTTTTCAAGGGTTAATATCTGGTAATTTCAACCTTGCAGGTAATTTAAATACTTCCGGACAATCATCTCTTCAAGCTACCGGAGCGGGACAGTTGCAGTATTCTGAAGGTAGAGTTACCGCCTCTAATTTACGAATTGCTAACGATCGCTGGCAAGGTAATTTCACTGCTAACAGCTTACCGATTAGTCGTCTTGCGCCCGATATCCCGTCCAATTTTCAAGGGGGAACAATTGCTGGAAATTTCAACTTATCGGGTAAGCTGACGGCTTTTAAACCAGAGACTTTGCAAGGAAACGGCGAGGGCAGGATCGCTTTTCCCAATGGCGCGGTTCAGGCGGCAAATTTGCAATTCAACGACGGTCGCTGGCGGGGTAATTTTACCACTCAACGTCTGCCGATCTCTCGGCTAGCTGACGATGTTCCTGCTAATTTTGGCATCGGAGTAATTGCTGGTAGGTTTAACTTATCTGGTAGCTTAGCTAAGGTCAATGCTAGTAATATTCAAGGTAGTGGGGCAGGAGTTGTTAATTTCCCTGACGGTCGGATTGCCACTAATAATTTAAGGTTGGATAGCGGTAATTGGCGGGGAAATTTTGGCATTAACCAATTAGCGATCGCTCGCTTAGCTCCTGAAACTCCTGCTAATTTTAAAGTGGGTCAGATCTCTGGTAATTTCAACATAGCTGGCAACGTTGAATCGCTAACTCCAGAAAACTTAACTGGAATCGGAACGGGAGTAGTTAGTTTTCCCGACGGAACGATAAATGCTTCGACCTTACAATTTAATAACGGTCAATGGAACGGTAACTTTGCGATCGATCGCCTCAAACTCGCTCGCTTAGCCCCAGAAACTCCTCCCAACTTTAAACCAGGACTGCTATCGGGTAATTTCAATTTAGCAGGCACTACCGAATCTCTCGCTCCCGAAAATCTAAGAGGAAATGGTAGTGGTAGAATTAGTTTTTCTGACGGTACTATTAATGCTTCTACTCTGCAATTTAATAACGGTCAGTGGAATGGTAACTTTGCGATCGATCGCCTCAAACTCGCTCGTTTAGCACCCGAAACTCCGCCCAACTTTAAGCCAGGATTGCTATCGGGAAATTTCAATTTAGCAGGGACTACAGAATCTCTCGCTCCCGAAAATCTGAGAGGAAATGGTAGTGGTAGAATTAGTTTTTCCGACGGTATTATTAATGCTTCAACGCTGCAATTTAATAACGGTCAGTGGAACGGTAACTTTGCGATCGATCGTCTCAAACTCGCCCGATTAGCACCCGAAACCCCCCCCAACTTTAAGCCGGGCCTGTTAACGGGTAATTTCAATTTAGCAGGGACTACAGAATCTCTCACTCCGGAAGATTTGAGAGGAAATGGAACGGGAAGAATTAGTTTTACCGATGGGACGATAAATGCTAACGCTTTACGATTTAATAACGGTCAGTGGAACGGTAATTTTGCGATCGATAACCTGAAAGTTGGCCGCTTAGCACCCGAAACCCCCCCCAACTTTAAGCCGGGACTGATAACGGGAAATTTCAATTTGGCAGGGACTACTGAATCTCTCAGCCCGGAAGACTTGAGAGGAAGCGGCAGCGGCACAGTTAGTTTTACCGACGGGCTAATTAAAGCCTCAACTTTGGCATTTAATAACGGCAAATGGCAAGGAGACTTGGCAATTGATAATTTAACTATTGCTAGACTATCTCCCGATCTTCCCCCTAGCGTTAAAGATGGAAAACTCACCGGAAATTTCGATTTATCTGGTAGCCTAGCGTCGTTCAAACCGGAAACTTTAGAAGGCCAAGGTAAGGGCACACTCAATGTTTTAGGAGGAACGATCGCGGCCTCAACGTTGGTATTCAACAACGGTCGCTGGCAAGGTAATTTAACTGCTGACAATCTGAATTTAGAAAACCTCGCTAAACTGGCTCCAACTAACGGCGATCTACCGTTAAAAGGTAACTTGAATGCTACCGTCAATGCTGGCGGCAGTCTGGCTGACTTCGATCCTCAAACGATTCAGCTAGCAGGAAATCTGCGATTAGAAGATTTAGTAATTCAAAATTTAGCTTTCGATCCAGTTCTGCAAGGACAAGTAAAAGTCGCTCCCAAACAGGGAGTAAACTTACAACTAGCAGGAGTGCAAGACCGAATTGAATTAGCCCTCGCGCCGAATTATCGTCCGCTGTCGTTTTTAGTCAAATTAGATGAAGCTAGTGCGGTCGGAAAAAGTCAAGGCGATCGCTTGCTAGTTAGCACTCAAAATATTCCCCTCAACCTGTTAACTAGTTTTGCCCCCTTACCAGAGCCAATTGCCTCCAGACCGATTGGGGGCAATCTGTCGGGCGATTTTGATATTAACTTAGCCAATCTCAATATTAGTGGTACTAATGTCGCGATCGCCAAACCATCGATCGGTACTCTCGTAGGAGATTCATTAACTGGCAATTTTAGCTACACGGGTAAAACCGCCACCTTTAATGACATCGCGTTTCAAAAAGGCCAGAGTCGGTACTTACTCGGTGGCAGCGTCAACCTGGCAGGTAACGATCCGCAATTTCAAGCTAAACTCGAAATTCCCCAAGGACGAATTCAAGATGTCCTCACCGCCTTGCAAATATCGGAATTGGCAGACCTGACGGGCGGTTTCGGCAACCGCGATCCCGGCAGTGCCTCTGACATTCCCACTATCACCGCTGGCATCCCTGAGGCCTCCTTATTAGAGCAAATCAGGCGGCTAGCAGAAATTGAAGTCGGCCTGCAACAACAACGCCAGCGTCGCCAAACCGCCCTAATTCCAGAATTGAGAGATTTATCGGGCAATTTCTCCGGCGAGATTAGTGTAGCTGGTTCCTTAAAACAGGGAATTAACGCTAACTTTAACCTCCAAGGGCAAGAATGGAAATGGCAGCGTTATCAAGCCGATCGCATTATCGCTCAAGGAAGTTTTGCCGACGGCATCTTAACTTTACTGCCACTGCGAATTAGCTCCAACGATAGTCTGTTTGCCTTCTCTGGCACCATCGGAGGTGAAGAACAATCGGGTCAAGTGCAGATCCAAAACCTGCCAGCAGAAAACATCACCAGCTTTGTCAACCTCCCCTTAGACTTGACTGGCAAACTCAACGGAACTGCTACTTTATCGGGTAGTATTACCAATCCTCAAGCTAGAGGCGAGATCGATTTAGCACGAGGAACCCTCAACCAGACCCCCTTGCAGTCAGCCCAAGGCAGTTTCAACTATGCCGACTCGCGGTTAGATTTTTCTAGTACGGCGATCGTTACTGGTACCGATCCGATTCAAATTACTGGTAGCTTCCCTTATCAATTGCCCTTTGCTTCCGTACCGCCCAGTAGCGACCAATTAACATTAGATGTCAACGTAGCCAACCAAGGGCTAGCTTTATTAAATCTCGTCAGTAGCGGCCAAGTAAACTGGGTTGACGGCCAAGGCCGAGTCGATCTAGCCGTGCGGGGTAACATCGATCGAGAAACCGGGGAAATCCAACAATTAGTGGCTCAAGGAGTGGCGACAGTAGATGGCGCTACCATTAGCTCCCAAGCCCTACAGGATGCCCCTTTAACCGAAGTGACAGGCAAAATCTTATTCGACCTCGATCGCGTCCAAGTGGAAAGCTTGCAGGGCAAATTCAGCGACGGTCAGATCCTAGTGGCTGGGTCGATTCCAATTTTTGAACCCCTTGCCACCGACAACCCTTTGACTGTCACCCTCGATCGATTAGCCCTCAATATCAAAGGGCGCTACAACGGCGGGGCGAACGGCAAGGTAACAGTTACAGGCTCGGTACTCGAACCCGCCATTGGTGGCGAAATCGAGCTAGCTAACGGTCAAATCTTACTAGAAGAAGAAGCAGAAGCTAGTACCGCTCCCGAACCAGTGTCGGTCAAGGATGTGCGCACCAAACAAGCCGAGGCGGCACAGACAGAAGCAGAAGCGAGCCGCGTCGGATTTAACAATCTCAAACTGACATTGGGGAGAGACGTGCAAATTACCCGCCCGCCAATTTTAAACTTTTTGGCTACAGGCGACATTACGATTAACGGCACTTTGGACGATATTCGCCCTGAAGGTAAAGTCGAGTTAAAGCGGGGTCAAGTCAATCTGTTTACGACTCAATTCCGCTTGGATCGGGGCTATCCCCAGACAGCCACGTTTAGAAGCGCTGGCGGCCTCACCCCTTACCTCGATGTCAGGCTAGTAGCTACAGTGCCAGAAACGACTCGCAGCCGGGTACTGAACGATCCATTTTTATCGGCCGAGATTAGCGATGCGCCCACCAATTACTTAGGCTCTTTACGCACCGTGCGGATTCAAGCCAGAGTTACTGGCTCGGCCGATAGGCTCAACGAAAACCTGGAATTAACCAGCAATCCCCCCCGCAGCGAAACAGAAATCGTCGCCTTACTAGGCGGAGGTTTCGTCGAAACTCTAGGTCGAGGAGAAACCACTTTAGGCTTAGCCAATCTCGCAGGCTCGGCACTGTTGGGTAACATTCAAAATGCGATCGGGGATGCTATAGGGTTGAGCGAATTTCGCTTGTTCCCTACAGTCGTCACTAGCGAAAGGCGGGGAAGTTCGACTTTAGGGTTCGGTGCTGAAGCTGGGGTCGATATTACCGACAAACTCTCGGCCTCTATCCTGACAATTCTCAACGCCGATCAGCTACCTCAATACAGCATTCGCTATCGGGTGAACGATGAAGTGTTATTGCGGGGTTCGACCGATTTCTCTGGCGATACGCGGGCAGTAGTGGAATATGAAAGCAGATTTTAGGATCGATCGTAGTCCTCAATAATGTCTTGCAGGTCTGCGGCAGCAACATCATCTCGATCGGACTTTGTATAGAGCGTTAGAAGCAAAATTGAGGTTGTAGTCTTGAGATAATAGATGAGTCTATAGCCACCGCTTTTTCCTTTTTGAATGTCAGTATTTCTGACACGAACTTTGAATACTGGGTAGCCAAGATCGGGGATTCGATCGCCAGGTGTTTCACCGCTTTCTAGTCGATCGAGGATTGGCTGAAGATCTTCAAGAATGTTACGGTATTTCTTTTTAAGCGTTCTAATATTGCGAGTGAAGGTAGGTAAAGCGACGATCGTAACCCTTGAATCACTCATTTTTTAGTTCTTCCCAAAGTCGATCGACTGGCATTCCTTGTTCGGTCATTGCCTCATGCCATGCTTGCCGAAAATCGCTCAAAACTTGTTCTTTGGGAGTGTCATCAGACAAATTTAAGGTATTTGCTTTCTGGGTGCGAAATTCTAGGAACTCTATAAAATCGGCGACTTGACGGAGGCGCTCGTCGGGGAACGTGTCAAGTTTTTGTTTGAGGATTTCGCGAAGGCTCATAGGGCTAAGTTATTGAGGTCACAATGTCTATTATCGTTTGTTTCTCTGCTTCAGCGACATACGCCAGATCCGCTCTTATTGCTATAGACGAATCGGAAAATGCGCGTTATCGCCAACATCTCGATCGCGAGTGTTTAGCTCGAACTACCCACGCTGCTAATTTCTTTAACCGCCAGCATCAAGGAGTCGATCGTCAGCCTGAGAGAACCTAACGAGATCATGCCCCAAATTGTCCCCCAAACAAGATGTTGCCCGCTTAAAAGGGCGATCGCCATTGCTCCTGCTAAGAAGGCAAAGCCATATACCAATACGGTTTCGGCAACAGCAGCCGCTATGACTATTAATCGTTTTTTTCCGTTGGAAGTGTTTTTAGAGAAACTTCTGGCTATAAGGATGGCCGAGACTGAGCCGCCAATTACGGCTGAGGCGATCGCAATTTGCGAATTATTGCCCGTACTGCTGCCACCATAGAAAAACCCTAGCAAAGCTCCAGACATCGCTCCAGAAATTGTCCTCGCTACATTCTCTACTCGTTTATTTTTGTTACTAGTGCAGCGTGGCGAAAATAAGTGACCAGCTTAAGCGGGTTCGGGAAACCCCTGAAATTTCCAGACAAAAGGTTTAGCCAAAGTGCGGTTGAAGTAGTCAATAAAATCAAGAATCTTCTGCGT
>JAHHHA010000036.1 GCA_019359615.1 Cyanosarcina radialis HA8281-LM2
AGAAGATTCTTGATTTTATTGACTACTTCAACCGCACTTTGGCTAAACCTTTTGTCTGGAAATTTCAGGGGTTTCCCGAACCCGCTTAAGCTGGTCACTTATTTTCGCCACGCTGCACTAGCAGCTTTCAAACGTCCGCTGCATTTAAATTGTTAGCCCTCTACAGAATTGTTAGTGCAACATCTGTATCGCAGAATTTGATAAGGACTCCACTTTTGTTTGCGATCGCACCATCGAGTTTAAGAACGTCTTCATCTACAGAAATTAAAACTTCGGCATCAAAGTTAATTGCAGTTGCCACATGAAGCGCATCAGCAGCCCGTATACCTCTAACGTATAATTCGACATTGCTTAGCTGGGCCTCCACCGTTGAAGCAGTTAGATCGAGTACATCAATACTAAAAAAGCGCACCGCTGTAATAGTCTGCGGGACAATAGAGCGGGCTGCAAGAACTCGAATTGTACTTGCATTTGCCATACCTGTTGCCACTGATGTGAGTTGCTTAAACAAGGCTTCTTCAACTTCGTAGTAAGTCAAGCTTGATGTAGCTCCTGTGTGGGAAGAGGCTACTACCTTAAGAACATTTTCCGCATCTTCAAATAATTTCTGAGGTGTACGACCCCGACGATTTACAGATCTTAAACTTGAGCCAGCGATTGCTTGCGAGCTAAGGTAATCTATAAAAACTCCTGTATCGATATAAACCTTCACGATCGACCTTCAAACCTTACTTGTAAGTTGAGATATTAATTCTTCGGGTGTAACAACTTGTGGTTTGCTGGTTGATAGCGAACTAAGTGTATTTTTTAATGCTCGATCGTAGGTTACAAGGTAATCGCAGTCTGATGCACTACTTAAAATTAAAACATCATTGGAATGAGCTATTCGGTTGCGCAGGTTTGCAGCCTGTTTGAGATATTCTTCAGCCTTTTCCAAATTCAAAGGTAATAGGCTAACTTCTTGTTGAATTTCGTCAAGCCTTTCGGGGTGTTGGCGAGTTTCTGACAGGAAAAAAAGTTCTTGAAGGACAATGGGGTTTATCGCCAGATGAACCTTATCAATTATATCACTAGAGAATAGATGAGAACTAGACAACTCACCACGCAGATAAGAAGCCACGACATCTGTATCTAGAAAGACAAGAGGTTTACCATTAAATTCTTGCACTTTAGTGTCTCTCCATAAACTTAATTCTTCTCTAAGTGTAAGCAAAAAGCATAAAATAGCACAATTAGCCTTTCTATCGATACTGTTGTCTAAATCAATCCTTGCTTCTTTAGTTTAGATAAGGCATTCTCAGCGGCTCGTTTTTCCGCCTCCTTTTTACCACAAGCTTTTCCTTCTCCGTAAACTTTATCGCCAACCAAAACCTTGGCTCGATATTCTGGTGCATGATCTAAGCCCCCAATCCTTTCGGTGACATATTTGGGTAACATCGCAAAATTAGCTTGTACCCATTCTTGCAATCGATTTTTGGAATCCAAATTAGAATGGCTTTTAACCGTCGCTGGCGATAGAGAATCAAATAATTCTTCAATAATTGGACGTACTGCTTCAATGTCGCGATCGCAATCTAAATAATACGCTCCTACTACTGCTTCAAAAGTGCTGCTTAATAAATTAGGATTAGTAAAACCTCCATCGGCGATCGCTCCTTTCCCTAAACGCATTCTAAAATCTAGCCCGACTTCAGTTGCAAACTTAGCCAGTTGTTTTTCGTCAACTAAGGACGATCTTCGTCGAGTCATTTCATCTTCTGCCATTTCTCGATAGCGAAGATAGAGATACTCACCACAAATAAACGTCAGGATGGCATCGCCTAAAAACTCTAGTCGCTCGTTATGTGTTTCCCCAGGATTTTCGTTGGTATAAGAACGGTGAGTCAAGGCCTGTAATAAAAGCTTTTCATCTCTAAAATTTAACAATTTGTGCATTTTTATTGATTCTCGCGACTTTGTTAAAAGCTTATTTACCTATAACATATACAACCAACTCGCTCAGAGCGCTGATGCTAATCCCGTTACTATAAACCTGAGAAAAAAGATGGTAGGCAACAGAGTCGTTTTCTTGGAGCCAGCTTAAGCTTTTCTTCGGACCAAAATACCATTGCCTGCGTAGATCGAAATATATTTGTAGTAGATCGATCGCTAGCCAATAACGTCGGTATAAAGATTCAACATCAGAATTTTGAGCGCGATCGAACATCTTTTTCACCCATTGTTTTGTATGCTCGATCTCCGCAGTAGATAATTGATTTGGCCCTTGAGAAATCCGCTGTTGCAATTGTTGTAAAAAAACTGCTCCCTTTCCTTCTAAATCGCAAAGACAGTAGCCATCTGCCAGTCGCAATAGTTCGTCGTTTGTTACTGACATGGCTTCAAAGCTATATACCCAGGCATCTAGATAAATTCCTTCAAAATCTCGCGCGTCCTTGATGGGTTCGGTGCTTTCTGTAAAGCAGGCGACATCAATATCGCTGGTAGGTGTGTTATCTCCTCTAGCACGGGAACCGTAAAGAATGACGATCTGCGGATTATATTTTGCTTGCAAATCTGCAACAACTCTTAAAATAAGATTATCCATCTTTCGGACTATATTCAAAGTATCTCAATCCTAAATTACTTCTTCGCTGATGAAAATCAAGAATATTATTTCTTTAGCCTTATTAGTCTTTATTCCGATTTCGATCGCTGCCGAGTTCCTCCATTGGGGTTCGACGGCTGTGTTCGCTACCTCAGCACTCGCTATTCTCCCTTTAGCCGTATGGTTGAGTACCGCTACTGAAGAAATTGCGGTGATTAGCGGCCCTTCAATTGGGGGATTATTAAATGCTTTTTTTGGTAATGCTACCGAGTTAATTATTGCTTTAATTATTTTAAAAGAAGGAGCGATCGATATCGTTAAAGCCAGTCTTACTGGTACGATCTTGAGCAACTTACTACTAGTCATGGGACTCTCTATGTTTCTCGGCGGTTGGCGCTATAAAGAACAAGAATTTCAGCCAGTAGTAGCACGGGTAAATGCTTCTTCTATGACTTTAGCTGTAGTTGCAATCTTGCTGCCAGCCGCCGTAATTAATACTTCAAAAGTGTTTCCTGCCGAAGCCAACCGCAGCCTTTCGATTGCTGTATCTATCGTGTTAATGGTGGTTTATGTTCTCACTCTAGTATTTTCTTTACGGACTCACAGCTATCTCTATGATGTCGGATTAGTCGAGCTAGAAGGTACTCCAGAAGCACAAGCAGCAATCACTCCTGAAAAAGATGACGATGCCACTCATAAACCGAATCTGTGGCTGTGGTTGGGAGTGCTGGTAATTAGTACGATCGGGGTAGCAATTGAATCAGAATTATTAGTAGGAGCCTTAGAAGAAACTACTTCTAAATTAGGACTGAGCGCCGTATTTACTGGAGTGATTCTTTTACCGCTAATTGGTGGTGCAGCAGAATATATTACGGCTGTAACTGTTGCTATGAAAAATAATATGGAACTTTCAGTTTCGGTGGCGATGGGTTCGAGTTTGTTAATTGCTTTATTTGTCGCTCCGCTTTTGGTATTAGTAGGACAAGCGATCGGTCAGCCAATGGATTTAGATTTTGACATTTTTCAGGTATTAGCAGTAGCGATCGCAGTGGGTATTGCTAATCTTATCAGTCTCGACGGGCGATCGAATTGGTTAGAAGGAACCCTGTTACTAGCTACTTATACGATTCTTGGATTGGCTTTCTATTTTCATCCGGTTTGATTTAACCAACCACAAAGGCACAAAGTTCACAGAGTTGGAGATGCAAAAGAATAACTTCAGCCACCTCACAGCGATCGAAAGAACTTATCTGTCATTTCCCGCTCAAGTTTTATTAGCTAAAAATCTGCTTCAAGGTAAGATATTAGATTTTGGCTGTGGCTTGGGTAGCGATGTAGAGTTGTTGCGAAAAAAAGGATGCGATATTGCTGGTTACGATCCTTATTATTTTCCTGAATATCCTACTGAAAAATTTGATACCATAATTTGCTTTTATGTTTTAAACGTGTTATTTACGGAAGAACAATCAAATGTTTTGATGGAAATTTCGTACTCGCTCAAGCCTGGAGGTAAAGCATATTATGCCGTGAGAAGAGATCTGAAGAAGCAAGGTTTTCGAGAGCATTACATTCATAAGAAACCTACATATCAGTGCATCGTCAAACTTCCATTTAAATCAGTTCATCTAGATGAATATTGCGAAATCTACGAATACCAACATTATAACTGGCAAATAAATTCAGACAAGTCGTGTATATTCTGCAACCCTCATCAGGAAGTAACCTTATTGACAGAATCGGCTACAGCTTACGCAATCATGGCTGAATATCCAGTCAGTAAAGATCATGTTTTAGTTGTGCCAAAGCGCCACGTTGCTAATTATTTTGAATTGTCATTCAAAGAACAATCAGCCTGCTGGTTAATGGTGAATAAAATTCAGAGAATTTTAAGTAAACAATCTCCTCCTCATGGCTTTAACGTGGGAATGAATATCAATCGAGAAGCTGGTCAAATAGTGATGCACGCCAATATTCACATTATCCCTTGTTACTAGGGGTAGAGAAATCTTGTCGATCGCTAAAGGTAAAATGAGATCGGAGATCTCCCAAACAATAAGGAGTCCGTATAATGCACAGTGAGATGGTTGATGAAGCCTTGCAAGCATACCGAGTCAATTTGGGTAAGTTGCTATACAGCGTCCAACAGCTAGCGAACGATCTCGGCAATGCTGGTTTGCGCGAAACCGTTGAGAACCTGAGAAAGAATATCAACGAACCTTTTCTATTTGTGGTGGTAGGTGAAGTTAAAGCTGGCAAGAGTAGCTTCGTTAATGCTTTATTAGAGGCCAAAGTGTGCGCTACCGATATCGAACCCCTCACTGATTGTGTGGAACAGATTGTTTATGCTAACGAAAGGTTCGAGCGCCAAATCGAGCCAAATTTGAAAAAAGTGGGGTTGCCCATCGAAATCCTCAAAGAAATCTCGATCGTGGATACGCCTGGAACCAATACGATGATTCAGGAACACCAAATCATCACTGAAAGATATATTCCCAATAGCGATCTAACTTTTTTTGTCTTATTTGCCAAAAATCCCCATCAAAAAAGCGCTTGGGAGTTTCTAGATTTTGTTAGCACTCAATGGCGGAAAAAAGTTGTTTTTATTTTACAGCAAGCAGATTTATTGAAGCCGGAAGATCTCAATAAAAATATCGATCGCGTCAGAGAATACGCCCATCAAAAGCAGATAAAATCGCCAATAATCTTTGCTACTTCCGCCGAATTGGAATTAGAAGACGATCGCACTAATAGCGGTTTCGCTCAAATTAGAGACTATATTAAAAACATGGTAGCTGGAGGAGAAGGTTATAGGTTTAAACTGCGATCGGTTAGCAATACGGCTCAACAAATTATTAACGAGTTAGCCAATAACGTTCAGGCATTGCAAGCACAGCTAAACTTAGATCGACAAGCCGCTAATGATATCAAGCAAAAAATTGCCGCTGGAAATACGCGATCGCGCTATGAAATCGATAACTTAGTAGACCGATTGATCGGTAGATACGATAGTATTGCAATTAGGATCAAACGCGAATTTCGAGACAGCTTAGCAGTATTTGTGGTTCTGCGGCGATCGTTTGCTGGATTGTTCAATAAAGAGGCTTCAATGCAGGCATGGATTGAAGATTTTCAAGAACGCTGCGAGCGAGATTTAAAATCTTCACTAGAAGAAGTTTCTACTGAAGGATCTCAACATTTTGTCGATGGCATCCGCCAACTGCTTGAAGGAGTAACTCAAGACCTCAATAACATTCAAAATAACCAAATTGAAAGTAACAATATTACCCTCAAAATCTTGGAGCGCCGTCAGGAAGTAATTGAAAGCGTCAAATCTAAAGTCAACTATCTCTTTACGGATGAAGGGTTGATTGAATCCTTATCTACTAAGGCCGACAGCATGGCAGCAGAAATTGTCGGCGGGGCGTTTGTCGCGGTTGGTGGGATGATTTTAAAGATAGTTCAATTTGCTGTTGCTGAAGCAATTTTAGACGCGATCGGCATTGCTTTTGCTGGAATCGGGCTGGTAGTGTTTGCTGTCGGCATCGTCTGGCAGCGAAATCGAATTATTCAGCGATTCGAGCAAGCTTTAGACAGCGAGAAAGATAAATTTAAAGAGGCTGTTACTGCACGATTAAATCAAAAGCTCAGCCTGATCTATAAAGAAGTCGAACGGATCTTCGTCCAATTTTACGACTACGTACAACGAGAAGAATCAGCGATCGCTCCGACAATAGAGAAGCACAAAAACATTCAAAATGAAGCCCAGCAGCTTTTTAGCCAAATGGTGATTCAAGAAGACAAAAGGAAATGAGACGGGGTTTAAATCTCTCACGACATTAGGCAAATCGATTTTAGAGGACTTTAGCTACTCGATTTGGGGTTTTTAATCACTGTCGTATGAAGCTATTGAGCGTTGATTGGACGCAGATAGCATCTTGCCTGCCTCACTCCAGATAGCTAAAGTGGGCTATTCCACAAGTCTAGGCAAATGCAAATTACTATAATTCAAAAGTTCTCCCCAAAATTACGGTTTTCTTTAATTCAATCTCATCAACACTTAAGTAGAATCGCGGAGATAAATTTAACCGCCTCAAAATAGTATTGGAATTGTTCGAGACTGAGAAAGTTTCTAGTCACGGACAAAAATAATTTTATACATATTTATAGTTAAAAAGACTCTTTGCTAGAACTATGCCGAGATTTTTACCTTTGTCAGTTGCCTTATCTACTGCTACTATTTCATCTTTATTGTCATTCTCCACGGCGAAAATTGCTCATTCCTATCCGATCTGCTATATGATTAACTCATCGGGACAGGTAGTGAATCTCGACTATTTATGCGGTAAGAAAATCGCGACAGCTAATATATGCCAAGAACCTGTTAATAGGAAAGGTCTTCCTCTAAGCGTGGCTAGGGAGCTAGAGCACATCAAAGTAAATAGCAGGAAAGTTATGGCAGGACTTTTAGATGCTGATGTCGGAGCAGATTTCCTAGCAATGATAGATCAATTAGCTTTTCCTGCTAGGATTCAAGACTTAATTCAAAAGCAAAAACTTTTAGCGCAACAGCGCAAGCAAGCATTACAACAATATAATGTTCCACAAGCCAAGAAATTAGATGACATATATAAAGAGATTACAAAAGCTCTAGATAGCGATCCCTGCTATTCTCGGATAATGAAAGCAATAGAGCGTAATACTAATTCGATTTAATTAAAGATAATTGATTATAAACTATGCCACCTTAGTAAAAAGAACTTGAAAGTTATAACAATTAAATATGTAGGTCGCACAAAACAACCAAGTAGTCTGGATAATTACTGAGAATTTCTTTCTGCCACGTAGGGTCAACTCCTTCTTGATCGTGCCATTTACCATCAGGTTCAACTACTACCATAGGCGATATTTCAGGATCTTCATCTATTAGTTCAATAAATTCTCCAATTGAGAAAACACTTTTGTCTTCTAAAGAGTCAATCCAGTTTTCAATAACCCAACTATCCCACCAACCTTGGGGATTGTTAGTAGAAATTCCATACAATCCTTCTTCATCAACCCCAGCCTCATCGCAGTTAAACCATTCATCTAGGTGCTGAGCTAGAACTTCTAAATTATCAGTTTGGTAAAATCTAGTCATGTCCTGTAGCTCCTGATTATTAGGGCGAATTATGTAGGGAGCTACGCTCATATTTGCATAATAAGGAGCAAGTATTCTTGACACTTCCGCCTCAATTTCTCCACAAGCTAATGCTGAGACTATAACAATAGTACTCATATGTGCCATATTGAAATCTCCAAAATAGTAAAAGCAAATTCTAGGATTTATCTTAGACCGTATTTTGCCATATAGTTATGGTATAGGGTTAGACTCCAAATCATAACAAAAATTTGTACGTGTAATATTTAAGGATAAAAGCAGTCTCGTTATTGGGACAAATACCTTTATCAATAATTAGAGATAAGGCGCTGCACGCAAGGCAATTGGGAAATAAATCCAGAAGGTTTAACTTGGAGTAAGTTGTGGTTTTACATCAAGCCGATTAATCCGATTGAATATCTAAAAACCCTGAAAGATACTAACTTACCCAGTTGGAGAGACAAGCGAGCTTTTATCTGGCTGCTCAACCAACTCAAGTATATGAGTGCAATGCAAGTAATCAGCTATTGGTGGGGTTTCAAGCCTGCTAAACTCCGATCCTGACTGTAGACATGAATTAGCGATCGCCAACTTTTTAACTCTACTTTACAGGCCGTGGCAAACTCGATCGGCTTGCGTTATGCTAGCGATCGTTATGCCGCTAGGGGAAAGGGGCTGCGATGAAAAAGCTGTTAGTCTTGTGCTTGTTTATTTTCGGGCTGTTTTTTGCCCTGTCTAACTTTCAGGGATTAGCCACTCAAGGGACGTTTGATTCGATTGTCTTGGATTTCAAAGAAAGCGTGCCAGAAACCGAGATTGCTGCTGAAATCGAGGCGATCGCTAAGCAGTATAACGTCTCGCCTCGACTTAATAGCGAATTTTCTCGATCGGACAACCTGTATATCGTTAAAGGCGATAAAAACCTGCTCAAAAACCTGAAAAAATCGGGTTTGGCGAAAGAAACCGAATATATCGAACCTAACTATCTCTATCGCGCCCTAGAAGTCCCCAACGACCCCAACTACAACCAACAGTGGAACCTGCGAAGCGTCAATATCGAACAAGCTTGGGATGATACTAAAGGTAGCGGAATTACAGTAGCGGTCATCGATACTGGCATCAGCCAAGTTCCCGACTTAAAACAGACCGAGTTTGTCAAAGGCTACGACTTCGTTAACGACAAAGTAGACGCTATAGATGATAACGGTCACGGAACTCATGTGGCCGGTACTGTCGCCCAATCTACTAATAACGGCTACGGCGTGGCGGGAATTGCCTACGAAGCTAACCTCATGCCCTTAAAAGTTCTCAGTGCCGAAGGTTCTGGGACGATTTCTGATATTGCTGAAGCCATCAAATTTGCCGCCGATAACAAAGCTGATGTGATTAACATGAGTTTGGGCGGTGGTGGCGAAAGCCAACTGATGCAAGAAGCGATTAATTATGCCAACCAAAAAGGTGTAGTAGTAATTGCTGCCGCTGGTAACTCTAACGAAAATTCTGCTTCTTACCCAGCCAGATATCCCAACGTCATCGGGGTTTCGGCGATAGATGCTACTGGTGAAAAAGCATTTTATTCTAACTTTGGTGCGGGCGTAGATATCTCTGCCCCTGGCGGTTCGACTAAAGACAATAAAACTGGTGGTATTCTCCAAGAAACGATCGATTATCAAACCGGGCAACCGATCTTCGATTACTACCAAGGTACTAGCATGGCATCCCCACACGTTGCTGGGGTGGCGGCCTTAGTTAAAGCCAGCGGGGTGAATGAACCACAGGAAGTTCTCCAAGTTCTCAAACAGTCAGCCCGCAAAGTCCAAGAAGATCCGCTCAATCACTTCGGCGCGGGCCATTTAGATGCAGCAGCGGCGGTGAAATTGGCCCTCAAAGGACAAATCAGCTTCCGCGACTTCTTCCGCTGGCTGCGAGATAACGGCTACCTAAATCTCCGCTTCTGGATCGATGGCGGTGCAGTGGCACTTTTGCCCAAGGTGTTGATGGTCATCGGTTCCTACTTACTAGCTTGGTTCCTGCGCAATTACTTCCCCTTCGCTTGGAGTTGGTCGCTAACTGGCGGGTTAGTAGCTGGTAGTTCTGGGTTGTTTTTCTTGCGGGGGATTTACATCTTCGATTTACCCCAATGGCCCTTCCGCGTCGCGGGCAGTTCCATCCCCGAACTGGGGAACATCGTTCAAGGCAGTAGCGTTTTAAACCCATTGTTTGCCAGCGTTCTCATTCCTGGAGTGTTGGTGGTGCTACTACTCGGACACCCTACCTGGAAGTGGTTCGCCATCGGTTCGGCTTTAGGTGTAGCCTCCTGTCTAGCAGTAAGCGCAGTGCTGTCGCCGGCCGTCTGGGGATTAGGCGATGGTACGTGGGCGAGGCTGTTCTTGATTGCTAACGCCCTACTATGTTACGGAATTGCCCGTTTAGCTGCTAAACCATCGGAGCAAATAGCATGAGTAAGACTGTTACTGGCACTATCGAACGTCAAGGTTTCGGCCCTGGTACGTGGGCCTTAGCCTCGGATGACGGCCAAACTTACGAACTGAAGAATGCCCCAGCCGAATTGCGTCAAGCTGGGGTCAAAGCTACAGTTACGGGGGAAATCCGCGATGATGTGATGAGTTTAGCGATGATCGGCCCGGTTTTAGAAGTGCGATCGTTTGAATTGAACTAGATAACATCAGTTCTCAAATCCACTATCTCAGACCTGGGATAGTGGAACGATCGCACCCTTCTAGATGAAACTAACGAATGTCAGTAAATCAGTATATTGACCGATTATTTCCGTCGCCACTTATGGATAATTAAATTGAACGCCTTGGTAAATTACAACCGATCGTCAGGAGGTATTAATGGCCAACTCTTCGGATTTCTTGTCTCCTCGCGGTCGTTACTACGGTAAGGTCAAGCCAGAAAACTTGGTTTTTAACGCCAACTTGCAAGAATTTGCTCAACGAATCAGCTTCATCTGCAACTTAGAAACTGCTGGTAAACTTTCTCCAGAAGAAGCTTATCAACAAATCAAGGATTTATGGAAAGAACTCAAGCGCAGCAAAAAGTCTCTTGGGATCGGCACTGAGCCATTTCAAAGTGGCGAGGAAGGAGTGTAAGAAGTGTTGAGTGTTGAGTGTTGAGTGTTGAGTTAAAAATAACTCCGAACTCCGTTGGCGCAGCCTGCCCTCGGCGCATACTCCGAACTCCGAACTCCGAACTCACCTCTCGCTCTCTCACCCTCTCCCTTGGCCCATCAATGTTTGAGAAACAGATCGATTTTACCCACAGCAGTTTCTAAAATCGGTGGGTCCCAAACTAAAGCAAACCGGACGTAACCCTCACCAGATTTACCAAATCCCGCGCCAGAAGATGCAGCTACTCCCGTCTGCTCTACTAACTGGGTGCAAAATCCCATAGAATTTTGGCTCCAAGGCTCTGGTAGCTTGGCCCAAACGTACATAGTGGCTGTGGGCTTGGGAACGTGCCAACCAATGCCATTCAAAGCATTGACGAAGGCATCTCTTCGCTGGCGGAAAGTGCTGACAGTAGTTTGAACTATTTCTTGCGAGCCAGTGAGGGCAGCGATCGCCCCATTTAAAATTCCCCGATACTGGTTAAAATCGACTGCGGCCTTGATCTGCCGCAAAGCCAGAATTAATTGAGCATTCCCAACAGCGTAGCCGATTCTAAATCCGCCCATGTTATAAGACTTTGACAGCGTAAAGAATTCGATCGAGACGCTTTTTTGCGGATCGGCTTGCAATATCGACGGTGGCGGGGAACCCTCAAACACCAAGTCAGCATAAGGAAAATCGTGAACTAACACCAAATCGTGTTTTTGGCAAAAAGCCACGGCTGACTGGAAAAAAGACAAAGGCGCGATCGCAGTTGTAGGATTGTGGGGATAGCTCAAAACCATCATCCGCGCTTGCGAGAGAACTAACGGCGGGATCTCTTCAAATACTGGCAAAAAAGCATTCTCGGCCCGCATCGGCATCGGATAAATTTGCCCGCCTGCCAGATAAACTCCACCTGCATGAGAAGGATATCCAGGATCGAGCAGCAAAGCAAAATCTCCTGGATTTAACACGGCTAAAGGTAAATGAGCCGTTCCTTCCTGAGAGCCAATCAGCGGCAAAACTTCGGTTTCGGGATCGACCGGAATCCCATATTTTTGTTCGTACCAGCTAGCCGCTGCTTGCCGAAATTTTTGCGTACCGTGAAAGAGCAAGTAGCCATGTGTACTACGATCGTCTAAAGACTCTTTAATCGCTGCGATCGAGTGGTCTGATGCTGCTAAATCTGAAGAACCAAGCGAAAGATCGATTATCTGCTGCCCAGCAGCTTTAGCCTTGGCCTTCGCCCGATCCATATCGGCGAAGACATTAGCTTTTAAGGGTTGCAAACGTTCTGCGAAACGCATAATCAGGAGTTCAGGAGTTCAGGAGTTTAGCACGCAGCAGTTCAGAGTTAATTTTTGACTTTTGACTTTTGACTTTTGACTTTTCTCCTCTACTATCCCAAATGCTTCTCTACCATTTTGGCTAATTTATCTTTAGTAATTGCTCCTTCCCAAGAAGCCAAAACTTCCCCAGCCTTGACCAATCTTAAAGCTGGGACACCTTCTACCTGGTAGTTGTTGACGGTTTCAGGATTGGGATCGACCTCCATCTTAACGACTTTGAGGCGATCGCTATAATTGGTAGCTGCCCAGTCTACAGATGGCGATACTAAACGGCAAGGACCGCACCACCCAGCCCAAAAATAGACTAACACTGGGCGATCGGCTTGCAAGACCTCGGTTTCAAATTGGTTATCGGTAATGGCGATCGTACTGCTCACGGCACTGATGGTTCAAATTGGTTTTCTAGCAATGATTTTCCCCAACAAGTGAGGATAAACTTTTTCCAGTCTACCAAAACCACCTCCCCAAGCTCGATCGACCTGTACTTGATGTATCTTTTAATAAACTTTTGTTAATCTTTTTTAAATATAATAATTTTTATCAAATTTGCCGATCGAATTGTAACTGTGTATACTGAAGAAGATTTTTGTTCGAGCTAATGAATCTTGAATTAGAATTGAGTTTAAGCAGACTTCTATATTGAGCTAAGACTTTATGAGTACCAACGCCACCCTACCCAATAAATCGGTTCAATACTCCATTGATGTTATTCAAGACGAAGCCCGCACCTTGGTTGAAAAAGGAGTGGTAAGTCGCCAGCAGCCGCTCTACGTCCTTTGTCAATACATCCCACCCAGAGAATGGGTATGCGTCGAATGCGAACTAGAGAGATGTGATTATTTGCTGCGCGATCGCATTGGCGACCTGTTGGGTCACGAAGAATGGGATAACGATTAGGAAGTGTTGAGGGTTGAGGGTTGAGTGTGGAGTTAAAAATAACTCCGAACTCCGAACTCTCCTCGCCCTCTTCCCGCTCTCTCAAGCCTAAGAATTTGACTCAGAATTGCGGAGATTTTCTAGTTCGCTCCGTAAGGTAGCAATTTGGGCCGTGAGATCCTGAATTTCCGATTGGGCTTGGGGATCGGGGTTAGGGGTAGTAACTGTAGTTGGAGTGCTAGGGGAATAAGTATTGGTAGGGCGCGTCGCGGCAGGACGTTGCTGCCAGAGGCGATCGACAAAATTGCGGGCCTCTTCCTCGGTGACTGCTCCTTTTGCCGCCCAATCTTCTGCCTGCTGGCTCCATTTAGACTTTAACTCCGAGAGGTTAGCATCCCGTTTTTGGGGATCTTGTAAAGTTTCCAGGAGCGAACTAGTAGCACCTAAAGTGATGCGAAAGCCTCTTTGGAGTAACTGCACGAAACTATCTGGATTCATGTTTCTCTAGCTCTGGATGTCGGTTTAAATTCTAGCAAACCTGACAAATCGATGCAGATCGGTTTTCAACCCATTTGTTCTAAATATTGGTTGACATCTTCTACTAAGCGAGTCAGTTCGGCTTCGGTAGTCAAGCGGATGCGATCGTCTCGCAAGGTAATCAGCACTTTGGCGGCAAAGGGAGTAGACCAAATATTAGGATTGCAGAAAATCTCTAGAAACACGTCTCCGGTGTATTGATATTCCATCGGCTGTTCGGGACTGGGTTTGCCGCTACTACCTGAAGTAGCTTGTACGGTTTTAGCTTTAAGCTTTTGCATCAGTTCGTCTAGTGCCGCTTTTAAATCCCTGGCAGATTGGGGAGTAAAGCTAAAAGAGACAGAACCCTCAACTAGGTTGAGCGTTAATTGGGCAAGTGACATGAGTAATAGTTGAAATTAATATCTGTTACCCCATATTACAGATACTTATCTCCTAGCAAGGCAAACATGAACAAAAAGCAACTTTTCGATCGCTGGGCTGCAAGCTACGATTGGCTATTTCCCTCAGTCATGTACCAAGCTGCCCACAAACGACTGCTGGAATATGTAGATTTACCGCCTCAACCTCGCGTTCTCGATATTGGGTGCGGTACGGGACGCTTGCTCGATCGCTTAGCGACTGAGTTCCCCGACTTGCAAGGTACTGGCTTAGATTTATCTCCAGAAATGCTGCGGATTGCCCGTCGAAGCCATCACCATCACCCTCGTTTAATCTTCAGATCGGGTAACGCTGAAAACCTGCCCTTCGCTGACGGACAGTTTGATGCCATCTTCAGTAGTTTTAGCTTTCTGCACTATCCCGATCCAGAACGGGTATGCCAAGAAGTCAGTAGGGTGTTGCAAGTGCAAGGACGCTTTTATTTAGTCGATATGACTTTTAGCCAAACCGCCGAAACTCAGCATCTACCGATCTCGCCTGGAGGCATTCGACTTTACAGCCCGCCCGCCCGCGATCGATTGGGCAAACAGGCAGGGTTGAGTTGTTTGGGACACTACCATCTCCTCGGTCTGGTTTTGCTAACGGTTTTTGTCAGCTAGAAGCGATCGGGAACTGTAGTAGAATGCTACGAAAATCCCGATATGTATGCGATCGATCTTGCTATTCCAAACGATCGGCTAATCGGAGGATTTGAATACGAAAATGCAATCTCAGTCCCGAACGATTTGTAGCGATCGATCGGGAATTGCCCAAAGAACGGCTAAAGTGAGCGGCAGCAGATGAGACCGACACAAAGCATGAAGACTTTATACTGTTTGCTCCACTGTGTTGTTATGCTACCGCAATCGCTTTCATTAATTGGCACTAACTTGACTCTTTGCTTCAGCAGTTCGTCTTCCCCAAGGCTTCAGAACTGAAATTCCAATGATGATAAAGAGAAAGAGAACCTGAATGACAGTTCCAAGCAACACGCCTCTAGCATCGAACTCATAAATGGGATTGCCAAGGGCTTGTAGCCCATTCTGTGCTGACAGTCTCTCCGCAGTATTACCCCAAGGAAATAGCCAGAAGGTTCCAAATACAACCAACCCAGTTGTTAGAAACCACTTTGTAATTACCCAGTAAAACTTGGTAAACCCATAGTTTGTCACCCAACAAAGAAGCGTGGCTGTAACAACCGAACCAATCGCTGAGGGAATCACAATCCAGTCATCTAGCAAATTGATTGCAGAATTGAGGGCATTCAGTACATCGCCATCGATCGATGTTGTATTTCTCAACGATAGAAGAAACATACTTAAAACGGCTCCTGTCCACAGTGCCGCAAAACCAATGTGTGCTGATAGTAACCAGTTTTTCTCAGTGACGCTTAGTTTAGACATTTTCCCTCCTCAATCGTTCGCATCGAAAATCACAGAAAGTTTAACCTGCAACGATTTGAGTTGTTTCAGGCAAAAGTTAGCGAATTGATGCTTAACATATCAATAATTAACATATTAAGTAATTTCTTGAAAGTCAACCCTCCAAAACTGAAATACCTAGATCAGGTTCTCAACGATTCGATCGAGGAGCTTCAGAATCGGTTCCTGCTCCGCTTCCGAAATGTTTCCTGTTGCTCTTTGGATCGTCTGTGCGCCAAGTGGCGGTAGAACCTTCATCAATTGCTTGCCCTCATCTGTCAACCACACGCGGACGACTCGGCGATCGTTAGAGTCGCGCTCTCGGTAGACTAAGTTGCGCTCCTCCATGCGATCGACAACTCCTGTTAGCGTTGCGCCTAACTGCTTCAATTTGTCGGCGATTCCTGTTGTAGAAAGCCCGTTTTCTTCCCACAAACAACATAAGACAAGATAGTGGAACGGTGTCAAACCGTAAGGTTCAAGCCGCTCTAGAAAATCGCGGTACATCAGTTGAGAAGCAAGTTTCAGCTTGTACCCCAAATTGTAAGGAGCGAGAGCATATTGCCATTGTTGAAGAAAATCGGCATTAGAGGATGAGCTAGGCATTTGACGAGAGGGGTGACTGCTTAACCAAATAGTTAACATATTAACTATTCTACGACGCTCACTGAATCAACTGCCTCAAACTACTGCCCTACTAACTTTGTTCAAAAAACTTAATTTTGTAACTTCAACCAGTAAGCTTTAAACTGCTGCTTCAACCCGCAATTTAGGCGACATAAGTATATATTATACCCACTTTGCTTGATAAAACTCCTATTTGGGGATTTATATCGCAGATCTGCGGTATAAATCCCGATAACTTGGGAAGCTAAGGTTAAGGCCAGCTTGCAAGCTGAAGCTTGAAAAATCGTGTTGACCGCCAAGGCGATCGCCATTAATGCAGTCTAAGCTAATCGATCGGAGCGATCGATTCCCTCTTGGTGTTTCCTTAGCAGCTAATATCAAGTATGGGCTTGTAGGTTAAGCCGCTAAAATTAGATTGATACTTTCTATTCAAGATAAATAATATGACTTTAAATGAACTTCAAGATCGAGCTTTGAAACTTTCTGTTCGAGATCGCTGGCAGCTAATTAATACCTTAATGCGATCGGTTCAACCCCAGCCTCAGCTAACAGTTAAACCTCAAGGTTTAGCCGCAAGTTTAATCGGTATTGCCAAAACAGACGCACCGCCACCAACAGACGAAGAAGTGAAAGCAATGCTAGACGAGCGTTTGGTTCAAAAGTATTTGTAATGCGAGTCTTATTTGATACTAATATTTTGCTTGATGCTTTGCTAGCACGCGAACCTTTTTTAGAGAATGCTGCTTTTTTGCTGGATGGTGTTGAATCGGGAAAAATTGCAGGGTTTATGTCAGCAACGACGGTAACAAATGTCAACTAACCACGTTAGGAAAAAACCAAATGCGCGACCCGGTGAGGGACCATAGGTAATAGTCAACCCCCACGCATGAGCAACTCGTCCTATTCAGGTGGTTCATGCTGCTGGGATTGCTCAGCGAGTCTAGCCCTGCAATCGGCAAGCTGGCTTTCTAGGTCTGCATTCAGGCGGGTGAGGGCATCGATGTTCTGGTTGCGTTCGGTCACATCTATACCGATTCCCCAGGCCGCCCAACCTGGAACCGGAAACCGATCGGAAAGATTCGACCAAGAAATCGTGCGAATTGTGCCATCTTTGCAGGTAAAATCCCACTCCCAGTTACGGTAAGTGTTGCCCCGCTCTGCCCACTGTGCCATCATCTGCTGCCGGTAGGCCGCCTCAGGGTAAAACAATTCCATAATGGTTGGATTCCCAATCACCTCTTCAGCAGAGAAACCTGTAATCCTTTCACACTCTTGATTCCAGCAGATAATATTGCCATCTGCATCAAACGCATCTAGCATGACAGGCATTTGTTGCAGAATTTGGCGTAGATGTTCTTCCCGCTGCTGCAGTTCTGTTTCAGCCTGCTGTAGCTTGGTCATGTCACGAATGCTGACCGTAACCCCTGAGATCGTTCGATCGGTTTCTAGGTAAGGGGTGTAGGTGATGCTGAGGTAGCGGTGCTTGGTGATGGGAAAGTCGTACCAGAGGTAAAACTGCACCCGTTCTCCAGCGAGGGCACGATCGAGGCGTGGTTTACATTCTGTTTCAAACACCTGGTTGCCCACAATCTCAGCAATGGAATGACCAATAATCTCCCCTGGTCGCTTTTGAAACCGCCGCAGATAGGCTTGGTTGACCATTTGATAGGTATAGGTAGGATCGACCAAGGCGATCGAATCCGGGGTTGTCGCAAAGATGCGTTCGTAGCGCCGCAGCGACAATTCAGCCTCTTTCCGTCGATCGATGTCGAGGACAATCCCAGACATTCGGATGGGTCGCCCAGTTGCATCATAGAAGGCTTGCCCTCGCCCTTCGACCCAGTGAATGCTACCATCCCTCCAAACAACTCGGTATTCATGTTGATAAATCATCCGTCGCTGGATTGCCAGATCTACTGCACGATCCAGCCCAGCGCGATCGTCCGGATGAATACAGGACTCAAAGGTTCTGTATTTGCCATCAAACTCATCGAGTGCCAACCCAAAGATGACTGCATGTTCCACAGACAAGGTGATGGCTTCACTCACCATATCCCAATCCCAAATGCCCAGATGGGCAGCTTGTACGGCCATGCGCAGTTGGCTTTCCTTTTCTTGCATTTGCCGAATACCCAGTTGCTCAACGTGCTGCCGCTCAGCGTGCAATTTTGCAGTTAGAAATACAATCAGTAGGGAGATCAGAGTAAATTCTAAGACCAGATGCCAGCTATCTCCTCCATCTGAAGCGATCTGCACCTGCGGGGAATCGATCGAGAAAACACTAATTGCAAAGGCTGAGAGAGCTATGGCTAATAACCCTGCATTCTTGCCTCCATACCAAGCGATGACTGCGACAACTGAATTAAACAAAACATAGGTTTCAGTATTGAGTGCTGAGAATAGCCACTGAGTCGCGAGAGTGGCAATAGCAACCATCGCGATCGCAAGTGCGTAGGGGTTCAGACGAATACTCATAGCTCCTTGCATCGCGCTTTGACCTCTCAGGCAATCGTGTAATTAGAATCACATTATTATCCAAAAACTTATTATCATCCAGAAACTTGGTCAACGCTAGAGCAAGTAAGTCATTGGGTATAAAAAACCACATTGCCCAATATTGCCAAAATATTTAGGAAAATTATCCAAAATATAAAATGAGGGGCAAAGATATTGCCCCTCAAACAATTGACTTGAGATTACATATTAGTAATCGAAGTCGCCACCCATACCGCCAGCACCAGCACTAGCGCCAGCACCTTCTTTCGGTTCGGGTTTATCGACGACGATACATTCGGTGGTTAACACCATCCCAGCGATCGAAGCGGCATTTTGCAGGGCCGAACGAGTCACTTTAGCCGGATCGACGATCCCAGCTTCAAACAGATTGACGAACTCATTGGTAGCAGCATTGTAGCCGACATCGAAGGGTTTCTCTTTCACCCGTTCGGCAATTACCGCACCATTTTGACCGGAATTTTCCGCAATCCGCTTCAGGGGAGAAGTGAGAGCGCGAGCCACAATGTTAGCACCGATTAACTCTTCACCGCTGAGGTTGCTAGCCGCCCAAGACTCTAGTTCGGGAGTCATGTGAGCTAAGGTCGTACCGCCACCGGGAACGATCCCTTCTTCAACTGCCGCCTTGGTAGCGTTGATCGCATCTTCTAAGCGCAGCTTGCGGTCTTTCATTTCGGTTTCAGTGGCAGCACCGACTTTCACCACGGCCACACCGCCAGCTAGCTTGGCTAGGCGTTCTTGCAGTTTTTCCTTGTCGTAGGAAGAATCGGTTTCATCCATTTGACGGCGGATTTGCTCGCAACGGGCTTTGACTTCTTTTTCGTTGCCTTCGGCGACAATAGTGGTGTTGTCCTTAGTAATGGTGATGCGGCGAGCTTTACCCAGCATATCGAGCTTGGTATTATCTAGCTTCAAACCTGCATCTTCGGTAATCACTTGACCGCCAGTGAGAACGGCGATATCTTCTAACATGGCCTTGCGGCGATCGCCAAATCCTGGAGCCTTGATGGCGGCTACGTTCAATACGCCACGCAGGCGGTTGACTACCAGGGTTGCCAAAGCTTCTTTTTCGATATCTTCAGCAATAATAATCAACGGTCTGCCAGCACGAGCTACTTGCTCTAAAACGGGTACTAAATCTTGTACCAGAGCGATTTTCTTGTCGGTCAGCAGGATGAAGGGTTCGTCCACCACTGCTTCCATCCGTTCGGTATCGGTGACGAAGTAGGGAGAAATATAGCCTTTGTCGAAGCGCATCCCTTCGGTGATTTCCAGTTCGGTGGTCATCGACTTCCCTTCTTCTAGGGAAATCACGCCTTCCTTACCTACCTTATCCATTGCTTCAGCAATCATCTTGCCGACTTCTTCGTCGTTGCCAGCAGAAATGGTACCGACTTGAGCAATAGCTTTCGAGTCTCCTACAGGACGGGCGTGAGCGGCAATCTTTTCTACCAAAAAGGCTGTAGCTTTATCGACTCCGCGCTTCAGAGCAATGGGATTGGCACCAGCGGCGACGTTACGCAGCCCTTCTTTGACCATGGCATGAGCCAACACGGTGGCGGTAGTGGTTCCGTCCCCAGCAGCATCGTTAGTTTTAGAAGCTGCTTGGCGAATCAAAGAGACACCTGTATTTTCGATGTGGTCTTCGAGTTCGATTTCTTTCGCGATCGTCACCCCGTCGTTGACGATCTGAGGAGCGCCGAATTTCTTTTCTAGAACGACGTTACGACCTTTGGGACCGAGGGTGACAGCAACGGCTTCGGCCAGAATATCCATGCCCTTTTCGAGGGCGCGACGAGCGTTTTCGTTGTAAATGATGCGTTTAGCCATAGGTTTCGACGATTTTAGATGTTGCTAATTGTTTGCTGTTGGTTGTTCGTTATCGATGATTTGCTGATGTCAGCTACAAACATTTAGGAAACGATCGCCAGAATGTCCTTTTCTGAAAGCAGAACGAATTCATCGCTACCCAGCTTGATGTCTGTTCCGGCATACTTGGAATAGAGGACTTTATCGCCAATTTTGACTTCCATATCTTGGCGATTACCGTCGTCGTTGCGCTTGCCAGGGCCTACCTGGACGACTTCACCCACTTGGGGTTTTTCCTTGGCTGTATCGGGAAGAAGAATCCCGCCAGCGGTTTTTTCTTCGTGGGCGCTCACTTTCACGAATACGCGATCGCCCAAGGGTTTAACTGTGGATACACTCAGAGATACTGCTGCCATATAATTTTCTCCGGTTGATGCTTCAGATTTAGCACTCTCTACTTCTGAGTGCTAATTTAGCGAAGTGCGGTGTCAGTGTGCAATAAATTCAGCTATACGGATTACCGAACCAGAGGGGAGAGGGGGAAGATGGGGAGATGGGGAGATGGGGAGATGGGGAGATGGGGAGATGGGGAGATGGGGAGATGGGGAGCAGAGGGGACAATTAACAACTGACAACTGACAAGAACTTTTTTGGACGTGTTAGCGTCGATATATTAATAGACCAATAATTAACCTTTTATGAGGTGAAACCATGCTTGAAGCCTCAGTCGATCGCTCTCGCTGTCTGAGTCGAATCGCTCAAACCTTAATTCCAGTAACTTTGGGCGGATCGCTGCTGTTGGGTCTAAGTTTGCCTGCGTCTGCCAATCCGGTAGTCGTGCAGTCGTGCAGTTACAGTCAACCTCCTGTTGCTAACTTCATTTACGGCAGTCCGATTCCTACTCCAATTCCCGTAAATCCATACACGGGAATGGCTGCGGATTCTCCTCTCAACCAGAGTTACTCTAGATGTAAGATTAGAACCCCAGATCGGCAGTCTGGCTCGATCCAAAATTCGATTTTGGTGAATCCTACTCTCGTCAACCCGAATATTAGGAATTCAGTCATAGTCAACCCAGGAGTTGTGAATTATCCAGGGGTTGTCAATTACCCAGTATACCCAGATACTTATATCCAGCGATCGCGCCCGATCTACGGTTATCCAGTGCGATGGCGGTGAACGGACGCACTATAAGCGCGTCTCTATGACTTACGAACTTCTGGGCATGAAATTTAGCGAATCGATCGAAAAACTGGGCGAAGCTGCTGCCTGCAATAGCTTGACATTAAATCCAAAAACCGATCCCGAAATTGTTGGAGTTGCCCCAATAGCTAGCGCTTCTCCGGGAACTCTCAGTTATATCGAAGGGGGAAAATTTATTGCTTACGTGGGGAAAACGGCTGCTAGTGCCTTAATTTTGCCCCAAGATGAAGCCTTACAAGCCCAAGCGAGCGATCGAGGTTTGGCTTGGATTGCCGTGCCCGATCCGCGCCTGCTGTTCGCCCAGGCAATCTGTTTGTTTTATCAACCATTTCGCCCCGCGCCAGAAATTCATCCCACAGCCGTAATCGATCCTGGGGTGCAACTGGGAACGGAAGTTTATGTCGGCCCTCACGCCGTCATTCAATCGGGGGCTAAAATTGGCTCTGGAGTTTGCATTCATGCCAATGCGGTAGTTTACCCAGAAGTAGAAATTAGCGATCGCACTGTTTTATACGCTAACTGTACCATCCACGAACGGACGAAAATTGGGGCGAATTGCGTCATCCATAGCGGTGCAGTTATTGGGGCCGAAGGTTTTGGTTTCGTTCCGACCCCGACGGGTTGGTTCAAAATGGAGCAATCTGGTTATGTGGTGTTGGAAGATGGGGTAGAAGTTGGCTGCAATAGTACGATCGATCGCCCCGCTGTCGGGGAAACGCGGATCGGACGGGACACGAAATTAGATAACTTGGTACACGTCGGTCATGGATGTCAAATTGGCTCTAACTGCGCTTTAGCTGCCCAAGTCGGCTTGGCAGGAGGGGTTAAAGTTGGCAATAATGTCTTGCTAGCCGGACAAGTAGGGATCGCCAATCAAGCAGAAATTGGCGATGGTGCGATTGCCACTGCAAAGGCCGGAATTCACAAC
The DNA here is from genome assembly GCA_019359615.1 of Cyanosarcina radialis HA8281-LM2. GTDB lineage: Bacteria > Cyanobacteriota > Cyanobacteriia > Cyanobacteriales > CCAP-1448 > Cyanosarcina > Cyanosarcina radialis. The sequence continues at coordinate 22,522 of JAHHHA010000036.1, forward strand.
AATGTCGAACCAGGAGCGATCGTCAGCGGCATTCCAGCTATTCCGCATAAAGTGTTTCTCAAGGTTGCTGCCATCTACAGTCGGTTGCCAGAAATGTACCAAACTCTCAAACAACTGCAAAAGCGACAGTAAGTAGGTAGGCTTTCATTAATGATAAAGTTCCAGTTGGGGCATAGGGCATAGGGCATCGCCATATATCATTTATTCTGCTTCGATACTTAGAATTAGCAATCTGAAGGTCTGGCTTTGGTATGGTAGCCAGCTAGATCGCAAGTCATGAGAGAAAGGTTACATATCACAGAAATCGATTGGTGTCTTCTTGCCGCACTGTTGTCTCAAAGGGGATGTTTTTAAATGTTGCATTAGATAATTTATGGCTAGAGACTGCGATCGATCGCAGTCAAACCAATTTGCAATCCCCCCCATAATTAAAGGCAGTAGCTCTGTATATGGAATCGATCGAGCGCTCGTTTGGATTTTACGGCATCGCTTTTTTTGGCATTATTTTGTTGCGGTATTTTCTGGTAGCGGGGGGAACGTATTTGCTTTTTTATTCGCCGTTGAGTAAGTTATTTACCAATGGCAATTTGCACCCTCAGTCTCCCTCTTGGCCAGCGATCGAACGAGATATTAAACTTTCGGTACTATCAGCGGGGGTGTTTGCACTGGCTGCGGCTTTCATCATGTCAGCCTATAGCTGGGGTATTCTGCCTTTATATGCTGACATTCAACAATATGGAATTTGGTATCTAGGATTTAGTTACTTAGCTGTGTTAATCCTGCAAGATACTTACTTTTATTTCACGCATCGATTGTTTCACCACCGAGCATTATTTCGCTGGTGGCATCAAGGGCATCACCGATCGCGCTATCCTACTCCATGGACATCTTTTGCTTTTGACCCCTTAGAGGCGATCGTCCAGGCTCTTTTTTTAGTCGGGATCGTCTTCGTCATGCCGCTCCATTTCGTCACCTTAATTGCCGTCATGACTACCATGACGATTTGGGCAGCATTAAATCATCTAGGACTCGATCGCCTGCCGCTCTCTTTTCCCCATCATTGGCTGAGCAGATGGTTTATCGGTCCTGCCCACCATTCGATTCATCACCTCAAATATACCGTCCATTACGGGCTGTATTTTACTTTCTGGGACAAACTGTTGGGCACTCAAGATTCTAGCTTTGAGACTCTTTACAATAGTCGTCTGAAATAGCTGGCGAAGGCACAAGGCGATCGGTCAGAGAACATTATTCTCTAACACCTGCATCACTCCATCAATAAATTTTCCACCCCAAAGGCTGGTGAGCAACCCAAACGAGATTGCGATCGCTGATGCTGCGATTGCTTGAACTGCGGTCAAATGGATAGACGGCGCATATGAGATCGGCACACCTACTAAGAAAGCACCAAGCGCAGTTCCTCCCAGAAAGCGGTAGATAAATTTAGTCGCAGCGCGTGGTTGACGATCGGTATTTTCAGAAGTCATAAAAGGTTTCTGCCAAATTACGAATGAGATCGATGTCTATACCCTAGCAGATGGATCGACTAGATCGATCTTACTTTTTAAACTTCTGTTCGCTCAGCTTCTCAGCTAGAATTACTTACGAACTTTTTTTACAGAAGCACCATCGGTTGAAGAAAGAGCGATCAAATCTTCAGTATTGCGCTTCAAATTATTACAAATAGCATCTAGAGGCAGATCGTTGCGATCGTGACCGAAGGGATTTTCAATTTCTATCCCGATTTCTTCAATTCCAAATAAAGTAAAACTGATTAACCCCACTACAGGTCCCGTCAGCCAGCTTAAGTTGCTAACTAATTGAAATGGCAACAGCAAACAATAAATTAACAATAGTTGTTTGAGGTGAATGGCGTAAGCTAAAGGGATTGGCGTTTTCAAAATTCGCTCGCAGCCGCCCAAAGTATCAACCATGCTATTTAACAAACTATTCAAAGAATTTAATTGATATAAATTCAGGCGATCGCGTTCGTACTGTTCTTGCAGATAGTCGGCAATCCAAAAAGCAATTTCTAAAGGTGGATTGTTTAAGTTTTTAATTTGAAAATATCGATATGGCGAGATTAATCCTTGCAGTTCCTCGTTAGGAGGCTCGCCCCTTAGATGTAGCTTTGTCGCCACTGCAAACGCTACTAACAATCTTAATACTGCTGCTTTCTCCGCTCGCTCTTCGGGTTCTTTTTCGATAACCGCTACCCAGATCGAGCGAGCCAAGTTGCGAATGTTATTCACCATCGTTCCCCAGCATTTACGACCTTCCCAAAAGCGATCGTAAGCGGTGTTAGTTCTAAATACTAATAATAAACCGAGAACTATACTAGGAATTACGCTTTCTAAACCTCGCCAAACTACGGGAAAATTAAAATAGAACAGCACTGAAATTATCGAGCCAAAGATGCCACAAAACGCGACTCGCTTCCAAATCGCTGGAATCACAGAACCCCTAAATTTGAAAGCTATTTGCAGCCAGTTCAGTTTTTCTCCAGACATGAAACCTCAAAAAAGTCAAAAGTCGTAGGGGCGCAATGCTTTGCGCCCGTACAAAAGTCAAAATTAATCCACGATCGCCACTCTAACAGGATTTAGGCCCAGACCCAAAACAGCAGATATAGTGTAATGAGACAACTATCCAGATTAAAGTTAGATATGACAGCAGATAACCTTTTGCCACTGGTCAAGCAAGGAGATCCTAACGCGATTGCTGCTCTCATGAACCGCTTTTTTTACTCCCAAGGGATTACAGCTAAAGTCAATCTGCAAGCAGGTTGCTTGCAGGTAATCCTAGAGTCGCAGCAAGTACCCGATAAAACCTCAGCCCTACCGTTTATCCGTCAGGAACTCTCTACCTGGCAACCCGCCACTGTCACCACAGTGCAGGTATACGGGCGCAAAATCGGCGAGGAGTTTCCCGCTTGGGAAGAAACGTTTGCATTAGTAAAAGGGGGCGATTTGGTTTCAGCTTCGGCAGCATTAGCCAGAACTAAATCCGAAGCCAGAGAATTTTTAGCCGCTTTGCGAACGTTTAAGTTTTCCTCAGTCGTACCTTACAAAGATGTCTTCAATTCCGAACTTTATAATGACAACCAAATCAAGCTGCTATTGTTTTTCGGGTCGTTTCCCTTTGTCGTAGCCTTAATTAGCAACCCAGCAAATTTGGAACAGACAGCGTGGCTGTTGGGAATTTACTATGCTGCCATTTGGGGAGTGATGCTGTATCACTCGATTAAACCAGCTTGGTTTTCTTGGGTAGAAACGCTCAAGTGCGTGGCGTTTACTGCCTTTATTGGGATTCCACTGCTACTGCTGATTCAAAAAATTCCCGTATTCCAGGTGCTTTACGCTGCCACTGAATCTAACTCAACTCTGGGAGTGATTCCTCGGCTGATCGGTTTTGTCTTAGGAGTCGGGCTGCTCGAAGAAGTTTGCAAGGGGCTGCCCGTTTATTTATTTTTGTTGCGTCCGAAGAAGTTAGACGAACCGCTAACCGGGGCTTTCTATGGGGCGATGTCTGGGTTAGGATTTGCGATCGCTGAAGGTGGTACTTATTCTTTGCTATATGCTTTCAATCTAGCTCGCGGAGGAAGTAGTTTTGGCACTTATATTTTGAGTAACACGATTCGCTTTGTATCTTTGCCTCTATTTCATGCTGCCTTAGCTGGCATAGTCGGCTACTTTCTGGGGCTAGCAGCAATTAACCGTTCTCGCCAACTGCCGATTATTTTTATTGGAGTAGCGATCGCTGCTGTATTGCACGGGGTCTACAATACTTTTTCTGGCAGCATACTCGGCCTGGGTGCATTCGCTTTTACTATATTGCTATTTGCTGCCTATTTGCGCCGCAGCCAACAGCTAGTTGCAGAAATGCACCAAGCTGAGTTGGATCGAGCTTCCTCTTCAAACGAGCCAAAAAATTGATAATTCACGGCTTTAAATTAGCCTTAATTGCGAATTGAAGAGTTTTCAGCGATCGTTTAAAGGATATTTTTCCTTTGCTGCTTGATACCTCATCGATATCTGTCGTTCTGGATCGATGCCCTTAAAGGTTGGTGGCAGCCAAGCCCGAACGACTAGCAACAATGCCATCACCATCAAGAAGGCACAAGCTGATAAGATCTGAGTCCAATTAATTTCTAAAACTCCCCGCACGATTACTTCTCGCAACACCGAGACGATCGCTACTTCCACCGCTACGCCAATCGAAACCCGTTGTTCCTGAAGGTAAATAATTAGCAGTCGAAATAACTCTACTAAAATCAGCAAAAATAGAATATCTGCCGTCACTTCTCTAAAGTGCAATGGCGGTAGTAGCGAAATAAACATCGCCCTCAACTGAATCACCATCACGCAGAACAAACCCATACATAGCGAAATGACGATCGAGTCTTGAATTGTTTCTAAGGCGCGAACGATATTATTGCGCTTGAAGGCATCTAACCAAAAATTCGAGTCAGTCTTTAAAGGTTGCTGCATAGGTGAGTCTCAACCATAACTGCAAATCGGCTGTAATATTCCTTAATATAAATTAGATAAAATTATTGCGCAATAGCCAAGCTATTGGTTTAGCTAATGAATAGTATAGGGAACAGGACTTACGCAAACCCTCTACACGTAGGGTGTGTTAGCGCAGCGTAACGCACTGCCACCGCCATCAATGGTGTAGCTGCGTAAGTCCTGGGGAAGTCAGGCGATCGCTTCCAACCAAAGAGCAAAAGGATTTTTGCGTATCTATAATCTGAAGAATATGTAATGACAGATCCAGATCGGGTAAGAATTTCACCTCAAATCGACTATCATGATTGCTCTCCCACCCGTTGTTAAACTGATTAGCCAGATCCAGCTTGCTCCTGGAAGTGCGATCGCTCGTCGAATCCCTTTCGTTAGAACAATTGGAAAATCTGGGAGAAGTCTTGCTGGATTTTACCAACATGAGCGATCTGGATGCTCGATCGGCAGGGTTGGGCGATCGTCAGTAATTTATCCAAGTGCGATCGCGCGTCACTTAACACCTAAAATTGGGAAGGAGCAATCCTCAATCCTCACCTTCCATGCGTCGAGATTCGCTCTTTTATAAACTATTTCAACAATCGCCCAATCTGCTATTTGAACTATTAACCAATCCCCAGGCAATGCCGATGAATACAGATTTGACTCGGTAGCTGTTAAAGAACCCAAATTTGAAATTGATGGGGTATTTTTGCCACCAGAAAGCGAAAATCCTGGGGTCGTCTATTTCTGTGAAGTGCAATTCCAGAAGGATGAAAAACTCTATGAAAGGGTGTTTGCCGAATCTTACCTATACTTCTACCGCCATCGGCATCGATTCAGTAACTTCCAAATAGTTATCATCTACCCTTCCCGCGATCTCGAACAAACCGATATCATTCCTTATTTGAATCAACTTAACAGCCCACAGGTAACTCGCTTATATTTAGATGAGTTAGGAGACATTCGCTCGTTACCCGTGTGGGTAGCATTGATGGTGTTAACGACAATAGATGAGGCACAAACTACCCAAGAAGCCAGACATTTGCTGGCGAGGAATCAACAGGAAGTTCCTCCAGCACAAAATCGCGCCATAATAGAACTAATTACCACCATCATGGTGTACAAGTTCGAGGATAAAAGTCAACGGGAGGTAGAAGAAATGTTAGGAATTACACTGCAAGAAACCAGAGTTTATCGGGAAATTAGCGAAAAAGGAGAACAAAGAGGCCGAGAAAAGGGAGAAAAATCGCTCATCCTTCGTCAATTAACTCGACAGGTAGGGGAATTACCGCCAGAAGTGCGTCAACAGGTCGAATCCCTTTCGTTAGAACAATTGGAAAATCTGGGAGAAGCATTGCTCGATTTTACCAGCATGACCGACCTAGATGCTTGGTTGGCAGGATTGGGCGATCGCTAGGAAATATTCACAACTTCATATAAGGAATTTTCGCGATCGCCACCTCTTTCAGCCCTTCAGGAAACTGTTGGTAAGAAAGGTTCCCGGTTTTGCTCTGCGTGTATTTTTCAGCAAATTCCAGCAAGTCTGGAGCGCATTCTGTAGCTAGAGTGCTGAAGAGATAAGTGGGTTTGTTCGGGGCAGTAAAGGCGACTACACAGGGGCGATCGCAAGCCCACAAACACGCAACCCGCTGAACTCTGATTTCATTAGAAGACTCTGCTTGACCTGCTTTAACTCGTTCTAACAAGATCGCACCATCCGCAGGTTGACCTTCAGGATGCTCTTCAGAGAAACAGCAAGATTGGCAGATGAAAAGAGTCGGTTTAGTCATGAGATTAAAGAGAATCAACAAGATATTTTTCCAGGTCATCTAAGACTTGATTTGCTCCTAGAAAACCTCTGTTATCCCATCTTTCTGGAGTCACCAGATAAACTCGATGGTTTTTGGCTGCCTTCAGACGACTAAAGAGGGGATGTTGCAGAAAAAAGCTGAGTGACTTTCGTTCGAGATTGATGATGAATAAGGCATCAGTATTATACTCTTCAATAGTTTCAATGCTGACGATCGCACCAGAAGGTGGAAGTTTATAGCGCACCCCCAGATCGATGAGAACATCAGCCGTGGCATCATAGTTTTTCGCAGGGGTATAAACCAGACCATGGATATAATAAATTACCGAAACTTCTAATTTTTCTAACTGATTTCCTAAGCGTTTCCTCAAGTCTGCGATTCGTTTTTGGTATTGACTTAAAACTTCTTTGGCTTTTGTATCTTTGCCCAGAACTTTAGCTACGTAGCGAAGATTTTCCTTAAAAAATGCTTCATTTCCTGGCGCATCGAGATTGGGAGAAGGCACTGGAACGGCAGGCGCGATCGCAGATAACAACTGGTATGGATGGTACTCTGTTGCTAAAATCAAATCTGGTTTGAGCATCAAAACTTTCTCTAATGAAGGCCCCTGTATATGTCCGACATTCGTAGCTCCTTTGAGATCGTCAAGCGAGACGCTAGCAATATTTTCTTGTCCCCCCACATTATCGGAGGCATAACCAATTGGCTCGATCCCCAGAGCGATGAGTGGATCGAGGTTGACGTTAGTATCTAAGGCGACGATTCGCCGTGGTTTCAGTGGAACGCAGGTTTCGCCAAATTCGTGCTGAATGACTCGACACTCAACAGCAGGCTTCAAAGAGAGATCGGACTTTTGACTGATAGCTTGATGGCAAGCTGTCGTTAAAAAGATCGCCATTGCCAGTAACAAATAACGCCTACCAAATCGAGTTTTTAGAATTCCCATGAAATCGTCCCCCGCATGGTAAACGGCTCTGCTGGAAAAACGCTCAGATCGCCATAAGAAGATTCAAAATAATCTACATTAAATAAATTATTAAAATTCAGCGATGCCCTGAACTGTCCTCGACTGTAGAAGATCGCCGCATCGGTGCGAAAATAGCTGGGCAGCACAAAGGTATTGTCTAGATCTCCCTGGCGATCGCCCGCATAGAAAAATCCTAAGCCAAATCCCAGTCCTTGCAGAGAACCTTGCTGAATTTCATAGCTCGTCCAGAGAGTGAAACTGTGTCTGGGAGCATTATTGATTTGATTCCCCACGGGAAAATTATTATCTTTTGTAATCCGGGCATCGGTGTAAGCATAGCCTGTCAGGATGTTCCACCCTGGAGGAATTTCTCCGGCAAAGTTGAGTTCGATCCCTCGACTATTCTGTTCGCCGGTTTGAATTTCAAAACCCAAACGATCTGGATCGGTGGTAGTAACGTTCGTGCGCGTGAGATCGAATAGAGCTAACGTCGCAGAGATTCTGTCGTTAATATCTGCTTTGACTCCAATCTCATATTGCCTAGCCCGTCCCGGCTTGAATGGCTCGTTATCAAAAGAGCGCCCAATAGTGGGAGTAAACGAGCTACTATAGCTGGCATAGAGGGAAATCGGCTTAATAGGTTGATAGACAATGCCCAGACGGGGGCTAAAAGCATTGCCAGATTGAAATGTTTCAGTCTCATTGAGTACATCTCGATCCGTCTGCTCGAAGGCATCAAAGCGACCGCCTAAGACTAACTTCAGATTGTCTGCGATGGTTACTTGGTCTTGAACGTAGATCCCCAAAGAATCAGTCAAGAAGGTGAATTCGCCAGGGGGGGAAAGTCGCTCAAACCTCTCCGTACTGTAAACTGGATCGAAAAGGTCAAGAGGTGTTGCTTGGAAAATCCCAGACTCAGATCTGTTCTCCTCCAATCGTCTCAAATCGACACCAAATAGAAGCTGATGCTGAATCGATCCTGTGGAAAATTTACCAACAACATTCGTGAAGAGGTCGAAGGTTTGTGCATTGGCATAAACACTATCAGCGTTACGCTGTACAGTTCTTAAATCGGGTTCAAGGCTAGAAGGACTAAAAAGGTTGCTGTTTTCATAATAAAGATCGGAAAAGTAAAAAGCATTTCGCAACGTCCAGTTTTCACTAAAGCGATGCTCTAGGTTGTACCCAACTCGAAAAGTCTCTGGGCTATATTCACTAATTTCTTCGGCAATATTACGATTGCGGGGAATTTCTCCGTTTGGGTTCGGTAATACTGTTCCTACTGCGGGAAGACCAGTAGCAAAACTCTGACCGATCCTGCTATAGGCCACATCGAAGGTTAGATCGGTATTTTCGCCAATCTCAAATTTTAAGACACCTGCAATGGATGGAATTTCTTGTTCGCTAAAATCAACAAAGCTTTCACCATATTCATAAGAGGCATTCAGTCGGTATAGGATTGTCTTGGAATCATTCAACGGGCCGGTTAAATCGATCGCACCTTGATAAAAGTTATAGCTGCCAACCGATGCTTCAACCGAGTAAAAAGGTTCGCTCAGGGGTTGTTTGGTGACAATGTTAATCGTCCCGCCAGGTTCACCACTACCAAATAAAACTGAAGCTGGGCCTCTCAGAACTTCAACCCGTTCGATGTTCGAGAAAATTGCTGATGTCGCATCTCCATATTTATAGCTCAATCCGTTTATGGTAGAGTTTTGTCCACCTTCAATAGAAAATCCTCGAATCGTGAAAGAGTTAAATGCAGGTAGGTAATTAGGGGCGGTTTGAGCCACACCAGGAACATTTCTAAGGGCTTCATTTAAGGTATTGACTTGCTGTTCTTCTAGCACCTGTTGGGGGATAACTTGAATCGATGCTGGAATATCGCGCAAAGGCGTATCGGTTCTGGTTCCCACACTAGCATTTGGTACGCGATAGCCTTGTTCTTGCTCCCCCGTCACTACGATTTCCAGTTCTTCTTCTTTTTGTGCTGCCAATTCTGCGTTCAGCACCAACCCACTGGCAGCGGGAACGATTTGACCCGTGGGAACCGAATTTATCCCTGCGATCGCTACTTGCACTCGGTTTCCTTCTAATGTCGTCACCGTAACGCTTTGAATGCCGCTAGCCGGATTATCCGATCGAAACGCTTGTCCCTCTGGGAGTTCCAGCACCGCATTAGGAATTTCTGCAATTAGGGTATTTCCTTCTTGGCGGGTGGTAGCTTGTAGGGCTTTGCCTTCTGCTGTTTCTAGGGTAACTTGCAATCCCTGCGGGGTAGGATTTAACTTCACGGCTGTTATCTTATTAGCGATCGCAGCTTCAGTTTGAGCCAGCCATTCTTTGACGGTTGTTGCCGCTTGGGGAGGTTCTGCCGTTAGGTCTTCTACTCGTGCCGCCTGTTCTTTGACTGGAGCCACCATTGCTGGCTCTGTGGCTCCAGCACTCGCGGCCATCAATATTGACAGCACGCTTGCCGGAAAGCCCCAATGCTGCCATCCACCCACTCGCGTACCCATCCCGTCACACCTTATTTGCAAATCGATCTCAAGAAATACCAGCATGAGCAGAGCGATCGCAACGGGATTTGATGGCTAGAGGAACTTTTTATGATGGCTAGAGGGACTTTTTTTAGATCGAACCCAAATAAGAGTCAACGAGAGGTGGAAGCAATGTTGGGAATTACACTGCAACAAAGGCGGGTTTACCGAGAAATTAAGGAAGAAGGAAGAGAAGTCGAAGCTCGATCGCTCATTCTACGTCTATTAACTCGACGGGTGGGGGAATTACCGCCGGAAGTGCAATCGCTCGTTGAAGCCCTTTCGTTAGAACAATTAGAAAATCTGGGAGAAGCGTTACTGGATTTTACCAGCACGACCGATTTGGATGCTTGGTTGGCAAGAGCGATCGATCGCCAGTAATTTATCTAGGTGCGACCTGCTCTTACTCATTTTTTTAAGTCGATCGAAACAATTATCAGTTATTAATTGCCAATTGGTTTGACCTAGAAATCGCTCGTGGATTGGCTCCAAATTTTTTCCGAAATGCAGCAGCAAAATACCCACGATCGCGAAAGCCCACTTGTTGCATCACCTCCCCCACCTTCATCTCTCCCGTCATCAATAACTGCTGCGCCTGATGCATCCGATAGTCGTGCAGATAGCCAAACACGGGCTTGCCAAACACTTGCCGAAATCCCTGCTTCAGCGCCTTCTCGTTCAGCCCTGCTTGCCGTGCCAATTCTGGCAACGAGGGCGGTTGCTCTAAGTTTTGCAGCAAGATATTACGCGCCTGATGAATCCGATCGACTTCATCTGATTTTAGATGAGACAGCGATTGTCTTCCCTGCTGCACTTCCCGTTCCTGCTCTAAGATCAGCGTTGCCAGTTCCAGCGCCTTACACTCCAAATACATCCGCTTTATCATGCCGCCATAGGGACATCGAACGATCTGCCACAACACTCCCTGCATGGTGGGAGAAAGCGCCCCGACGCGGGCATAACTAATGTGAGTCGATGTGCCGATTAAATGCTGCCATTCTGGCGGTAATGTACTTCGATCGCCTGCAAAGTTCTTCAACACCTCTGGCCACATTATCACTATCACCTCCAAAATGGGGAACTGACCGGAGCCAGTGGCTATCTGCTTGGGAGACAAACCGCTGCCGTAGAGTACGTACTCTAAATTCCCCACCTCGGAAAAACGATCTTGATGATCCCCAGAGAGATGGCAGTGAAACTCTATCCTAGTATCTTCGCATTCCGAGCATACATATTTAGAGCGATCGCGCATCTGAAAGTCATCAATTTGCACTACCAATCCCTCGCGCAAGATAATCTCTCTCGTATACCCCTGAGCCAGCCAAGTCGGTTGCGGCATCAGCACATCGCCACGATCCTCTGGATCGGGATACTCAAGCAAATGCGATAGCTCTTCTTCCCATGCAGCCCAGGTTTGCTCCGATACCGAAATGGTCATGATGAAGATATTTAATGAGAAATATTCTTAACTAATTCTTTTCAAAGCATACCATAGCTTCCATTTATATCCGACCTCAATGCCGTGGGATAGCCGTCCCGGCTGTCCCACAACTCATGAATGGATTGCTATAAGTCTATAAGTGCGATCGAAATGTATATCGTTCCTTCTCATGTTACTTCCAGCCTAAAATGTCGATCGAACATCCAGATGGGCGGGTTTGGGCGATCGCTAGGAATTTATCTAGGTGCGATCGCCCAAGGTGCATTTAGTAAATATTTTTCCAGGTCATCTAGAATGGCATTAATCGCGGAAACGTCTGCATTATGCCAATGCGAACCGACAGAATATACCCGATCGCGTTGAAAAACCTTGAGATGCTTCCATAAAGGACTTTGTTTGAGTTTTTCTAATGTTTTCTTATCCTCTTCTCTTCCCCAAGACGTAAAGAAAAGGACATCTCCATCAAGATCGAGCATCTTCTCTTTCGATATGTTTTCTATATAGAAGAATTCTCCTCGCTGCGACTCAGGACGCTCTAAACCGATATCTTTGAGAATCGATCCAGAAAAATGCTTTTCTCCGTAAGACCAAATTCCATATTCTGAAGCAGTATTGGCGATCGAAACTCTCATGGTTTTACGGCGCTCGCCTAAAGCTTGCTTTAGATTTTCAATCCTTTGCCAATAACGCTCGATCGATTGCTGTCCCATTTCTTCTTTTCCTAACACCCTAGCAATCTCTCTTAATTGCTCCTGCCAGGAAGGAGGCGGGTAAGGAATATTCAAAACCACTGTGGGCGCGATGTACGATAGCTGCTCGTAGAAGTTTCCAGAGCTAGCCACAATCAGATCTGGTTTGAGTTGCAGGATCTTTTCTAGGTTAGGAGCATCTGCATTGCCGATAGCTTCTATGGCATCTACTCGACCTCTAAGATACGTTGGCAGCGGAAAGCCTGGAGCATAAACCGATGCAATCGGGCGGACACCCAATGCCAAACTATTGGCTAAGGTATCTAATCTAAGCGTCACCACTCGTTGAGGGTTGCGAGGAACGCACGTACTTCCCATCAGATGCTGCACGATTCGGCAATCCTGAATCGGTGGTTTGGGTCCAGTTATAGAGGTATTGTCGATCGGGTTACAAGCTGAAATCAGGATGACGGCGAAGAAACCCAAACACAGCAAACATAAAAAGCGGTGTAAACAAACGATCGCGGCTTTCCAAGTCTTAAAATTGCCAGGAAAGAGTTCCTTGCACGGCAAAAGGCTCACCTGTATAGATCCCATTGATAAACCCTCGACTGGCAAAGTATTCGACGTTGAAAAGATTGCGAAAATTGAGTACGGCACGCAAGCGATCGCGCTCGTAGAAAATAGCGGCATCCGTGCGAAAGTAACTCGGTAGCTCGAAGCTATTGTCGAGGTCTCCTGCTCTCTCCCCAACATAGTAGAAGCCCAAACCAAATCCCAGCCCTCGCAAATCGCCCTTTTGAATCCTATACGTCGTCCAGAGGTTGAATGAGTGTTCGGGAACAGAAAATAATCGATTCCCAACAGGAATGTCATTATCTTCAGTGACCCTGGCATCGTTGTAGGCATAGCCTCCGATAATGTTCCATCCCGGTAAGATTTCACCACCAATATCTAATTCAATTCCTCGACTTCTTTGCTTGCCAGTTTGAATCGAAAACCCAACATTATCGGGATCGGTGGTCGTCACATTGGAACGGGTCAGATCGTAGAAGGCAAGAGTCGCAGACAGTCTGCGGTTCAAGTCAGCTTTAATGCCGAGTTCATACTGCGTTCCTCGCTCTGGTAGTAAGGCTTCTCCACTAGCAGACCTACCGATAGTGGGGGCAAACGATCGAGAATAACTCGCATACAAAGAAATCGGTGGGATGGGCTGATAAACAATTCCCACTCGCGGACTAAATGCCGTGTCTGATTGGCTGGTTTCTTCGTTGGTAAATCGATTGTTGTTGCGCTCTTCAAATAGATCTATTCGTCCGCCTAGCAGAAGTTTCAAGTTTTCTGCAAAAGCGATCTGGTCTTGGAGATAGATCCCAAGCGTATCTCTGGTTACGAACCCAGAGTCGTTACGCACCCCAGTAGGAACGATTCTTTGGTCGTAAACTGGATTGAAGATATCTACTGGAGCGGCGGGAATATCGGTTTCAAAACTAAAATCATCTACTCTTCTATTCAGGCTGAAGCCGAACAGCAGTTGGTGGTCGATCGAGCCAGTGCGAAACTTGCCGAGCAAATCGGTATTGAGGTAATACGCGTCCACAAAGTAGCTGCCAATAGTCGCAGTTCGATTGAGCGTGCGGTTGTCGGGGTCTAGACCCGCGCTCAGAAAATAAGGTGCCCCACCCCCATCATCATCATCGCTAAATGAATATAAGAAGGCGTTACGCAACTTCCAGTTGTCATTAAATCGATGCTCTAAGCGATAACCAACTCTGCCAACAGCCGTCTGATTATCTTTTTGCGGTCCTGCAAAACTAAAACTACGACTTATCCTGCCATTGGGATTGGGTAGCACGCTGCCTACTGCTGGAACTCCAAAAGGTTGTCGTCCGTTCCGTTCGGCAATGTTAACATCGCCCTCGACAATTAGGTCAGTATTTTTGCCAAGACTAAAGTTCAAACTAGGAGCAATAGAAAACGATCGCGCTTCGTTAAAGTCAAGAAAAGTATCGCTGCTCCAATAAGCGGCATTAAGACGGTAAAGAACTGTTTTGGCATCGTTTAAGGGACCAGAGAAATCCAATCCGCCCCGATAGGTATTGAAGCTACCAGCGGTTGCACTCACTTCGTAAAACGGTTCGGATAACGGCTGCTTCGTTACGAAGTTGATAGTGCCACCGATAGCAGAGAACCCAGTTTCACCGTACAAAACCGAGGCAGGACCTTTCAATACTTCTAGGCGTTCCACATTGGCAAAACCACTATCGTTGACTATCGATGAATCGGGTATGCCATTGACCAAGGCGTTGCCATATTGCTCGAACCCTCGGATGACGAAATAGTCTCTACCTCCCGCTGTGGTTGCAATAGAAGTTACGCCGCTAACGTTTTCCAATCCGTCTGTGATACTTCTGGCTTGACGATCTTCTAGAACTTGTTGGGGCACGATCTGAATTGATTGGGGAATATCTCGTAGAGGCGTGTCCGTTCTGGTGCCTACTGATGTATTTGGAACTCGATAGCCTCGTCGCTCCTCTCCCGTCACCGTGATTTCTATGGTTTCTGCATCGGGTTTCGCGCTCAACACCAGCCCGGTCGCACTCGGCACCACCTCTACCGATGGAACTGCGGATTCTCCTGTAATTCTCACCTGCACGGTGGCGGGAGTGACTTGAACGACCTCGATCGCCTTAATCCCCTCACCAGGCTGGTTCGCCGTCGATCGATTCCCCTCTGGCAGTGCCAACACCGCGTTTTCTAGTTCTGTCACTAGCGTATTGCCTTCACTCCTCTGAGTCGGTGGCTGCTTCAACTCGGCGCTCGTCTCTAGAATAACGCGCACGGTTCCCTCAGTTGGTTCTACCCGAACGCCCGTCACCCGCACAGTTGCTGTCTCAACCTGCGCTACCGACTCTGTTAAGGTGGTGGCAGGACGGGGAAATTGATTTAAAGGAGCGACTGTCTCTGGTGCTGCGATCGCTGAAGGCAGCGTCCCAGAGCCTAACATCGCTAAAACCGCAATTGAAATCATTTGCAGTCTTGCCAAAGAAGCTGCGATCGTCATCTTGCCCGCACCATACTTTAAGAATAAATCTCAAAAAGACTACTGAATTGCCTCCTGACAAAGCAAGCGAAATGAACGATCGACGGAACTTTCTTTGAACGGTTTTCAGAATTTGCGCTGCTGATAGTCTTTAGGGTTCTGACCGAACTTCTTTTTGAAGGCGATCGCAAAATGGCTGCGGCTGGCGAATCCAACCATGGTGGCGATTTCTTCCACTTTCATCTCGCCATACTCTAATAATTTTCGCGCTTGCTCCAGTCGATATTCGCGCAGATAGCTAAACGGCGTTGTCCCAAAACAGGCGCGAAATCCCTGCTTCAGGGTGCATTCATTCAGTTTTACCTGCTTGGCCAGGGCCTCGATCGACAATGGTTGATGCAGGTTTTGCAGCAGCAGTTGTCTGGCACGATCGATCCGTTCTAGCGTTCCGGCAGGGAGCATTGGCATCGAAGAATCGTCGCTGCGATCGCGGTGAATCGCCAGTTCTCGCTCCATCACCAAACTCATCAACTCTAGCGTTTTGCCTTCTAAATACAGTCGCTTGGTGATGCCCTGATAGGGACAGCGCACGATCTGCCACAGCACCGTTTGCATTGCTGGGGAAAGCGTCATTGCTCTGACGTAGAACGGTCGATCGTGCGGTCTTATCCAATCTTGAAGCCCGATCGGTAGTTCTCCATGGCGATCGCCCATTACCGAGCGTAAAACTGCCGGATCGACCCAGATGCAAATCTCTAATGCCTCCTGAGCCATCCCTTCAACAGTTTGCTTGGGAAATAACCCACTGCCATACAGCGCGTATTCCCCATTTCCGAGCGTTATTTGTCGATCTTGATGGTGTCCGAACAAATGAAAATGAAATTCCAGACCGACTGGCTTCTCCTTTTCATAGATTGTTAGGCGATCGAGAAGCTGATATTTTTCGATCTCCAGGGTCAATCCTTGACGCAACTCGATCGAACGGGCATACCCCTGTCCGATCTCGCTCGGCAAGTAGCAAGTTTCATCACTGAGATCGGACGGATCGACGAATGTAACCTTCGCTGCATCAAATAGCTCAGACAAGCTGCGCTCTTGGATCGTAATAGTCATAGCAATCGGTGACAGTTTCAGAGCCAGTATTGCTGTAGCATAAAATTTAATGAAAATTTATGTCAATAGATAGTATTTTTGTCACCTCTGACAACCGTTCGAGAAATTGCAGTTAAGGAGAGAAACACCAAGCTTGTTAGATAAAAAGTGGAGCTTTGGGCATAATATTAGGGAGTATCAACGAGATATTTTTCTAGATCGTCGAGGATAGCATTAATTGCGTAAATATCTGATTCATGCCAATGTTCGCCGACGATATAGACTCGATCGCGTCGCACGGCATTGAGCCATTGCCATAAGGGTCTGCGCCTCAGTTTCTCTAAGGTGGTCTGACTTCGATTGCCCCAAAGCATAAAAAAGAGAACATCTCCATCAATATCGGCTAAGGTTTCTTCCGAAAGATTTTCTACATAAAAGATATCTCCTGTTTGCGATCGCGGGCGTTGCAGTCCGAGGTCTTCCAGAATCGTCCCCGAATAATGCTTTTGTCCGTATGCCCAGAGTATGCCTTCTCCAGTGGCTGCCACAGAAACCTTAAGATTACGATCGCGTTCGCCCAGTGCTTGCTTGAGTCGATCGATCCTTTGCTCGTAGCGCTCTATAAGCTGTTGGCTCACCTCTTCTTTGTCTAAGAACCGAGCGAGTTCTTGTAGTTCGTACTTCCAACCAATCGGAGGAAAAGGAGTATTCAGTTCCACAGTTGGGGCAATTTGAGCTAGCTGTTGGTAGATAGCTTTCATGTTTGAGTTAGACAAAATTAAGTCAGGCTTGAGTTGCAAAATCTTTTCTAGATTGGGAGCATCGTAGCTACCAATAAATTCGGCTGGCTCTACTTGGCCTTGAAGATAGTCTGGTAGCGGGGCCCCGATTTCATCTGCCGAGCCAATCGGCTCGATTCCTAATATCCAGCAGTTGGCAAAAGTCGCTGGATTTAGGGTTACAACTCTTTTAGGATTTAGAGGAATGCAGGTTTCGCCCATCTCATGCTTCACGACTCTGCATGGCTGTGCGGCAGTAGCGAAACTCAAGGAAATAGGATGATTCGTTACGTGGTGTTGGCAAGCAGAAAGTAAAATTAGCGTCAAGCCGCTTAGCCAATAAAACCTGAGCCAGCCTTTAATTTTACGAACTACTCCTAAAATTGCCATATTAAGTTTCTCGCACAGTCAATAGTAAGTGACAATGTTTGCATTATTAGATCTCTTGCATAAATCAAAACTATGGATTTATAACGCAGATAAGTCGCAGATAAACGCAGATGAGTTCGATCGGTTATCGACTTTCGCAGGAGATATATTTTAGGAGCATTCTCTTGATGGTAGCGATCGATTAAATTGCCAGATTGACAAATGAAAAGTGGAGGTTTGGGTATAAAACTAGGGATCATTAACGAGATATTGTTCGAGATCGTCTAATATTTTATTAGCGCCCGATATACCTAGCGCGTACCATTTTTCTGGAGTAACAGTATAAGCTCGATGATTTTTGATGGCTTTGAGACTACTAAATATGGGGTTTTGACGATAAAAGCTTAATGTTCTTCGATCGATATCAATAATAAATAGAATGTCAGCGTCGAACTCATTGATGGTTTCAATGTTGAGGTACTTCCCAGGGTGAGGAAGCTTCTGACGCAGCCCTAGATCGGTGAGAATCGAAGAATTGGGATCGATATCTTTCATCGGGCCGTAAATATAACCACCAGTATGGTAAAGGATGGAAACTTCTAGGCGATCGAATTGTTTTCCTAAACGTTTCTTCAATTTCTCAATTCGTTGCTGATATTGACTTAAAACTGCTTCTGCTTTTGCTTCTTTACCAACTACTTTGGCAACATATCGCAGGTTTTTTTGAAAGTAATCTTTACTTTCTATAATATCTTCATTTATATAAGGCACTACGACGGTAGGCGCGATCGCTGACAACAATTTATATCGATCGTACCGATTGTACTCTGTCGCTAAAATCAGGTCGGGTTTGAGCAGCAAAATTTTTTCTAACGAAGGCTCTTCGGGATTACCAATGTTCTTAGCTCCAGCAATGTCATCAAAGGAAATACCATATATAACTGCTTCTCCTTTGCCGTTATGAGAAGACCCAAAACCAATAGGTTTGATATCGAGAGCTATCAATGGATCGACTGTGGTACTGGGATCTAAGGCCACAATCCGCTGCGGTTTAAGCGGGACGCAAGTTTCACCGAAGACGTGCCGGACGATCCGACATTTTGAAGTTGTACTTGGTTGTTGGATGGCAGTAATCGCAGGTTCGGCACGATCGGCCGTCAAATGACAAGCAGAAAGTAAAATCGATGTGCAGCCGATCGACAAACTCAACCCGAACCATGCTCTAAAGTTACCTGCCATACCTAAAATTGCCAGGAGAGAGAACCCAGAATCGTAAAGGGCGTGCCGACTGAAACGAATTCGCTCGATCCACCCGCCGTATAATTTTCCACATCAAAGAGGTTGCGGATGTTGAGCGCCGCCCGCAACGGACCTCGCTCGTAAAAAATGGCTGCATCCGTTCTCAGAAAGCTCGGTAAGTAAACGGTATTGTTAGTATCGAGGGGTCGCTCGCCCAGGAAGTAAAGCCCTAAACCAAATCCCAACCCTTTGGCAAATCCGTTTTGGATGCGATAGGTCGTCCAGATATTAAAGGCGTGTTCGGGTACGGCAAACAATCGATTCCCAACTGGAAAATCATTGTCTTCCACCACTCTGGCATCGGTATAGGCATAGCCAGCGATAATTTCCCAGCCTGGTAAAATCTCGCCTGTGATATCGAACTCCACTCCACGGCTTCTTTGCTTGCCGCTTTGGATCGAAAAAACTGGATTTTCGACATCAGTGGTCGTGACATTGGTACGAGTCAGATCGTATAGTGCCAGCGTGGTAGACAAGCGAGGGGTGATATCGGCTTTCACGCCGACCTCATACTGGGTAGCTCGCTCTGGCAGAAATGTAGCTCCAGTTGCCGAAAACCCAATCGAGGGAGTGAACGAACGAGAATAGCTGGCATATAAAGAAACAGGCGGAATCGGTTGGTAGACGATTCCCACGCGAGGGCTGAAAGCGTTATTCGATTGGCTGCTTTCTGTATTATCGACTCGATTGGTCGTTCGTTCTTCCAGGAAATCGAAGCGCCCGCCTAACAAAAGCTTGAGATTAGGCAGTAGCGTAATTCGATCTTGAAGATAGATACCGAGCGTATCTCTAGTAATAAACGAGTCGTCGATCGTACCCGTACCCACATCGACGCGCTGGTCGTATACGGGGTTAAACACGTCCACGGGAGCCGCCGGAATATCGAACTCAAAGACAGAATCTTGCGTGTTACGGAGCAAACTAAAGCCGAGGAGTAATTCATGCTCGACTTGCCCGGTTCTAAAATTGCCTGCGACATTGGTATCCAACAAATAAACGCTGCCCAAAAAATCGTTCCGAACCCCCGTTCGACTTAGAGTGCGTCCATCTTCGGCCAAACTGCCTTGAAAAAGATATACGCCATTATTTTCATCTTCGTCAGCATCGCGATAAAAGGAATAGCGGAAGCTATTGCGGAGCTTCCATTCTTCGCTGAGTTCGTGTTCTAGGCGATACTCCAGTCTGCCCGTCGTAATCGACTGTTCTATACCCGGCCCAGAGGCACTGAAACTCTGTGGAATTTTGCCATTGGGGTTAGGCAGTACAGTGCCAATTACAGGCAGTCCTGGTGGCTGTCCTGCATTCCGCTCTAAGGAATAAAAATTCCCTTCTAGAGTTAATTTGGTTTTATCTCCCAGTTGAAAACTCAAGCTAGGAGCAACCGTGAAGCTTCTACCCGTATTGAAGTCAACGATCGTCCCATCGCTGCGAAAGCCAGCAATCAAGCGATAGAGGACGGTTTTGGATGAATTGAGCGGGCCGGAGAGATCGACTATCCCTTCGTAAAAATCGTAATTGCCAACAGTGGCACTCACCTCAAAGAATGGCTCGCTTAAGGGCTGGCGAGTCACAAAGTTAATCGTTCCACCCGGTCCGAGATCCCCATAGAGAGCAGAAGCCGGACCTCTTAAAACTTCAATGCGATCGACGTTAATATAGCTGGCATCATTTAGAGGATCGCCAGGTAAGCCATTAATCACTGCGCTGTAGGTTTCAAACCCCCGCAGCAAATAATATTCTCTGGTGCCAGTCGTTCCCGATATATTAACCGCAGCAGGAACGTTTTCCAGCGCATCGGTAATCTTGCGCGCCCTAGTGTCTCTTAAAACTTGTTGGGACACCACCTGAATGGCTTGAGGAATATCCCGCAAGGGTGTATCCGTCCCCGTACCGCCGCTGGAATTAGGGACGCGATAGCCTTCCCGTTCTCCTGTCACTACAATTTCCAGTTCTTCTTCTTTTTGTGCCACTAATTCTGCATTTAGCACTAAGCCACTGGCAGCGGGAACAATTTGACCCGTGGGCACGGCATTTATCCCCGCGATCGCTACTTGGACTCGATTTCCTTCTAATGCCGTCACCGTAACGCTTTGAATGCCGCTAGCCGGATTATCCGCTCGAAACGCTTGCCCATCGGGTAGTTCCAGCACTGCATTAGGAATTTCTGCAATCAGGGTATTTTCCTCTTGACGGGTGGTAGCTTGTAGGGTTTTGCCTTCTGCGGTTTCTAGGGTAACTTGCAATCCTTGGGGGGTAGGATTTAACTTCACGGCTGTTATCTTAGCGATCGCGGCTTCAGTTTGAGCCAGCCATTCTTTTACCGTCGTTGCTGCTTGGGGAGGTTCTACCCGCGCCGCCTCAATTGCCAATACTGAAAATAAACTTACACAAATTAGCGATCGCTGCCACAAATTCAACACTGCTCCTAGCACCACTTAAGAGTAATTCTCAAGTAGTCTAAGGGAAAGTAGGCTGAGATTGGCGATCGCCACTTTGCTCAAACGGAATTTCTTGTTTGCTCAAACGGAATTTTTTTAAAACAGCTACACGTCGAAGGAAGCATCCAGCAAACAGAATATAGTAAATTGCTCTAAATGTTGGGGTAATGCTTAGCTCGATCTCATTAATTGTGTATCCAATTCTGAATATCGAGCAAATAAACTGTCGATACTGGTTAACTTGGCTTTATAAGCAAGTGCTGTAGCGATAATTAAACGATCGAATGGATCTTGATGAACGGGTGATAAGTTAACTGCTCGATAGGCGATTTCCGCAGTCAGTGGAAATAATGTAATACCTGTCGGTTCCAAAGCATCTTCAAACCAGCGATCGGCTCTAAAAGGCAATTCTAGTCGTCCCTTCTGTTGTGCTAAAGCGACTTCATAACAGGATACAGGTGAAATCCCCACTCGATCGGCAGTTTCGATCGCCTCTCTCCAGTGAGATGGAAATAAGGCAAATTCCTGGGTAACAAACCAAACCCAAATATGGGTGTCTAGGACAATTACTTGAGACATTCCCAATCTTGTTCTTCCACAATAGAACTAACCAAATCCCCCAAGGTTTTACCTTTACCTGCAATGGAAGCAGGAGGAGTTCGACGCTTTAATGGTGGCGCGGTTTCTTCCAAAATCGTGACAATTACGCGAGCCGATGATGGTTTTGGCTCATCTGCCAGCCATTTTAGCTGACCATTTTCAATCAGGGCTTCGTAACTTTTAAGCATGGTTTTGTCCATAGATACTACTGTCTACCTTACCAGGTACAATTTTTTCCCAAGCAATCTCGTGGTTTAATGCCAAATCGTTTGCTAAATGCCCTGCTGAAAGCAGGCAAATTGCTATAGCCAACCATGCGGGCAACTTCTCCTACCGTTCCCTCTCCCATTTCTAGCGCCTGTCGTGCTTGCTTCATGCGATAGTCATACAAATAGCCGAATACTGTGGTCCCAAAACAGTTACGAAATCCCTGCTTGAGAGTGCAATCGTTCAAACCGACTAACCGCGACAGTTCTCCCAAACTGGGAGGATTGTCTAACTGTTGGCGCAGAATATCTCTGGCATGGTGGATGCGATCGATTACATCGCCTTGTAAGTAAGATCGCTCGGCTCCATATCTGTCCATTTCTACCGCCGCCACTAGCCCCAACAATTCTAGGGCTTTGCCCTCCAAAAACATCCGCTTTGCCATTCCCTGAAAGCTGCATCGTAACATTTGCCGTGCTGCCAACTGCATTGCTGGAGTTGCCGTGCTAAAGAAGGAATAGCACTGTTGCTCTGACGGACGCACCCAAGACTGAAGGGCAGCGGGTAATTCTCCCTCTGAGTCACCAATAAACGATCGCAACACATCTACCCGCACGAACACCATAACTTCCTGAAAAGCCTGCCGATCTGAAATATCCATCGACATCCAGGGCGAAAGCCCGCTGCCATAGACACCATACTCTCCTGCCCCGATTTGGTTGCTCGCCGTATCATGAACTCCCGACAAGTGCAGGTGTAACTCCAGCCAATCTGTCTCAGTCTCCTGATAAAAAGTGACGATGCGATCGTGTATTTGCAGGTTGCCCAAGCTTAGTTCTAATCCATCTCGCAGGGCGATCTTGCGCCAAGACCCCTGCCCCAAAACTGGTGAAATCTTGCCCATAAAATCCCGCTCGTCTTGCCCATCGGGATGGCGTGAAGGCTCGATCGCGCTCATTTCGTCGAACAGTTCGTCGTAGGCGGCCTGAGAAATAGAGATGGTCATAGCAGCGCGTTAATTCTATCAAGAATTTAATAAAAAATTATCTCATTAAGTTTCCTGAATTGGGAATCAAGATACTTAATAAGAAAAGTTCTTAATTAAATTCTTCAGAGCATACCTATAGCTGCCATTGCGCTCCGGACCTCGATCGACTATTGGTGAGGCGATCTAATCTGCTGATACAGGCCAAGGCTAAAGTTTATTTATTAGCACGCAACAAACCGAATTCGATTAAACCGCGATCGTAACCGCGACTCATCAATTTTAAAGAAAGTGCGGCTTGTATGGTTTTCCAACCACTGCGGCACAAGCCGACGATCGCACTAGGATTGAGAGCAGAACTGATGACAATATCCCAAAAAGGAGCAACAGCGGCTGACCAATCGGCTGTACTGATATTGTGGAAAGAAAGATGACGAGCGATCGCTTCATATTCTGGCAGCGAAATCACGTAAGGCAAGCAATAAACTCGATAAATCTTCTCCAAATGTTTTTGCTCGTCTGGAGTTAGGGGCTTTTCTGTCGTCGGACGATGACACCAAGTTGCCATCAGCAAAGTTCCTCCTGGCTTCAGCACCCGATAGCACTCCTGAAGAAATTTTTCTTTATCTGGCATATGTTCCCCACTCTCTAGCGACCAGACTAAATCGAAGGAGTTATCGGCAAATGGCATCGATTGAGCGTCGGCTACCAAAAAATTAGTGCGATCGCTTATCTTGGCAGCCGCAGCCCGTTCTGTTGCTCTCGCTGCTTGTACGGGACTGAGAGTAATTCCAGTGACAGTAGCATTAAATTTCTGCCCCAAATACAAAGAACTACCACCAATGCCACACCCCACATCCAGAATGTTATTTACCTCGTTGCCAATCACCGATCTGCCCTCATCCCCCAGCCCCTTCTCCCCAGGCGTGGAGAAGGGGAGTAACGGCTTTAAGTCCCTCTCCCAAGCTTGGGAGAGGGATTGAGGGTGAGGGCTGGCCAGTCCCCAAATCAGCAGTTCCTCAATCAAATCGATTTGTGCTTGACGGCGTTCTTTTTTCTCCTTGCCATCCGCGCCGTAATAGCCGTGGTGCATATGTTCGCCCCACACCTGTTCCCACAGAGCCGAAGAAGAGTCATAAAACTGCTGAATTTGTTGATTTAAGGTCGCTGTCATGCAATTCTAAATAGAATGAGATCTAAATTAGCCTAGCAAAACTGTAGTAGCTTCTGAATTTCTGAACTTCTAAATTCCTGTAAAGACGGTAGATCTAGCGTCTCTACATTCTGAACTTCTGAACTTCTGAACTCCTGAACTCCTATTTAAACTTTTCATGACTGTTCCTAGAACTATTTGCCTGGGATTCTTCGCAGTGATCGCCGTTGGAGCATTTTTACTAATGCTACCGATTTCCACCAACGACGGTAGCTGGAGCAATCCGGTAACGGCACTGTTTACTTCCACTTCTGCGGTTTGCGTCACGGGCTTATCTGTAGTTGATGTCGGTAAGTTTTATTCCTTTTGGGGACAGTTGTTCCTCGTCTTGTTAGTGCAGATTGGCGGTTTGGGCTACATGACGGCCACAACCTTCCTGCTGCTGCTGCTAGGGCGCAAGTTTGGGCTGCGAGATAAAATTGCCATTCAACAATCGCTAGATCAATCGGGATTAGCAGGCGTGGTGCAGTTGGTGCGATCGATTATTGCCACCACAGCTATTTTTGAACTTACTGGCGTGTTCGTGCTGTTGCTGGTTTTTATCCCCCAGCACGGGTGGAATTACGGTTTGTGGTTAGCAATTTTTCATAGCGTCAATTCTTTCAATAATGCTGGCTTTAGTTTGTTTAGCGATAGCCTAATTGGTTATGTAAAATCTGTACCAGTTAACCTAGTAGTTACGCTGTTAATTATTTTTGGCGGGATCGGCTATGAAGTGATTATGGAAATGTTTCTCGCGGTGCGCGATCGCCTCAATCGCACTCGGAGAAAAATCGTATTTTCACTGCATTTTAAGGTAGTAACTACTACAACTATTTTTCTGTTGATTTTAGGGACGATCGCTTTCTTATTAACCGAATTTTCTAACGCTGACACCTTTGGCTCTCTCAGCTACAGCGAAAAAGTGATGGCAGCTTGGTTTCAATCGGTTACGCCCCGCACGGCTGGCTTCAACACCATTGATATTGGTAAAATGACCGATGCTGGTCTATTTATTACGATCGCCTTAATGTTTATCGGCGCTAGTCCTGGTAGTACGGGTGGCGGGATTAAAACTACTACGTTTCGGGTTTTGTACAGTTGTACCAAAGCAGTTTTACAAGGTAAAGACGAGGTATCCTGCTATCAGAGGCGCGTTCCATATTCGCTGATTTTAAAAACTATTGGTGTAGTT
This sequence comes from Cyanosarcina radialis HA8281-LM2, assembly GCA_019359615.1. Taxonomy (GTDB): domain Bacteria; phylum Cyanobacteriota; class Cyanobacteriia; order Cyanobacteriales; family CCAP-1448; genus Cyanosarcina; species Cyanosarcina radialis. The sequence continues at coordinate 47,674 of JAHHHA010000036.1, forward strand.
TTTGGTTCGCTGATGTTGGTAATTATAGCGACAGTTTTAATCTCTTTAAGCGACCAACAATTTGAGTTTCTGCAAGTGCTATTTGAAGTGATGTCGGCTTTTGCCACTGTTGGGCTTTCGACGGGTATTACTCCCAAGCTGTCTACGTTTGCCGAACTGGTGATAATTGCCACTATGTATCTGGGACGAGTAGGCGTTTTGCTGCTGATTTCAGCCGTTTTGGGAGATCCGAAACACAGCGTAGTTCATTACCCAGAAGAAAATTTGTATGTCGGCTAGTAGGAAGTGTGGAGTGTGGAGTGTTAAGTGTGGAGTTGCTAGCAGAAAAGTATTTTCTGGTTTCAAGCAACTAATCTCGTAGATGCTTTGTCTGTCTAGAGTCTTAAATATTAAATATTGAAATTTGCAGGTTAAAATCAGGAGTTTTTCGTGAACTTATCTAATTTAAATTTCTTTCGGAGTTTGCGCCACGAAAATCGGCAATTCGCCGTAATTGGTTTAGGCCGCTTCGGTCGGGCTGTTTGCGGGACGCTGCATCAATTGGGCTATGAAGTTCTAGGCATCGATGCTGATGAAAAGAGAGTAGACCAGCTTTTAATCGACAAAATCGTCTCTCATGCCATGCAACTAGACTCAACCGAACCGACGGCGCTAAAAGAGGCAGGGATTTTTGAATTCGATACAGCGATCGTAGCTATTGGTAATTACCTCGATGCCAGTGTAATTACCACTCTCAATTTGAAAGAAGCAGGAGTAAAACACGTAGTCGCTAAAGCTTCTTCAGAGGTTCACGTCAAGCTGTTAAAAAAAGTCGGGGCTGACTATGTAGTTTTTCCAGAACACGATGCAGGTTGTAACTTGGCGCGATCGCTCACTAAACCGTCAATCTTAGACCGATTCGAGCTAGATCCAGAAAACAGTATTGTCGAACTCATCGTTCCGGAAGAATTTCAAGGAAAAACGATTTCAGAGCTACAGCTACGCAACCGCTACGGCTTGAACTTGCTAGCTGTCAGTTACGACGGCAAGTTTCAAATCAACCCCGATCCAAATAACCGCTTCCAAAAAGGTTCGGCGATGGTAGTAATTGGTACCAACAAAAATATCGATCGATTGCCCATATAATAGTTATTTGTGGCGGGCGATCGCGAACGTTATATTCCTTTTCTTCCTATGGGTAGTTCGATATTCAGTAGGATTATTCAGGGCGAAGTTCCAGGTAGCTTCATCTACCGCGATGACATAGTTTCGGTCTTTTTGGATATTCAAGGAGTGAATCCCGGACACTGCCTAGTTGTTCCCAATGAAGAAGTAGCTTGCCTTGCCGACTTGAATCCAGAAACCGGGAAGCATCTCTTCTGGGTGGCTCACCGAATTGCCAATGCCTATCGCGCGGGTGCGATCGAATGCGAGGGAGTGAATCTTTGGATTTCCGATGGTGAGGTGGCTGGACAGGAAGTTCCTCACGTTCACTTGCACGTCGTGCCTCGCTGTCTTGGGGACTCGTTAATTATCAGATATGATGCTCGGTCGTGGAATGAAAGTCAGCGACCTCGGCTTGATGAAATTGCGACCAGAATTAGGGAGCGTCTCTAAGCAATTCTGAATTGAGGCACGATCAGCATGGCATCGCCAAAAGAATAGAAACGATAGCGATCGCCTATTGCCTTTTCATATAATTCCAGCAACCGCTCCCGTCCGATTAAGGCACTTACCAACATCAACAAACTAGAACGGGGCAAGTGAAAATTGGTAATCAGTCCATCGACAACTTGCCAGCGATAGCCGGGATAAATGAATAACTCTGTGTTGCCCCGATAGGATTGTAGCTTTCCAGATGCAGCAGCAGCTTCGAGCGATCGCGCCACAGTCGTGCCTACGGCAATAATCCTGCCGCCATTAGCTCTGGTTTTTTGGATTTGTTCTACTGTGGCTGGCGATACCTCCACCCACTCGCCGTGCATTTTATGAGTAGTAATATCTTCCACTTCGATCGGGCGAAACGTGCCGATGCCGACGTGCAAAGTAATAAAAGCCGTACCTATCCCCCGCTGCTGTAATTGTTGCAGTAACTCGCTAGTAAAATGCAGCCCTGCCGTTGGTGCTGCTACTGCCCCCAAGCGATCGGCGTAGACGGTTTGGTAATCTTGTGGTTGAGATGATGAAGATTTGATGTAAGGAGGTAAGGGCATTTCCCCAAATCGATCTAATAGTTGCCTCAAAGAAACTCCCTCTGGCAAATCGAACTGCAACAACCGTCCTCCAGTTGCCTTATCTCTTTCCAGCACCGTAGCACTCAACTGAAAGTGTTGAGTGTTGAGTGTTGAGTGTTGAGTAAAGAATTCTCTCCCCTCCCCGCGTCCCCCCTCTCCCCTCTCTTCCTTCTCTCCCTCCAGCGGTGCAAACTCCACCCGCGTACCTGGAGGCAAGCGCCTACCCGGTTTCATCAAAGCCAGCCAGCAGTTGGGTTGTCTTTCCTCGATCAGCAAGGCTTCCACAGGTGCGCCAGTAGACTTTCTGCCATAAATGCGAGCGGGAATGACGCGAGTGTTATTCAATACCAGCAAATCTCCAGGTAGGAGTAAATCTGGTAAATCCGAGAAAACAGCATGATGGTGGGTAGTAGGTGAATCGACTACTAGCAAGCGGGCGCTATCTCTAGGAATCGCAGGTGTCTGAGCGATTAGTTCCGTTGGCAGTTTGTAATCGTAGCTACTTAACAATCGATCTAAAGAGTTTTGAGTAGAAATCTCCATACTGAAAATAAGCTCTGAAATAAATTGGGTAAGATCCCCCAGGGTATATAGGGGGGTTTTCCCCTATTCTTGGCGATCGCAATTAGAGACAATAGTAAGTGTAGGCTTACACTTGGCTGAGACTCAAAGGCAATGAACGGTAACGAATATATTTACTTCCTGGGGAATGCTAGCCTGACGCTGCGGATGGTGGAGTATTTACAGAGAGCTAACCATTTACCCGTTCGCTTTATGACGGTAATTCACCAGATCGATGGTTGGATAGTCAAAGTGAAAATGGAAGAAGCCCTGAACGAGCAGCAAGATGGCGACTTTAGGGCTTTTGGGATCGAACACGGCATTCCTTACAAACCAGAAAATCGCCTGCAAATGGCGCTTTGGAGTCTGGAAATTGGCGAATCGCCGATCGAGGTGATGCGTCGCTATCAAGTTGCTGTGGTATCTCACGGCAGTCCTGAAAAAAGCGATATCGAAGCATTTCGCCAACAGTTCACTAGAGGGTTGGGATATTGCCCCGAAACTCTGGCGTGATCCCTTTGGCGCATACATCAATCTAAATTCGATCCGCGATCGCTGTAGGGGCGCAAAGCTTTGCGCCCCTACACTATATCTATACGATCTCTAAGCTCGATCGTACCAGTATTAGACGTTGGGCAACCAGTTAAGAGCGATCGCACTTAAAATCGATAGTCCAAATAGCAAGCGATACCAAATAAACACCCAGGTACTTTGGGTTTTGAGGAAGCGCAACAATCCAGCGATTGCCAGGTAAGAAAAAATTGCTGACGAGACGATCCCGACGATTAACGGTACGACTCCAACATTGCCAAAACCTTCTGAAAACAGGGTTTTGAGTTCGACTAACCCAGCCAGGGTAATAGCTGGAATTCCCAGTAAAAAAGAAAAGCGGGCGGCACTTGCCCTTTCTAAACCCATAAACAACCCCGCTGTTAGCGTCGAGCCAGATCTAGACACTCCAGGAATTAAAGATAAGGCTTGGGCTAAACCCATCAAAATTCCATCTTTCATTTCCATCTGCTCGAACAGGCGCTTGCGTTTGCCGATGAGTTCTGCAATTCCTAGCAACAGAGACATCACAATTGAAGCAGTGGCGATCGCTGCTAAGCTGCGAATGGGTGAGTTGTCAAAGTCGCGAATCAGGATTTTGATTAACAGCCCAAAAAATACGATCGGCACGGTTCCGAAAACAATGCCCAGCAACAGTTGGAAGTCGCGAGATTGGTAATCAGAACGAGATATCGATCGCCAAGATCCCTTAATCAGTTGGCTCAGATCGCTCCAGAAGTACCAAATTACAGCCGCAATACTTCCTAGCTGAATTACAGCGGTAAAAGCCACCCCAGGATCGCCCCAACCCAACACTACTGGCACCACTTTTAAATGTGCCGTGCTGCTAATCGGTAGAAACTCGGTTAAACCCTGAACTATGCCGAGAAAAAATGCTTGCAAGAAATTAATCTGCTGCGTCGTTGCTGCCGCGCTAGGTGCGGTGGTTTGAGCGTTGCCCAAGCTACCACCGATAAACACCAGCCACGCACTAGCGACCCCGATGATTCCGAGGTCTAATAATCGACGTTTTAATAGACTCATAGCCCCAAGCAAGCCATTGATTTCAGAAGCATCATAGCGCGTGTTAGCTACATCTGCTGAATGATGAATGATGAAAATCGCGTAGATAATTCAAGAGCTAAGAAACCGCAGAATTTTTTGGTAAACTCTTAAGGCTACTTTAAATATCCCCCCTGGGGGGATGCTGGCGTGCTATATTATGAAGATAAATAAACATTAGTAAATAAAATTAACTAGATAGTTTTGTTTAAAGATAACCGCCATCCCGCTGCATCTATTGCTACTGCGACAGCCGTTTCGCTCCCAAGAGTCCAGAAGAGAAGGGAGGGAGACGAGCAGAGCAATTCTAAACTCCCACACTCCTACACTTCTACACTCCTTAATTCAACACTCAACACTCAACACTTAACACTTCCTATAGCTTGGCAAGTTTTCGCCGCTGCCGCCTTTTTAGTTTCCGTCCCAGTATTTTTTCAAGCGCCGCTAGTCAGGTATCTACCCTGGTTCAGTCTAGCAATGACCCCTGGCTGGTTTGGTTTGGGTTGGACTTTAATCAAACGTCCTAGTACCAAACTTTGGGGTGACTTGTTGCTGGGTTTTAGTTGGAGTTGGCTAGCAGGCTCGATTTATTGGGGTTGGTATCGCTGGGAACCATCGATCCACTTGCCAGTAGAAGCAATAGGATTGCCGTTTGCCCTGTGGTTTTTGTTTAGAGCCAGCAGAGGAGCAGAGGGCGAGACAAGGGGAGAATTCTTAACTCCACACCCCACACTCCACACTCCACGCTTCCTACAACACTTTTTTCTCAAGGGTAAGGTTGGTAACTTATTCTATCTTGGCTCATTATTGGGGACGGCAATCACAGATTTATACTTTTATCTCACGGGATCGATTCCCTATTGGCGGCAGTTAATGAGAGTCGAGCCAGCCATGGCAACCCCGATTTTGCAAAGTGCGATCGCTCATATCCGCACTCCTTGGGGTTTGGCTTGGGCAGTAGTTCTCATCGATTTGCTCTTAGCGATCGCTTTTTTAGCTTTGCAAACCAAAAAGTTACATTGGTGGGCTTTTGCTGGAGCCGTGTTAAGCACGATTTTGGTAGATAGCTTGTTTGTGGTGGCAGCCTTTTTTCTTTGATAGTCAATCCGTAGGTTGGGTTGACGGCAGGAAACCCAACAAACCCAACCATAACGCTTCATTTTAAGTCTGTCGATCGAGTTAGCGCAGCGTAACGCACCTACACTCTCAATAGTTATTGAAAAGAGCTTAGATTTACAATTGAGGCAATAATTCGATCGCTGCCTGACCCACTAGAATTTTTCCATGCTAAATTTGAAAGATTGAGCCATTATATAGCGTTTCTATTCGATTGGCGAACAGCCCTCACCCCCAGCCCCTCTCCCAAGCTTGGGAGAGGGGAGCCGGAAATATTACAACTCATTTAAACTCGCTATATGTATTAAATAGCTAACTAATATGTCACCGTCAGATGAAGGCGATTTAAATCGGTTATGGTCGAAAGGATTGCCTGAATGTAACTCTGAAGCAGAAATAGCATTAGTAATGGAAATGAGCATAGAAAAACTTCGCTCTTTGGCTTTTAATTATCCCACGTCTTCTACCACCAATTATCACCGCTTTCAAATATTAAAAAAACCAGGTGAGTCGAGAGCAATTTCTGCGCCAATGTCCGATCTGAAGGTGGCTCAAAAATGGATCTCGACCCGGATCTTAGAAAAAATACAAGTTCACGATGCGGCTCACGGCTTCCGGCGAAATCGTTCTATAGTTACCAACGCTAAACCTCATGTCAGCGCAGATATTATTGTCAAAATCGATCTGCAAGACTTCTTTCGATCGATCTCCTATCAGCGTGTAAAAAAATTGTTTCTCGATGTGGATTATTCTGAAACAGCAGCAAGAATTTTTGGTCTAATTTGCACTGTTAATGAAACTGAAGAAATAGAAATCGATGGCAAAATTAATTATAAAACTATAGGCAAACGACACTTGCCTCAAGGATCGCCAGCCAGCCCAGCGATTTCAAATATTATTTGCTACGATCTCGATCGCCGTTTGAGTCAAGTCGCTCAAGAGTTAGGGTTTTGCTATACCCGATATGCCGATGATTTAACCTTTTCTGGTTCTAGGGATGTCAAGAGCAAGATATCTAAATTAATTAGCGAAACTAGAACGCTTATTGAAAGCGAAGGATTCACTATTAACCCTAATAAAACTCAGATTTTAGGTACGTCGGTTCAACAGAAAGTAACTGGTGTTGTTATTAATAAAAAATTAAATGTAGCTAAAAAGACGTTGAAGGCTTTCCGCGCGACTCTCTATCAAATAGAACGAGAAGGATTAGCTGGGAAAAGATGGGGTAATTCCACCGATATCATGGCTGCTATTACTGGATTTGCCAACTACGTAGCTATGGTTAATCCTAATAAAGGTGTGGAATTATTAACATCAATAAAACGGATCGAGCAAAAATACGCTCCCCCAGAATCGCCGAGATTTACAATTGAGGAAGAATTTTGAGCTACTACCCACTGGTTAATTTTTCTTGTGCTAAATTTGAAACGAAATAGCGATCGAGTTGCAAAGCTGTGGTTTGGGTTCTATACGCCCAACTGGTGCGCCAACTTCTAGTTTGAGCGTATGCCGCCGAGGATTTTGTTTGTCTATTTCAGTGTTCGATTAGCTCAGTAGGTAGAGCGGATCGGTGTATCGCCGATATGTCTCAGGTTCGACTCCTGGATCGAATACCCAAAAGTTAGCTCATTTGGTAGAGCGATCGACTCATAATCGATTAGTAGTAGGTTCGATTCCTGCACTTTTGACCACAACCCTCGCCCTGGGTACGGGCACCTTGTTAGGGACAAGGCAACTCGCTACGTGTTGGGTTTCCCCCAGCATTGATAGTTTGTTTGTTTTACGTTATTCGCTCTGTCGTGCAGGCGTTTGTTAGCGGTGAAGGAGCTAGCGCATCTGCATTCTCTCTGATTTGAGTATGTCCCTTCTTTGGCCAAATCCGCTTCTCTACGGAGATTGGAGGAACTGGTCGAACGAACGGCATATTTGGGCGCTGGAAAGCGATTTCGACAATTGCCTGCGGGCAATCTAGAAATCGCGACGGCAATCTTAATCCAGTCTCGGAGAACCTTTTGCCCGCCACGGAACTGCGAACCCTGCACTGGCAGAGCAGAAAAAATCTTGTATTATATGTAGTATGATGTAAAACATACTCTACAGCTACCCAGAGGGACAGCCCAGAAGGTTATCCCACAAGTCCATGTAAATAAAAACTGCGATCGACGAGTAATGTAGATGTTTTATAGATTATCCAAGCTGTTCCAGCGGGTGCAGTTTCCCAAGCTGTTCGGGTCAATTTCTATGTGGAAAACCTTTTATATCAAACCTAACGAAATCGGAATTCTATATCACCGCAGCGATTTCAAGAAGATTTTGCAGCCGGGAACGTACACTTATTTCGGCCGCCATTGGCAAGTACAAACCCACGATCTCAATCAGCCAGAGGCGAAGATCGAAAATTTAGAATTGTTACTCAGAAACCATGAAGCCGAACTAGAACCATATCTAGCGATCGTTAAAACTACATTTAACCAAGCGGCTTTAGTTCGCTGCGGGCAAAATTGGGTCGGTTTCGGACCGAATCAGATCCATGCTTTTTGGCGCGGTTTTATTGAGGTCGAATCGCATATTTTCGATCTAGAAGAGAGCTTAGAATTACCTGCCCAGTTCGTCCAGCAAGTGCGCGGCATCGCCATCAATGGCTTGAAAAAGTTCTCGATCTCAGAAGCAGAAATCGGCTTGTTGTACGTGCAAAATAACTTTGTCCGACCTCTCGAAGCAGGAGAATATGCTTTTTGGGCTGTCAATCGCGATGTGTCTGTCAGAATTCTCAGCCGGATCGTACCTAACCCCGATTTCCCGCTGGAAGATGTCTTAATCGAACAACATCCTGATTTTGTGGCAGCTTACTGTCAAGCAGTACAGTTGGAAAACCACCAAGTAGCGATCGCTCGGTATTTGGGTAAAGTAATTGCAATTTTGCCACCCACCAGCCGTAAGTTATTTTGGCGCGGGGTTGAGGTGGAAGTTATTGACATTAGTAGCAATGCCAAATTACCACCCAATTTAGTTGCCGAATTAATTTCGGGTTCCCCAGAAGTGCAGTTGCTCGGTCGCGACTGTTTGCATATTTGCGACGTACCCGCGCAGCACGTTGGCTTGTTGTATATCGATCGAGAATTTCAATCTCAATTACCTCCAGGCAGACACGCTTGGTGGTCGTTTAGACGCGCTTTTCAAACTGAAGTCTTTGACTTGCGATTGGTAAATATTGAAGTATCCGGTCAAGATATCCTTTCTAAGGATAAAGTACCTTTGCGGTTGAATTTAACTGCTGGTTTCCGTATCCAAGATCCGCTGAAAGCCAGAAATGGTTTGTCAGATGTGGCTGATTTCTTGTACAAAGAATTACAGTTTGCTTTAAGGGCAGCAGTAGGCGAAAAAACTCTAGATGCGCTCTTAGAAGATAAAGGAGCGATCGATCGCAGCATTGCCGAATACATTCGCACTAAAACCTCAGAATATGGCATTGAAGTCGATTCTGTAGGAGTAAAAGATATTATTTTACCTGGCGAAATCAAGACGATTTTGAGCAAGGTTGTGGAAGCCGAAAAAGCGGCTCAAGCTAACGTCGTCAGACGCAGAGAAGAAACCGCCGCTACTCGCAGTATGTTAAATACTGCCAAAGTGATGGAAGACAACCCTGTCGCCTTGCGATTGAAAGAATTGGAGATATTAGAGAGGATTGCCGAGAAGATCGATCGCATTCAAGTCAATGGCAGCTTGGATAGCATTTTGACCGAGTTAATTCGGATTAATCGATAGTAATATTAATTTGATTTCTGTAGATCTAAGTGGCGGTTTTGTCAGCCAGTTTCGATCGTACCGTTATGTGGGATTACGTTCCTGATAAATTACGCAGACGTTCTGGCAAATGATAGCGATCGCCTAATACCTCCAACAACGGGCCGTGAACGTCAAATTTGACAATACTGAGGGAGGCAGCTAAAACGTTAATGCGATCGCGGTAGCGTCCCAGGTCGATTCCCAATAGATTGCACAAAATAATCCGAATCGTGGCTTTGTGCGAGACTACTAAGACATTACCCGTAGAATGTTTTTGCTCGATTTCAGTAATTACTAGATTGGCGCGGCTGGCAATTTGCACGGCAGTTTCGCCTCCAGTTGGAGGATTCCAAGCGGGTTCGGTCAACCAACGCACGTAGTCATCGTTATAGTGCTGTTTGACGAATTCAACTGTTTGCCCTTCCCACTCCCCATAACGGATTTCTTTCAACCCATCTCGCAGTTGCATTGCTATCTCGGCGGCATCTGCCAAAGGTTTAGCCGTGGCGATCGTCCGCTGCATCGGGCTGGCATAAATTGCCGCCCAATGCAGAGACTTATAGGCATCAGCAAAGGCCTCAGCCATTTCCTTTCCTTCAGTGGTTAATTCGGGATCGAGATCGCCGCAATAACCCCCAGTGCGACTGTAAATCGTTTCTCCGTGCCGCAATAAATACAGTTTTAAGCTCATATTTTCAGGTAAATAAGTTAGGCGATCGCAAATTCTGTATCTTTTCTCATTTTTAATATTTTGACGCTCGCGATCTTGGGCAAGCATTTGGCGTGCGATTATCTCTACATTTAATTTTAAATGATGAATTCCGATCGCCAAAAAACTTGAGATTGTCAAATTTCGATCGCACTGCTGCATCGAGCTTGATTTCCTCACAAGATTCTCATATTCTCTGCTTAACCTCAATGGCCAGTCAAACTATCATCTGGCGATCGGGAGAGGGAAATCAGAACAAAGCTCGATCGAGCTAACGAGTTGTTTGCAGTGTCACCAAAAAAACTGATGGAGAACGATCGTGGAGATTAAAAAAACTGCTGAAAATCTTTTGTTGCCTGTATTAGAGGGATTGGGCTTGGCTTGGTGGTTAAAGGTGATTACCCGCAGCCCTAGCTGCGTTTACTACTTCGGGCCTTTTATGACTGCCAAACAAGTCGAACTTTACCAGGCTGGGTATCTAGAAGATCTGGAGCAAGAACAAGCCCAAATCGAGTCAGTAGCGATCGAACAATGTCAACCAAAGTTCCTCACCAGTTGTGAGGATGGCTTGGAGTGGTGTGACGTTTGAGAGACAAGGATTTTAGCCGCGTCAATTCGGTCGTGGCGTGTCAGCGCAGCCGCGAGCACCGTATGCAATTGCTGCGGAAGTCCCATCCTAAAAGTAGAGGAAAATCGAACTGAGAACTGCTATAAGTAAAATTTCTTAGGTAATGTGTTGGTCAATACTCGCTCTTATTGACTAGCCGTTCTAGAATATCTGACCGCAGCTAAACTCACCTAGCTCAAGAGTAGCAGTCATGACAAGTTCAATTGCTAAGCCTCAAATAGGGAAAGTGGCGCTGCCACAAACTCCCCTCAGTGCTGAAGAAGTCCGCCAGATAAATGCCTACTGGCGGGCTGCTAATTATTTATCAGTCGGTCAAATTTATCTGTTAGATAACCCCCTATTGCGGGAACCGTTGAAGCTGGAACACATTAAACCCAGGCTTCTCGGTCATTGGGGAACCACCCCAGGTCTAAATTTAATCTACGTTCACCTCAATCGAGTCATCAAAAAACACGACCTCAACGTCATCTATATCGCGGGTCCCGGTCATGGCGGTCCTGGATTGGTGGCCAATACCTACCTGGAGGGAACTTATAGCGAGTATTATCCCAACATTTCCCCAGATGAAGAAGGGATGAAAAAGCTGTTCGTGCAGTTTTCTTTCCCCGGTGGCATTCCCAGCCACGTCGCCCCGGAAACCCCAGGTTCGATTCATGAAGGTGGCGAGTTGGGTTATGCCCTCTCTCATGCCTACGGTGCAGCCTTTGATAACCCAGACTTAATCGTGGCTTGCGTCGTCGGCGATGGCGAAGCCGAAACCGGGCCTTTAGCCACTAGTTGGCACTCTAACAAGTTCCTCAACCCAGTGAGAGATGGGGCGGTGCTGCCGATATTGCACCTAAACGGTTACAAGATTGCCAATCCAACTGTACTAGCACGTCTGAAACGCGAGGAACTGGAAAGTTTGTTCGTCGGCTACGGCTACAAACCCTACTTCGTCGAAGGATCTGACCCGGAAAGCGTGCATCAGTTGATGGCAGCGACTCTGGATACAGTCACCCGCGAGATTAAAGAAATTCAGGCAGAGGCCCGCAGTAGCGGCTATACGGGTCGCCCTCAGTGGCCGATGATAATTCTAAAAACGCCCAAAGGCTGGACGGGACCGAAGGAAGTAGACGGAAAGAAAACAGAAGATTACTGGCGATCGCATCAAGTCCCATTCTCTGAAATGGCCAGCAAGCCAGGACACGTCAAGCTGCTAGAAGATTGGATGAAGAGTTACAAACCAGAAGAACTCTTCGATGCCGATGGCAAGTTGATTCCCGAACTGGCAGAACTGGCCCCCAAAGGCCAGCGGCGCATGGGCGACAATCCTCACGCTAACGGTGGGATTTTGCTGCGAGATCTGAAAATGCCGGACTTCCGCAACTATGCTGTTGAAGTCAACCAGCCGGGAACGACTGAAGCCGAAGCTACCCGGATTATGGGTAAGTTACTGCGGGATGTAATGAAGCTGAACGATCGATCGAGCAACTTCCGCGTCTTCGGCCCCGATGAAACGGCATCGAACCGCTTGGATAGCGTTTTTGAAGCTAGCGATCGCACTTGGGTAGCCGAGATATTAGATTATGACGATCGCTTATCTCCCGACGGTCGAGTGATGGAAATTTTGAGCGAACACACCTGTCAAGGTTGGCTGGAAGGCTACTTGCTTACAGGCCGCCATGGGGTCTTTTCTTGCTACGAGGCATTTATTCATATCATCGATTCGATGTTCAACCAACACGCTAAATGGTTGAAAACCACCAAAGAAATTCCCTGGCGGCGATCGATCGCTTCTTTGAATTACCTGCTAACCTCTCACGTTTGGCGGCAAGATCACAACGGTTTTTCTCACCAAGATCCCGGTTTTATCGACCACGTAGTCAACAAAAAAGCCGAAATCGTCCGGGTCTATTTGCCTCCCGATGCTAATACTCTGCTGTCTGTCACCGATCACTGCTTGCAAAGTCGCAATTACGTCAACGTCATCGTGGCCGGGAAGCAGCCAGCTTTGCAGTATCTAGATATGGATGCGGCGATTAAACATTGCACTCAAGGAATTGGGATTTGGGAATGGGCCAGCAGCGATCGCCATGGCGAACCAGATGCAGTCATGGCTTGTTGCGGTGACGTGCCGACGATGGAAACTTTAGCCGCTGTAGATTTCTTGCGCTACCACTTGCCAGACATCAAGATTCGAGTAGTAAACGTGGTGGATCTGATGACATTGCAACCGCCTAGCGAACATTCCCACGGCATTAGCGATGTCGATTTTGCCGCCATTTTTACGCCCGACAAACCGATCGTGTTTGCTTTCCACGGCTATCCCTGGTTGATTCACCGCCTGACTTACCGCCGCCCGAATCACGACAACTTGCACGTCCGGGGATATAAAGAAGAAGGCACTACTACTACCCCATTTGATATGGTCGTCCTCAACGAGATAGACCGTTTCAGCCTTGCTGATGATGTCCTCGATCGCATCCCTCGGTTCAAGTACGAAAAAGCCCACGTCAAGCAAATCATCCACAACAAGTTCGTCGAACACAAACTGTACATCCACGAACGCGGGGAGGATATGCCAGAAGTGCGTAACTGGAAGTGGGGTTATTACAGCAACCCAGAAGGAACGCCACCCAAAACTGACTCAAGCGATTCTAGTTCTCCCTCGCAACAGGGGGCAGAAGGCACAGCGCGATCGCGATCGTGACTTCAAAGGCGATCGCAATTTAAGGATCTGGGCGGTTGAAACCGCAGCTACACGATCGAAACCCGCCTATGCGCTGAGGCGCACGCTACGCGAACGCGGGTTAAATTCAGTCCGCATAGGCGGACTTCGATTATATAGGCGCGATTTCAATCGCCCGCCATCGGGATTCTATTGACGCGATCGCTATAATGAGGGTGAATTCTAGACCGTGCAGGGATTTGACGAATGCCATCACCGTTTCCTGGAATGGACCCCTACCTCGAACAATCCATCTTCTGGTCGTCGTTCCATTTCCGCCTGATTGGGGCGATTGCGGCCGCGATCGAACCTCAACTGAGTCGGCAATCTTAACGGATGACAAGGTGGCTCTAGGCTAGAAGTGACAAAGGTTTGGGAAAAGGGAAAGGACAAAAAATCGGGAGCATCATGGTCGCTCCCGCAAAATAATATGTTCCCTGAATTTTACCAAAC
>JAHHHA010000001.1 GCA_019359615.1 Cyanosarcina radialis HA8281-LM2
AAACAGCCGTAGTGGGAAGATTAAGGTATCGCATACCCATAGTACCGCGATGGAAGTTCTCAGATCTCGTGCGTTGATTTGAGAAGCCTACACTGTATGCGATAGCATCAGTGTAGGAGGTTCACTTTCTCTTCGTATTCATCCCCTGGAGTTTTCGATACAACTTCCAGCACCAGGATGGGAACGATCTTATTTTCCTCCCAGATAGCGTAGCTCAGGCGCGACTTTCCTTGTTTGCGCCGTTCTACTCCCAAGCTCAAAAAACCATCGGGAACGATTGGTACTAGGTGACTGACTCCCGTTGTATGGTAAATGCCCATATCTACCCCAAAAAACCAGTCATTGCGATCTGCCCAAATAAACTCCAGCAGAAATAGCAAGCGATTGGGAATAAAGTTTTGGTCCTCATTATCCACAGGAGTATCGTCGGAACAAGGCAGTTCCTCGGTAGAGGGTAGAGTCGTCAGTCGGGGGTCAGATTTCACCATGGGAAACAAGCTCCGGTAAGGCGACAGATATTTTTATTTTACCGAGCGATCGACATCCCATTGCTCGCTCTTCAACTCCTTAAAAAGATATTTCAATCACCAACAATCTTTCTAACTCGTGGCAGACTTCTAGAAATGCAAATAGGCTGACACCAAAGTTTTGATTATGGCAAAGTTAAAAGTTGGCATCAACGGATTTGGTCGAATCGGGCGCTTGGTATTGCGGGCTGGAATCGATCGCCCGGATATTGAATTTGTCGGTATCAACGACTTGGTACCACCCGATAACCTGGCTTACTTATTCAAGTACGACTCTACCCACGGCAGCTTTAAAGGCGAGGTCGATCGTACTGAGGATGGAATTGTCATCAACGGCCGCTTGATTCCTTGTACGGCGATTAAAAATCCTGCCGAACTCCCTTGGGGAAAAGTAGGTGCAGATTACGTAGTCGAGTCTACGGGGCTGTTTACCGACTACGATCGGGCTGCCAATCATCTCAAAGCTGGTGCTAAACGAGTCATAATTTCTGCACCGACCAAAGAGCCAGACAAAGTACCGACGCTGCTGGTGGGAGTCAACCATCACCTGTTCGATCCTGCTAAAGATGCGATCGTCTCTAATGCTAGCTGTACGACGAATTGCCTCGCGCCCATAGCGAAAGTCATCGATGACAATTTTGGTTTGACTGAGGGGTTAATGACCACAGTTCACGCCATGACTGCTACTCAGCCGACGGTAGACGGCCCTAGCAAAAAAGATTGGCGGGGCGGACGCGGTGCAGCCCAGAACATCATTCCTGCGTCTACAGGTGCGGCGAAAGCGGTTGCATTGGTTTTGCCGCAGTTGAAAGGCAAGTTAACTGGAATGGCATTTCGCGTCCCCACTCCCGATGTTTCTGTGGTCGATTTGACCTTCAAAACTGCCAAAGCTACCAGTTACAAAGAAATTTGCGCGGCGATGAAGGCAGCCTCGGAAGGGGAATTAAAAGGGATTTTGGGTTATACCGACGAAGAAGTTGTCTCTACCGATTTTCAAGGCGATCGCCGATCGAGTATTTTTGATGCCGGGGCCGGGATCGAACTCAATGCCAACTTCTTTAAAGTGGTTGCCTGGTACGACAATGAATGGGGTTACTCCTGTCGCGCGATCGATCTGATGCTATCGATGGCCCAAAAAGAAGGCATCGGCGAGCGATCGGTCGTTGGCGTTGCGTAGTTGACGTTGCTAGCGAACAATCCCAAATGTATAGACGTTTCATAAAACGTCTATACAAAGAATGTTCAGCACAATTTTTGAGAATAGGGATAATGTATGGTCGGTAGGGTCGCAATGCATTCATTGGTGTCAAGTTAACGGTCTAGAGCTTCGCCCCGCCAGGGGTTGAAAACCCCTGTCTCAAAGCTAAAGTCCTCTAAAGAGGACTGGCCGATCTGTGGGTAATTTCCTTCTTTAGTCCATTTCAATGGACTTGCGCTATTAGCCAGGGGTTTTGAACCCCTGGCGGAGATGGCTGAAATTCAGGGTACAGCAACGACTTTAGCTCTAAGTTGACACCAATGAATGCATTGCGCCCCTACTATTATGGGGTATCTGTGCAGAAGTTCTAAGTTAATCTGAGATATACACATCTAATATTTGCAAACCTTTTTTAGGCTCATTACTGAAATAGCAAAAATATTTATTTCTCAAAAGCGCACCATAACTGTTTTGTGCGTCTACCCCGCCGATTACCGCATAAATACCAATAAATATTTCCATAGTGTGAGGTCCCTTTGAGAATCTAGCTGAAGCTGGAGATTTCAGTGAGTCCAATACTGCTGACTTGCAATAATTACCCAATTGATTAACAACCTTCTGAGGAGCATGGGTTGACCTTTGACCAATTTTTCCAAGATTATCAGTTCCTATTCTTAGAGCTAATAGCTGACAGCTTAAATAACGTAACTCATCTTTTTTAACAGTAGAGCATGAATCTTCAATGGCTTGGGATGCCATAGATGATGAGTTAATACTAAACGCGGTCAAGAAAACTGCTGCCATAGCGGGCAAGCTAAATATTCTTACAATTAATTTATTCATGAATTTACTTACTTTTAAAAACTAAATTAATAATATTTACTTTAAAAATAAATAAAATCAAGGAAAACACCTGATCTAGATAAGTTCAAGTTTGCAGATAAGTATTTTTACGGAAGAGTAGACATTGACGGTCAAAAATTTAGTTAACAAATTGTAATAATTCCCTATAATAAAACCAGACGCAATCTCGATACCTACTATGTATCTCACTTGGCTAGACAGTAACAGTTGGGCGATCGAACTGGGAGGAAAATACATCCTGCTCGATCCTTGGTTGGTTGGTTCCTTGTCGTTCGGCAACCAGAATTGGTTTTTTCGCGGCTATCGAGAGCAAGAACGCTCTATCCCCGAACATATCGACCTGATTTTGCTGTCTCAAGGTTTGCCAGATCACGCCCATCCCCCGACTCTCGAACGACTCGATCGATCGATTCCGGTTGTCGGTTCGACGAGTGCAGCCAAAGTAGTACGAGATTTAGGTTACAGCCAAGTTACAGCTTTAACTCCCGGCGAGACTTTGGTTTTCGATAATGCCGTGGAAATTAGAGCGGTTCCCGGTTCTGCTCTCGGCCCGAATAACATCGAAAATGGCTATATTTTGAAAGAATTGGCAACTGGATTGACAATTTATTACGAACCGCACGGTTCTCATCACCCTTCTTTGTCAGAATTCGCCCCCGTAGATGTGGCGATCGCTCCGATTATTGACTTAAGCCTGCCTTTGGTGGGGCCGATTATCAAGGGCACAGATGGGGCGTTAAAAATGGTGAAGCAATTACAACCTCAAGTAATTCTGCCAACTGCCGATCCGGGAGAAGTAAGTTATGAAGGGTTGCTGACTAATTTATTGAAAGCTGTAGGTACTGTCGAAGAATTTCAGGAATTGCTAAAACAAAATCATCTGTCAACGCAAGCGATCGCTCCTCGTCCGGGAGAACGTTTGGAGTTAAAATTGCAACTTCGGGAAGCCAGTACCGTCTCTTGATAATGCGACAGAGGCAAAATATTGACGCGATCTGTAGCTTTCAGGATGTTTTATCTGGAACGATCGTTGGCAGATCGTACACTTAAAAGGAGTTCAAAATTTTTCTGGACTTACACGGTTGGGTTAGTTGGGTTTCCTGTCGTCAACCCAACCTACGGCTGTCGTACTGTTTTCGGCGTGTCCATCCACTACATTTATAGGCTTGGCCTTCTGAACTTCTGTTGGCGCAGCCTGCGCTCGGCGCATACTCCTGAACTCCCGTATTCTTCCAAAGATGGATTTACTGCGATCGCTCCCTTTAGGACTGTATCTCGAACAACCGATTACCTGGCTGCACCGCCTCGATCCCAGAGTGAAACTAGGTTGGTTGATGAGCTTTTTATTGGCTCCGATTTTGGCAAATCCCTACTGGCGATTGGCGTTGGTAGCAGTATTGATGGTGATGACTTTGACGGCAGGAATTCCCTGGCGAGTGTGGCGACAGCAAATGGGTTGGCTGCTGATGTTAGGGGTTTTCCTGTTCGCGATCGCAGCTATTGCCCCCGATGCTTTGAATTCGAGCCATCAACCCCGATTGCCAGCCGACGATATCCCAGTCCCGCCGACCTCTTACCAATACGTGCTGTGGAAGTTAGATGCTGGTTTTCTCAAATTTACCGTTACCCGCCGCACTCTCGCTTTAGCAATTAGCGCCAGTACCTTACTGTTTACCCTGATTTACAGTTCTACTCTGTACTTACTCACTACTGCCCCCGAAGAAATTACCGCTGGGATCGAAAGCCTGATGCGTCCTTTGAGACGCTTCAAGATCCCCGTTACCGAAATTGCCCTCACCTTAACTCTGTCTTTGCGATTTATCCCCTTGGTGTTGGAAGAGGTACAGAATTTAGTGCGATCGGTACGCACTAGAGCGATTAACTGGAAGAAGTTAGGGGTGCGAAAAAGCTTGCAAGTTTGGTTGTTAGTAGTCGATCGCTTATTAGAAAATTTACTGTTAAGGGCAGAACAAATTGCCAGCGCCATGAAGGTACGCGGTTTTACCAGTCCCAACGAGCATCGAGTCCAGTGGTATCAGTTACGGATTGGCAAATGGGATTGGATGGCATTATTTGTTTTAGGAGCATTCTGGAGCGCACGGCTGATTTGGGGAGGAGAGTTTTGAAAAGTGTTAAGTGTTAAGTGTTGAGTGTTGAGTTGGCGCTAATACTTAAGCTTCTGAAGTGCTATGAAAGAATTACTGCCCTGGTTTTGGCGCTCGCTGCCGTTAGAAGATCGGACTGGCTCTGATGTCTTTGAGGCTTTGTTTTACCAGCCAAACGCGATCGGTACTCTCTTAGAAAGCCCGCCTGCTAGTGGCGACGAGCGAAACGAATTGACTCGATATTCCATTTGCGCGGGCAGTCCTCGGCTGGTAGCTGGCAAACCTCAAACGTGGACTCCACCTGTAGGACAAATTCTGCCTTTCCTACACCATCTCCTCCAACATTCGGCAATACCGAGGGCTGAAGAGCCGCAATTGACTCTGCCATTTACTGGCGGTTGGCTGGGCTGGCTGGGCTACGATCTGGCGTGGGAAATCGAACGACTTCCCACCCTGAAATCGGATCCCTTGCCCTTCCCCGTGGCTTTTTGGTACGAACCAGCATCTTTTGCCATACTCGATCGCTGGGAACAAACTCTCTGGCTAGCATCTACTGCCCAGTCCGAACTCGATCGCTTAGAGTACCAATTAGAACGTTCTCCCTTTGTCTCCCCATCTCCCCATCTCCCCATCTCCCCCTCTCGCCCTCCCCTTTCGATCGATTTCTTATCATCTCAAGCCGATTACGAAGACGCAGTACGGCAGGCCAAAAAGTATATTCAGGCTGGGGATATTTTTCAGGCAAATATTTCGCTGCGATTTGCTACTCGTACCACCGCCGATAGCTGGACGATTTATCGCGCCCTGCAACAGATCAACCCTTCACCGATGAGCAGCTATTGGCAGACACCTTGGGGGGCGGTAATTAGTTGTTCTCCAGAAAGATTGGTGCGATCGCGATTGGGTAGCGACAGCAAATTCGAGATTTCCACCAGGCCGATTGCGGGCACGCGAGCGCGGGGAACTAACATAGAAAGCGATCGACAACTGGGTGAAGATTTGCTTTCTAATGCCAAAGAAAGAGCCGAACATATCATGCTCGTCGATTTAGAACGCAATGATTTAGGGCGAGTGTGCGAATGGGGATCGGTGGCGGCGGACGAGCTATTTGCGATCGAGCGCTACAGCCACGTCATGCACCTAGTCAGCAATGTTAGAGGCATCTTGCAGCCCGATTTAGACCCAATCGATGCGATTCGCGCTCTGTTTCCTGGTGGAACGATTACGGGTTGCCCTAAAGTCCGCTGTCTGGAAATCATTGAAGAACTCGAACCCGTGCGTCGCAACTTGTTTTATGGCTCTTGCGGCTATCTAGATTGGCGGGGCAATCTAGATTTGAACATCTTAATTCGTACTCTGCTGTTTGGCGACAGGGAGCAGAGGAGGCAATACTCCCCTCTCCTGCGAGGAGAGGGGCAGGGGGTGAGGTTAACACGACCCACTCCACACTCCGAACTCTCTCATATAGTTTGGGGGCAAGTGGGGGCAGGAATTGTAGCCGATAGCGATCCCGAACAGGAATGGTTTGAGTCTCTTCACAAAGCTCAAGCTCAGTTGGCAGCATTGGGACTTGTGGCTTAGGGCGGTGCGATTGAGCCGATAACTCATCAATTTCATCTGTGTTTATCTGTGTGCATCTGTGGTTTTTATTAAATTGAAGAAAGCCTAAATCTCAAAGCCCAAATGTTGCCGCAAAGCTTGACGCATAATCTCTAATGGCGCTGGCTGCTGCAACCAGATTTCTAAAGCAGCGGCTCCTTGACAGATGAGCATTTCTAAGCCATCGATCGCCATCTTTCCTTGCGATCGAGCTTGTTGCAAAAATAAAGTCGGATTGGGATTGTAAATTAAGTCGTAAGCGATCGCTCCTGAAGGTAATTTCGCCATTACCTCTGCATCTACTGGCGACTGGTGCGAGCGATTGCCCATACCTACAGGCGTAGCATTGACGAGCAAACTTGTCTTTGCCATCAATTCTGGTAATTCTTGCCATTGATGCAGGCTGAGATTTACCGACAAAGGTGAATTTACCCAACTTTTACCAAATTCTTCTAACTTTTTGGGATCGCGCCCCACGACGTTGACTCGATCGCAACCTAATTTAGCACAGGCTGCTACTACTGCCCGCGCCGCACCGCCATAGCCTAAAATTGTCGCTTCAGTTTGACTCCAATCTCGATCGCATTGCTGCAAGGGAGCCAGAAATCCAGCGATATCGGTATTAGTCCCGCACCAAGTTCGATCGCGACGCGAAACTGTATTCACCGCACCGACAGCGTGGGCAATTCGATCGACTTCCCCTTTTTCAGATAACAGTTGAAAAATCGCTTCTTTATGGGGAATGGTAACGTTAAAGCCTTGGAGTTCGATCGCCATCAAACCGTCAACAGCTATAGCTAGGTTCTCTGGTGCAATCGCCAAAGGAATGTAAACATAATCGAGTTGCAGATTTGCGATCGCGGCATTGTGCATCACTGGCGACAGAGAATGAGCGATCGGATAGCCGATAACTGCTAATAATTTCGTTTTACCTGTAATCATTAAACCTCTTACAAAAGTGTAAAAATAATTATTGAGAGAACTGAAATCGTCAAAACTCTAGCTTATTACTTATTACTTATTACTTGACTTCTGCAAGAAGTCTATTAAACCTCTGGCTCGATACCTGCGGCTTTGAGTTGCGCTGCCAAACGATCGGCGCGTTGTCGTTCTCGTTGTTCTCGTTCCTCGGCCGTTAAATAGCGATCGCCTTGCTGGTTATACCACGTCAATACTTTTTGCGGCATCGATCCTAAAGTAGTTTGATGTCACCATATGGACTAGTGCCAAATTAAATAGATATTCAGAGCCTTAGCGATCGAAAGCACTTACTTCCGTTATTATAGGCGATCGCCTAATGCTCTTTTTTCGGCTTCGATTCTGGCTCGATCTGCTTCTTGAAGTCGGTACGGGCAGACGAAAGCTCGTGTAGCTGTTTCCTGCAAAAAAGCTACTAGCGGGTTTGCCACCGCCAGCCTAAAAAATAGGTAATGAATGTCGATGCGTTGTAAAAATTAAAATAGGCTTTGCCTGAGAGCGCAAAGCCTATCGTGATTACTTTAAAGTGATTGAATAAATTTGATTAACGAAAACGCTTTTTGCGCCGAGCCGCCACTGCTTTTCGCTTGCGCTTCTCCAAAGGGGTTTCAAAGTGCCGATTCTTTTTAACATCTGCTAAAATTCCCGCTTTCGATACCTGGCGTTTAAAGCGACGTAAAGCTGAATCGATGCCTTCGTTTTCTCCTAATAACACTTGGGTCATTCCTTCTACTTTCTCCTTATGTTGCTATAGGTCATTTGGAACCGATCTATCTGAATTTTTCCTCGCTGCCATCTTGGGACGTTGGCGCTAGGCTGTGCGCTAGCACGTATCGCCCATATGAATTATCAGGTTAGGAGGTAAAAATACCTGCCTTAAAATTGGTTAGATCGCTCTACCTTTAGCAGTATAAAACGAGACAATTACCTTAGCGATCGCTTCACTTACAAGACTTATATAACAACTCCATATATAGCAAGTCTAAATGATAATTGGTATGAGTTGTAATATTTCCGGCTCCCCTCTCCCAAGCTTGGGAGAGGGGTTGGGGGTGAGGGCTGTTCGCCAAATCTCGCACCCATATACCAATTGTAGGGGCGCAATCCTTCGGCAAGCTCAGGAACAGTTTTGCACCCCTACAACTCGAAATCGGGTTAATTCATTTCAATCTTTAGCTAAACTGCTTGAGGTTGAGCCTGCGGCTGGAATTGGAACAAGGAGTAGACGACGTTACGGCGGATATCGGTCATCATCTCTAAGAAAGTTTCATAACCTTCTTGTTTGTATTCGATCAGCGGGTCTTTTTGCCCGTAACCGCGCAAACCTATCCCCTCTCGCAAAGCATCCATCGCTTGCAAGTGTTCTCGCCAGAGAGTATCGATCTGTTGCAAGATGAAGAATCGCTCTGCTTGCCGCATTAAACCAGGTTCGATGCGATCGATCTGGCTCTCTTTAATGTCGTAGGCTTTGCGAACTTCTTCTGCTAAGAAGGTTTTGATTTCCCCAACAGCCATGTTTTCTAGTTGTGACGGTTCTAAATCCGCTAGCAGTTGGACGAATTCTTTGGCTTTGGCCACCAAACTGGTTAAATCCCACTCTTCTGGGGGTAAATCTGGGTTGACGTAAGCCTCGACGATATCCTCCATCGTCTTTTCGGCATAGCCGATTACCTGTTCTTTTAAGTCTAGTCCTTCAAGTACCCGACGGCGTTCGGCATAAATGGCTCGCCTTTGGTTGTGCATCACCTCGTCGTACTCGAATACCTGCTTCCGCATATCGTAGTAGTAGGTTTCGACTTTCTTCTGCGCCCCTTCGAGGCTGCGGGTGAGCATTCCCGATTCGATCGGCATATCTTCTTCCACCCCAAACATATTCATTAAATTTGACACGCGATCGCCGCCAAAAATCCGCAGTAAGTTATCTTCTAAACTCAAGAAGAACCTCGTCGAACCGGGGTCGCCTTGCCGTCCGGCCCGTCCCCGCAATTGGTTGTCGATCCGGCGCGATTCGTGGCGTTCTGTACCGATGACGTGCAATCCGCCTAATTCCACTACTTCTTTATGTTCTTGCGAAGTAAATTGGTCGTATTCTTGGCGAATTAGATTGTAAGCCTCCCGCAGCTTTTGAATTGCTGGATCGTCGGTTGGGGCTTTTTCTGCCGCGACCGCGATGCGGTCTTCGGCTTCTAATTCTGGCAAGCTGCGCTCGCCGTAGGTCTTCACCGCAAAATCTACCGCCGCTTTCAGCTTTTGCTCGGTTTCCTTCGATAGCTTAGTCGGGAAAATTTGGGGCGAAGCTTTCCAGGTTTTCACTTTGCGCCCTGGAGCAAAACCTTGGGGTGTTTCTCGATCTGAGGCTGCTGGTACTTGCATCGGCACTAACGCCTCTTCTTCCTCTGGCTGGACGATCTTGGGCATGAAGTATTCCCGCAGTTTCAGCCTGGCCATGTAATCGGAGTTACCGCCTAAGATGATGTCCGTTCCGCGTCCTGCCATGTTAGTCGCGATGGTAACGGCTCCTTTCCGACCAGCCTGAGCGATGATTTCTGACTCCCGTTCGACGTTTTCCGGTCTGGCATTGAGCAAGTTATGGGGAACTTCTAACTGGTTCAGCAATTGAGATAGCACTTCTGACTTTTCGACGCTGGTAGTTCCCACTAGTACAGGGCGGCCGACTTCGTGCATTTCGGCGCATTCTTGAGCGATCGATCGCCACTTGCCAGCTTCAGTTTTATAGACCACATCGGCTAAATCCTTGCGTCCGGCAGCCCTATTGGTCGGGATAATCGTAACTTCTAACTTGTAGATTTTTTCAAACTCAGCTTCTTCAGTTTTGGCAGTACCCGTCATTCCCGCCAGTTTGGGATAGAGCAAAAAGAAGTTTTGATAGGTTACAGTCGCTAAAGTCTGAGTTTCGTTCTCGATGTCTACTCTTTCTTTAGCTTCAATGGCTTGATGCAAGCCGTCGCTCCACCGCCTGCCTGCGAGTACCCTACCTGTAAACTCATCGACAATTACCACTTCGCCATTGCGAACGATATAGTTAACATCTTTGAGAAACAATTCTTTAGCTTTAATGGCATTGAAGATGTAGTGCGCCCAAGGATCGTTAGGATCGTATAAATCTTTGACTTCCAGCAGATTTTCGGCTTCAATAAACCCTTCCTCAGTCATGAGGACGTTGCGGGCTTTTTCATCGACTTCGTAATGTTCTTCTTTCTTGAGTTGATTGGCAATTTCTGCTGCTCGCAGATACTTTTCGGTCGGCCGTTCTACCTGGCCGGAAATGATCAGCGGCGTGCGCGACTCGTCGATCAACACCGAGTCTACTTCATCGATCACGCAGTAATTAAAGGGACGTTGAACTACCTCCGACATGGATGTCGCCATGTTGTCCCGCAAGTAGTCGAAACCTAACTCGCTATTGGTGGCATAGGTAATATCGCAAGCATAGTTTTTTTGGCGTTCGGCAGGTCCCATCCCCGACTGAATCAAGCCGACGCTCAAGCCTAAAAATCGATGGACTTGTCCCATCCATTCGGCATCTCGGCGAGCCAGGTAATCGTTCACCGTCACTACGTGTACGCCTCTACCCGTCAAAGCATTTAGATAAGCTGGCAGTGTTGCCACCAGGGTTTTGCCTTCACCCGTTTTCATTTCAGCAATTTGCCCCTTATGCAGCACCACGCCACCGAGCAACTGCACGTCAAAGTGACGCATCCCTAAAACTCTGCGCCCAGCTTCCCGCACTACAGCAAAAGCTTCTGGCAAGATTTCATCTAAGATATCCTCTCGCTCTCTGTCGGTTTTGATTTTGGCTAGACGTTGTTTGAATTCAGCGGTCTTGCCAATTAAAGCCTCATCAGACAATGCTTGGATCTCTTCTTCCAACACATTAATGTCTGCGACATAAGGCTGATATAGTTTGAGTTTGCGAGCGTTGGGATTGCCGAGAAGATTTTTCAGCATAGCAGGAGAGAGGAAGTATAAAAATCAATTTGGAGCCTTTAGCCTTCCTTACATCGTATCATTTAGCTTCAAACTGATGTGGTAGGGAGATCCTTACTATTTTGCGATTTAATTTTGCTACAGATGGCAAGCAGGGGGAGCAGGGGAGCAGGGGAGCAGGGGAGCAGGGGGAGAGATTTGTAGCAATGATGCCAGGTAATCGATATAACCAAGCTCCAAGTCGCGGTTTCCTTGTTACAACTAATGATATGATGAAATTTAGCTGGGCGGTTAACTCAGCGGTAGAGTGTCTGCTTTACACGCAGAAGGACACTGGTTCAAATCCAGTACCGCCCATATCAGATAACTCGATCGAGAGAGAGCAAGCGTTGAACTTATCTCCTGAATTAACGGTTCTAGGTCGCTACCTAGCTGGAGAATTTGACAATCAGCCCCAAGCGATCGGCGAGCCGACATGGTACGTTCATCTTCGCCTTTGGCATCGCCCCATTTCTCTATTTGCCGAAGATAGCATTACCCTATTTGCCGAACAAGCCAGTATCGTCAATTTAGATCGACCCTATCGCCAGCGAATTATCCGACTGCGAGAGGGCGACCGCGCCAGCGGGGAGTTGCAAGCCCAGTATTATATGCTGAAAAACCCAGAAAACCTCCGAGGTGGCGCTCGGCAACCAGAATTACTCCAGTCGCTAACGGCAAACGACATGGAGTTTTTGCCCGGATGTACCCTAGCGATCGCATACCAGCAATTAGCCGCCAATACCTACACTTTTTCCACTTCACCGGCCACTGACGATCCTTGTCGTTTTACTTATCAGGGAACGACTTACCAAGTGGCGCTAGGCTTCGATGTCACCTCAGAGGAATTAAGAACCTACGATCGAGGCATAGATCCCACCACTGGTAAAGTCCTTTGGGGACCGATGATGGGACCATTTTGTTTTACCAAATTGCAAGAGCTAAGGAAGTGTTAAGTGTCTGACCTCACCCCCAGCCCCTCTCCTGCGAGGAGAGGGGGGTAAGATTCTTCTCGCCCTCTCGCCCTCTCGCCCTCCTCGCTCTCACCCTTGCGGAGTCCACTCAGCCCAATCTTGAGGTTTTAAAAACACTTCGTATAACTCGGCTTCTGGAGTGTTAGGTTCGGGATGATAGCCGTATTCCCAGCGCACCAATGGGGGCAAAGACATCAAAATCGACTCTGTACGCCCGTTAGTTTGCAATCCAAAGATCGTGCCTCGATCGTAGACTAAATTAAATTCCACGTAACGACCCCGACGATATAGCTGGAAGTTGCGTTCGCGATCGCCATACTCCATATCTTTGCGGCGTTCGACGATGGGCGCGTAAGCTGGTAAAAAGGCGTTACCGCAGTCTTGCACGAAAGCAAACAACTCTTCCCAACCGCGCGTCTCTGGAATGCCCGCTCGATCGCTGTAAACCGCCGCCGGACCGCTGGGATCTGGACCTTTATACAAAGCACCTCGACCGTCTTGATAATCAAAAAAGATCCCACCGACACCGCGCATTTCTTGGCGGTGCTTTAAATAGAAATACTCATCGCACCAGCGTTTGAACGTCGGGTAGTAATCTGCATGATGGCGATCGCCAGCCGCTTTGAGAGTACGATGCAAGTGAGCGGCATCTTCACCAAATGGGTAGTAGGGAGTCAAATCGAGTCCGCCACCAAACCACCAAACCGGACCAGCTTCAAAGTAGCGATAGTTGAGATGAACGGTAGGAACATATGGATTGCGAGGATGCAACACCATGGAAGTTCCAGTCGCATAAAAACCATGACCAGCAGCTTCGGGCCGTTGCGTTAGAATCGAAGGCGGCAGGTGTTCTCCCCAAACTTCCGAAAAGTTGACCCCACCTTGCTCGAACACAGCACCTTCCCTGAGTACCCGCGATCGCCCGCCACCACCTTCGGGTCTTTTCCAGGAATCTTCTTGGAACTTCCCGACTCCATCTAGTTTTTCCAAAGATTGACAGATGCTATCTTGCAACTGTTGCATGAACTGACTGACCCTAGTTTTAGCATCAGTTGGCGGCGCAGAATCGGCAGCGATCTTAGTATCGGTTTGAAAAGCTGTCATGGGCGAAGTATGAAATATTAAGGATAAATTTCTGTCTTTAGATAGAGAATGCCAGCCTGAAGGCGATCCGACCGAACTTTTTACTTCTCTTTTACGTCTTCAACCTGGTCGGACAATCTCAAGTTTAATCGAATTTTAGGCTATATTGCGATTGAGTCGATCGTCACCACTTATAAGTTATCTTAAAAGAAAAATATTGCACGTAACACCATTGGCACTAAGATAGATCGAATTGCCCCAGGGAATGTGGGGGAGGAGTTTCGTGATTCGCAAATTTTCCTTTAAATTTCCCAAACGAGAAGGCAAGCGCCTTCGATTTTCGCTGATCCGAACCTATCGGACTCTGAGTTCTGCGTCAGTAGATGTTCTCTGGCAAAAATTGAGCGACTTAGCCGATGTCTCTTGGCATCCCCTACTAGCTAGCACTAACGTTCCGAGAGGGTTAGTTGCCAAACCAGGTCTGATTTACCAAGAAGTGACGCGTCTAATTCCGATTCCAATTCGCGTATTTGTCGAGCGCGTGCGGCCGGGAGAATTATTTAGCTTGCGGATCGTCACTATTCCAGGTGTCGAACAGCGAGTAACCTACCAAATCGAATCTACCCTCTGCGGCTCTTATATATCTTATTCCGTTACTTTGAAGGGCTGGTTATCGCCAGTGGTATGGTGGTTGATTCGATCGTATGAGGCTCGCGTGGCCTCGGAATTAGCTTTGGCAGCCGAACGACGAGCGATGATGAATTGTGAATGAGAAGTTCAGGAGCTATGGAAGTGTTGAGTGTTGAGTTAAAAATTCTCTCCTGCCTCCCCTGCCTCCCGCTCTCCTCGCCCTCCTCGCCCTCTTCCTCCCTCCCCCTAGAGAAACCTAAATTTTCAGGGTAACTGCGATCGCCTGGTATGCAATTTGGTAAAATTTATCAAAATAACGAAATCTTTTTGCTTGAGAGACAGTTTACAAAAACTTATGGATATCAAATTGGTTGTAGTCGGCTTAACGGTGCTGTTTACAGTGTCAACACTGTTCTTCGGCACCAAAAATGGATTTTACGATTCAGATAATTACCACGGCAATGGCTCTGCCCACTAAAATTTTGCGTCGAGAAGAGAGTAGGGGTAAAGCATTTGGACAGTAACTCAATTCGATCGCGCTAGTGCTCTAGAGTAGATCTTGCGCCCATACAACTTATTTTGAGTAACAGAAAATCGATAATTCTCTACTCGTTGTTTCTCACCGATCGCTCCTGAGTGGGTGAGGCTCATGAGTCAACGTTTGTCAGTATCCGATCGCAGTAGCAATGATGAAATAGTCTGTTTGCCTTATGGTGTAGGTCATGCAGATGAAGGCGTTTGCCTTTTAGTGCGGATGGGTCCTTACCGCATTATGCTCGACTGCGGGTTAAAAGATATCTCACCCTTACGCACTTCTAAGCAGCCACCAGCCGACTTAGTTTTGTGCAGTCACGCTCACTCAGATCACGCTCAAGGTTTACTAGCACTGCATAAAGCTTTTCCGCAGTTGCCGATTTACGCTAGCGAAGCCACCACGCAGCTATTACCGCTAAATTGGTTGAACCTCAAGCAGCGCAGCATCCCTCACTTCTGTCAGGCATTGCCCTGGCGATCGCCTGTAGAGTTCCAAGACGGTCTGTGTGCTGAGTTGTTTCCTGCCGGACATCTCCCCGGTGCTGCTGCTATTTTATTGACCTATACGGGCTTGTACAGGTCTTACAACTTACTCTACACGGGCGATTTTTTCCTCTCAAACTCCCGCTTAGTAGAAGGATTGCCGATCGAGGCTTTAAGAACTCTTCAGCCAGACGTATTGATTGTTGAGGGCAATTACGGCACGGCCCGCCATCCCCACCGACGGCAACAAGAAAATCAGTTGATGGACAGGATCGATCGCGCTCTAGCGCAGCAGTATTCAGTTCTCTTACCAGTACCGACTTTAGGGCTAGGACAAGAACTGCTGATGTTATTGCGCAGCCATCACCATTTCACCGGACGAGACTTAGATATTTGGGTTGATGGCTCGGTAGCTGTTGGCTGCGATGCTTACCTCGATCTGCTACCCAACTTGCCAGCTTCAGTGCAAAACTTTGCTCGACACCAACCTTTATTTTGGGACGACAGGGTTCGCCCGCGCTTGCGGCGCTTGCAGCCCGACCAGCGATCTTTAGTCGGTCGCTCTCCTTGTATCCTGCTTGCAGATAGTACGGGAGATTTGAGTCAATACTTCCAACTCAATACTACTCCTTGGCTCGTCTTATTCCCGCAGCAACCTAGATACTCTATTTCTCCCGACTTTTCCCGAATTGCGCCCGAAGCAGCTAAATTTACCCAAGTTGAAAACTATTTATTAGCCCAACACTCCGATGGCATTGGCACCACTCAACTAATTCACAATTTGCGTCCCAAGCACGTAGTTTTCGTTCACGGCTCTCCAACTTACCTGGCCGATCTCACTAGCTTGGAAGAGTTGCAAAACCGCTATCACCTGCATTCCCCAGCCGTCGGCACGTTAGTCGAACTGCCAATTGGGGAAACCTTCGTCCAGCCAGCCGCCCCAGCCGAGACTAATTATGAAGGCGAGTTGACCGAACTCGATACTTTAGTCACGATCGCTCTGCCGAATGCTATTGCTGCCGATCCTCGCTGGCAAAACTTCGCGGATACTGGCTTAGTCGAGGCCCGCTGGCAAGGCGAAGAATTGGTATTGCGGGGTTTATCGCCCCGCGAGTTGCTCTCTCAAAGTAACACCAGAGTTCCAGTAGACACTGAATGTTGCGGTAACTGCGTGCATATGAGGGGAAACCGCTGCTGGAATCCAGCTTCTCCCCTCTACGAATTCAAAGTTACCTTAGAAGGCTATTGTCCTGTCTTTGAACCGATTCAACCGGAAGCGAAGTGAGAAGTTTAGAAGTTTAGAAAGCAGGAGTTCAAAAAGTGAGAAGACACGCCAGTAGGTTGGGTTGAACAAAGTGAAACCCAACACCCCCAGAGTGTTGGGTTTCTACATTAATTATGGCCGATCGACCGGATTTGATATCGGGAGTCAGGGGTTCGGGAGTCCGCGATCGGCGGCCATTAGCTATTATTTTTGACTTTTGACTTTTGACTTTTCTCTTCACTCCTCCGGCGATCGCGGACGAATTTGCTCGGCTTCCGGACAATCTTCCGAAACTAGGGGTTCGATATTGCCTCGCGAGACGGAAGATAATTTTTGACTTACCGCACCGATGCTTTCTAACCGCACCATTTCTTCCCAAGCAGAAACTTCATCTTCTTCTTCATTTTCGTAGCGAAATGTGACTAAATCTCCTTCAATATCGGTGATGCGAGCGCGATCGATCCAACGCTGCTGGTCCCGCAAGAAAATACAGACCTCACGACCATCAGAACAAAATTGATAGATCTTGCGGTGTAGCATGGCTTGCTTCTCCTAAAATATATAAATTTTGCAATTCTCTTTGCCAATGGAGCGATTCCTCAGATTCTGGCAATTCGTACTACTATGCGGAAGTCAAAATTCAAGCAATTGATTTCATCATCTTGTTGATGGATTGAGAATGGTAGTTCGATTTCCGCGTTTGAGGTACTAGGTGTTTTTCGATCGCTCGGACTTCAGCATTTAAGGAAACCAGAATCAGGATAATGGCAGGGAATAAATTGTTTGTCGAAGAGAAGTAGATGAGAAGTACCGACGGTTTGGCATCGATCCGCCTCTGGCAAAGCGTGTTGACTAATTATTTGAGTCATTGCGACTAGTACTCGCCTGCAAGTAGTTAATTTTTGATTGTACTGATATTCTAATGATTATTGTGCCGTCACCGCTACCAAGAATCTACGGAAACCCGTAACCGTGTTTGCGATCGCCAGTCACCAAAATCAATACCAATCTTACACCCTCTCCGACCGACAAGCCCATTCCTGGCTGGAGGTCGTGCCAGAGAGAGGGGGAATCGTTACTAGTTGGGGCATTCGAGGTCAGGAAATCCTCTATCTGGATGCCGAACGGTTTGCTCAGCCTAATTTGAGCGTCCGAGGTGGAATTCCGATTTTGTTCCCGATTTGCGGCAACTTACCGGATAATGCCTATACTTACCAAGATCGGGTTTACTCTCTCAAGCAACACGGTTTTGCTCGCGATTTGCCTTGGGAAGTGACTGAGGAAGTTACTCAAGATCTAGCTGGCTTGACGCTGGTTCTGAACACTAACGATCGAACCCGCGAGGTTTACCCGTTTGACTTTAAATTAGCTTTTACTTACCAAATTCAAGGCGATACGCTCAACATCGAGCAAACTTATACTAATCTTTCGGATACGGCGATGCCGTTTTCGACGGGTTTGCATCCATATTTTCAGACTACCGATAAAACCAAACTGCAATTTGAGATTCCATCCTCAGAATATCAAGACCAGCGATCGCAGGCGGTACATCAGTTTGATGGCAGTTTTGACTTTGAGAGCGATGAAATCGATGTTATTTTTCGGCAGTTGAGCGGCAACTCGGCTACGGTGACAGACATCTCCCGCCATTTACGTCTGACTTTGAGCTACGATCGCACCTATTCGACCTTGGTGTTCTGGACTGTGAAGGGGAAAGACTATTACTGCCTAGAACCTTGGACCGCGGCCCGTAATGCTTTAAATAGCGGCGATCGCTTACTCTATATAGAACCTGGGGCTAGCTGGCAGGCTGTGGTGCGACTGCAAGCGACCTTCTTTTGAGCTTGGAGAGGGTCTTGTTACTAGCGGATAAAAATTAGGTGCGATCGACCTTCCATTTTTCGATTCACCTATGCTATGTTGGTAAACGGTGTCTTTTGCCCCTGCAATTTGGGTCGCTAACTCAACGGTAGAGTACTCGGCTTTTAACCGAATAGTTCTGGGTTCGAATCCCAGGCGACCCATAAAAAAGTCAAATCAAGTCAAAAGTCAAAAATTGGTTGAAAGGAAGAAGCTTGAACTCCTCCCAAAGCGAGGTTTTTGATTAGAGTCGATGCCCCACTTACGTGAGGACACCTCTCTGTGGCTTATCTTTTTATACCTTACCTCCTGTCCGACGTTTTCCAGTCGATAAGGGCGAGGCTTTAAACCCATTATTTTTGGTAAAAATAATTGCAAAATTAAGAAAGAGACTTGGTTCGTGAGTGCAAAACCAATGATAGGCATTAACCGAAATCCTCTGAGTTATGGGGCAACAGCGATCGCAGTGGCGATCGTTCTACTGTTAGTCTTTCCCCAATGGTGGAATTTGCTGTTAACAGCGAATGGGTTCATTCCTCACGGGCATTGTTATTTATGGCAGCGAGGATTGGTATGGTTGCACGTCATCTCAGATCTGTCGATCGCCCTGGCCTACGTTGCCATTTCCATTACTTTGGCTTACCTGGTCTATAAAACTCGCCGAGAAATTCCCTTTCACTGGATGTTTTTGGCATTCGGCTCCTTTATTGTGGCCTGCGGCAGTACCCACTTAATGGAGGTGTGGACGCTGTGGCATCCGACCTACTGGCTTTCTGGAACCTTGAAAGTTGTGACAGCCATTGCTTCTGTCATTACAGCCGTTATTCTGCCGTTTCTGGTTCCCCAAGCTTTAGCCCTAGTCGAAGCTGCCAAACTTTCAGAACAGCGGCGATCGCATTTAGAAACCGCCAATCGTCAGTTAGAAGCCCTGAACGAGCGACTCCAAGAAGTCGATCGACTCAAGACCCAGTTTTTTGCCAATGTCAGTCACGAGCTACGAACGCCACTGGCCTTGATTTTAGGACCGCTAGAAAAACTGCTGAAATATCGAGAACTGGGTGCGGAACCTCGCCGCGATCTAGAAATTGTCGATCGCAACGCCCGCCTGTTGCTCAAACAAGTTAGCGATCTGCTCGATGTTTCTAAGCTGGAGTCTGGCAGAATGACTCTGAAATACGCACGGGTAGATCTGGCCCAACTGCTGCGCCTGACTGCGGCTAACTTTGATAGCTTGGCCAGAGAACAGCAGATTGACTTCACCATCGATGCTCCAGAGTCGCTGTTGGCACAAGTCGATCCGGCCAAAGTCGAGCGCATTCTGCTCAATTCGATCGCCAATGCCTTCAAATTTACCCCCCAAGGCGGTACGGTGCGTTGCACGCTGGCAATCGATCGCTCTGAAACTTCTTCAACCGAGCGAGTAATTATTACCGTCCGAGATAGCGGGCCGGGCGTTCCCGTGGAGTTACGCCAAGCGATCTTCGAGCGGTTTAGCCAGGGAGAAGGTGGCACCACCCGTCGCTTTGGCGGTACTGGTTTGGGATTGGCAATCGCTAAAGAATTTGCCGAACTTCAAGGCGGGACGATCGAGGTGGGCGATTCTCCCGAAGGAGGGGCGCAATTTACCGTCGAATTACCTTCGATCGCGCCTGCTAATGCGGTTGTAGCTCCTGCTACTGAGTTAGAGCAGAGCGAAGAAATAGCTGCCTTGACAGTCGAACAACTCCGCCCGCTCGTTACACTCGACGAGATCGTGGCAGAACAAACCCCTGGCAAACCATTAGTGCTGGTGGTGGAAGACAATTTAGAAATGAATCGGTTTCTGACGACTACCCTGTCATCGGAGTATCGAACCGCCACCGCTGCCAACGGGCAAGAGGGATTAGAAAGAGCGATCGCGCTGCGGCCCGATCTGATCTTGACTGATGTAATGATGCCTTATCTCAGCGGCGATCGACTGCTAGAGCAACTCCGAACCCATCCCGAACTCGATACCACTCCAGTAGTGGTGCTAACTGCTAAAGCTGACGACGAACTGCGGGTACAACTGCTGCGGCAGGGCGCTCAGGACTATTTGATGAAACCCTTTGCTGTCGAGGAGCTACGGGCACGAGTCGGCAATTCGATCGCCATCAAGCGAGCGCGGGATTTATTGCAACAAGAGCTTGCCAGCCAAGATCGCGATTTAGAAGCTTTGGTAGAGGAAGTCAGCCTGCGGCGACGAGAGCTACAAGTCGCCCTCAACGACCTTCAGCGTCAAACAGAAGAGTTAGATCGAGCCAACCGTTTGAAAGATGACTTTTTAGCGATCGTTTCCCACGAACTTCGTACCCCACTCAATTCCATCTTGGGGTGGGCGCAGGCGTTGCGGACTCGCAAGTTTGATGAAACGGTAACTGTCCGCGCTTTAGAAACGATCGAGCGCAACGCTAGGTTACAAGATCGACTAGTCGAGGATTTATTTAATATTTCCCGGTTGTTACAAGGCAAGCTGCAACTGCACAAGCGATCTGTCGATTTACGTTCGGCGATCGAAACGGCGATGCAAACGGTGCAATCCCAAGCCACAGCTAAGAATATTCACCTTGACTCTCGCTTGCAGGCCGATGACGCTTCCATCTGGGGAGATCGCGATCGCCTGCAACAAATTTTCGAGAACCTGCTCTCGAACGCGATTAAATTTACCCCCACAGGCGGTCAGGTCGAGATCCGATTAGAACGGCAAAATCAGGAAGTCAAGATTCAAGTTAGCGATACCGGCCAGGGGATTCGCGCAGAGGTTCTCCCGTATATCTTCGATTATTTCCGGCAGGCAGATAGTTCGATCGAACGGCAACATGGAGGGCTGGGTTTAGGATTGGCGATCGTGCAAAAATTAGTTCGACTGCACGACGGCGACATTCAAGTAGAAAGTCAAGGCGAAGGACAGGGCGCAACCTTTACAGTCATCCTCCCTTTGCTAGCCACCTCGACCCCCTCTTTGTATCTCTCCTAATGGAGGCGAGGGAGCTAGTAGACATCTTCAACAATTCTTGTGGGGTAGGCATCCTGCCATTGGTGTCAAGTTAACGGTCAAAAGCTTGCTCCGGCAGGGGTTTTCAACCCCTGCCTCAAAGCGAAAGTCCTCTAAAGAGGACTGCCGATACCTGGGTAATTTAGTTCATTAGTCCATTGAAATGGACTTGAGCTATTAGCCGGGGGTTTTCAACCCCCGGCGGTGGTGGCTGAAATCCATGGTTTAGCAAAGGCTCTAGCCTTAAGTTGACGCGCATGGCATCCTGCCTGCCCTCGATCGTAATTTCTCGATACATCTAGCAGACTTTAAAATCTGTTCAATTTTAACTCGTAGCGATAAAGAGCCACGGGCCGATCGCCTGCCTGAAAATAATCGGGGTCTTGAGGCGACAAATAAATCGCTGTAATTTGCTGTGCTACTATTTTTCCTGACCTCAAATATTGATAAGCCGTAGTAGTTTCTACCTCGTTTAAATAAATCTGAGATTGACTTTGAAAAACTTGTTGAGTCATTTCCGTCGCTACAAATTTATCCGATCCAAGTGTTTCGCTGCCGCGAGCCGTAACGGTAGAAATTAACTGCTTTTCTTCAGACAAGAAAGTAACTTGACGATTGGGATTATTCGGATCGACTTTGACAGAGACAGGAGCGTCATTTCCTAAATAAGCTAGGGCGATTTCTTTACCGTTAAAAGCCCGATCTGCTACTACAGATACTTGACGATTATTGAAAGATAATATAGAAGATTTTTGGCGATCGCTCGTCGATTCAGGAGCAAATCTTACCTGAAATTGCATCGGCCGATTTAGATAGCGGCGATTGCTGTCAAATCCTGGTGTTACTATTTCCGGTGCTAGCGGAGCTACCTGTTGTAGGAGCGTACTCGTTACTTGCCAAATTCCATTCATCCAATCGGGATAAATTAAATCTCCTTTGGCTACTGACAATGATGGTTTATTGTGCCAGTCGGGGAATTGGTGCAATCGCTCTGTTAAAGCTTCGGCTCTAACGCTTGATATATTAAATAACCAGATAAATAAAATCGACCAGAAAGTAACCCAAAATCGCAGCATTTTTAACTAGGGGCAAAGAGCGATCGGATCGTAACATTTCTCTGCCAGCCAACCCCAAATGAATTATGTTAAGATTGGTAAAAAACATCGATCGAACACATCAGGTATGAAGGTTGCATATCCCCATAAATTCCGCAACTCACTAGGAGCAAGAGAGATCTTGAAACGGGTAGTGAGCGATCGCGAAATTCATTTAATTACCCTCAATCGCTACCGCTATAACGAGCAACGCAGTTGCAAAGATCTGACAGATTTAATTGAAAAACTGAACGGTCAACCGCAAGAACTAGTAAAAGATCTATCTCGTCACGTTGCTGATGAATCGCGTCATGCGATGTGGCTTACCGATCTGTTAGTCGATTTAGGTGCTGACATTGGTAAACCGCCTGGAATGTCCTATATCGATGAATTTGAACGCCTGATCGACTGGGAGTTTTATGTTGGAGAACAAAATCTCGAAGAGGGTTTGATTTCTTCGCTAGCAGCCATCAATGTGACTGAAAAACGGGGTTGCGAGTATTTTTCGGCTCACATCTACGCCTTAAAAGCCGCTCCTCAAACCGAAGAAAATAGCAAAATCTGCCAAACGATCGAGCGTATTTTTCCAGAAGAAGCGGCTCACGTCCGGTGGGGAAACCGCCAGTTAGCCAAAATCGCCCAAAAAAGCCCAGAACATCGGCTCAAAGTCGATCGAATCAAACAGAAATACGTAGCCATCGAGCAAGCTGCTTACGAATCGGGAATGGACATTCTCTTAGGAGCAGAACTTCGCCGTCTAGACCATCTGTTAGAGGTAGCTAAGACAATTCCAGTTTGGCAGCGTCCTCAGTATTTGATGGAACGTTTGCCTCAAGCTTTATTAGCACCGGAATTACAGCAAACCCGGATTAATATGGCTCAACGCGCTTGGCAACGAGATCCAAAAGATTTTGTCGAAAAGTTCGTGCCGATGTTCTTCAACGGCTTCAAGGGCATACAACTTGAGGATAAAAAAACCAGCAATTAAGGAGGTGCAACTTTAAGGGTTATACCAAATCCGGTTCTCATAATATCCATTGCTGCCCTCACCCCCAACCCCTCTCCCTTGGGAGAGGGGAGCCGGAGGCTCCAGCCAAAAAAATCTGGCACGCTCAACTTCGATCGCCTCGACTCAAGAGTTCTACTGCTAGCATAGCTAAGGCGGTGGCTCCAAGAACTGCTCCAGCAGCGGTTCCCCATTTCAGGAGCGGATGGCGAGCAATAGAGTCGGTAATGCTGGGGATAGTTAGATGGCTGAAGTCCCCAAGAGTGCGATCGTAATCTGGAACTGGATGATAAAGATTATTGGGGGCATCTTCAGACTTAGGTTCGTCAGTTTTCTGCAACGGGAGGCCAACCGACGATAAAAAGACATCGAGCAGTCCTGGCGAAAGCCTTTGTAGCACGTCCAGCAGTCTGCCGATATCGCCGACGATAAAATCTCTAGTAGGATGTTCGGCGGCATGAACAATGGCATCTGCTACCAAGCTCGGTTGATAGTAAGGAGGAATGCCAGTTGGTTTGACTCCTAATTTTGTCAGCCCCTTGTTGTAAAACGGAGTATTAATCACTGCTGGCTTGATGCTGGTGACGCTAATAGGGATTTTTTCGTGTTGCAGTTCCACGCGCAGCGATTCTAGAAACCCTTCTATGCCATGCTTAGCACTCGCATAGGCACTTTGTAATGGTAGCGCTCGCCTGCCTTCCATTGAGGAGACATGGATCAGAGCGCCCCGTCCTTCTTGTCTGAGGTAGGGCAAGGCTGCCATCGCTCCATAAACCTGCCCCATAAAAGTTACGTCAACGACGCGCTTAAACTCTTCTGGTGTAGTTCGTTCAAAGGTGGCAAACACGCTGATAGCTGCCGCGTGAACCCAGGTATCCAACCGGCCGTAGGTGGCAACCGTTTGACGGGCAATATCTTTTACCCGATCGAAATCTGAAACATCAGCTACGATTGCTGTTGCCTCTCCACCTGCTTGCCGAATCTCTTCGACTAACGACTCTAGGCCAGACTGGCTGCGGGCAGAAACCACCACCTTTGCACCTCGATGGGCAAATTTGAGGGCAGCTTCTCGGCCGATACCGCTGGATGCGCCAACAACTGCTACTACTTGTCGATCGATTGGCTTTAACTGCATTTGGGTAAATCTCCTGCTAAAAACTTTTAACAGGGAACAGAAGGAAGAAAAAGACTTTAAATCTCTCAATCCAGTTCGGTAAGATGCGTTAGCCAAGCATAACGCCCAAACACCGTTATATATATAGCGAGTCTAAATTATTAGCGAACAATCTTGTGGGGTAGGCTTCCAGCCTGCCCACTGGGACAGCCGGGACGGCTATCCCACAAGTCATTTAGAAATGCTATAGCTGTCCCTTATGCTGTACCTTAACGACCGTCAATATCCTCCACGTCTACCAAAGGAGTGGTTATCGGCAGGAAGTTGGCATGAGAAGAGAGGCAGCCTTCGCTTTTTAGCTGCTATAGTACGATCGACGTTTTACTGGTTAACTCGATGCCGATCTTTTTAATGAAAAGACCTCGTATAGTCGATCGCCAATTATCCTCGAATAAATGGCTGATTCTGGGTGGATTAGCGATTTTTAGCCTGCAAGGTTGTGGCGGGAATCTTCAGAATAAAGGCAGCAATACATTTCCCGAAGAATTCGTGCGCGGATTTAACAAAGGATGCACTGAATCATCTACAGCCAAACTCGGTCAAGCAGGAGCAGAAAAATTTTGTTCGTGTTCGATCGCCGAATTCCAAAAAAAATATAACTACGATGAGTTTAAAAAAGTAGCCCAAGAGGCCCAAAATAACAAACCAGCGCCAGAATACGTTAGCATCCTAACTGAGTGTGCCAAACAAGCCGGAGCCGGATCGTAGTTCCTAATACTCGTGGGTAATCTGCAAAGGTTAGCGATCGCACAGTCTCAAATTAAAGACCGAGAAATTACGCTTGCGCCCCAGCAATATCATTATTTAAGTCGGGTATTGCGGTTGCAAACAGGCGATCGATTAATTGCGATCGATGGAATGGGAAAATCTTGGTTAATCGAATTAGAGGGAACGTCGGCCCGGATTATCGAATCAGTCGCGATCGAAACTGAATTAACAATAGAAGTAACGTTAATGTTAGCCCTACCTAAAGGTAACGGCTTTGATGAAGTCGTGCGTAGCTGCACGGAATTAGGCGTAAGTTATATCGTGCCTTTGTTGAGCGATCGCACTCTCCTCAATCCCAGTCCGCAAAAACTCGAACGCTGGCGGCGCATTGCTACAGAAGCAGCCGAACAATCAGAACGCCAGTTCGTACCCGCAATTTTAGATCCCATTGCCTTTACTGTCGCGATCGAGGGAGAGGGGGAGAGAGGGAAAGAGGGGGAGCAGGGGAGGCAGGGGGAGCAGGGGAGGCAGGGGGAGCAGGGGAGAACTCCGAACTCCGAATTCCGAATTCCGAATTCTTACATCTGCGTGGCGCGTGGCGAGTATCCCCGTTTGCTGGATTGCTTGCTTTCAAAACTACCGCTGGCGAATGACGTAGGACAAAAGCAGATAAGGATCGCTATCGGCCCGGAAGGCGGATGGACAGAGCGAGAAATAGAAATTGCGATCGCGGCTGGATTTCAACCAGTTTCTTTAGGCCGTCGCATTCTCCGCGCCGTTACCGCTCCAATTGCAGTCATGTCTGTAGTCAGTGCGGCGATCGATCGCATTGTGAATTAAGCACCGGAACAGAATAAATGGGATCTCGCCATGCCCCATGCCCTATGCCCCATGCCCCATGCCGATCAATTCCCTCCCCCATCAAGCATATCCATTGCCATTTTTAGGCTCAACTTCATCCGATTGAATGAGGCGGCTAGTACGCCAATTTCATCGCTAGAATCATGCTCGAATTCTGCCTGCATATTCCCGGTACTGACATCTTGAGCCGTGCGAGACATCTTTTTTAAGGGCTTAACTACAGTTTTTCTAAGCAAGAAATCTACCAATAAGATCGCTAAGGCAAAAATACCGCCGATAATTCCCAAAATTAGAAATAGCGATCGCCGAGCGTTATTAACGATCTCACTAGCTGGAACCGAAATAATTTGAGCCGCTACAATTTCATTGAGTTTCCAACCAAATCCATTGTCTCTACCGTAGGTGGTTAATTGACTTTTAGGAGCATTCTCTGGCGTGCTGTGACACCGCAGGCAGCTTTCTTTTGTAACTGCTAGAGGACGCGCCACATAAAACAGGTTGATGCCGCTATCTAAAGTCCGAAAACCTTGTAACTCTTTGCGATCGGGTTCTTGGCGAAAACGCTCGACCAGTTTGGTTTCATCTGGATCGGCTCGATCTCTCTGATTCGTAGGGTTGAGAGTAGCTTCTTTATAGAAGAAATTTTGATATTCACTCTTGCTGCTGAATTTAGCAAATACTTCTGTAGCAGAATATGCGGGTACTGTTTGAGGCAAAAATTCTGCTTCTGTTTCTAATCTCGGTGCCAGTTCTGGATTGACTTGTGTACTGGTATAGTCGCGAACGGCATTCATTGTTTCTAGCAAGATTAAAGCTTGAGATGTCACCTCGTTTTGAGCGCTGCGTTCGAGCATGGCAGATAAAGCAAATCCGCTAATAGCTATACCGCCAATAAAAATTAACAATAACAGTAAATTAAACTTGGCACCCAGCTTAAGATTTTTTAACATTTTCCGTTTCCCACAGAGCCGCCTTTGCCAAAAGTATATCTAGCCATACGTGCTAACGCACAGGCTAGCGCCAACGCAAATGGTGTAAAGTAAGTGAGCGATCGCCTTTATATGCTTTTATTCTTAGTGTAACGCGATCGACACCGTAGAGGCATCATTATAGTTGCCCAAACGTTAAGTAATTAAAAGTTTTAGTGCTAAGTATAGTTTACTAATTTCCCATTTTGGATTTATGCTTTCTCGTCGCCTATTTCTTTTACAAATTATCTTATTGCTAACTAGCTGCGATCGAGAGAAGGCACCCTTACGAGGGCGGTTAATT
Organism: Cyanosarcina radialis HA8281-LM2; assembly: GCA_019359615.1. Classification (GTDB taxonomy): domain Bacteria; phylum Cyanobacteriota; class Cyanobacteriia; order Cyanobacteriales; family CCAP-1448; genus Cyanosarcina; species Cyanosarcina radialis. Next base: position 27,215 of record JAHHHA010000001.1, read on the forward strand.
GTGGGAGTAGTTAGTTATGGTGAAGGACAGCGATCGATCGAACAATTTACTAATTTTAGCAACTATCTATCTAAACGTCTAAAAACCATCGTGCAGATCGAACCTACTTACAATGAAGTTAAAGCGATCGAACAGATTGAAAGAAAAGTTTGGTCTTTAGTATTTGCTCCTCCGGGATTGGCAGCGATCGCCATCAGTCAACATCAATATTTTCCTTTATTTCCCTTGGAAGGCGTTAACAATTTACGCTCGGTAATTGTAGTGCTAAAAGATAGCCCCCTGCAAAAGCTGCCCGACTTAACAAATCAAGTGCTGATTCTGGGTGAAGTGGGTTCGGCAACGGGATATTATCTGCCAATTTTCAACCTTTATGGAATTACTTTAGCTGAAGTGAGGTTTGCCCCCACGCCCAAAACCGTTCTAGAGGCGATCGCCAACCGAGAAGTAGCCGCTGGCGCTCTATCAAGAGCCGAATTCGATCGCTACCGGGGAGAATTTTCCCCGACTCAATTTCGCATTCTCTTCTCCGACCCTCATAATATTCCCCCAGGATTGGTTTTAGCCGGGCCGACAGTCGAGCGCAACCTGCTATCAGAAATTCATCAAGTTATGCGATCGGCTTCTCCAGATTTAGCTCGCTCGGCAGGCTATCTTCCTAATGCCAAAGTTCCCAATTACGATTATTTAATTAAAGTAGTAGAAAGAGTCAGACCGATCGCCGAGCGCATTCAACAAAAACCAGCACCGCTATACGAACAAAATCGGTAGCAATTGTCAAGAAAGCAATTGTTAATCTCGGTTTAAAGCTGTAGGTTAGGTTGACGGCAGGAAACCTAACTAACCTAACCATAATGCCTCTCAATTAAAACCCGATCGCTTTTGCTGAAGAAGTTTATACTTGTGCCGAGCTTGGTAATCTTTGATACAACAACTGGAAATTTATGTTTTTATGATAAAACTTTGGCGATCGCGCCTCAAGCAATATCGTTAGCTATTGCTTCTATTTGTCGTGGGCACGGTACGACAGAACGGGCAAAAAAGTCAACTAAGGTTATGACTCGTGGAACTTCAACAGTCAAATGGTGTCAGCGACTTGCTGGAAAAAGTCCCCAAGAAGCACAAAAAGCACAAAGCCGACCTCGATTCTGAAGGGGAGCAACCCGAACTGAAAAAATTAGACAAAAACAAATACGAGCAAGAACTAGTAAAGCTGCAAACCGAACTCGTCAAGATGCAGTATTGGATCAAGCATACTGGCTATCGCTTGGTCGTACTGTTTGAAGGGCGCGATGCGGCGGGAAAAGGAGGCACGATCAAGCGGATCGCAGACCCGCTCAATCCCCGTGGTTGTCGAGTTGTGGCTCTGGGAACGCCTTCGGATCGCGAAAAAACTCAGTGGTACTTTCAACGCTACGTCGAACATTTACCTGCCGCAGGCGAGATCGTGCTGTTCGATCGCAGTTGGTACAATCGCGCTGGCGTAGAGCGGGTGATGGGTTTTTGTACCGACGAGCAATACAACGAATTCATGCACTCTTGTCCTGAATTCGAGCGAATGTTGGTGCGATCGGGAATTATGCTGCTCAAGTATTGGTTTTCGGTGAGCGATGAAGAGCAAGAACGTCGGTTTCAATCGCGAACGATAGACCCCGCCCGCCGCTGGAAGCTGAGTCCGATGGATTTAGAATCGCGCGATCGCTGGGTGGAATTTTCCAAAGCCAAAGACAAGATGTTCGCTCATACCAACATCCCCGAAGCGCCTTGGTTTACCGTCGAAGCCGACGATAAAAAACGCGCTCGGCTCAACTGTTTGAAGCACATTTTAACCAAAGTGCCTTACACCGATATGACTCCCGAAGCCATGGAGTTACCGCCCCGTCGCGAGGCCCCACAAGATTACGTTCGTCCCCCGCGCAACGAACAGTTTTTTGTCCCCCACGTCTACTAAGCCACCATTAGGAACATCATCATGAGTCATAAATTGCGCTCTCAGGCAATCTCTCAAGTTATCGATCGCCAACCGATGCCAGCCAAAATTCCATCGCGGCTAGAAGCTCTGTGGACGGCGGACGTATTTACGCTCAGTAAGATGCAAACTTGTCTGCCTAAAGACGTGTTTAAATCGCTGAAAAATACCATCCAAAATGGCGGCAAACTCGATGTCTCTGTAGCTGGTGTAGTGGCAGCAGCGATGAAAGATTGGGCGATTTCTAAAGGTGCATTGTATTACGCCCACGTCTTCTATCCCCTCACTAACGCCACCGCCGAAAAACACGATGGGTTCATTTCCGTCCAAGGCGACGGCACAGTGATGTCGGAATTTACTGGCAAAGTTTTGGTACAGGGCGAACCGGATGGCTCGTCTTTTCCCAATGGCGGATTGCGCTCTACCTTTGAAGCTAGAGGCTATACGGCCTGGGATGTCACTAGTCCAGCTTACGTCATGGAAACCGACAACGGCATGACTTTGTGCATTCCCACGGTGTTCATCTCTTGGACTGGCGTAGCGTTAGATAAGAAAACGCCGCTGTTGCGTTCCAATGCTGCCATGAACAAAGCTGCCACCCGACTCCTCAAGTTATTAGGACATACGGAAGTAGCAACGGTTAATTCTAGTTGCGGTGCAGAACAGGAATACTTTTTAGTTGACGCTCATTTTGCCCATAACCGCCCCGATTTATTGCTGACGGGTCGCACCTTGTTTGGCAAACCCGCTGCTAAAGGCCAACAATTTGACGATCATTACTTTGGCGCGATTCCTGAGCGGGTTCAGGTTTTTATGCAGGACGTAGAAGAGAGAATGTATCGCCTGGGGATTCCTGCTAAAACCCGACATAACGAAGTCGCCCCAGGTCAGTTTGAGATCGCCCCATTCTTTGAAGCTGCTAACGTGGCCAGCGATCACCAACAGCTAACCATGACCATCCTCAAAACAACGGCCAAGAAACACGGTTTCATGTGTTTGCTGCACGAAAAACCGTTTGCCGGAATCAACGGTTCTGGCAAGCACGTGAACTGGTCGGTTGGCAATCCTACCCAAGGAAACTTATTAGATCCGGGCAGTACCCCCCATGAAAATATGCAGTTCTTGCTATTTTGCGGGGCTGTAATTCGCGGCGTTCACAAATACGGCCCGCTGTTAAGAGCGGTAGTTGCCACCGCCAGTAACGACCACAGATTGGGGGCGAATGAGGCACCACCTGCGATTATCTCGGTCTATTTAGGCTCGCAACTCGAAGATGTATTCCAACAAATTGCCAAAGGAGAGGTCAAAGATTCCGCTCACGGCGGCATGATGAATTTAGGTGTAGATAGCTTACCAGTTTTCCCCAAAGATCCAGGCGATCGCAACCGCACCTCGCCCTTTGCTTTCACTGGCAATCGGTTTGAATTTCGGGCGGTCGGCTCCGGTCAGTCCGTTTCGGGCCCGCTGGTGGCGATGAACACCATCTTAGCGGATTCCTTAACCTGGATTGCCGATAAGTTAGAGAGCGCCCTCAGCCAAGGAACGCCATTAAATTCTGCCGTCCATAGTATCCTCAAAGAGATTATGGACAATCATAGCGCCGTAGTCTTCGGCGGCGACGGCTATTCGGAAGAATGGCACAAAATGGCAGTTGAGGAACGGGGTTTATCAAATTTACGCACTAGTGCCGATGCTCTGCCTTTTCTCAAAGAAAAGCACGTCGAAGAACTTTTTGAACATTTAGGCATTCTGACTCCAGTTGAATTAGAAAGCCGTTTTGACGTTTATGCCGAGCAGTACATTAAGTCAATTGAAGTCGAAGCCAAACTAGTGGTAAGTATGGCCAAAACGATTATTTACCCCGCTGCTGTGAGGTATTTATCAGAGCTTGCTGGTGCGATCGCTAGCCTGGGTGCGATCGACATCAGTTTGGAGAAGGAAATCGCCGAAAAAGTAGCGACATTGCTGCGATCGATGACGGATATGGCCAGCAAACTCAGCGCCGCGATGGCAAAGCATGACTTCGCCACCACCGAAGAGCATATGCAATATTGCGCCCAAACCATTCGTCCTTTAATGGATAAGGTGCGCGAATATGCCGATGCGCTTGAAGCTGAAGTGGCAGACGATTTGTGGCCGCTACCTACTTATCAGGAAATGCTGTTCATTAAGTAGCACCGATTCTGAAAAATTGGGCGGCACATTTTGAGTAGAGACGTGGCAGGGCTGCGTCTCTATATTTTTGTCTGTTTCATAACTTCTAGCGATCGCCCTCACCCCCAACCCCTCTCCCACCTCAAAGAAGCCCTCTCCTACGAGGAGAGGGTAAAGGAAGTTTCTGTTATCTGAGGGGAGCCGGAGTCGGGGCGAGGTCAAGACGGCTTTGGAAACCGGATTTGGTATCAATCGAGCGATAATGAGTCAGCGATCGAGTTTAAACCATGGCTAGATGGCCTCTTCTTGGATTTAAAAGTATCACTCATAGGCTGATTTTTGCCTGTGCGATCGCAGCCATTGCGATCTACAGCGTCTCCTTTTGGCAGATGCGTCAGGTAGTAGAACAAGGTGTAGTTTCTTGGATGCTTGAGGTAGCAGAAGCTCGTCTGAGTGCCGTAGCTACTGAAATTACAGGAATTTTGGGATCGATCGAACAAAACGCTGAAATAGTGGCTATAGCTGCCAAAAACGCCCCCGATGATGCCATTGTGCCGTTGCTGGAAACGTCGATCGCTCAAAACTGGGCCGTCGATGCTGCGGCCATTACCCGCCAAGCCACACCCTTGGGATTGCAGCCTGACAGTCGGGGAGAATATCGAAGAATGAGCGATCGCGATCTAACTAACTTACTCGATCGCTGTCAGGAAAATTTAACCGCTACCCAACCTTTCTGGACTAAACCCTACGAACGTCAATCGTCCAATAAATCGCTGGCCATCAGCTATTGTACTCCCTTACAGCCAAGCCCAAGAGGGACGTTAGCGATCGAACTGAGCTTAGACTGGCTGCCAAAATCGGTAAATAATAAACTGCAAGTAGCAGACAAATTTCATCATCTCAAAATGGGGCAGCCCTTAGTCATCAGCCTACCAACCCAGCAATGGCTGGTGAGTCCCTCTAAATCCATCCAAACCTGGACGTGGTTTTCGGCAAAACAGCCCCATATCCTTAACAAACCCTTTCCTCAAACCCTAAGTGACTCTCAGGGCATCTTCATCTTCACCGGGTTGCGATCGACCTCTTGGGTTCTGGGTATTGCTTTCCCCGCAGCGGAACTTAGATTATTTCAGCAAAAGTATCTTTGGTTAACGATCGTCTCCATGGTGAAAGACATGGTATTGATGTGCGTAGCGATCGCGATTGTCTCCCGGCAAACCACCCAATCTTTGCGCTCTTTAATCGGCAGTACGGAAGATATTGCCCAAGGCAACCTCGACACTGTAATCCCAGTTATTCCCCAGCGGGATGAAGTCGGTCGGTTGGCGCGAGCCTTTCGCCATATGCGAGATGCGCTCAAAGACCGGATTCAGGAACTAAAAATCACCACAGCCGCCAAGCAAGCGATGGAGAGCGAACTGGAGATCGCCGGACAAATTCAGCGATCGATGGTGCCGAGAATTGAAGTTGCCGACGGCCCCAACCCCCGCTATCAACTCTCTGCCCTGCTGCAACCAGCGCGGCAAGTGGGGGGCGATCTGTACGACTTCTTTTTGTTGGAAGGCGATCGTTTGTGCCTGCTCGTCGGCGATGTGGCCGATAAGGGGATGCCAGCGGCGCTGTTAATGGCCCGCACTATCACCCTAATTCGGACGATCGCGCATCAAACCAGCACTCCCACCGAGATGCTAGCAGCCGTCAATCGCGAACTTTGCACCGATAACGAAGAGTGTCTGTTCGTCACCTTATTTTGCGGTTTTCTAGATCTCAATACGGGGAAACTCAACTATGCCAGCAGCGGTCACGATCCAGCGTTACTACTGCGCGATCGACAGGTGCAATTTTTAGACTTAGAAACCGGGCCGCCTTTGGGAATAGAGGCAGAGGCAAATTTTTGCCTCCATGAGTGCTGGCTGCACGATAACGATTTAATCTTGCTCTACACCGACGGCATTACCGAAGCGATGAATCTTCAGGGAGAGCTATTTTCTGAAGCCCGCTTGCTGGAAGCGATCGCCTATTACCCGCTCTCTACCCCAGCCCGGACGATCCGCACGATCCAACATTTCCACCAGGAATTCGTCGAAAATGCCTCGCCATCAGACGATATTACCCTGCTAGCACTTCAGTACCGACCGTCTAGCCCCTTTGCCCAGGAGGTCAAGATTGTGGAACAGACGATCTCGATTAACAGCCAGTTAACCGAACTAGAGAGAGTAAAACCAGACATCGGGGAAATTTTGCAAGCGGAAGGTCTGCCAGTAGAATCGATCGAGGATGCTCAATTAATTGCGGAGGAAGTGTTAGTCAATATTATTGAATACGGCTATGACGATCGAGATAACTGCCATATCGAGCTAAAAATTAAGATTAGTACCGAGGCTGTAATAATGACTTTTGAAGATAGCGGCAAGCCCTTCAACCCGCTCGATGAGATCGAGCCGCCCGATCTATCGATGGATGACGATCGCCGTTCTTCAGGTGGTTTAGGCTTTTATCTAGTTAGAGAACTAGCCGATCGCATTGACTACATCTATGCTGAGGGCAAGAATATTTTGACGGTTTTATTAAATAGGTAGCTAAATACAACTAATGACACTACAAATTTCTCCTGTATTTCTCGATCGAAACACGATGCACCTCGCCCTTAATGGCAAGCTCGATAGCATTACTGCCCCAAAACTAGAAGAATTTATTAACCAAGGACTCGATCGCGCGATCGAAACCCTAATCGTCGATCTCGAACAACTCAGTTTTATCTCCAGTGCTGGTCTGCGAATTTTTGCCAAAACCCGAAAACTAATGAAATCGAGAGAGGGCAAGATCTGTTTTGTTAACCTCAGCCCCCAAGTTAAGAAGGTGTTTGACATTGTTAAGGCTGTACCGCTCTCTGAAGTTTTTCAAGATCCCAAAGAACTCGATGCTTACTTGGCAAGCATTCAAAAGCAAGCTGGTGAGTGAGGGGAGAGGGGGAAGAGGGAGAGGGGGAGATGGGGAGATGGGGAGATGGGGAGCAAAGGGGAAAATTAACCACTGACAACTGACATTCTGAACTACTGACTTCTGACTTCTGACTTCTGACTTCGTTAAGAGTGATAAGTTAGAAGTGTTGAGTTAAAAGCATCTTGATGCCACTCAACGCTCAACCCTCAACCCTTAACGGTTTCTATGACTCTAGGGAATCTACGGGATCTCTACCAACAGACGATCCTGGAACATTACAAAAAGCCCAAATATAAAGGCAAAACCAACCCAGTAGACCGCTACCAGAAAGGTCACAATCCTTCCTGTGGCGATACGATCGAACTGACGTTGCAGCTAGATGAATCTGGAGACAACATCACCGATGCTAAGTTTGAAGGAGAAGGTTGTGCGATCGCGATCGCTTCGGCTGACTTAATGGCTGAAGCTGTCAAGGGCAAAAGCGTAGAAGAAGCTCTAGAAATGGTACGGCGCTTTCAAGCCATGATGAAAGGAGAAGATGAGTTTCCCAAAGAACAGCGCAAGCTGAACGTCATGCAAGGTGTCTCTCAGTTTCCCGTGCGGATTAAATGCGCTAATCTTACGTGGCACACCCTCAAAGCTGCCCTAGAATCTCAGGCTAGTGTTGAATCGAATGGTTTTATTAGTAATGAAAAGGAAGACGGGTAGGAGAGGGCGAAGAGGGCGAGAGAGGGAAGCAGGGGAGGCAGGGGAGGCAGGGGTGAATTTTTAACTCAACACTCCACACTTAACACTTCCAAAGCTCCTGAACTTCTGAAATTAAAATGCTTACAACTGCTGATTTTCTAATTGCCACCAAATGGGCGGGTATCCTCGCTATAGTTGCTGCGGCTGTAGCCGTATTGGGTTTTGTGTTCCAATGGGGCCAGCGCTTCCGATTTGTTGGAGTCGCTGGATTTATGGTGGTTCTCACTGTCGGATTATTTGCTCTAAGTTTGACACCACTGACGCGGGTAGAAATTCCTGGGGCAATTCGCTATTCCTTGGTTTACGACAATGGGGCCACCCAGGTAGTAATTGCCGTGCCTCCTGAAGTTAACGAATCGCAAGTGGCAGCTACTCTTCGCCAAGCCGCAGGCGATCGCTTTTCTTACGGACGTTTGGGTGGCAAGGAGAAACAATTAACTATCAGGGCGCGGACGATTATTCATCCTCAAGCGGGCGTGTCAGAACCAGTATATTTAGGTGAAGTCAAGCGATCGCTCGCCCAACGCGATGACGCAAATATGGCGATCGAAGTCTACCCGGAATATATGGCAAAGCTGCCAAAAGCTAAATCTCCTGTTTAGGATAGACATAAGAGATCTCCTCCAATAATTATTGTCAGGTAGGTATCCTACCTGCCTTTGAGGAAAGCGAGAGTGCTAGCCCTTTCAGGGCGGCTTCGCCAACGCACACGCTAGTTGCCTCCGGCACGCTGCGCGAACGCGAACGCCAGATGTCTATAGTAAACAAATGGGTCGCAATTGGGAAAAATATAATTAGCGACAACTGACAACCGACAATTGACAAATGACAAATTATTTGACTGTTGCCCCGACTAGAGTAATACGCTGTCAGCAAGGGTTGACAGAAGCAGGAGAAGCGATCGCCTGTTTGGGGAATCGCCCTTTGGTGGTAGGGGGCGATCGCTCTTTGGCGGCTATTGAACCCCGATTGCTACCAGTTCTCGAAGGGCAGCAGTTACAAGTTTCTCAAGCTTCTTACTTGCCCGATTGCAGCGACAACAGTTTAGCGGCTCTTCAGCAGATAGTAAGCGATCGCCAAGCCGATTTAATTATTGGGGTTGGTGGCGGTAAAGCCCTAGATGCAGCCAAATTGCTAGCTCATCGGTGTCAGTTGCCAGTCGTAACTATTCCTACCTCTGCTGCTACCTGCGCGGCTTGGACGGCTCTTTCTAATGTCTACTCGGATGAGGGGGCTTTTCTCTACGATGTTCCTCTGCCCAAATGCCCTGAGTTGCTGATCTTAGATTACGAGTTAATTCAAACTGCCCCTCAACGGACCCTAATTGCCGGAATTGGCGATGCTATAGCCAAGTGGTACGAAGCCTCGGTGAGCAGCGGGAGTTCCGAACAAACTCTGATCGTTGCCGCCGTACAGCAAGCTAGAGTATTGCGAGATCTGCTATTTCAAAAGTCGGCCGCTGCCCTGGAAGCCCCAGGAAGCGATGTTTGGCGAGAAGTAGTAGATGCTACGGTTTTACTGGCTGGAGTCATTGGCGGCTTGGGAGGGGCGCAGTGTCGAACGGTAGCTGCCCATGCGGTTCACAACGGTTTAACTCACGTCAGAGCCAGCCATCACGCCTTGCACGGGGAAAAAGTAGCTTACGGAATTCTGGTGCAACTGCGGTTAGAAGAAATGGTGCAGGGAAATCAGCTAGCAGCCACCGCCAGACAGCAATTGTTAAAGTTTTACGCCCAAATTGGCTTGCCGACTACTTTAGACGATCTGGGTTTAGCTAACATTACGTTGACAGAATTGCGTCGCGCCGCCGAAATTGCTTGTCGCCCGAATTCCGACATTCACCATTTGCCTTTTGGCGTGGACAGCGATCGCTTGTTGGCTGCTATGGTTTCGACCACAGTTGGAGTCGAACCAGAGAAGATTCAAGTTTAGATAAAAGTCTTAATACATATTCAGCCAACTGCTTGCCAAGAGTGAGTTCGTCGCTTAAGAGATGCCACTCAATTAATTTATGTACCAGAAAAAATTGTTGTTGTCGTTCAAAAGCAGCTTCTTGCTACGGACAGCAAATCGCCGATCTGTTTGAGGCTTTTACGTATAATAGTACGTATATCGAGAACAAAGAATTTGGACGCTGTACGGGAGGGGTTGGAAAGATGGCAATCTCCGCTCAGGCTAACGTTTACGGTGATGAATTAATTACCGCCACAGAGTTGAATCGTCAGTCAGGACGAGTGCTAGATCGGGCGCGGGAGCGTCCGGTGACGATCGCTCGCAATGATGAATATTTTGCCTTGTTGCCTCGCCAGCAGATGGCATCCTGGGTCAAAGCAGCGACGCTGGCCCGAGTGGTCTTGGAAACCATCGATGCTGCCTATCGCCTGCGCCTGGGAGAGGAGATCGGACAAGAGCATACCTCTAGATGGTTAACGGTATTTGATTCTCAGGAATTAAGTGAATTTATTGGCGAACTTGAGAGTGCATTCCGTCTGGTGGGTGCAGAGCCTGGGGCGATCGAGCGGGTGGAAGCGGTACTCCACGAGTGGTACGAGAGCGCCCTGGCTATTTCTAGTCCCGAACTGGCGGCAGCTTTCCGTGACGAAGTTGATGAAGTGTTGCTGACCGTACCCAGTAGCGATCGATCGGCGTGAATCGGAGAGTTTTTCCGTTAAAAGGCAAACTCTATATGGGAGCCTGGGAGTATGAAGTTACCAGTTCTGACCGAGTATTTTATGTTCCTGATGCCGAGCGGCAGAAAGTCGTAGTTTACTATGCTGGCAAACATCCCAAAGCTGCTCCTACCCCTCCTTGAGTTTTTTCCTTTTTTGTTCGTCAAACCGATCGACTTTCGCTAACCAAAGCTTCCAATTCCTTCAGCAACTACTCCAAGCGATCGCTTGATGGCTGCCATGGTTTCGGCCACAGTTGGAGTCGAACCAGAGAGAATTCAAGTTTAGATAATAGTTTTAATACGTAGTGCGACCAAGATGCCCGCGAGGAGAATTGCGATCGATATCCTCTTTTTAATACCTAAAACAGAAAAAATGAAGGATATTTTTAAAGTAACAGGCAACAGACAACGGGAAACAGAGATCGAATACCATCCTGTTAGTGATGGTTAAAAAAACTAGCGATGAAGTCTCGATAAGTAGTCGGATTGAGCAAGGATGGCATAACGGTCGAAGCGAGTATATGGTGGATCGTAGGCAAATAATAGCGGCAAAGAGCGATCGCTATGACCCAACTTCTAGACAAACCAACCGTAGACTCCAAGCAGTCAGAGAATTTAGAAAAAACGGCTGAGTAAAGCCTACGACCTAATCTGAACTGGCATGACTAAGTAAGTCATTTTCAAGCCACCTACAGGGGTAAAAATCACTGGGGTAGTCGGCCCGTTCAACTGCATTTGAATTTCGGCTGTCGGCAGAGCTTTCAGACCATCCATCAGATATTTGACGTTGAAAGCGATGTCTAAATCCTCACCAGAAATCTGCGCTGGCATCGACTCTCTGGCGCTACCGAAATCTGCGGCTTCTACTGAGAGCGATAACTCCTGGCGATCGCCATCGAGAGTAAACTTTACTAGATTATTCTTGCGATCGGCCAGCACCGATATTCTTTCCAGGGCGCTCAACAATGCCTTTCTATCTAACGTGACTTGCCGCTCGAACTGTTTGGGAATTAACTGGCGATAGTTGGGATATTGCCCCTCTAAAGTGCGACTGGTCAAACGCCCAGTAGGTAACTCAAAAACCGTATTTCCTTGACCCAGATGGAAAGAAACTGCTTCAAGATTTTGCGGCCCCCCTACCATCCGTTCTAATTCTCGCAATGCCCTGGCTGGTAGCGTCACTTCAAACTCTGCCTGTTGGCGTTCCCCCGCTGCTGACTTAGCATCGTCGCCAGTTTCTTCATCTTGGGCGACAGCGACCACCACAGCCAAACGATGTCCGTCTGTAGCCGCAAATTCTAGGCTATCTCCACGAGCGATCAGATGCACTCCCGTCAATACTTGTTTGGTTTCGTCAGAACTAGATGCAAATAAAGAGCCTCGCAATCCTTCAATCAGAACTGCACTCGGCAACTGCGATCCCAAACCGTTTTCTACCACTGGTAATTCGGGAAACTCTTCCGTACTCATCCCTCGAACTTGGTAACGACCGAAGGTAGAGGTAATGGTTAAGCTTTCTGTCTCTGGTTCGCTTTCTAATGTAATTTCGACCTCTGGAAGCTTAGAGACAATCTCGTTTAACAACTTGGCTGGTAAAGTTAACTGACCTGATTCTTGCACTTGGGCGCTAAAGCTGGTTTCAATTCCCAAACTTAAATCGAAGGCAGTTAAGCTCACTTGCTGCGGCTCTGTGCTAGCTTCCAGCTTGACGTTAGCCAAAATCGGATGAGTGGGACGAGATGGTACGGCTCGGCTAACTAGGGATAAGTTGTGACTGAGATCGGAAGAATTACAAATCAGCTTCATAGTTATGGCTCTAGCTTTGCTCGGTCATCCTTCCGGCTGTGGCGTTATTGGGGTAGCAAAGTGCTTTTAGGGATTTTATCACGCCCATTAAAACCACGACAACTAAATCCCTGTTTGCACACCAGCAAAAATTCCTTCCGGGTTTATACGATCGATCTATTAAAAATATCAGTAATAATAGGTGTTGTGGAAATTGTGGAAAAAGTTAGGGGATCTTTTCTAGGCAAATGTTTTAACCGATACAAGTTTGTGGAAAAATCTGTGGAAAAGCCACGAGTTTTTCACAAGGTATTTATACTCATTGAAGTTTTTCTATTAAGATTGCGAGTTTTTTGCATTTTTTCCACATCTTTTCCACAGGAAACTAACATGACTGCGATCGGCAACTTGCCTTAACTGGCAATTTCAGTATTTTCGATCGCCAGCTAAGGCTTTTTCGCTCGATTGCACGATCGAGAATAATCCAAAGAGATATCAAAATATTAATTTGATAGATCGAGAGTTTTTCGACAATAGATCGGAATAAATTGAATCGCTGCTATTGAGATTATCACTGGAATAACCAAATAAATTAAAACTCTATAATCGCATTTATCAAATTTATTAACTTGTTTGTTTACCCATCAGCTTTGCATAAAAATAAATGTATCCACCAATACCGATAAATAACAAGCACAGCGAAGTCGTAGCGTACAGCAGTGCCATCCCCGCACCAGCACCAGTGCCAAATATACTGCCGAAGATTCCTGTCAGGCTACCTTCTGGCATCATGGCTGGTTCAAAAATTCGATCGGCTAAAGGTCCGGCAATTAAAGTGGCACTCGCGGCCGTCACTTGGCCGATAAATGAAGTAGTCGCAAACACTCGTCCTTGGAATTCGGGTTTGACTTGGTTCATCCAAATCGCATCGTTAGAACTCCCCAGCATGGGAAAATTAAGCGACGAACAAAATTGGGCGGGTATCCAAATCGATGTCTGTTGACCTAAAGCAAAAACGGTTTTGCTCAAACCCGCTCCTACCATCCCTAGCAGAAACCCATGGATCTGACGTTTGAAACCGCCCCAGATACTAAAGATCGAGGCTCCGATGACACCGCCGATCCCGGCAGTAGAAAGTAAGCTAGCTAAGATGGCGGCATTGTTATCAGTACGAGCCAAAATCATAGCTGAGTACAAGGAACCGCCGAGGTCGTGGGCAAACCAAAACAACGATCCTAAGATTAACAGCGCCGACAAATTGGCATGGGTAAAAATGTAGCGGAAGCCAAACAGCGTCTCTTGCCAAAGATTTATCCAATTTAAGGGTTTAGTTTCAGTCGTAACGGGTTGGGGAATAATTGCCCGCCACACTGTTAGGACGGCGACGCAGAAAGTAATTAAGTCGATCGATAATATCCCGCTGAAACCGACGACGTAATACAAGCTCCCGGCTAGGGCTGGGGCGAAGACGATCGAACTGTAATGCAGCATCGAATTCATGCTGCTAGCGCGAGTATAGTGCTGTGGCGGCACCATCAGGGCGATCGAGGCTGTATATGCTAAATGCTGGATCTGACTGAAAGTGCCATTAATGGCAGCGGTGATGTAGAAGTGCCAAACTTGCAAATTGCCAGTCGAATAAAGCCACAAAAGGGCGATTGTCGATAAGGCTGCGATCGCATCTGAGAGCATCATTAGTTGTTTGCGGCTGGTGCGATCGACTAGCGTTCCCAGGAAGGGGGTAATCAAAATGCCTGGGGCTTGGCTGAAAAAACCCACTAAAGCTAGTGTCGTTGCTTGACCTGTGAATTCCCAAGCCCAAATCGTAGTAGCAAAGTCTGTCATGTAACTACCAATGGTGGATACCATCTGACCGATCCAGACTAGGAAAAAGGCATACATACTGTTTGGACTTGATTTTTGTGTCATCTAAGGTTCTGGTGGCGATCGCCTGCTTATCGATAAATTTTCACCAGATTTAGGATGACATCTTGCCGAATTCATCTTCACTCTAGGCTTTTTGAGCTAATAATGCTCTATCTTGCTTCCCTGCTAAATGTTTTTTGAACGCAAAGGGGCGCAGAGGTAAGCGCAAAGGTTCGCTGAGTTACGTTTGGTGACACGCTACTCCCAGGCAAAATTTTTTATATCGCTCAAAGTTATTGCAAATTGTTTGCATTCTTGTAAATCATATGATAATTGATTTGCAATAGATGAGCAGTTATATTGAAAAAAATTATTAGGCTTTTAAAAGCAACTATAGCTAATAAGTGAGGTTAGAAATTGGCTGAGTTGACCTAAATGCAGTAGTTTTAGCACTCACGTTACAGTGTTACCCCTGTTATTTCGATTGAAATATTGCAAAAGATTATCTAATATGACTTGTCAATAGTGCTCGTTTTACTTTAATGTGATCCATTGTTAGTGAAAATTATTTTCAATAATTTTAGAGATGTGATGCAGACAGTTTAGAGCAGAATTTCGCTTTTTCTCCTGGATCGCGCGTTCTCCCTTGAGTGAGGACACCCAGAAATCTAACTTCCTACCCTACAAGCAAAGGGCAAGCCCCTCGACAGCCAAAAGCTTGACATCAAGCTGATGGGATTGTAGTGCGATATTTTCTGATGAATTGGCATTCATCAGAGTAAAACTGAGACGTTTGTAGAGCAGAAAAATAGACTAATGACTAGCTCGGAAATATCTAATTCGATCGAAGGAATAGCCATTATTGGCATGGCAGGGCGCTTCCCAGGAGCAAAAAATATTGATGAGTTTTGGGAAAATCTCCGCGATGGCATCGAGTCAATTTCTTGGTTTACCGATGAGGAATTGCTGGCTGCTGGCATCAACTCAAACGCTTTAATAGATGAAAATTACATCAAAGCTGGAGCCAACCTAGAAAATATAGATTTATTTGATGCCGACTTCTTTGGTTTCAATCCTCAAGAAGCCAGCCGCATCGACCCCCAACACCGGATTTTTTTGGAATGTGCTTGGGAAGCTTTAGAAGATGCGGGCTATGACTCCCAGACTTATAAAGACAAAATTGGCGTTTATGCGGGTGTGGGTTGGAATGGGTATTTATTATTTAATGTTGCTCCCGATCGCCAATTTCTAGAATCAGCCATCGGCTATCAAACCCTGCTGGGGAATGACAAAGATTTCTTAACTACTCGCGTTTCTTATCAGTTAAATCTCAAAGGGCCGAGTATTGACGTACAAACTGCCTGCTCCACTTCATTAGTAGCTGTCAGCATGGCTTGTCAAAGTTTGCTCGCCTATCAGTGCGATCTAGCCTTAGCTGGGGGGATTACTGTATCTGCTATTCCCAAAACTGGCTATTTATATCAAGAAGGGGGGATTTTATCTCCCGATGGGCACTGTCGCGCTTTTGATGCTGAAGCCAAAGGTACAGTTCCAGGCCATGGGGCTGGAATCGTGGTTTTGAAGCGGTTAGAAGAAGCGATCGCCGATGGAGATTGCATTCACGCCGTCATCCGAGGTGCGGCGATCAACAACGATGGGGCGATGAAAGTCGGTTATACCGCTCCTAGCGTTGACGGGCAAGCTGAGGTAATAGCTGAAGCCCTAGCCCTAGCTGGAATCGAGCCAGAAACAATTTCTTATATCGAAGCCCACGGTACGGGAACGCCTTTGGGAGATCCGATCGAAATTGCTGCTTTGACGCAAGTTTTTGGTGCTAGCACTGACAAACAAGGGTTTTGCGCTCTTGGTTCGGTCAAAACTAATATCGGCCATTTAGATGCAGCGGCGGGAGTCGCAGGCTTAATCAAAACAGTTTTAGCCCTGAAACATCAATTAATTCCTCCCAGTTTGCATTTTCAGCAGCCGAATCCCAAGATCGACTTCAGCCATAGCCCGTTCTACGTCAACCACCAATTACAGGAATGGAAGTCCAACGGGCATCCCAGGCGGGCGGGAGTCAGTTCTTTCGGGATTGGGGGAACTAATGCTCATGTCGTCTTGGAAGAAGCACTCCTTGGAGAGAGGGAGAGAGGGAGAGAGGGAGAGAGGGAGAGAAAGTATCAGTTATTGGTGCTTTCGGCAAAAACTAGTTCGGCTTTGGGAGGTGCTACGGAGAATTTGGTGGCATATCTCCAGAAGCATTCCGATCGAAACCTCGCCGATGTAGCTTATACCCTTCAGGTCGGTCGCCGCAGTTTTCCCCATCGACGGATGGTGGTTTGTCGAGATCTCGAAGATGCGATCGAGGTGTTGAAATCTCAAGATTCTCAAAGCTTCACAGAAGACGGCAAAACTCCTCTTCTGGCGTTCATGTTTCCAGGACAGGGCACTCAGTATGTGGGTATGGGGAAAGAACTTTATCGAACCGAACCCGTATTTCAAGAGCAGATCGATCGCTGTTGTCAACTACTCGAACCCCACTTAGGGCTGGATTTGCGATCGCTAATTTATCCAGATGGCGACGATCGCAAATCCAGTTCGATCGAAAGCCCGAATACTGCCCTCACCCCGCCTGCGGCATCCCTCTCCCAAGCTTGGGAGAGGGGCAGGGGAGAGGGCAAACGAGGTACTGAAGCCGCAGAGAAACTCAAACCAACTGCGATCGCTCAACCAGCATTATTTGTCATCGAGTATGCTTTGGCGCAGTTGTGGATGTCGTGGGGGATTTCTCCTCAAGCTGCGATCGGTCATAGTATTGGCGAATATGTGGCTGCAACTCTAGCAGGGGTTTTTAGCTTGGAAGATGCTTTAACCCTAGTTGCTGCTAGAGGGCGACTGATGCAACAAATACCTTCTGGGGCGATGCTCTCTGTCGCTTTGTCAGAAGAGGAAGTGAGGGGTTGGTTGAAAAACCCTGAATCTAGCCCTCACCCCGCCCTATCGGGCACCCCTCTCCCAAGCTTGGGAGAGGGGAAGGGGGTGAGGGCAAATTCAACACTTTCCATAGCTGCGATTAATGCGCCGAATTCGTGTGTGGTTTCGGGTACGGAGGAAGCGATCGCACTTTTCCAAGAAGAATTATCATCTCAAGGGATAAGCTGTCGCCGCTTGCATACTTCCCATGCTTTTCACTCGCCGATGATGGATGGCATCTTGGCAGCATTTAGGGAAGAAGTCAAAAAAATTAAGTTGCATTCTCCCTCGATTCCCTTTATTTCTAACCTTACAGGGACTTGGATTACAGCCGCCCAAGCTACAGATCCAAATTACTGGGCGCAGCATCTCAGGCAAACGGTTCGCTTTTCAGCAGGAATTTCTCAATTATTAGAAGATCCAAATCGGATTCTTTTAGAAGTCGGTCCGGGAAATACTTTATGCACTTTGGCTAGCAAGCAATCATCTGGAGTGGCATTGGCTTCATTACGGCATCCCCAACAGCAACAGTCGGATGTGGCTTTCTTGCTGAATACTTTGGGCAAATTATGGCTGTCTGGAGTCAAGATCGACTGGTCGGGTTTTTATGCCCATCAGCGCCGCTATCGCTTGCCTTTACCAACATATCCCTTTGAGCGTCAGCGTTATTGGATCGAACAGAAGGCAACAGATAATGGTAGGGGCGCAATGCTTTGCGCCCCTACAGAGGGTGGGATTACCCAGGAAAAATCGGATATTGCCGATTGGTTCTACGTTCCAAGTTGGAAACTCGCTCCTTTATCGCCGCTGGCTTCTCCAACCTCTCTTGCGCCCTATTTGGTATTTGTCGATGAGTGCGGCTTGGGAGAAAGATTGCTCGAACGACTCAAACTTAGAGGTGAAGAAGCGATCGCAGTTCGAGTTGGTACGCAGTTTGCCAAGTTGAGTCGCGATTCCTATACGATCGATCCTCTCGAAGCAGACGACTACAAGGCTTTAGTTAATACCCTGATAGCCCAACAGTTGCAGCCGAAAGCGATCGCTCATTTATGGAACGTCACCCCTGCTGAATCCTCATCCCCACTCGCCACTCATCACAGCTTGTTATTTCTCGCTCAAGCCTTGGGAAAACTAACTGACGAGCTACAAATTGCAGTTATCTCTAACAACTTACAGGAAGTAACTGGAGAAGAGTTACTAGACGCACAAAAAGCTACTTTACTGGGATTAGTAACAGTTATTCCCCAAGAATACCCAAATATTAAGTGTAGAAGCATCGATCTCGTACTTCCTCAAACTGGAAGTAGAGGAGAAGAGAAAGCGATCGATCGATTGCTGCAAGAGTTACAGGCGACCTCACCCCGTTCGGCAAGCTCAGGGCAGCGCCCAACCCCTCGCAACCTCACCCCCAGCCCCTCTCCTACGAGGAGAGGGGAGCTAGGAGAGGGGGCCGGTTTCGACTCAGTTATTGCCTACCGAGGAAATCACCGCTGGGTGCAACACTTTGAACCCGTGCGCTTAGACACAGTTGCTTCACCAACCCCAAAATTAAGGGAACGTGGCGTTTACTTAATTACTGGTGGATTGGGAGGAATCGGTTTAGTTCTAGCAAAACATCTAGCTCAACAGGTACGAGCCAAATTAGTTTTAATCGGACGTTCTTGGTTTCCAAAAAGAGAAGAATGGCAACAATGGCTGGCAAATAACAACGATCGAGATGCGATCGCTCGCAAAATTCGCTATATCCAAGAAATTGAATCTTTAGGGGCAGAAGTTCTAGTTATTTCGACTGATGTTAGTAACATCGAACAAATGCAACAAGCTATCATTCAAGCCCAAAATCATTTCGGTCAATTTAATGGGGTTATTCATGCGGCTGGAGTGCCTGGAGGTGGTGCAATCCAGCGGAAAACGGCAGAAATGGCGGAAAGCATTCTCGATCCTAAAGTTCGAGGAACGCTGGTTCTGAAGAGAATTTTTCAAGATGTGCCGCTAGATTTCTTGGTTTTGTGTTCTTCTTTAACGGCGATCGAGGGCGGATTTGGACAGGCAGATTATGCCAGCGCTAATGCTTTTTTAGATGCTTTTGCTCGTCAAGAAACTAACAGCAATGGCAGGTTTACTGTATCGATTAACTGGGATACCTGGCAAGAAGTGGGAATGGCAGTAGAGGCGTTAGAAGATGCTGCTTCTACCGAACAAATTGTAGGTTGGGTTGAACGGAGTGAAACCCAACACCCCGAAAATAGGGTTGAGGGCAAATCGATCCGACACCGCTTCATTCAGCAAGGATTATCACCTCAAGAGGGCGTAACGGTATTCAGCCGAATTTTGGGAAGCGGACTTTCTCAAGTTTTGGTATCGAAGCGAGATTTGTCGGATCTAAGTCAGCAGAATATGACTTTGAGCCTACCAACAGAAATTACCCCCAAACCTCAATCTCAGCATGGTGACATCCCTCCCCAAAACGAGATTGAAAGCACTATCGGTGCTATTTGGCAGGAAATGCTAGGTAGAGAACGAGTCAGTATTCGGGATAACTTTTTCGATTTAGGTGGCGATTCGCTGCTGTTGGTGCAAGTTCGCAGCAAACTGCACGCAGCCTTAAATTGCGAGATTTCCACCGCTGACTTATTTGAATATCCGACGATCGCTACTTTAGCTGCATATCTCAGTCAAAAACAGGCAGGGGAAACCTCTTTCGATCCCATCCGGGAACGAGCAAAACGGCAACAAGAAGCAGAAATGGAACTAATGCAGCAAAGTCGGAGAGGCGTATGACACCAAATCCGGTTCTCATACCATCCATTGCTGCCCTCACCCCCAACCCCTCTCCCAAGGGAGAGGGGAGCCGGAGGCTCCTTTGCGTTCTAAATCCCAAATTTTGACTTATGCAAGAGTTCTACTCCTTAGCACCTGGCGAATGAATGCGCGGCTACACAAACAAAGTCCGCCTGCGGACTAAAGAAAAAAAGTAGGTTTACAAACCAGATTTGTTATGAGTCAGCAATTGAAGGGTATTGCAATTATTGGGATGGCTGGTAGGTTTCCAGGGGCGAAAAATATCGATCGCTTTTGGCAAAATCTTCGCGATGGGGTGGAATCGATTTCCGACTTCACCGATGAGGAGTTACTTGCTTGTGGTGTAGATCCAGCCTTATTGAAAGAACCTAACTACGTCAAAGCTGGGTTTGTTTTAGAAGATATCGAGAAGTTTGACGCTCAATTCTTCGATTGCTCTCCCAGAGAAGCGGAAATCATGGACCCGCAACACCGAATTTTCCTCGAATGTGCCTGGGAAGCTTTAGAAAATGCCGGATACGACCCCAAAACCGATAATAACCTGACGGGGGTATATGCCGGAGCTAGCATGAGCGACTACTTGCTCAACAACCTCAGTTCCCACCGCCAACTCGTCAAGTCTCTAAATTGGCAAATCGGGATGGGCAACGAACAGGAATTTTTGCCGACGCGAGTTTCTTATAAATTAAACCTCAAAGGTCCGAGTTTGAGCGTCGGGACGGCTTGTTCCACCTCTCTAGTTGCCGTCCATCTAGCATATCGCGCCTTACTGAGTTACGAATGCGATCTGGCGCTGGCTGGCGGAATTACTGTTCAAGTGCCTCACCGAGAAGGTTATCTTTACGAACCGGGGGGGATACTTTCGCCCGATGGCAAGACTCGCGCCTTCGATGCTAACGCCCAAGGAGGTCCCTACGGTAACGGGGTGGGGATTGTCGTCCTCAAACGATTAGCGGATGCAGTTGCCGATCGCGATCGCATTTATGCTGTCATTAAGGGTTCTGCCATCAATAACGACGGGGCGACGAAGGTAAGTTATACCGCCCCTAGTGTAGCAGGGCAAGCTGAAGTTATTGCCTCTGCCCAAGCGATCGCGGGTTTTGAACCGGAGAGTGTCACCTACATTGAAACTCATGGTAGCGGTACGGCTTTAGGCGATCCGATCGAAATTAGGGCTTTAGAAAAGGTGTTTCGCGCCCGCACTCAGAAATCGAGTTTTTGCGCCATTGGTTCGGTGAAAACTAACGTCAGCCATTTAGATACAGCCGCCGGAGTCGCAGGATTAATTAAAACGGTTCTGGCGCTAGCAAATCAAGAAATTCCGCCTAGTTTGCACTTCGATCGACCAAATCAAGAAATCGACTTTGCTAACAGTCCTTTCTACGTCAATACCAAGTTATCTGAGTGGCACAGCAACGGTACGCCCCGTCGTGCTGGAGTGAGTTCCTTTGGCATTGGAGGAACGAACGTACATTTGGCGTTGGAGGAGAGTGAGGGGAGGGCGAAGAGTGAGGAGAGGAAACACCAATTGTTAGTGCTTTCGGCGAAAACGAGTTCGGCTTTAGAAGTAGCTACGGAGAATTTAATCGCACATCTGCAACAGCATCCCGATTTAAATCTGGCTGATGTGGCTTACACTTTGCAAGTCGGTCGTCATGCTTTTAACCATAGACGGGTAGTAGTTTGCCAAGATCTACCAGATGCGATCGCTGCCTTGCAAGATCCTAAACGAGTTTTGACTGGCAACCAGGAAACTAAAGAACGTCCCATCGCCTTCATGTTCTCTGGCTTGGGAACTCAGTACGTCAACATGGGGCGAGAACTATACCAATTTGAACCCACATTTCAAGCAGAATTCGATCGCTGTTGCACTTTCCTCAACCCCCTTTTGGGCATCGATCTCAAGAAAGTAATCTATCCTCCCAACAGCGAGCCAGAGACGAAGGACAAGCAAACGGGAATCGATTTGCGACAAATGCTGGGGCGCAGTTTGGAACCGCCAGATGCAGCTAGCGAAAAGCTAAATCAAACTTATCTGACTCAACCAGCCATCTTTGTCATCGAGTATGCCTTAGCCAAGTTGTGGCAATCTTGGGGAATTGAGCCAATAGCTGCGATCGGTTACAGCATAGGGGAATATGTCGCCGCTACGCTAGCGGGAGTCTTGTCTTTAGAAGATGCTCTCACCCTAGTCGGTAAAAGAGCGCAAATGATTCAAGACTTGCCAGCGGGGGCAATGCTAGGGGTTCCTTTGTCGGAAGAGGAAGTGAGAGGTTGGTTGAAGCCTGAATCCAGCCCTCACCCTGCCCTATCGGGCACCCCTCTCCCAAGCTTGGGAGAGGGGACGGGGGTGAGGGCAAACCCCACACTCTCTGTGGCGGCGATTAATGGTGCGTCGATGTGCGTGGTGGCTGGAACTACAGAGGCGGTGGAGGAGTTGGCAAGTCGTTTGACTGCTGAAGGGATTGCTTGTCGTCAGTTACAAACTTCTCATGCTTTTCACTCTGACATGATGACAGCGATCGCACCTGCTTTTACGGAGTTAGTCAAAACTGTCAAACTATATCCTCCACAAATTCCCTATATTTCTAACGTTACGGGGACTTGGATTACACCCGAACAAGCAACAGATCCACACTACTGGACAAAACATCTGTGCCAAACAGTTAGGTTTGCTGATGGCTTGCAGGAGTTAGAGCGAAAGTTGAGTCCGATTTTGTTAGAAGTCGGTACGGGACAGACTTTGAGTAGTTTAGCACTGCAATCTTTATCGGGCGATCGCACTATTTTACCTTCGCTGCCATATTCTTACGAAAGGCGATCGGATCTGGCTTTCATTCTCAACAGTTTAGGACAACTTTGGTTGGCAGGAGTCAAGATCGATTGGGCGAAATTTCACAGCCATAATGTCTGTTATCGCGTTGCCTTACCAACCTACCCGTTTGAACGCCAAAGATACTGGATAGAAGCGAAGTCAGAAGTCAGGAGTCAGGAGTCAGGAGTAAATAATGATTCTTTAGAGATTTGGCAATCTTTGGTATTAGCAGGTCAAAATCGAGCTAAGGAAGGACTAGCAGGATTTGACGAGCAAACTTACGAAGAAAAAAGAGAGCAACTAGATCGTTTGTGTCTTGCCTATATTAACCTTTGTTTTAGACGTTTGGGTACTTTTAATGAGGCAGACGATCGCTACACTTGCGAACAGTTATGTCAACAATGTCAGATTATTCCTCGATATTGGGAATTGATCGATCGATGGCTGAATATCTTAGTAGAACAAGGAGACTTAAAGCAAAACCGAGAACTATTTGCTGATTTATCTACTGTAGCGACAGAGACTATTTCTGAACTTGTCGATCGAGTCAAAATTGCTTATGAAGACACTTCCCAACAAATAGAACTTCTCCAACTCTATGGCGAGAATCTACCAGCGATCTTGACTGGCAAACAAGAACCTTTAGAGTTGCACGTTTCTACTTTAGTGAAAGAAGGTGAATTTAGCATTCAAAACTTGCCTTCTAATAACTACTACAACTCGATTTTACGGGAGTGTTTAGCTTCAGTAGTTAAAGCCTTACTGCCCGAAAAAAGACTCAGAATATTAGAAGTTGGGGCTGGAACTGGAACTGCTACCGCCGAACTGCTGCCGATTTTGCCAGCCGAACAAACCGAATATACCTTTACTGATGTCGGTAGTTTCTTCTTAAATGCTGCCAAAAAGAAATTTAGCAACTATCCATTTGTGTCGTATCGGTTGCTAGATATCGAAACTCCTTTATCTGCTCAAGGTTACGAAGAACAAAGCTTTGATGTCATAGTTGCTTTCAAAGTGCTGCACGTAGCCCGAAATATCACAGAAATCCTCGATCGCGTGCGTTCTTTACTAGTTCCTGGAGGCTTGTTACTGCTGTGGGAAACCACTCAAGCTACTTTAGAAGCTGAAGTCATCGACGCTTTAATTATGAAACCGATCGAAGATGAAACTGGCAAGCGCAATATGGGCAATCCCTTTTTATCGGCGGAAAAATGGCAAGAATCGCTCAAAGATTGCGGATTTGTAAAAGTAGCTGCTTTTTCGGAATTTAAACCTTTCCGAGAACACGTTATTGCGGCACAGGCAGGAAAGGAAATATTGCAGGCTTTAGAACCTAAGATCGCGGTTTATTCTTCACACGCACGCCCTAACTTAAAGAATGAATATGTCGCTCCTACTAACGACATCGAACGACGAATTACTGAGATTTTTCAGGAATTATTAGGCATAGAAACAGTAGGGATTCACGACAGCTTCTTTGCTTTAGGTGGAGATTCTTTAACGGGAACCGTTCTAGTTTCTCAATTACGGAAATGTTTTGAAGTAGAACTGCCAGTTAGAGCTTTGTTTGAAGCCCCATCTGTAGCTGAGTTGGCTTTGGTTATCGAAGAGATGCTAATCGAGGAATTAGAAGGTTTACCGGAAGAAGAGGTAGATCTTGAAATACAGCAGGTTCGTTAAAATTTTGCTCGACTAGAAGATTTTAATAGAACCACAGATAAACACAGATAAACACAGATGAATGTTATGGAGATTAAGGTAGTTGGTGTAATTGGAGCGGGTGTTATGGGTGTAGGGTTAGCCCAAAACCTCGCTCAAACAGGTCATAGCGTGATGCTTTTGGATATTTCAGATGAAGTTCTAAAACGCGCCAAACGAGAGATTAAAAACAATATCCGCTTTCAAGGTTTTTTTCAGAAGGATAAAACCTCAAGCAATCCTGATGAGATTTGCGATCGCATTAAGTTTTCGACAGATTACCAGGTTTTACGAGAAGCTGAATTTGCGATCGAAAATGTGACTGAAAAATGGCATATTAAAGAGGAGGTTTATAAAACAATAGATAGTATTTGCCCTCCAGAATCAGTTTTTGCGGCTAATACTTCTGCGATTTCTATTACTCACATTGCTTCAGTCACTCAGCGCCCAGTTAAAGTCATTGGTATGCACTTTATGAACCCAGTACCAATGAAGCCGATGGTAGAAGTAATTCGCGGATATCACACCAGCGAAGAAACTATTGCAACCGCCCAACAACTATTATCTCAAATGGGCAAAGAATCGATCGTTGTCAACGATTCGCCTGGGTTTGTGTCTAACCGGATATTGATGTTGACGATTAACGAAGCAGTGTTTCTGTTGCAAGAGAAAGTAGCTGAAGCTGCTGAAGTCGATCGAATTTTTAAAACCTGTTTCGGTCACAAAATGGGACCTTTAGAAACTGCGGATCTAATTGGGTTAGATACAATTTTGTTCTCGATCGAAGTCCTTTACGAAAGCTTCAACGACAGTAAGTATAGACCGTGTACTTTACTCAAAAAAATGGTCGATGCGGGATTGTATGGTCAAAAAAGCGGACAGGGTTTCTACACCTACAATAAAATTTAACCTCTGGTGCGAACCAATAACCCATCAATTCTATCTGTGTTTATCTGTGTTTATCTGTGGTCTTTATTCTCTTTCATCATGGAACAAACCAAAACTAAAATCAAACAATTTCTGGCTCAATTTTTCGGCAGCCATCAACTTCAAGATAATGAAGATATTTTTGCTCTCGGATTTGTCAATTCCATGTTTGCCATGCAATTAGTTCTATTTATCGAGCAAGAATTTAAGGTGGCGATCGAAAACGAAGATCTCGATTTTGAAAACTTTAGAACGATCGAGGCGATGTCAAATTTAATAGAACGTAAAATGGCTGTCTTAGCCGGAAAATGACGATGAAGATCGAACTAACTCCACAACAAAAAGACGCTCAAACCGCATTTAGAGAATTCGTCAATGACGAAATTATTCCTTATGCAGATTGGTGCGATCGTGAAGAGCATACACCTCCAAATTTAATTCAAAAGCTAGCTGAAAAAGAGTATTTAGGTGCTTTAATACCGACAGAATTTGGCGGTAGCAATCTCGATCCGATCGCTTATGGATTGCTGAATGAAGAAATTGGACGCGGATGTTCTTCTTTGCGGAGTTTGCTGACAGTTCATAGCATGGTTGCTCGTGCTGTGTTGAAGTGGGGAAGTCGATCGCAAAAAGAATACTGGCTGCCTAAATTAGCCACTGGTGAAGTAATTGCTGCTTTTGCTTTAAGCGAACCTCATGTCGGTAGCGATGCTAAAAGTATAGAAACCACAGCTAAGTTAGCAGATAATTCTTACGTTTTAAACGGACAAAAAAAATGGATTACTTACGGACAAATAGCCGATGTGTTTCTAGTTTTTGCTGTTTGTGAAGGTCAATATTGCGCTTTTTTAGTAGAAAAGGATCGTCCAGGGCTAGCAATTAAATCAATTTCAGTAATGGTAGGCGTAAAAGCTTCCATGCTAGCCGAATTGCACTTAGATGATTGTGTAATTCCTTCAGATAACTTAGTTGGCAAACCTGGTTTTGGTTTTGCTTATGTAGCTTCTTCAGCTTTAGATTGGGGTAGATATAGCGTCGCTTGGGGTTGCGTTGGTATTGCTCGAGCTTGTTTAGAAGCTTCTCTGAAATATACAGATGCAAGACAGCAATTTAATGTTTATTTGAAAGAACATCAATTAATCAGACAAATGATTTCGGAGGCGATCGCTAATATTAAAGCTGCTAGATTGTTGTGCTATCAGGCTGGTTATCTCAAACAAGTTGGCGATCCTAAATCGATTCAAGAAACATCGATCGCTAAATATTTTGCCTCAGTAATTGCTAATAAAGTAGCCAGCGATGCCGTGCAAATTCATGGTGGCAATGGTTGCAGTAGCGAATATTCAGTTCAGAGATATTGGCGAGATGCAAAAATTATGGAAATTATTGAAGGTAGTACCCAGATTCAACAAATTACGATCGCTGATTATGGGTATCAGGAATTTTTGAATAATGACCACAGATAAATACAGATGTTAGCGCGAGCTTTTGGTGAGAAGATGATTAGCGTACAATCAGAGCCAACTAAAATTAAGGCAGATTCTCAAACAACGATTAAATGTGTAGTTTGGGATTTAGATAATACGATTTGGGATGGCGTGTTGTTAGAAGGCGATCGCCTGTCGGTCAGACAGAGTGTAGTTGATGCGATTCAAACTCTAGATCGTCGCGGTATTCTCCAATCTATTGCCAGCAAAAACGATGCAGAAGCAGCGATAAATAAGCTCCTAGAAATTGGACTGTATGAATATTTCCTTTATCCTCAAATTAATTGGAATCGCAAATCGTATTCGATCCAAGAAATTTCCAGGTTGCTCAATATTGGCATCGACAGTATAGCTTTTATCGACGATAGTTCGTTTGAATTAGAAGAAGTCAAATACTCTCTGCCGCAAGTTCTCTGCATTAATGCCTTAGATATAGATAAAATCGTCGATTTGCCTGCCATGAATCCCAGATTTATTACCGAGGATTCTAAGCAGCGTCGCTCGATGTATCTCAGCGATATCAAACGCCAACAAAAAGAAGCAGAATTTGTCGGAACGCCAGATGAATTTCTCGCTACCCTCCAAATGAAACTAACAATATCTCCCGCAGGCGAATCGGACTTACAACGAGCCGAAGAACTCACAGTTAGAACCCACCAACTAAATACGACTGGTTACACCTATTCCTACGAAGAACTCAATTATTTTAGCCGATCGCCCCAACACAAACTCCTAATCGCCAGTTTAGAAGACAAATATGGCACATATGGAAAAATCGGCTTAACCCTCCTCAAATGCCAAGAAAATACTTGGACGATCGAACTATTACTAATGTCTTGTCGCGTCATGTCTAGAGGCGTAGGAACCGTCACGATCAATCACATCATGCGCTTAGCCAAAGATAACCAGGTAAAACTGCTCGCCAAATTCCTCCCCAACGATCGCAATCGGCAGATGTACATCACCTACAAATTTGCTGGATTCAAAGAAATCGATCGACACGAAAAACTAACCATCCTCGAAAACGATCTCACCCGCATTCAACCCTTACCCGACTACCTCCAACTCCTCACCTAGATCAAAACTCTGCGTAACTTTGCGCTAACCTCTGCGCCCCTCTGCGTTAAAAAAACACCCCACGCCTCACACCCTCATGTCCAAAACCAAAGCCGAAATCCTCACCAGGCGATCGCAACTTTCCCCAACCAAACAAGCCCTACTAGCCCAACGCTTGCAGGGCAAAATCGCCCCCACGCCAGAAACCATCCCTCCACGTTCTCACACCCAAAACATCCCCCTTTCCTTCGCCCAACAACGGCTGTGGTTTCTCCACGAATTCGATCCAGACAACGCCTTTTATAACGAACCCATAGCTGTCAAACTCCAAGGTTCCGTCAACATCACCGCTTTAGAACAAAGCCTCGATCGAATCGTCTCGCGCCACCAAGCCCTCCGAACTAATTTTTCCACTGTAGACGGACAGCCAATTCAAATTATTCGCCCCAGTTTGACAATCCTTGTAGCAGTCACCAACCTACAAGAACTTTCAGCTTCAGAACAGCAAAACGCGATCGCCCAAATAGTAATTTCTGAAACTCATCAACCCTTCGACTTAACCGAAGATCCCCTACTTCGCGTCCGACTCTTACAACTAAACGAAACTGAAAACGTTCTCTTACTCGTCGCCCACCATATTGTCTTCGATGGTTGGTCTTTAGGAGTATTAGTACGGGAACTAGCTGAATTTTATAAATCTTTCTCTAGAAATATACCTTTATCTTTACCAGAATTACCCATTCAATATGCTGATTTTGCTATTTGGCAGCGCCAATGGTTGCAAGGAGAAGTATTCGATCGCCAATTAGCTTACTGGCAAGAACAACTTCAAGATCTACCAATTTTAGAACTTCCTACTGATAAACCGCGATCGCCCGTCCAAAACTTTTGCGGGGCTAAATATTTTTTCAACCTCTCGTTAGAACTATCTGAGAGCCTTAAAAACTTAAGTCAGCAAACAGATACTACTTCGTTTATGACTTTGCTGGCAGCGTTTCAAGTCTTGCTGCATCGCTACGCCGCCCAAGATGAAATCGTTGTCGGTACAGTAATTGCTAACCGCAACCGCCCAGAAATTGAACCCGCGATCGGCGTTTTTGTCAACACCTTAGTATTGCGTACTTATTTAGGCGATAACCCCACATTTCGCCAATTACTAGCCAGAGTCAAAGAAGTTACTTTAGAGGCTTACGCTCATCAAGACTTGCCGTTTGAAAAGTTAGTAGAAGCCCTCAACCCAGAACGCAATTTAAGCAGATCTCCTTTGTTTGAGGTGATGTTTGCGCTGAATAATGCTCCCCTGCCGCCTTTAGAGCTTGACGGCTTGCAGATGACACCGCTGGACATCGATCCCGGTATCGCCAAGTTCGATCTCGATTTGAGTTTGACAGAGACAGAAGCAGGATTAGCCGCTGCTGTAGAGTATGACACCGATCTATTTTCTGCCCAAACGATCGCCCGGATGATGAGTCATTGGCAAACGTTACTTGCCAGCATCGTCAGCAATCCCGAACAGCATATAGCAGACTTACCTTTACTTACAGATGTAGAACGCCAGTGGTTGTTAGTGGAATGGAGTGGGAGAGAGGGAGATGGGGAGATGGGGAGATGGGGAGATGGGGAGATGGGGAGAGAGGGAGATGGGGAGATGGGGAGATGGGGAGATGGGGAGAATTATTCCTGTATCCATCAGTTGTTTGAAGCGCAGGTAGAAAAGACACCAAATGCGATCGCGGTTGTCCTTGAGGAAGAACATCTAACTTACCAAGAACTCAACGAACGAGCGAACCATCTCGCCCATTACCTGCAACAACTCGGTGTCAAACCAGAAGTTTTAGTAGGAATTTGCGTCGAGCGTTCTTTAGACATGGTAGTAGGAATTCTGGCAATTCTCAAAGCTGGCGGCGCTTACGTTCCCTTAGATCCTAGCTATCCTCAAGAGCGTTTAGCCTTCATGCTGGCAGACTCGCAAGCGCCAGTATTGCTAACTCAATCTCATTTAGTCACCACCCTACCCAAACATAACGCCCAAGTAGTCTGCCTCGATACCGAAGATGTAGGGGCGCAATGCAATAGCCCTGGCGGGCATGGCTTCGCTAGTGCGCCCCTACCAACCCAAAACCCAACCAACTTGGCTTACGTCATCTACACCTCTGGTTCTACAGGACAACCTAAAGGGGTAATGGTGGAACATCGCAGCTTAGTTGATGCTTATCTAGCTTGGGAAAAGGCTTACCAATTGCGATCGCTTCACACTCACCTGCAAATGGCTAACTTCTCCTTTGATGTCTTTGCCGGAGATTTAGTCAGGGCGCTGTGTTCTGGTGGCAAGTTGGTACTTTGTCCTCGCGATTTCTTGCTATCTCCTAGAGAACTTTACGATTTGATGCGTCGGGAAGGGGTTGACTGTGCCGAATTCGTCCCGGTGGTGTTACGCCACCTGATCCAATACCTCGCCGACACCGGACAAAACCTTGATTTTATGCGCTTGCTGGCTTGCGGTTCCGATAGTTGGTATGTAAGAGAGTATCAGAAATTCCAACAGTTTTGCGGTGCAGATACTAGATTAATTAACTCTTTTGGCGTAACGGAAGCGACGATCGATAGTGCTTATTTTGAAAGTCCGCTACTGGAGCTTGCAGCAGAGCAGTTAGTCCCGATCGGACGACCTTTTACCAATACAGAAATTTATATTTTAGATGCGCGATCGCAGCTAGTACCAATTGGCGTATTTGGCGAACTCTATATCGGGGGTGTAGGGGTAGCCAGAGGATATCGCGATCGCCCCGAATTGACAGCAGCTAACTTTATCCCCCATCCCTTCAGTGCGGAAGCTGGAGCGCGATTGTATCGCACTGGAGATTTAGCCCGCTGGCTGCCCGATGGCAATATCGAGTTTCGCGGACGAGTTGACTATCAAGCCAAAATTCGGGGTTATCGCATCGAATTAGGCGAAATTGAAGCATTTATTCAAGAATATCCCGCAGTTAAAGAAGTTGCTGCCTTAGTGCGCGAAGATACGCCAGGAGAAAAACATTTAGTTGCCTATATCGCTCCTAACCTAAACTTGGCAGATTTGCGGGTATTTCTCACCGAAAAGTTACCCAGTCAGATGATGCCATCTAGCTTCGTGTTTTTAGACTCGCTTCCCCTGACTCCAAATGGCAAAATCGATCGCCGCGCCCTCCCCATTCCCGATCGATTGGAATTACCCGGCAGTTTTGCCCCACCTCGTAATTCAATAGAAGCAGCTTTGTCCGAAATTTGGTCAGAAGTTCTCAACTTGCCGCAAGTAGGAATATCCGACAACTTTTTTGAGTTGGGTGGAGATTCGATCTTAACCATAGCTGTTATCTCTAAAGCCGATCGACAAGGTTTGCGTCTCACCCCCAAGCAACTATTTCAATATCAAACGATCGCGGAATTAGCCCTAGTAGTCGATACCGCGCCAGAAATTGTCGCCGAACAAGGTGTGGTAACGGGCGATGTTCCTTTAACTCCGATTCAGCACTGGTTCTTTGCAGAACAGTTTCAGGAAATGCACCACTGGAATCAATCATTGTGGCTATCAGTTAAACCTGGGACGAATTCGCAACTTTTAGAAACTGCGATCGCTAGTTTATTAACTCATCACGATGCCTTACGAATGCGGTTCGTACAAACAGGCGATTGTTGGCAACAAATCTGTCTGAAACCAGATGGATCTGTACCTCATTTTAAATATGATTTGTCTCACTTATCAAGTTCAGAACAAAAGTTAGAAATTCAGAGATTAGAAGCCGAGTTACAAGCTAGTTTCAATCTAGAATCTGGTTGTCTTTGGCGATCGGCTTTCTTTGACTGCGGCAGTCACAGTCGCTTGCTGATAATCGTTCATCACTTAGTAATTGATGGTGTCTCTTGGCGAGTCTTACTAGAAGATTTACAAACAGCCTACGAGCAACTGAGTCAAAATCGAGCGTTGGCGCAGCCTGTTGTGGAGCAACGTATCGCTTTACCGCCCAAAACCACTTCATTCAAACAATGGGCAGAAAAACTGGCTGTCTACGCTCAGTCCGCAGAACTCATGCGAAATCCGGTGACGATGAACTACTTTGCTGGCCCTCACCCTGCCTCCGGCTCCCCTCTCCCAAGCTTGGGAGAGGGGTTGGGGGTGAGGGCTGAATTCGATCTCAACTCAGAACGAGATTTCTGGTTCCAGGAACAGCCAGGGAACGACTTACCTGTGGATTTTCCTGGAGGAAGCAATACAGTTGCCGACAATCAAACGATCGAAGTCAAATTGAGCAGCCGGGAAACCAAAGCATTACTGCAACAAGTTCCTGCTGCTTATCGCACCCAGATCGATGACGTGCTTTTGACAGCCTTAGTCCAAGCCTTTGCCGAGTGGACGGGGGAACCTGCTTTATTACTAGATTTAGAAGGGCACGGACGAGAAGAAATCTTTCCCGACGTGGATGTATCGAGAACTGTAGGTTGGTTTACGACTGTATTTCCGGTGTTTTTAGATTTGGGCGAAATCGAGATAACTGCTGCTAGGAAAGCTTTACAAACAATCAAAGAACAACTGCGAGGCATCCCCAATCGAGGATTTAACTACGGGGTACTGCGGTATCTGTCTCAAAACCTGGCGAATGAATATCTCCTGCGGAGACGCTGCGCGAACGCGGCTACACAAACAAAGTCCGCCTGCGCGGACTTCAAGAATGAAAATAAAGCAACAGTTAGTTTCAATTATTTAGGACAATTCGACCAAAGCTTTACTCGCTCTTCTTTATTTGAATTAGACGAAGATTCACCCAGTCTGCCCTGTAGTCCTTTGGGGAATCGTTCTTACGTGCTGGAAATTGACAGTCATATCTCTGAAGGGCAATTAAAAACAAGCTGGACTTACAGCCAAACCTTGCAGCGCCACGAGACTATTGAAAATCTCGCTCAAAGTTTTATCGAGAAACTGCGATCGCTCATCGCCCACTGTCAGTCTCCCGATGCTGGAGGCTATACCCCATCAGATTTTCCCCTCGTTCGGTTTACGCAAGCACAACTCGATACTACCTTCAAAAACATCGAAGACGCTTACCCTTTATCTCCCATGCAACAGGGGATGCTGTTTCACACCCTGTTAGCCCCAGAATCTGGAGTATATGTCGATGTCCTCAGATTCGATTTGCGGGGAGTATTCGATGTAGCTGCCTTTATGAAAGCCTGGGAATTAGCGATCGAAAGACATCCGGTTCTGAGAACTGCTTTTGTCTGGAAAGATTTAGAAAAACCCCTGCAAGTAGTTCTGCCCCAAGTGCAATTTCCTTGGCAAGAATATGACTGGCGAGAACTAACTTTAGAGGAACGAACCGAACAGCTAGAGGATTTGCTACAAACCGATGAAAAGCAAGGCTTTGAACTTTCTCAAGCGCCTTTGATGCGTTTTCACTTAATCCGTCAAGCCGAGGATAGCTATCACTTTATTTGGACTGCTCATCACTTATTACTCGATGGCTGGTCTTTACCTCTAATCTTTCAGGAAGTTGTTGCCTACTATCAAGATGCAAATTTATCTTTACCGCCATCTCCTCCTTATCGAAACTACATCGCTTGGTTGCAGCAACAAGACTTATCCAAAGCTGAAGCCTTTTGGCGCGAGAAATTAAAGGGTTTTACCGCCCCCATCCGGTTGTGGGTAGACAAGCATCGTCGCTCTCGCTCTTACCAAGTGGGAAGCTACGCCCAGCAGCAAATATATCTATCTTCAGCTACTACAGCCGCATTGAATTCTCTAGCTAAACAGCAGCATTTCACTCCCAATATTTTGATGCAGGGAGTTTGGGCTATCCTCTTAAGTCGCTACAGTCGGGAATCGGATGTAGTATTTGGAACGGTTGTCTCCGGTCGTCCTTATACCTTAAAAAATGTAGATTCGATGGTGGGGAATTTTATCAATACCCTGCCAGCCAGAATCCAAGTAGAACCAGAAGCATTTCTCCTTTCTTGGCTGCAACAACTCCAGCAACAGCAACTAGAAGCACAACATTACGAATACAGTCCGCTGTCAGAAGTCCAAAAGTGGAGCGATATTCCTCAAGGCGTGTCGTTATTTGAAAATATCTTCGTTTTTGAAAACTATCCTTCAGATTTTTCCTTACAACAACGGGTTGCAAACCTAGAAATTGAAAGGGCTGAGGGTTTTGACAGGACTAATTATCCTTTGGAGTTAACCGTAGAAGTAGGAGCAGAATATTCTGTTACCCTAGCTTACGATCGCGAGCGTTTTGATTCAGATGCGATCGAGCGGATGCTAGGGCATTTCCAAACTCTACTAGAGAGCATTATTAGTAATCCCCAGCAACGCCTCCAAGATTTGTCAATATTGACAGATGCAGAACGCCAGCAGTTATTAGAAGTCAGGAGTCAGAAGTCAGGAGTCAGAAGTAGGGGCACAATGCATTGCGCCCCTAAAGAGGGTTGTATTCATCAGTTGTTTGAAGAGCAAGTAGAGAAGACACCAAATGCGATCGCTGTGATTTTTGGCGAACAGAAACTTACTTACCAAGAACTCGATCGAAAAGCCAATCATCTTGCTTGTTACCTACAACAACTCGGTGTCAAACCAGAGGTTTTAGTAGGAATTTGCGTCGAGCGTTCTTTAGACATGGTAGTAGGAATTCTCGGCATTCTCAAAGCAGGCGGCGCTTACGTTCCCTTAGATCCTACTTATCCTCAAGAGCGTTTAGCCTTCATGCTGGCAGATTCCCAAGCGCCAGTCTTGGTAACTCAATCCCACCTCCTCCCCAACCTCCCAGAACACCACGCCCAAGTAGTCTGTCTCGATTCTGACTGGAAATCCAGCCCTCACCCCGCCCTATCGGGCACCCCTCTCCCAAGCTTGGGAGAGGGGAAGGCAAGCCAAGTAGCCGATTTCAACTCTCAAGCCCTTGCCTACGTTATCTACACCTCTGGTTCTACCGGAACGCCCAAAGGGGTAATGGTTCAACATCAATCTTTAGTCAACTTCACCCAAACTGCAATTGAAGAATATGAAATAACTCAAAGCGATCGCATTTTACAATTTGCTTCTATTAGTTTCGATGCTGCGGCTGAAGAAATCTATCCTTGTCTGGCTGCTGGCGCTACTTTAGTGTTGCGTACCGACGAAATGCTCGGTTCGGCCAGAAAATTCGTTCGAGCTTGCCAAGATTGGGCCCTGACAGTATTAGATTTACCAACTGCTTACTGGCACCAATTGACTGCGGATCTAGCTACAGCAGAATTGCAATTACCCCCTTCGCTGCGCTTGACAATTATCGGCGGAGAGCAAGCACCATCAGAATCTGTAGAAAATTGGCGAAAGTGTGCGAATAATTGCTCTTTAATTAACACCTACGGACCTACTGAAGCCACTGTAGTCAGCACCAGCTATCGCCTGCCAGAATCGGGATCGACTTTGAATATTGGCAACAGCATCAGTGGGGTTCAAACTTACATTTTAGATCCATTTCTTCAGCCAGTTCCCATCGGGATTCCTGGAGAACTATACATCGGCGGTACGAACCTAGCTAGGGGCTATCTCCATCGTCCAGAACTGACAGACGATCGCTTTATTTCCAACCCCTTTAGTAAAGAATTAGGGGCGCGAATGTACCGCAGTGGGGACTTAGTTCGCTATCTTGCCGATGGCAATATCGAGTTTTTGGGAAGGCTCGATCGACAAGTCAAGATTCGAGGATTTAGAGTTGAAACTTCAGAAATTGAAGCCGTTTTAAGTCAATACCCAGGAGTTAAAGCCAGTTTAGTTTTACTCAGGGAAGACGAGCCAGGAAATCGACAACTAGTAGCCTATCTAGTCACTCAGCCAGAGTTAGAACTTTCTACTAGCGACTTACGAAACTTCTTTAAACAAAAATTACCCTCATACATGGTTCCTGCGGCAGTAATACGGCTAGACAATTTCCCGCTTACACCAAACGGCAAAATCGATCTTAAAGCATTGCCCCAACAGTCAGATAGCCGCCCAGAACTAGAAGTTAATTACGTCATCCCGCAAACAGAGGCAGAAAAAATTATTGCTACCGTATGGCAGCAATATCTCAAAGTCGATCGAATAGGAATTCACGATAGCTTCTTCGACTTGGGAGGCAATTCATTATTAATGATAAAAGTCAATAGCCAATTGCAAGAAAAATTTAATACTGAAATCTCTCTCATAGAAATGTTTAGATATCCCACCATTGACTCTTTAGCCAGACACCTCGATCGAACCTCAAAATCCACCCCGATCGACAACATATCGATCGCCAACATTAGACATAGTAAAAACAGACAAAAAGAACGCCTAGCAAAAATGCAACAAATCGGAAAAATCAACCAATAGAGAAAACGATAACTTATCAAGTACATCTGTGTTTATCTGTGTACCCTGCGGGAAGCCGCTAGCGCGTCTACATCTGTGGTTCTATATCAAAAGCCTTAACTCCCACCAACCATGCTGAAAGAATCTCCCATCAACGGTTCAGAAATCGCCATTATCGGGATGGCAGGGCGCTTCCCTGGAGCAAACAACATCGATCGCTTTTGGTCAAACCTGCAAACCTCCGTCGAATCGATCTCCGGCTTTACCGACGAAGAGCTATTAAAATTAGGATGCGATCGAGAAGTAATAAACCAGAATAATTACGTCAAAGCAGGCGCAATATTAGAAGACGTAGAATTATTTGATGCCAACTTCTTTAACTTCAACCCCAGAGAAGCAGAAATTACCGATCCGCAGCAGCGACTATTCTTAGAATCTGCTTGGGAAGCATTAGAAAATGCTGGCTATAACGGCGAATTGCGACCGAGTGGAATCGGCATTTTTGCTGGTGCGAGTTTGAGCGATTATTTATTCAATATTTACGATCGCTATCGAGCGGGCGAGTTAGATGAAGACCAACTCTTAATTGCAGTCGATAAAGACTTCCTCACCACCCGCGTTTCCTACAAACTCAATTTAGAAGGACCGAGTTATACAGTTCAAACTGCCTGTTCGACATCGCTAGTCGCCGTGCATCTAGCTTGTCAAAGCCTGTTGAACGGGGAATGCGATCTAGCTTTAGCTGGAGGCGTTTCTATTAATGGCTCCCGCCAAATCGGTTACTTCTATACCGAAGGCGGAATCGCCTCTCCCGACGGACATTGCCGCGCTTTTGATGCCAAGGCTCAAGGAACTGTATCGGGTGAAGGAGTGGGAATCGTAGTTTTAAAGAGATTGGCAGAAGCTTTAAGCGATCGCGATTCGATTCATGCCATCATCAAAGGTTCTGCGATCAACAACGATGGGGGCGACAAAGTTAGCTACAGCGCCCCCCGCATCGACAGCCAAGCCAAGGTAATTAGAACCGCCCAAGCGATCGCAGAAGTCGAACCAGAAACCATCACCTACATTGAAGCGCACGGCACGGGAACGGCTTTAGGCGATCCGATCGAAATTGCGGCCCTGACTCAAGCCTTTCAGAGCGATCGACGTAATTTTTGCGCTATAGGTGCGGTTAAAACCAATATCGGTCATTTAGATGCAGCCGCTGGAGTCGCTGGATTAATTAAAACCGTCCTCGCCCTCAAACACCGACAAATACCGCCCAGTTTGCACTTTGAGGAACCAAATCCTCTGATAGATTTTGCCAACAGCCCGTTTTACGTCAATACTAAGCTCGCCGAATGGCAGGCTAACGGCATTCCCCGTCGCGCTGGAGTTAGTTCTTTCGGGGTGGGTGGTACTAATGTTCATGTGGTGTTAGAGGAGAGTGAGAAGAGGGCGAGGAGGGCGAAGAGAGAGGAGAAGAAATCCCATTTATTGATAATCTCAGCGAAAACGAGTTCGGCTTTGGACGCTGCTACTGAGAATTTAGTTGCACATCTGCAACAGCATCCCGATTTGAACTTGGCTGATGTGGCTTATACCCTGCAAGTTGGGAGAAGAAATTTTGACTACCGCCGGATAGCGGTGTGTCAGAACGTTGATGATGCGGTGCAAACGCTATCAGCCCTCATCCCCCAGCCCCTTCTCCCAAGCTTGGGAGAAGGGGGGCAAGAAATTAAAGTCCCTCTCCAGCAAAAGAAACTTCCATCTCCCTCTCCTACCCCCCTTAAAAAGGGGGGCAGGGGGGATCGGAGAGGGCAGGGTGAGGTGGGAGAGGGATTTAGGGTGAGGGCAAACAACCCAGATCCGCAGCGCGTTTCAACTCATTACGAAGCACCCAGCCATCGCCCTGTGGCCTTTATGTTTTCTCCTCAAGGGGCGCAGTACGTCAATATGGCGGCGGAACTTTACCAACAAGAGCCTACTTTTACTAATTGGATAGATCGCTGTGCTGAAGAGTTAAAAACCCACTTGAGAATCGACTTGCGAACGGTACTTTACTCAAATGATGATGCCAGCGAGGAACTGAGGCCAACTGCGATCGCTCAACCAGCCTTGTTTGCGATCGAATA
Organism: Cyanosarcina radialis HA8281-LM2; assembly: GCA_019359615.1. Taxonomy (GTDB): domain Bacteria; phylum Cyanobacteriota; class Cyanobacteriia; order Cyanobacteriales; family CCAP-1448; genus Cyanosarcina; species Cyanosarcina radialis. Next base: position 65,566 of record JAHHHA010000001.1, read on the forward strand.
TGCCCTAGCTCAATTATGGCTCTCTTGGGGAGTGCTTCCTACAGCAGCGATCGGCCACAGTATCGGCGAATATGTCGCTGCAACTATAGCGGGGGTTTTTAGCTTAGAAGATGCTTTAGCCTTAGTTGCGACTAGAGGAAGATTGATGCAACAACTCCCCGCTGGGGCAATGCTTTCTGTGGCTTTGTCGGAAGAGGAAGTGAGGGGGAGATGGGGAGATGGGGAGATGGGGAGATGGGGAGAGAGGGAGAGAGGGAGAGAGGGAGAGAGGGAGAGAGGGAGAGAGGGAGAGAGGGAGGGAATTCTTAACTCAACACTCAACACTCAACACTCAACACTTTCCATAGCTGCCATCAATGCACCTAATTCATGCGTTGTTTCGGGTACGGAGGAGGCGATCGCTTTTTGGGAACAACAGTTGCAGGCTGAGGGGATCAGTTGTCGGCGGCTCCATACTTCTCATGCTTTTCATTCGTCGATGATGGCACCGATTGTCAAACCATTTACGGAAGCGGTGGCGAAAATTCAACTCAATCCGCCGAAAATACCGTTTTTATCTAACGTTACTGGAACTTGGATTACGGCAGAACAAGCTACAGATCCTCGATATTGGGCGCAACATCTCCGAGAGCCAGTGCGTTTTAGTGCGGGAGTTGCCCAATTACTGCAAAATCCCCAGCAAATTCTGCTAGAAGTCGGTCCTGGGCGAACCTTAAGCACTTTTGCCAAACAGCATCAATCCGATAATTCCAGGATTTTAACTTCCTTGCGCCATCCTCAAGAACAAGAGTCAGATGTGGCTTTTTTACTCAATACTTTGGGGCGGTTGTGGCTGTTGGGAGTTTCGATCGACTGGTTGAAGTTATGGGAGTCAGAACAACCCTCTCGCATACCTTTACCGACTTATCCTTTTGAACGCCAACGTTATTGGATCGATTCTAAAATCCCCACTGTGAAAACATTTGGTAATGAAAAGAGAGATATTAATGACTGGTTTTATGTCCCTGTTTGGCAAGAATCGATCGCCTTCAAGTTTGGCTCGGAATTACCTAGATGGTGTTGGTTAGTCTTTCTCGATCGCTTGGGATTGGGAGCAGAAGTAGCTCAAAGGCTCGAAAAACAAGGTCAAAAGGTGGTGACTGTGAGGATGGGCGAGAAATTCGATCGCCTTGATGATTCTAGTTACGCGATCGATCCGGGGAAACCAGATGATTACCACACCCTAATGCAAACTTTACGCGATCGCCAAATGCTACCTCAAGCGATCGCTCACTTTGGCGGTGTGGGAGATGATGAATTGGATCTGGGGTTTTACAGTCTCCTATTTCTGACGCAAGCCATAGCGAAAGAGAATATTACCGATCCTCTGAAGTTGATGGTAGTTACTAGTAACGTCCATGACGTGACGGGAGAAGAGAGGATTTATCCCCAAAAGGCGACTATTTTGGGAATTTGTCAGGTTATTAGGCAAGAATACCCGAATATTACCTGTTGTTGTCTCGATGTCTCTCTGCCTGAGTTAAACACCCATAATAAAATTGTAGGTTGGGTTGAACAAAGTGAAACCCAACACCCCGGAAATGTTGGGTTTCGCGATCGACCAAATTTGATATCGGATAAGCAGATCGATCGTCTGATGCGGGAATTGTTCGTTCCTCCTACCGAAAATGCGATCGCCTATAGGGGAAATCGTCGCTGGGTGCAATACTTTGAACCCGTGCGCTTAAATACCTCAGAGACGTTGCAATGCAACGTTTCTACATCCCTTTCTCAAATACCAAGATTAAGGGCAGGGGGCGTTTATCTCATTACTGGAGGATTGGGCGGCATCGGCTTAGTTCTGGCTGAATATCTTGCCCGACAGGTGCAAGCAAAGCTAATTCTCATCGGGCGTTCTTGGTTCCCACCTAGAGAAGAGTGGTCGAATTATCAGCTAGAAGACGGTATTACCACTAAAATTGCCAAAATTAGAGAATTAGAGGCTTTAGGATCTGAAGTTCTGGTAATTAGGGCTGATGTTGCCGATCGATCTTCAATGAATGATGCGATCGCTTTAGCTACAGAATGCTTTGGCGAGATTCACGGAGTTATCCACGCCGCGCACTGTACTACCCAGCCAGAGACGATCTCAGAGATTAGTAAAGCCCAGTGCGATCGCCAGTTTCAAGCTAAAGTCCGAGGAACTCTGGTTTTGGAAACTTTGTTTCGGGGACAAAAGCTCGATTTCTGCATTTTAATGTCTTCTTTGTCGTCAATTTTGGGTGGTTTGGGGTTTGCTGCCTACGCCGCTGCCAACTCGTTTATGGATGCTTTCGCGCAACAGCAAAATCAGATCGGCGATTTTCCTTGGTTTGCGATTAACTGGGATGGCTGGGAACTTCCAGAAGAAATGGCGGTTGAAACCGCAGCTACACAAACGAAGTCCTTGGGAATGACTCCAGAAGAGGGCGTAGAAGCATTCCAGCGGATTTTATCTCTGCCAGAACCGACTCAAGTTATTGTCTCGACTGGCGATCTCTCCGCCAGGATGAAGCAATGGCTGAAACCAGAATCTTTGCCTAAAGAGGATTTTGGCTCCGATTATCCGCGCCCAAACTTACAAAATTCCTATGTAGCACCCAGGAATGAGTTAGAAGAGGCGATCGCTCTCATTTGGGGCAAACTTTTGGGAATTGCAGAAATCGGGATTCACGACAACTTTTTTGACTTAGGGGGCGATTCTCTTTTAGCGACTCAGGTAGTCGCGCAGTTGCGCCAATCGTTGCAAGTAGAAGTTTCTTTGCGAGAGTTCTTTCAACGGCCGACAATCGCTGATGTGGCTTTGGCTTTGGCAGCAGGAGAAAAAACTAGCTCTAATCCGATTATGCGAGTCGATCGGGGGAATAGTTCTGAAGTTTTGGCGCAAGTCGATCGCCTTTCCGATCGGGATGTTGAGGGTTTGTTACAGGAACTGTTGGCGGCTAAGAATTTTGAATAACAAACCACAGATGCACACAGATGAACACAGATGTTTTTGATGATTTATCGACTGATGCTATACCAAGCGGGCGGACTTAGATTGTGCAGCCGCGAATTTATTCGCCAGGGCTTTTAATCCTAGAGAAAATCCAAAATCTAAAATTAAATGATGGATATTTCAACACTATCAGTTACAGAAAAAAGAGCATTGTTGGCAGATTTATTGCAAAAAAAAGCCAGTTATTTTCCTCTGTCTTTTGCTCAGCAAAGGCTATGGTTTCTCGATCGATTGAATCCCAATAAGTTTAACTATAACTTAGCTTTTGGGGTACGACTGACAGGGCTGCTGGATATTAAATCTCTAGAACAAACTTTAAATGAAGTCGTTCGCCGCCATGAAACTTTGCGAACCTCTTTTAAAATAGTTGAGGGTCGTTCAGTTCAGGTAATCGAGCCAGCTTTAACTTTAAGTTTGCCAGTAGTTAATCTCCAGGAATTATCGGAAGTCGATCGAGCAAATGAGATCCAAAGATTAATTGAAAAAGAATCTCAGCACATCTTCAATTTAACTCAAGCTCCTTTATTAAAAACTACTTTGCTGCGATCGAGCGAGACGGAACATATATTGCTGTTAACCATGCACCACATTATCTCTGATGCTTGGTCGATCGCGCTCTTAATCCAGGAAGTCGCTACTATTTACGCTGCTTTTAGTAGCGGTAAACCCTCACCTCTACCAGAACTTACTATCCAATATGCAGATTTTGCCGTTTGGCAGCATCAATTGTTGCAAGACGGAAAATTGGAGTCTCAATTAGCCTACTGGCAGCAACAGCTTGACAGCGATCCGCCAGTTCTTCAGTTACCTACAGATCGCCCTCGCCCAGCAGTTCAAACCTTTCGAGGAACGACGCAATCTTTCTCTCTATCGCCTGAATTGAGTCGAGCGATCGCATCTCTTAGTCGTCAAGCCGAAGTCACTCTATTCATGACGTTGCTGGCGGCTTTTAAAACTTTGCTTTACCGCTACACTTCCCAAGAAGATATTTTAGTAGGTTCGCCGATCGCCAATCGCCATCGTGCCGACACTAATGAATTAATCGGATTTTTTGTTAATACTTTGGTCCTCCGTACCGATCTATCGGGAAACCCTAGTTTTTGGGAACTGCTAAAGCGAGTTAAGGAATGTACTTTATCTGCCTATGCCCATCAAGATTTGCCGTTTGAGTATTTGGTGGAAAAGCTGCAACCCGATCGAGATTTAAGTCACAATCCCCTATTTCAGGTATCTTTTGGACTGCAAAACGTCCCGACAGATAAGCTAGAACTCCCAGGTTTGGCGATCGATTACCTCAAGTTAGAAAGCCAGACGGCTAACTTCGATTTAAGTCTGGATATATATGAAACTGAGTCGGAAATTGCTGGCGCGTTTGAGTACAACACCGATCTATTCGAGGCAGCGACGATTGACAGGATGATAGAGCATTTTTGTAACTTACTGTCAGCAATTGTGGCAAATCCTCACCAGCAGATCGCTCAGTTATCGTTACTCAGTTCTTCAGAACGACATCAGTTACTCGAAAAAGGGAATTTTAGAGAAAGCTATAAATCCGAACTTTGCATCCACCAGCTATTTGAACGGCAAGTAGAGAAAACACCAGAGGCGATCGCCCTAATCTTTGAAAACCAACACCTAACTTATCGCGAACTCAACGAACGGGCTAACCGTCTCGCCCATCACCTGCAACAGCTAGGAGTGGAATCAGATGTTTTAGTCGGACTATGCGTCGATCGCTCTTTAGACATGGTGGTGGGAATTTTGGCAATTCTCAAAGCTGGCGGCGCTTACGTTCCGTTAGATCCTACCTATCCTCAAGAACGTCTAGCCTTCATGCTGGCAGATTCCCAAGTGCCAGTTTTACTGACTCAATCCCACTTAATCCCCACCCTCCCAGAACACAATGCCCAAGTAGTCTGTCTCGATACCGACTGGGAATCCAGCCCTCACCCCGCCCTATCGGGCACCCCTCTCCCAAGCTTGGGAGAGGGGAAGGGGGTGAGGGCAAGCAAAGTCAACTCTCAAAACCTCGCTTACGTCATCTACACCTCTGGTTCTACAGGTAAACCTAAAGGCGTATTAATCCCTCATGCCAATGTGGTTCGCCTGCTGGAAGCAACTCAATCTTGGTTTCAGTTCGATCGCCACGATGCTTGGACTCTATTTCACTCCTACGCCTTCGACTTCTCGGTGTGGGAAATTTGGGGGGCATTACTCTATGGCGGGCGATTGGTAATCGTTCCTTACTGGGTAAGTCGATCGCCAGCGGCTTTTTACGATCTACTCTGCCAACAGCAGGTAACTGTCTTAAATCAAACGCCTTCAGCTTTTCGGCAGCTAATTCACTTAGAGTCATCCGATAAATTGAACCTGCGCTTAGTCATCTTTGGCGGAGAAGCCCTAGAAATCCAAAGCTTGAAACCTTGGTTTGAAAAACACGGTGACGAGTTTCCCCGGTTAGTCAATATGTACGGGATTACCGAAACTACCGTCCACGTTACCTATCGTCCCTTGACGATCGCCGATTTGGATCGGACGGGAAGTGCTATAGGTTGTCCGATTCCCGATTTATCAGTTTACGTGTTGGATCGCTACTTGCAACCAGTACCGATTGGAGTTCCTGGGGAAATGTACGTCGGTGGCGCTGGGTTGGCTAGAGGCTACCTGAACCGCCCCGAACTGGACGCAGAAAGGTTTATTTCCAGTCCCTTTAAATCGGAACGACTCTATAAAACCGGAGATTTAGCCCGCTATCTGCCCAATGGAGATCTGGAATATCTGGGGCGGATCGACAGCCAAGTTAAAATTCGAGGTTTTCGGATCGAACTGGGGGAAATTGAGGCGGTTCTAAGTCAACACCCAGCGATCGCGCAAAGTACGATCTTACTGCGAGACGATCGATTGGTAGCTTATGTAGTCTCTAAGTTCGATCGCCCTCCTACCACTACCGAACTGCGAAGCTTTCTAAAACAGCAGTTACCCGATTATATAGTGCCATCGGCGTTTGTATTTCTGCCGTCGTTGCCCCTGACGAGTAATGGCAAGATCGATCGCCAAGCACTACCCGCACCCGATACCAATCGACCGGAATTAGCCGAAGCTTTCGTAGCTCCTAGTACAGCAGCAGAGCAGATCCTAGCAGAAATTTGGAGTCGGGTTTTAGGGATCGATCGCATCGGTGTTGATGACAACTTTTTTGCGCTGGGGGGAGATTCGATCCGCAGCATTCAAGTTCGATTCCACTCGCAGGCAAAAGGTTTGCACTTTTCCCTTCAGCAATTGTTCCAGCATCAGACGATTAGAACATTGGCGCAAAATCTGGCAGCGGGGGAAGTAGAGGCGCAGCCAGTCGAACCATTTGCCCTAATTTGTCCGGAAGATCGAGCAATGTTACCCGCAGATGTCGAAGATGCTTATCCCTTAACTGCGCTGCAAATGGGGATGTTATTTCACAGCGAGTACAACCCAGATTCAGCCGTCTATCACAACGTTTCTAGCGTTCACCTGCAAGCGCCTTTTGACTGGGAGAAATTACAAATCGCCATACGGGATTTAGTCGATCGCCATCCGATCTTACGGACTTCCTTCGATTTGACTAAATATAGAGAACCGTTGCAATTAGTCAGGAAAAAAGTAGATATTCCCTTACCAGTGGAAGATTTACGCCATCTGTCTGTCGCCGAACAAGACAATATCCTTGGCTTGTGGTTTGAAGCCGAAAAGAAACATCCGTTTGCTTATCAGAACGCACCCCTGTTGCGCTTTCAAATTCATCGCCGCAGCGAAGAGACATTTCAGTTTAGCTTCACCGAACATCATGCCATTCTCGACGGTTGGAGTTTAGCTTCGGCAATATCTGAGTTATTCGAGCATTATTTGTTCCTTCTGGGTAAAGAAGTTCCACCAATTGCGCCACTACCTGTCAGCCATTTCCGAGATTTTGTCGCTTTACAGAAACAAGCTTGGCAGTCGGTAGAATGTCAGGAGTATTGGCAGCAAAAACTTCATAGCTGCCAGATGACAACTTTGCCCCGCTGGGGAGTTAAGTCGGGAGTTGCCACAGTCTATTCGGTAGAAGTGGCGATCGATCCTGAAGTTTCTCAAAGCTTGAAACAATTAGCCGATACTCTTGGCGTTCCCCTCAGAAGCGTATTACTAGCGGCACACCTGCAAGTCTTAAGCGTCGTCAGCAGTCGATCGGACGTGCTAACGGGACTTTCATCTAATGGTAGACCGGAAACCGCCGACGGAGAGCGGTGTTTGGGGTTATTTCTCAACACCTTACCGTTTCGGTTGCAACTGAGTGCGGGTAATTGGACGGATTTAGTCCGCCAAACTTTTGAAGGCGAACGAGAATTGCTACCTTTCCGCAGATATCCGACGATCCAAATTCAACAAGATTTAGGCGGCAAGCATCTATTTGAAACCTCTTTCAACTTCACCAACTTTCACGTTTATCAAAGACTGCAAAAATCAGGCGATATCGAGGTTTTAAATTGGCGATCGTTTGCGATTACGGATTTAGTTTTGCTCGCCAACTTCAGTTTCGATCCGATCGCCTCTCAAATCTATCTCGATTTGGAATGGAACGCCTATGAGTTATGTGCCGAACAAGCCCAAGACTTGGGTAACTATTACGCCAAAGTTCTCGAACTGATGGCAACGAATCCTCAAGGATACTGGGGAAAATCTGAAGCGATCGCCATGCAGGAACAAACTCAAAAATTGCTGGAGATGAAAAAGCAAGAAGTCAAAGACAAACACCTCAGCAGACTAAAGGCGATCGAAAGAAAAGTTGTACGAGGATAGGAATTAATCGTGCCAAAATCTAGTTATAGCCAACTTCAGATCGGTGGGAGAAAGTCGGTTAAAGTTTCTCAAGCCGAACTGATTAACTTTGAGTATTTCAATTCTCAAAATTCTTTTCCTCTCATAGTCAAACCGAATATAGAGGATTTGAGTTTAACAGCTTGGGCTGATAGCGATCGCTCTCAAGTCGAAATTCAATTATTACGCCATGGCGCTATTTTGTTTCGCGGATTCAAAGTAGATGGGATCGAGGGATTCGAGCAATTCATTCAAACCATAGCTGGAAACTTACTAAAGTACGATTATGGTTCGACCCCGCGCAGTCGAGTCAGTGGAAATATCTATACCTCAACCGAATATCCTGCCAGTCAATTTATTCCCTTACATAACGAGATGTCTTATTCTCGAAGTTACCCCAGTAAGATTGCTTTCTATTGCCTCAAACAAGCTGAATCTGGCGGAGAAACACCAATTGCTGACAGCCGTAGAGTTAGCGATCGCCTCTCTCATAAACTCAAGCAAAAATTTATTGAATCTGGAGTAATGTATGTCAGAAATTACCGTCACGGAATAGATTTATCTTGGCAAAATTCGTTTAATACAACTGACAAATCCGAGGTAGAATGTTATTGTAAAGATCTAGAAATTAAGTTTGAATGGAAAGATAAAGATTGCTTGAGAACCAGTCAAGTTTGTCAGGCGATCGCTATCCATCCTCAAACAGGTGAAGAAGTTTGGTTTAACCAAGCTCATCTCTTTCATATCTCCCAACTAGAACCAACCGTTCGCCAACAGCTTTTAGCAGATTTTGCTGAAACAGATTTGCCGCGCAATGCTTATTACGGCGATGGTTCTCCAATTGAAGATTCTGTCTTAGAAGAAATTCGCAGCATCTATCAGCAAGAAACGATAACCTTCCCCTGGCAAGAAGGAGATGTTTTGCTGTTAGACAATTTATTAGCCGCACACGGACGCAATCCCTTTACTGGTTCGCGTCGGGTTGTCGTCGGTATGGCTTGAACAATAAACTCGATTACAAGTCAATAAACCATCAGAATCATCTGCGTTTATCCGCGTTACATCTGCGTTATAAATCCAAAATTTTAAATTATGCAAGAAAAACTACTTGAAGGATTTCGACTTTCTCCCCAGCAAAAGCATCTCTGGCTACTACAAAGTCAATTTGACGAACCACAGAGGCACAAAGAACATAAAGGGCAAGCAATGCCTTATCGAGTTCAGTTTGGAATTTTGATGGAAGGTAAGCTCGATATAAAAGCTTTGGAAATAGCTTTACAGAAAGCGATCGATCGCCATGAAATCCTCAGAACTAAATTTGATTGTTTGCCAGGGATGACTATTCCCCTACAAGTTATAGATGAAAGCTACCAACTATCTATTGATGAATGCCATCTGGACGATGAAGAGGTAGAAATCGACTTGTTTTTAGAGAAAGTTAGAAGATCTATATTTTCTTCTGAATCGTGCTTGCAGGTAAACTTAGTTACTTTAGCTTCTAAAAAATACCTATTAATAATTAGCTTGTCTGCCTTAATGGCAGACAGGATATCTATTGAAATTCTGTTAAAAGAGATTGCCGATCTATATTGTCATATTTTAGAAGGCAAGGAAATAGATGAATCGCCCATGCAATATGCCGATATTGCTGAATGGCAAAACGAACTGTTAGCAAATCCCGATTCAGAATTGGGCAAGCAGTATTGGCAAAAACAAGATTTTAGTTATCTGCGTCAGTCGAGTTTGTGGTTTGAAGATAGTCAGAGCGATTGCTTGGATTTTCAACCTCGATTTTTAACTTTGAAACTGGCTGGTAATGTTGCAGAAAAGATGCAAGCGATCGCCCACAAAAATTGCGTACATCGACCTGATGTTTTATTAGCAATTTGGCAAGTTCTATTATGGAAAATTATTCAACAGCCAAATCTAATTATTGCCACCGCTAGCGATGGTAGAAAATATGCCGAGTTAGAGCGATCGCTTGGACTTTTAACTAAATATTTACCCTTACATTTTCAGTTAGAGAAAGATCTAACATTTACGGATGCGTTGCAACAAGCTAATCGCTTAATAACCGAAGCTAATGAATGGCAAGAATACTTTAATTGGGAAGAAATTATCGAGCCAGATTTACCAGCAGCAGATTATCCCATTGGTTTTGAGTATCAAAAAGTTGCAGATAAGTTCGATCTCGCCGGAATTTCTTTTTCTATTTATCAGCAATATGCTTGTAGTGAACGATTAAAGTTAAAACTAACTTGTCTCGAAAGTAGCGATCGTTTAATTGCCGAGTTCCATTACGATACTGGAGTATTTGCGGCTGAAGACATCGCTAACTTAGCCCAACAATTTGAAACTTTATTAGATAGTGCGATCGCCAATCCAGAAGTAGCGATCGGAGAGTTAGAAATATTGTCAGAAAGCGATCGCCATCGACTATTAGTTGAATTCAACCAAACTCAAGCCGATTATCCTCAAGATAAGTGCATTCATCAGTTATTTGAAGAATGGGTAGAGCGATCGCCTAATAGTATTGCCGTTGTTTTTGAAAACGATCGACTTACTTATCAGGAACTCAACGATCGAAGCGATCGATTAGCTAATTACCTACAACAATTAGGAGTTCGGGCAGAAACTCTAGTTGCTATTTGGATCGAACGTTCTCTAGATGCGATCGTCGGAATACTGGGTATTCTCAAAGCTGGCGCGGCTTACTTACCGTTAGATCCTGCCATGCCAGCAGTGCGTCTCAATCTAATTCTAGAAGATTCCCAGCCAGCACTTTTATTAACCCAACCAGATTTAGTTACTCAATTTAGCCAAAATACAACCCCAGTAATCTCTCTATCAGAAGTCGAAGATCGCGAATTTAGAAATCAACTCAAAACTCAAAACTCAACAATATCTGTGGGGGTGGGCGAAGCATTCGGTGAAAAATCTTTACTCGATCGCAATAAGTTATCGCCCGAATGCTTCGCCCCTACAACATTAAAAAATCTGGCTTATGTCATCTACACCTCTGGTTCGACTGGTGTACCGAAAGGGATTGCAGTAGAACATCGACAACTCATTAACTATCTCTATGGCATCCTGGAAAGATTAGCTCTGCCGCCTGGTTCCAGTTTCGCTACGGTTTCTACTTTTGCCGCTGATTTGGGCAATACAGCCATTTTTCCGGCTTTGTGTACTGGTGGCTGTCTGCATATCATCGATCGAGATACAGCGATGGATGCAGAGGCTTTGGCGGCTTATTGCGATTCCCATCCGATCGATTGTCTCAAAATCGTTCCCTCTCACCTAGCAGCACTATTAAATTCTCCATTTGGCAAATCGATTTTGCCCCGTCAGCGATTGGTATTGGGTGGTGAAGTGGCAACTTGGGATTTAATCGATCGCGTGCGGCAATTGTCTGATGAATGTCAAATTATCAATCATTACGGGCCGACAGAGACAACGGTGGGAGTTCTCACCTATGCAGTAGCATCGCCCGATCCTCGATCGACTACCGTTCCGATTGGCAAAGCGATCGCTAATACTCAAATCTACATCCTCAACGAATATCTTCAGCCCGTAGCGATCGGCGTACCTGGAGAAATCTACATCGGCGGCGCTAGTCTGGCGCGAGGCTACTGGCAAAAACTAGAATTGACAGCGGAAAAATTCATTCAAAATCCGTTTTTGGGGACAGAAATTGTAGGGGCGCAAGGCCTTGCGCCCCTACAGGAGACATGGGGGAATTTACTTTATAAAACTGGAGATTTAGCCCGTTATCTTCCTGATGGCAATATCGAGTTTCTGGGGCGAATTGACAACCAAATCAAGATTCGAGGCTTTCGGATCGAGTTGGGAGAAATAGAGGCGGTGTTAGAACAGCATCCAGATGTAGTGCAGGCTGTAGTTACAGTCCGGGAAGACGTGCAGGGTGACTTCCAAGCCGGAGACAATCCAAAATCAGATCCCCCCCTACCCCCCCTTAAAAAGGGGGGGGGAATCCAAAATCCAAAATCGAATGACAAGTGCTTGGTAGCTTACTTAATTCCCAGTCAAAAGCCAGCACCTAGTATTAGCGATCTGCGTAGTTTTTTAAACTCAAAACTGCCCGACTACATGATGCCATCGGTTTTCGTCATGCTAGAGGCTTTCCCTTTAACTCCTAACGGCAAAGTCGATCGATCGCAACTACCAGCACCAGATCGAGTCCAAAAAACCTTTGTGGCTCCCCGTAACGATATCGAGCAAAAGATCGCCGGAATTTGGTCGGAAGTCCTCAGTCTCGATCGAGTAGGGATAGACGATAACTTCTTCGATCTAGGAGGGCATTCCCTATCAGCCACCCAGATTGTTTCCCGACTGCGCCAAGCATTCCAGATCCAGTTACCCCTACGTTACTTGTTTGATTTTCCCACAGTAGCCGATTTGGGGGCGATCGTGGCCCAAAAGCTGGCAGAACAGACGGATAGCGAAGTCCTGGCGCAGATGCTAGCGGAACTAGAGGAACTACCGGAAGAAGAAATTAAGGAAGTTCTGGCACATCAAGGAGGAGGCAAAGGAAATGAGTAATTTCAGAGAACGGATCGCAGCACTTTCTCCTGAGAAACGCCAACTACTCGTGCAACAACTAGAGCGACAAAGGCAGAAGGTCGCGCCCACCCAAATTACACCTCAAAGTCGCGACTCCCAGGCTTTACCCTTATCCTTCGGTCAGTTGCGGTTGTGGTTCCTCGATCGCCTGGAACCGGGGAACCCTTTTTATAACATTCCTGCGGCTGTCAGACTCAAAGGTAAGCTGAATGTAGCGGCGCTGGAACGAAGCATCAACGAAATTATCCGCCGACACGAAGTTTTGCGGACTGCTTTTAAAAACACTGAATCCAGCCCTCACCCCCTTCCCCTCTCCCAAGCTTGGGAGAGGGGTGCCGGAGGCGGGGTGAGGGCTGGCAAAGTAGCTGACGGACAACCAATTCTAGCTATTACTCCCAGCTTGTCATTGAGCTTAACGGTGCTGGATTTACGCCAACTGCCTGAAAGCGATCGCGAATCAGAGGTTCGGCGATTGGCGACTGAGGAAGCAGAACGACCTTTTGACCTGAAACAAGCACCGTTGCTGCGAGCCAGCTTGCTGCATCTAGAGGAATCGGAATACGTCTTGCTCTTCACCATGCACCACATCGTCTCTGATGGTTGGTCGATGGGAATTTTGGTGCGGGAACTGAGCCTGCTTTACGAAGCTTTCTCTAGCGATCGACCTTCCCCCTTGCCCGAACTCCCCATCCAATATGCAGACTTTGCCTGCTGGCAGCGCCAATGGCTTCAGGGAGAAGAGTTGAACGCCCAGATGAGTTACTGGAAACAGCAATTGGGCGGCAGCCTGCCCGTGTTAGAGTTGCCTACCGATCGACCTCGACCGGCCGTACAAACCTTTCCCGGTGCAGTGCAAACGTTGGTTTTACCCCAGGAGCTAACAGAGCAATTAACTCAGTTAAGCAAGCAGGAGGGAACCACTTTATTTATTACCCTGCTAGCAGCATTCAAAATCTTACTCTACCGCTACACTAGGCAAACAGATATCCTCGTAGGATCGCCAATTGCCAACCGCGATCGCCCCGAAATCGAAGGGTTAATCGGTTTTTTTATCAACACCCTGGTACTGCGTACTAACTTAAGCAATCGTCCCAGCGTGCGGGAGCTACTCAGTCGAGTCAAAGAAGTAGCTTTAGAAGCTTACGATCGCCAAAATTTACCGTTTGAGAAGCTGGTAGAAGAGTTGCAGCCAGAGCGCAACTTGAGCCATACGCCCCTGTTTCAGGTAATGTTTATCTTCCAGAGCGCCCAAAAGGAAGTTTTAGAGCTTTCAGGGCTGACTCTACAGCCTATAGAAGTCGATCCCACAACGGCAAAATTCGATCTGACCCTCTCGATCGTCGATACCGAGGGAGAACTGACGGCAAATTTAGAGTACAACACAGATTTGTTCGATCGCAGCACGATTTCCAGGATGCTAGGTCATTTCCAAACCTTATTGTCAGGAATGGCGACTAATCCGCAGCAAAGGATCTCGGAGTTACCAATGTTAACCCAGTCAGAGCAACACCAGTTGCTAGTGGAGTGGAGCGGAAGGAGAGAGGGAGATGGGGAGATGGGGAGATGGGGAGATGGGGAGAATTATTCGTGTATCCATCAGTTGTTTGAACGACAGGTGAAGAGGACACCAGAAGCGATCGCTCTAGTATTTGAAGACCAACAACTCACCTACCGAGAACTCAACGATCGCGCCGAGCGACTGTGCGATCGCTTGCAACAACTAGGTGTAGGGCCAGAGGTACTGGTAGGGATTTGCGTAGAACGCTCTTTAGAAATGGTAGTTGGACTTCTAGCCATTCTCAAAGCTGGCGGCGCTTACGTTCCATTAGATCCTGCCTATCCTCAAGAACGATTGGCCTTCATGCTGTCAGATTCTCAAGTGCCAATTTTACTCACCCAATCCCACTTACTCCCCACCCTACCAGAACACAACGCTCAAACTGTCTATCTCGATTCCAGTTGGGAAGAAGACGTAGGGGCGCAAAGCTTTGCGCCCCTACCAACCCAAAACACAACCAACCTGGCTTATGTAATCTACACCTCCGGCTCAACTGGCAAACCCAAAGGCGTGCAAATTTCCCACGGCGCTTTAGTTAACTTCTTAAACGCCATGCGCCTAACGCTAGGTGTAACCGATAAAGATACCTTACTCTCAGTCACCACCTTATCTTTTGACATCGCCGCGTTAGAAATTTACCTACCTCTAATTGTCGGCGCTCGCCTAGTAGTAGTCAGCCGTGAAGTTGCCGCTGACGGAACTCAGTTGCTAGCGACCATGGCTAACTCCAGCGTTACGGTGATGCAAGCCACTCCTGCCACCTGGCAACTGCTTTTAACTGCGGGTTGGCAAGGTAGTGGGAAGCTGAAAATTCTCTGCGGCGGTGAGGCACTACATTACTCCCTCGCCCATCAATTGCTAGAACGGGGCAGCGAAGTCTGGAACCTATACGGCCCGACAGAAACCACTATCTGGTCGTCTGCCCACAAAGTAGAAACTCAAAAAAGTGTCGATTCAGGATACAGCCTCGTCCCTATCGGTCGCCCCATTGCCAACACCCAGTTTTACGTTCTCGACCCCAACTTACAACCCGTACCAGTAGGAGTCTGGGGCGAACTCTACATCGGCGGTGCTGGGCTAGCCCGTGGTTATCTCGATCGACCGGAACTCACAGCCGAGAAGTTCGTCTCTAATCCCTTTAACCGCGATCGCACTTCTCGGCTTTACAAGACTGGGGACGTAGTTTGCTATCGATCGAATGGCGCGATCGAGTATCAAGGGCGGCTCGATTATCAGGTCAAGGTGCGAGGTTTCCGCATCGAACTCGGAGAAATCGAGGCAGTTCTGAGCCAACATCCAGAGGTACTACAAGCTGTGGTGGCGGTGCGGGAGAACGAACCAGGTTCTCAGCCCTCACCCCGCCCTAGCGGGCACCCCTCTCCCAAGCTTGGGAGAGGGGACGGGGGTGAGGGCCAACCAGGTTTTGCTAACCGAATTTTGGATCGAAGCTTAGTCGCCTACCTAGTGCCGCAGCCAGATCGGGAACTCAACATTTCTCGGCTGCGCGACTTCCTCAAAGATAAGCTACCTCAGTACATGGTGCCGACCGCGTTTGTCCTGTTAGAGGCGCTACCCTTAACGCCCAACGGTAAAGTAGACCGCCGCGCCCTCCCAGCGCCCGCAGCTACTCGACCTGAGTTAGAAAAACCTTTGACAGCACCTCGGACACCGATAGAAGAGGTACTAGCTACCATCTGGCTCAACATCTTGGGTTTAGAAGCCTTGGGGATCGACGACAACTTCTTTGAACTAGGCGGACATTCACTCCTCGCTACCCAGGTAGTTTCCCAAGTGCGATCGCTTTTTCAAGTCGAAATCCCTCTGCGCTGGTTGTTTGAGTCGCCGACGGTAGCCCAATTGAGCGATCGCCTTGCCAATCTAATTAGTGCTACCCCAGAACCCGCTACCTTACCCATTACTGGGGTTCCCCACCGGACAAATTTACCTCTGTCTTTTGCCCAACAACGGCTGTGGTTTTTAGACCAATTACAGCCAAATAACACAGCTTACAATATGCCTGTGGCGCTGCGTCTCGTCGGTAATTTGAACCTGGCAGCGTTAGAGCAAAGTTTAAACGAAATTATCCGCCGTCATGAGGTTTTAAGGACTAATTTCGCTGTTGTAGACGGGGAACCAGTACAGGTTATCGCTCACCCTCACCCCGCCTGCGGCACCCCTCTCCCGTGGGAGAGGGGAAGGGGTGAGGGCAAACCAGGCTTCGCTAAGTCGATTTCGCATCAGATCCCCCCTACCCCCCTTAAACAGGGGGGAGAATCCAAAATCCAAAATCGACAGACTTTAAAATTACCAGCGATCGATCTGCAAATGTTACCGAAAGCAGAACGGGAAGCGAAAGCCTTAGATTTAGCCAACGCAGAAGCAAATTTACCGTTTAATTTAGCCCAAGATCGCTTAATTAGAGGTAAATTACTGAAATTGGGGGCAACCGAGCATATTATCTTGCTGACGATGCACCACATTGTTTACGATGCTTGGTCGGAAGGAGTGTTGATTCGGGAAATAACCGCGCTCTACGAGGCATTTTCCGCCGGAAAACCCTCTCCTTTGCCAGAATTACCGATTCAGTATGCTGATTTCGCCTCTTGGCAGCGTCAATGGTTGCAGGGAGAGTTATTAGAGCGACTGCTATCTTACTGGCAAAAACAGCTAGCGGGCGCGACTGGAGGGATAGATTTTAAATCTTGGCCAGTCGTCCAACGGTGCAGCGGCGTAGAAGAAGAAGGAAAAACATCTTTCTTACTGAACCCAGATTTAACAACAAAATTGCACGAACTCAGTCGCCAAGAAGGAGTCACCTTGTTTATGACTCTGCTGGCGCTACTGCAAACCTTGCTCTATCGTTACAGCGATCGCGAAGATATTGTAGTTGGAACTGACATCGCCAATCGCGATCGGGCGGAATTAGAACCTTTAATCGGGTTTTTCGTGAATTTATTGGTGATGCGTACCAGCTTTGCTGGCAATCCTAGTTTTCGGGAATTACTAGCGCGGGTGCGGGAAGTCGCTTTAGGAGCCTACACTCATCAAGATTTACCCTTTGCCAAGTTAGTTGAAGTTCTGCAACCAGAAAGAAGTAGCAGTCATACACCTTTATTTGAGGTTTTATTTGTTTTCCAAAACACTCCAGATTCAACTTTAAATTTAGGCGACTTGACTGTATCTTCTTTCAATGAAAATGCCAAGACAGGAAAATTCGATCTAGTTTTGTTTGCAACCGAAACATCTGAAGGGATCGAAGGTAATTGGCAATACAACCCAGAAATATTTAATCCTAGTGCGATCGCCCAGATATCACAACATTTTGAAACTTTAGTAAATGATGCGATCGCCAATCCCAATACCAGAATTAATTCTTTAGAAATCATGACCCAAGCTGAAAAAATCCAACAAACGCTGACTGAAGAACAAAGCGCCAAATCCAAATTTCAGAAATTCAAATCGATTAAACCCAAAGCTGTCAATCTCCCTCAAGGCGAATTAGTTAAAACGGGTTATTTAGAAGTAGGAGAAACATTACCATTAGTCATTCAGCCTAATTTAACCGAATTTGATGTCGCTAACTGGGCAAAAAACAATCGATCGTTTATCGAAACCGAATTATACAAACACGGTGGGATTTTATTTCGAAGGTTTGAATTAAAATCTGTTACTGACTTTGAAAACTTTGCTGGAGCTATTTGTCCTCAGCTATTCGGCGAATACGGAGATTTACCCAGAGAAGGAGTTAGCGCCAAAGTTTATGGTTCTACACCATATCCTAGCGATCGAGCCATTTTATTTCACAATGAAAGTTCTCACTTAAATCGCTATCCGTTAAAGATTTGGTTTTTCTGCATCCAGCCAGCAGCCAAGGGCGGAGAAACGCCGATCGTCGATTGCCGTCAAGTGTATAAACTGTTGAATCCCAAATTGCGAGAAATATTTGCTCGCAAGCAGTTAATGTACGTCCGCAATTATATTGAAGGATTGGATGTAAGCTGGCAAGACTTCTTTCACACCAACGACAAAACAGTAGTAGAAGATCGTTGCCGTCAAGCCGGAATCGACTGGGAATGGGTTTCGGAAAATCACTTGCGAACTCGAACGATTCGACCCGCCATAATCCAACATCCTCAAACTGGAGAAACATCATTTTTCAACCAACTACAGTTACATCACATCTCATGCTTAGAACCCAGCGTTCGATCGTCCTTACTCTCGGTGTTCGCCCCAGAAAATCTACCGCGTCACGTTTATTACGGTGATGGTTCGCCGATCGAAGACTCTGTAATTGAAGAAATTATGGCAGTTTATCAGCAGGCTACTCGCAGTTTCCCATGGCAACAAGGCGACGTTTTAATGCTAGATAACATCCTATCTGCACACGGCAGAAATCCTTATGAAGGTTCGCGAAAGATTGTCGTTGCCATGGGCGAAATAACTCATAGCTAATTTATCGCCATCATTTGAAAATCGACCCTCCCTTCACAATCGATAACTCATCATCTGTATCTGTGTTCATCTGTGTTCATCTGTGGTTTTTATTAAAAAATGCAAAGTTTAACTATTCAAGGTTTTCGACTATCACCACAACAAAAGCATTTGTGGTCGTTACAACAAGATAGCTGTGAATATCGCGCCCAATGCACGATTCAGATTAGTGGAAATTTAAATGTAGAAGTCCTAAAATTAGCATTACAAGAAATTGGCGCTCGCCATGAAATTCTTCGCACTAAATTCGAGCATCAACCGGGCATGAAGTTTCCACTTCAGGTAATTGGCGATCGTTGTAATCTTTCCTGGGAAGCAATCGATGTTTGCCCTCACCCTGGGGGCCTAGCGGACACCCCTCTCCCAAGCTTGGGAGAGGGGCAGGGGGTGAGGGCTGGCTTCAGCGTGTCCTTAGTAGTTTTTGGCAAAGACCAATATCTTTTAAATGTCGAACTGCCATCTATGTATGCAGATAGTTACTCCCTGAAGAATTTATTTTTAGAAATCACTGAAACTTACAATGCTTGCCTCAATAATAAAAAATTAACTGATGAAGTATTCCAATACATTCAGTTTTCCGAATGGCAAAACGAATTACTACAAGATGATGATGCTGCCATCGGTCAAAATTACTGGCAAGGACCAAAATTTTCAGCTTCGCCAATTCTGCCTTTTGAAAAAAAAGCTACCGAAGATATCCAGTTCTCATCCGATGTTTATGGAATTAAACTTGAGACGCAATTAACTCAGAAAATTGCCGCTCTTGCCAATCGATGCCATAGTACGATCGCGGACTTATTATTTGCTTGTTGGCAAACACTGATTTATCGAATAGTAGGAAAATCAGAATTTGCGATCGCTACTCCATTTAGCGGCAGAAAATATGAAGAATTAGATCGTTGCTTGGGATTGTTGGCGAAGTATTTACCTGTTGGCTGTGCTTTAGAAAATAATTTTAAAATTAGCGAAGTTGTAGCACAACTTCGAGAAACTTTACAGCAACATGAGAAATGGCAAGAGTACGGTGATATCGTCGAGTCACCAATTAGCTTTGAGTTTGTAGAATTACCTGAAAACCGTTTAGCAGGTGGAGTGACATTTACCCTAGAAAAGTTGTATGCAGTCGGCGATCGCTTTAAAGTCAAACTCGCTTGCATCCAACAAGAAGAATCCCTGACAACAGAATGGCACTACGATCGCCAGTTAATCGATCGAGGTTGGATCGAGTACCTAGCCGAACAATTTCAAGCTTTATTGGTTAGTGTTGTTAATAACCCAGAAGCGACAATTGGGCAATTAGATATTTTAAGCGATCGCCAACTTCAACAATTACTTATTGAGTTCAATCAAACTTCAGTTAATTACCCGCAAAACAAGTGCGTGCATCAACTATTTGAAAACCAAGTAGAGCGATCTCCTGATGCAATTGCGATCGTATTTGGAGATAAGCAATTAACCTATCGCGAAGTTAACACCCGCGCCGACTTGTTAGCTGGCTACCTGCAACAATTAGGAGTAGGAAAAGAAGTCATCGTCGGGATTTACTTAGAGCGATCGCCAGAAGTTATCATTGCTTTACTTGCCATTCTCAAAGCTGGCGGCGCATATCTTCCCATCGATCCAGCTTTACCACCAGCAGGCTTAATCTGGCGCTTGCAAGATGCAAAAGCACCCGTACTCATTACCCAACAGTCTCTAGCCGCCAATCTTCCTAAATTAACAACTCAAATCGTTTATTTAGAGAACTTACCTGCAAACCCCGCATATGGTAGGGGCGCACTAGCGAAGCCATGCCCGCCAGGGCTATTGCTTTGCGCCCCTACTTCCCTCAACAATCTGGCTTACGTCATCTACACCTCTGGTTCGACTGGGAAACCGAAGGGAGTGGCGGTGGAACACCAACAGATTCTCAACTACTTGCATGGAATTCTAGATCGATCGAACTTGCCAGCGGGGGCTAGTTACGCCACGGTTTCCACCTTTGCGGCTGACTTGGGTAACACGGCAATTTTCCCAGCTTTGTGTACGGGTGGCTGTCTCCACATCATTTCTCAGGAAATAGCTTCAGATCCGGTAGCTTTAGCCGATTATTGCGATCGCTACCCGATCGATTGTCTCAAAATTGTCCCCTCACACCTAGCTACTCTCCTTGCCAATTCCTCATCTCCTGCAATTCTTCCGCGTCAGCGCCTCATTTTAGGAGGCGAAGTCGCTAACTGGGAATTAATCGCACAGATTCAAGCTTTATCCCCCGATTGTCAAATTATCAATCACTACGGTCCCACAGAAACTACTGTTGGCGTACTCACTTACCCAGTCAAAAACCGCCCTGATTGCGCAGCTACAGTTCCCCTCGGTTCTCCTTTACCTAACACCCAAGTTTACATCCTCGATCGCTACTTAAAACCCGTTCCCATCGGCGTAACCGGAGAATTATATATCGGCGGATCGCTTGTCAGTCGGGGATATCTCAACCAACCGGAATTAACCG
Source organism: Cyanosarcina radialis HA8281-LM2 (assembly GCA_019359615.1). Lineage (GTDB taxonomy): Bacteria > Cyanobacteriota > Cyanobacteriia > Cyanobacteriales > CCAP-1448 > Cyanosarcina > Cyanosarcina radialis. The sequence goes on from JAHHHA010000001.1 coordinate 86,530, forward strand.
CAGAAAAGTTTATTCGGAACCCGTTTGAGAAAATTGTAGGGGCGCAATCCTTCGACAAGCTCAGGAACAGCTTTGCGCCCCTACAGAAGGCGGTAGGCAATTTAATTTACAAAACTGGTGATTTAGCGCGTTACCTTCCCGATGGCAATATCGAGTTTCTCGGAAGAATGGATTCCCAAGTAAAAATTCGCGGTTTTCGAGTGGAATTAGGAGAAATTGAAACCGTACTAAGTCAACATCCTCAAGTACAGCAAGTCGCTGTTTCCATCTGGGAAGAAAAACCAGGCGATCGCCGCTTAGTTGCTTATATAGGTCCTCGTCAACAAAAAGCACCTACATTAAGCGATATTCGGAGTTTTTTGCGAGAGAAACTACCTGAATATACAATCCCCTCAGCCTTAATCGTACTTAAAGCTTTACCCCTCACTTCCAATGGCAAAATCGATCGTCGATCGTTACCAATACCTAGTAGCGATCGCAGCGAAGCAGAAGCAATTTATATCGCCCCGCGCACCCCAACAGAAGCAAAAATGGCAGCAATTTGGGCAAAAATTCTCGGTTTAGAACGAGTGGGGATTCACGACAATTTCTTTGAACTAGGAGGACATTCTCTGTTGCTAACTCAGCTACTCGTACAAGTGCGAGAAGCTTTTGATACCGACTTATCTTTAAACACCCTATTTACATCTCCAACTGTAGCCAGCTTAGTCGATAAAATTGATGTTAGCAGCCAAACAGAATCCCTCGATCGATTTATTCCTAATTGGGATATTGAAACCATCCTCGATCGCACAATTAACCCTTTCTCCCCATCTCCCCATCTCCCCATCTCCCCATCTCCCCATCTCCCCATCTCCCCATCTCTCCTCCTCACTGGTGCTACAGGTTTTTTGGGTGCTTTCTTACTGTACGAACTACTCCAACAAACAGACAGTAATATTTATTGCTTAGTTCGTGCTTCTAACGTTGAATTAGCTAAAGCAAAACTGCAAGACGTTTTGGAGGCTTACTTGCTGTGGGATGAAGCTTTCAGTTCTAGAATTATTCCAGTTTTAGGCGATCTCTCGAAATCGCTTTTAGGTCTTTCTTCAGATGAATTTGCTGCTCTAGCAGATCGAATCGATGCCATTTACCATAACGGCGCTTGGGTACATCATAGTTCCGATTACTACACGCTCAAACCTGCTAATGTTTTAGGAACTCAGGAAATTCTGAGACTAGCTTGTCAAACTAAAACTAAGCCATTGCATTTCATTTCTACTATCAGTGTTTTTGATAGCGATCGCAGCGACGAACTAACTTTAATTAAAGAAACAGATAGTTTAGGCGATCGCCCTCCCAATTCTAACGGTTACGTTCAGAGTAAATGGGTAGCCGAGAAGTTAGTAAATACCGCTCGCGAGCGGGGATTGCCAGTCTCTATTTATCGTCCAGGACGCATATCGGGTCACAGTCAAACCGGAGTATTTAATCCCAACGATCTATTGTACAGATTAATAATTGGCTGCATCCAACTAGGGAGTATTGCTAAAGATGATGAAAGTTTAGAGCTAGCTCCAGTAGATTATGTAAGTCGAGCGATCGTCCATTTATCAAAGCAGCCAGAATCTTTAGGAAAAGCCTTTCATTTAGTTAACCATCATCCGCTATTATCGAGTTCGATTTTCAAATCTATTCGCTCTTTTGGTTATTCAATTAAAGAGGTTTCTGACGAACAATGGCACTCAGAATTAATCGAAATAGCCCAACATTCTCCCGAACATCCTCTCTACCCATTAGTACCATTTTTCTCTATTGGTGAAGGAGAAGCAGCATCTAACTCAGGAGCGATCGCCTTCGATTGTCAAAACGCCATTGCAGGATTAACAGGTACTTCGATCGTTTGTCCACCCATAGACGAACAAATCTTGCATACCTACTTTTCTTACTTAATTCAAAGTGGCGTTCTCACTCCATCAGCATATCGCTCGAACCTCTAGCCAAAGCCGATAACTCATCAATTATATCTGCGTTTATCTGTTTTCATCTGCGTTATATATTCCAAACCACAAATCACACCAAAAATGTAATTATGCTCGAAACCAAAGCAGGAAATCTGAGCGAGAGTGCTCCGCACACGCTAGTTGCATCCGAACGCGATCGCCAATCTGAATATTTAGCTCAGTCGATCGCACGTCATACAGAAAAAACCAAAATCTCAAAACAGATCGCTCAGAAATATCGTCCAGTTTTAGCTGACAAGAGAACCCTAGTAGATTTTCTTCTTCCGTTTAAAGAAATTTACTATCCCATAGTCACTAAACGCTCTTTTGGTGCCAAAATTTGGGATGTAGACGGGAACGAATATATAGATCTAATTATGGGTTTTGGAGTCAATCTTTTCGGTCACAATCCTATCTGGATTCGACAGGTTTTACAAGAGCAACTTGAAACTGGCATAGAACTAGGTCTGCAACCAGAACTTGTTGGCGAAGTTGCCCAAATGATTTGTGACTTAACTGGGATGGAGAGGGTAACTTTTACTAACACGGGTACCGAAGCAGTAATGACAGCCATCCGTTTAGCGAGAGCAGTTACAAATCGCCAGAAAATTGCTATTTTTACAGATTCATATCACGGTCATTTCGATGGCATTCTCGGACAATTAGAAAAGAGCGATCGCTCCTGGAAAACTATACCAACTACTATAGGTATTTCACCTAATTACGTAGCAGATCTGGTAATTTTAGATTATGGCAATTTTGAATCATTAGAAATCGTCAAAAAGTACAAACACGAACTCGCTGCTGTCTTAGTCGAACCAGTTCAAAGTCGCCGAATCGATCTACAACCCAAAGAGTTTTTACAACAATTACGGCAACTGACTAAAGAATTAGATATTGCCTTAATCTTCGATGAATTAGTTACAGGTTTCCGCATTCATCCTGGGGGCGCACAAGCTTGGTTTGGAGTCGAAGCCGACATCGCCACCTATGGCAAAATCCTTGGCGGTGGAATGCCGATCGCTGTGATTGCTGGGAAAGCCGCTTACATGGATAAAATAGACGGTGGTGTGTGGAATTATGGCGATGATTCTTTCCCCAGTTCCGAAAAGATATTTTTTGCTGGTACTTTCTGCAAACATCCCTTAGCGATCGCTGCTGCTCATACTATATTGCAACATTTCAAAGAGCGAGGCTCTACCGTTCAAGAAGAATTAAATCAACGTACAACTCAGTTCGTGCAAACATTAAATACTTACTTTGAATCGCAGGAGTTGCCCATTCAATTAGCAAATTTTGGTTCGATTTTTGGACCCGCATCCGTTTCAATAGCAGAAGATGAGAAATTTTTAGAAGAAGAATCGGCTATTAATGGCTTCGACTTGTTGTACTATCACCTTTTAAATCGAGGCATTATGTTGCGAGGCGATCGAGGATTTTTATCTACAGCGCATACAGATGAAGATCTCGATCGCATAATTTCAGCCGTGCAAGATAGCATTAACGAACTAATTGAAGGAGGGTTTTTTAGTTAGTATACCAGGAAAACAAAAAGCCCCTCTCCAATAAAAAGAAACTTCCTTTTCCCTCTCCTTGTAGGAGAGGGCAGGGTGAGGTAAGAGAGGGGTTGGGGATGAGGTCCGATCCTACTGACGAACGCAAATCGATATTCAACTAGGAGACAAAAATGGATTTCAAAGAAACAGAAGATCGAACGATCTATAAAGTCGTAATCAACCACGAAGAGCAATATTCTATCTGGCTTGCCGAACGAAAAAATCCTCTGGGATGGCGCGATGTAGGTAAAAGTGGATCGCGATCGGAATGTTTGGAATATATCAAAGAAGTTTGGACTGATATGAGGCCGTTAAGTCTACGTCAACAAATGGGAAGATCCGCCGTTCGTACCGATCGAGCGAGCCTTACTAGTTAATTTGAGGTGTATTAACATTCAATGCAAACGAACCTAATTACCCATCCCCAACCCAATCTTCAGGCAAAGTTGCGACTATTCTGCTTTCCTTATGCAGGTGGAAGTTCTTTCAGCTTTCGCGGCTGGTCGGATAATCTACCTGAAACCGTGGAATTATGCCCTATAGAACTTCCAGGACGGGGAACCCAGATGAAATCAGCCCCGCTGACGCAGCTACAACCTCTAGTTGAGACGATCGCGTCTCACTTACTGCCACACTTAGATCGACCCTTTGCCTTTTTCGGTCACAGTTTAGGAGGAACGATCGCTTTTGAGACAGTTCGGTTACTCCACAGGCAATATGGCTTCAATCCAGTTTACCTGTTCGTTTCTGGTTGTCGCGCTCCTCAAATTCCTGCTAAAACAGCCCCCATTCATGACTTGCCAGAACCCGAATTCATAGAAGAACTCCGCCGTCTGAATGGAACTCCTGAAGCCGTATTCCAAAACCCCGAACTGATGGAAATGTTGATGCCGATTTTGAGAACTGATTTTGCCGTCATGGAAACCTATGCTTACGTTCCCGAACCGATGCTAAATTGCCCCATTGCGGCTTTTGGTGGCTGGCAAGATTTAGAAGTCAGTCAGGGAGATTTAGCCCCATGGCAAGAACAGACGCTCGCTTCTTTTTCCCTAGAGATGTTTCCTGGCGACCACTTTTTTCTCCACACAGATCGATCGGCACTTTTAACCAGCATTTCTAGTAAATTAATCGCAGCGATCGCACGAAATTAAGGGTGTCGCGCTAGTACCGGAACTACTGGAGCGACCACGTAACCCACCAGAACTGATGTACGAAGCTACTGCGTCAGACTGGTGACAGGAAATTCAACAAATTTTGATAACTGCTTCTAAGTTTCCAACTATTGGTAACTTTTTACCACTTTTAACAACTGTCAAATTAAAGAAAATCTGCTTTGCTAAAGATGGGTAGAGTCAATCAAACCCTGGTGTGTCCCTCTATCCTCAGACTAAGGCTCCAGTTTGCTTCTTCCTGGTAACAACCAGTCCAAGACTGGAGCCTTTTACTTCAATCAGACCCAATACCAAACCGATAACCTTTGCCGTAGACAGTATGAATTAGCGGTGCTTCACCTGGAGTTTCAATTTTGCGGCGCAGCAACCTCACTAAGGCGGCTAAAACATTACTACTAGGCTGTTCTCCATTGCCCCACAGGTGTTGATGAATTTGGGTATGAGTCAATAATTGACCTGCGTGCTGCATAAAATAAGCTAATAGCTGAGCTTCTTTTTCAGATAGTTCGATCGCCTGGTTTTGGCGATAGGCTAACTGGTTGTAGAGATCTAATTCCAAATCTCCTACTCGAATAGAGGTTGCTGGCGATGTTACCTGCGGCATTTCTGGATTTGTGCTTCGACGCAGCAGGGCGCGAACTCTAGCTAGCAATTCCCGGAGTTCAAACGGTTTGACTAAATAGTCATCAGCACCCGCATCTAATCCGATTACTCGATCGTCTAAGGTATCTTTGGCAGTGAGAAACAGAACGGGTGTATGGTATCCGGTGCGGCGTAACTGTTGGCAAATCTCTAAACCAGGGATCTGCGGTAACATCCAATCTAAGATCAGCAGATCGTAATTGCCCTCTAATGCTAGTTGCATCCCCGAAGGGCCGTTATCGGCTACGTCAACGGCATAACCCTCGCGCTTTAAAGCGCAACTGAGAGGCTCTGTCAGTTCTACCTCGTCGTCAACTAAAAGAATCCGTAAATCTACCATATGCAAAGAGGGGAGAGGGGGAGAGGGGGAGATGGGGAAGCCGGGGAGGCAGGGGAAGCAAGAGAGAATTTTTAACTCAACACTCAACACTCACACTTCTATAGCTTCTGAACTTCTAATTTTCCGTATTTTCACTTAATTGGTACTAACTAAATTTCGATCGCTCTTGAGTGCTTTAAAGGCAATATAGGGCATGATGAAATTAACAGACTTTCTGCTCGTTAATCCTCTTGCCCTCGAAATAGTGACCTTATGCAATCGACTCTGCCGCCAGAAACTATTTTGCAAAAACGCTATCGCTTGCTCAAACCATTAGGCAAGGGAGGGTTTGGTGTAACTTACTTAGCAGAAGACCAAGAGCGTTTTAACGAACTTTGCGTCCTCAAGGAATTTCAACCCGACGCTAAGGGCGATCGAGCTTTAAACAAATCTAAAGAGTTATTTTATCGAGAGGCGGCAGTTCTCTATCAAATAGATCACCCTCAAATTCCTAAATTCCGCGCCAGCTTCGAGCAGAACAAACGCTTGTTTTTGGTTCAAGACTTTGCTGAAGGCCAGACTTATGCGTCATTGCTAGCGGATCGTTTAGAAATCGGTCAAACTTTCTCTGAAGCGGAGGCAATCGAGTTTTTGCTCCAGATGCTGCCAGTGTTGGAACACATTCACTCTAAGGGCATTATTCACCGGGACATCGCTCCAGATAATATTATTTTGCGCGATCGCGATCGCCTGCCAGTATTGATCGACTTTGGCGTGGTTAAGGCTGGGGTATCTCAATTAGAAGCAGAAGATAACGCCCCTCAAGGAACCACTGTAGGCAAACTCGGCTATTCACCTACCGAACAACTGCAAACCGGGCAAGTTTATCCTAACAGCGACCTCTACGCTCTAGGCGTGACCGCTGTAGTGATGATGACTGGGCGCAAGCCAGAAGCTTTAATGGACCAATTGACCATGACTTGGCGCTGGCATCAATGGGTTCCCAGCCTCAGCCCTTGGTTTGGCAAAATTTTGAATCGAATGCTAAGTCAAAAACCCAGCAATCGCTATCAATCTGCTACCGAGGTAGCTCAAGCTTTGCGATCGATTGCTGGTTTAGGCTCTATCCCAACTTCTTCTGTTTTCAACCAACCCTCCAAGTCAATCCCACCATCTCCCGTCAAAAATACCCCAAGCTCGAACCAGGTTAACTCGCAAAAGAACTCAAATACTCACATTCCTTCATTAAATCGTTCTGTCGTCTACGCACAGACTAAAAACTCTATTTTAGATAAGCCTTGGGCTTTAGCTGCGATCGTTGGTGGCATTTTGCTCTCCCTCACCGTTGTCCCTTTGCTGTTATTAGGGGTGATGTTTCCTACCGAGCGGCTAAACACCTCTGATAAAAAGCCCAGAACGCCTACTCGTGAGGAGGTAGTTAATAGCCCTAGTGAAGTCAACGTTAATCCCTCCCAAATCGCTATCTCTCCTAGCCCTGCGGTTGTCCCTAGTCCTACTCAAGTTGCCCTTTCTCCAACACCCCTGCCCACGGCAAGTTCAACTACCACCAATCCTGGAGGGTTTGAAGAACGTCTGAGCTTGTTGTCAGGACAAAGTTTAGCTAAACAGGGCAATCTCAAAACCAATCAAACCGTTACTTATGTGGTTTCGGGGCAGCAAGGACAGAAACTTAATGTCGCGATCGCGCAAGGAGGAGTGCTACTTACCATCTTGGCACCTAATAAGGAATTACTAAATTTTCAAGCCAAGCAAGTATCCCGCTGGGAAGGATTGCTACCAGTTTCTGGAGACTACTATATTCAGCTTAGCCCCCTCAATGGAGTTGCCGACAGTAACTACACGATCGATCTGCTGTTAAATATGCCAGCAGCAGTAAGTAACAAGTAATAAGTAATAAGTAATAAGTCCCAGCAGGATTTAGAAAAAATAGGTATAAAGTAAAGATAACAACATCTTACTTATAATCTATGTGGCTAGTTGTAGGTTTTATTTGTTTGGGCTGGATGGTATCGCTATGCCTCCACGAGTTCGGTCATGCCATAGTAGCTTATTGGGGTGGAGATACTTCAGTTAAAGATAAAGGCTATTTGACTTTAAATCCGCTCAAATATACCGAACCTGGCTTGAGTCTGATATTGCCAATATTTTTTCTGCTAATTGGGGGAATCGCTCTGCCCGGTGGAGCGGTTTACATTAATCAAAGCCGCTTGCGCGATCGCTTTTGGCAAAGTGCCGTTTCTGCGGCTGGCCCTCTAGCTAATATTCTTTTGATTTTATTCCTGTCAATTCCTTTTATATTGACAAGTAATTCCGTTTTAAGTTGGGAATCATTCAATTTAAATCGAGAATTATTGCAGATTATTTATGTGAGTTTAGCGTTTGTTATTAATTTGAATGTATACGTAGTTATAATCAATCTGCTACCCCTACCGCCTTTAGATGGATATGGAATTATCGAACCGTGGTTGCCTGGATCGATTCGTCCTCAACTCCAACAATTTGGTAAATATGGCATTTGGATATTAATCGGATTGCTTTGGTTCGCCCAGCCGTTCAATCAGTTTCTCTGGCAGATTGCCGATCCAGTCAGCAATGGGCTTCGGATTCCACCTTTAGCTGCTGCGATCGGGGGAGAAATATTTCGTCGCAATTCGGTTTATCTAGTATTAGGATTAATTGTTATTTTATGGATATTTAGAGATAAGAAAGCTGGGATTTATCGTCAGGGTACTAAATTTATCGCCGCTGGAAAATACCAAGAAGCGATCGCCGCATTCGATCGAGCAATTGCGATCGATCCAAAATATGCTGAAGCTTGGCAGATGCGGGGCTATGCCCTACTTTGTTGGCAAAAATATGCTGAAGCTTTAACCGCCTACGATCGGGCGCTACAAATTCAGCCTGAATCCCCAGATTTTTGGAACGAGCGCGGGTTGGTGTTAAATAGATTAAACCGAGATGAAGAGGCATTAACTGCTTACGAAAAAGCCACTCAATTACAGCCAGATTTCCCTTTATTTTGGTACAATCAAGCGCGAACTCTATTTAGCTTGCAACGTTATGAAGAGGCTATATCTGCTTACGATCGAACGATCGAACTTAAAGCCGATGCGGCTGATGCCTGGTACGACAAAGCTTGTTGTTATGCCGCACTCGGAAACTTACCTCTAGCAATTTCTCATTTACAAGAAGCTATTGCCCTCGGTTCGGAAGAACTTAGAGAATTTGCTAAAACCGATGTAGATTTTGAATCAATCCGAGAAGATCCTCAGTTTCAAAAGGCGATCGCTACTCCCGATTAAAATTATTCTGGTAGTTCCCCGAATTGCTGGCGATATCGATCGAGTTGTTGTTGCGCTAATTCCAGTTGCTCTCGTGCTTGGCGTTCTGCTTCCTCTGGAGTCAAGTACCGATTACCCGCTTCATCGTACCAGTACAATACCTCTCGTTGAATGCTACCAAATTGACGGGGCGATCGCCCAATTCCCAAACCGATTTCTGGCATCCAGAATGGTTCGCCTATTTGTAACTGATAGTTACCATCTACTAAGCGATAAATCTCCAATGGTAGATGTCCATCTCGCTGCCAATATTGAGGATTATAAATGACGTAATAGGATACGCCTAATTTGGCATAAGTCGTTAATTTTTTATCGTATTCTCCCCCTGGAGTTAGAGAGACAATTTCCAAGACAAAAAGCGGCACAACCTGGTTTTCTTCCCAGACGACATAGCTGTTGCGAGATTTTCCTTCTTTTCGGCGTTCCACCCCTAAGCTTAAAAATCCATCGGGCACAACTGGAACTAGATGGCTCACGCCAGTAGTATGATAAACAGCCATATCTACTCCGAAAAACCAATCGTTTCGAGTTGCCCAGATATATTGGAGCAAAAATAGTAAGAAATTGGGCAAAAAATTTTGGTCTTCGTTATCCACGGGTGTATCGTCCGAACATGGCAGTTCGGCGCTCGTAGGTAGCTCTAGCTGCAAATCAGATTTGCCCATGGCGAACTCCAGAACTCTCGAACTACTGATTCTATTTTAAAGTGAATAAAAGAGTTTAAGATTAGCAATTACGTTGGTGCAGCCTGTCCGCAGGACATACTCCGAATTCCTTTCCTCCGAACTTTATGGAAGTTATCCCAGCAATTGATTTATTAGAAGGTCGATGCGTGCGACTGTATCAAGGAGATTACGATCGATCGCAAGTCTTCGACGATAATCCTGCCGATGTCGCCAAACATTGGGTAGAACAAGGCGCATCGAGATTGCACGTTGTCGATCTAGATGGCGCTAAAGCTGGTAAGCCAGTTAACCTAGATGCGATCGCTAAAATCGCCGAAGCTGTCTCAGTGCCGATTCAAGTGGGCGGCGGATTGCGCGACTATGCTAGCGTTACCACCCTACTAGGAATAGGCGTTCAAAGGGCAATTTTAGGGACTATAGCTGTAGAACAGCCCCAATTAGTGGCAGATCTGTGCGGCGAATTTCCCGGACAAATTCTGGTGGGCATTGATGCTCGTAATGGCAAAGTAGCAACTCGCGGCTGGCTGGAAACCTCTGAAGTTGAGGCCACAGCATTAGCGCCACAAATAGCCTCCATGGGAGTTGCTGCAATTATTTACACCGACATTCATCGAGATGGCACCCTTTCGGGACCAAACTTAGATGCCTTAAGAGAACTCGCCAGCGTGACTCCCGTTCCTGTAATCGCCTCTGGGGGTGTCAGTTCCCTTACCGATCTTTTAAGCCTGCTGGCCTTGGAATCTCTGGGCGTATGTGGTGTTATAGTCGGTCGCGCCCTCTATACTGGCAACGTCTCGCTCAAAGAAGCGCTCCGAGCAGTCGGTCCCGGACGCTGGCAAGACATTCCACCAGATTTTGGCTCTTCAGCCTTTGCCTAAAGGGGAGGCAGGGGAGGCAGAGGAGCAGAGGGGAAAATTAACTATGGACTACTGACTACTGACATTCTGAACTCCTGAACTTCTGATCAAAGCTGTACGATCGATCGCAAGTTGCTCAAGCGAACCTTCCAATCTTGTTCCTTTTTTCCAGAGTATTGTTGGATAAAGGGCGGTTTGGGCTTGTTTGATGGTACTGGTGGTGGTTGTTGGAAAATATCGGAGTGCAAACTGACCATCCAATGGGCGCTAAAAATCATCTCCCACCATCTTTCAATAGCGCGGTAGTTGGTCAAGCGAAAATCTCCCCAACCTAGCTCTTGTTTGAGATGCTTAAATCCAGATTCGATCCAGCCGATCAGATTGTTGATGTTCCCAAATTCTTGCAACATAGCTTCTGGATAGTTAGTCATTACAGACCAAGTTACATTGCTCGATCGCTGGGTGATGTCAGGCTCGATTTGACGGTACTGAAGGTTTTGCAACTTGCTGTAAATATTTTCGCTTTCTGGAGGGCAGCCATTACCATTACTAGCAAAAATCCGCTCGAATCCTTGACAGTTATCGCAATTCGCTCGATCGCCACTTAATGAAGCTCTCTGAGAAGCCTTAACGGCAATTAATAGTTTCAGAGAAATTCGATTGAGGTATTCGACAAAATCGCAATTTTTGGCATATAACATATCTGCCATCACTAGCTCGAAATTAAACCCTCTTTCTCTCAATTCTTGAATGATTTCAATGGCTAGTTGAGGCTTGGTTTTATATCTCTCGCCTTCTGGTAGGCTATTTTGAGGCTTAAATACTTTGAAGGTCAGTGGAAATGTTACTCCATCTAAAACTCCATAAGCATTAACAGAAACTATACTGTTTTCGCTTTTTCCCAAATCTCCAATATACTGTCTGGTAACGTAATCAGTCTTTTTACCTTTCTTCTTATCTCCGATTTCGTTAACGATCAAGATAAAGGAACGGTTGTTTAACTTATCTTTAATCCAATTCAATCTCTGCTCTCTTAAACCGCGAACGTCCCAAGGAGAGTTTTTTAAAAAGTTATTGAGAGACTGAGAATCTTTTAAGCCAACGCTTTTGGCGATCTCAGGTAAAGATTTGCGGCGAATATCAGAAATAATTCCCATGTGTAAAAACTTGAAACTCTCAAAGCTTCTAACTTCAGGAAATAGTTGTTTGTAATTACTGCAATACTCATCGACAAAAGAAACTGTCGGTACTGCACCTCTAGGCAAAACCATAGGTCGATCGTGATAATTAGTAAATTTATATTTCGATATTGCCCTAATTCGATCGATGACGGTGATGGGAAATTTACTTAATTACTGCTATAGCAATATCTTTACAAACGTAGATTTACTGATATTGAGGGAGACGACTCAAAAATCAAAAATAGATCCGTAAATACTCGGAGGGGTTAAATAAACTGATTTGAATAGATCGATAATTCACGCACCTTTTCTAGAAATAATTAATTCAACTAGGTTAGCAACACGAAGTTCGATCGCTGCACGTTCCTGTTAGAGATGAGGGCGCGTCTGCAAGTCGGTTTAAACATTCCTGTCTTTTTAGTCTGCACCAGCAGAGTGCCCTGATATAACCACGACTTCAGCGACCAGCTAAAAGTTTCCGACTGATGAATAAAATTAGTAGATCGGCGATTGAAACTTCAGCAATGCAGACATAACCTATCTGGCAGAGTTAAATAGAATGAGGAATTTGACATCAAATTAGGTCGAGCGACCATAATTAATGTAGGTTAGGTTGAGCGATAGCGAAACCCAACACCACACGAGTGTTGGGTTTCTACAAATTCATTCGCTAGGTGTCAGGGAAACAAATTATCAGTCCCTAAACTCCTCTTCAGATCGACGCTAAATTATCTCGGTGGACTACGGTTTCTGCACCCGTATAACCCAAAATGGTGGAAATTTCTTCCGAACGACGACCGCGAATCTGTTGCAGTTCCTCGCTACTGTAGTTAACAATACCCCTAGCGATTTCGCTACCTTCGGCATCGCACAATAAAACGGCATCTGAGGCTTCAAACTCACCCTCAACTCGCGTAATTCCAGCCGCTAACAAAGATTTACCCGATCGAGAAATAGCCGCGATCGCCCCAGCATCTAAATACAACTTGCCAGCGGGGATTAAGCCGTAAGCGATCCAACTTTTGCGGTTGTTACCAGTCCGGGGTTGCGGCTCGAATTGAGTGCCGATCGATTCTCCTTGCAAGATCTTCTCGATATTGTGAGGAAAGCGACCTTGAGTAATTACCGTGCGAGTCCCCGCACTGGTAGCCAGACGAGCGGCGTTAATTTTCGTCACCATCCCGCCAGTTCCCCATGGCGTGCCCCGATCGCCCGTTTGGACTTGCAATTCTTCTAGCTGCTTCATATCCTCTATTAAGGCAATCGGCTTGGCATCGGGACTCGATCGCGGATCGGCCGTATAGAGTCGATCGACATCAGTTAGTAAAAACAGCCAATCGGCCTTAATCGCGATCGCTACCATAGCTGAGAGGCGATCGTTATCTCCAAACTTCAACTCATCGACGGCTACGGTGTCGTTTTCATTCACGATCGGGATGACTCCCAACCGCAACAGCGCGTGAAACGTATTGTAAGCATTTACATAACTGGTGCGTTCTCTGAAAGTATGGCGAGTGAGGAGAACTTGAGCGATCGGTTGTTGCAATTCGCTAAATAAATCGTCATACACCCGCATCAGCCGCCCTTGCCCGACAGCAGCCGCAGCTTGTTTGAGGGCGATCGCTTTCGGGCGTTTCTTTAAGCCCAATCGGGCGCAACCGACACCTACAGCCCCAGAAGAAACCAAAACCACGCTGTACCCCAAAGTCCGCAGTTTCGTCAGCGTTTCTACCAAAGCTGCGATCGTCGAAAGAGCTAATTTACCATCAGACTGAGTGAGGCTAGAAGTCCCAATTTTAATAACAATGCTGGTCATTAAAAAGTCAAAAGTCAAAAGTCAAAAGTCAAAAGGGAAAACGCTATCTTCCGCAGGACTTACGCCAACAGGAGTTTAGCCAGTGTAGAGTGTAACGCGTGAAGTCAAGAATTCTCCCCCCTCTCCCTTCTCCGTGTCTCCCCTCTTCCCCTGCCTACCAAAAAACCTTAGAGCGCCAAACCTCTAACTGTGAGGCATGACGCTCTAGATATTATTTTGTGCTTTTTATATTTAGGGTCTTTATATTGGCTGACCCCATTTGAACCATCTTTATAATGCCAGCAGTTTTTATTAATCTGGAATTTCCTAATGATTTCTTTATATTTCTGTTTCTCACGATCTGTCATGTTTTTTTAAGTTTTGTTGCTTAGCAGGCAGAGAGACTCCAAATGCTTGAGACAACAGCACTTCTATAGTTCTAATCGGGAAAGAGCGCACCGCCACCGCCGGATCGACCATCGGTTCCACCAGAATGGTAAACATTCCCAAGCGATTGCCAGCTAAAACATCTGTAAACAACCGATCGCCTACCATCCCCACTTGTTCTACAGGCAATTGCATCGCTTCTACAGCTTGTCTGATTTTCTGTCGCGAAGGCTTGCGAGCAGCTAAAAGATAAGGCAAGTTAAGAGATTTAGCGATCTTGCTAATCCGATTTTTACTCAGGTTATTACTCACCAACCAGAGATCGGCCACTTGCCGGATCTGTTCCACCCACAGTAACAAGGCTTCTGAAGCTTGGGTAGAAGAATTGGGGACTAGCGTTTCATCGACATCTAGCACCAATCCTTTGAGGTTATATTGCTGTAACATTTCAGGGGTAAGACTGAGAATCGGCCCCCCTAGAATCAAGTCAGGCTGCAAAAGTTCGTCCCAGGACATAGAACAGAAAGTGTTGAGTGTGGAGTGTGGAGTTACGGATTGTTAATCTCACTCTCATAACTTTAACGCGCGATCGAGATCTACCGATCTTCCCCAAGTATGCAAGCAGGATAAACGATATATTCCTATGCCTGATGCCCGATGCCCTTTTTTAGGAGCGTTGAGATTGTCGCTGTCGCCGGATAGCATTGGTAGCGGCTACGTGTTCTTGAAGGGTTTTGCTGAAGACATGAGTGCCATCGTAACGAGCGACGAAAAAGATATATTCAGTTTTGTCTGGATTCAAAGTTGCTTCCAAGCTGCCGACAGCAGGGCTAGCGATCGGCCCTGGAGGCAATCCGCCATTAACATAAGTGTTATAGGGAGAAGGGGTTCTGACTTGGGCGATCGTCAATGGTTTATCGGCTGTTTGCTTAATCGACAGTCCGTACTCAACCGTCGGATCGGATTCTAACCTCATGCCCTTTTGCAGTCGATTGGTAAAGACCCCAGCAATTAAGGGACGCTCTACAGGCACTACCGATTCTTTTTCGACAATGCTAGCTAACGTTACCCACTCCAGTAAGCTCATCTCGGTACTGCTTTGATGTTGCTGATATACGGGTAGTGCCACCTGCTCGAACTGATACAGCATCTCGTTGATGACCGCTTGCGGAGTAATGCGATCGCTCGGTAGTTTGTAAGTTTCTGGATACAAAAATCCTTCTAGATGCGGCAAATCATTGGGCAACCAAGAATATTTATCTTTGGGAATCTCGCGGGTAGCCGCGAGAAACTCTTCGGCACTAAAAAATCCTTGAGTTTCAAAGTAAGCTGCCATCTCTTTTAACGACCAACCTTCTTTAATGGTGAAGCTGGTCTGGACTACTTTTCCCTTCCAAATTTGACTGGCGATATCTGGTAAAGATAGATCTGAAGATAGCTCGTAAGTGCCCGATTTAAAACCGCCCTGCTTGTCTTGCTGCGACAACCAAAGCGACCAAACTTTCCAAGCATTACTAGAGCGAATTAAACCGGCCGTCTCTAATTGCCGACCGATTTCTTGACTAGCCGTACCGGGTGCAATTTTGATTTGCACTGTTTTGGCTGTTTCTTTCTTCGTCGCTATCGGCGAAGTCGCCCAAGTCCACCACGACCAGCTTTGCCATCCCGCGATCGCCAAAACTACTGGCACTATACCCAAAACGTACAACCATTTGGGAACTGATTTGTTAGGTCTTTTAGATTTGATGGACTTGACAGATTTGTTCATCGCTCAATACATCATAATGTGGCAAGGGGTGAGGCTTAAAAGCAAAACAAGTCCATTGGGTGAATTTCCCCAAACTTGGATGCGTCTATCCTCAATAAACTAACTTTGTTAACCCAGCTTTATTTCTGATTGAGAAAAACTAAATTCTAAAATCCAAGCTTCGACCCTTCGGCCCTTTGGCAGAACTTCAGGACATCGCAAGCTCAGCTACCAATCGAAAATCTAAAATCTAAATCGATTTATTCCATTTCGTCAAACATCTGCTCTTCTAACAGGGGTTGGATTTTCTTAAATTCTTCTGGAGAAAGCAGTTCTGGTTGACCGTTTTGGTTTTTGCGGGCAAAAAATAACAGCGGATCGAGCGGAGTGTAAATCTCGTACTCTTGCTCCTCGTGATAGAAGCTGACCAAAAATTGAAATTCTTCTGGTTCGATTTCGCTGTTTTCTTCTTCGTCTTCCACCGAAAGGATGTCTTGTTCCTCTACTGGTGGCAGATCTCCTTCTACTGTCAGCGTGTAAGCAGTACGTTTGAGTTTGAGGTTCTGCTCTTCTAGAACTGCTTGAGCATCGGCGAAAATTTTACTAATTACTTCCTCTTCTTCGACAAAGGTAGCTTCTTCATCGTCATCGTCATCCCAAACGACTATTTCTATGGGGTAATCTACTGGTAAAAGCAGCATATATTCGGCTCCTTCTACCTCTAGGGAATGCTCGACATAACAAGGGAGCGATCGCCCGTTTGCGTCCGTCAGGGTGACAGTCGGCTCTAAATTCTCTTGGTCTTGGGAGTTGGAAAATGAAGACATGAAAAATTTGCTGCTACTCACGTCAGTGCAGGTGGCTCAAACTTCAGAATATCATGTTGTGCGATCGCGATCGCCCGATCGATCCCCCTGAACTAACTCCTGAAACCCTATTTTTCCTTGATGTCTGTCGATGCCTTGTCAATCGAGAAGTTGAGGACATCGATCTCGGTCTGGCTGCCAAAATTTTCTCTTCGATCGCCAATTCGTCACTTTCTCCCCTTGGCAATTTAGAATAACGATCGAAAACTAGACCTTTGCCAAATAAATTGGCTTTCGAGCATGAGCGAAACTACAGAAACTATTTTTAGCAAAATTATTCGCCGTCAAGTTCCAGCTAACGTGGTCTTGGAAGATGATGTCGCGATCGCTTTTACCGATAATAGCCCGCAAGCGCCGATGCACATTTTAGTAGTTCCCAAAAAACCGATTCCCAAGTTAGATGATGCCGAACCCCAAGATGCAGCTATTCTTGGACACTTACTATTAATGGTGAAGAAAGTCGCCAAACACGTCGGACTCAACAAAGGTTATCGGGTAGTCATTAACAATGGTTCCGAAGGCGGTCAAACAGTCGATCATCTACACATCCATATTCTCGGCGGTCGCCAGATGAAATGGCCGCCAGGTTGACTTTGCAAAGTGTCGAGTGTGGAGTGTTTGGAAGTGTTAAGTGTTGAGTTAAGAATTCTTCGCCCTCTTCGCCCTCTCTTCCTCTCTCCCTCTCGCTTTGGCTGCTCTCTCCTGCTCTTAAGATTTATTTAAAACTTTGGAAATATTTATAAAAGTTTATACGAAAAATATCGAGCGCTCACCAACTTTTCCTTAACCAATTGACTCGATCGCAGCTATTTCAATTGCTTCAGTAAACTATACAGAAATATATGAATTTTTGTAACGAAATTCAATGTTTCATTTCCAAAATCAAACAATTAGTTTAATCTAAAAAACAAGGTAGGTAAGTCCTTACCGAGAACCTTGAAAATCGAATCTAGCAATCATTCATAACATATGACCACAACCATTCAACGTCGCGAAAGCGCCAATGCTTGGGATCGGTTTTGCAACTGGGTGACTTCCACCGACAACCGCCTTTATGTAGGCTGGTTCGGTGTCATCATGATCCCTACCTTGCTGACCGCAACCATTTGTTACATCATTGCCTTCATCGCTGCTCCTCCAGTGGACATCGACGGCATCCGCGAACCCGTATCTGGTTCGTTGCTCTACGGCAACAACATCATCTCAGGTGCGGTCGTACCTTCTTCTAACGCCATCGGCTTGCACTTTTATCCCATCTGGGAAGCCGCTAGCTTGGATGAATGGCTGTACAATGGCGGTCCTTACCAACTAGTTGCCTTCCACTTCTTGCTAGGCATCTGCTGCTGGATGGGTCGTCAGTGGGAACTGAGCTTCCGTCTGGGGATGCGTCCTTGGATCTGCGTCGCTTACAGCGCCCCAGTTTCAGCCGCCTTCGCCGTCTTCCTAATCTATCCCCTCGGACAAGGCAGCTTCAGCGATGGTATGCCTTTAGGCATCAGCGGCACGTTCAACTTCATGATCGTGTTCCAAGCCGAGCACAACATCCTCATGCACCCCTTCCATATGCTGGGTGTAGCTGGCGTGTTTGGAGGCTCCCTGTTCTGTGCCATGCACGGGTCTTTGGTGACTTCTAGCTTGGTGCGGGAAACCACCGAAAGCGAATCTCAAAACTACGGATACAAATTCGGTCAAGAAGAAGAAACCTACAACATCGTCGCCGCTCACGGCTACTTTGGTCGGTTGATCTTCCAATATGCTTCCTTTAACAACAGCCGTTCCTTGCACTTCTTCTTGGGGGCTTGGCCGGTAGTGTGCATC
The DNA here is from genome assembly GCA_019359615.1 of Cyanosarcina radialis HA8281-LM2. Taxonomy (GTDB): domain Bacteria; phylum Cyanobacteriota; class Cyanobacteriia; order Cyanobacteriales; family CCAP-1448; genus Cyanosarcina; species Cyanosarcina radialis. The sequence goes on from JAHHHA010000001.1 coordinate 104,900, forward strand.
TGGTTCACCGCTTTAGGTGTCAGCACGATGGCATTTAACCTCAATGGTTTCAACTTCAACCAGTCGATTCTAGACTCGCAAGGTCGAGTGATCGGTACTTGGGCAGACGTGATCAACCGCGCTGGCTTGGGTATGGAAGTAATGCACGAGCGCAACGCTCACAACTTCCCCTTAGACTTGGCTGCTGGTGAAGCTACTCCTGTAGCGATGACTGCTCCAGCCATTCATGGTTAATTTCCATTAAGAATGGAAAAACGCTCTCCTGACGGAGGGCGTTTTTTTGTGCGCTCAAAAGATGGAGTAATGTCAAATCCGTCTCATGCCCTCCAATCGATACCTCATATCAAATCCGGTTCTCATACCATCCATTGCTGCCCTCACCCCCAACCCCTCTCCCACGGGAGAGGGGAGCCGGAGTCGGGGCGAGGTCAAGACGGTTTTGTAAACCGGATTTGGTATCACCCCCAGCCCCTCTCCACCTCAAAGAAGCCCTCTCCTTGTAGGCTACCGTGTATACACATCTGTGGGAAAACTTGGAGGCCCTGCATTAGATCCCCCCTAGCCCCCCTTAAAAAGGGGGGGAGTTGCGGCGAGGTTCCCTCGCTGTGCAGCTGGCACCAAACAGGGGGAAGTTATCAAAGTCCCCCTTTTTAAGGGGGATTTAGGGGGATCTTAGTGTGAAACGGCAAATCGATAACTTATGTATACACGGTAGCCTTGTAGGAGAGGGGAAAGGAAGTTTCTTTTTATTGGAGAGGGGAGCCGGAGGCAGGCAAGCTGTCTAATATAGGTTTGAAGCTTGTCTGCCGCCTAACCGCTCTTCCCCAGCAGGCGGCAAAGAATGCACGGAAATGGTGGCATAGGCTCCCATTTGCTGTTGAATGATGAGCAAGCGGATAAAGTCTCCTACAGTTTCTATCAACCGGGCTTGGCGCAGTTGCCCGCAATCGATCGCCTGAAACCCAATTTCTCCAGCTAATTGCATTACCGTTTGCTTGGCTGATTCGTTATCTCCAGCGACAAACACCGATACGTCATGAGATTTAAGAGGATCGGGAGCTAATTCAAACACTTCTTGCGCCATGGTGTTGAAGGCTTTCACCACGTATGCCATGGGCACTTCGGCAGCTAGTTTTTCAGCTAGAGATTGAATGATTGTAGGGTAAGCAAAATCTGCCGGAATCTCCTGATTGTTGCAATCGATGAGAATTTTGCCCGTTAGCACCTCGATCGAGGTTAAGACTTCAGCCGGATTAATGCCTCGAACGGTGTAGAGCAAAACCTCTCCAAAAGCCGCCGCTTCATCGTTGGTGCCCCCTTGAGTGCCTTCACCTGCGATCGCTGCAACCTGCTGCCCTTTTTCCGCCGTGCGGGCCCCAAAAAACACCTCATGTCCCCGTTCTGCCCACAGAATGCCGAGAGATCGCCCCATATTGCCGCTGCCAAGGATGCCAATTTTCATCTTTGATTTCTACTTGTAGATGATTTCTGTTTCGGACGCTTCAGCAAATTGTTTGTGGAGGACGAGATAAGACTGAGCGATCGCATCTGGATCGAACCAAGGATTTAACGCCAAACCGCCCCCCGTAAATAAAATGCTGCCTCGTCCTTTAGTGCCAAATCCCACGATCGCGCATACAGCTTGACTCATTTTTACCTCTTTTAGCGAACTCGATCGACTTTATCTAACGTGGTGTTGAAGGTATTAATATCGGCGATTAAACTAGCTGACTGAAGATTGCCCAGCGATCGCGCTCGACTCTGCTCTGAAAAAGAATAGCAAGCATCAGCGATTAAAACTGGAATGTAGCCCAAATCTGCGGCGTGGCGTACCGTTGGCTCGATACCGAATTCTAGAACCGCCCCGACAATGGCGATCGCTTCGATGCGGGCATCGCGCAAAGCTAAATCGAGATACGATCCCACAAATGCTGACATGGTGAGTTTGTCGAAGGCGGCTTCTGAGGGCAACGGCAATAGCTCTGGTACTATCTCATGGGCAACAGAATTGGGTAAAAAATTAGGTTGAACTTCACTTACCGCCGTCACCCGTTGCAATGCCATTGCTCCTTTGAGTTGGGAAACGCCTGCGATTTCTTTTGGTAGCGTGGTGTGGCGAGAGAAGAAAATCCGCATCTGATGCGATCGCGCTTTATCGACTACCTGCTTCACCTGCTCGATAAATTCAGCCGCATTCGGTAGCTGTTTGGCGATCCCCACCTGCATATCGTAGACCAAAAGTGCCATTTTTTGAGGCTGGCAAACGTCTTCTAAGGTCGTGGGAATATTGAGTCCAAAAGCAGTTTGCACGAGTTAACCTCCTACAGTTGCGAAGAAGTCTTGGGAATGAGTTTGAACGTAATCTCCCACGAACGCTGCAAACGAGTTGGGGGGTTGGTGCAAGAGATCGGCAATGGTTGTCGTGACGATCGAGCCTGCCCCAGTTCGCCAACAGTCAAACAGTTGTGCTTCTGCATCTAAATACCATTCCGGTTCCCCGTCAGCCAATCGGGCCGCTTTCATGTCGGCAGGGGTAACGTTAACGTATCGAACGGGGCGATTGAGAACTTGAGAAAAATACTCGGCGACTTGAGTAAAAGCAATGGCTTCAGCCCCAGTCAGATCGTATGCTCGATTTTCGTGTCCCGGTTGGCTCAAACAAACCGCTGCCACGGCTGCTACATCCCGCGCGTCCACATGAGCAATTTTGGTATCGCCGACGGAATGGTAAAAGGCTCCTTGTTGGGCGATGGATTGGGCAAACCAGCGCATATTCTGCATCAACATATTCGGACGTAAATGCGTCCATGCCATCCCCGATCCTTCTAGGCGTTGCTCGATCTGACGGTGCCACTGTTGAAACGCACTGGGCAATTCTCCAGCGTGAAGCACCGAAAGCTTCACCAGATGGCGAACTCCCGCCCGTTTAGCCGCATCGATAAAATTGCCTTCCAGTTCGACTTGATGGCGATCGTTTGGCATCACCAAAAATGCTCGATCGATTCCTTGGAGTGCCAGATCGAGGCTATCGGGTTGACTGAAATCTCCGACGGCAAGTTCAATGCCTTGGGCTTCGAGTTGGGTGGCTTTAGAGCGATCGCGTACTAGGGCCCGCAATGGCATCTGTTTTTCAACTAAATGCTTGACTACTTCACCACCGATGTTTCCGGTTGCACCTGTAATTAGAATTGTCATCTGAATTATGAATGATGAAAATCTCGTGGATATAGCCTTGTGAGGTGTTGCTCTCTAGCCCGCCCCCTGGGACAGCCAAGATAGCGATCGCCTGAAGATGAGTCCCTCCACCCTCTGAGTTGAGAAATGCCAGATTTTAAGTGCAATAATTTTTAGACATTAACTCGATCGCTTGCAAGCAATTACCAGCAATGGCATTTTGGGGGTCAAGCTTGAGTGCTTGTTGCCAAGAGGAGATCGCGGCTCGAAATTCTCCTTGCGATGCTGACAGTTGACCAGCCAAGGCATGGAAGTCAGCATGAGTGTAATACAAAGCTATAGCTCGATCGTTATGTGCGGCTGCTTCTGAATAACGTCTTTGTGAGAATAAATGTAGTGCTTGTCTGTGATCCCAGATAGCACGATCGTGTAGGCGGAACAAGTCAGACAAATCGGCTTGGCAGCGTCGGCAAGTTGGGGAGGATGGAGCAGTGCTGGGAACAGTTTCTGCCTCAGAAGAATTATTACCTAGAGCGAGAGAGCCTTCGCTTCTCTTTGGCGGACGATAAACGGCACCGCAGACAGGACATTTCATCATTGCTCACTCTGCCTCATTGGTACTGGCGTAGTAAAGAAAATCTGACAGTTCTGCTTGTAACTCGGTAAGTTCTGTACTCTGGTTAGCGTTGGCGCTAGCACGTATCGCCTTTTCTATCTGGTCTAATAAGTCTTGTAATTCTTCTGCTGCTTCTGCGTCTAAGGTCGGAAGTGCTTGTCGAGCGCGGTTTAAAAGTTCTGCTAATTCTGGGGCGATTTCTACCGCATCGCCTAGCTCTTCACCAGAGATTTCAATGATTTCATCGCTTTCAAATAATGCGTCTAAATCTGCCCTAGCTTGCTTGAGATCGTGGCTAGAAAGTTTCTGGATACTGGCATGATTTACTACTAGCGTTCCTTGTTGCCCTTTGCCTTTCTCAGTGCTGGTGACAGTGAGAATACCGTTCAGGTCAAAGTCAAAGTGAACTTCGATTTGAATGGTTCCTGCGGGTTTAGGTGGTAAGTTCTCCACTCGAAAAGAACCGAGAGGAACATTTTCTGAAGCGATCGCATTTTCACCTTGAAAAACTTCAATTTCTACTGCTTCTTGCTCGTCAAACACGGTGGAATAAACATGGGAGCGAGAAACGGGAACCACGCTGTTACGAGGGATAATCGCGCTAAAGTAATCGGGCATTATCCCCATTGGTGTCGTTATGGCCGCCGCAATCCCCAAGGAATGAGGAATCACATCTACTAGAATGGCATCTACCGATTCACCTCCTAGCACCCCAGCTTGCAAAGCGGCTCCTAAAGCCACGCAAAGATCTGGTTGAATCCCATCGGTGGGAGCTTGTCCCAGATGCTCTTGAATCATTTGCTGCACTAGGGGAATGCGCGTAGAACCACCAACGAGAATAATTCGATCGATCTCTTCGGGTTCCAAGTTAGCATCTGTCAGAGCGCGATCGATCGCCTCTAGGGTTTCTACTAAAAGCGGGTGAATCAATTTTTCCAAATCTGCCCGTGCTACTTCGATTTCCAGATGTAGTGGAGTTTTGCCTTTACTACCCAAAAAGGCTTCCCTGACTGTGGCAAAGGCGTGGGAACTCAAGTCAATTTTTAACTGCTCGGCGGCTCGGAGCAGACGCGCCTGGGTAGCTGCATCATCTGGCAGATCTACACCATGCTGTTGGCGGAATAAATCTGCTAGATGGAGTTGCAAAAGTCGATCGAAATCGTCTCCACCCAAGCGGTTATTACCATGACTGGCGAGGACTTCCGTGACTTCGCCTGTAATTTCAACCACCGACACGTCAAAAGTACCGCCTCCCAAGTCATAAACCACCACCCTTTCTGTCTCTTCGGAACGCAGATCGTAAGCTAAAGCCGCTGCTGTTGGTTCGTTGATAATTTGCAGGACTTCCAAACCAGCAATTTCCCCAGCGGTTTTAGTTGCTTGCCGTTGAGCGTCGGTAAAGTAAGCGGGAACTGTAATCACAGCTTGAGTAATTGTTTCTCCCAAAGCCTTCTCTGCTCGTTGTTGCAGGGCGCGGAGAATCATCGCCGCCACTTCATGAGGTAGGTATTCTTTATCTCCGAAAGTGGTTTTGTGGTCTGTTCCCATCCACCGCTTAATTGACTTCACGGTGCGTTCTGGGGCGGCGGCATACTGACGCAGGGCTTCGCGTCCCACCAGCAGTTTTCCCGTATCGCTAAATCCCACACAGGAAGGTAAAATCGAGTCTCCATCTTCACCTGGTAATACCCGCACCTGTCCGTTTTCGACAATTGCCACTTCGGAATTTGTTGTGCCTAAGTCAATACCAACTACTTTCATAAAATTCAAAGTTTAAAAGTTATTCCTTAGTTTCTCGCGTTGCTACAATTACCTGAGCTTCTCTCAAGATTCGATCGCCCCATAAATAACCTCGTACTACTTCCTGAATCACAGTATTATCTGTAATATCTGTTCTGGCTTCGCGTCCCACAGCATACATGGTTTGGGAGTCAAAGGGTTTGCCCTCAGTCGCGATCGGCACCACGCGTCTTTGTCGTAAGATTTCTAACAGCGATCGCCTAATTAATTCCACACCCTGTTGATGGCTGGCGATAATTTCCCTGAATGATTCTGGTGTCGGCGATTTTTCCGACTCCTTAAACTGAGTATAATTGCCCCCAAACCGCTCTTTGAGCTTTTCCCAAAAGCTGGTCGAGCGAGGAGGTTTTGGGTTTGAAGTTGCAGATGATAATTCTAATTCTTCTTGCCAGTAACTACAAGCTCGATCTAAAGCATCCACGATCTCTAGCAATTCTTTTAAGAGTTTCTCTTGTTGTGACTCGAATTGAGCTAATGCCTGTTTTTGGCTCGCTTCTAACTGTTCTTGCTGAGCGTGAGTTACTGCCAATGCTTGCTGAAGAGTATCTTGGGTAGAACGCCATAATTTCCCTTGTTGCTTGAGTTCGTGGCGCAGGGCAGTCCATTCTGCCACCATTTGATAAGTATCGAAAGCATTTGCCGATTCTGGTGGTTCGCCCCAATACTCAGGGGGTGTTGGTTCTGAGTGTAAATAATCTAGAAATTTGGCAAATAAAGCTTCTCGATCGTCAGTCATATCAAAATTAATTAAAATGTGGCACGAATTAAATCTTCGAGGCTAACTTCTAGTTGAGCGATCGCTTTTTCTTGTACCTGTTTTAAGCTCTCTAGGTTCAGTTCGGCTTCGAGAGGTCGAAATTTTAAGAAATCCTCGTGTTGAGTTGTTTCTCCTCGGCGAATTGCTTCGTAAGCTCCTCGAATTGCCTTAAACTCTTCGGGATAAGTATGAGCGGGAAATTCTCGCAGTTTAGCATGATATGCCGCTTTAATTTGGGCGGTAGTAGCTCCGGGAGAAAGTCCTAATTGTTCGTAGTGAGAAGTCATAACAAGTCAAAAGTCAAAAGTCAAAAGTAGATTGTAGGTTGGGTTGAACGGAGTGAAACCCAACACCCCAGGAACGTTGGGTTTCTGGAAAAACTTTTCATTTCTTCTCCTTGAAGGGGGGCTTAAAACCCATTATCCTTGGTCATTTAAAACAATTCTGGAAAACCGCCTCTTCTTCTCTTCTTTCGTTGCTTCCGTGCTGACGGTAAGTTGCCAAAGATAAAATCTAAATCGAGATCTTCGTCTTCCTCATCTTCGTCTTCATCGAAGTCAGGCATACTATTTAACATCATTTGTTTGAGTTCTGGCAGCATCCGTTCAAACTCCGCTTTTGGCATTTTGTTTCCCAACATTTTTCTCAGCATTCCTGATAATAAATCGTCAATATTTGACATATTAAAATTGTCTGGGTCTGGCATGATGCTATTTACTTCTCGCGCCGAGAGAAACGCTTGTTCTTCCCGAAATGCTTGTAAAGCTTTGGCATCTTGGAGGCGACGGGCTAATTCAAATCCCTGTTCCTTAAATTGTTCGTAGTTGGGGCTATCGACATCGTAGGTAGTGGCTTTAGCTAATAGTAGCAAAGCATTTTGGGGTTCTCGACGCAGTGCTGATTCTAGGCTTGGTACTAGAGTGGTAATCCGGCCAAAACGACGTGCCTGAAGTTGAATGTTGGCTAAAGCATTTCCTGGTTGGGGCATGGTGTCGAGGTAAATCCGCAGGGGAAACTCTAGTTTTTCGGGACTATTTTCTTTGACGGCTAAGACTACTAAATGAGCAACTCTGGCTTCTGGGTGTTCGGTTGATAAGTTGAATAATTTTTGGAGATACTGACTGGTTAAAGCAGCGATGCCTTTTTCCCGTTTGGCAAAGAGGTGGATAGCTAGAACGATCGCCTGCAATACGGGAATTCGATCGCTTCCAGATAATTTGGCCAACAGACTGTCCCAAGCGGCGGCGGCTTTTTGGTTTAAGGCCACTCGACCGCCGGAATTAGGCGGACTTTGGACGGCATTCACGAAGATCTGACAGGCATCGATCGCTGGCTCTTTTTGCTCTTTACCCTGCACTAGGCGGCTAAATAAGGGATAACTTAACGTCGATAGAGCCTCTACCCAAGGTAAGATTTCCACTTCGGTTTCCACGCTCAAGTCGCCAAAGTGCTTACCAAAACGGCGGCGGGCTTCATTACGTGCTTGTTTGTCTTCTAGTTCGTCCCAACAATCCAGCAAGGCATCGTAAGCTTCGCGATACCGACATCCACCTTCTAGTGCTTGGGTAAGTAAAGCGATCGCTTCGGTATAATTTTCCGACGCGGCCGCAATCATTCCCCGACGACCGATTACTTCTGGGGATGTGGGGCAGATGCGTTCGGCTTGCTGTAGAGCGCCTAAAGCTGCACCCTGACGATCCCGTACCATGTACGCATCTGCTATCCAGCAGTGGAGATGAGCTAAGGTGGGTTTTAAGCGTGTATCCGGCCATTCTTGCGGTTTTTGTTTCCCTTCCTGCTCCAACCACCGCAAAAGCTGAGTGAGAACGCGCTGGCGTTCTCGGTCGGAATCATTAGCCTCCAAAACTTGTAACAGGTTGACTGCTAACTGGGGGTTGAAGGGTTTTTCTGTTAACAACGGCTGCCAAAATATCTCGGCACATTCTGCTTCTCCTTGGCTGAGTGCCTGTTGGCCAGCGAGTGTCAACAGCGATTGCCGCAGATTATCTAGTTCTGGGAAGCGAGTCGAACTGCGTTCCTGGCGTAGCCACACATGGGCAGCATCGTGATAGTTGCCCTGGTTAATTAGCTGTACAATTGCCAACGCCGATACCGCATCTCGGATGGTTCGCTCTGCTCGATCGAGATGCTCTGGATCTAGCGGTGGTTCTCCCGTCTTGGCTTGTTGGAAAGTTGCCAATCGCTCTAGAATTGGATGTTCTAAATACTTCGGTCGGCTGAAGGTATATATAGATGACTGCAACCCCAATTCCTTAGCCGCTGCCTGCCAATTGCCGCTCATTTGCTGGCTGTAAGCTATCCAAGCTGTTGGTAAATCTCCTGGTGTGAGCGGGCGCTTAATTTTTTGAAAAGATGTCAAAGCGGCTTCTGGTTGTCCCTGCTTGAGAGCCAGCACCCCCCGAACCCAGTGGAGTTGGGCTGCACTAAACCGTTTGGCTTGTCGATCGATTAACTCCTCAACTTTGGCAATATCTCCTTTGAGCCATAGCAGTTTGAGATAACAGATGTTGTAGTCTTTGGCCAAGCGGCCGGATTCAAAAGCCTCGCCGAGCAATTTCAAGGCGGCATCCAATTTATTCAACTCCAACAGACATTTAGCTTGCCAGTAGTGAACTTCTCCCACTAGCCCCAATTCCAGAGCGCGTCCAAAAGATTTTTCTGCTTGTTGAAAATCTAGCTTTTGCAATTCCTGCTGTCCCCGCAGACACCAAATTTCTGATTCTTTGGGAGTGAATTCCATATCGGGGTGAGTTCGCTGAATTTTTTTGATTTCCTCCAAAGCCTGCCGATATTTTTTCTGCTTCAGCAATGCTTGCAGTTGGCTCTCAAAGGAGTTTACCGCCAGTTCTGTCCCCTTGCTAGAGACTTGTTGTGGCGATCGCTTTTGGGACTGTTGTTTAGCCACTGGCCGTTCTTCCCGATTGTTTAAAGATCTATATCAATCAGTATCACTTCTTTATCCCCCATCGGTAAATCTTTAACTAAGTGTTTTTGGTTTTGATGTCAATGTTCTGACTGACGATCGCATTAAAGAATCGAAATCTATCGATTTGCTCGTTGTTTCGGTTTGGGATACAACCATTTAGCAAACAGTTTAGTCAGTCGAGGCATGACCACATAGGTCATGATTGAAACTATCGACAGCACGACTACTAAGGTTTGTAGCAAGCGCGGCAATGGCTGGAGTAATGGTACTAGAAATGTTGTGGCTAAATTGAGCAAAATGAAAATGGCAATCCCAGATAAGACAACCATTTTATAGCGGGGTGGTGCGGGTAATCCGGGTTGCGCTGGTAGGGTGAACCAGGTTTCTAGCCCCGTGATAATCGAAATTTGTCCCTCATCGAGAGTTAACTGACGGACTTGCTGTAGCAATCGCTGTCGAATTGGTGACGATTCCCACTGTTTGAGATGGCTGATGCGATCGAACTTAAACACGATGCGATATTCAGAATTGCCCGTGCGAAACACGTTTACACCCAGATGTCCTTCAAAGGAACTGGCAGCGGCGATTAAATCTTTGACTGACTGCTCGAAAGTTTGTTCGCAACCTGGTTTTACCCGCTGGATCACATCTACGGTAACTGGCGGATCGTCAGTCGGATTGAGGGAAGATTGGATGCTCATTAGCGTTGTCTATCCCTCCAGCGGCAATCCTGGAACGCCCACGTCTAGGCGAACCACCTTGGCAGGTTCGAGGCCTGTAGGAGGTGGAAACGACATCCCGCCGTTGTTGACGACATAAACGCTGGTTCGATCTGCTGCGCTCCGTCCGAATGCTAAGGCGGTGTTCCCCGTCATTCCTTCTGCGGCTCCGGCAATTGTAGTTAGCTTACCATCGGGCGAAACTTTGACCGCACTGTTGTAAATATGGGTGGTGCCATAAAGATTGCCCTGAAGATCGAAGGCAAAGTCATCGAGATTAATTGGGCTGACGAAGATTTCTGGCTTTCCAGGTTGTCCGTTGGCGATCGGAATTTTGACAAGTTGCATTTTTTCGGTATTAGAAGCATACAGCACGCCGTTAAAGATTTTCAGTCCGTTGACTGCGGGAAACTCTTTATCTGGGGAACTGCGAGCTAGAGCGGGATGTTCCAACCAAATTTGCACCGTTTTTTCTGAGACGTTGAGTTGCCAAATCGCTCCTCGATAGGAGTCGGCAATCAACACGCGTTCGCGATCTAAAAGCGTCATGCCGTTGAGAAATTGTGCGTCGGGCATCGAAACTAAAACGCTGGTTTCTCCGGTTGACGAGATGCCGAATACTGTAGGAATATCTCGTTCGTCCCAGGCGCTCAATAAGAGTTCGCCATTTGGCAAGAAGGCAAGTCCGGCAGCTTTGCCAGCAATCTGGGCATGAAGAACGGGTGGCTCTTCTTTAGCGATCCGCCACACGCAGCCATCGAAATGACTGGTAATAAATATGGTGTTATCGGCGCTAACGGCAATACTTTCGAGGAACGTGTTGATGGGAAAAGTCGCGATCGTCTTAGCTGGAACTAGAGCGATCGCAGTTCGATCGAAGATGGGAGGTAATCCCGATGATGCAACCATGCAAACTCTTTTAACTAAATTATGAATTATGGATGATGACTAATGAAATTACCATAGCTAATTAGTTGTGGAGTTTAGTTAACGAGCGCTGACCTTGCTGTTTTCGCCTGTGATTTGAGTGGGACAGCCCAGAGGGCTATCCCACAAGAGTTACTCATTTTTAACTTCGATCGAGGAGAGGGGAGAATAAATAGGAACCTAGAAGCAGATGAGAGCCGGATTCTAAGTCACTCTCCCAGGAGCTATGCTTTACCCACATCTGATGAAATCTTCACCGATTCTTGCTTTCCACTGCCGAGCGATTCAGCGGCTCATAGCTCAGTCCGTTGAATATGTAGTTCGTTTTCTAAACAAGAACGATGCTAACCTGGGCGATCGAGCTTTATCGTTCTCGTGCCACCACTCTTGGAAGTCTTCAAGAAGGAAATTATGATTTTTTCCTGCATTCAAAAAATCTGAGATGTGATGTACAAAAGCGGGAATCTCAATTGTCTCTGAATTCCTTTGAAAATTAGCTTGAGTTCCTCGATACTGTCTGAATGGATGCAATTCGCAGATGAAAAAATATCCTCCTTTAACTAAGACGCGATCGGCTTCTGAAAAGATGAATGAGAGATCTTCAATGTGTTCTAAAACGAGATTGCAGGAAATTAAATCGGCAGAATCACTACTACAATTCCAGGGTTGGGTGAGGTCGCCTTTAATAAATGTTACGTTGGGCGAGTTGACTTTCTCTTTAGCCTTTTCGAGCATGGAGTCGGAAAAATCGATCGCATAAACTTTGTCAGCGATTTGTGCAAGCAGCAGCGTATTTTTACCCGTGCCACAGCCAAGTTCGATCGCCGATTTAAATTTCAAGCCCATCAAGGTTTCTCTAGTGACGGTGCAATCGAGATCTCGCGTTAGATTTTCGTCAGTATCGTAGGTAGCCGACCAATTATCGTATGCCGATCGAATGCTCATAGTCTGGTTCTTCCATGTACTACGGTTGGATTAAATACTTTAGTGGCGATCGCCTGGAAAAAGCAGGATTTGTTCGGAAAGTTAGATCCCCAAGCGATCGCCGTCAGGCGATAATTCAACCAAACTAAGAGCAGAAAAGGCAGGGGGATAGCTAACTCCGATCGAGTAGGTGTTGGAAATCCTCACGCCAGCGAGCGAATTCTGCAATGAAGTTGTAACCGCATACTGTCTCCAGCGATCGATTGGAAATAATCTCTAGTATCCGGGCGGCGCGATCGCGCGTCTCTTGTTTCGGCCCGAAAGGATTGAGTCGCATTTTAGCTCCTGGCGGGAAGGCATAGTCGCAGATAAACAAGACTTGGCGGTAGATATACATGGTGAAGCCCGGTGAGTGGCCGCCAATATGAAACGCTTCGATCCCCCGCTCGGTAAAGTCACCCTCAAATGGGCGATCGACGGGAAATGGTCTAGCGATGGGGATCTCGGCATCAAGAGCGTGCAAGTAGACTTTGGCTCCCCAGAGATCGCGATATTGGTTAGATGCCCCCAGGAAATCCTTATGGGTGAAGTAGATCGCTTCTACTGGCTCCAAGTCTCGGTTGAAGGCTGACGGACAATCAATCCAGACCGCCCCCGCATCGGTTTCAATCCGGTAAGCCGCGTGTTCCAAACCAAGACGAGGTACAGAGCGCAATTGCGTCACGTACTCATTGACTTGATGCGGTGCGACTCGATAGGTTTGCTCTGCCTTATCCCAAGAGACGAATTTTTCATGACGCGCTCCGCAGAACGGACAGACATCAGGCATTTCACCCATCATGTTATAGCCACAAGTGGTGCAAACCCACTGCTGGTGTTGGGTTGTAGGGTACATCGTAGATTCCTCCAAATTTGACTTTTGATTCAGCCAAGTAAAAAATGCTTTAATTGTTCGATCGATCGAGCACCCAATAGAATCCCCAGTGCCCCTACGAATCCCATTAAAGGAGGTGCGGGTAAAGGCAGTTTCAGCCACCCAAACAGGACACCGACGATCCAGCCTGCGACCAGGGAAAGCATGAATTCTTTCACGATTTAATACCTCTTCTCTTGCCTTTAGACTATTCTATTCATTGGGCTGAAAGCGGCTGAAGCCAGCGAAATGGGGTGTCACGGACACGATGACCCCATTGTCGGAGAACGGTTGTATTCCCTTCATCACAGCCTTATTGGGCTGCCCGTAAATATCCAAACGCTTCACCGTACTGTGCTGCATGACGTTACGGATGTACGGGTCAGATATCTGCCAGTGGAACAGAATAGACTCAGAGTTACGGTGGAACTGGAAGCTATAGGCTCGCATATTCGTTTCGTCAATATAGACCTCTACCATGAGTTGAGATCCATTCGCCTCCACAAACTCAAGCGACTGCTTCACGCTCTCTTTGAAATCCTCTAGTTTGCCTTTGTCGATCTGCATGGTATTAACGAGCAGAATGGATTCAGACATACTTTCTCTCCTTCCCTTGCCGGGTTGTTCGGTGCAGTGATGAATTTAGTATGTAAAATCTCTAGAAGCGATGTCTTGCAAATTCCTGTACTTTTGAGCAGATTCTTACTGACTGTTGAGGAAAGCTTTAGGACTGCTGCCCACTAAGCGTTTGAAGTGATAACTGAAGTGACTTTGATGAGTGAAGCCCAAGCGATAAGCAATTTCTGCAATGCTCGATTCGCCCTGTCGCAATAGCTGTTTGGCCCGATCGATCCGATAGCGAATCACATATTGATGGGGCGATCTGCCAGTGGATTGTTTGAACGAGCGAGAGAAATAACTCGGACTCATGCGAGCGATCGCAGCTAGCGTTTCTAGCGTCAAATCTCGATCGAGATGTTCGTGAATGTAATCTACAACTTGCTGCAATATCTGCTTGGGCAAACCGTTCCCAATTGAGGGCAGCGAGTATTTTTGCACGGAGTAATGCCGCAACAAATGCGCCATTAATGCCGTCGCGATCGCATCTACGTACAAACGACCGCCAATTCCACCAGATTCCAGTTCTGATTTCAGGGTTAACCCAATACTGTGAATCAAGGGATCGGCAGGGTTAACGATCGGCAGCAGTTCTACGGAGTTGACATCAGTTCTATCAGTGATTTGCCGTGCCAATAAATCTGGTTCAAATGCCAGCATCATAAACTGATGCTCCATCTCCCAATACGCTGAGGTTCGAGCGTTGGCTGGTAACACTCTCACCAAACCGCGCAGCGCTGGATGCGACCGTTCGATCCCTTCAAAGGTTTCAACGATCGGGGATCTCAAGGTGCGATCGTGAACGATTAAGCGATGCTGCGGACAGGAATGCTCGGACATTTCAGGGGATGGCTGATGGTGATACTGCCAATAAAGTCCGCCCCAATCAGATGAATCGCTAGACAGAATTGCTTTGTGCGGATAAATCCTTGAAAGATCGCTATTTCCAACCAGATCGATCCTCAGAGCTTCGTTTGCTGCCATGACTCACAGCCTCCCTGTCTAACTAAGAGTCGCTATTTACGTAGTCGAAATGACTTCATTTTAATGCAGCATTTGGTGCTTGAGTTACATTTGGTGGAAATAAATTTGCCATTTGGCTCGCTTGCTCGATCTTGTCTGGATTTCGCACGCTGTAAATCGATCGAATAGAGTCGTCTACAATATCGAAATCGTGCGATGGGCATCATCCTTTGCCAAGGGTAACGCTCAGTAATGCGGCCGATCCCAGTGCTGCTGCCGTGCGAACGTGGTTCCACATCGTCCAGTCAGTCAGGTATTTGGCCCAGAGGTTTGCGCCTTCGGTGCTGTCTGGTTTGGCGATCGCTAAGGTATCGTTTAGGGGCACGTTGAACCCCATAGTCACGCCAAACGTGCCGACGAGGTACAGCAAGCTGCCCACTAGCAAATAAACAGCACCAGGTTGACTCCACTTTAACAGCGAGAAGATAGCCAGGAAAATGCAAGCCGCAGCCGTTCCCAGGAATGCGCTCATAAACCACGGATTAATTACTGTGATGTTAATAGATTGCATGGCAGCAATGCCCTCGGACGGTTGGAGTCGTGCCAGAGCGTTTATTACGAAGGTCGAGAAGGCAAAGAAAACTCCTGCTATCAGACCACAGCCTAGCGCTGTCAAGAGTTTCAAAACGAAAGGTAAATGGTAAAGGGTTGCCATAAATCCTCCTAGAGAATGCTTGCCAACAGTTGCCTCAGCCTATCTGGGATAGGGGCGTAAAGCTTTCATGGGTGTCAACTTAAAGCTACAACTAAGGTTAAGAATTAAATTCGGTAATTGTGGGGCAGGCAGGCATCCATTGGTGTCAACTTAAGGCTAGAGCTATTGCTGTACCTCGATCTTCAGCCCCAACCGCCAGGGGTTTTCAACCCCTGACGGATGAAGGTTTTGACCGTTAACTTGACACCGATGGCAGGCAGGATGCCTGCTCGTGAGACAGCCCAGAAGACTATCCCACAAGAATTACCCAATTATTTAGCCACCAGTCGATCGATTTGAGTGCGGGCAGAAGCGATCGATTTTGCCAAGCCCGTGCCGCCCAACTCCTCATTCTCGATATGAATAAAGGTAATGTCGGTGATGCCGATGAATCCAAAGATAGTTTTGAGATAGGGATCTTGATAATTTAACTGCTCGTATCGCTCGCCCGGCCCGTAGCCAGACGAACCGCGAGCCGTAACGATAAACATTTTCTTCTGTAAAACTAGCGGATTGTAAGGATATTCAAGATTTTCTGGGGCAAATTCAAAGGTGCGCCCGATCCTGACGATTTGGTCGATGTAGGCTTTGAGCGTACTGGGAATGCTGTAGTTGTACATCGGCACGCCCAAGACGTAGATATCGGCTGCTAAGAGTTCGTCGATTAATTCGTCCCCGATCCGAATGGCTTCCCACAGTTCGGGCGGGCGTTGTTCTGGTGGAGTATAAACTGCTGCAATCGTCAGTTCGTCCAAGTGGGGAACGGGATGCCGTCCGACATCCCTGTAAGTAACGGTATCGGCAGGATGTACCTGCTTCCACGCCTCCACGAATTCTCTAGCGAACTGGCGAGAGCGAGAACGCTCTCCTCTAGGGCTAGAATCGATATGTAGAAGATGTGCCATATTTCCTCGCGAGCGATTACCATTCCAGGTTAGGTAAGCTATCACCCTTGGGCTATCTGATTCTTGCGCAACTATCAAAATCTGGCGATCGATTTTTAAGGGATATAGCTACGCCTCTAACTATCAAAGCTAGAAGAGTTGAGTTGCGATCGTGAAAACTCCTGCCACCCTTCAGATTGAATGCGCTAGCTCGCCCATTTTGTCGAGTCGCGATCGAGGTTGGGAGAATATTCTCGTCGAGCAATTTCAACATCCAGCGGGAGAAGGAAGAACTTATTACGGCAAAGAACACGCGATTTGTTTGTCTCTGTCCCCGCGTCCAGTGCGCTTGCTGCACGCTTGGGGAGATAAGATGCAGACGGGATTTTACGCTCAGGGGGACTTTTGCATTACCCCTGCGGGAGCGCCATTTTTTGCCCGTTGGGATAGCGACGATCGCTACTTGCAGATTCGCATCGCCTCTGGTTTTCTTCAGCAAGTTGCTGGCGAGTCTCTGGCGATGAATCCCGATCGAATTGAGTTCATCCCCGAATTTAGGACTCGCGATCCGCACGTTGAATCGATGGGAATGCTGTTGCTTTCGGAACTACAACAAGAAAAGTTAGGCGGTAGTCTGTACGTCGAATCGCTAGCAAATATTTTGGCGGTGCATTTGCTCAGACAATATTCTGCCACCCAACCTCGTCTGACAATTAACCAAGGTGGATTATCCCATCGCCAACTGCTGCCAGTTTTAGAATATATTAACGAATATCTCGATCGAGATCTCAAGCTGGCAGATTTAGCCCAATTGCTGGGCATGAGTCAATTTCATTTCAGCCATCGATTCAAGCAAGCAACGGGCAAGACCCCTTACCAATATTTGCTACAGCAACGGATAGAACGGGCCAAGCAATTATTGAAACAAACCGATCGAGCGATCGTGGAAATTGCCCTAGAATGCGGGTTCAACAGCCACAGCCATTTGAGCAAGCAGTTTCGGCAACTTACAGGCATGACACCAAAAGCCTACAGAGCAGATTGACTCTGTGCCAAACGGTTCTTTTGATATTACCTCATCTCGCTCTCTTGAGTTCGTCGATGACAGCAAAGCGAACATCGCGCTTTTCTGCTACTAGTTTGATGCCTGGTTGTCCTAACTTTAGGAAATCTAAACCAACTTCTCGACCGCTAACTAAAAAATCACTAGTTGCTATGCGGTAACTGCGGTTAGGATCGAGAGGCTTGCCAGCAATTATCCATTTTTTAGTAGTTGGATCTTGGCTGACATTAGCAGTTTGCAGGTAGCCACCAGTACCTCGGTTAGCTTGCCCCTGGTTTAAAACCCTCTCTAAGATTTTGCCGTCTAGATCGACAGCTAAAACTTTGCCACCAAACGGCAAGATCCGAATTACGTCGTATTGAGTAATTGGCCCCGGAGGAATCGCATCATCTATCCGAATCGAACCACCATTAAACACTGCCAGGTCGGCATTTGGTACTTCTTTGAACATACTGTTAGCGATTAAGTCCGTCAGATTTGTGCTGCGGTTGCGAACGCTAGCTTCTAAACCGTCTAATATTACTGAAGTAGTTGCCACTACTCGTTCTGGAGCAAATCCATCAGCCCGGAATGCTTGAAAACCTTTTTCGACCCATTGTTTTACTACTTTTGCCGTGTTGGGTCCGTCAGCAATTTCATTGGTAATTGGCTGAAGCCGGGAGTCAATTTTTAAGCGGCGAGTTTTAGTATCGTAAAGTAAGTTGTGAATGTATACGGTGCGGGCATTAGCATCAGCTTTAAAAATGGGGGTAAAGTCTTGCCCTCGCCACTGTTGAATATTTTCGTGTTCGTGACCGCCAAAAATTGCATCTATTTCTGGGACGCTTTCTGCTAACTCTCGATCTTGAGTAATAGCCAGATGGGTAATGGCGATCGTAATATCGACTTTGTTTTTTAGCAGTTTGACCTGTTCTTTGGCTACTTCTATAGGGTCGCGATAACTGACATACGATCGACGATTGCTATCGATAGTTAGTCCGATTAATCCCACTCTCACTACTGCGCCTCGATCGCCTTTAATATTGATAATTTGAGATTGAGGAATTTTAGGGAACGGCTGACCTTTAGCGTCAAAAACATTACTGGAAACCCATTTAAATTGAGATTCTTTTAGCCTCTGATAAAATGAGTCTTCTGGAATATCAAACTCGTGATTGCCAAAGGTAGCAAAATCTAACCCCATAGCATTTAGGACTGCTACCATTTGTTGTCCGGCTAAAGGCTTGCCATCGACCTTGGCTGTTCCCAAGGCTGAAGGGCTAAAGAAATCCCCAGCCAAAAGAGCATAGGTGCGAGGATTTTGGCGTTTTAATTGTTGCTTTAAAGTGGCAACTCTTGCCAAACCGCCACTACTGCCTCCTGAAACTGGGGTGATTTCGTAAACATCATTCAGTTGCAAGAAGGTGATATTGACATTTTCAGCTAAGGCTGGAGAGGCAAAACTAACTAGCAGTATTTGTAGTGCTAGATGGCAGGGATTTGAGATTGATTTCATTTGTCAGCGATCGCCAATTGATATCAAAGTTTAGAATTAATTATCGTAAAACAATATATAACATTTAATCGAGTCAATGTAACTTCTTTCAGGGCGATCGGAGTAGTATTTGAGGCCAACGATCTGGCGAACAACATCAAGTAATTTGGGTAGTTGCTCCATGGTGGAGCGTGTTGGCGATCGGGCTAATCTCCTAAATTAGGGTATTAGACAGAATTTTTCGGTCTAATCATCTCAGAAAATACGGAATTTTGGGGTAGTGTTGACGGTAGGGTTAGGATTGACGGTATTATCGCTGACGTTAGTTGAGCAGATTAGGCAGACAAGCCTAGTCAGGCTAATCCGCCAATTAGGGATATTAGGCGGAAAGATTCAGTCTAATCAATAGTTGCTCTGCCTGGAGTTAAATGTTAGCGCCTGGGAACACTATAGAAGCGCCAGGCACAACAACTACTGCGTTGGAGCCGACGAACGACGTTAGCCCGACGACGCGACCTAAGCGTCGTTCGCGGCTCAACTTCAACGTTGCTCTGCCTGGAGTTAAATGTTAGCGCCTGGGAACACTATAGAAGCGCCAGGCACAACAACTACTGCGTTGGAGCCGACGAACGACGTTAGCCCGACGACGCGACCTAAGCGTCGTTCGCGGCTCAACTTCAACGTTATGCGGCTTCGGTTGAAGTTAAAGTTAGTGAGAAAAGAGTACTCTTTCGAGGTCTATCCAAGCATCGCTCTCTATCCTATGTTGAGTCTAATATTCTGCATGGCACACGAATAGCAAGTGAGGAAATTCAGGTGATGACTCGACAACCAAGGGTTGGGGCTTACGAATGGTGTGAACAAACTAATGGGCGACTCAGCCGAAGTGAAAAGTTTGAGCTAGTCCGAATGCTCATCCGCTCTCAGTTAGGAAACTTATTGGAAAAGCTGGCGTATAACTCAGGAATTCTCCGCGATCGCTTATCCCGAATTGACATTAATACGATTCAGGTGCCGGATTCAGAGATTGCACTGGAAGCAGAGTTGCTGGCAAAGAATAGTTGCACTGCCGCACTGCTCAATCATAGCTACCGGACTTATTTTTGGGGTTCGTTGCTAGGACAAGCAGGATTGTTGCAGCCCGACGCTGAATTGCTTTTTATGGAGTCGAAGCGAAGTTGCTGAAAGATGGTGCAACGATGGATGTCATCGGTGTGCGATCGCACTGTCTTCCGAGTGCTGCAATTCAAGCGGTTCACGATCGATTTCCCAGAGCAGAATTTCGAGAAGAGATTTTGGCATCAATTAATGATGTTTCCCATGCTCCAGATTCGCGTCCCCAATTTCTTAGTCGAGGGTTTGGTATTCTTGCCGCAAGAAATCCTTTGGATGGGGCTGCGATTACAGGTTCGTAAGGATTTCTTCCAGTTTGCTTGACGGCAGAGATTGCTGATTTGCTGGAGAATCCGCGTCCAGCTACGAGCCATGCAGCTAAAATATGTCCTGTACGCCCAATTCCGCCGGAGCAATGAACAACCACTTTCTCATTCTGTTGGTTAGCAATGGTTAAAAAAGGCAAAATCTGGCGAACAAGAATTTCAGGTGCCACAAAGTTAAAATCCTCGATCGGTGCCCAACAGGCTCGATCGTGTCCAAAGACTTATCGATAAACGCCAAGCAAATCTGAATAGCGAGTTAGCTGAGTTTCTGGTAATAAACAGCAGACGCGCTGAATGCTTCGATCCTGCATGAATTCGATCCACTCATTGACCTGTTGATTGGTGTAGCCAGGTCGAGCAGAGCCAAATACGATGGTTTCATTTTCTGAAGCCGCAGCAAATTTGTACATCCTGTATTGTTGAGATGTTTAACAGCCAATTTTAACGCTTAAGTTTTCATCTCAATGCCAGTGCAACCTATCTATTTGCTTTCAAGTCAAACTGTAGCAAGGTGTCTAGTAGAGCGATCGTTTGAAGGTGTTGCTGAAACAATTGAGATGTCTTTTGTAAAACATAAGAATAGTTCGATAATTACGTCAGGACTTGACGTAATTCCTCGCTAGGATACACATGACGATCGTTCACATGACGATTTCAAGGTTTATGATTCAATCAATCAGTAAAACAATGGATAAAAAAGTCTGGCTTTGTATATTTTGCTTGTCTTTATTAACGGTTAGTTGTACGGGCAGTACCTCTAATAAAGGAGATGGCAACCAAGACAGCCAAGCGAATTCACTGAAAGAGGTTGTAACATCTAACACGGGCAACGAA
The DNA here is from genome assembly GCA_019359615.1 of Cyanosarcina radialis HA8281-LM2. GTDB lineage: Bacteria > Cyanobacteriota > Cyanobacteriia > Cyanobacteriales > CCAP-1448 > Cyanosarcina > Cyanosarcina radialis. The sequence goes on from JAHHHA010000001.1 coordinate 125,706, forward strand.
AACGAATTACGCGATCGCCTAGAACAAATCGCTCGCACCGCACAAGGGCGGGTTGGGGTTACAGCTACGGTGCTAGAAACCGGACAGTCAGTGACGCTCAATGGAAACCAACAATTTCCGATGCTAAGCGTTGCCAAGCTTCCGATTGGAATGGCTGTGCTCGCTCAGGTCGATCGAGGAAAATTAAAACTCGATCGAAAAGTTCGGATTGAGCCAGGCGATATTGCCTCAAGTAGCTCGGTTCTAGACCAGAAGGCAGTAGGGAAAGAATTCAGTCTGGCTGAACTCCTGAAGTACACGGTTTCTAACAGTGATAATACAGCTTGTGATGTGCTGTTACGACTCATTGGTGGACCCAAGGTTGTGACTGAGCATTTGCAGAATCTTGGTGTCAACGAGATCATTTTCGCTAACACATTTAAAGAGATAATACAAGATAAAGTTGTGCCTTATCGCAACCATGCAACCCCTGATGCCACCATCGTTTTATTGCGCGTGTTTCATGAAGGAGGAGGGCTTTCAGAATCTAGTCATGCCTTATTGCGGCGATTAATGACAGAAACACCGACAGGTCTAAAGCGCATTAAGGGTATGTTACCCGAAGGAACAGTTGTAGCACACAAGACTGGTACATCAGGCACTTTCGATGGGGTGGTGATTGCAACCAATGATGTCGGACTCGTGACGCTACCGAATGGGCACCATTTAGCGATCGCAGTCTTTGTATCAGATTCTAAAGCTGATATGGCAACCCGCGAAGCAGCAATCGCAAAGATATCGCGCGCGGTGTGGGATAGATGGAGCAAGTAAGGTTGTTGTTGGTGTGGCAGAGGTTGTCCGTAGCCGCTGAGCAGCACCGTTATCGCACTTAGCATTTGGTAAGACGGCTACTACAATGTGACTGGAGGAAAAGTATGCAACTTCAAGACTTTTACCCGATTATCGTGACAGACAAGTTGTTCGAGTGCCGCGATTTCTATGTTCGCTGGTTCGGTCTGGAAGTAGGCTTCGAGTCGAGCTGGTTTATCTGGATGTCTTCCGCAGAAGGTAAAGCCAGTATTGCCTTTATGCACCCAGACCACCCATCTGCGCCTCCGGGGCCGGAAGCTTTCAGCGGCAAGGGCATGTGTCTTGAGTTCCAAGTGGCAGATGCTCATGCTGAGCACGATCGATTCGTGCGCGATGGGGCAGCGATCGCCTACGCCTTACAAGACGAACCCTTCGGTCAACGCCGCTTTGGACTGCACGATCCGGCGGGAGTGTGGGTTGATGTGATTGAGCAGATTGAACCTGCGGCGGGATGGTGGGATAGATATATGTTGTAATGAGACGAATGTGGATAAAGATGATGCCTATCATCGAACGGTATGAAAGAACACCAATTTGGGTATTTCATGGAGCCAAAGATGATGTAGTGCCAGTCAGTTTTGCACGAGCGATTGTGGACGGTCTAAAAATTGCGGATTCTACTTCGTTTCATTACACCGAGTTTCCTGATGTTGGACATGAGATTTGGGAGCAAGTCTCTGAGATGCCAGAATTATCAGACTGGATATTCCGCCAACAGCGCTTTGAGAACACAGGTTATTGAGGTCCGCAGCAACTTTCCCAGGATATCGGTGCCCAACAGACTCGATCGAGTCCGAGAACTTGCCCATAATTACGTCAGGAATTGACGTAATTCCTCGCTAGGATAGACAGGTCGATTGTTCACCTGATAATCGAGGCAGAGAGACATGGCGAATCTGGCAACCCGATTGATTACACTGATCGTGCTGCTTCAGCGCCAGCCGAAACAGACCGCTACTCAGTTAGCGGAAGTGCTTGATGTTTCGGTACGAACGGTGCAGCGTTACATGACGATGCTGGAAGAGATTGGCATTCCAATTTATGCCGAGCGTGGTTCCACTGGCGGTTACGCTCTCGTGCGAGGCTACCAGATGCCGCCGTTGATCTTCACCCCAGAAGAAGCGATCGCCGTATATCTGGGAACCAGCTTACTAGAAGAAGTGTGGGGGCGCTTGTATCAGGATGGTGCGCGAGGTGCATTGGCCAAGTTAGATAACCTCATGCCAGATCGACAACGCCAAGAAGTTATCTGGGCGCGTCAAACCATGGTATCGATCGACATGAACTGCAACGATCCCAACCTCTCCTTGCCCTACTTAGAGCAACTACGGGATGCGATTCACGAACGTCATCGGGTGCGCCTGCACTACCGAAGCCGCAACCAAGAGAAAACTACCCCACGGGAAGTCGATCCGTACAAACTGGTTGCTCGTTGGGGACAGCAATACTGCATTGGGTATTGCCATCTGCGTCAAGCTCTGCGCACGTTTCGTCTAGACCGCATTGGTGATTTAGAGTGCCTAACCCAGACTTTTACAGAGCCAGTCGAGTTTGATTTGCAAACCTACCTGGCAACCGATCCGTTTTATCAAGCGACCGTGCGCGTGCGATTGCGTTTTGAGCCAGAGGCGGTTTTAGTGGCACTCAATAATCTGGTGTATTGGCAGACTTGCGAGAAACAGCCCGATGGCGCAATCGTGGTAACACTTATCGCACCCGATCTTGAAGCAGCGGCGGGTATAGTTCTGAACATTGGTTCCCCAGTCATCATCCTCGAACCCCAAGCGTTGCATGAAGAAGTGCGATCGCGGATTAGACTGCTTGCCGCTCACTTTGACTCGATGAATTTAGATGAGTGTGGGGCTTCTCAAATCAAAGCCATTAGCTCAGATATATCAACCTCGTAGAACACCCAAAAACGATTTCATCGCTATGACTACCATTTAATTAGGAGTACAGATCGTGATTGCACTCGACCACACAATTGTTCCTGCCAAAGACAAGGTACTTTCTGCACAGTTCCTTGCAAAGATGCTCGGTCTCACAGTTCCTGAAATAGAGAGCTATTTCGTGCCAGTGAGGATTAATCTAACGTTGACTTTCGATTTTGCCGAATCAGAGAACTTTGAACCACATCACTACGCATTCCTGGTCGCGCCGGACGAATTCGATGCAATTCTTGAGCGAGTTAAGGCCGCCGGAGTTCCCATAGCGAGTGGACCTTTTACTGGATACGACGGTCAACTTTATAACCACGATGGAAAAATGGGGTTTTATTTCTCCGATCGGAACGATCATTTCTATGAAGTAATCAAACAGATACAAGAGGTGTCTAAAAATTGAGATTTTGCAGTATTACCCGTCGAATATCTTGACAGCAAGAATCTGTGGTAGTTGCAGAAATTCATAATCCAGACATTTAAACCATTATTGGAGATACACAAATGATGAAAACATACACTGGAGGCTGTCACTGTGGCGCAGTCCGCTATGAAGCAGAGATTGACCTTAGTGCTGGAACTGGCAAATGCAATTGTTCAATCTGCACTAAGAAGCGGTTATGGAGTGCGATGGTTAGACCGGACTCATTTCGGCTCATTAAGGGTGAAGTGGATCTGACTGACTATCAGTTTGGCTCAAACAGCATTCACCATCTATTTTGCAAGCACTGTGGTGTGATTTCATTTGGTTGGGGAGATATACCAGAAATGGGTGGCAAGTACTATTCTGTCAACGTCCTTTGTCTTGATAATGTTGATATTGAAGAACTGATGAATGCTCCCATTACCTACTTTGATGGGCTTAACAACAATTGGGAATCAACACCGACCGAGACACGACATCTTTAGAAGTTGATGATGGCTATCTTCCTCATTTCTGGTGTAGCGTATGAAACCCACTAAAGATGCATATGGAAAACGGTTGCGAACGCAGTACGAAAGTCAGATTGCAACTGTCTGCACAAAATGGACTAAATGGAGATCGACACATCAACTTAAGTCAAATGAGATCTGTAGACGCTCAGAGAATTAAGAATAAACAGGGAGTTTTAGAAGAAGTTTATTGGAAAGAAATTGAGAAAGCAGTATGTATTGAGCTTGGTTTCAGTTTAGCCTTTAAGTCTTCGTCGCTTGCCTAACAAGCGGCTGCACGTGGAACAGAGGCTAACACTAGAGGTGATGAAGCAAATACTATCCCCATCCGGTGAGCCGCAGTCCTTTGTGCCGCTTGGTTTTGAGTTATCAACCAAACAGATATTGAAAAATTCGCTCCCCCATTCTCTGTTCTTCAACTTCAGTATTATTCGCTTCTTCGCGAGCAAACTTAACTGCTTGAGATAGCTTGTCGATGCGAGCGAGTAACTCGTTGACTCGCTGCGCGGGCAAAGCACCAGAAAATTTGACCGTTCGCCAATAACCGATCGTCACGTCCTCGTAGTAAACTTCCACTTGTGCCGGGTGATGCTCCGTAGCTTCGGCTTTGACGTGGTTGCGAGGAGTTTTAAAGGTTTTCAGAGTTTGCACGGGTTCAGTTACCCAGCAATCTGCTCCAGAATCGAAACTCCAAGTTTCTGAAGCGTCTAATATCGGCAGCTTTTTGACAAACGCTTGAATATCTACCAATTCTTTTTCCAAAAAAAGCAAATAAGATACTGGGACTTGAGCTAACAGGGGTTGCCCGTCTACGACGACATCAGCACGAGCGCGGCAATTAGTCCAATCTTTCGTAGCAGTGATGTCAAAAAGTTTGGTCAAAACGGCATTGGTTTGACGAATAATTTCTTCTGCTTTGACTTCTACCTTTTTCCACTCTGGGGGCAATTGTTCCCCATCCTCGTCTTTAGGGCGATAGGTTCGCGAGATTCCAGACAGCAGCGCAGGCTTACCCAAAGCTTTCTGCGCTTCAGCCAGTTCTTGCAACGATTTACTTTTGATGCCTTTTTCAATAGCAATAATTTGATTTAGACGTGCCATTTTATCCTTCTAACGCCCCCACTGATTTTTGTAACATTTGTAGTATAACGGATATTTTGCTCGCCGCCAAGAAGAGACGTGGCACTGCTACATCGCTACATTTTTTGCCAAATCGTCAACGTTTTAATTGCCCTGACTGCTTCTAACACCTTGAGGTTGGACTGAGATGCAAAATAAATTTCAGCTTGTTGGAGATGAGCGATCGCTGCTTTCCGATTTTTCCGTTTATGCTGTTGGTATAGCAACAACCCTAAATTTTCATGAGCTTCTGGATCGTTCGGATGCTGGCTCAAAATTGTTTGCGATCGCTCAATTTCTGCTTGAATTTGGTTGTTAGATAAGTCTTGAAACTTGGCAGCAGGTGCTTTTGGTTTGCCAGAGAAGTAGGTAATATTCAAAAAGTTAGCAATTGTTTTAGCTACGCGGACTTTTTGCTGCCAATAACTATCCGCATTCAGATGTAATGGTATCCGGTAATAGCTAGAATCGAGAACGATCTCGATCTGATAAACATCGCTCGAATCAGCACTATGACTTTCTATAGTTTTGACTTCAATTCCTAGTATAGCGTTGAGGGACAATTCTATTGAATTTACTTCTAGCTTTTGACAGATAGTTTTACGGGTGAGAGTAAAAGTCTGTTTTGATTTATCAAAGGTAGCAGTAGTAATTTCTGCAAATTTGATACTGAAGTAAAAACCAGCGATCGAGAAAATAATGCCAAAGCCAACTGGCATAATGTAAAAATTTCCCAGATCGAGGGCTGCTGTTCGATCGATGGCTAGACCGATAAGAAGCGCAAACAGCCCCCCTGGAATAAAAGTTATGGCAAATAGTAAAGCCAACCACAAAGAACATCGGTAGCGCAGAACTAACCGCTCTGGCGACTGCTCTATAATTTTCATTTTCCTAACTGTTATCTGTCGCTAATTTGGGACAATGATAAAGCTGGTATTCATATCCATAGACAGGAATTTGAGGAGAGCGATCGCTAATACATTTTCCATCGGCTGAGTCAAAGGGGGCTTGGAAATTCAGCAGCCATAAATCTAGCGGTTTGGGCATTCGATCGATCGTTTGTTGCAAAGTAGTCGATGCAGCGCACTCTGTTCCCTCGCACTTTCTTTGGTTTTGATGTGCGAGCAGAAACTGAGGGTTTAACAGCGTTTTTTCAGTTTGCGAGTGCAATAACTCCCAAGCAATCCCCATCATTTCGCCAGTTTGAACTAAGGTGTTGTGAGTGGTAGCAATGAGAATTGGAACTGAGGAAGATGCTTGGATTATGGGGACTAAAACATCTGGTCGGTAGTATTTGCGATAACCCAAATTGCAGACTACTGTAATGCCACTGAGAAATCCCATCAACCAAATTATCGCGACAGCCCTTTTGCTCCTGAAGGAAGAATGTAGAGACGTAGCAGTGCTACGTCTGGAAGAGGGGAAAGAGGAGGTATTGCTTTGTCCTCGCCAACAAGCAGCAAGAATAGCTCCTAGTAGGGCGATGACAGCGGGGAAGTAAACGAAGTTGTATCTAGCACCTCGCGTAATGTCGAAACCCAAGCCGTAACTGATGGCAAAAAATAAAGCGATCGCACTTAAAACTACACCGCCTAAAACTCCAGTTGCCAGACGAGTATCTCGATGTTGCCACTGTGCTCTTAAACTGCGATAAAGAATCGGAATTGCCCAGATAAAAAAAGCTAACATCACCGCACCAGAGGCAATGACTACACCTAAGTCTGTAGCTTCCACGGGCAGCAGAGACATCATCGTCAGCCACGCCGCCAAACTTTGAAACACGGGATTAATTAATTGCAACCAAGAGCGATCGCTACTTCTAATCCATTCCGTCATCTGGGGATCGTAACTGCGCTGCCAGAAAAATGACAAGACTAATACTCCTGCCATCGTCCCCGCTGCTACCGCATAGATGCGCCACCAGCCAGAGAAAGCTTGGTTCCCCACGAGTAAGCGATCGCTCAAATCCTTCACTCCGACAGCGCTCTGAGTTAACAATACTCCTATTGTTTCCCTCTCTCCCTCTCTCCCTCTCTCCCCCTCTTCCCGTTTCCATAAAAACCATTGCAGGGCGATTAAAACTAAAGCTTCAGCCGCTAGGGCGATAACGAAAAAGTAGTGAGTGGCAATGCCCAAAGTGTTGATGGCTACCCAAGCCAGCACGACCCTGATGGGAAGAACTTGACGCTGCTGGAGTCGCTGCACGGCAATTACCAAACAACCCAGAGAAGCGATCGCCATTAAAATTCCTAAAGTGTAGTGACGGGCTTCTTGAGCCAGAAAGATACCGAACGGCGACACCGCCATCATCGCTGCTGCTAGTTGGCCTGCCAACGGCGAACTAAAGGCCAGCCGAGAAAGTCCGTAGACGGCGGGAATCGACAACACCCCAAACAGCGCCGGAAGCGATCGCGCCCCCCACAGAGATAGATATCCTCCCGTTTCTGCGGGAAACAGTTGCATCCACCAATGAGCCAGGACAAAATACAAGGGTGGATGGTGATCTTCTGAAGATAAGCGTTCTAAGACTGCTGCCGTTGTCGCCACTGGATGTACTTGCAAAGGCTGCATCAATAGGTCGATAGGGATCGATCGATCTAGTGGCACATCAGCAAAGCTGCGACCCAAGCTAAATACCATGGTGGCAAATTCGTCAGTCCAAGGTGGCTTGCTCGTCAGTTGGGCGAAGCGCAAACCAGCACCAATAGCGATCCACAATAAAAGCAACAATAGGTTTTTCTGTTTCGCATTCATGGGGAAATGTTGAGTTCGTACCAAATAGGTCTGTAGCGGGACATTGTAGGGGCGCAAAGCTTTGCGCCCCTACAGCATAACGATTTCCCTTGATGTCAAACCCGCCCTCACCATCGCGACCTGTCTTCTAGTCGGAACTGCTGTTATCTGGGTAAATGATAAATTTCTGGTTTCTGAACTACCCTCAGTTTCCGATTCCGACTTACCTTCGACGGACGGCGTTCTTCTAAAGGTACAACTTTAGCTTCACTCTGTTCTCTTGCCACCCGAATCAGCAGTCCAGCGGCCATCAAGCTGGCGATCATGGAATTACCCCCATAGCTAAACAACGGCAATGGTAGACCAGTAGTAGGTAATACCCCAGTTGCCACCCCAATATTCAGCAGCGACTGACCTACTAGTAAGAGCGTTGCTCCTATAGCTACCAATCGATAAACCAGGTTGCGAGTCTTGTTGGCTACGATCCATCCCAAAGTTGCGTAAGTCATCAACAACAGCAATAAAGCCATGCTACCGACGAAACCAAATTCCTCGGCAAACACGGCAAAGATGAAATCGGTATATTCGATCGGCAAATAGAACAATTTCTGTTGCGACAACCCAAAGCCAGCCCCCAGCGGACCGCCAGAACCAACCGCTAGCAAGCTTTGCACTAGTTGATAGCCATCTCCCAAGGAGTCAGCCCAAGGATTCATAAACGACAGCACTCGCCGCCGCTGATAATCTTTAATACTGATACTAATAGTTGCTAGCAGGATACCGCTGAGGGCAGTTCCTCCCAGGTAAGAAAATGGCAAGCCCGCAGCTAGAGCAATAAACCACAAAGTTATACCGCAAAGGGCAGTAGTGCTGAGGTTGGGCTGAAGCAAAATTCCTGCTAAAACGCAGGCAAAAACGAACAACCAGCCCAAGCGTACTTTCCAAGTTAACCGCTGCCACTGTCCGAAGACGATCGCTCCTTGCAAGATTAAGAAAGGTTTGATCAACTCCGAGGGTTGGACGGGAAACGGGCCCAGCGACAGCCACCGGGTAGATCCATTAGTAGTAGTTCCCAGTCCTGGTACTAAGGTAAGAAAAATCAAACCTACTAAGATCGGGACGCACCACTGAGCGATCGCTAAGAGGTGACGCAGAGGGTAGCGCACCACGCAGTTAAATACGACTAGGCCCAGCACTACTCCAATCAGTTGGCGTTTGAAGTAATACAGCCCATCCCCATAAGTAGCATCGCCATTGGGATAAGAGGCTGAAAACAGAACCACTAATCCGATAAATAGCCACAGAAAAGTCAGCCAGCGCAACAACCTAGCTTCCAAAGACCACGACCACACAGATGGTTCAAAAAAGGGAATCAGGGCGCGAAAATTCATAACTGCTTTGGGGACGATATGGAGTAAAGGAATGTTAAGCGTCGAATTGCGATCGCCAAGTTGACCGTTAAGTTCGACAGTTAAGGCTCCCAAACGCAGCGATTCTACCACTACTTTTTAGAAATCTAAATTTAATTCGGAATAAACTTTTAACCAGTCAAATTACCTATAGCAGTTTTAGATCGTGGGACAGCCGGGACGGCTATCTCACAACTCACGAACGAATTGTTATATTACCTAACTTTGACAAAGCGATCGCCATAATCCTTCTAAGGTATATTCTTCGGCCTCGACATCTACTCGTCCTAATAACTCTTGACAAGTTTTAGAAGTTTGAGGGCCGATCGAAGCGATCTTAACTCCTGCTAGCCAAGAGAGCCAATTTTCCCCAACGGGTTGAGATTGTTGCAGCAGGTGGCAAAAGTTTTTTACGGTTTTAGAACTTGCAAAGGCGACAACATCCACAACTCGCTGCTGGAGGGCGGCTAGGGCTTCCGGGGCGATCGCGTTGGGACATCTAGATTCGTAAGCTGCTACTTCTACGACTTCTGCGCCTTTAGCAGTTAATTCTTTGACTAAAACTTCTCGCCCGCCGCTTTCGACTCTGGGAAAGAGAATTTTCTGTCCGGCAATCTCTTCGGGGAAATGTTCGACGAGGGCATCGGCGACGAAGTTAGGGGGGATAAAATCGGGTTGATAACCTCGTTCTTGCAGACTGAGGGCAGTTTTTTTGCCGACTACAGCAATTTTCAGTCCGTTTAAAGCGTGGAAGTTTTGAGCGGATAGCCTGTCAAAAAAGTAGTCTACACCGTTGGTAGAAGTGAGAATTAACCAATTGAAAGTAGACAATTGAGCGATCGAGCGATCCAATGCTTCCCAACTCGATGGCGGCCCGATTTCCAAAGTTGGCATCTCAATAATGTTTGCCCCAGATGAAATCAGCAGATTGCTAAATTCACCCGACTGTCCAGCCGATCGAGTGACGATGATGGTTTTCCCAGCTAGGGGGAGATAGGGAGAGGGAGAAATCGAATTAGTCACGGTTAGAGATGGTTCTGGGTGGGAAACTAGGCGGGCAGGAAAGGCCGCCGTCTTGTGGGATAGCCCTCTGGGCTGTCCCCGACCTATTCCAGGTGAATTTAAAGAGAGGTTTGTAAATAACTGCGTAACCTCACGACTTCTCCAATTACTATTACCACAGGTGATAGAGACACTCCTGCGGTTCGATCGACAATATTGCCCAACTCACCAACCCAAATCTGTTGTTGGGGAGATCCTGCCCACTGGATTAGTGCAATCGGAGTGCGTAGCGATCGCCCTTTTTGGTGCAAGCGATCGACGATTTCGGCCAAATTGCGCCCGCCCATCAAAATTACTAGGGTATCCATCCGCGCGAGGGCTTCCCAATCGAGGGGATCGAGTTCGTGGGCCGTAATGACGGCAAAACCCCGACTGAGAACCGGATCGGTGAGGGGAATGCCAGCTAATAAAGGCGCGGCTAAAGCTGAAGATATCCCCGGTACGACCTCAAACTGACAGCCAGCCGCAATTAAAGCTTGAATTTCTGAGGTCGTGCGCCCAAAAATAAACGGATCGCCGCTTTTGAGTCTGACGACTTGCTTGCCTAAAGTGCATTGTTCGACCAGGAGGCGATCGATCTCGGCTTGCGACGTACTCGGTTTACCGCCTCGTTTGCCTACATCTAGTTTCAAGCAATCGGCAGGTACTAGTTGCAGGAGTCGATCGTCTACTAGAGCATCGTAGACTAATACCTCAGCTTGAGACAACAGTTCTTGCGCCCTCACTGTCAAGAACGATACATCTCCCAGCCCTGCACCGACAATATAGACTTTACCGCCAGAGTCAACCATAACTTTCCTCGGACGAGGCAGACATATCCAAAAAATTTACCCAATAGGGTTAATGCGTTTCAATTATGCGAACACAAATACAATTGACTAGCAACAACTCAATTTTCAGAGCTATTTGAGCTTATATCGTTTAATTCTGCCAAAACTTTTTGATGAATATAAACAAACTGACACGCGGCTAATTCTTCTAATGGTTGCCGATCATTTTCTCGATAGAACTTAGGCGAATCGAGTTTTTCACCATAGATATTCCGAAGGAATTTTATAAGTAATTCAGGGTCAACAACAGAAATAATGACATCATACTGGTCTCGGTCAATATCACCCTTAAAAGGTAAGCCTATGCCATAAGGAGGTTCCATTCCCATAGACCAAGATGTTGGAATATAGCATTTGAGAAACTCGATAGAGTTATAAGGAGCATCTTCAAACGTTCTTTGCAAGTATCTATTAGTTTCTTCTCTTGACGACCAATAAGACCAAAAGCTTAACAAATCACGAGCAATATCGGGCAATGAAACATAAATAATTTCTCCTAATGCCATATTCCTAATTCTATCGACAACTACTCCAGCAAGGGATTTAAGGTCAAATTCAGAAAACAAACGTTCTTCATCTTCTTCCTTATCTTTTTTAATTACACGCATCCATCTAAAACATTCTGTCGCAAAGAAGATAGGGTCGGCAATTTGAAGAATTTCTTTACAGAAATCAAGTTTGTTATCTGAAGTATCAATTCGCTGAATCAAATCACCAATTAAGATTCCGGCTCTGTGAAAAGAATTACCAAAGTAGTAAAATGTTTTAGTTCTTGGGAAGTAATCTCCCATTTCAGCTAAAGCTAGGGCTAACTTTTGAGAACCTGATGATGATAACAGATCGATCTTCCTAAAAATATCAGTAATAAATGTTTCTATTCTTGAATTTTCACGTTTTGTGATCTCTTTGATTTCGTTAACAATATCAGATATGCTACGTTCATCTAAGTTACTTAGAAAAGTTATCAACTCTTGGTCTGATATATCGTCTTCAGGAATACTATATGCAAAATATCTTTTGAAATATCGCAAAGACGCTATTCGTTTTTCCTGAGTCCATTTTGCTTGCCAATGCGAGCCATAAGAAATGTTCCCTAATATTCCATTTAATCGAGGAAATAATTCTTTGAGTAAGTTCTTGGCAGATAATTGAGCTTCTCGATCCAAACTAGAAATGCTTTCTTGAATAAAACTATTTATTAGATTTTTGGCTTCTTCAAGATTAGTATGTCCATCTATAATCTCACCGAGAAAGTAGCTAGGTCTTTCTTTTATAGAATTATACAATTTAGAATAGAAAACTTTTACTCCTTCAATAAGCAGTAAGTCAACTATATTCACTTCACCTTTCAGAAGAGGAATAGAGAAAGTAATAGTGTTGGCATATCGTTGGGCAACCCTGGGTGTCTTTAGTTGAATTGCTAAGCCTTCTGAAAAATATTTTACAAATCTTCTAATATCATCATCTGTTAGTTCTATGTCCGCATTTTTTAGAGCATCATCAATACATTCAAAGCAGAATTTTTGTAGAGAGTTAAAACTGATTTGTGGTAAAGTGAGCGGCACTTGAACTATTTTTTCTAAAAAGCTACGTCCTGCATCCAGATTTCCAGAACCGTATTTCTCAGCAATTGCTGCTGCAACTTTCTCTTCATCAAAGGCTAACAGGTAAATTGTATTCCTGAAGCCAGCAGATAACTTAACAAGTTTAAATATACTTTGTATCTCTGATTTTTCAAGACGATCGATATCATCTATAAAAATAACAACTCGTTTGCTTTCATCGTCCAGTATTTTTTCAAGACGTTTTTTGTTTTCTTCTAAGTCAACTTGAGAAAAAAGATTGCCTATATTTCCAACTATTTGTCCAGTGCCTCGAACTGTTCCAATTCCAGTAGTATCGGCCACAGATAAAGGTGCAATAATTCCTCCAAACTTCTTAAGCAAATCTCCAATTTCTTCTTTTCTAGTTGTCAACTTTCGATTTAATGCATCTGCCAGCGTCTTAAAGAAACTGAGTAGCAACTTTTCTTCGTCTCTGAAAAGCCAAGGGTTAAAGCGTACACAAATAATGTCTGAATTGCTTTCAAGGATTTTTTCAATAAAGTTGAATACAGTGGTTTTACCCTCTCCCCAAGCTCCATATATTCCAATTACAATACTGCTTGGATCGCGTCGCGATGCTATTACCTCAGCAATTCGCTGAGAAAAGGGAAGCCGATTAAATTTGTCTAAAGCAGGATCTATGATAGGGCTATCTGGGAACATTATCTTTATATTTTTTCTAAATTGCTATGAACGATTCTAGCTCTTGCGAATCGATTTAATGAATAACCTATTGAAAAGCGATATACTTCCCAGTACGTCTCTACAGACAACTTTGCTACCTCATGACTGAAATATGGCCAGCGTGCGATTAGAGAGAATTACTCGCAAATTCAGCAATACCACCGCGATCGATAACATTACCTTTACAGTTCCCGATGGCGAATTTTGGGTATTAGTCGGCCCGTCCGGGTGCGGCAAATCGACGATTTTGCGGACTATAGCCGGACTAGAAACAGCCACCGCTGGTAATCTGTTCGTGGGGGACGTGTTGGTGAATAAAGTGCCAGCCAGACAGCGAGATGTCGCGATGGTGTTCCAGAATTACGCTCTGTATCCTCACATGACCGTAGCCCAAAATCTGGGGTTTGGGTTGCAGATGCGGAAAACCGACCCCGCCCAAATTACCGAACGGGTAGAAAAGGTAGCCCGCTCGCTCGGTATCTCTCACCTGTTAGAACGCAAACCCAAGCAGCTATCTGGCGGACAGCAGCAACGGGTAGCATTAGGAAGAGCGATCGTCCGCCAACCTCAAGTCTTTCTCTTAGACGAACCTTTATCTAACCTCGATACCCAACTCCGAGACGATACTCGCGCCGAACTGAAGCAATTGCAAGCTGCGATCGGGACTACTACTATTTATGTCACCCACGATCGAGTAGAAGCGATGACCTTGGCTGACAAAATCGTGGTGCTAGAACGAGGCCGCATTCAACAAATCGGCACCCCTCAAACAATTTATGCCAGACCCGCTAATCGGATGGTAGCGACGTTTCTCGGTAGTCCGCCGATGAATATCTTGCCAGCCATTTATATGGGCGGGTTTCAAGTTGACGAGCAATTTTTGCCGTGTCCGCCGAGTTTGCGGGAGCAAGTATCTATGAGTGAAGGGCAAAGCTTCGACTTGGGGATTCGCCCCGAACATATTTCCCTCGGTGACAGCCAAACGTTCTCGGAACTTCCAGAAAATCGCCAAGGCGAATTAATGGTCGAAGTCAGGGTAGTAGAGCCTTTAGGAGAAAAAACGTTAATTCGATCGATTCTGCCTGATGCCAACATCCCGTTGCAGGTGCAAGCATCAGGTAATTGGCAAGGAAATGTAGGCGATCGCTTGAAGGTACAATTCGACCTCAGCCAGCTATTTATCTTCGATCCCGCTACTGGAGAAACTTTATATCCGCAAAGTTAATTTCTGACTGCTTCAACTGTTTTCTAAAGGCATCAACTTTTGCATTTTCTAGGTCGCGTTATCTGGAATTCCAATTCCTAAACTATATAAGGTTTTTTTGACATCCTCCCACTCGGTCCCGCAATAGTAGTATTGGCGATCGCGTAGATTGGTTAGATAGTGTCCATCTCTACCGCCATTAATTCGGAATAACTCAACCATAACCGATGCAGGCGTTAATCTAAAACGTTGCAATCGTTCCTCTACAGTCAGAGCAACGGGAATGTTTCTAGGATTGTAGAAAATGCGATCGCCTGGGCTGAAATACCAGTTTTTCCCCTCCTTGCGGATGGTCATATAATGCAAAGGATGGACGATCGTAGTTGCTGACATCGGCTAAGCTTTAGCTAGAGAGCGTAAGAAAGCCTCTAGGTTTTAGCTAGAGGCCGTTAATTAGAGGTTAGCCGCCGTTGGATTCAGAGTTTTCGTCTTCCTCCAAGGCTCTTAAAATATCCGCAGTATAGGCAACGTCTTGATTCCCTTCTGCGTCCTTCTCGATCCAGACATCAGATCGAGGTACTCAAACTCGACTTCAGGACTATAATCCTTTTGTCCGTTGCCGTTACTGGGATTGTCGTTAGCTTGTGTCATCAAATAACCTCCTAAGTTGACACAGCCATCATTATGCCTTGATACGGAGAGGGAGGGATTCGAACCCTCGTTAAAGTTACCCCTAAACAGCATTTCCAGTGCTGCGCCTTCAACCGCTCGGCCACCTCTCCTGGTAGCAGCGAATTACCATTATACAATAAGAATCGATCGGGATTTGAAATTTAATCCCAACAAATTGAGAAACTAAATGACCCATTTACATAACATACAGATTTGCGATCGCGCTTCTGGGAAAATATACAGCGGACAAGTACCCGAAGATCGCTACATTTTACAAACTCTGGAAAAACAAGGAGTGAACCTGCCCTTTGCTTGTCGCAATGGTGCTTGCACCACCTGTGCAGTGCGGGTCAAATCTGGTGTCGTCTATCAACCAGAAGCCATGGGACTATCCCCCGAACTGCGAAAACGGGGCTATGCCTTGTTATGCGTGGGCTATCCTCGATCGGATCTAGAATTAGAAACCCAAGACGAAGATGAAGTTTACGAACTCCAGTTCGGTCGTTACTTTGGCAAAGGAAAAGTTCGGTTTGGGCTGCCGCTCGATGAAGAATGAAGAAAAGTCAGGAGTTCGGAATTCGGAATTCGGAATTCGGAGTTCAAGAAGTATAAAGTCAGGCATTATCTCCCCTCTCCCCTCCCCGCGTCTCCCCTCTCCTCTCCCCCTAATCGCTTTGCTTTTTTGCTTTCTGTTGGGTTGTCAATCCTCGCAACCACCTAAAGGAGTAACGGGCAAAATCGAACGGGTAGTCAGCGGGCAAACGGTGGAATGGGTAGATCCCACTAAGCAACCATCGGTAGCTGAAAAAGTCCGACTGATTGGCATCGAAGCGCCCGACGAGCAGCAAAAACCTTGGGGACCTGAAGCGAAAAAAGCTTTAGAGCAAATGCTCGGTCAAATGCAAGGCGATCGAATCGTCTTTGAGTCAGCGGTTTTCGAGTTAGATAGCGAGTCAGTCGATCGATTCGGACGCAAACTGGCTTATGTATGGAAAGATGGAGTTTTGGTCAACGAACGGTTAGTCAAAGAAGGTTACGTGCTGGCAGTACCGCGATCGCCTAACCACAAATACGACCAGCGGCTAGCCCACGCCCAAGAATATGCCCGTCTCATGGGGCGCGGTATTTGGAACCCCGAAAACCCCCTGCGATTAACACCTGCTGAGTTTCAACGTCAAAACGGATAACGCATGAGCCATTCGAGTGCCGAGCAACTGGAAATTTTTTTGGATATTGCTACCGAAGCTGCTTTAGCGGCTGGTGCGATCCTTAAAACCTATTGGGGCAAGTTAGAAGCAGTAGAAGAAAAAGGACGACCTGGCGATTTAGTCACCGAAGCCGATAAATACGCTGAAGCTGCCATTTTAAAAGTCTTGCAGCGACACGTACCAGAGCATCAAATCTTGGCAGAAGAATCGGGCCGGTTAGGAGATACAAATAGCAAGTATCTCTGGGCGATCGATCCTTTGGACGGTACTACCAACTACGCTCACCAGTACCCTTTTTCTGCGGCTTCTGTCGGGCTGATAATTGATGGCGTGCCCCAAGTAGGAGCGATTTTCGATCCATTCCATCAAGAATTGTTTCGGGCCGCTGCTGGCTTAGGAGCTACGCGCGATCGCTTGCCCATTACGGTTTCCCAAACCTCCGAACTGAGGAAGAGCCTGCTAGTTACGGGCTTTGCATACGATCGCCGCGAAACCAAAGACAATAACTATGCCGAATTCTGTCACCTCACTCACCTCACCCAAGGAGTCCGCCGCAGCGGTGCTGCCTCTCTGGATCTAGCTCATGTGGCTTGCGGTCGAGTCGATGGCTTTTGGGAACGAGGACTTTCACCTTGGGATATAGCCGCTGGAGTGGTAATAGTCCGGGAAGCAGGCGGTCAAGTAACTGCCTACGACGGCAGCCCTTTAGATATTAGTTCCGGTCGCCTCCTGGCCACCAACGGTTATCTTCACGACAGCCTCAGTACCGAATTGCTGCGAGTTCCTCCCTTGGAGTCGTGGGGATGAGAGGAGGGGGAGATGGGGAGATGGGGAGATGGGGAGATGGGGAGATGGGAAGAAATTTCAACTCAACACTCAACACTCCACACTTCCTAAAGCACTTCACACTTCCCCATGGCATTGACCTAAAATCTAAGAGATACTAGAAGCAGGCTCATCATTATAGGTGCGGGTAAGGCGCTATGTCTTTTAAGCTCGAACAAGGACTATTTAAACTCGATTTAACGGATCATCATGCAATTTTGGGAGTTACAGTTGATGCTAAACCAGAACAAATTAGAGAACGGTATAAACTGATAGCGCGGATGCTGCATCCCGATAGCTGTCAATCTAAAAGTCCAAAGGAAAGAGATTTGGCAAATAAGCTGTTGTCGAGGTTTGTCAATCAGGCTTACGACCAACTATCGAAAGACCGCAAACGTAAAGAACACTTAGTAGTATTAGAACAAGTTGGCAAGCGTCTAGCTCAAGAACCAGCCCAGCTTGAATCTGCCAGCCAAGCAGCGAAGATCTTGTCTCAAGCATCTCAAAATCTAGATTTAGAATATAAATCTTCAGTCCAAAAACTGGCGACGAAGCAGTACGAACACCTAGACCAAGCTTTAGAGGCGATCGCTCTTTTGAGCGAGCTAAATATGGTCTTCTTAATGAAAAAAGAAGGTCAAAAAATCAGGACGGAAGCCCCGGTCGCAGTTAATGCCTCTAGCACTTTAGCTACCAATGCCGTCAAGCAATCTCAACCAAAACCTGTCGAACCACCACCAAAAGCATCAATGGTCGAGCCGTATCTTCGTCGGGCTGATGAGTATATCAAAAATAACAATATGGCCAAAGCGATTTTAGAGTTGCGAGATGCGCTCAATCTAGAGCCAAATAACAGCACTTGTAATAGCCTGTTGGGAATGGTTTATTTGAAACAAAATCAGACGACGATGGCCAAGATGTACATTAACAAGGCCTTGCAAGTAAATCCTAAAGATCCGCTCGCCCTGCAAGGCAAACAAGCACTCGATAAACTCACTCAAAAGGCCCCTAGCAAAAGTGGCTTTTTGGGGATGTTTGGGAATAAAAAGTGATCCAGAATCGACAACCTTGGCTTTTCCTCCTGTGAGAGGAGACGATCGAGGCTAATCAACAGTGTTGGGTTTGCTGATATTTGCTAACAATTGCTTACTTTGAGGGGAAAGCTTATCTTCAAGAGAGCGAACCAACTCTCTGACTACATCAGTTTTGGTTCGATCTTCTTACTGGCAATATATAGCCAGAATAGCTGATTCCTTATCAGATAAGCGATGCCAACATCCTTGGTTGAAACAGGAAGTTTCCAATTTGTTAGCAAATGTAAGTGAAATATGAACGGACTAAACTTTTATACGCCAGGGACGAGAGATTTACTCCCCCTAGATGTAGCCCGGAAACGTTGGGTAGAAGACCGCTTGCAGCAGGTATTTCACCGCTGGGGCTATCACCGAATTATTACTTCTACCCTAGAACGCCTAGAAACCCTGACCGCAGGTGGGGCGATTCAGCCAGAGACGGTTATTCAACTCGAAGATACTGACGGCAGAACCCTCGGACTGCGCCCGGAAATGACAGCTTCGATCGCCCGTGCTTCGGTGACGCGGATGGGAGCAGTTTATCCCCAGCGACTCTATTACAACAACAACGTCTTTAGAAGATCGCCAGTCGGCCAGCACGGTTGCCAGCAAGAATTTTACCAAGCTGGAGTGGAACTATTAGGTAGCGCCGGATTGTTGGCAGACGCAGAAATTTTGTTGCTGTTGGCAGATGGACTCAAAGAGTTGGGAATCGATCGCTGGCATTTAATTTTAGGAGCAGCCAGTTTGACGCGATCGCTCCTTGCTACCTTTCCCGAACCATTGCCAGCCAAAGTTCGCTACTGCATCGCCCATCTCGATCGCTTGGAGTTAGACTCTCTTCCCCTGTCCTCGGAACAAAGACAGCTAGCATTATCGCTGTTCGACCTGCGGGGACGACCAGCCGAGGTGCTGCAAAAGGTGGCTGCCTTGCCTCTAGATGAGTCGGGGTGGGAGATGGTGAATCATCTTAAATCTCTAGTCGAACTCCTGCAAGATACCTGCGATCGCCCATTGCCTCTGACGCTCGATCTGAGCCTGATTAAAACTTTTGACTACTATACGGGAATAGTGTTTGAAGTAGTGAGCGACGATGGCTCCCAAGCCCGCATTTTGGGGCAGGGAGGGCGCTACGATCGACTGTTGGGACTTTATCATCCTGAAGGCAAAACCTATCCTGGCATTGGATTTTGCCTCAACATCGAAGACTTACATCAGGTTCTTCTCTCTCAAGGCCGACTGCCGCAAGAAACACCTGCTAACGATTGGCTAGTCGTGCCAGAAACCCCTGAAGCTGGGGCGGCAGCTTTTACTTACGCCCAAAAACTCAAAGAGTCCGAAGGTTCAGTTCGAGTCGAGATGGATTTGGGCGGACGTACAACTGAAGAGATCGGCAATTACGCCCGCCTTTGCGGCATTCAGCAGATAGCTTGGGTCAAAGCTCAAGGGGAACCAGAAATTGAAAGCATTTAGTTGGGCATAGAACATGGAATGGTGCGTTGGCCTAGCGACGGACGCTGGAATTCCGCCGTGCGACGACGGAATCGCGTCCTCCTGTGTGTAGCGCGTAATTACCATGACTCTCAATGGGGAGAACGACTATTGGACTTAGTTCCAGCCAAGACATTGCTGCTTAACTCCGAAATAAGCGGGTGTATTGGACTTCGTGAGCCATGCTAGCTAGAGATAAACCCCAACTACAGCTACTAAATTCATCATCTTTTAAAGTTAATATTTCTCGCGCCGCTTGAATTATAGTTGGGTGTAAATTTAACAGTAATTGCTGCCCAGCCGTTTGTCCTAAAGGAATTAATTTCACGCCCGCATTGATAAGATTGAGCGCCCAACCGTGCAAGTAGCCCAGGATCGCCTCTAACGGGTCGATTTGCCAGTAAGCCGCAATTAAACCAAAAGCGATCGCATAATTGCCAGGATAGCCGCAAGCCTGCACCAGCGAGGCAATTTCTGGCTCCATATCTTCGATTAATTGCAGTAGAGAATAGCCCATCTGCCAGCTTTGTTGGCGCAACTCCTCGCTTTCTCTAGCAGCCGACAACCAATAATTCCAATAAGCTAGCGACTCTAGATCGCCGATTCTAACGCTGTTTGTGGCTCTCAACACGACCGCAGCTTCTAATCTAATCGCACCATAGCGCAGTTCTCGATCGAGCCAATGCTCTAAACTTTGGCGATCGACAATTTTACCCAACTCTACCAGCGTTTCTATGCCTTCAGAATAACTATAAGCACCAACTGGCAGCGCGGTAAGTTGGAGCAGACGCAGAAGAGGGTAGGGAGAGGGGGAGATGGGGAGAGGGGGAGACAAGGAGAATTTCTTAACTACACACTTTCTTAACTCAACACTCAACACTCAACACTTAACACTTTTAACAGTGGTAGAGTAGTCCTAGTACCCAGGCTGCAAGTGCTGGCAGTCGATTCACTATATCTCAGATCGTGTCTTTATTCGATTGGTTTGCAAATCGCCGGAAATCAGAACCTCCGAACCAGCAACGTCAAGAACGCGAAATTGCCGATGGGTTATGGAGCAAATGTGACGCTTGCGGAGCGATCGCTTACACTAAAGACCTCAAAGCCAACCAAATGGTTTGCTTGGAGTGCAACCATCACAAGCGGGTGTCGAGTTCGGAACGCATTCGTCAGTTAATCGATGCCAATACTTGGATGCCCTTAGACGAGCATTTACGTCCTACCGATCCGCTAAAATTTTACGATCGCAAATCCTATGGCGATCTGCTCCGAGAAAGCCAAGAAAAAAGCGGCTTGACAGATGCAGTTCAAACTGGGCTAGGGCAGTTAGATGGCTTGCCTCTAGCTTTGGGAGTCATGGACTTTCGCTTTCGGGGCGGCAGCATGGGTTCGGTCGTGGGAGAAAAGATCGCCCGCTCGATCGAAAGAGCCACCAAAGACAGATTGCCAGTAGTAATCGTCTGCGCCTCCGGCGGAGCCAGGATGCAGGAAGGAATTTTGAGCTTGATGCAGATGGCCAAAATTTCTGGGGCGCTAGAACTACATAGACAAGCCAGACTGCTTTACATTCCAGTGCTTACCCACCCGACTACTGGGGGTGTAACGGCTAGCTTTGCCATGTTAGGAGACATTATCTTAGCAGAACCAAAAGCGACAATTGGTTTTGCTGGTCGCCGGGTGATCGAGCAAACTTTAAGAGAAAAACTACCCGATGATTTTCAGACTTCAGAATATCTTTTACAGCACGGTTTTGTAGACGCGATCGTCCCTCGTCCGCAGCTAAAGGCTACTCTGGCCCAGTTAATTCGCTTGCACCAATCGACTTTACAGGTTCCAGCATCAGATAAAAGCCAGAAGTCAGAAGTTCAGGAGTTGAAGAAGTGAGAAGTGTTGAGTGTTGAGTGTTGAGTTAAGAATTCTCCCCATCTCCCCCTCCCCTCTCCCACATTTTGCCCCGATCTGAGTACCTCTTATGGGGAAAGCGATCGCATCAGATGGCATGATATTTATGAGAGCGACTCAATTGTTCAGCTATCGGCCAACCACTATGGGTTTTGCAGACATATCAATTGCAGAAATAGCGGCAGATTACCACCTTTCGGTAGAACAGGTATTCGATCTGTGCCAGCAGTTGGGAATTGCCTATAAAACTCAATCGACTCGCCTGCCCTTAGAGGATGCCAAGGCGGTTATTTCTACGATCTTGTCTCAAAAATCTCAATCGGTTAGCAGTTAGCAGTTAGTGGTATTTTTAATCCTGGTAGAGATTAGCGATCGCGCTTCTCTATCTACTACTGCTAACGCCCTCTCAAGGTTGGTTGACGGCTAATCCTTCGATCGGAAGGACCAAAAATTGAGTCGCCTGCTGTGAGAGAGGATTCAATAACTAAGTCAAATTCGATCGGGAGAACTATGCTTAAGCGATTTATCTGGGTAGTTGTGGCAACTGTATTTTTCGCCTTACAAACAGTTGTTCCCAGCGCCTCAGCTTTGGAAATTAATGCAGATACCCGCACAGTACCGCTGAACGACAAAGGGGAAAACACTACCCTGAGCATCAAACAGTACAAACAAGGCAAACGTTTGTTCAACCAAACTTGCTCTCAGTGTCATGCTGAGGGCATAACTAAAACTGACTTCAACGTCAGCTTGAGTTCCGAAGATTTAAGTGGAGCCACACCGTCGCGAAATAACCTGGCGGCTTTGGTAGACTTCATGAAGCATCCCACTACCTACGATGGCGAAACGGCAATTGCCGAAGTTCACCCCAGTATGGAAAGTGCCGATCTGTTTGCCGAAATGAGAAATCTATCGGACGACGATTTAGAAGCTATTGCTGGATATATCCTGATTCAGCCGAAGATCGTGGGCGACAGATGGGGAGGAGGCAAAGTCATACGCTAACAATTTTGCCCTGCGCTGTTACAGCAGCTTCGACTCAACTGAAAAAAACATCCTGTGGAAATCTCCAGGGGCAACAACAATGTTTGACGCTATGCGGTATAAAGGATTTTTCCTGCGGTGCCTGCTGGCGGTTTTAGGGGCTTGCCTGTGGCTCTTTTCGATCTCCAGTCAGCCAGCCCAAGCTGCTGTTGACTCATATGTAGTCCAGTACCTGCAAGTTACCGAACCAATTAATCTAGATTTAGATGGTAAAGGGCAAACGCAACAGTTTTCTGCTGCCGACTTGTCTGAGGGCAAAGTGTTGTTCAAGCAACACTGTTTGACTTGCCATGTTGGGGGCAACACTTTGCCTAACCCCAAGGTGTCATTGTCATTAACTGCCCTGGCTGCTGCAACTCCACCTCGCAATAACATTAACAACTTAGTTGCTTACTCTAGGCAACCAATGACCTATGATGGCAGCGAAGAAAATCTTTGGTGCCGCCAAGTTTCAGAAACCTGGATGCCTCAACAGCAGGTGGAAAAACTAGCTGCCTTCGTGTTGCGGGCAGCACAAAAAGCACCTGGTTGGGCGACAGAGACTTTTGAACCTTAGACATCAAAGGTAAAATAGGCTTGTCAATAATATTTCACGATCGCAGAGGAGAACCAAATTGAAGAGACTAATATCTCTGGCAGTGTTAGCCATCGCACTATTGGCTGTCACTTTTGCTCGTCCGGCTTTGGCAGCAGGCGATGCAGCTAGCGGCGCTAAAGTATTTAGCGCTAACTGCGCCGCTTGTCATGCAGGCGGGAATAACGTAGTCATGACCGAAAAAACTTTGAAAAAAGAAGCCTTAGCTAAATTTGGCATGAACTCGGCAGAGGCAATTATTACCCAGGTAACGAATGGTAAAAATGCGATGCCATCTTTCAAAGGACGTTTGAGCGATCAACAAATTCAGGATGTAGCCGCCTACGTGCTATCTCAATCTGAAAAAGGTTGGTAAAAAGCGTTTTACCCAGGTGTAGGAGCGCAAAGCCTTCGTTAGTGTCAACTTAAGGGTCAAAAGCTTCGTCCGCCAGGGGTTCAAAACCCCTGTCTCAAAGTTAAAGTCCTCTAAAGAGGACTCCATGGCCTTTAGAAAATTTAGTTCCTTAGTCCATTTCAATGGACTTGAGCTATTAGCCAGGGGTTTTGAACCCCTGGCGGTTATGGCTGAAGTCGATAGGATAACAACGGCTTTAGCTCTAACTTGACACCAATGAAAGCCTTGCGCTCCTACTTGCGGTTTCATACCTTCAAGAACCAGCGTTGTCGATACATGGCGTAAGCAACTGCCAGCCACAACAACACAGTTAGAATCGAGAATAATAGAGAACCATTTAAAGGTCCAGCCCAGGCAAAAAAGTTTTGGAGAATCCACTGATAGGTAGTCAGAGCCTCTTCACCGCTGCCAATTTTAGTTTTTACCAAGATTTTAATCAGAAGTACCGAAGCCACAAAGATAAATATGGGGTTTAAACCCATAACTTCAAACGATCGACTCCAACGGCGGCGCTGGCGCACTTCAATTAGTTCGTAACAAGCTGCTAGCAATAGTAACGCCCAGCCAGCGGTGAAGATAACATAAGAACTCGTCCACAATTTCTTGTTGAGGGGAAACCAAAAATCCCAGACTTGCCCGACTACGAGACAACTCAAGCCAAACAGTACCATGTCGATGCTGGTGCGCGAGTCGAGCCGTTGCTGGCGCAGCCATTGCCCGGTGAAGTAACCAATAAGAACGCTGACTACAGCAGGTAAGGTGCTAAACAGCCCTTCTGGATCGCCCATGTTGTTAAACCCGTCTCCCTTATAAAGGTGGGCTTGAGGAATTATAAGGCGATCGATATAAGCGGCAAAATTCCCCTCTCGCGTTAAGTTACCAGCCCCAAAATCGGGAACTGGAACGAAAGACATTAGCAACCAATAACCTATCAGGATGGCGGCGGCTAGTATCCACTGACCTTTACGAGGGAGGTTGAGGACGGCTAGAGCAGCTAGTAAGTAAGCCACGCTAATGCGTTGGAGTACCCCCATAATGCGGATCGTGCTGAAATCGTAATTCCAAAAGCCGTTCAGCAACAAACCAAGGGCAAACAAAATAATTGCCCGACTGACAATCCGCCAGTAAAGGGCTGGAGTGGTGCTTTTTTCCCCTTCGGTATATTTGGCCAAAGAAAAAGCCATTGCCACCCCGACTATGAATAAAAAGAAGGGAAAAACCAGATCGGCTAGGGTGCAGCCGTTCCAGTCAGCGTGGCTCAAGGCAGGATAAATTTTATCCCCTAAGCTGGCTTTATTCACTAGAATCATGCCAGCAATAGTAATGCCGCGAAATACATCTAGCGAAGTTAGGCGCATAGTACCGGGAACCTTGTCTAGCGAAGTCAGGCCCATAGACTATTTATAAAACTATATAGAACTGATATTAAAGCACGATTTTTAGAACCTTTAGTTAAAAGCGATCGCCAATCTGTATTCTGAATTCTATATTCTTCTGGAGTAACAGCCCTCACCCCCTCAATCCCCCTCTCCCAGGTGGGCGAGGGGGAAGCAAGACCACATTTTCACCTTCTCCCCTTCTCCAGTACAAATAAACTTCCGCTCCTTGTAGTAGAGGGCCAGGGTGAGGTGAGAGAGGGGTGCCGGAGGCTCCTTTGAGGGCAAACCAACCTTTGCTAAGCGGATTTGGTATAACATGGCGATCGCCGTCCCTTCCGATCCAATTATTAGACTGGTTTTCTGGGTAACAATAGGGGTGTTACTCTTAGATGTTTGTTTGCTCTTGCTGCTGCTGGTGATGCGCTACCTGCTACTGAGTAGCACTAAACGCCAACAGCAGTTTTTAGAGGTCTGGAGGCCGATACTGATGCAGAGTCTAGTCGCGCCCCCTGAGTCGATTCCGCGCTTGCAAAAATCGGAAAGGGTGCAGTTACTATCTTTGTGGAATCAGATTCACGCTTCCGTTCGGGGCAAACTGCAAGATAATTTAAATCAAATCGGCTTAGAGATGGGCATCGATCTCATGGCTATGCAACTGCTGCACAAAGGCGATCTGACCCACCAACTAATAGCGATCGCTACCCTCGGCCATCTCCGGCAAAAATCGGCTTGGCCAGCGTTGCAAAAACTAGTATTAATGCGTCATCCTACTATATCTGCCGCTGCTGCTAGGGCATTGGTGCAGATCGACGATACAGCAGCTATTTCTTGGCTGGCGACCCCGATCTGCGATCGCATTGATTGGTCGTTAATTCAGGTGGTTCAAATTTTACGGGAGGTAAATTTGACTACCGATATCCAACCGCTGTTGAACGAGGTTTTATATGCATCTCCATCGCAATCGCTGAGATTATTTCGGGTTCTCGAACTTACCCATGCCGCTCGATTGGTATCGATCGTCCCGCAGTTGCTAGAAAGCCCTAATGCCAATTTAGAATCGATCGCGGCTTGCTTGCGGATTTTAGGCCAATTTCCCAGCCACCAAAACCTCAAACTCGCGCGTCAATATGTCACCCACCCTAGCTGGATCGTGCGGGTACAAGCAGCTAATGCTCTAGGCAAGATCGGCGTTAAGGAAGATGAAGCACAACTGATCGTCATGCTGTCAGATCGTCGGTGGTGGGTGCGCTACCGCGCTGCCCAGGCATTAGCTAAGTTGCCTTTTGTTAGTGTGGCCAGATTGCGGGAGATTCGAGCGTCCCAGAGCGATCGCTATGCCCGCGATATCCTAACCCAAGTTATTGCTGAAAAAGAAGTGTCTGACGTAGGAGTTTAAAAGTTTAGAATATCATTTGTAGATTAACTTAAATGTCTAATTCCTCGATTGTCAATGCAGTTCAGTATTTTTTCTTATGCTACTTTATTGCCATTAATGTTTGTTATTTGGCTCTAAGTATTAGTGCGTTTCTAGTTTTAAATTCTTATCTCAAAACTAGAACGATCGGTTCGCATCCGAGAAATTATTTAGGTTTGGAACCACCAATTAGTATTTTAGTTCCTGCCTACAATGAGAGAGCGGTTATTGTTGATTCAATTTATTCTCTGCTCCAATTAGACTATCCCGAATACGAAATTATCGTCATCAACGATGGATCGAGCGATCGCACCCTAGATGTGCTGATTGAAGAATTTAGCTTAGAGGCTTTCCCTTATGCCTATTGCGATCGCTTGCCAACTGAGGCGATCGCAGCAATTTATCGATCGACTATTTATCCCAATCTACGAATTATCGACAAAAAAAATGGCGGCAAATCTGATGCGCTCAGAGCCGGAATCAATTTAGCTGAATATCCTTTGTTTTGTGGAGTCGATGCCGATTCGATTTTGCAGCGTCAAGCGTTGTGGTATTTGGCACAGCCATTTATGGAAGATTTAAATACCGTCGCTGCTGGCGGTATTATTCGGATTGCTAATGGTTGCCGCATAGAGAGCGGTTATCTCGTACAAGCTGGGCTGCCCAAAAGTCCTTTAGCATTATTCCAAGTGCTGGAATATTTTCGAGGATTTTTATTAGGGAGGTTGGGTTGGTCGGCAGTTAATGCCATGTTAATTATTTCGGGGGCTTTTGGGCTATTTCATAAGGAAACTGTAGTGGCTGTGGGAGGTTATGAAAGTAAGACAATCGGGGAAGATATGGAATTAGTCGTTCACCTGCATCATTTCTTGAGTCAGCGGGGCAAACCTTATCGCATTGCTTTTGCCCCAGAAGCAGTTTGCTGGACGGAATGCCCGGAGGATCTGCGTACTCTGCAAAATCAACGAGTACGTTGGCAGCGAGGACTTTGTGAAAGTTTGGAACTCAATCCCGGATTGCTATTGCACCCAAAAGGTGGTGCTGCTGCCTGGTTAGCCTTTCCTTATATGTTTTTCTTTGAAGTTCTCAGTTCTATTACGATCGTGGCTGGCTATCTGTTTGTCGGATTGGGTATATATCTAGGGTTTGTTTCTTTTCAAGCATTACAAGTTTTTTTATTAATCGAAATTGCTTTTGGCATCGCGATCTCCTTAAATGCTTTATTTTTAGAAGAAATAGCTTTTCACGTTTATCCTAAGTTTCAAGATCTATTACTTTTGTTCTTAGTAGCTGTATTAGAAAATTTTGGCTATCGTCAACTGAACACTTTATGGCGGTTGATTGGCATCTGGCGTTGGCTGACTCGATCGCAGGCTCGCTGGGGCAGGATGAAGCGTAAGGGATATTAGACTTCTTGCAGAAGTCAAGTAATAAGTAATAAGTAAGTTAGATTTTTGACGATTTCAGCCCTCTCATATCGAATCCGGTTAAACACCCATAATAAAATTGATGGTAGGTTGGGTTGAACGGAGTGAAACCCAACACCCCCAGCAATGTTGGGTTTCGCTATCGCTCAACCCAACCTACGTTAATCATGGCCAATCAACCGGATTTGATATCAACAATTATTTTTACACCTTTGCAAGAGACGAGCATAACAGCGTTCGCTCTCATGCCAAATCCGGTTTCCAAAACCGTCTTGACCTCAAGGAGCCTCCGGCTCCCCTCAGCTAACAGAAACTTCCTTTACCCTCTCCTTGTAGGAGAGGGCTTCTTTGAGGTGGGAGAGGGGTTGGGGGTGAGGGCTGAATTAGGGGATATTATCTAACTCAACGATTCTAAGTAATCTCGAACTCGATTGCGTCGTCGAGGTTGCCGTAACTTTTGTAAAGCTTTAGCTTCAATTTGGCGCACCCGTTCGCGAGATAATTCTAGAGCGCGGCCGATTTCTGCTAGGGAATAAGGATGATCTTCTCCTAAGCCAAATCGCAAGCGAATCACATCTCGTTCGCGTCCCGTGAGATCGGCCAGTAATTGCCACAACTCTCGCTGCAAGCCTTCTCGCATCAAGATTTCTTCGGGAGAGATATCTTCAGATTCGAGCAATTCGCCTAATTCGGTATCTTTTTCCCGACCGACCTTAGTGTCTAAAGAGACAGATCGCGGCACGCGCATCAAGACTTCTCGCACTTGAGGTACGGTCATCTCTAAGGCGATCGCAATATCTTCTAAAGTCGGAATCCGACCCTTTTCTTGGGCGAGTTGGCGTTGAGCCTTTTTAATTTTGTTGAGCTTTTCGGTAATGTGAACTGGCAGCCGAATCGTTCGACTTTGGGTAGCGATCGCTCTGGTAATTCCTTGACGAATCCACCAGTAGGCGTAGGTGCTAAATCTATACCCTTTGGTAGGGTCGAACTTTTCTACCGCTCGCTCTAAGCCGATCGTACCTTCTTGAATTAAATCGAGCAATTCCAAGCCGCGATTTTGATACTTTTTCGCCACCGAAACTACTAGGCGCAGGTTAGCCTTAATCATGTGCTGTTTGGCCCGCAGACCTTGAGATTGAATCTCATCGACTTCTGCCACCGTTAAACCAGCCACCTCAGCCCAAGCCCGTTTGCCAGCGATCAGCGACGGCTTCAATTCGGCTAAGTCAATGTCGGCTTCTTTGGCCCACCGCTGGAAAGATGGACGATGGCCTAATTGGGAGGTCAAGCGATCGCGAACTTCTACCAATCGAACGTAGCACTTTAAAGATTGCTCTATAGGAGTATCAGCATCTTCCTTGGCGGCAGTGGTGTTGCGGAGTTCCAGCAACCGCATATAACGCTGGACTTGTTGGGCTTCTAAAACTTCCTCGTCTTGGCTCAGAAGTCGCACGCGGCCGATTTCTTGCAGGTATAGCCTTACCAAATCGGTAGTCTGGCGGTTGGCTCCTTTAGAAAAGTTAGCAGCTTCTGTAGCTTCGATTTCCAGGTCAACAATCTCAGCCATCACGCTCTCAGCACCGTCATTCGTACCGTAAGCTTCAAATGGGCTATTTAGAGGTTGCTGGTAATATTCTGTTTCGGCATCAAAAGTAGTAACTGGCATATGCGCTCTCAATAAATTGCAACCAGGGAAAACAGGCTGAAGTTGTGACCTATTTTTTATACTTCCCACTCTTCAAGCAATTTCTTAACTTGTCAGGTTAAATCGATCTACATCGGCAATTTTCAGCTTTCCGGAAAGGTTGCCCAGAATCAATTCACTTTCTTGACGACGAAATCGAGCGATCGAACGTTCCCCAACGATCTTTGGGTAAAGGGAGATGGGGAGATGGGGAGATGGGGAAATGGGGGGATGGGGAGATGGGGAGATGGGGAGATGGGGAGATGGGGAGATGGGGAGATGGGGGGATGGGGGGAGGAGGAGATGGGGAGATGGGGAGATGGGGAGATGGGGAGATGGGGAGATGGGGAGATGGGGGGAGGAGGAGATGGGGAGATGGGGAGCAGAGGGGAAAGGGGAACAAATCTACTAGCGATCGCTGTCTGGAAATGTATATAACTTTTGCGTCGTTGAGGGTGATGAGTGGGAAAGACGCAAAAATTGTGCTGAGGTTAATTTATGGTCTTGGCAGACTGATAGAAAGAATTCGGAGTTCGGAATTCGGAATTCGGAACTAAAGAAGGATGCAAGCACCTCGATTTATCAATGGAGCGGTGACTATAGCAGTTCTAAATCATCGATCGAGTTTCTTGTGGGGCAGGCATCTTGCCTGCCGTGGGACAGCCGGGACGGCTATCCCACAACTCATGAAGAATTGCTATAGCTAGGAAATTGCCAATACCTTAATCTATTAATCTTTTTAAATTTTGTAGAGATGCCAGAACGTGCATCTGTACGATTTCTGACTGGAAGCTTAACAGCACTAAGTCACAGTTGAGGTCAGCCAATAAACAATTTTCGGAGGGTTTGTTCGTGGAAAGGATCGATCGCTTTAATCAGCAGCCAGGTAAGTATCGCCTCACTTCTTGGTCTTGCTTGTTTTTAAGTAGCGTCTTATTGTTCGGCCAGGCAGGGAATGCTGCCTTTGCCAGTTCCAAACTAGCTGGCAACCTGGCTACTCAAAAGCAAACGCTGTTCAATACTTTGCCGAGGCAAGTTTCTAATGCCGTCCGCCAAGATTTATCCCGGCGGATGGGGATTCCATTCGATCGCATCAGAGTCAGCAGCTACAGCCGGAGAACCTGGCCCGGCGGATGTCTGGGGCTAGAGCGACCTGGGGAAGTCTGCACCAGAAACTTAGTCCCTGGGTGGCGAGTCGTCCTCACCGATGGCAGTCGGACTTGGGTTTATCGCACTAATAGCGACGGTCGGGTCTTGCGGCTAGAAAATTCAACCGCCGCCGATCGCGATTTGCCAGATGCAGTCGGTGAAGCTGTTTTAGAAGATGCTTCTCGCCGTTCTGGCTTAAGGATTTCTCAACTCCAAATTGTCAGCGCCGAGCGCCGACAGTGGCCGGATGGCTGTTTGGGACTGGGCGAACCCGATGGAGTTTGCAGCCAAATTGCTATCTTCGGTTGGCGAGTCACGGTTGAAGGAAATGGGCGACGTTGGGTATATCGCACCGATAGCTCTGGCGATCTAGTCAAGTTCGATCGCGCTGCTAGTAACACGGGGGAAGATACTAATGGCGATTTGCCTAACTCGGTAGCAGATGCAGTTTTAGCAGATGCGGCCCGTCGTTCTGGACAGCCGACTTATCGATTGCGGATCGTCAGAGCCGAGCGACGGCAGTGGCCGGATGGCTGTTTGGGTTTGCCTGGTGCCGATGAAGCTTGTACTCTCGCTATTGTCAGCGGTTGGCGCGTCACCGTAGCTGAGGGCGATTCCCCTGCGGGGACGCTACGCGAACGCCGTTGGGTATATCGCACTAATGGTTCCGGTTCTGTTGTCAGGTTCGATCGAGCCGCTAGCGGTATCGGCGGAGATTTAGATACGGAATTGCCCGATGCAGTTGCTTATGCCGTTTTACAAGATGCCTCCCGCCGTTCGGGATTACCAACTTATCGCCTGCGGATCGTCCAATCGCTGCGGCGAGATTGGCCGGATGGTTGCCTCGGATTGCCCAGTCCTAGAGAACGCTGTACCCGCAATATCGTTCCTGGCTGGCAGGTGACGGTAGAAACAGAGCGACGGTATTTAATTTATCGCACTAATAATTCTGGTTCTGTCGTCAAGTTCGATCGAGAAACTAGTAACGTTGGCAATAATGAGAATTTACCCAACTCGGTAGCTGACGCAGTTTTGCGCGATGCCGCCCGTCGTTCGGGATTGCCCACTTACCAACTGCGAGTAGTTGAATCTCAGCGGCGCACCTGGCCGGATGGCTGTCTGGGATTGGGCGGTCCTGCCGATATTTGCTTGGCAGGAAGAGTTGAAGGCTGGCGTGTCGTTGTTGCTAGCGGCGAACGACGCTGGATCTATCACACCGATGAATCTGGTTCCAGGATTGCCTTCAATCCAGAAGGGAGCGAGTCAGGCGATCCGGGGGCAATAGAGTCCGATCGAATTCCGTCGAACCAGTTACCACCTGCTTTAAGGAGAAATGCCATCTTTCGAGGGATTTATAGCGGCGGATTTGCTGGTCGCACTTATGAAATTAACCTGTTAGAAGATGGGCGAGTCGTAAGGCGATCGCTATCTAGTGGCAATAGCAGCACGCTTTTCGAGCGCGAGATTAACCGGATTTCTCGCCGCCAAGTGCAAAGATTCCAAGAACTGTTAGACGATCGACGATTCGATCGATTCGATCGGCAAGATTACCGCGCTCCTAGAAATGCGGCCGATTATATTACTGTGACTCTGACAGGTAGATCTGGAACCGTTCGCTATGCCGATCTAGGACAAAACCGCTTGCCCGATCGCTTGCAAACCGTCATCCGAGCTTGGAATGAAATCGCCAATCCCAACTAAATTGGGACTTACACCAATTTAGTAGTCTAGTAGGGTGCGTTAGACGGCAAGAATCTTAGCTCTGACTTAAATTCAACAATCCGTCGTAACGCACCATCTAATTTGAACGCGGTATTACCATGCAGGTTTTCTGTTCTGCTGGTTGCCCACATCTGTCTGAAATCCAAATCTTGAGATTGGGCGACTTTGCCAAGGGTCGATCGTTTCTCCTAGAGAGTTAAGCGGAGACAGACTGGCAACGGTTTGGATCGGCTTGACAGTATATCCAGCATCTCGTAGTAATGAAATAACTCCGCGATCGCCTGCGAGATGTCCAGCGCCAACCCCAAAGAATGTCGGCTTGGTTTTTGCCGCTCGGAGGATCTTGGGAATCCAAGTTTGATTGCGGCCGTCTATCAGAGTATCGCCTATAGTTTTACCTTTTTCAGCAGCAGGGGCGCTAAAAAATTCCTCTCTAATTGAGACAATATTTTCATCGAGATAATAAGAAATAAGCTGTTCCTGTATTTGCCTTACCTGTTGTTTATTATTCACTACATAAAGCACTTGGGCGGCAACAGACTCATCAGAGAAACTTTTATCGACTGCATTAACTTGGTCTTGAAATTCTTCAAGTCCTAACACTTCAACTCGTCGTTCTTGGGCATTTTCAAGCAGAATTGTGTCTACAGCTACGGTATTACATTTAAGCAAGGCATCGGTTGAAAGCTTCGTCAGAAAAAAGGGTTTAACGTTTAGATAATTATCTAAAGAAATTTGAGAATTTTGTTGAAAAAACTGGTTTACTTTCGCGTAGTTTTTATCTCCTAGTAAAGTTTTGAGGGTTTTACCAGGTGGTAGCTTAGTATCATTTTGGACAGCACTGGTATAGCTAGGATCGTCTAAGTCTAATTCTAAATAAAGTTGTTTGGTTCTGGCTAAAGCTATTTTCACTGGTTGAGACAATTTAGCCCGATCGGGACAGATGGTGTGAACAGTGCCAAACAGGTAGGATGGTTGTTTAATTCCAGGACCCGTAATTTCCCAAAGCAGAGATTTTTCAGTTGGCTTTTCAGCTAAGGACGGGCTACTGCTGAAAATACTCACAGTCATAACTGCGATCGCCACAGGAATAGTTTTCCAGGCAAGCTTTGTTTTCCTCTGCATGGCGTTCAAACTCCTAGTCTCGTAAGTGAAAAAGTCTTGTAGATCTTCACTTCAGGAAAAATATACGCAATTACGGAATACTAGGTCGAACGCTCTGCCCTCACCCCGTCCTAGCGGACACCCCTCTCCCAAAGGAGCTAAGGTGTATACACATCTTGCCCTCACCCTAAATCCCTCTCCCACCTCACCCTGCCCTCTCCTACGAGGAGAGGGAAAAGGAAGTTTCTTTGGGTTAGAGGGACTTTAACCACCGGAATTGGCTGGGGAGAATTTCTAGCGGTTGCATCCGAACTGGTTCGACTCCGGCTCCCCTTCTCCCCTACGGTGTATACACATCTCGCCCTCACCCTAAATCCCTCTCCCACGGGAGAGGGACGAAAGACTCTAACCGCCTGAATTGGTCATGGAGAATTGCTGGCGACTGAACTGGAAACTGGCTTGACTCTGGCTCCCCTTCTCCCTGGGGAGAAGGGGTTGGGGGATGAGGGCTGGATTGATGGTTTTAATAACCGGATTCGATCTCAGTAGTTCTTATATCGATTACCTAAATCATTGCTACAAATCTCTCCCCCTGCTCCCCTGCTCCCCTGCTCCCCCTGCTTGCCATCTGTAGCAAAATTAGAGGGAAACGATATTACTACCTCGCTTTCCAAGTCCCGCCGTAACAGTAAAAAGGGTTATCCTTTGCCAGTCGATCCCAACATTGAGGACAGACTAAATACCATCGATCGGTGCAATCGCATTGAATTCGGTAGCGCACAGAGACTAGCTGTTGGCAAGATTCACAGGGTTTAGATCTAGGAATTTTAGACAATTGAGTTATGGAAATTAGCTAAAATAGTGCGTTACATCTCTACCAGGATACAGAAGTTCCCGTGACGATCGTGAAGAGGTAGCCAAGTGGATTTGTTTGTTCGAGAGGCTCAATTTGATGATGCTGAAGCGATTATCAACGTTCTAAACCCCATCATTGAAGCTGGAATCTATACAGCACTGACTACCCCATTGTCCGTTGAGGCCGAACAAGAGTTTATCTCGAAGTTCCCTCAACGAGGAATTTTTCAAGTAGCGGTCTGTCGCGACGAACAGAGGATTGTGGGGTGTCAAGACGTAGAACCATTTGCTACCTATACTTCGGCATTCGAGCATGTTGGGGTCATTGGTACCTTTGTCGATCTTTCATACCGACGGCGCGGTGTGGGGAAAAGTTTATTCAAAGCGACGTTCGAGGCTGCCCGTAACAAAGGATATGAGAAGCTGTTTGGGTTTGTTCGGGCAGATAATACAGCAGCATTGGCGGCTTATCTCAGCCAAGGGTTTTACAGGATTGGCACAGCGCAAAGACACGCAAAGATTAAGGAAATATATGTGGATGAAATTATCATCGAACGATTTTTGGAGGAAAACTTATGACAACGAACGCTATCGATCGAGAGAATTAATTCGATGAATCAGCAGACAACCTAGCGGTACGCGCAGCGTTCCGGGGAAAACTAGCGTACCGGAGGCATTTATTGACAATTGTTTCGATCGCAATTAAGTCATCGCCATTCCCAGTTTTTCTCCTAACACTAATAACTGTCGTAGCCGAGCGGAGTCAGCAGAATTCACTGTCTGAGTATGCAAATAATTGAAAAACATTTCTTGACAGCGATCGATGGCCAATCCTAATTTCAACTGCTGCCCGACATCAATTAACCTGCTCAACCTTTGAATCTCTGGTTCGAGTCTAGTAGAAGCAGGATCTTGCAGGAGAGAAAAGAGCGATCGCCAAATAATATGTTCTAACATTTGCTTGGCTTCTGGAATCTTCAACTGACAGCGTAGGTGATTGGCTTCAGTCGCGATCGCTTCCAATTCGGCTAGATGATTCCAACCGTTGGGCACTTCTAAAGCTGAATCTCGTTCCAACCCTTGCAAAGCCGCTAAACAGCGATCGGAAAGGGCAATTTCGGCTGCTACCTGCAACTCTTGTGGGACTGGCAATTCATCCCGATGAAACGCCATCAACACCCCATAGTTATCTCGATAAACCTGGGTATACAGTCGATCGAGCCGCGTTAGAGTTTCTTGAGTCAGCGATCGCATAATTCGATGGCGTTCGTCCGCCGATAAGTCTGGCAAACTAAAATAGCGATCCCCAAAGAACTCGTTCATCACCAAGATCGCCTTAGCCGCACTAGCCTCTGGCAAAACCGCAAACAGCTTTTCTTTTAAACGGCTGTAAGCACCGCGCCCGCTAAAAGGTTGAATGCAGCAGTGGAAATCCCAACCGCCCAGATGCAAAACGGCAAAGACTAAATGGGCGCTTTCCCAAGTTATTTCCGAAACCAATCGCAACTGCCCGACAGCCAAAGTTAAAACGCCCATCCGTTGCAGCTTGTAGTCTAGCTGTTGCACTTCATAACAATAGACTCGTTCCTCTAACCTCTCTCTTAATTCCTGCCCTACTGGAGAAGGAGAATCTTGCTCACCCCTTTTTAAGGGGGGCAGGGGGGATCTGGAAGGGGATTGAGAGGTTAGATTCTTCTTACTATTAGGAAACAAAGAACTAATTGCATACTCTGCGGCGACTAGCTTCAAGCTAATTTGCGCTGGCACTACTAACTGATGGTAAACTTCGCTTCCATGCTTGAAACAATCGATATTACTAGGCGCTAAAGCCAAACGCTTGAGAAAACCTTTTTCTAGCTGTACTCCCGTCACCTCTCCCGCTAATTCCAAGGCGCGGGCGGCATAGCGCAAGATCTGCACTCCTTCTGGGCGCGACAGTTCTTCAAAAAACCAGCCGCAACTGGTATACATCAGCAAAGCGTGGCGCTGCATTTCCAACAGCCGCAGGGCATCAACTTGTTCGGCAGAGGTAAGCTTGCGGGCGCGATGGCGCATCAAGAAATGTTCGACATTAGCAACCGATCGATCCCGAATCACTTGAATATACTCATCCCGTGCTTGCCAGAGATCGAGAAATAAATTTTTGCCTGCTTCTTCATACACTTCAGTTAATCGATCGCGCAGCCAATCGAGGGCATAGCGTAAAGGTTTGCGCCATTTTTGATGCCACAATCCCCCACCGCCACAACCGCAGTCGTCTTGCCAGCGATCGACTCCGTGAGAGCAACTCCAAGCGGTGACGGGCTTTAATTCTACTTCCCAAGTGGGCGGCTGCAAGCTCAGGTAATGGGCAAAGTTGCTGACAGTCCACCCCCGCTGGGGAAATTCAACGGTAAAAGCATAAGCTAGAGTTTTTTCCGTGCCGGATTTGTGATGCCCGAAGGTTTCGCCATCCGTGGCTACAGAAATCAACTGACTGGCACGGCGATCGCCTCTTACTGCTTGCCCGATCCTACCAGCCAGGTGTTGGGAGTTAAACAGCACGTCGCTAAAGCCCATATCCCGCGAGATCGGACCGTCGTAGAACCAGATATCGATAAAATCCTTTTCTGGGTTGCCACCAGGGAGAAAACAGCGATAGGGGCGCGTGGGATCGATCTGAGAACCGCCGACTTCGATCCATTCAGTTTCCTGTTGTTCCTCGTCGGGGATCGCGCGACAGCGTTGGGCTTGGGAGGGGGCAAGGATGATGAAGCGAATCCCCTCAGCGATTAAAGCCTCTAAAGTTGGGTAATCGACAGCGGTTTCTGCCAGCCACATCCCTTCGGGATCGCGCCCGAATCGGGAACGAAAGTCGGCTTTGCCCCAGCGAATTTGGGTGTATTTATCCCGCTGGTTGGCTAGAGGCATGATGACGTGATTGTAAACCTGAGCGATCGCATTGCCATGTCCGTTGAGGCGATCGCAACTTTTTCGATCTGCTATCAGAATCTGCTGGTAAACCTCTAAATCGTGGCGTTCTAGCCACGACATCAGCGTCGGACCGATATTAAAGCTCAAATACTCGTAATTATTAACGATCCCAGAGATTTCTCCCCGTTCGTTCATCACTCTGGCAAAGGCATTGGGGCGATAGCATTCGTAATTAATCCGATCGTTCCAATCGTGAAAGGGGGCAGCCCCAGCTTGACGTTCGATCGTATCGAGATAGGGGTTTTCTCTGGGAGGCTGGTAAAAATGACCGTGGACTGTGACGTAAACGCCGCTAGCTGTCTGGAGGGGATCGCTAGCGGTAGTAGCCTTCTGGGTTATTGACGCGGGCAGATCGATAGCAAAAGCCATGGGGATCGCATCCTAAATTAGATTGATTGGGAAACAATTAACTAGCAAAGCGTTACAGCTAATCTCAGATCCGATTCTTGGCAGCGGGGATCGCTCTGAGATCTCAAAATTTATCCAGTGATGACGAAAAACTTAGTTGTTGCCGCCGTTCTAGGAGCGGGTGACAACCATTTATAAACTACACAGAATCTCTGCTGGTGACACAGCTATGCTAAATTTCTTAAGGAATTGACCGAAACAATTGTCAATTCGCAATTCTTCACAGCTTAGCACCCCTAATGGAAAAAAACCGCTAATAGCTTTAAGCCAAAATACTTATTTAATCAATTTACACTCGTTGAGATCGATCGTGACTAACAAAATTATTCGTACTTCAGAAGCACCAAGTCCAGTCGGGCCTTACAACCAAGCGATCGCTGCTAGCGGACAGATGGTTTTTGTGGCCGGGCAAATTGCGATCGATCCCCAAAATGGCAGCGTTCTTACTAACGCCGATGTCGCCCAGCAAACCGAACTAGTGATGGCTAACCTAGCTGCCATTCTCAAAGCTGCTGGAGCTACATTTCAAAACGTAGTAAAAACCACTGTTTTTCTGGCAGACATGACCGATTTTGCGGCTATGAATGCAGTTTATGCCAAATACTTTGATGAAGCTACAGCCCCAGCCCGCGCTTGCGTCGAAGTATCTCGTTTGCCCAAAGATGTTTTAGTAGAAATTGACTGCATTGCTGTGATTTGAAAGTTGGTAGCGACAGCAACCGTGTAGGTTAAAATCATTGCACTCGTTCGGGCAGCGTGCGCTTTGTGCTCTCCCCCCTAGCCCCCCTTAAAGAGCGGATGCGCTCTGCGGAGGTTCCCTCCGCATACAAGCGCACCAAGCAGGGGAGGACAGCTTCAAAGTCCCCCTTTTTAAGGGGGATTTAGGGGGATCTTCAAGCTGGAAACGAAGCCCAAGGACTTCTCAGACATCCTCTAATTTGGGCGAGCGATCGCTCGACTATCAAACTACTGAAACGACAGGATAGTTATAGCTTTCTCTAACTACTAAACCATCTTTCCAATAGCCAATAGAGATTTGATTGCTCTTAGTATCGATGAGGCGATCGTCAACCTTAACTGTGAAATCATTGTA
Organism: Cyanosarcina radialis HA8281-LM2; assembly: GCA_019359615.1. GTDB lineage: Bacteria > Cyanobacteriota > Cyanobacteriia > Cyanobacteriales > CCAP-1448 > Cyanosarcina > Cyanosarcina radialis. The sequence continues at coordinate 164,482 of JAHHHA010000001.1, forward strand.
CCAATTAGAAATGACTACAAAGTCGTAATTTTTGTCTGCTGAAACGGCAATATCTTGGCCGATTAGTTTTGATTCTCTAAATTCAACCAACATTTCATCAAAAAATACTTTCCTCCCTTGGCGACAGTTTTCTTTGCCAGCAGTAATCGTGCCATCGCCTTCAATCATCACAATATTTTCAGCATAGTATTTTTCCAGGGCTGCTGAGGTTTGGAAGGAGGCGACTAAGTGGTTTATTTCTGCTAGCGCGATTTGCAATTCTTGAAGTGTCATCAGAAAAATTAGGGAGATTCAAAAGTTCCAATTTATTATGGCGCAGTCTGGATAGTGAAGGATTGTTAAAAATTGACCTCGATCGGGTAGCTGCATAATATGTCAAAATTCTTAATTTTTCCCCATTGACGTTGGTATTTGTAGATCCCTATAAATGAGAATATAAAGTTCCTTTGAGGACGGTTTATATGAAATTTCGCGGTTTTACTACTATTTCAGCGATCGGTATTGCTAGTACGCTAGCTTTCAGCATCCCCGGATCTACCCAATCTCTACCACCTACATTGTCGCCTCTGTTTGCTGTTCTTACTGGTGGCAACGAGGTTAGTAACACGATCGTACCTATAGCCAATGTTGGCGATCCAGACGGCATTGGTTCGATTACTGTTAATATCATTCCTATTCTCCCGCCTACTACTACTTTAGCTAGAGTATGTTTCGGGTTAAACGTCAGCCGGATCGACAGACCTACAGCCCTGCACATCCATCGAGGACAGGCAGGTGTCAATGGCGGTGTGGTGATTCCGCTTGCACCCCTACCAGCAGCGGGAGCGCCCGGTGTCTCTAGCGGTTGCGTAAATGTAGCTAATAACGCGGCTAATATCGTCTTACTTGCAGAAATTCAAGGGGCACCCAAAAATTTCTATGTCAACGTTCACACCGCAGCGTTTCCCAATGGTGCGCTGAGAGGGCAACTCTTCTAGTCGATGATGAGTAACAGAGCATTTTTGTGGCGAACCAGCGAGTTCGCCTTTTTTGTCGATCGCTTCTATTTGAAGGGATTTTGAGCTAAATTAGTTCGATCGCCCGCAAGTGTTTCTCGAATCTCCTATGCTGAAAAGTTGTAGGAATGTCAAAATACAGATAGAAAAAGTTGTCTATTTTAAATCCCCTGAGATTCGGATCTATGACATCATATGCCGCTTCCTCTACTCAAGCCGAAATCAGCGAACTCCGGCGCTTGAAAACCCTACTGCCACCAGAATTACAAAGCTGGGTGATGGTTGAGGGCACTACAGAAGTCAATCCACCTTTGGTTCGCTGCGAAGAAATTGGTAAAGACCAAGTGGAAATTCAAATCGACTTGGTGAAATGGGAGCAGTTGGCACTCGATCAGCGCAACCTGCTGTTTTGGCACGAAGTCGCTCGCATTCAAAACGACACTATCCCCAAAGATGGCTGGGAAATGGCAGCACTGGCGATTGGCTTGGGTGGTGCTGTGGGCGAACTTTGGGTGCAAGATGGTTTGCTATTAATATTGGCTTTGGTATTGTGCGGCTTCTCAGGCTATCGCCTCTACATGAAAAATAATGGCGGTCGTCAAATCCAGGAAGCCACGGAAGCAGATGAGAAAGCTTTAGCCTTGGCTACTCGTTTTGGTTACTCGCTGCCTAACGCTTATAAAAGCTTGGGTAGTGCTTTAAAAACCTTGATCGAACAAACTCCCAGTCGCCGCCAGCGCCAACGATACGAGTCTAGGTTGCAAGCCCTCCGCCGCAGTGCTTCTAAAGCTAAATCGAAAATTAAAAGCAACCGCGAAGTCTAAACGGAGTTAACCACGATCGCTCGAAGGGTGGGGTTCGTTGGGTTTCGCTGCGCTCAACCCAACCTACGGCTATTGCACTGTTTGAGGTGTGTCACGTCAGCATGGGTATTTTCGGAGATGTGTTATGAAAATTCCCCTCGATTCCTCTCCCGCTGGAGCACGGCAGACGAGACAGCAATTTGCTACCCTCGATGCCGACTTGTCTTCCGAACTAGGTAAAGCAGTACAAGAGTTACCGCCGATTTATACTCGATTGCTGGCTTTGAGCATCAGCCTGCTGGTCTTGGGTGCGCTCTCTTGGGCGGCTTTGAGTAAAGTCGATGAAGTGGCGGTGGCTGAGGGTCAAATCGGTCCTCCAGAGGAAGCCCAACCAGTGCGATCGCTTTATGGGGGAACTATTAAGGCAATCAAGGTTCAAGACGGTCAACTGGTTAACCAGGGCGACGTGCTGGTAGAACTCAACTCAGAGGATATCAAAAAAAGGATCGATAACCTCGATCGACAAGCTACCAAACTGAGGTTAAAGCTGATTAGCGAATTAATGGTAGCTCAACAGGCACTCGACGGACTCAAGCGGGACCTCAAATTTGCTGAAGAGGGCATCAGATTTAAGGGCTATCTGGAATTTAAGGATGTCGATCCAAAGCTCATTCCCTTACCGAGTCTTGAGGCCGCCAGAGAAGTCGAACTTCTGAGAAATCAAGTTAAGGTAAAAAACTTTCAAATCCTAGAACTGAGCAGGTCATACGACCAAGAATTAACGCGCCTACAAGGAGAACAAGAGCAAGCTGCTAATCAACTACAGCAAGCAACTATGAAATCGCCCGTGTCGGGGAAAGTCTACGGACTCAAGATTGCTCCAGCGCAAGCAACAGTGCAGCCAGGTCAAGAGTTGTTATCGATTCTGCCAAATGAAGCTAATTTATTGCTGAAAGTGAACGTTCTCAATCGAGATATCGGATTCGTTCGTCCCGATATGAAGGTGAAAGTCAAACTAGCCACCTTCCCTTTTCAAGAATTCGGCACGATCGATGGCACCGTCATTCAAGTTAGTCCCAATGGCATCATGAATGAAAAGTTGGGTTTAGTTTTTCCTACCAGAGTTAAGCTAGAGAGAGATTCAATCCGAGTGCGGGGTCAAGAGGTCAAACTATTTCCTGGGATGGCTGCTACCGGAGAAATCGTACTCCGGCGAAAGTCTGTTCTAAGCTTTTTAGTCGAACCCGTCACGAAGCGATTTAATGAGGCATTTTCTGTTAGGTAAATTACAGTAGGCAATTCCAAGAACTAGGAGGTGAAAAACGATGCAAAGTACAGCTAAGGAGATTGCTAAGCGACTAATTGACCAGTTATCAGACGGGGCAACGCTTAATGACATTATGTATGAGTTGTATGTCAGACAAAAAATTGAGACAGGATTAAAAGCTGCACAAGAAGGTCGTACTATTTCACATGAGGACGTAAAAAGACGGTTGTTGAATCGTGAAGATTGACTGGTCGGATGTTGCCGTTGACGATCTACTGAATATTCACGACTGCATTGCTAAGGATGCTCCCTATTATGTATCAAATTAATCGATCGAACGAGCAGATTTTGATTATTACGATCGTTCACGGTAGTCGAGATGTTAGCAGCCAGGAAACTAGACCTTGGGAGATTTGCTAGCCTGCTACCCGACCAAATTATCGGAGATCGCACGTACCCAATCCAACTTAGACGAGAAGTTAGGCTTAGTTTTTCCTACCAGAGTTAAGCTAGAGAGAGATTCGATCCGAGTGCGGGGTCAAGAGGTCTACTATGTTCCTGGGATGGCTCCTACCGCAGAAATTGTGCCTATTCCACCAAAAATTACCCCATCATGGGGATTGAGGTGCAATTATGCCCAAGTGGAACCAACTGCCAGATGGAGGAGATTGGCGTACCTCCAGTAGTTCTAATAATGCTGGGAGTGCGAGCGCGGCAGATTTTCGCCTCGCCGACGAGCGATCGAGGCGACGTGCTTCCGTGACATCTAGTTATAGTAGTGCCACTGCGGCAGAGTATCGTCTGACCCAGAAGCAATCTGCACCGACTGCTTCGACCAACTCATCTAGTTCTAGCAGTGCTAATGCCGCAGAGCAGAGGCTTCGATCGAAGCCTTCACCATCAAAGGCAATTGGGATTGAATCGGGCGATACGCTGTGGGAAATTGCTGAAGAAAAATTCGGCGACGGCAATCGTTGGAAAGAGCTTCGCAAAGCCGATGGCACCCCATTTACCGATCGAGATGCCAGCCATCTCAAAGTCGGCACGCAAGTTTATTTACCGACAGCTAAGCCTAAAAGTGCTTCCCCTCCGCCTGTTAGCAGTAGCAGCGCGGCAGATTTTCGTTTGGCCGACGAGCGATCGATGCGTCCAACTACCAGAACCTCTAATAATTCTGGTAGCACGAGTGCAGCAGATTTTCGCCTAGCCGAAGAGCGATCGCGGCTTAATCATAACCTCAATAACAGTTCGACAACAGCAGCAGAATACCGGATAAAAAAGAATTTCGAGGCCAACTACAGACCTGACTTAAAACCCACTCCTGGCAGTGCAGCACATTTCTGTTTAGAAGAAGAACGCAGCAAGATAAGGTATCAACAAAATAAAACCAAAATCGATGCTGAAGTTCAGCAAATAGTTCAAAAGATTCGACAAGAACGACAACAACGACAGCGTTCGTTCTCTGGGGTTGAATTTAGAAGAGATGTCGGGATCGGAGTTTTAAAAGCAGGATGGGATGTAATTAAAGGAGGGGGAGCGTTAGCTAAAGGGGTCTACGATCTCAGCTTCAATCCGAACCAAGAGGTAAGAGCGCAAACTAGGGAAAAATTTGGTAAAGGCGTGGCAGCGCTAGCCCAGAACCCAGCGATTCAATCTCTAAGCAATCCTATTACTGCGTCGATAAACTTTACCACTCGCCCTAGAGAGACAACCCAAGCTTTTAAAGATTTAGGGGCAGGTTTCGTACAGCCTTATGTAGAAGCTTGGAAGAGCGGTCGTCCCGGAGAGGCATTCGGTCGTGCATTGTTTGATTTTGGTTCTCTGTTCGTACCAGGAGGGGCTGCTACAAAAGCGAGTAGCGCGACGAGAGTGGCTAAGGTTGGCAGCACAGTTACTAGAGAAACTCCTATCGTAGTTGGGGGGGCGGAAAGAACCGCTGGCAGAGTTGCAGTCCAAAGCGAACCTAGACCTACAATTGAAGCTAGACCGAATGAACCTGCGATCGCAGACGAACCCAAACCTACTATTACTCCACCTCAAACCAGCAAACCAACGGCTACTACCGATCGATCTCCTAGCGTTCCAGCTAGCAGACCAAATACATCTGCGAGCGCAGTCGAACCCAAACCTACTATCGCTCCCAAACCTGACAAACCTGAGATTGCCGTCAAACCGAGCAGCATTTCAACTAATAGCGCCCTCAGTAATCAGAAACCTCTTGCTCCCAAAAGAGCAGCCAAACCAACTGTAGCTAGCAGAGATGCCACAGGGCGATCGAAGCCTGCTGAATTGAATCCCCGTAGGAGTAGCGATCTTACCGCTGCGATCGATCGAGGAGGAGTTTGGAGAGCGCCTAACGGTCAGTTTGCCCGCAATCCCAATCGAAATTCCCTCCCTAATGTTGCCAAAACAGGTCGATACAATCGAGAATTCGCCAAAAATCAACTCGATATTATCCTTAGAGGTCTAGACGAACAGGGCTTCCATCCCTTTGGCGAGTGGGTCGATCCGCAAACGAGGAATTTCTACAGTCGCCATCCCGAACCGTGGTCTAAGGTGGAGCGACCGGGCGTGCAGGTAATGCATTTGGAAAGCGGTTTTGCTCTAGAACCCGGTCAGCCAGAAAGATTGGCGTTGGGAGATGCGTTTATCAACTGGTGGGACAGTCGGGGAGAAAGCCAAGGCATAATCCACCATAGAAACGCTGTCATGCTGCCCGATGGTCTGATCGTAGAAAAAGAATCTGCACGTCGCGTACTAGGAAACCAAGTTGACGAGCTACCAGAAATTGAAGGATGGGTATCTCCTACGGGTTAATTTGGGATTTAGGCGATCGACTCACTTGGTAATTCGTTCTCCAACTTAGCCTCTCGATCGAGATTTTCACCCCAGTTATTACCTATCCAACCAGGTGATTCCAAAGCCCCTGACTGACCCTCTTCACAGTGTTTGCTACGGGGGTTGCTTTGACTCTCCAATAATCTGGCTCTACCCGAAAACCTGCATTCAAGCCGTAAGGAAGAACGCCATCTACTCCTATTCCATACTCTTTATATCCGTCACCATCGATATCTTCGCCATGACGAAATTCTGCTGCGTAACCCGTGCTTGCTTTTTTTGGACCCCAACTAATCTCTAAATTATTGCCAGAGGTAATCAAATCTTTTTTGGCACTGAGATCGAATAATGAAAAACTGCGCGCTGCTATTCTGGTCTTTTCTTCGCTAATGTAAGCGCTATCCTCGTAAGAGCCGCCAGTTACGCTCAGATCTGTATCTCCAGGTAGGAATCCAGAAAATGGCCGTGGGATGCGAACCTTTGCAGTATATCCCTGCACGCCCACATAGGGAGGAAGATCGCTTAGTTGTTCGGAAAAACTTTCAGTGTAAAATTTCTGTATCTTTTTTTGCTCCTGACCGTAAGTTGGCAGTTTAGTCCAAGGACCTTCGGTAACAGGTGGTTGGCTTATTCGATCGCCCAATGGTGTTTTCCAGAATCTCTGGAGATTTTGGCGTAACTGCCGATCGCGTCGATCGGCTGATTGAATATTAATTGTGGGGGGATCTAACTCACTATTGTTTTTTACCCAATCAATTGCACGGTCTTTAACAAATTTAGTTCCACTCTTGAATCGATCCCATTCATTACTAGCGGTACTAGTTATCTTCTTTTTAGTTTTTTTGACGAAATCTTTGGCATCGTCCCATTCATTGCTAACCGTGCTAGTTACCTTCTTTTTAACTTTTTTAGCTAAATCTTTAGTATCGTCCCATTCATTACTAACCGTGCTAGCTACCTTCTTTTTAGCTTTTTTGACGAAATCTTTGGCATCGTCCCATTCATTGCTAACCGTGCTAGTTACCTTCTTTTTAGTTCTTTTGACGAAATCTTTGGTATCGTCCCATTCATTGCTAATGGTACTAGCAGAACTCCGGGCAATTCTACTACCAAAACTAATGGTGTCTCCTAGTTTGTCTCGACCTGTATCGATAAAGCTGCTAGCTCCATGTTTGGCTTTACTGACAGTATCGCTAATAGTATCGAAGAAGCCCATGATAGTTTTCTCCTAATATCTACTCTAATTTCCTATAGTTGATAGCAGGGAGAAGAAACTGCGATCGCTCTTTGAGCATATAATTAAGCGGTAAGCGCGATCGCAGCGATGTTTTTTTGGCTCATACAGATGCTTGCTGGCGTTGGTATAAAGTTGAATACACGCCTTTTTTTCGCAATAATTCTTCATGAGTTCCATACTCAGCGATCGTCCCTTTTTCTAAAACTAAAATTAGGTCGGCCTCTTTCAAGGGGGCAAAGCGATGGGCGACCATAAATACAGTGCGATTTTGAGAAATCTGCCGCAAATTATTCAATACTTTCTGTTCGGTTTCGCTATCTAGGCTGCTGGTGGCTTCGTCTAGAATCAAAATCGGGGCTGAAGACAAAAATAAACGGGCTAAGGCTAGGCGTTGCCGCTGTCCTCCTGAAAGGGAAACTCCCCGTTCGCCAATATTGGTATCGTAGCTTTGAGGGAGTTGAATGACGAACTCGTCGGCTACTGCTTGCTTGGCAGCGGCGATCGCCTGGTCTTCAGTAATGTTGACATCGCCCAAAGTAATATTTTCGATGACAGAACTGTTGAACAGAAAATCGTCTTGCAAAACGACGCTAATTCTTTGGCGTAAAGAAGTGATATCGGCTTTTTTAATGTCAAAGTCGTCGATCGCGATTGTTCCCGATTCGACTTCGTAGAGTCGCTGTATCAGTTTAGAAACAGTGCTTTTGCCCGAACCGCTGCGACCGACAATGCCGACAAACATTCCCGGCTCGGCAGTAAAAGAAATGCCATCGAGAACGTATTCGGTATCGGGTTGGTAGCGGAAAAAAACTTTATCGAAGGTAACTTTACCTGCTTGACTTTCTAATATTAGACCAGTACCAGACTGAGCTTCTGGGGCAGCATTGAGGATATCTCCCAAGCGATCGACCGATAGCAAGACTTGCTGAAATTCTTGCCAGAGTTCCACTAAGCGCAGCAGCGGACCTGTGACTCTAGCAGATAGCATTTGAAAAGCTACCAAGGCCCCGATAGTTAGTTTTTCGTCGATGACTTGTCTGGCTCCAAACCACAGAATAATTAAGTAAGAAAAATTGGTCAGAAAGTCGCCAATATTGTTACCGATATTAGAGGTGGTAGTAGCTTTAAAACTGGTGCGAATATAACGCGCAAACAAACCCTCCCAACGCCTGCGAGCCTCTGGTTCTGCGGCATGAGCTTTGACTGCCTGAATTCCGGTGACAGTCTCAACTAAAAATGACTGGCTATCGGCATTGCGGTTAAAAGTTTCATTCAACCAATGACGCAACCAGGGCGTACCGATAACAGTCAAGGCAGCAAATAGCGGAATTACCGCCAATGCTACCCAGGTGAGGGTGACATTGTAAGAAAACATGATGGCTAAATACACCACCGAAAAAACGCTGTCTAGGAGAACAGATAAAGCCGTACCAGTTAAAAATTGCCGAATGTTTTCTAGTTCTTGAACTCTAGCAACGGTATCGCCTACCCGCCGCGACTCAAAATAATTTAAAGGCAACTGCATTAAGTGGCGAAACACCTGCGCTGATAAGCTCAAATCCAGGCGGTTAGTAGTATGAGAAAAAATAAATAGTCGTAAGATTCCTAAGAGTGCTTCAAACAGGGCCACTCCCAACAAAGCTACAGCCATGACATCGAGAGTTCCCAAGTTACCATAGACGATCGCTCGATCGATAATAAATTGGGTCAAGATCGGAGTTGCTAACCCCAATATTTGCAGCGTTAAAGATGCTAATAATACTTCTCCGAGTAATTTCCGATAGCGCCAAACCGCAGGCACAAACCAACTTAAGTCGAATTTTTCGGACTTTTGCAGCAATTCTACTTGCCAAAGTTGCCCGTTCCAATTCTCTTCTAGCAGCGAACGGGGAAGGGTTTCGCAAGTTCGATTGTGGTTGGTAGGGTTAGCGACAATAGCGCGATTCCGTTTCAAGCCATAAACTACTATCCAGTCTTGCTGTTGCCAGCGCAGCAAAAGGGGAAAAGATAATTGTCGCAAGTCGTCCCAGTTAACTCGGAGTTCTTGCAGTTGCAGTCCGAGTTTTTCGCCAGCGGCTACCACGTCATTCGGCTGGGAAGAAAGGAGTTGACGCTGGATCGAATCGAAAGATACAGGATTTTTCAGATCCTCAGCCACCATGGCTAAGCAAGCTACAGCGGTATTAGGACTGAAGATAAAAGGGTAGCCCGATACTGGTTGAGGAAGGTCGGCATTTTCGAGTTGATAGGACGCTCTCTGCTGCTGCCAAAATTCGTCAAGCTCTGCTGAAGCCGCGTTTTGCCAATCTTTTGACTCCCAGTACACCACCTCTACATCTTTGCTGGCTGCCCTAGCTTGGAATTGTCCGGAAAGATCTAATAAATCTCCGAACCAATCTCCTGCTGTTAAAATTCCCAATGTTTTATCTGTTCCCATTTCTTGAAGGCGCACTCTGCCTGAAACGATCGAGAATTGCTTTCCAGGATTATCTGTCGTCCAAATTATTTCCCCTGTAGAGTATCGCTCGTTGTTAGCTCGGTTTCTAAACTGAATTTTCTGTTCGTCACTTAAGAAGCGAAAAGGCGGGTCTTGCCACCGAAAATAAGCTTGTAAGTCCATCGATCTACCCTCAGAACTTTACTTGCAACTTGACATCAATTTCTTGAATTTTAGATTCTAACCATCGATCGAATAACTCGTCTTCTAGTTCTTGTTGCAGTTGTTCGTCAAAAGTGGCTGGTAGAAATTGTTCGACCCGCACTAAATACCAGAGGTCGTTAATTTCCATCGGTTCGATTAGCTCTCCTGGCTGAGCCGAATCCACCGCTGCTCTAAGCTTATCTGGTAGACCACCCCGGCTAACGGCTCCCATCATGCCATTGACCATTCGATCGTCAGCTACAGAATACTCGCGCACCAGTTGCTCGAAGTTAGCTCCCTCTTCAATAATTTGAGTTTTCAACTCTTCAGCTAAATTTCGATCTTCTACAACTAAACGCGATAGCACCACCCGATCGAGAAATAGTTTGCGATCGATAAAATACTCTTGTAGGTTTGGCGTAGCAATTTGAGTTTTAAGTTTTTTTAGCTTGAGATAAGTAGCAATTTGTTGGCGAAAGGCACTATAGTTTAACCCTTCCTCAGCCAGCCATGCCTGAAAAGTTTCAGGATCGGTCAGATCGTAATTTAAGCGAAAGTCAATTACTGCTTGCTCGATCGCATCGGCATCGATCTGAAATCCGTCTTGAGACTGCAATTCTCGTTCGATCGCGTGCTGCCGAACGATTTCGTCAAGGACAAACTCAAGCTTTCCCGCAGACGCTAAGTATTTTAATGCTCGTTCTAGAAAAATGGGTTCGTTATCAATTGTTAATAAAATTAGCTCCATAATACTGAATTGTGAATTATGAAGTGTGAATTATGAAATTATCATAACCATAAACCGATGGGCTAAAAGATGAAATTATTAGTGTTTTTGCCGCTCGAAGTTGATATGTAGCGGCTCTCATATTGATGTGGTACAGATGTCTCGATCGTAACAGATAGATGAGGTTTTCCCTGTACCCCACTTATGGGAGAACAGCTATACATTTTGTGAGACAGCCCACTTTAGTCAAGCTTAATCTGTTTGGTGCGTTACGCCAGATTCTTGAATTCTAGTCCTAGTCAAGGTTATCACCGTCTAACGCACCCTACTGGCGTGTCAAGCCTAAAATGGTGCTCCTGCGGCGGACTGTTGAACTTAACTCAGAGCAGGAATTATTGCCGCCTAACGTACCCTACCTAATGCAACAAATTAAGGTTGACACGCCACTACATAACTACATAAGGCACCATTTTTTGATGCCGTTCTCAATAAATCGATCGAACTTGCACCTGTACTTGTTCGTCTACCACCTGCACTGGGTACACCGGAATTTTGACCGTTTCATCGTCGAGGCATTCGCCCGTCTTCAAGTTGAAATTTTGCTTGTAAATGGGCGATGCGACTTTTAGCACTCCTTTGCGATCGCCTACTATTCCGCGCGACAGCACAAAAGCCTTGCTAAAAGGATCGAAGTTGCTAATGGCATAAACTTCATCTGACGAACCAATGCGAAAGATTGCTACTTGTTCGGCTCCAAGCAGGGCATTGACTCCTGTATTCGGTGCGATCTCTGCCAGGGCGCACACCCTCATCCATTGCATTTGTTCGGTTTGAGCCAACTGCGCTTGAGTCGATAAAGAATGAGCCATGAGAATTCCTTAGTAAGGGTGACAAACTATTGAAATTGAGTTCAACTCTTATGGGGTAGGCATCCTGCCCAACCCAGCTATGCGATTTAAATGCACAACAGCTTATACTAAATCCGGTGATTAAAACCCCGAAACCTTTTCTCGCGCCTTTCCCTCTTGCTCCCTCTCCTGTGGGAGAGGGCTGGGGTGAGGGCAAATCGAGTTATGCTCACCGGATTTGACATTAATTGACCGTCTGAGCTATCCGGGCTTCCTCCAAGCTAGCCAACGCCCGTTCCGCTTCGGTTGCCGGACGTTTCTGCCCCCGTTCTTCCACGTAGGCTAACGACGGATCGGCTCGATCGACATTCACAAAATGACGGAAGCGTTTTACCTTTTCTGGATTTTCGATCGTCGTCTTCCATTCGCACTGATAGGTATCGACGTGATGCTGCATCTGTGCTTCTAACTCCGCACAAATCCCCAGAGAATCGTCGATAATTACCTGCTTCAAGTAGTCCAAACCGCCTTCTAACTTATTGAACCAGGTAGCTGTTCGCTCCAATCGATCGGCGGTGCGAATGTAGAACACCAAAAAGCGATCGAGATATTTAATTAATGTCTCCTTATCGATATCTGCTGCCAACAAAACGGCGTGTTGTGGCTTCATCCCCCCATTGCCGCAGACGTAAAGATTCCATCCTTTCTCGGTGGCGATAATGCCGAAATCCTTACTCTGGGCTTCGGCGCATTCTCGCGTACAGCCCGACACGGCTGACTTGAGTTTGTGAGGCGATCGCAACCCCCGATAGCGCAACTCAACTTCTACCGCTAAACTGGTCGAATCTTGTACGCCAAATCGACACCACGTACTCCCGACGCAAGACTTCACCGTGCGTAACGCCTTGCCGTAGGCATGGCCCGACTCAAACCCGGCATCGACCAACCGCCGCCAGATAGACGGCAATTGATCTACCCGCGCTCCAAACAGATCGATCCGTTGTCCGCCCGTAATTTTGGTGTAGAGGTTAAACTCTTGCGCCACCTGCCCCAGAACGATCAGTTTTTCTGGGGTAATCTCGCCCCCTGGCACTCGCGGCACTACAGAGTAAGTACCGTCTTTTTGGATATTTGCCAAAAAGGCATCATTGGTATCTTGCAAACCGATGTGAGGCGTATTGAGAACGTAGTCGTTCCAAGACGATGCCAACATCGATGCGATCGCAGGCTTACAGATTTCGCAGCCGCGCCCCGTGCCATGCTGACTCAGCAGGGCATCAAATGACTCGATTCGACCCACTCGCAGCAGGTGATATAGCTCTTGGCGGGAGTAAGGGAAATGCTCGCACAGGTGGTTTTTGACTTCCACCCCAGCTTTTTTCAGTTCAGATTTCAACAAATCCGTCACCAACGGCACGCAACCACCGCAGCCAGTTCCGGCTTTGGTGCATTTTTTCACCGTCGGCACGTCGGTTAAATTGCCCTCGCGGATTGCCGTACAAATCTGCCCTTTGGTGACATTATTGCAAGAACAAATTTGGGCAGAATCCGGCAAGTTGACGACGCTCATGGATGCGCTTGCACTTCCCTCTTCGGCTGGTACCAACAACCCCAAAGGATTGGCAGGCAATCGCATCTGGTTTTGCACTAATTGCAACAACGTCCCGTAAGCCGACGCATCGCCGACTAAAATACCCCCCAACAGCAACGAGCCATCCGCGTTTACTACTAGCTTTTTGTACGTACCTCCGAAGGCATCGATGACTGACAACTCCCTAGCTCCGGGTGTCTTGGCAAAATTGTCACCAAAACTAGCCACATCCACGCCCAGCAATTTCAGCTTGGTAGACATATCCGCCCCAGCAAACTGCACGCCAGCGGGCACTTCGATTAGGCGATCGCTCGCCACCTCCGCCATCTGATAGCCTGGAGCCACCAAGCCAAAAATCTGCCCCCGATACAGAGCGCATTCCCCGATCGCATATACTTTCGGATCGGATGTCTGGCAAAATTCATCGATCGCTACACCACCCCGTTCGCCTAGTTGCAAACCGCAGTGCCGCGCCAGTTCGTCTCGCGGTCGGATTCCTGCCGAAAACACGATTAAATCGGTCTGTAACTCCGTACCGTCAGCAAACTGCATCGCTACCAGCTTGCCATTGACACTGACGATTTCCGTCGTTGCCTTGCTGGTATGTACCCGCACGCCCAGGGACTCGATCTTCTCTTTGAGAACGGCACCGCCTGCCTCATCGATTTGCACGGGCATCAATCGAGGCGCGAACTCTACTACGTGGGTTTCTAACCCCAAAGATTTCAAAGCATTCGCACATTCCAAGCCCAGCAAGCCGCCGCCCACGACAACGCCTACTTTTGCTCGTCGAGCATAAGCTTTAATAGCATCGAGATCGTCGATCGTGCGATAAACAAACGTTCCCGTCGCATCATTACCCGGAATCGGCGGCACAAAGGGATAGGAACCCGTTGCCAGCACCAGGCGATCGTATGCCACCTCAGCCCCATTGGCCGATCGTACCACCTGCCGATCGCGATCGATTTCCACTGCGCGATCGCCGATACGAACCTCTATACCATGCTCTTGATAAAACCCCGGTTCTACCAGCGTTAAATCGGCGGCGGTTTTATCGATAAAGTAGCCGCTCAAGTTCACTCGATCGTAGGCCACCCGCGACTCTTCGCAAAACGTTACCAAGTTCCAGCGATCCTGCGCTCCCTTCGCCACCATCAATTCTAAGAACCGATGCCCCACCATCCCATTGCCAACAACGACGAGATTTTGTTTGCCGATCGGCATACTCAAGTTCCAAACTCTTTGAGCCTACTTTGATCGATCCCCATCAAAAAGGAAAGCCCACTTATGCAGTTGTTCGTTTGGAACTATGCAATATTTTCATAATTTATTGGCAATTTAGTTGCGCTGTCTGGAATGGGAAACTAGCGAACAAAATTCTGTTACTTATAATACATTCTAGTGCCAATCTTCAACAGTTAATGCCCAGCGTTCGTGGTCCCTCCATTCTCCGTTAATTTGCAGATATCTGCGAGAAAATCCTTCCTTAGTAAAACCCAATCGCTGGACTAAAGCGATCGAAGCTTGGTTCTCCGGTTGGATATTAGCTTCAAGTCGATGCAGCTTGAGGGTAGAAAAAGCATAGTCGATCGCCAACCTAAGACCTTCAAACATTAATCCATGTCTGGTAAAAATGACATCAACGTAATAACCCAAATAAGCATTTTGAAACGCTTTGTAAAAAATTTGACTTAGATTTGCTACGCCAATAATATTGTTGTCAACAGCATGGCAAATCAACAATCCTTCAAAATCTTGGTTTTGACAGCGATCGATATAAGTTTTGCACTCCTCCTCAGTCAGCGGTGGAAACACCCAAGGAAAATGAAATTGCTTGCTTCTTTGGTGCAAAGCTAACAACTCTTGCCAATCGGCTTCAACTGGCTTCCTGATGAAAACGCGAGATGACACAATAACAGTTTGCTCTCCAGCGGCTAAATCACCCCAACTTAGATTTTATCTAGGAAAAAGAGACGGTAGCATCAGTCGATCGCTCATCAAAAACATCTGCGTGTATCAGCGTTCATCTGCTGTTTATCTGCGTTAAATATCCAAAATTTGGATGTTCGCCAGAGGTAGAATTGACATATCTCTTGGCTATAGAAACTAGCGAACAGCGTTATGCAGACTTTGCCCTCCCCAACCACTTCCCCAGCTACCTACAGTCAATTTTCGACTGACACCACCATTCATCGCCGTCAAACTCGCCCCGTCAAAGTTGGTAACGTCACCATCGGCGGCGGTTATCCAGTAGTGGTGCAATCGATGATCAACGAAGACACCCTGGATATAGAAGGATCGGTAGCAGCAATTCGCCGCCTGCACGAAATCGGTTGCGAAATCGTCCGCGTCACCGTTCCCAGCATGGCCCACGCCAAAGCTTTAGCCGAAATTAAGGAAAAATTGCACGCCACGTATCAACCAGTCCCCCTGGTAGCCGATGTCCATCACAACGGCATGAAGATTGCCCTAGAAGTTGCCAAACACGTCGATAAAGTGCGGATCAATCCAGGTTTATACGTGTTTGAAAAACCCAAATCTGACAGAACCGGATACACTCAAGCTGAATTCGATGAAATCGGCGAACAAATCCGCGAAACCCTAGAACCTCTAGTTGTTTCCTTGCGGGACCAGGGAAAAGCCATGCGGATCGGAGTCAATCACGGTTCTCTAGCGGAACGGATTCTGTTTACCTACGGCGACACTCCAGAAGGGATGGTGGAATCAGCTTTAGAATTCATTCGCATCTGCGAATCTCTAGATTTTCGCAACTTAGTCATTTCGATGAAAGCCTCGCGAGTGCCAGTCATGCTAGCTGCCTATCGCCTGATGGCCCAAAAGATGGACGTACACGGCATGGATTACCCCCTACATTTAGGCGTAACCGAAGCTGGCGATGGCGAATACGGCCGGATCAAATCCACCGCTGGCATTGGCACGCTGCTAGCCGAAGGCATTGGCGATACTATCAGAGTTTCCCTCACCGAAGCCCCAGAAAAAGAGATTCCCGTTTGCTACAGCATCCTGCAAGCCTTGGGACTAAGAAAAACCATGGTAGAGTATGTCGCCTGCCCCTCTTGCGGTCGCACTCTCTTCAATCTCGAAGAGGTATTGCACCAAGTTAGAGAAGCCACCAAACACCTAACAGGTTTAGACATCGCCGTTATGGGTTGCATCGTCAACGGTCCTGGCGAAATGGCAGATGCCGACTACGGCTATGTCGGCAAGCAACCGGGTTACATTTCTTTATATCGCGGCAGAGAAGAAATCAAGAAAGTCCCAGAATCTCAAGGCGTAGAAGAATTAATTAACTTAATCAAAGCAGACGATCGCTGGGTAGAACCATAGAATGCAGGAGTTCAGAAGTCAGAAGTTCAGGAGCTATGGAAGTGTTAAGTGTGGAGTGTTGAGTGTTGAGTTAAAAATTCTCCCCTGCTTCCCCTGCCTCCCCTGCTTCCCCCTCTTCCCCCTCTCCCCCTCCCCCTCTCCCTCTCCCTCCCCGCCATGTAAAGATCTCCGCAAATTACGGAGGCTATCTAGTTTTAGCTGTGTTAAAGTGAGCGTAACTTATTGGTATTAGTGGCCCTAGAGTTTAGAAAAAATTATGGCGATCGCAACACGTGGACTGGTTCTCGGTGCAACTGCATTAGTGCTGACAACAGTTGCCGTCACTGGCGCTGGCATTAGTAATCTTCCCCAAAGCCAAGCTTTCTTCCAAGATAGTCCCAAAGAAATAATTGATGAAGTGTGGCAGATCGTCGATCGCCAATTTGTTGATGGCACCTTCAATCAAGTCGATTGGCGCAACGTCCGCAGGCAGTATCTCGCCCGTTCCTATAAGAACAAAGATGAAGCGTATGCTGCCATCAAGGAAATGCTCAAACCCTTGAACGATCCCTATACGCGGTTCATGACTCCCAAAGAGTACAGGGATATGCAGATCGACACTTCAGGGCAACTAACTGGGGTGGGCATTCAACTGTCTCAAGATGAGAAGACGAAAAAGCTGGTGGTGATCGCCCCGATTGAAGATACTCCCGCTTCTAAGGCAGGCGTTTTGGCTCAAGATGTCATCCTCAAAATTGATGGCAAGAGTACCAAGGGTATGGATGTCAATCAGGCGGTACAACTGATTCGAGGACAAGAGGGAACTTCAGTGACGCTCACGATTTTACGGGGCGATAAGGAATTGGAATTTCCCCTGAAGCGGGCCCGAATTGAAATCCATCCCGTCCGCGCTAACTTCAGACAAGAAGGACAAGAGCCTATCGGCTACATTCGCCTCAATCAGTTCAGTGCCAATGCTGCTGATGAAATGCGAGAGGCCATTACCGATCTAGAAAAGCAGAAGGTAGCAGGCTACATTTTAGATCTGCGTTCCAATCCAGGCGGATTACTTTACGGCAGCATTGATATCGCTCGGATGTGGATGGATGAGGGTACGATCGTCTCGACAGCGGATCGCCAAGGAATTCGATCGCGCGAAAGAGCCAATAATAGCGCCCTGACCGATAAGCCTTTAGTGATTTTAGTCGATGGCGGTTCGGCTAGTGCCAGCGAAATCCTTTCTGGAGCGCTGCAAGATAACAAGCGGGCGGTTTTGGTAGGTACTAAGACTTTTGGTAAGGGCTTAGTCCAATCGGTACGCCCTCTGGGAGATGGTTCTGGTTTGGCGGTGACGGTAGCTAAATACTTCACCCCTTCGGGACGCGACATCAACCATTCCGGGATCGTCCCCGATATAGTGGTGGAAATTCCCAAGGAGCAACAAGAGGCTTTAAGCAGCCAGCGGGACAAAATCGGCACTGCTGCCGATCCGCAATATGCCAAGGCTTTAGAAGTTCTCAAGCAGCAAATCGCCAAGAGAAATAATCCGTCTGCTTCTGCCCCTGCGACATCTCGGTAAGAGGCTACTGTGTATATATAAGTTTTCGGTTTGGAGTTTGGCCTTTTAGATCCCCCTAAATCCCCCTTAAAAAGGGGGACTTTGAGAATTCCCCCCTGCTTGGTGCAAGCTGCACGGAACTTCGCCGCGACTTCCCCACTTTTTAAGGGGGGCTAGGGGGGATCTAATGCAGAGCCTCCAAGGTTTCCAGAGATATGTATACACGGTAGCCCTATAAACTGCGGAGGCCTTGAGCTAAGCTGCGACAAACACCCGTGAAAAAATCTAAATTGAGAGTATCGATGCGATCGCTCGATTGGTGGTAGTGAGGATTTCTCAAAAAGGCTGTATCTGTCACCATCATGGCTCGATAGCCTCGATCCCAAAAGGGAGAATGATCGCTCCAGCGGGTCTGGGGTACGATTAAACCCCGATTTGGTGCGGGCAACCACTGACAAGGAGTTCCAGCTTGACGAATTTTCTGACTCAAGCGCATCATGTCGGCAATGGTGGATAAGTTGCCGATTAAAGCAATAAAATCGCCTCGATTTGGGTAAAAAAGGTCTAAAGGCTTGGGGTAGGTTTGGGAACCAGGTGTAGGATCGCAATAGCCCAGCATTTCTAAGGAAATCATCAAGCGCAATTGTTGTTGTTGCGATCGCAATTCGGCAGCATAGGCTTGGCTCCCCACCAAGCCGTATTCTTCCATGTCAAAAGCGACTATTCGGACTGGATGTTTTAACGGTTCGAGGCCAAATATTCTGGCTAACTCTAGCAATGCTGCCACCCCTGTAGCATTATCGTCGGCTCCTGGCGTTCCTGGCACGGCATCGTAGTGAGCGCCAATGAGAATGGGGTTTTGCTGTTGGCTATTGCTAGTAGCTGGTAAGTTCAAAATTAAGTTTTGATGGGTTTTACTTCCTTGCTGGAATTCGTGAGTTTCTACAGTTCCCCACTGGCTTAATTCTTGTCGGATGTATTCTTGGACGAAAAAATGTCCCCCTGGAGCGATATATGGGTCGCGCTCTCGTGCGATCTGCTGCAAATGATGGTGCAATCTTGCTTTTAATTCCCCAGACATTCGATCGTTCTCAGATATGATATTGAATGATAATTCATAATTCATAATTCATAATTCTCAGACAAATTCCCCTTGAGCGATCGTAATTACTTTGCCACCAACATTGACCTCGATCGAATTTGCATTTTTCTCGGCTTTGAGTAATAGTAATGAAGGCCGACCGATTTCATATCCTTGCTCGACCTTAATATCGATCGCCTCTTTACCGAAGTATTGATGTTGAACTAAATAGGCAGCCAAGCAACCGTTAGCACTACCCGTAGCCGGATCTTCTGGAACACCCACATAATCGGCAAAGACGCGATCGCTCAAATTATTATCAGAGTTATATGTTTCCGGGCAAAATGCTAAGATAGCCTTAGAGGCTGTAGAGTTAAGCAGTTCAAAATATTTATCTCTATTAACTTTAATGCGCTTCAATGCTGAATGTTTGTGGAGCGGTACAATAATAAATGGTATTCCAGTAGATACCTCTTGAATTGGAAATCTCAGATCGATTTCTTCTGGTTCTAAATTTAAAATTGCAGCCAGGGTTTCGGCAGTAAATATCTGACTAAAAACTGGGGGATTTTGACGCATCCATAAAACCTCTATCTCTTCGCCTAGATAGTGCAAAGTTACGGGAATTTGACCGACTTTAAGATTGAGGACAATAGTTTCGATCGGTTGTTTGACTATCTCTTGTTGCAAAACATAAGCAGTGCCTAAAGTTGGATGTCCGGCAAAAGGCAGTTCTTGTTCTGGCGTAAATATTCTGACATCGTAACCTCCATCTCGCACCTCATTGGAGGTGACAAAAGTAGTTTCAGAATAGTTCGTCTCTTTAGCTATACGCTGCATTTGGCTGTCAGACAAATCGCCAGCATTAGTAAATACTGCTAGCTGATTTCCAGTATATTTTTCTTGGGCAAAGACATCGACGATCGAAAAATTTAATTTAGCCATTTTTGAGTCTTTCAAGATGAACATTAGAGATGCAACCGAACTCGACCTGCCAGCGATCGTAGAAATCTACAATGCCACCATTCCAGGACGGATGGCAACAGCAGATACAGAACCCGTATCGAGCGAGAGTCGGTTAGCTTGGTTTCAACAACGCGATCGTGCTACCAGACCAATTGTAGTCATGGAATTGTCTGCAAAAATAGTTGGCTGGTTGAGTTTTCAATCCTTCTACGGACGACCTGCTTATCGTGCCACCGCCGAACTCAGCATCTATGTGGCTCCTACCCATCTTCGGCAAGGAATCGGGCATCGACTGCTAGAATATGCAATCGGCCGCAGCCCCGAATTAGAGATCGAAACCTTACTGGGATTCATTTTCGCCCACAACGAACCGAGTTTGAAGCTATTCGAGCAGTTTGGATTTCAACGCTGGGGTTATTTACCCAAAGTGGCAAAACTAGATGGGATCGATCGAGATCTGGCGATCCTGGGGTTGCAAATAAAATAGAAGTTCAGAAGTTCAGGAGTTCAGGAGTTCAGAAGTTGAAGACGTGAGAAGTGTGAAGTGTGGAGTTAAGAAATTTTCTTTTGTCTCCCTTGTCTCCCTCTCTCCCCCTCTCCCCCTCTCCCTCAAAGCAGCAGTTCGCGAGAACCAGACGGACACGCTAATGAGTCGCCAGCGTTTTGAGGAATTTTTCCGCTAGCAGGTGGCGTAGAAGAAGGGTTATCGGTTTCGCAAATGGTTGTTGCGGTCACATCCTGACCTGTAGTACCTTTCGCGCGAAATACTACGCTGGTGTAACTGCGCAATCCAGGTTTTTTGGCTTGAGCGGTCATCACTACGCTACGGCTGAGGTTGCCCTGAGATAAGATGCGATAGCGGTAATTCTCGGTTTCTGGCTTAATGCCAAGTCCCAGTTGACGAGTATTTCTAGCAAATTGGCGATGGCTGCTGCGATAGCTTATTTGGGCGCGGTTCATCTGCTGCATAGATTTTTGCGCTTCTGATTCTAACCCGTTGGCGATCGCAGATGGCGATTGAGTTGCCACTGGAGGCGACGGCCGAGTTCCAGTCGCAGGGGGCGATGGCTGAGTTCCAGGTTGTGGTTGTGGCTGACCTGCTGGTGGCGGTAAAGGCACGACCTGAGCGTTTTCAGGTAAGCTGGCAGTTTCAGAGGTTTTGGCCAATAAAGCTACTCCAGTTCCAGCAGTAAAAGCTGTAGGTCTGGGTTTGCCGTAGTCTGTGCCTTCGATTTGGAGGCGTAATTGATTATCAGATGTAAACTCAAAAATTGTCTTTACCGTTCCCTCGCCGCTGGTAGAAATGATATCCATCTCCATCGGTTTGGCAGCAGTGTTGACGCGGTATTGGAACTCAACAGCAAGGCGCTTTCCTTCAGGTTGGACTGCTTGGGGCGGCCCCATGATGTAGAGTTTACCTTCAGGGGTAAAAATAAAATTCAATTCATCGCTTGGCGTTAGTTTGCCTTGCCATTGCCCCAGCAATTTTTGGCTGACTGCATCCCCGCTGGTTGGCGGCGTAGGTGTTTGCACTGGCGATGGTGTAGTTGATTGGGAAAAGGCTACCGGATTAAATGTGCCCAGAAGCGCGATCGCTAATCCAGATGCGATCGCCCCTTTACCTACTCGCAATTGCCAAAGCTTGAGGACAGACTGATTCATCTTTAGTTTCCTGATGGCTAAAACCCTACCATTCTAGCAGTCGTCTTATTTCTTAACTTGCCAGCCATAGAGGGTGCATCACGTTGGGCTAATGCACTCTACAAGAGGGGCGAGCGCACTGCAATAAGGACAAAGATTAGAGGCGATCGCTTATACTCAAAGAGTCGTTTCTGGAGGTCGGCACCGTGGTTTCTCAGCCCTTGTCCCAGTCCTTACCCAGCACTGCCGACTTGCCCTGCTCGGATGAAACCCCCGTGGATAATGAAGACCAGAATCTGCTGCCCAATGTCTTGCTATTTCTCCTCAAAAGCATCTGGGCCGAGCGGATGGACTGGTACTTTGGCGTGGATATGGCAGTCTACCACACCACTGGGGAAGACCCTACCATCCCTGTGGTGCCCGATGCCTTTTTGAGCATCGGTGTGGAGCGGCGCAAGGGGGGCAAATCGCGGCTCAGTTATGCGGTGTGGGAAGAAGCCGGAGTAGTCCCCATCCTGGTGCTAGAGATGGTGTCTCAAACGCTCAGGGGCGAATATGGCGAGAAGATGGGCGTTTATGCCCGGTTGGGAGTGTTGTACTACGCGGTCTATAACCCAGGGCGCTGGGGGCAGAAGCGACAGAAAAAGCACGAGCCGTTTGAGGTCTACAAGCTGGTGAATGGGGAATACCAGTTGCAAGCTGGGGAACCCTATTGGATGCCCGAAGTGGGGTTGGGCATTGGACGCTGCCCGATGCTCAGCGATAACGAGTTGCAGGAGCAGTTAGCCTGGTTTGACCAAGGGGGCGATCGCTACCTGACGGCAGAAGAAAGGGCTGAGCAGCAGCAAGCACGGGCAGAACAGCAGCAAGCACGGGCTGAGCAAGAGCAACGCCAACGAGAACGGTTGGAAGCGTATTTGCGATCGCAAGGCATTGACCCGAACCAACTACCGGATTAGCCAGCCCTCGATCTGGCAGGGATTTTAGCGATCGCAGCTTCGTGCAATGGCTCCGGAAACTTCTGATGTGGGATGTTGCCTGTCTTGCTTTGAACATAGCGATCGCCGAATTCGAGTAAAGCATCGGCACGGTTTGAAGTGATCGCAGGCTTTGAAATCGACTGAATGTACAGATTTTATTCACCTGACGGCAGGTACTTGAATAAATCATCTAAGATTCTATTCGCGCCTAAGATGCCTTGTGCGCCCCAAGTTTCTGGATCGACAACATAGGCTCGATTATTTTTCACCACTTTTAGGCTCTTAAACATCGGATGTTGAAAATAACTGGATGGTCTTTCGGCATAATCCACAATAAATAAAATATCAGAATCGAACTCATCAATCGTCTCAATGCTGACTGATGGCTTTAAATCTCTGCCTTGAGACAAAAATTTATACCGTAACCCAACATCATTGAAAATAGCGGGAGGTAAAGTTCTAATTCGATCGGTAATCGTAAAAATGCCACCTTCGGTGAAAAAAATTACAGAAATCTCTAATTGCTGCAATTGATTTCCTAAGCGTTGCTTTAATTGATTAACTCGTTGGTAATACTGATTTAGAACTTCCTCTGCTTTTGCTTCTTGATTTAGTAATCTAGCGTGATATCGAAGATTCTCTTTATAGAATGCCCGATCTGTCGATTTGTAAAGTGAATTGTCTTCATCCCAATATGGATCGGGAACTGGAACCGTAGGAGCAATAGTGGACAGTAACTCATAATGAGGAGGTTGACAACAATCTAAGATCAAGTCAGGTTTGAGCTTTAGTATTTTTTCAAGGTCAGGCTGATAGGCATTGCCAACATACTCAGCACCTGCAACCGCATCAAGCGATGCACCAAAAAGACCTGGTTTTCCTTTGTTTGGCATATCATAGCCAGTATATCCAATAGGCTTGATACCGAAAGCAATTAAGGCATCAAGGTTACGTTCAGGATTCAATGCAACAATCCGTTGTGGATTCAAAGGGACACAGGTTTCGCCAAGTGCGTGCTGAATCACCCGACACTCAACAGCAGGCTTCGAGGAAAGATGAGGGCTTTGGATGACAGGCTGGTAACAAGCTGTGATGAAAAGGCAGGAAAAAGCTATCAGTAAAAACAGTTTGATGAGACGATCGGATGGTCTTTTCATCATTGCAGTGACTATCAGCAGGGTGCGTTGTATCTCTCTTCCCTTTGTCAGGCTGTTTACTCTCTTCATTGTCTCGCTTCTCTCAGTTTCCTTTGTGAATTGACCCCCTCTAACTCCCCCTTGCTAAGGGGGAGAACCGGAGAACCCGCTACGGCTCCCTCCCCTTGCCAAGGGGAGGGCTGGGGTGGGGTCAAAACTGCCATGAAATCGTCCCCTGTACAGTAAACGGCTCACCATAAGAAACACCAACATCACCAAGTTCAAAATACTCGACATCGAACAGATTCTTAAAGTTAAGGGCAGCACGAAAGCGATCGCGCTCGTAAAAAATGGAGGCATCCGTCCGAAAATAGCTGGGGAATTGATAGGTATTCGGTAAATCCGCTTCCCGGTCTCCCACAAAGAACAATCCTAGACCCACGCCCAAGCCTTGAAAATCTCCCGATTGAATCTGATAGGTCGTCCACAGGTTGACGGAATTTTCCGGAACAAGCCGCAATCGATCACCTACAGGTAGGACGTTATCTTCAGTTAATCGAGCATCAGTGTAGGCATACCCCGCAAAGATGTTCCATCCTGGCAGGATTTCCCCGGCAATGCTCAGTTCCACGCCTCGGCTGCGCTGCTCTCCAGTCTGAACCGAAAATTCACCACGGGGTACACCCGGTCTTCTGTCCTCCGTCAAGACACCAGTACGGGTCAGATCGTAGAGTGCTAGGGTAACCGCCAGTCGGTCATTCACATCTGCCTTCACTCCCACTTCATACTGAGTGCCCTGTTCCGGTTCAAACAGATCGCCCTCAAAACTGGTACCAGTGACCGGGGCAAACGAGCGACTGTAGCTAGCATAGAGAGAAATGGGTTCAATCGGCTGATAGACAATGCCGACACGCGGACTGAAGCCATCCCCTGATTGACGAGTTTCAGTCTCTGCTAGGAAGTCTTCGCTCCTTGCCTCAAACAGATCAAACCGTCCGCCGAGCAGCAGCTTCAGGTTAGGAGTCAGCGTCACCAGATCTTGAATATAAATCCCCAGCGTGTCGGTTACGGTTGAAGCATTGTAAACAAGTTCGTAAGGTTCAGTCGGACGCTGCCCATACACGGGGCTGAAGATGTCTATGGGGGCAGCAGGTGCGGTGAAGAAAATGTTGAAGAGGTCAAATCTGTTGAGATCGACCCCCAAGACTAGCTGATGACCAATTGACCCGGTGGCAAATCTGCCAGTGAGATTGACGTTGAGATTGTAAGCATCTAAACGGTACTCCTGCTCACCAAACTCATTAAATAGGGTGGTGCGCCGATCGTCAGCCAGTCCTCCAAAATAAAAGTGACTGGAATCGTTGACCGTTTCGTTTCTCCATTGAAATTCCTGTTGGATTGACCAGTTGTCGCTGAACTCATGCTCTAGCCGATAGCCCAATCTGTATTGCGTTTGACTTCTATCACTGTCAGGGTTTCCCAGAAAACGATTGCGCGGAATCTCACCATTGGGGTTGGGAAACAGCGTGCCTTCCGGTGGTAATCCGGGATCATAAACCTGGCTTCTGTCTAGGTACTCGCCTTCCAGAGTAATGCGGGTGCGCTCACCAATGTCCCAACGGATCGCCGGGGCAAGAGCCAGGTTTTCCGTCTCAGCAAAATCAACGTCACTGCCTCTATTGAGGTAGCCTACATTGAGGCGATACAGCAGTGTCCTGGAGTCGTTCAACGGTCCGGATAGATCGATTGCACCCCGGTAGTAGTCATAGCTGCCGATACTAGCTTCAACCTCGTAAAAGGGGTCGCGCAGGGGTTGCTCTGTGACAATGTTGATGGTTCCTCCCAAATTGCCTGTGCCGTACAACACGGAAGCGGGACCTCTAAGCACTTCAATTCGTTCAGTATTGGGGAGAACCTCCGGTTCCACCCATCCCTCTCGCAAACCATTCCTGAGAAAACTGCTGTTGGCAAGGTTCAAGTTCTCAAAGCCTCGAATAAGAAATCTAGTAACATTACCGCTGCTTCTTGAACTATTGATTGGAGCTACACCAGAAGCGTTTCTCAAAGCATCGTTGATGTCGGTGACGTTTTGGTCGCGCAGCACTTCTTGGGGCACAACGGTGATTGACTGGGGAATGTCGCGCAGTGGCGTATCGGTGCGGGTTCCGACACTGGTATTCGGCACACGATATCCGTCTTGCTCCCCTGTCACTACAATTTCAATTTCCTCACCCGGTGTCTCCCCTTCCGGGTTGAGGCTATAGGCGAATTCACCTGTTTTTAGCGTCACCTCGGTCTTTGGCAACGCATTGTTTCCCGCCACACTAACGCGAATATTGCTGACATCTTGCTGCACCACCTGCACTGTGGCAATATCAGCAGTTGGGTTCTCAGCGGTGAAGGTCTGAGCATCGGGCAACGTCAGCACGGCATTGGGAATATCGGCAATCAGGCTATTTCCTTCCCGCCGAAACTTTGTCGCATCCACTTGCAGCGGTTTGCCCTCGGCAGTTTCCAGGATGATATCCAGTCCCGTTTCGGTGCGTTCTAATTTCACCCCCGTTACTTGCACGGTTGCGGCTTCGATCTGTGCCCTCCACTCTTTTACCGAGGTGGCTGGACGTTGAACCTGATTTAACCGAGGCACGATCGCCTCATTTGCGATCGCACTCTGTCCCAAAACTACGCCACCACCCAAACCCAGGGCTAGGCTCAAGCCACACTTCATCATCATTCCTCACTTCTCATCTGTCACTCAATTGCTAGAGATTCTTATCAACTGTGTGACTGAGTGTAAAGAATATTACCTGTTGCGATCTACCCCAAAAGCGCACCCGATCGCCCCAAAAGTGCATTCCCCTCAATTAGTTTCCCTCGCACGCACTCTAGGGGTGAAATCCCAAACTGCCGCCGAAATGTCCCCGCAAACTGACCCGGATTGGCGTATCCAACTACATTCGCCACCTCTGCCACAGTGCGATCGCCCGATCGCAGCAGTTCCTTCGCCACCTGCATCCTCTGCCGCGTCAAATATGCAAACGGCGTGATACCAAACACCGCTTGAAATCCCTTCTGTAACGTGCGCTTACTCAGTCCCACCTGCTGCGCCAACGCTAGTTGTGAGGGAGGATATTCTAGGTGCGATCGCAAAATCTCCGCTGCCAACTGAATCCGTTCGAGCGTCTGGGGTTTGAAGCAATGTTCGATCGGCGGTTCCTCCACCCCAATCCGCGCAATCTGGAGCGTCATCAACTCCATTACCTTACTTTGCAGATACATCCGCTTCACCGTGCCCACAAACGGACAGTTCACGATCTGTTGCACCACCGTCCGAATTGCCCCTGTGGTCTTGGGCGAAAACCGACGCTGCCAGTCCTCACTCTGCACCAACGGCTGAAGCTCTAGCGGCAAGTCTCCTGACGGTTCGGCAAAAAAGCGGTACAGCCACTCCGGTTCCATCTCAATGCTGACCCCAATCGAAGGTTGTGACTGCGGCGTAAAGATAAAATGCTTCTCTTGGATGCCATTTCCACCCACGTAGCCATAGTTGGCATCAACACACAGTCGATCGCGTAGACCGCCGGACTCCACCACCCCTGATAAATTCACCATAAACTGCACCGAATGGGGATTCTCCAAAACTTGCAGTTTGACATCGTACATGGTTTCATTGTAAATCGACAATTCCAGTCCAGGATAGAGTTCGCTATTTCGTGCCGTCCCTTTCCCGATCGACGGTGGCGTGGTGTGAATCGTTTCCACGCGACCGAGGCTCGTCACTGGAGGAAACTGCTGCTCTCTTTCCTGCCAAAGTTCCGCTTCTGCTTGTGCCGTTAGTTCCAGAGTCATGAGAGCTTATTAATGATAATTAATCTCAATTATCTCTAAAATGAGAGTTGAAAGTCAATAAATCAGAACTTACGCAGAAACCACTCTCGCAGCATCATGGGGAAAACTGTATATTGGGTCACAAAGCTTTCGGCGGTGGGTTACGTCGCGGATGAAAATTTATCGGTTTCCGATCGAAATCATCGCCGCGACTAACCCACCCTACGACTAATTCAGCAGCAACTCGATCGATCCCAAACACGGATTTTTCCTGTAAATTCGATCGATTCACATCAAATACTCAGGTTTATAATAATAATGAAATACGTATATCATATCACCGAAGAAAGTCTGGTTGCAGCAGCAAAAATAACTGGCATTTACACCCCCATTGAATTTGACAAAGATAAATTTATTCATTGTTCGTATGAGGGACAAGTGCAAAGAGTCGCTAATTACATATTTAAAGGACGGCTCGATCTAGTCGTGCTGGAAATCGATCGAGAAAAACTAATAGATCGACTGATTGACGAGAACTTAGAGGGTGGGGAAGAATTATTTCCTCATTTGTATTCCGTCTTGCCATGGAATGCCGTACTAAATGTTTTTAAAATTGCTCCCGATTGCAACGGTCTATTTCAATTTAATCGGCAAATGTATCTTAAATAATGAAATAGTTATATAATAAGATCGGTTCAATAAATCGATGCGTCGGAGCGCAAAACTCAGTATTTTACTTTTCCTCAACCTCGATCGTCGCTTCCAGCAATCTATGACGCTAGATAGATAGAGAAAAAAGCAAGGATAGTTTTCTCTGTAGATATCCGATCGCATCAGTAATGGAGGAAGCAAAGATGTCCGCCGCTGATGAGGTATTCAACGCTCTGTTGCAGTCGTATGCAAGTGCCGTCAATGCTAGTAATTCGGCTGCCTATGCTAAGCTTTTCGCCCAGGATGCAATTCGGATGCCGCCTGGAGCCAATCCGGAGTACGGGCCAGAGGCCATCCAGAAAGGCGAACAAGCCGACTACGATGTGGCCCGCTGGGAGGTAAAATTTACTCCTCGCAACGCACTGGCGATCGCAGATGATTGGGTATATGGAATCGCAGATGTTGATGTATCGACTGTGGCTCACGTCGATGGCACGAGGTCGCAGTTTCGGTTGACGGCAACGTGGCTCCTGCATAGAGAGCCTTCTGGCAACTGGTCGATCCAGAGGCAGATGTGGAACCACAAGCCGAATTGACGATCGTTCAAATTCATCGTAGCTACAATGAGGCATTGATGGTTGGGGTCGTTGGGTTTCCTGCCGTCAACCCAAACTACATCTTGTGATACCAAATCCGCTTAGCACTTGTCAGGTTTCCACAACCCACCTCCGGCTCCCCTCTCCCAAGCTTGGGAGAGGGGTTGGGGGTGAGGGCTGATTCAGGGTTTTTAAACCGGATTTGATATGAAATAGGCATCTTGCCTGTTCCACAGGTTTATAACTGATTCTTACGATCCAAGACGACGAGAACCAGCCGGACATTGAATTTGCCCGGAGGCAGTTTTCGGAGGTGTTGGTGCGGCTGGAGGCGTATTTGAAGGGGTATCGGTTTCGCAAATTCCAGAAACAAAAGTCGTCTTGCCTTTAACTTTGAAAGTAAATATAGCCCCCGTATAGCTTCGCAGTCCAGAGTTGGTGGCTTTAGCAGTTGCGATCGCGCTGCGAGTTAGATTGGTTTGAGACACGATCTGATATTGATAACCCTCTGTGGCGGGCGGAATACCAAGTTTTAAATCTTCGATTTTGTTAGTGAATTTTCCATTGTTATTGTAGTAAGTTCGTTGGAAATTATTTATGTAGCGAATTCGATTTTGAGCGTTAGATTGTTGGCCTTCTAATTGTTGAGCGTAGAGATCGATGAGTTGAGTTTTGCGAGGTAGTGCCGTAATGTTAGAGAGTTTTTTTAGGACGATCGAACCCGTAGTAAATTCGGTCGGTCTAGATTCTCCCGGTGTTAAACCGATCCATTCGACTCGCATCTCCCCTGTCCCCGACATTTCAAAAATGCTCAGCAAGGGTTCGCCACCGCTGGGAGAAGTAACGTCTACGTGCATCGGTTGGATGTCTGGATTAATCCGGTAACGAAATTCAAACGCAATGGGAGATGAAGAGAACCCAGTGAAAAACGGGAATGACAGGGGCAATAGAATGAATAACTTGCTTTCTCTAGTAAAAATGACTTTGATGCCAACAGGTAAAATCTCTTTTAGCTGCCATTCCCCGATCAACTCTTCGGCTACAGGAAGTCTGGGGGTTAACGGTTGAGAGGGCGATTCTGTTGGAGTTGGGGTTTGCGCCAACGCTTTCCTGTTGCCATCCAACCAGAGCGAATTCGTGGTAATGGTACTAAACAGGGCGATCGAGATACTGTAGGCGATCGCTTTCTTGATAGCTTGCTGATTCATTTAGGTATATAACTTGCTAATTAACTGGATTTTACCAGCAAAAAGAATAACTGAGAATAATACAAGGAGTGCAGGAGAATTCTGAATTCTGAACTCCTGAACTCCTGAACTCCTGAACTCCTGAACTCCTCAAGAACTTATGAAAACTGCACGTTCTTCAGCATCAAAATTAATGGATCGAGATGCGATCGCAGCTTGGATTTTTCTCGCTCCTGCACTCATTCTGTTAGGGTTATTTTTGCTCTGGCCGATCGCTTATCTGTTTTACCTCAGCTTTACTACTGGTAGTTTTACCCTAGCTGGCATCCGTTGGATAGGTGGTAAAAATTACCTGCGCTTGCTGTCAGATCCAGACTTTTGGCAAGTTCTCGGCAACACTGCTTATTTCACCATTGCTACAGTAATTCCTAGTTTGATAATTCCTTTAGTCTTGGCAGTATTATTGAATCGATCGCTTGCTTGGCGGGGATTATTGCGAACCGCTTATTTCATCCCCTCGATTACTTCCTTAGTTGCAGTCGGGTTGGGATTTCGCTGGCTGTTTCAACCCGAACCGGAAGGGCCAGTAAACCTACTATTAAAAACAATTGGAATCGAACCAATTCCTTGGCTCAGCAGCACCATTTGGGCGATGCCAGTATTAATTTTACTGAGCATTTGGAAGCAATTGGGTTTCAACTTAGTAGTGTTTTTGGCAGGATTGCAAGCTATCCCCATCAGTCGCTATGAAGCTGCCGAATTAGATGGGGCCAATTCTTGGCAGCAGTTTTGGTATATCACATTACCAGGATTGCGACCTACTTTAGTATTTGCCACTGTGACTACCGCTATTTTTACTCTGCGAAGTTTCGAGCAAGTTTATATCATCACTGGTGGCGGCCCGTTAAACTCGACAAATTTGCTGGTCTACTACATTTACGATCGAGCATTCGGTCAGTTTGATTTTGGTTATGCCGCTGCTGCTGCTACCGTACTGCTGGCGATCGCTCTATTATTAGTCTATTTGCAGCTTAAAGTCTGGGGCGAAGAAGAAATTAAGTCATAAGTTGGAAAAAATGAGAGAATAATGAGATCGGATCGAGCTAGTTAGCCTCAAGTTCTCTATCGATCGAGAAGTATATAATGAGTCAGTTAGCAATAGTTGGTGTTGGCGATCGCCCAGAGGTGCTACAAACTTTAGCAGAACAGTTAACTCGCAGTTTTGGCCGAGACTATGCGATCGAACTGGCTGCCAGCAGTGAAGAAGCTCTCGAACGCTTAGCAAGATTAGAATTACAGGGAATCGATGTTCCTTTAGTTATTTGCGACTACTCGCTCTCAGGCATGAGAGCAGATGAATTGCTGAGGGAAATTAACGCTCGCTATCCCCAAACCTTGAAGGTCATGTTGACAGAAACAACTAGTACCGAGGTAGTGGGAAAGATAGTTAATACTGCCAATCTTTATCGTTATCTAGTTAAACCTTGGGACGAAATCGACCTGATTTTAACTGTCAAAGAAGCACTGCGAAGTTTCGATCGAGAGCGAGTTTTAAGCCAAATTAATGCCACTGGAGAACAAAAAATTGCCGAACGAACTGCCGAATTAATTGCTGCCAATAAGCAACTGCAAACAGAAATTGAGATGCGGCAGCAGGCAGAGGAAGAACTACAGCTATTCTTCAGTCAATCGCTAGATGGGTTCTTTTTCATGATGCTGGACGAACCCGTGCAGTGGGATAACACGATCGATAAGGAAAAAGCCCTAGATTACATCTTCACTCGCCAGCGGATTACCAAGGTCAACGATGCCATGTTGCGGCAGTATGGGGTCAGTCGAGAGCAGTTCTTGGGATTAACTCCCAACGATTTCTTTGCCCACAATCTGGCTTACGGTAGAGAGTTATGGCGGCGCTTTTTTGATGCTGGTAGATTGCACGTAGAAACTGACGAGCGCCGATTTGATGGCACGCCGATCTGGGTTGAAGGGGACTATATTTGCTTGTATGACGATCGAGGTCGAATTGTCGGTCACTTTGGCGTTCAGCGGGATGTCAGCGCTCGCCGACAAGCCGAAGCAGATCTGTGTCGAAGTCAGGAACGCTATACCATTGCTACTACTCAGAGTTTGGTGGGAGTCTGGGACTGGAATCTAGCCACCAACGAAATCTACTTGAGTCCCAACTTAAAAGCGATGTTGGGCTATGAAGAGAACGAAATTCCCGATCGCATTGAGCCTTGGGCCGATCTGGTGCATCCTGACGATAAAGCAGCCGTGATGGCAGCAGCGCAAGCTCATCTTGATGGTTTGACACCAGTATATGAAATGCCCCATCGAATGCTGCATAAAGATGGTAGCGTCCGCTGGTTCCTCGTGCGAGGGGTGGTATTTCGAGATGAGAACGGCAAACCCTTTCGCATGGCAGGAACCGACACCGATATTACCCAGTTGAAGCAAGCAGAATTAGCAATGCGGCAGCGGGTGGAATTAGAACGGCTAGTTAGCAGTATCTCCACTCAGTTGATCGATCTCAATGCCGATCGAATCGACAGCGGTATCCAGCAGGCGCTCCAGCAAATAGGAGAGTTTACCGAGGTCGATCGCACCTATATGTTTCAGATGTCTGAAGATGGCAGGCTGATGACCAATACTCACGAATGGTGTGCTGCTGGCATCGAATCTCAAATTCACGGACTGCAAAGCATACAGGTAGAGGTTTGCCCTTGGCTGATGGCAAAACTGCAAACGTTAGAGATTCTATACATCCCGCAAGTAGCCGAACTGCCCCCAGAAGCCAGCAGAGAAAAAGCTTTCTGGCAGTCCAAATCAGTGCAATCGATTTTGTGCTTTCCTTTAGTTGCTCGCGATCGATTAATTGGCTGCGTGGGGTTTCAGTCGATTCGCACGGCCAAAATCTGGACGGAAGCTAGAGTTAACCTATTGAAATTAGTCGGGGAAATTTTGGCTAGCGCCTTGGCCCGCAAGCAGGTAGAAGAGGCTTTGCGCTTGACTCAGTTCGCAATCGATCGGGCCGCTGATGCCGTCTTCTGGGTGGACTCGGAAGCTCGATTTTTATACTTTAACGAAGCTGCTTGTCGCTTGTCGGGATACTCGCGCGAGGAACTCTTAAATATGAGAGTGTACGATCTCGACCCCAACTTTCCGCCTGAAGTTTGGGCAAAAAGCTGGGAAGAACTCAAAGTCAAAGGACACCTGACAATTGAAGGTTATATCCGCACGGCTAGCGATCGAATTTTAGCAGTAGAGATTACAGCTAATTATTTGCAGTTCCAAGGGCAAGAGGCTCAATGTACCTTTGTCAGAGATATTAGCGAACGGCAAGCCGCGCTGCGCGATCGCCAGCGAGCCGCTGAAGAGATCGAACGGACGCAAATGTTTCTCGATTCGATCGTCGAAAACATTCCTAACATGATTTTTGTCAAGGATGCTAAAGATCTGAGGTTTGTCCGCTTCAATAAAGCTGGCGAAGAATTGCTGGGATACGATCGCTCTGAGTTGCTAGGTAAAAACGATTACGATTTTTTTCTGTCAGAGCAAGCCGATTTCTTTACAGCTAAAGATCGTGAAGTTTTAGAGAGCGGGAGTTTGTTAGACATTCCGTCCGAGCCGATCCAAACCAAAAACCAAGGTTTGAGGCTTTTGCATACCAAGAAATTACCAATTCTCGATCGAGATGGCAAACCACTATATTTACTGGGCATTTCGGAAGATATCACCGAATGGCAAATCGCCCAACGCGATCGCTTGCAAGCAGAAGCCGCCCTGCGAGAGAGCGAGGAACGATTTCGGCAATTGACTGAAAACATCAACGCCGTTTTCTGGATGACTAACCTGGAAAGAAACCAAATTATTTACCTCAGTCCGGCTTGCGAGCAGATTTGCGGTTATACGTTAGCAGATTTATACACCTCAACTACTAGGTGGCTCGATTTTATCCATCCCGAAGATCGCGATCGCGTCAGGAAGGCTTTCTTCAACCAGTTGCCAGGACATTACGACGAAGAATATCGGATAATCCGGCCAGATGGCGAGATTCGTTGGATTCGCGATCGAGCCTTTCCGGTTTATAACAAAGCTGGTGAAATTTACCGGATCGCTGGACTGGCAGAAGATATCACCGAACAGC
Organism: Cyanosarcina radialis HA8281-LM2; assembly: GCA_019359615.1. Lineage (GTDB taxonomy): Bacteria > Cyanobacteriota > Cyanobacteriia > Cyanobacteriales > CCAP-1448 > Cyanosarcina > Cyanosarcina radialis. The sequence continues at coordinate 198,527 of JAHHHA010000001.1, forward strand.
AAGCGGCGCTGCGCGAACGCCAACAAGCAGAAAATGCCCTGCGCCAAAGCGAAGGTCAAAATCGGGCTATCCTCGAAGCCATGCCCGATTTGATGTTGCGGGTAAAAAAAGATGGCACCTGCTTGGACATGAGATTTCCCAAATCTTCTGGAGGTGGAGATTTTGTCGCGATCGATCGACATCTCTCAGAAGTCCTGTCGCCAGAGTTGCTGCAACGCCAACTGCGATACATCGAGCTAGCACTGACTACAGGCGAGTTGCAAGTTTACGAACATCAATTAGTCAAGCGTGGACAAAACACCTATGAAGAACTCCGCATTTCTGCCAGCGGGCCCGATGAAGTGCTGATCGTCGTGCGCGACATTACCGATCGCAAGCTAGCAGACGCTCAAATTCAAGCTTCTTTGCAAGAAAAAGAAGTATTGCTCAAAGAAATTCACCACCGCGTCAAGAACAATCTCTACATCATCTCTAGTTTGCTCGACTGGCAAGCAGACACTACAGAAGATCGGGGGATGCTCGATGTCTTTACCGAGATCCAAAACCGCATCCAAACCATGGTACTGATCCACGAACAACTCTACCAATCTAAAGATTTAGGGCAAGTTGACTTTGGCGAATACATCGGTCGTTTGGTAGAGAACCTCTGCTTCTCCTACAGCCAGCTTGACAGCTACATTCAACCGCACCTAGAGGTCGCTTCCGTACTGTTGAACTTAGAAACGGCCATTCCCTGCGGCCTGTTAATTAATGAATTGGTGACAAATTCTTTGAAACATGCGTTCCCAAAAGGTAGATCTGGGGAAATATATATTCAGTTCCATCAGGATAAGGATGAGCTACTGCACCTGAGAGTGCAGGATAATGGCATTGGCATCCCCGATCGCATCAATTGGCAGAATTCGCCCTCTTTAGGGTTAAAGCTGGTACGAATCCTCGCCCAGCAGTTGAGAGCCAAGATCGAGTGCGATCGTACCAACGGCACTAGCTTCTCTTTAACCTTCCAGGAACTAAATTATCGACCGCGATTTTAGGAGAGGGGGAGATGGGGAGATGGGGAGAGAAGAGGATTCTTTACTCAACACTCCACACTTCCTACACCACTCCACACTCAACACTCAACACTCCACACTTCTTAAGCTTCTGAACTCCTGAAAAACTATGGCCCCTCAAATTTTAATTGTCGAAGACGAACTGATTGCCGCCGAAAATATTGCGAGGAATTTGAGAAAACAGGGGTATGAAGTAGTAGCAATTGTCGATTCTGGTGAAGCTGCAATTTTGACGGCAGCTAAGACTAATCCAGATTTAGTGTTAATGGATATCATGCTGCACGGTGAAATTGATGGCGTGGTGGCAACTGAAAAAATTGCCACTCACTTACAAATTCCGGTGATTTACATGACGGCTTATGCTGACGATGCCACTTTGGAAAGAGCAAAAGAAACTAATCCCTATGGTTACTTGACCAAGCCATTTAAACCCCAAGATTTGCGAACGACAATTGAGATCGCCCTGCAAAGACATAAAACCGATAAAGCTTTAGAAGCAAGATATGCCGCTCGACTTTGCATCGCTCAAGAGCAACTCAGAGAATTACAAAGCAAAGAAGGCGAGACTCATGGACTTTCTCAACTGCGATCGCTCGATCTATCTCCCGATTGGGAGTTATTAGCCACCGATTTGCTCTCTGCCTTAGAGCGCCAAGAGTTCCAACTCCACTATCAACCTCAATTTAACCTCAAAACCGGAAAAGTTTGCGGGGCGGAATCGCTATTGCGCTGGAAACACCGAGAACGCGGATTTATTTCACCAGCGATTTTCATTCCTCTAGCCGAGCAAACTGGCTCGATTCAGGCGATCGGCGAATGGGTGTTTCAGACTGCCTACCAGCAGATTAAATCGCTTTATCAAATGGGATACGATCGAATTCCGATCGCCGTCAATTTATCTGCCTATCAGTTCAACCAACAAGATATTTATCAACAATCGATCGACTGTGCGAGACGAGTAGGCGTACCCCCGCAGTCGATCGAAATTGAATTAACCGAAAGCAAGCTAGTTAAAGATGTTGAAGGGGCGATTTGGAAGTTGAAATCGTTGAAAGATTTGGGCATCAAGATCGCTATTGACGATTTTGGTACGGGTTATTCTTCTTTAAGCTATATTCAAAATTTACCTTTTGACATTTTAAAAATCGACCAATGTTTTGTGCGCGGTATCGATCGAAATATCAAGAATCAAGCAATTGTTAAAGCTACTATTTCTATGGCTCATCAACTCAATTTGAATGTCATTGCTGAAGGAGTAGAGACTGAAGCAGAATTAGATTTTTTGATCCAAAACAATTGCAACCAGTGTCAGGGATATCTATTTAGTCGCCCGTTGACACAGGTAGAATTTGAAAAATTCTTAAGCGATCGGATGAACGATAGATAAAGATTGTGACATTTACTACTAGAACCACCAAATCGATCGCAGATCGGCTATAGATATAAAGTGGTGCGTTCCCTGATTGCTTATGACTGAAATTCCCTCTAGCCCTCAAACTGCCGAAAACCCAGAGAATTCCGAGGCTTTGCTGCTGTTGTTGCGGCGGAAAGAAGGAAACTGGGTAGAATGGGGCAGAGCTTGTGCCAAGTTGCAAAAGGCTGGCTACAATCCCCAAACCATTTTTGAACAAACTGGATTTGAACCCATCCAGCAAAACCAAGTCATAGTAGGGGCGCAGGTTTACGACACCATGGTTAGTGGTGGAGTGTCGGAAGAAACGCGATCGCGCTACGCCCGCACTGGCAGCGATAGTTTGTACGAACTGCGGATTCTGACGGTACCCGAACGGGTAGCAGTGGCAGAATTTTTGCACTCTCGCAACCTAGATTCGGAAGCGGCGAAGGAAGTTACCAAAGCGGTTAAGGAATTTTCCCGATTGCGGAATTTACCGACGGGATTTACCGAGCATCCTGGGGATGCGGTAGCTTACCAGTATTGGCGATATGCCAAGCAACAATCAGGCATTCAAGAGCGATCGCGCTTAATTGCTCGCGGTTTAATGTTCGCTCACTCGCAATCGGCACGGCAGCAAATCGAACAACTCCTGATGGATTTTGGCGGCACTGCTCAGCGTCAGGCTCCAAATTTGCCTTGGTACAGACTAGAATCAGCCGAACAATTACCCCGCATCTTACCTGTAGTTAGCGGGCTATCTTTAACAGGGGCAGAACTAGAAGCTATTCCCCAAATAGAAGAGACTGGGGCGTTCCGGTTAGTAAAATCGGGCGGGAATGGAACTTGGGTATCGCTACCTGGCTGGCGCGTCTTACTCCAAGCCCAAGATCCAGTGGGAATTATTTGTAAAAGTAGCCAGATCGCCCATCAGCCATCAAGTACCGAAGCCGAAGAAGTGTTAGCCGTCATCGATCGTGGCGATTCTCAATGGGATGCCAACGGCTACTTTGCGATCGAGGAAGCAGGAAGCTTACAAATTCAGTGGTTTCCAGACTCTACCGACGTTCCCCTGCTCGGACGTTTGATTTTAGTAGTGCGTCCCAGGAAAATCATCGATGAATCCGTCGCCAAAGACATCTGGCAAATTGAAGAGTGAGTCGATCGAACAATTAGCAATTCGCAATTGTCAATTGCGGTGTAATATCAAATCCGGTTCTCATACCATCCATTGCTGCCCTCACCCCCAACCCCTCTCCCACGGGAGAGGGGAGCCGGAGTCGGGGCGAGGTCAAGACGGTTTTGTAAACCGGATTTGGTATAACCTATTAGCTATTACCTATTACTTATTACTTAACTAGTGCTGTTGGCTAGGAAGCTCGACCTTAACCCCTTTCTCTATGTATCCCAAAACCTCGATCGCATTTTGTCGCCAGCTATCTTCGTTTTTGTAAATCTCCAAGAATTTTTGCAGGTTTTGTTTGGCACTGGGCATATCGTTGAGAATATAATCTGACATTCCAGCATGATACAAAGCCATAAAATTGTCTGGCTGGTATTTCAAAACTAATCGCATAATCTCACTAGCAGATTCATCATCGCCAGCATCAGCTACGGGATGACCGATACCAAATACAATTGCTGCTGCATAAGAGCGAGAGTTTTTTGGTAGTTGTTGAATTAAGCGATCGGCTCGATCGATCTTTCCAGCTAAAGCATAACAACCAGCAGCATAAGCTTGGCCTTCGTTAGTATTAGGAGGAGGTGAAGAGCGAATTGCCGTTGCGACTTCTACTGAATTGCAGCGGGGTTTGATTCGATCGAACCATTGCTGTTCTAGAGTTAAATTGGCACTAACAGCCGTAGTAGTTACTATTGGTAGATCGAACGATCGCTCATTTGTCGGTGCATTTGAAGAATAATTTAGCACTAATCCAGTAGTGCCCGCAGTTAGCACTAAGCCGCCAACAATTAAACTTTTCAATAATGGTAAATTAGTCGATCTGCCAACTGGGGTTTTCTCGGTTTCCATTACGTCAATTGGCTTCAGTGCTTCTAAAGCTTCGTTGGCATTGCCATATCGATCTTTAACATTTGGCTCTACCATTTTCTGCAACCAGTCGAGCCAGCGAGGATTGAGATGCGATCCTGAATGCTTAAAATCGAATCGATAACTAGCATCGATTAGTTTGCCAACATCAACTGAATTAGTCTTAGTCAGCAAACAGATTAAAGTCGCCCCTAAACTATATAGATCGGATGATGCTGTTAGAGGACGATTAAAGAGTTCTTCTGGAGCCATAAAACCTGGGGTTCCAGCAGCTACGCTGCTAATCGCAACTTCTCGATCGCCCAACCTAGCTAAACCAAAATCAATTAAATAAGCATTATTATATTCATCAATTAAGATGTTCTCTGGTTTAATATCTCGATGAAAAACAGGCATTCCTCGATTTTGCAAATATACTAAAATCTCTAAAACAGAGATAGCAATACTTTTAATTATTTCTGGTTCAGAAGTAGGTTTTTCAGCTAAAGTAGGTGCATTTTTATATTCTTGCACCATGCAAAATCCATCGACAGTTTCAAAAGAGTCTACATAGCGAGGAATGCGCGGATGTTCGAGGTCTTGCAAAACTTGAATCTCGCGATCGTAGGCTTTAAATCCTTGCCAACTCGAATCAGTCTGAAGAAAGCGAAATTGCTTGATGACTACCTGTTGTTCCGAATTGAGATCTTTAGCTAGATAACTAATGCGCCCGCCTTCTCGATTTCTGCCTAATTCGCGAACGACCTCATAGTTGTGGCTCGAAAAGTTGGGATAGTTGACCATAAGACAAATTTGGGGAAATACAACAGGCGATCGAATCGCATCTTCAAGATGCCAATCCTATGGTTCCCCAAATTGTTCCCAAACTATACAGGCTCCAATCTCAAAGTCTCTTTCCTAGGCTTGGGCAATCATTCAACCTCTGGCGATCGAAATTAAAAAAATAATTGGGTCATTTCTTGTGGGATAGCCCTCTGGGCTGTCCCTACACACAGGCACGATGCCTGCCCCACAAGAATTGTTATACCAAATCGGTTCTCATACTATCCATTGCTGCCCTCACCCCCAACCCCTCTCCCAAGGGAGAGGGGAGCCGGAGTCGGGGCGAGGTCAAGGCGGTTTTGGAAACCGGATTTGGTATTTATAGATGTCTGCTCAATGCCAATAGAAGTGCAGTCTACCTACCCCAAGATCTAAAGGTTGCACTTGCTCCCCCGCTGGAAAGACTTTAACCCTAAACAAACAGATGATATCGGAAGGGTTACGAGTAGGGTTAAGACCGATCGTAACTGTTTTGCCCGGAGGTACTGGAGGATCGAAGGTAACTAAAACGGTTTGGGTTTCCTTGTCTAACGCTACCTGTCCCAGGTTTAATTTAGCACCGCGATCGCGATGCCTACCTTCAAAAGCATGAGTCTCTTCTAGTCGATATTTGATTTTATCTCCTTCAATTTGGCTAATTGCAACTTGTTGCAGGGGAACGCCCGCCGTTTCTGGAATGCTGACGGTAAAGTAGTAGGTTGCGCCCCACTCGTAGGCCCGATTAGAAGAAGCGGCTGCTGTTACTAAGCGAGGAGATTTAGCGAATGATACTCTTCCACCGCCACTCGGAGTTGATGTTGGAGTGGTGGAAATCGCAGAAGGTTGTGTAGTTACAGGGCGAGAACTAGCGACTCGATCGTCTAGGTTGATTCCCGCTTGGGGTGCTAGTTTTAAAAAGGTATTAATGGGAATGCCCCAGTTAAAGCCATCTGTAATTCTTACCGTTCGTCCCGATTGCGGATCGACGATTTCATCGCCATTGGCTCTACCGTGAATCCCAATCAAGCGCCCTCGATCGTCTAGCACCGGCCCGCCACTCATCCCAGCAGCGGTGTTGTTGACATAACCGATCGCATAACCGTCTATGGCTTCGCTGGGCGATCGCAAACTAGAAATGCTGCCAGAGCTAAACTGATAGGAACCTTTAGGAAAACCAGCAACATAAACCGTAGTGCCTTCTGTAGCTGTCTCGGCATTGCCTAGCTGGGCAACGCTATACTGGCGGTTGCTGTTAAATTCCACCACTGCTAGATCTACACCTGGCAGCAGTCGGGCGGTAGTGTAATTTAAGGGATGACGATCGCCGTCGGGGGTAACGATGGCATAGCGATCGCTGGCCGTAGGAACGACGTGTTTGGCTGTCAAAACGTAATAAGTGTTGCCTTGCCGCTTGATAATTACGCCCGAACCTCGATCGTTGCCATTATCGATCTGTACGGAGATTTGTTTGGCAATTTTACCGACTTCTTGAGGAGATACGGCCGAGGCGACGTGCGGCTGCACCAATGCTATAGATGTGCCTAAGATCGCGGCTGCCAGTTGGCGATCGAACTTCATCATTTTTCTCTCCTGCTCCTAGACGCGATCGACTCCTGTTTGAGTACCAATAGTCCTACTACAACTACGATAGCTCGCTTTTCGGATGTGTTTGGAGGCGATCGCTATACTCGAAGGATCTCAAGGATTTCTCGATCGCTAATTCGATCGAACAAAACTCCTGCATCGCATCGGTTTACTTAGATAATCTTTAGCTGGCTAGCGTTAGCAAACGCACAAATCCTTCTTGCTCAAAATGTCGGTCAGTAGTCAATGCCTCAGTAAGTCCGCGTTGGCGCATCAAAATGAAACTAACAGCGTCGCCAAGCGAATAAGTTTTATCCGATCGCACAATTAATAACTCAACTGCTGCTTGATGTATCGAGGAGCATTATTCTTCCTCGTGGTTGCTGGCATACTCTTTAACTAAATCAGCATCAATACTCTCGTTATCTAGATTCCTAGACTCATCTAGCTGTAACGTCCCAAAATGTCGCTCAAATCTTGCCCGTGCTGCGTTCTTCTGGGCTTCATTGAGGAGTAATTTGAATCCTTGTCGCTCGAACTGCTGCTCTAACAAAGTTGCTGCTAATCGTTCTGGAGAGATCCCGAATGTTTGCGCTTGTAGCTGAATGGCAGCAAACGTCTGCTCGCTTAATTCTAAAGTCAAAATTTGGTTCATGAGAGTACAATACTATACAGCCATAATCTAAATTATAACCTCTGTAAAATTAGCATCGACGGACAAAAGGTGCTTGTTGCCTACTGCTTGATGCGAGCAAGATGAAGAATTAAAACTCAAACCGATTTAAAGTCTGCAAGCATTTTTGGAAAGCTCGTGCCTCTGGGTGTTGAGATTCGAGAAACTGGGAGGGAGTTCCTAAAAAGACCACCTCTCCTCGATCGAGCAAACCAATTCTCGACCCCAAAATGAAGGCTTCTTGAATATCGTGAGTGACAAAAATTACTGTTTTGCCCAATTGGGCTTGCAACCTGCGAAACTCTTGTTGCATTTCCAGGCGAGTAATCGGATCTAGCGCCCCGAAAGGTTCGTCCATCAACAGCAAGGGCGGATCGGCAGCGAGAGCGCGGGCCACGCCCACCCGCTGCCTTTGTCCGCCAGAGAGTTCGTGGGGATAGCGATCGCTAAATCGTTCTGGTGGCAAGCCTACTAGATGCAAAAGTTCGCCAACGCGGGTTTTGATTTGCTTGGGTTTCCAACCTTCTAAAAATGGAACTAATCCAATATTTCGTTCTACCGTGAAATGAGGAAACAACCCGATTTCTTGGATGGCATAACCGATTTGCCGCCGCAATTTAATTGGGTTCCATTTGGTAGTGGGAATACCTGCTACCCTCACTTCGCCCCCAGTCGGTACTAAGAGGTTATTAATTAATTTCATTGTCGTAGTTTTGCCGCTACCGCTGCGACCCAATAAGATCAGGACTTCACCTCGATCGACAGTAAAATTGAGATTTGATACCAAAGGTCGATCGCTAGGGCAATAGGTAACACGATCGAATTCAACGGCGATTTCGTTTTTCATTGTTCCCAGATCGAAGTTGTTAATTGTTAATCGCCTTTAACCAAAATGACGTTAAATTAAGTGCTTGAGAGTTTCTGGCGACTGTGAGGCAAACTTACTCCTAATCTTTAGCCATTTTCATCAGCAGTTACACTGATATATTGGGATTTCTAGCAACACAGATGCGAACGAATTTATCCTCATCTTCAGCCATTTTCATCAGCAATTCCACTGATGTATTGGGATTTCTAGCAACACCTCGACGAACGTTTATATCGCTATCTTCAGCTAAGTGAGCGAGGATTTCTAAGGGGGTATTGGGATTGCTAGCAACCCCGCTGCGAATCCACTCAGATTTATCTTTAGCAAGTTCAATAACAAGTTGCAAGGGCGTATTGGGATTTCTAGCAACACCTAGACGACCAGAAGAACTGTCTTCAGCAAGCCATTCGAGAATATCTAATGGTGTATTGGGGTTTTCACCAATTGCTATATCAAGAAAGTGCGAGGCTTCGCAGGTTTTATATAATTTAGACCAGTGTTCCCGATCGTCAATCAATTTTCTTAGTGTTGTTGCTGGAGTATTGGGATGACTTGCTATTTGTCTGACTACCTCAAAATCAGTATTTTCTAGATCTTCAAGCAGAGCGGTCAAAATAGATGCTGGTGCTTGAGGATTGCCTGCAACTGCTGCCCGCACCAAAAAGTTGCGATCGCTACCAAGTTCCATTAGCACTTCTAATGGAGTATTTGGATTTGCTGCAACTGCTCGAATTACTGCCAATCGATCGCTCTTCACCAGTTGCATGAGAATTTTTGCTGAAGTTGTTGGATCTTTAGCTAAAGTTAATTCATCGAGCATGACAACCTCTAATAATCTAGTCAATAGCTACTGTCCCTAAATATAATATGGGATCGAAATCGTCCCTCCTCACTAGTACAACATGGCGTAAGTTAAGCTACCATTGCCAATCGCTCGAAAGCTTATGTCATAGGCTTTTTGACTTTTGACTTTTGACTTCCGCGTAGCGGTACTAGTGTCTCGTAGCCTGGAAAAGTGCCGTTTGGTCAAAGCGTCCCAAAAATAAGCCACAATGAATAGCGAGTAGTAAGCTGGCTAGGGGTTAAAAGTGGCGAAATTCTTCCCCAAACTCAACGATCGATCCAACAAAACCAAGCGCCCAGCGGCAACTCTAGCTGATGCCAGGGAAAAAATGCACAGGCGCAAGCGCAGGCGGAAATCGCGATCGCCAGCGGCCGAGTTGGGAATTATTCTGCTCAGGCTACCGTTCCGATTGCTCCGGCCTTTAGCTCCCAAGCGACCCTACTGGTTGTATACCTTGCGCTTGCTAGGCGTGGGTGTAGGCGGAGGAGCGATCGCTCTGGGGATCGGTTGGTGGCAACTAGAAAAGAGTTTGCCAGATTCAGCCAACGATGTTTTAACTTATACCAGACCGGAAACTTTAACTCTTAAAGCCGCCGATGGCAGCATCATCAAGCAAACCGGACCGGCTACCCGCGAACAACTGAAAATCTCGCAAATGCCCAAGCCTTTGGTGCAAGCGTTTATTGCGATCGAAGATCGGCGCTTTTATCAACATCAGGGAGTTGACTATCAAGGAATCCTCCGGGCAATTTTTTCTAACTTACAAGCCCAAGATGTAGTAGAAGGCGGTAGCACGATTACCCAACAGCTAGCGCGAATGGTATTTTTCGACCAAGAGCGCAGCCTGTGGCGCAAACTGCGAGAATTTCGGATGGCGCAAAGAATCGAGCAGGAAGTGCAAAAAGAGAAAATTCTCGAACGCTATCTCAATTTAGTCTATTTGGGCGAAGGAGCTTATGGAGTAGCCGACGCGGCTTGGGTTTACTTCAGCAAAAAAGTCGATCGACTAACTTTAGCAGAAATGGCCATGCTAGCGGGGTTGCCAGCCGCCCCCCATGAATTCTCGCCTTTTGTCAATAAAGAGGTGGCACTCAAACGGCGAAATCTAGTTTTGCAAGAGATGCAAAAAGGTGGGTACATTACTTCAGCAGAAGCTGAAGCGGCCATCCGTCAGCCGTTAAACTTAAAACGCAGTCAGCCCAAACGCTTGCAGCAGCAAGCTCCCTACTTTACTCAATACATCGAAAAAGAACTGCCGAAGTATGTCTCGCCAGAGGTGTTGAAAGTAGGAGGATTAACTGTCGAAACGAGCATCAATCCTAAGTGGCAGCAAGAAGCGGAAGCAGCGGTAGAGCGGACGGTGGAAAAAAGAAGCCGACGCGATCGCTTCGAGCAAGTAGCCTTAGTAGCGATCGATCCCCGCAGCGGTCAAATTAAGGTGATGGTAGGCGGCAAAGATTTCGGCACCAATCAGTTCAATCGCGTCACCCAAGCCCAGCGGCAGCCCGGATCGACTTTTAAAGTATTTGTCTATACCACTGCGATCGCGGCTGGAATTACCCCCTATCAAGGCTACCTGGATGCGCCCCTGAAGGTAGATGGATATCAACCCAAAAACTTCAGCGAATCTTATTCTGGCTGGCTGTCGATGCGAGATGCTTTGGTGAATTCAGTCAACGTTGTTGCCCTCAAGATCCTGCTGGATGTCGGTTGGGAACCGACGATTAATACCGCCCGGAAAATGGGGATTGAATCGGATCTCCAACAGGTCTACTCTTTAGCTTTGGGCGGTTCGGAAGTCAATCTCCTCGAACTGACCAGTGCTTACGGCACTTTGGCCAATAAAGGAATGCACGTCGAAGCTCACGGCATTCGGCGCATCATCGACCAACGGGGCAAAGTAATTTACGAAGAGAAATTCACTCCCGAACGAGCCGTTGATGAAGAAACATCGGCAATTATGACTTGGTTGCTGCGGGGAGTTGTCAATGAAGGCACCGGACAAGCAGCCGATCTCGACGATCGCCCGGTAGCTGGCAAAACTGGTACTTCTGATGAAGCCCGCGATCTGCTATTTGTCGGCTATATTCCCCAACTAGTTACTGGAGTATGGTTGGGAAACGACAATAACGACCCGACTAACGGGGCTAGCAGCACCGCTGCCTACACTTGGAACCAGTTTATGGTGGAGGCGGTTAAAGATATCCCTGCCGAAGAGTTTCCCAAACGTCCAGAAAAGTTGGAAGGACGCAAACCGCAAATTAAAGTACAACCGATTAAGCCTGGAAGTATCGTTTCTGGCAAGCCAGATCGAGCAGAAGACAGCGATGAAGACCAACCGCGATCGCGTCGTTCCCGCAGGTTGCGAGCAGCAGCATCCGAGGAAGAAGATCGCACCCCTCGCCGTCGGCGTTCCCGCAGGTTGCAGGAAGCATCGGATGAAGATAACCAAACTTCTCGTCGTCGTTCTAGGCGTTCTCGCCGCTCTGCCGAAGCTACCGAGTCTACTGATGAAAATCGATCGACTTCTCGCCGCCGTCGGGTAAGATCGAGGCGATCGTCCGACTCGGAACAGGAGACTCAAACTACCACTCGTCGTCGTCGCTCTCGTTCGGTGCGCTCGGCCGATGACAACCAAGAGAGTCGCTCGACTTCTCGCCGCCGTCGGGTAAGATCGAGGCGATCGCGGGGTGCTGCGGTAGAGACTCCCAGCAATCGATCGACTTCCCCTTCTACCCCTACTCGTCGCTCTCGCACCGCTACGCCCCACGAACCATCCGATCGAGAAAACTAACGACGCGATCGCTCGAGGTCAAAACCCGTAGTTAATTAGAAACACTACCGATAAACTGGCAAGGTAAAGTTAAAGCAACTACCTTGACCGGGAACCGATTCTACCCAAATTCTGCCGTAGTGCGATCGCACTATTCGCTGACACAAAGATAAACCCAAACCGTAGCCATCGCGATCGCGATCGCGTTCTAAGCGGAAACGGTCTTCAAAAATGCGATCGCTCTCTGCTTCAGGAATTCCAGGCCCGTCATCTGCCACTAACACTTGGATTTTTCCCGTCGTCCGGTGCAGAACTGCTAGCTTAATCGTGCCTCCTTCTGGAGTGTATTTAATCGCGTTATCCAGCAGATTGACGAGTACCTGACGCACTCTTTCCCCATCCGCGTGGACGAAAGGTAAATCTTGAGGAATGTCTACTTCTATTTTTTGGGATTTATTTTGCATTCCTTCTTGCATCTGCAAAACTACATCCCGACAAAGAGAGCCTAACTCCAATTTGTGAGGTTGAATCCGCAGTTCCGCACTGCTACCCCTAGCTGCTTGCAAAATATCTGCAATTAACCTGTCCATCGATCGAATTTGAGCGCGCGACTGCTGGATTAACTGCTCCATTAGCCCTGGTTTCAAATTTAAAGCAAAATCACCGATCGAATTTTGAGCCAATTCCAAGGTACCCAATGCCAGAGTCACCGCCGTCAGAGGATTGCGTAAATCGTGCGCCAATAGAGCAATGACTCGATCTTTAAATTGCAACTGTTCTAGCAGTTCTGTCTTTTCTTGCTTGAGTTGAAAAATTTCATCAGCTAATTGCATGACTTCTGCCGTACAAGCAACAGATCCATTCCCATCAGTTGTTGATGAGATCGTTTCCGCCGAGCCATCTAAATCTGCTTCAACATCTTTAATTCCACTAATCCAACGAGACCACCAAGTTTCCAGTTGCTCGACCAAATTGCTACCAGCTAAGGTTTGTCTGGGTTCGGGAGAGATTTTGATCAAAGCTGGAGTTGCTACCAGCCGGAAATGTTCGGCTAAATAAGGCTGCTGCCCGACATCGACGATTTGCAGTTCAAACGGACGATCTGCCTGTAGCCGATCTAAGCAAGCGCGGATGGTCTGAAGCTCTCGCGAGCCAGAACGCTTATCGACAAACAGCAATAGCTGCAATGAGACTTTGGAATGGTTAAGGCGTTTAGGAACTGCCTGCATTTAGAAGATGGATGCGCGGATTTTCATGATACTTTCTCTTTATATAAATTTAATATCTATTTTAGATTTTTCCAAGTCCCTGCGCGATTGAGTTTCGATCGAGGGCTGGGAGATGGGGAAATGGGGGGATGGGGAGAATTTTTAACTCCACACTCAACACTTCCTAACCTCCTGAACTCTTGAACTTCTAAATGTAGTGTAAAAAAATCTTAAAATACTGTAAAGTTTTTTCAGATCGCGTCAGTTACACATCGACAACAGGATATTCAAAATTACTATGGCTATTGGCTACGTTGCCCTCGTCCTTCACGCCCATCTCCCTTTTGTTCGGCACCCAGAGAGCGACTACGTGCTGGAAGAAGAATGGTTGTTTGAAGCGATCTCTGAAACCTACATTCCCCTGCTCCACGTCTTTGAAGGCTTGAAGCGGGATGGGATCGACTTCAAAATTACCATGAGCATGACCCCGCCCTTAGTGTCGATGCTGCGCGACCCCTTATTACAGGAACGCTTTGACGAACACCTGGCGAAGTTAGAAGAACTAACCGAAAAAGAAATCGAGTACAACCAGCATAACGGTCACGTCCGCTACCTGGCAGAATTTTACGCTCAAGAATTCAATAAGGTTCGCCAAACTTGGGAAAACTGCGGCGGCGACTTGGTAGCTGCCTTTAAACCATTTCTCGATAGCAACAACCTAGAAATTATTACTTGCGGCGCTACCCACGGCTATTTGCCATTGATGAAAATGTACCCACAAGCAGTGTGGGCGCAAATTCAAGTAGCTTGCGAGCATTACGAGCAAACCTTCGGTCGCCCTCCCAAAGGAATTTGGCTGCCAGAATGCGCTTATTACGAAGGACTAGAGCGAATGCTGGCTGATGCTGGGCTGCGCTATTTCCTCACCGACGGACATGGGATTCTTTACGCCCGTCCTCGCCCCCGCTTTGGCAGTTATGCCCCGATTTTTACCGAAGCTGGGGTAGCAGCTTTCGGTCGCGATCACGAGTCATCGCAGCAGGTATGGTCTTCTGAAGTTGGATATCCAGGTGCAGCAGAATACCGCGAGTTCTATAAAGATTTGGGCTGGGAAGCCGAGTACGAGTACATCAAGCCCTATATCATGCCCAACGGCCAACGGAAAAATATCGGGATTAAGTATCACAAAATTACTGGTCGCGGCTTAGGTTTGGGAGATAAAGCCCTCTACGACCCTTATTGGGCTAGGGAAAAGGCAGCCGAACACGCTGGTAATTTTATGTATAACCGCGTGCAGCAAGTCGAACATCTCCACGGCCTGCTCCAACGCCCTCCGATTGTGGTTTCCCCTTACGATGCAGAATTATTCGGTCACTGGTGGTATGAAGGCCCTTGGTTCATCGATTATCTGTTCCGCAAGTCGTGGTACGACCAAAATACCTACCAAATGACCCATTTAGCAGATTACTTGCGCTCTCATCCCCAGCAGCAAGTTTGCCGTCCTTCTCAGTCTAGCTGGGGATATAAGGGCTTTCACGAGTATTGGTTGAACGAAACTAACTCCTGGATTTACCCCCACTTGCACAAAGCCGCAGAACGGATGATTGAATTGGGGAGACGAGAACCAGCCGACGAGTTAGAGTGGCGGGCATTAAATCAAGCAGCGCGAGAACTGCTGCTGGCCCAATCTTCCGACTGGGCGTTCATCATGCGGACGGGAACGATGGTACCCTATGCCGTCAGGAGGACGCGATCGCATTTAATGCGCTTCCATAAACTTTACGACGAAATCAACGCTGGCAAAATCGACAGCGGGTGGCTCGAAAAGGTCGAACTGATGGATAATATCTTCCCCGACATCAACTATCGGGTCTATCGACCGCTTTAAGAAGTGTGGAGTGTGAAGTGTTGAGTGTTGAGTAAAGAATCCTCTTCTCTCCCCTCTCCCCTCCCCGTGTCCCCCCTCTCTCACTCTTCCCCCTCTCCTTGATGGTGCTGCCAGTCAACGTTAGCCATACGATCGAAAGCATCTCGCAGGGCCATTTCCCAATGTTGGCGAATTTTAATTAAATAGGGATCGCCTAAGCCCAGACGGAGTTGATGCTCGATCTTGAAGGTGTCTCTTTCATACATCATCAAATTAATCGGCGGGCCGACAGAGATGTTAGATTTCATGGTGGAATCTATAGACAGCAAGGCACACTTAGCTGCTGCTTCTAGAGGAGTGTCAAACTTGAGGATGCGATCGAGTATTGGTTTGCCATATTTGGTTTCGCCAATTTGTAAAAATGGGGTGTCTTTACTAGATTGAATGCAGTTGCCTTGGCTGTAAATCATGAACAGTTCTGGTTCTTGCCCCTTAATCTGCCCCCCTAAAAGTAGGGTACATTGAGCCTCAATTCCATCTTGCTGCAACCAGGAACCGTCTTGTTCTTGAATTAAGCGGATTTTACTGCCGATATAACGAGCGATATCGTATAGAGTTGGTAAGGTGTGGATATTTACTTCCTCTGGGATCTTGAGATCTTTCTGCAACAAAGTGATAATCGCTTGAGTAACTGAAAGATTACCAGAGGTACACACTAGGATCGCCCGTTCCCCAATTTGGGAAAAGTCAAACAGCTTTTGATAAGTAGAAATATAATCTACTCCTGCATTCGTGCGCGAGTCGGCCCCAAGCACTAAGCCATATTTGGTAATAATCCCAAGACAGTAAGTCACAGCACGTTGTCGGGGTGAAAATTAGTTAAATTAATTCTATAGGAATCACGCAGATAAGTAAGCTGCGATGCGATCGAACGCGCCATTATCGATGCTATAAAAAAGGGTTGATGAGTATACTTTCAACCCATCAACCCCGATTTTAATGTTAGCTAATCAAAAGTTAGCTAGATGTCCAATTCCGAACTGACCTTACTTAGTTTCTGAGAACTCAGCATCGATCACGTCATCGCCGCCGCTAGAGGTAGGACCGGAACTACCGCCATCAGAACCGTCTCCCCCTGGAGTGCCAGCATCGCCGCCACCTTGTTGGTAGATACTGCTACCGATGGTGTAAAGGGCTTGTTGCAACTCTGTAGTCAGACTCTTGATTCGATCGTCATCTTCTTTAGCGATCGCATCTTTGAGGTCTTTGAGCAAGCCTTCTACCTTCTCTTTATCGGCAGTTTGCACCTTGTCGCCCAGTTCCTTCATCTGCTTTTCAGCTTGATAAACTAGGGAGTCGGCTTGGTTCTTGCGATCGATTTTCTCGCGCCGTTCTTGGTCGGCGGTAGAATTGCGTTCGGCTTCCTTCACCATGCGATCGACTTCATCTTTCGGTAGGGTAGAAGCGCCCGTGATGCTAATCGATTGTTCCTTACCAGTACCCTTATCTTTAGCGGTAACGTTGAGGATACCGTTAGCATCGATGTCGAAGATAACTTCGATTTGCGGTACGCCGCGAGGCGCTGGGGGAATACCATCCAAGCGGAAAGTCCCCAGACTCTTGTTGTCGTTGGACATTTCCCGTTCTCCTTGGAGGACGTGGATTTCCACGTTGGATTGACCGTCCACCGCCGTCGAAAACACTTCTGACTTCTTGGTGGGAACGGTAGTGTTGCGAGGAATAATTTTGGTCATCACACCGCCCAAGGTTTCCACGCCCAAAGACAGTGGAGTCACGTCTAGGAGCAAGATATCTTTCACTTCACCAGCTAACACGCCAGCTTGAATTGCTGCCCCAACAGCGACGACTTCATCTGGGTTAACGGTTTGGTTGGGTTCTTTATTGAGAACTCGCTTCACCACTTCTTGGACGGCAGGAATCCGAGTCGAACCGCCAACCAGTACCACCTCATCAAGCGCACTTTTATCGATCTTGGCATCGCGCACGGCATTTTCTACCGGAATGCGACAGCGATCGATCAAATCGGCACACAGTTCTTCAAACTTAGCCCGCGTTAAGGTCATCTCCAAGTGCTTGGGACCGTCTTGGGTAGCCGTAATAAAGGGCAAGTTGATTTCAGCTTGAGTGACGCTAGAAAGTTCGATCTTGGCTTTTTCTGCGGCTTCGGTTAACCGTTGCAAAGCTTGACGATCTTTCCGCAGTTCGATGCCTTCATCTTTCTTGAACTGTTCGGCCAGATGGTCAACGATTTTCTTGTCAAAGTCGTCACCGCCGAGGTGAGTGTCGCCAGAAGTGGCCAGAACTTCAAACACGCCTTCGCCGACTTCTAGGATAGAAACGTCAAACGTTCCACCGCCTAAGTCAAACACTAAGATGGTTTCGTTACTCTTCTTGTCTAAACCGTAAGCCAGAGAGGCAGCGGTCGGTTCGTTGATAATCCGCAGCACTTCCAAGCCAGCAATTTTGCCAGCATCTTTAGTCGCTTGGCGCTGGGAGTCGTTAAAGTAAGCCGGAACCGTGATTACCGCTTGGGTAACGGTTTCGCCCAGGTATTTGCTAGCATCATCCACCAACTTGCGGAGGACTTGGGCAGAAATTTCTTCTGGGGCAAACTGTTTGCCTTGAGAAGGACAGTCTAATTTGACGTTACCGTTAACGTTAAGAACTTTGTAAGAAACTTCGGTAGCTTCGTGGGTAACTTCGCTGTGTTTGCGGCCGATGAAACGCTTAACCGAGTAGAAAGTGTTTTCTGGGTTCATCACCGCTTGGCGCTTGGCAATTTGCCCGACCAAGCGATCGCCATTCTTCGCAAAAGCGACTACCGAAGGCGTTGTCCGAAAACCCTCGGCGTTAGCAATCACAGTCGGCTTACCGCCTTCCATCACGGCTACGCAGGAGTTTGTCGTACCTAAGTCAATTCCAACTACTTTTGCCATATAGAGTTCTCTGGGTTCCTAATTAACTACAAAAACTTGGGGGGGGCAGATCGCAAGGACAGGTCGAACCAGCAAATATTTCCACCAGGGTCTTTGGGTATTATTCTCTATACTGGCGGCGTAAGGCTTTCTCATGAAGGGTGGTTTTCCGAACCTCATAAAGGGCGGTTGCGGATGAAGGATAAAGTTTTAAGGTGAAAGCCTCAAATCTGACATCCTGTTATCCACCGATCGCTCGATCGCTCTTTCTTTGTTAGTGCGGCTGATTCATCGCACTGCATCTAATGTAAAAAATCTCACCTCTAGAGTAATTGGGGCGAACCGTAAATAAATAGGGGTGTTTGCCGTCAATCGATTTTGGATTTTAGATTTTGGATTTTGGATTGGCTTCGCCTTAACACCGATTTTTTCAGTTAGTAGTAAAAAAGCCGATCGCTTCTAGCGACAGTAGTTCTACTGGAATACCGAGGTCATAACAGCTTTGATTTACTTGAAACTCAAGCTACTTATCATTCAGCAGTCCAGCCTGTTTGGACAATAACTCATGGCAAAGGACATCTCCTGAAATTAATTATCTTTGATGCTAAAAAGGCGGAGATCCTGAAATGGATAGAATAGACGAATATCGCGATATTATCGAATGCATCCTAGAAGCACATCATCGCATCCCTTACAGTCACGGACGCATTGAGAGTAAGTTAATAATCGATCGCGATCGCAACAATTTCTTACTGATGAATGCAGGTTGGGACGGTAAGCGCAGAATTCACGGTTGCGTCGTTCACGTCGAAATAATTGACGGCAAAATCTGGATTCAAAGAGATGGCATTGAAGACGGTATCACTGATGAACTCGTTGCCGCTGGAGTGTCCAAGGATAAAATCGTTTTAGCTTTTCATCCACCCTACGTGCGACAGCATACTGGCTACGCAGTTGCTTAGGGTAATTTCGCTGAAATACACATAACTTTATGGTTCAACGGATAGAGGAAATACTCGGTACTGTCATTACCGAATATACCCCAAACGCCATCAAATTTGAGGGCTTGTCGTTGGAAACATTACAACAGATTCTGGCAGAGGGGTACACCACGCGATCGGCAAATTTTAATGCTGCTCCCTCAGTCGGTTCCTTCGTAGAATTCGGGGAGCGTGCCGCCAAAAACGGAGCAAAAGCGACCTTTGATGGCATCGCCTTTGCCGACAGAGAAACTCCCAATTTGGTAGTCGATGCAATAACTGTTATCGGCGTAAAAGAGCTAGATTTTGCGGGTGAATTCGTGCGATTTGCTCGCAGTTGCGATGAGATCGAAATTAGTTCTGAAAAATTATATGCTTGGTGGGATTAAGAGCATGGGAGAAAGCGATCGCCCAGTGGGACAGCCGGGACGGCTAGATCGCAATTCATTTAGAAAGGCTGTATATAACTGCTCTCGATCGGATGGCTAAAAAATTTGCGCTGGTCAAAGCCAATAATGGCAGATTAATCGTCAATGATGCTAGCACTAGCGACCCAATAGGGCTATTAATTGCCTCATATCCTGGAGAAGGCTACCGCGCTTTTTCATACGACTATGGATCGGTATACGATCGCCATCAATTCGTCAATATCGATGAGTTTGCCGAAATCGATCGCGCTGTCGAGTATTTTGCGATCGAATATGTATCTCAGGCAGAATGGGCAAGACTGCTACCGATTGCTGAGATAGAACCTCGATCTATCGATCCCGTGACCACAGAGGAGAAAAATAACATGGCAGAAGAAAAGACTTATTTGGAATTATCCGAAGCAGATGGAGTATCCCATAAATTTTATGAAGTGACGATTAAAGATGCTGAGGTGACGATTCGTTACGGTAGAATTGGCGATCGCGGGCAGACTCAAACTAAAACTTATCCCTCGGCGGACAAAGCTAAAGCCGATGCCACGAAGAAAATTAACGAGAAGTTGCGGAAAGGTTACGAAGCAGCAGTCATGGGGGTGCGGCAGAAGCGCCCCGTCACCAGACGGGAGATCGTCAGCAATCGATCGACTGCCCAACAAGCCCCGGTGTTGTGGAAATTTGCCTCTGGATCGTCAGCCTTCGGTATTTTCATCGACAGCCAACGCTGTTGGGTAGGCAATCAAGACGGGCGAATTTTTGTTTTAGATGGCAACGGACAGGTTCTCAATCAATATCGATTGCCCGATGGGGTTAAGTGTATTGTCGCTGACGACGACTGGATTTATGCGGGCTGCGACAATGGTAATGTTTACGACCTCAGCGGTAAAGTGCCGCGCGTCGCCTACGAAATTGCCCCCGATGTCGATATTTTTTGGCTGGATATCAGAGATGGAGTTTTAGGGATTTCCGATGCCCAAGGTCGAATTGCGATCGTCAACCACGAAGACGAATCTCAGTGGAGGAAACAAAGCAGCGGTTCGTCTGGGTGGATGGTACGCTGCGATGAAATCGGCGTTTACCACGGACACAGTAACGGTGTCACCATGTACGACTGGGAAGACGGCCGTTTAGTCTGGCAGCAGAAAACTGACGGTGCGGTACTCTTTGGCTGGCAAGAAGAAGGTTCGGTCTATGCTGGAACTAGCAGCAACAAAGTTTATGGTTTTACCAAAAAAGGCAAATCGAGCCAGGTTTATCAATGCGATGCCGCTGTTTATTCTTGTGCCGCTGCCGAAGATGGGAAATACGTGTTTGCAGGCGATAACTACTCTTCGATTTACTGCTTTAACGAAGCAGGCGATCGCTTGTGGAAGCTAGGCACTGGTTGCGGTTCGGCATTTTCCATGCAGTTTTTAGGCGATCGCCTTTATATCGTCACCACCGATGGTTCCCTCGCGGCGATCGATGCCAGCGAAGCCGCGATCCAAGCTGCCCAAGCTGGTAACGTCCCAGAAGCGATCGATATTAAAGCACCAAAAACCGAAGTACCGCTGCCCTCAACTACTCTAGAAACTGCTACCGATACCGGGCAAGGGGTAATCGTCGAGTGCGTCCAAGACGGTTCTAAGTTGAGAATCCGCACGGTTTCTCCTGGCTACAACTCTAATTGGAACGTGCAATTTCCCAAAGATATTCGCCAAGCCGGAGGCCGCTACCTAGTAGAAGAACTTCGCGAATCAGCCCGTGGCGGCTTCTATCGTACCTTTGGGGACATCAAAAAATTAGAATGATACCGATTGACCTCGCCCCGACTCCGGCTCCCCTCTCCCAAGGGAGAGGGGTTGGGGGTGAGGGCAGCAATGGATGGTATGAGAACCGGATTTGGTATGAGAGGAGTTTAGGAGTTAAGAATGTAGAAACGCGCCATAGCGTGTCTTGCCAGCTATGTTTGTTGCACGCAGTTAATGTCACATCTGGAGTGTGGGCAGGCATCCTGCCCCAGAGAGTAACATCTAGGAAGATAGCCTTTGAATCTCCCAGAGATCGGGTTCTTGCCGAGAATAGACAAAGCGATCGTGCAGTCGATTGGTTCGTCCTTGCCAAAACTCAAATCGGTAGGGAGTGACGCGATAACCTCCCCAAAAAGAGGGCAGAGGAATTTCGCCATCCATAAATTTTTGTTTTATCTCTTCAAACTGCATTTCTAACAGTTGCCGCGATGAAATAATCGAACTTTGTTGCGAACACCAAGCACCTAGTTGACTACCTCGCGGACGGCTAGCAAAATATTTCAGCGACTCAGCAGCCGAAACTTTAGCAACGGTACCAGTAATTTGCACTTGCCTTTCTAATGGCAGCCAGAGAAAGAGTAGCGATACTTGAGGATTTTCGGCAATTTGGCGGGCTTTTCGGCTTTCATAGTTAGTAAAAAAGACAAACCCAGAGCGATCGAAGTATTTCAACAGTACCGTCCGCACCGAAGGTTCGGCTTGAGCCGAGGCGGTGGCTAAAACCATCGCATTTGGTTCTAATAAATTCGCCCCGCAAGCTTCTTGAAACCAAATTTCAAATTGGTCGAAAGGATCGGCCTTTAAGTCTTTGCGTCTCAGACCCGATCGCGTGTATTCTTGTCGTAAATTTTCGATGTCCATGTCAGCATGATTGGCTATCTTCAAGGCACAGTAGCTAGCATCCAACAAGGCAGCAGCAACCGAGTTATCCTGATTCTAGACGTTAACCAAGTCGGTTACGAGGTGCAAATCCCACCCCGTCTCGCCCAGCAACTACCAGCACTGGGCGAACCATTTCAAGTTTTTACTCACCAGCAAATCAAGGAAGAACAGATCTTGCTGTATGGTTTCGGTTCTGCGGCTGAGAGAGATTTATTTCGACAGCTAGTCAGCGTCAGCGGTGTCGGGGCGCAACTAGCTATAGCCCTCCTCGACACCCTCGGATTGCCAGATTTAGTCCAAGCGATCGTCACGGGTAACATTCGCGCCCTGACTAAAACTCCAGGCGTGGGCAACAAAACCGCCGAACGCCTAGCTTTAGAACTGAAAACTAAGCTGAAGCAGTGGCGACAAGATCTGGTGACGACGGGCAGCACTTCAGCCGCCCCCGAACTGTCGATTCAAGAAGATGTGGAGATGACTTTACTCGCTCTGGGATACAGCGGCGGTGAAATCGCCGAAGCCCTGCAAGCCCTCAGTCAAGATCCCAAGCTACTCAAAAATCCTAATGCCGAAGATTGGATTAGAAGAGCGATCGCTTGGCTCAGCAATTAACCTAAGTTGCCAGCGATCGCACCTCAGATTTTTGGTATTTAAGTAAATGGCGATCGCCTACTACAGGATGCCACAAAGCCCAAAATAGTCAGGTTTAAATGGTTAATATGTTCTAAGAATACAACAGCCGAAAACCCACCATGACACAGGCACTCAAACAACGCACTTTTAGCCGCGAAGAATACCTAGAATTTGAAATAAATTCGGAGGAACGTCATGAATATGTGAATGGAGAAGTTAGACTCATGACTGGGGGAACGCCCGACCATAACGATATTGCCAGTAACCTGTTGGTTGCACTCAAACTACAACTTAAAGGAAAGCCTTACCGAATATTTATGGCCGACCAACGGCTTTGGGTTCCCGATCGCAATCTCTATACCTATCCCGATGTGATGGTGGTCGAAAAACCGCTACAACTTCAAGCAGGGCGCACTGACACCGTGATTAATCCCTGCTTTATTGCTGAAGTGCTATCCAAGTCAACCGAAAATTACGAATCTCCTTCGGAGACGCTGCGCGAACGCGGTGAAAAATTCTCTTCCTACCGTACCATTGAAAGCTTTCGCGAATATCTTCTCATCGACCAATACAGTACCCACGTAGAACATTACGTCAAAACTGCTGCTAATCAATGGCTGCTTTCAGAATATAACGATCCTAAAATCGCATTGTCATTAAGCACTTTTAAAGCTCAAATCGAAATAGCCGCTCTCTATGAAAATATCGACATTGACGCTTCATAAATTCAGAAATTGGCGGTATTGAGTTAACTTAATTTTTGTTAAAGGCGATCGCCGCTCTACTAGACTGCATTTGGATGCTACCTAAGAGCGATCGCAATTTTTCCACTTCCCGTACAAGACTTTCCCCCTTCCCTTGTAGGGAAGGGGGGTAGGGGGGTAAGGTCTTTTCAACTATTAACCGAGAAAGAATTCCCACAGCCGCAGCTAGCGACTGCTAAGGGATTGTGGAAGCGAAAACCACCACCCATCAGATCTTCTGAGTAGTCTAAAGTTAAATCGCTAACGTAGTTTGCACTGCGATCGTCTACGACTACAGTAATGCCGTTACAGTCGTAGATGCGATCGCTCGGGCCGATCTCCGTGTCGAATCCCAAAGTGTAAAAAAAGCCGGAACAACCACCAGGTTGAACGCCTAAACGGAATCTGGCATCTAATTTCTGTTCTTTCGATCGCAAGCGTCCGATTTCTTTAACAGCAGCGGGCTTGATTTGGATCATTTTCCTTGACTGCGAGCATAGTCATCTTGAAAGCGAATAATATCATCTTCTCCCAAATACTCGCCATTTTGGACTTCGATTAACACCAAAGGAATCACGCCGGGGTTTTCTAGGCGATGGGGAGTGCATTGAGGCACGTAAGTAGATTGATTGCTAGCCAAGGTTAGTTCTTCCTCCCCACAAACCACTTTAGCCGTACCGGAAACGACGATCCAATGTTCGCTGCGGTGGTAGTGCATTTGCAGGCTGAGGCGATGACCGGGCTTGACTTCAATCCGCTTGATTTTATATTCTCTCCCTTCTTCCAGAACCGTAAAAGAACCCCAAGGTCTTAGTTCTGTAGCTGCTAAGCCATTAGCACTCATGGGTAGCGGTGTCACATTCACTGGAAAAATTTCTTGTGCTTGAGCCATTTAGATCTCCGGTGGCGAATTGGTTTAGTCGGACTGGAATATTGTAATTAAGTCCAGACGATCGCGATCTTTGCTGTAGTATCGATCGCTTTGGGCTAATACACATAGTTCCCCGATCGTTCCTGATAAATTAACAAATCGGCAGATGCGATCGAGTCAAAAAAACTTATGTTACAAAATATTTCTCGACTTTGCCATCGTTTAGCCCTATTTACCTAAGAAAATTCCCAGACCGTTGTGAACTCGACCCGCAGTAGAAGCAGAGCGATTAATTAATTGCCCTCCCAAGTATAGACTGGTGGAACTGCCGCCATCGAGATTGAGAGCGTTGACAACTCCCATCTGCTGCATGATTTGGGCGATTTCGGTCAAAGTTGGCCCCAAACCACCAGCGCGGTTGTGGACGGCAGCAATGACGATCGTTCCAGAGGGAGTAGTCCCAATAGCCGTGCGGATAGCAGATTCGCGAATGAAGCTATCCTGGAAGGTTTCAGCTTTAGCATCCAAAACGATTTGCCGATTTTGCAACAACAACGGGCCAGCCCCCAAAATTTGAGAGTAGCGGCTGAAATTGGCTGGTGTGGTGCGGCTTTCAATTCGCAGCGCCGTGCCGACGGGTAGAGAATTAGCAACTTCTGGCTGAGAGCGAATCGCCAGCACGTAACCGTCAGGGGGAATCGGTATCGGTGTTTGCCCCGCTGCACCTCCTGAGAACGTATTGGTAACTCGGTTATTTTGCACCACCACCAAGATTTCATTGTTAGTCAGCGGGGTGTAACTGGCTCCCCATTGCAGGGTATAGCGAGAAATTCCAGCTTTGACGTAGCCGCTATTCAAATAAAGAATCGGCAGGCGCTCTCGATTGGAGGTAATCAAGCTTTCTTCTAGGGTAAGGCGGCCGATCTCGATCGCGCCTTTGTCATTCCAGCCGATCGCTCCTCGATCTAATATCGGGCTAGATAACCATTTACCATCCCGTCTGATTGCCCCTAAAGGTAATTGTTGTTTGCGGTTAAAAAAGCCAGCATTGACGGCGGCTGAAGCTTGCCACAAGTTAGCTGTTTTCACTAAAGGGGCGATGCCCACCATAGTCTGGGGATTGCTCCAAATCGGTCTTAAAAGCAATCCTGGCTGTTTGGGGTTGATTTCCAGCCAGACTACCGGAAACCGAGAACTCCCGACGGTAACGAATTGTTGTCGCCAGCGGATTCCTGGGGCCCAGGCGATACTGCGGGCAGAGAAAGCTGCGGGTGCGAGATCGATAACTAAACGGTGGGGATTGGCAACCGTTAGCACTCGAACCCGCCACCCCGTCGGTAGCGGTACTTGAATCTTAGTTTGATTTTGAGAACTTTCTAGTTTCAACCCCGAAGTATCTACAGGCTGCACGGGCATAACGGGTGAGGGCGCATCTGGCTCGATGTTGTTTTCTCCTGGCACTCCCAGGGGCGCAATGGGGGGGCGAAAGCGTTCTATGAGGGTGGGATCGGCAGAACCCTCGATCGCAATTGTTGCTACGGTCCGATCCTGAATCACCGTAAACGGGGTAGCTCGATCTAATTCAACTACAATCCGGCGATTAACGGGCGCTACTGTAGGGTTAGTTGAGGATGGTTGCGATCGATCTTCCTCTCGAATATTTTGGACTCGTGCTAACGGGGCAATAATTTCCAAGGTGCTGCCATTAGCTTGTAACTGCCAGCCAGCAGTTTTAGCAAAGTTGGTAATATCTACATAGCGGTAAGCACCGACGACTTTAGCAGGAGCTATGGCTTTAGTCGAGAACCAATTTAAGGGTTGTTGGCTGTAATTGCTCGTATCTGCTAGTTCCACGCCCAAGATTTGCATCAATCCGACATCGCCGATTCCCGTGCGTTGAGATTTACCCTGTTGCCACTGCTGCCAAACTAAAGGTAACGTTCTACCGTTGAGAGATATGCGATCGCCCTTTTGGGTTCTTGGGGTAGAGGCTTGAGCTATGGCTTCAGATCTAGCTGGAAGTGCTAATAGCTGTGTTGTGGTGACTGTGAAAGTGGTGAGATAGATTGATGCCATCACAATGCTTCGCATCAACATAAATATCTCCTCATTCTAGTTTCCATCAAATCCATGGGCGTTCATCCAATCGGCGAGCGTTTTTGTAACAGTAATACTATCATTAGCTCCCAGTAGTTCCAAAACGACCTTGGCGATCGTCATTGTCATCTCTGTTGGCATTTGCCCATCTTGTGTAGCAATAATAAAGTCATACTCAACAGCAAGATCGAGAGGTGTCTGTCCTTTCTCGTCCACTATATTTAGAGCGGCACCACGGTGTGCCAGATACTTAATTACTTCAATATTTCCTTCATCTGCTGCGTAGTGAAGCAGAGTCCATCCGAGCGGATGGTAATTATGTATTAATCTACTATCTCGATAGTTAATATCGCCACCTTGATTCAAATATTCATCTATATCGCTAATCTGCAAAGGGCTTTTAACTACATCATCGAATTTCATATAGTTACATTTTTGTTAAAGAAAATATTAAGAAGTTTCTATATGCGTTCGATATCATATCAATTCACCCGATCTCATCCACCAGAACGATTCCTCCTTCGCAAAAATCGATACCCAGATGATAATCCTCCAGAAGTGCGGTGCCGATAAGCGGACGACGACCTATTGCTAAAATCGGAACTGCCCGTACTACACCATTCCAAAGAATAGTGCCTTGGTGAACGTTGGTAACAAGGAGCGAATTATCAGCCAGATTTGCATCTATCGGTGCAATGTAAGGTAAGCCAAGCTCTTCAACTACAGCAGGTGGTAGAGTTAGAAAACCTTCAAAGCCTGTATCTACAAGACACTCAATCTCGATTTCTCCACGTTCTGGAGGATACAGAATTACGCCTATAAGTGCTTTAAGTGCAACAACTGTTCCGTTTATCACTCTGCTGTCCTAATCAATGTCCCGCCTACTGCGTAAACAGCATCATACCCAATTCGTTCTGCCCAAGTGACAGCGTTGGGATATTTGTCTTGTAAGCGATGACAAGCTGCAAGCAAATCCTTGTCGATCTCGTATTCGCCCGTATTGAGATCGATCGCAATAATTTTGCCGATATTGGCGGCTGTTTCAACCCGAACGCGAATTCTCTGCTGGTATAACTCTTTGCCACGCCGAGCGATTTCTTCAGGGCTAAGGGCTGGACGATTCATCAAACCAAACTTCCTAACTATAAAATTTTGACTATTCTCATTTCTATTTTAAAGGCAAAAAGTTGTTCGATCGACGCATCTTGCGGTCACGCTGGACGTATACTTGCCAAATGCTTGCCAAAGCGAGCGATCGCTTTCTAACTTGACATTACGAAGGGTAGGACGACGATCCGGAAACGAAAAATTACTCTGAAGATCGACATGAATCGACCGTTAATAGGCATTATCATGGGTAGCGATTCCGATTTACCCACCATGCAAGCAGCGATCGCCATCTGCGAAGAATTTCAGGTAGCGCATGAAGTCGCGATCGTCTCGGCACATCGCACTCCCGAACGGATGGTAGAATATGCCAAAACCGCCCACCAGCGAGGATTAAAGGTAATTATTGCTGGGGCTGGGGGTGCGGCTCATCTCCCAGGTATGGTAGCCGCCTTAACGCCTTTACCCGTCATCGGCGTACCCGTCGCCAGCCGTCACTTACAAGGAGTTGATTCTTTATATTCGATCGTCCAAATGCCAGCCGGAATTCCTGTTGCTACAGTAGCGATCGGCAATGCCAAAAATGCCGGATTATTAGCAGTACAGATTTTAGCTTCTCATCATCCCGAATTGCTCCAACGGGTGCAAGAGTATCGGCATCAACTTACCGAATCTGTCATGGAAAAACAGGCTCGTTTAGACGAACTGGGCTACCAACAATATTTACAAAAAGAATAGAGGAGTTTAGGAGTTTAGAAGTTCAGAAGTAAGAAAGAATATAGTGCAATAGCTGTAGATTGGGTTGACGGCAGGAAACCCAACAAACCCAAGCGCTACGACGTAAGCTAGAAAAAATTCAAAGACAAAATACAGTATCTAAAGCTACAAATACTGCACGATTCATATTTATTTACAATCAATCACAAAACAGGATTGTTTATTTAACTAATTGCCACTCTAACGAACACTTGGTATCTTAGGTTACATTTCAAGGATTAGAACCAGCTATTGTAACAATAATCTAGTCGATCGTGCTTGGTAGAATGGCGCGAAATTAACGACCTTAACTCTTAACGAAGTTGCGGGTGTTTTTTAGACCAAAAAGCGGGAAAGTGAAGATGTCTTATCGAACCAAACTAAAGAGGCAGTGGAATATCTCCAAATTGCTGCCGTTGTCTAGGATCAGTGCTAGCTGGAGAGCGCTGGGGCGATCGATCCAGCAGCTACCCTTGAGTTGGAAAGCCTGCATCCCATTAACAGTCACCATTTTGTTGCTGTGGAACTGCGCCAGCCTCGCTCAGGATAAACCCACCCTGGAAAGCCTAGCTGAAAATCAAGCGAATTTGAAAATCGGCATGGACACCATGTGGGTGATGATAGCCGGGATGCTGGTGTTCTTTATGAATGCTGGTTTCTGTATGTTAGAAACTGGCTTCTGCCGTCAAAAAAATGCAGTTAACGTTCTATCGAAAAACCTGATCGTTTTTGGCCTTTCCACCATTGCTTTTTGGGCGATAGGCTTTAGCTTGATGTTTAGCGAGAGCAATCCATTTATCGGCGGACTCGGTGGAGCATTCATAGCAGGGGCAGATAACAGCCCCGCCACTGGAGATGCCTATCAAGGAATTTTCGGTTCCCTCAACTGGACGGGAGTACCGCTGCTGGCTAAATTCTTTTTCCAACTAGTCTTTGCTGGCACCGCAGCCACGATCGTTTCGGGAGCGGTAGCAGAAAGAATTAAATTTGTCAGCTTTTTAATCTTCAGCGTCTTGCTAGTGGGAATTGCTTACCCGATTACCGGACACTGGATTTGGGGCGGCGGCTGGTTGCAAAACCTGGTTAAAGATGCTGAAGGAACCACTACGCTGGGGTTTTGGGATTTTGCTGGCTCAACTGTAGTTCACTCAGTTGGCGGTTGGGCAGCCTTAATGGGAGCCATATTTTTGGGTTCCAGGATTGGCAAATACCGAGATGGTGAAAGCGTCGCCCTTCCCGGTCACAACATGAGCATTGCTACATTGGGCTGTTTGATTTTGTGGTTGGGCTGGTTTGGTTTCAACCCAGGTTCGACCATGGCGGCAGATCCAAATGCTATAGCCCACATTGCCATCACTACTAACACCGCTGGTGCTTTTGGTGGTGTAGCCGCTACCATTGCGGCATGGTTGTATCTCGGCAAACCTGACTTGTCGATGATTATCAACGGCATTCTCGCTGGTTTGGTTGGCGTTACCGCTGCCTGTGCTTGGGTAAGCGTGCCTAGTTCTGCCATTATTGGTTTGGTAGCTGGCATCTTAGTAGTTTTCTCAGTTACTTTCTTCGACAAGCTCAAAATTGACGACCCAGTGGGAGCGACTTCCGTTCACTTGGTTTGCGGAGTTTGGGGAACCCTTTGTGTTGGACTCTTTGCTGAGGGCGCTCAAGAGACAGGCGGCCTTTATACCGCAGGTCCCGCCAAAGGATTGCTGCTTGGAGGTGGATTTACTCAGGTTTGGCCTCAATTAGTCGGGATTGTCGCTGTAGGAGCATTTACAGTGGCTATCAGTTCCATCTTCTGGATCGCCCTGAAGGCAACTCTTGGTATCCGCGTTACGAATGAAGAGGAGACAATCGGCTTAGATATTGGCGAACATGGCATGGAGGCTTATAGCGGTTTCCTTAAGGAAACAAGTACGCCTGGTGTTGTTGGTGCTAGCGGTAGTGTTACCCATAAGCCCAGTAGTTATGCAGGCTAAGCTCTGCAAAATTGACGGGCTTGACTACAACTTTCTGGCGAATAAATCCCAACTTCAGAAATTGACATTCCCACGGCTCAAATCGATCGCAGCCGTGGGATTCTTCGATCGCTATTACTTATAGTTAGCAGCGTCAAAATTTGCTCTTATCGCTATACCCTCTCCCAAACGAGAGGGATTTTAGTTTTTGTTTGCTCTTGCTAACAAAATTCTTTATTTAAAACTGTATACCAAAATACAGAATGCTATTCCTACAAGCGCATTCAATAAAACTCATTTGTTTAATCTAGTGTGACTGTTTAAGGAACAAAGTTAAGTGTTAAAGAAAATCCTGCTAATTGGGTTTATAGCTCTGTGGTTCTCGCTCGGTCCTCTAACGGGCAGTGCCATAGCCGCCGACGAACCCAAAATCGATACGGGCGATACCGCCTTCATGCTGATTTGTTCGGCGCTGGTATTGCTGATGACTCCAGGACTGGCGTTTTTTTACGGTGGGTTGGTGCGATCGCGCAACGTCCTCAATACGATGATGATGAGCCTGCTGCTGATGGCTCTAGTAGGCGTTACTTGGTCTTTGTGGGGCTACAGCTTAGCGTTTGGCGCTACTGCTAGCAACCTCAGCGACAAGGGCTTCGGACAGGGAATTGAAGCCTTTATCGGTAATTTAAATTGGGCCTTCTTGAGCGGGGTAGACTTCAAACCCGACCCCCTCGGCTACGCTCCCACGATTCCACATCTAGTGTTTATGGCTTACCAGATGATGTTTGCCATCATCACCCCGGCCCTAATTTCGGGAGCGATCGTCGAGCGGATGAGCTTCAAGGCGTATTTTTGGTTTATCATCCTCTGGTCTACATTTATCTATTCTCCTCTAGCTCACTGGGTTTGGGGCAAAGGCTGGATCGGAGCATTTGGCGCTTTAGACTTTGCTGGTGGGACGGTAGTACACATCAGTTCTGGCGTATCTGCCCTAGTTGCGGCTTGGGTAATTGGCGCTCGCAAGACTTACCCAGCACAACCGACTGTGCCCCATAACGTCCCCTATGTCTTGCTCGGTATTGGCTTGCTCTGGTTTGGTTGGTTTGGCTTTAATGCTGGTAGTGCGCTGGCAATTCAATACGATGCTGATAAAGGTCCCTATGCCGCAGTTGCTTTTGTCACCACTATGGTAGCTAGTGCTGCTGGGGGGTTGACCTGGACGATTATCGAGTGGGTATTTAGAGGTAAACCGACCGCCATTGGTATTGCCAGCGGCTTTCTCGCCGGACTGGTGGGCGTGACTCCAGCGGCAGGTTTTGTCAATCCGATGGGCGCGATTTTAATCGGTTCTATCACCGCTGTTGTTTGTTTTTTTGCTGTCAGCTTGCGGGCTAAATGGCAGTTTGACGACTCTCTAGATACCTACCCGATTCACGGTGTTGGCGGTACTGTTGGTGCTTTACTGACCGGGATATTTGCTACTACTACGGTTAACTCACTAACTGGAGACAATGGGTTAATTTTCGGCAACCCCATCCAGTTGTGGGAACAGTTTGTCGGCGTAGCAGTTACTTATATCTTTGCTGGGGTTGGCACTTTTGTCATCCTGAAAATTTTGGGGGCTATCATGCCTCTGAGAGTCAATCCTGCGGCTGAAGACCGTGGTTTGGATGTCAACGAACACGGCGAGCAAGGTTACGGCGAAGATTTTGCCACTGGCATGAGTTATTCAGAAAAACTTCACGGTTAATCGATCGAATTAGCTATTGCGGTGATTAACCTCTAAAGAGACGTAGCCTGCTGCGTCTCTATTTTTATCGGACGAACCAAGATAGTAGGATAGTGTCAGACATAATCGATCGACGCTCAGTGGGATTTATGGATACAAAAGCTTTTAAGCGATCGCTCCAAAGTTCGGAAAACTACCATCGCAAAGGATTCGGTCATGCCGAAGAAGTAGCTGGGATGCTCAAATCTGAGTACGAAAGCCATTTAATTCAAGAAATCCGCGCGAATAACTACACCCTGAAACGAGGCGATGTTACCATCCGCTTGGCAGAGGCGTTTGGTTTTTGCTGGGGAGTCGAACGCGCCGTGGCGATGGCTTACGAAACTAGAGAGCATTTTCCCACCGAAAAAATTTGGATTACCAACGAAATCATCCACAACCCCTCGGTAAATCAACGTTTGCGCGAGATGGAGGTGGGATTTATCCCCGTAGAGGCTGGTATCAAAGACTTTTCGATCGTCAATCCTGGCGATGTGGTAATTCTACCTGCCTTTGGTGCCAGCGTGCAGGAAATGCAACTGCTCGACGAGAAAGGTTGCAAGATCGTCGATACGACTTGTCCTTGGGTAACTAAAGTTTGGAATACAGTAGAAAAGCACAAGAAAAAAGATTACACCTCGATCGTCCATGGCAAGTACAACCACGAAGAGACGATCGCGACTAGTTCGTTTGCAGGCAAATATCTAATCGTCCTCAATCTCCAACAAGCCGAGTACGTCTGCAACTACATTCTCAACGGCGGCAACCGAGATGAGTTTATGAGTAAGTTCGGTAAATCTTACTCGGTTGGGTTCGATCCCGATTTAGATTTAGAACGGGTAGGAATTGCCAATCAAACCACAATGCTGAAAACCGAAACCGAACAGATCGGCAAGCTGTTAGAGCGGGCGATGATGAAAAAATACGGACCCGATCGCTTGAACGAGCATTTTCAAAGTTTTAATACCATTTGCGATGCTACTCAAGAACGGCAAGATGCGATGTTGAACTTGGTAGAAGAAAAACTAGATCTAATGGTCGTAATTGGTGGGTATAACTCTTCTAATACCACTCACTTACAAGAAATTGCGATCGAACGCCAGATTCCTTCTTATCACATCGATAGCAGCGATCGCCTCGGGCCGGGCAATCGGATCGAACATAAACCCTTGGGGCAAGGTTTGGAAGTTACGGAAAATTGGCTACCCAGCCGTCCTTTGACTATCGGCGTTACTTCTGGGGCTTCCACCCCCGATAAAGTAGTTGAAGATACGATCGAGAAGATTTTAGCGATCTCCCTTCCGGTAGCAGTTTAGCCAACAATCTTGTAGCGTAGGCTTCTAGCCTGCCCACTGGAATAGCTAATGAAGGCTAGATCGCTTTCGCGATCGATTTAAACTGGCTATATCTTCAGACGAGCGGCTAGAGGCACCCAAGTCTTAGTCGCACTTTGCCAAACTACAATAAATTGTTCGGGAGTAAGGGCGCGAAGTTCTAGGGTTTCTCCATCTGAATTGGCAAATTCCACTTCATAGGC
Organism: Cyanosarcina radialis HA8281-LM2; assembly: GCA_019359615.1. Lineage (GTDB taxonomy): Bacteria > Cyanobacteriota > Cyanobacteriia > Cyanobacteriales > CCAP-1448 > Cyanosarcina > Cyanosarcina radialis. The sequence continues at coordinate 232,123 of JAHHHA010000001.1, forward strand.
GCGATCGTTCGTTATACTGCTCGACAATAGTACCTAGAGCGCCTGCTTGAATCTTTGTCTCAGGTAAATCGATCGTTAGTTCTACAACATCATATAATTCAGGCTTTATCATCTCGACCTCTGAATATATAGCGATATCGCGATCGCTCTCACCCGTAAAGTTTAGCTAAGATGGGTGGCAGCAATCTTGCGACCTGAGTAATATTTCAAAATGGCACTTGCAACTTAAATACTGTACCCATGATTTAGCTACTTCTCCGAACAACTGATTCTGTAGCTGGTATTCTATTTCCGCGCAAGTCCCAAACCTCGATCGAGCCAAGATATTGACCTTGTTAGAGGGAAGGATTATGAGTAGATTTTCGCGGGTAGCTATAGGAGTTGTAGCCTTACTCTGTGCTATTGCTTTTTTCATGACTGCTCTGAATCCAGGGAGCTTTCGTGCGGGGCCTCTCGTCTTTTATGGCATGAGTGTCTTGTGCGCTACGATCGCGATCGCTTGTTTTTTCCCTCAGACTCATCCCATAACCTTGCGGATTATTGGTACGACAATTTTCGTGGCTTATGTTGTTTATGCCGTTGATAGCTTTGGCAGTAAAAACTTCGGTCGGGCGCTCTTAGGATTCGCGATCTGGGGACTTCCTTCTGGTTATTTAGCGATCGCAGGTAAGTATCCATCTTGGGGAACTGGCACGCAAGCATTTAATTCAAAATCAAACGACAAGCGAAAATAATTAATAGAAAATAGAGCAAGCATCTATCAGACGGCTACTGATGAAAATAGGCGATCGCTTTACCCCCCATATTTGCTCGAAAAGCATTTTAGCGAACTCTGTCGCTAGCCTCTTTCTAGGGGTCTGCTGTGGGAGTGCTAGTGCTGTTCCCAACCCACAAATCCCCGTTCGTTTTGTCGATTGGTGTTTGCGTAAAGCGATCCTGCCAGCCGCTACCCAACCAACGATCGAGGTCTTATTGGTAATAGCTGAGACAACTAACTGTCAAGAAGCTGATAAAAAGCTCTCAACTCTTACAGAAATCAGTCTCGGTACTACCACAGAAGGCGACATGACTCGGATTGGCGACCTTCAACCCTTAGCTAGCTTGACCAATTTGACTAGCCTTAGCCTCGAAAACAATTACATTAAAGATCTCACTCCTCTATCAAATCTCACCAGTCTGACTAGTCTCGACTTAGAGTCTAATCAGGTCAGCGATCTCAAACCTTTAGCGAAGCTGACTAAGTTAACTAACCTCGACTTGATGAGCAATGAAGTTAACGATCTCAAACCGCTAGCGAACTTAACTAACTTAACTAGTCTCAACCTCAATCGCAATCGAATAAGCAACCTCACCCCTCTATCTCGCCTGAGTAAGTTAACTACTCTCACTCTTTCTAACAATTCGATCGCCGATCTCCAACCGTTGTCGAATTTGACTCAGTTGACTAGCCTCGAACTATCAGATATTCCCAACATCAATATTACTCCTTTGTCTCATCTGACGAATTTGACCGAACTCTATTTGATTCGCGATCGCCTCAGCGACATCCAACCTTTGTCTAAATTAACTAAGCTGCGCAAACTCAACCTTGCAGACAATCAAATCGTTAACGTTCAACCATTGGCTAATCTAACCAATTTAACTTCACTCTCTCTAGACACCAATCAAGTCAGTCAACTCGAACCCTTATCTAAATTGACTAATTTAATCGAGCTCAATCTCATCCAAAACCAAGTTATTCAACTCGAACCCTTATCTAAATTGACAGAGTTGAAAGACCTAATACTAGGGATAAATCAAATTGAGGATTTACGACCGTTATCTTCTCTAAATAATTTGCAAAGCCTATGGCTTCACAGAAATCGGATTAGTAACCTTCGACCTTTATCGAATCTGACAAATTTGACCGGACTCAATCTGACAAGCAACCAAATTAAGGATCTCGAACCTTTATCTGGCTTGACTAATTTGACCTACCTCGACCTTTCCAGCAATCCCATTAGTAACCTAAAGCCTCTGTCATCTCTGACCAAAATAATTAATCTTCAACTTAGAGAGATTGCGATCGCTAACCCAATTTGTCCAATTCAATCGGTATCTATCTGTCAATTTTAAACGACTAACTCGATCGCACTGCCGCCACTCCAACGATTTGTTCGTTCGGTTTGAGTTCGACCAGGCGATCGCCTGCTCCATCTTTGCCCCAAAGCGGCACTCGATCGATTGCTAAACGTACCTGGCGATCGGAGGTTATCAGCGCGATTTCCTTAGCTTCAGAGACTAATACCATTGCTGCCAAAGCATCTGTTTTAGTAGTAAATTGCATTGCTGAAGTTCCGATATCCGTGCGATTTGCTAGCCTGAGAGCGTTAACTGGCAAACATTTGCCGTATCCTAGAGCCGAAACTAGTAACAAGCGATCGGTGAAATTGAGCGTCGCCGCCCCCACCAGTTGCTCGGCTCGACCGAGCCGCAACCCTGGTATTCCTTGAGTTCCGCGCCCCATTACGGGTAGCTGTCGATCGTCGAGTTGAAAGCGCAGCAACCGTCCCCCAGAAGTGGCTAAAACTACCTCTTGTTGCCCTTGAGTCAGGCAGGCATACTTGAGCGCGTCGTTTTCCTTGAGTTTAATTACAGTCAGGCCGCGAGCCGTCATGTTAGCTAACTCTGAAGCTGACAGGCGCTTGATTTGACCCTGCTGAGTAAACAAAACCAAGCTAGCTGTAGCTGGATCTTCTGGCAGGAAAAATTGCCCGACTAAGCTTTCTGTCGTTCCCTGGAAGGATGCTGGCAGCAAGGTAATTAGTGGCGTTCCCTTAGAACTGCCGTTATCGGGCGGGATTTGGCCGACTTCGATCGGGTAAGCTTTGCCACCGCTGGTAATCGCAACTAATTGAGCTTGGGTGTTAGTCAGTTGAGTGAGGGTCGTAAAATCGCCATTTGATTTAGAATTGGCAGCTTTACCATTGTTTGCCAATCGTCGAATATAACCTTTTTGAGTAAGTTCCACGATCGCCTCTGTCGGTTCTTCATCAAGGATTGGTAGAGATTCTTCCCGATCGATCGTTGCTGGGACTTTTGAGTTTTGGGTTTTGGGCTTTGATTTAGGAACTTCTCCCTTTTTTGCCTGTCTCTCTTTCTCCCTCTCTCCCTCTCTCCCCCTCTCCCTCTCTCCCTCTCTCCCTCTCTCCTCTTGCCTGTTAGCTAGCTTAGTACGTCGGGGATTGCCGTACTTGCGTTTGAGAGTGCGTAAATCTTTTTTTAAGACTTTGAGCAATTCGTGACGATCGCCTAACAGTCGTTGCAATAATTGAATGCGATCGCTCAGTTGGTCGTACTCTGCCTGTAAGTTCTGCTTCTCCAAACCCGTCAAGCGGCGCATCGGCATGGCTAAGATCGCATCGGCTTGCGACTCGCTGAAGTTCAACTGTTCCTGAAAATTCAGCTTCGCCGTGCTGCCATCGGGGGCATTTCTAAGAATCTCGATGACATCATCTAAATGGTTTAAGGCTGCTAGTAACCCTTCAACCAGATGGATGCGTTTTTGCGCTTGTTCCAAATCGTGGGTGTAGCGACGAGTCAGGGTTTGTTCGCGGAAATCCAAGAAGCGCTCTAATAGCTGTCTGAGAGATAACTGACGCGGCTGTCCGTCTACCAAAGCTAAGAGAATCGCCCCGAAGTTATTTTGTAGCGACGTTTCCTTGTAAAGCTGCCCGATAATCCTTTTGGGGTCGGTATCGCGCTTCAGTTCTATGACTGCTCGCATCCCCTCGCGATCGCTCTCATCCCTGACATCGGCAATGCCCTCAATTTTGCCTGAATTTACCAGTTCTGCCACTTTTTCGATCCAAGCCGCCTTATTTACCTGATAGGGCAACTCGGTCACTACGATCGCCGTTCGCGTAGAAGCGCGAGATCTGGCATCTCTATTTTTGGCTCTAGTAGATTGCCTGGTAATTTCTTCCACCTGGGCGATCCCTCGGATGGTAATAATCCCCTTACCCGTAGAGTAGGCTTCTCGAATTCCTTGAGTTTCGACGATTTCCCCGCCCGTGGGAAAATCTGGAGCCGGAATGATTTTCCACAACTGTTCGTCGGGTAAATCTGGGCGATCGATCAGCGCAATTAAGCCATCTACAACTTCTGCTAAGTTATGCGGCGGAATGTTTGTGGCCATCCCGACAGCAATACCCGTGCAACCGTTGAGCAACAAAATCGGCAACTGGGCTGGCAGCACCACTGGTTCGGCTCCAGAACCGTCGAAATTATCGCTAAAATCGACTGTAGATTCGCCAATTTCGCTTAATAATACTTCATGGCTGATTCCTGCCAACCTAGTTTCGGTGTAGCGCATGGCTGCTGGCGGATCGTCATCTACCGAACCGAAGTTGCCATGACCGTCAACTAAGGGATAGCGGGTCGCCCAATCTTGGGCCATCCGCACGAGTGCGTCGTAAACCGATTGATCGCCGTGGGGGTGATATTTCCCTAACACGTCTCCCACCACGCGGGCAGATTTGCGATAAGGGCGATCTGGAGTCAAGCCCAGTTCGTGCATCGCATAGAGAATTCGACGGTGGACTGGCTTTAAACCGTCCCGCGCGTCGGGTAAGGCTCGCCCCACGATCACGCTCATAGCATATTCCAAGTAAGAGCGTTGCATCTCAGCGTGTAGGGCTGTGGGAACAACCTGTCCGGTTGCGAGCAGATTCAACTGTTTCGCCATTAGCTTTGTTACCTATAAAAAAGCGATCGCGTAGCGTCTCCTGAAAGGAGAATCGCAGAGCCTCTGGAGTGCGAGCATCGCAGAACCTCTGGAGTGAGAGAACCGTGCAGCGTCTCTGATGAGAGAATCGCTAAAAATTACGACTGTGTTGCTGGGCAATTAGCAAGAATTTACCTCGATCGGATATTGCACGAGAGATGCCCAGTTGACAAGTGTAAGCCATAGCTGCTTAGAAGGCAGTACCAGGAATCGAAGTTTATATTAAGTACTTATGTACTATTTAAGCAAACTTGGCAAGTCATCTACAAAATTGCAGGAGGCAGAAGCTTTGGAAGTGTTAAGTGTTAAGTGTTGAGTGTGGAGTGAAAAATTCTCCCCATCTCCCCATCTCCCCATCTCCCCATCTCCCTCTCTCCCCTTAGCTTACTTATGCTTCCCAAAATGGGAACAATAGAAGAGAGCCGCTGCGATCGCCTAGCAGAGTAGAAAGGTCGCAAGACCACGGCTCTACTCGTATCCTTAGCAGGGTAGAATCAGGATGAGCTTATGCACCAAGCATAGACTGCGGTGGCAGGTGGCGGGAAGACACCAAGGGTTTTCAGCCCAGATCGGCAAGACCTTGCTAACATTTAGCTATCTAATCTCTAAGAATAGAGTAGTTTAGCGAATGTCAGAACTCAAACAACTCTCGCTAAGCAGTATCCAGGGTAAATGTTATAAGAAAGAGCAAATAATAAAAAAGTTATGAGTTTCTGCCCCAAGTGTAGTTTTCAAAATCCACCTACCAATAAGTTTTGTCAAAAATGCGGCACCTCGCTGACTCATAAAGCGTGCAAGCAATGCGGCTATCCCGAAGTGCCATTGAGCGCGGCCAATTGCCCTCAATGTGGGGTGTTGGTAGGTAAAGTCTGGTGGGCCGCGATCGCCAAAAATGTAGAGCAGTCAGCAGTAATTACCGAAGACCGAGCCGAAGCGATACGTGCTGACGCACAGGCTAGCGCCAACGCTACCGAGCCATCAACTGCTGAAGCCGAGCCTTTGCTGCTAGAGGAACCGATGCCAGTCGAGGTAGAAACATCAGCCCCTTTATCGCCAGAAGGCTCAGAAGCCGAGGTTTCGCTAAATTGGCCGCTACCAGAGGTAGAAGCTAACAGCACCGATGAGTCTCCCCAGCCAGAAACCAGTTCTCAATCGGACTCGTCAGACATTTCTCCAGAACCATTGGTTGAAAGCGCAGTTGCTGCTACTAATAGCGAAGACAACAGCCCAGAAGAGGTGGAGGAACCAAGCCCAGAAGAGGTGGAGGAACCACCCGCAGCAGTGGAATATTTGGGCGCGGAGAGACGCTATCAAGTGTTGGAGGAGCCAATACCTGCCCAGATAGCTAATGGTAAAGAGATTAGACGGGTCAGGGTTTTAGATCTTCATCCCTTGCAAAAATCTCCCTTAGAAGCATTATTAGCATCGTCATCTGGTCGCGCTGCCTCTGCCACCCCGGAAACTGGGGAGGCGACTGCTTGGGAAAAACTCGACTTGCCAGCAATGGCTAAGTCCTATTTAAGACTCCGCTCCTCTCTAGCATCGATCTTGCCAGCCCTCCACGATGCTTGGCGCGATCCTGATGGTCAAGAGGTAGTTTTACTCGAAGATCGTTCTGATTGGCAGGTATTAGGCGATTTGTGGAGCAACCAACAAGTATCTATGCTGCAAATACTCTGGTGGTTGGGCGAAATGGCTATTCTGTGGGAGGAACTAGAAGGCTGCCATTGCCGTCAAAGCTTGTTAGAAATCGACAATTTGCGGGTGGATGAAGACCAAACGATCGCCCTGCAACAACTCTATCTAGAACCAGAATCTGCGGAACTAACCCTCCAAGACTTGGGGAAAACGTGGCATTTACTGTTCCACAAAACTCACCGAACGCTGTTTTCATCCCTGGTGCAAATGCTATACGACCTCGGCAAAGGCGATATTAAAACCATCCAAGAACTGCGAGAAAGATTGCGAGATATCGCCAACGAACTCCAGCCAGGAACTAATGCCCCGGCCGAACCAGAGCCAGCAGAAAATGGCGAGGCGATCGAAACTCAAGAACCCGGATCTAGCGAGGAAGCGCTCGTCGAAAGCGGTGCTAGCGATGATTTGCCCACTGTAGTATTACCCAAACAGTTAGTCCGCCTAGATGATGCTGGTAGCACCCATCCCGGTCGCCAGCGCAACTACAATGAAGATTCGTTTGCGATCGATATCAAGCTCCAAAAGCAGGAAACCCCCAAAGGTCAAAACCTCCAAGCTCACGGCTTGTACGTTCTTTGCGATGGCATGGGAGGACACGCAGGGGGAGAAGTAGCCAGCGCCTTGGCGGTCGATACCTTGAGGCAATATTTCGCGACCAACTGGCAAGAGCAGTTTCCCAGCGAAGATGCAATTAAAGAGGGGGTGCGTTTAGCCAACCGGGCCATTTACGAAATCAACCAGAAAAATTCTAGCTCCGGCACTGGGCGCATGGGGACGACCCTGGTAATGCTGTTAGTTCAGGATAATAAAATTGCGATCGGCCACGTCGGCGACTCTCGCCTTTACGGACTGACTAGAGGCAGAGGATTGGAAAGATTGACCGTCGATCACGAAGTCGGCCAGCGAGAGATCCAGCGGGGAGTAGAGCCTGCGATCGCGTATTCCAGACCTGATGCCTATCAGCTAACTCAAGCTTTAGGTCCCAGAGACGAGAACTTTATCAAACCAGACGTTAAGTTTATCGAGCTAGAGGAAGATACCCTGTTAATTTTAGGTTCCGATGGTTTGACAGATAACGATCTGCTGGAAAATAACTGGCAAAAGTACCTGGCTCCCCTGCTCAGTTCTAGCGCCAACTTAGAAAAAGGAGTTCAAGAGTTAGTCGATTTTGCCAACGAATACAACGGCCACGACAACATCACAGCCGTTTTAGTTCGAGCCAAAGTGGGATCTAAGCATTAGGGAGAAGGAGAAGGTGAAGAGAGGGGAGACGCGGGGAGGGGAGAGGGGAGAGAATTTAACTGCCTCCTGCCTAAGTGAAAAGATAATGGTTTAGAGGTCTTAAATCGCCGACAACTCTATCTATTACTTATTACTTGTTACTTATTACTTATTACTTAACTCCCAATGAATACCCAATTAACAGAGGTAATCTTCACGCTAGTCAATACTCAAGGGTCTGCTCCCGGTCAGCAGTGGAAGATCGACAATCAAAATACTATTCGCATCGGTCGCGCTCCCGATAACGACGTGGTGGTGAACGACCCGATGGTGTCGAGGCATCACATAGACCTGCATAAAATTGACGATCTGAAGTGGCAATTGGTAAATCGCGGCACTAATGGCACCTTTGTCAATGGAATTTTAGTTTCCCAATCGTTGGTAACTTCAGAGTCGGTGATTCAAATGGCGCAAGGCGGGCCGACGTTGAAATTCCAAATTTATACATCATCAATTGTTGCTAACCCTGACGCTGCTAGCCTGCCACCAATACCACCAATCCCCCAATTACCGCAGGTCGGCGGACAAGCGATCGCCCCTACAGTTGTTTGCACTCATGTTGGCAATCCTCCCGGAAATTTGTTCTGCATCCACTGCGGTCAACCAGCAGTCCAGGTACAGCAATTTATCCGCCAGTATCAAGTGTTGCGCACTCTAGGGCAAGGAGGGATGGGGACGACCTATCTGGCTTGGGATAAAGATGGCGGTCAACCCGGACGGCCCAAAATGCTGGTGATTAAAGAAATGAATGCCGACATGGCCCAAATCGAGAAAGCCAGAGAATTATTTGAACGAGAGGCGCGAATTCTCAAAAATCTTCAGCATCCAGGCATTCCGAAGTATTATGACTTCTTCGTCGAGGCTGGCAAGAAGTATCTAGCTATGGAGTTGATCCACGGTCAAGATTTAGAAAAGCGGATCTATCAACAAGGCCCCGTTCCTCCTTCGCAAGCGATCGAATGGGCCATTCAAACTTGCGACGTTTTAGATTACATTCACAGGCAACACCCACCCCTGATCCATCGAGATATCAAACCTGCCAACTTGATGGTCAGAACTCTCAACAATCAGATCGTAGTGTTAGATTTTGGAGCGGTTAAAGAAATCGGTACGTCAGCCGGAACCAGGATTGGGGCTGAGGGTTACTGCGCTCCAGAACAATATCGGGGTCAGCCTTGCACGCAGTCAGATTTATTTGCGATCGGGCCGACGTTGATATTTCTCATGACCGCCAAAAACCCGATGGATTTTTATCACCTTTCAGCCACCGGATATCAATTTAAAGTCGATAACGTCCCGACGATCGCACCCCGATTGAGAGCGACGATCGAAAAGGCCACATCTACTAAAGTGGGCGATCGCTATCAAACAGCCAAAGAACTCTCGCAAGCTCTGCTAGCGTGTTTGTAGAAGAGAGAAGTTCAGAAGCTTTGGAAGTGTGGAGTGTTAAGTGTGGAGTGTTGAGTGTGGAGTTAAAATTTCTCCCCATCTCCCCATCTCCCCATCCCCCCATCTCCCCTTCTCCCTCTTATCCTCATAAAGATGAGTCAGCGAGCGCTACTGTTAATCAATCCTCATGCTCGGCGAGGCCGTGAAACTCAAGAGCAGGTGATGGAGTGCTTGCAACAATTCGATCTCGAACTGATAGCCGAGTCGGGAGAAAACCCAGAACGATTTCCCGCACTAATTAGGAAATACCACCAACAAATCGATCTGGCGATCGTCGGCGGCGGAGATGGAACGATCAATGCGGCAGTTGAGGGGTTGTTGGATACCGATTTGCCTTTGGGGATTATCCCTTTAGGAACTGCCAATAATTTGGCCCGAACTCTGGGCATTTCCTCGTCGATTCCAGAAGCTTGCCAAGCGATCGCTACCGGACGAGTTCGACGGATCGATTTGGGTTGGGTGAACGGGCAGTATTTTTTGAATATTGCTAGTTTGGGCTTGAGTTCGGAGGTCAATCGTCGCGTGTCTAAACGCTTGAAACGACATTGGGGGGTACTGGCTTATATCGTTACAGCTTTGCAGGTGTTCTCGACCTTTAGGCCGTTTTGGGTAGATATTTATTGGGATGATGGGTCTATAGAAGTAAAAACTCTACAAATCACTGTGGGTAACGGTCGATATTACGGTAGCGGGTTGGCTATTGCTGAGGATGCCACCATTGACGATCGCAGGCTAGATTTGCACAGTCTAGAGATTCAACATTGGTGGGAAATTCCCCCGCTGCTGCTAGCGGCTTTACGGGGCAAATCGTCTGCTGGCCAGGGTGTGAGGCTGATTCAAGGCCAAGATATTCAAATCTACACGCGCAAACCCTTCCCCATTCACACTGATGGCGAACGCACTACTCAAACTCCAGCCAGATTTCGAGTGATTCCTCAAGCTTTAGCTGTTTTCGTGCCGAAATCTGCCGACGATCGATAGCCAACCATTTTTAAATCAAAATTTAGCAACTTTAGATCTATTTATCAGCACTTTCTCATCGGCAACTTATTTTGCTGATGTTTCATTGAGATGGAACTAAAGTTGCTGAGGATTAAAACAATGTTGAAACAACTAACTAATCTCACTTTGTCATCGACGGCGATCGCGTTAGGAATTTTCCTGTCTGGGACTGGCGTAATTATGCCCGCTGTCGCCCGCGAGCTACCAAACGGACAGAGTATCTTCGATCGCTCTCCTCGCTTAGTTCGCAGCGCGGCTAATTTTGAGGCTCCGGGATTGCCCCGTCCTACCTACCAATTCACTATTAGCGTTCCCGAAGATGCTGGCGCACCTCTTAAGGCAGTGACGATCGCTCAGCCAGAAAATGCCCAGAAGATCGATTTTAAAGTGAATCTAAGTAGTGCTTTTATTGGTAATAGTTTTGCGGGCGGTCCGGCAGTATCTTTAGCTAGTATTGGCGGCGAACAACCTGCTAAATCTAACGAAGTAACTATAGCGTTCGATCCGCCTGTCGCTCCTGGAAAAACGGTAACGGTTGCCCTTACAGCCGATCGCAATCCTTTCCCAGGCGGGATTTACTTATTTGGAGTAACGGCATTTCCCCCAGGTGAAAATAGTTCTGGCTTGTTCTTAGGTTACGGTCGCCTACACTTAGATAGCGACTAGAAACGATCGGTAATAAGTAATAAGTAATAAGTAATAAGTGAAGAAAGTTTTTGACTATTACCTATTACTTATTAACCAATTCATTCACTTGCAAAAAACAGTATTATTGTGTATGATTTACACATAATCAATAAATCTGCCGTGAAAAAGTCTTGTTGCAGCCTATGCGGGATGTCGGATCGCTAGTGGCTGAAAACTCATCAATATTTAACCTGTTTCCTCGGAAAACCCATGACGGCGCACATCTTATTAGTTGAAGATGAAGTCAAGCTAGCGAGGTTTGTAGAACTGGAGCTAGGTTATGAAGGTTATCAAGTCAGCGTAGCTCATGATGGTATGGCTGGGCTATCGGCAGCACGAGAGTCTAAACCAGATTTGGTAATTTTAGATTGGATGCTACCGGGAATATCGGGTTTAGAAATTTGTCGCCGCTTGCGATCTACAGGAGATAAAGTCCCGATAATTTTATTAACGGCTAAAGATGAAGTAGGCGATCGCGTGGCTGGTTTAGATGCTGGTGCAGATGACTATGTAGTCAAACCCTTTAGCGTCGAAGAATTGCTGGCTAGAGTTAGGGCCCACTTACGGCGCACTCAAGAACCCGATCCCGATGCTTTAGAATTTGCCGACTTGAACTTAAACCGCAGAACGCGGGAAGTACATCGAGGCGAACAATCGATCGAACTGACAGCCAAAGAATTCGACTTACTAGAATACTTACTGGCTCACCCCAGGCAAGTGCTGACCCGCGATCGCATCTTAGAACAAGTTTGGGGCTACGACTTCATGGGCGACTCGAACATTATTGAGGTCTATATCCGCTACTTGCGTCTCAAGCTAGAAGCCAACGATCGACCCCGACTGATCCACACCGTTCGCAGCGTCGGTTATGTCTTGCGGGAATCGGGATAGGGGAGATGGGGAGATGGGGAGATGGGGAGATGGGGAGATGGGGAGATGGGGAGATGGGGAAGCAGGGGAAGCAGGGGAGAATTTTTCACTCAACACTTAACACTTAACACTTAACACTTCCATAGCTCCTAAACTCCTGCCTTACTTTTCTCCCAAAACGCTCCAGGAGTTAGACATATTGAAGACTTGGGGTTGCGTTTGAGCGATCGCTAAACCCAATACCACAGTAGTTATGCTCAATGCTAATGAACTGAAAACGATCTTCGCCAGCAGCAGCCAGCGGTTGGTTTCCTCGGATCGATCGTTTTCATTTAAAAATAGTTGCGCCGTGGGATGAATGTTGAAACTCTCATCTTCTACAGGCTTGGCTTCTACTGTCACTTCGGTTTTGCTGACACCGATTAACTCTAGTGTTTTTAACTGGCGTAGAGCATCTAGAATTTCGCGATCGCTATAACTTCTTTCCCGATACTCGCCCGTCCACGCTTGAAAATCTTGCAAGTCAACCTTGAGTTTCGTCTCCAGAGGCACTCGCGCTACAATCCATTGGTACAGTAGACTGGCACAAGGTGTTAGTTTGGCTTCTAACATAGGTGGATCTCCAGACTAAAAATCGCTATTAAATCTCCCAGCGATGACATCTAATAAATGGGGTACTTTGGCTTAGATAAAATTTCTTTCTTATCTAATTAATTGTAACATCGGTTACAGTTTAAACCGAAAATTTATGCATTCTTCACATTTGGCGTTCCCTAAGCCCCGCGCCCATTACCTTATTCCCTAATCGATCGATTGCCCAAACAGCGACTTGACACTTTATTGGTAGAACTCGATTTATGCTCCTCGCGGCAACAGGCCCAGAGGTTGATTCGGGCTGGGGAAGTAATGGTAAACCGACAAGTTATTGATAAACCCGGTACAGAAGTAGAAACTGACGCGCCGATTGAAATCGCCCAGCGATCGCCCTATGTTTCTAGAGGGGGGGAAAAGCTCAGCCGCGCGTTGGAAGCGTTTGCCATTTCGGTCGCTGACAGGATTTGCCTGGATGGGGGAATTTCTACAGGTGGCTTTACCGATTGCCTGTTAAAAGCTGGTGCCAAACTGGTTTATGGCATCGATGTCGGCTACGGACAAGTAGACTGGGGTTTGCGAAATGACTCGCGGGTAGTTTTGCGAGAACGCACCAATCTTCGCTACCTCCAACCAGACGATCTCTATGCTGGTAAAGAGGAAGACTACGCCGATTTGGGGGTAGTAGATGTTTCGTTTATTTCCCTCACCAAAATTTTGCCTGCTTTATGGCACTTACTCGTCGAGCCGCGCGAAGTGATTTTGTTGGTGAAACCCCAATTTGAAGTCGGACGCAAGCTAGTAGGAAAAAAGGGAGTAGTTCGAGATCCTCAAGTTCAAGCTGAGGCGATCTTTCAGGTTTGGCAAGCCGCTGGCGAATTAGGGTGGCAATATCGGGGCTTAACTTGGTCGCCGATTACCGGCCCGGCAGGTAATATCGAGTATCTTTTGTGGCTGGCAGCAGATAGCCCCACAACAGTAATAGATTTAGAAGCGATCGCTCAAATTACTGCCACTGCTCGCCAAAAATTAACACCTAACTAGTAGACGGTCAAGCTTAATTTGGTGCATTAGGTAGGGTGCGTTAGGCAGCAATAACCCTTGCGCTGAGTGAAAATCAACAGTCCGCCGTAACGCACATTTTTAGCTTAAAGCATCGATCGAATTTCTTGTAGGGCAGGCATCTTGCCTGCCGTGGGACAGCCGGGACGGCTATCCCACAACTCATGCCTGGATTGCTTTAGCAGTTGTTGGCATTGATGCCAGATCTAATGCTCGATCTGACTTTATCTGACTTTTTATCACTTATTGCAACAATTTAACCCTCAATTTCCTATAAAAACTAGTAACTTTATCTGACTTTTTCATGCTGTGTAAATCAGAGCAAATAGTTACTTTATATACATGGTTAATTCAAACCAACGAACTACCAATCAAAGAAAAAAACAATGTCAAACCAACTCGAACAAACTCAATCTTTGTATGCTGAAAAACTGAGCGATCGCGACTTAGAAGCGATTGTCGGAGGAGTCAAAGACGAGCGAAGCTCAACTTGTCCTTACAATCCGTCCAACTTACCTCCAGATCATCCCTGCTATATCGGACCGGACAAGAAAACTAAACCGACTCCAACCGGACGCTAAATCTTTGCCAACATTTTCAAATACTAACCAATTTAAGGAGAAAACCAATGTCTATTCAATTGCAACAAACTGCCTTCTTGTCTGAAATCGAATTAAGCGATCGCGAATTAGAAATCATCACTGGAGGAACTAGCGGTACTGTACCGACAACCGAAAAACCTAAACCTTGCCTAATCCTGGTTCCCGATGGCAGAAATCCTGATGGCACACCAAAATACAAACTCGTCAATATCTGCGACAAAAAATAGGATTTGAGTAACAGCAGAGACAATAACTAATACTGAATTGCTTCTGCCGTTACGATCGATTCCTTAAGTTTAGAAGTTGTTGGGTAGATTGCAGATCGAGTTTTTTCAACAGCAATTGAAAGTCGAACCACTGTAACACCCGACATTTTTCATCGACCAATTACAAGAGAAAACCAATGTCTATTCAAGCCCAACAAATTGCCTTTTTGTCTGAAACCGAATTAAGCGATCGCGAATTAGAAATCGTCGTCGGAGGAGTTGTTAATAAACCAGTACCTCTGCCTTTACCTCCTAAGCCTTGTCCGACTTTTCCTCAACCAGGCGGTCCTTGTTATCCTTTTCCGCCTAAGCCTTGTCCGGCAGGTAGCGATTGCCCCATTCCTACACCAATGCCTTTGTAATTAGCCTCAAATTGCCACTTTCAACCAGCAATCCTGCCTAAAGTTGGATATGCTGGCTGTTTTTTTGAAAGGAATTTTTTGTACGATTTCACCACTAGCTCTATTAGCGATCGCTCTAATAGTTGCTAGAAATCGTAATCTACTTCGACAATTTCAGTGTATTCAAATTCGTTGGGACTTTGCCTGACTAAAGGATAGCGTGTTCCACCTAGCTCAATACTATCTTCTTCGCAATCTGGTTTAGAAGAGTAGTAAATTAACACGTATTCTCTACCAACTCGATTGGCAATTTCTTCAGCTACCTCACCCCGCCACTGAGTTTTTGTCACTAAAACCACTAATTGATTGGCTAGTTGGGGGATAATTTTGGCAATTTGCCTGCGGTAAATCTCATCCAAACTCCCAAAGGGGGAGTCCATGACAATCGGGAAAGTGCTAGTATCTGGCAGCATGAGCATTTTGCGATCGCTCCATTCCCGCACTCTGTCGATAATCCCCCCAATAAACGAGAGACTGAGGATTTGATTTTCTCCCGTGGAAGCTGCTACGGGTGATTCTATGCCAGCGGTGTTTTCCACCAGCGTCAGTTCGTATTTCTCGCTAATTTTGGGAATGTAAGGGGTAAAAGAAATTTCGCTAAATATCTCTCGTACTCGCTGTTCCAGTTGACAGCGAAATTGCCTCTCTTGCCGATTTCGCACTTCCGTCAATCGTTCGATCGCATCTTGAGTAGCAGCAATCCGACGCTGAGCCAGTGCTTGTTTTTCTCGATCGAGGTTTTGTTTGAGAATTTGTTTATTTAACGCTTCAATTTGAGATTTTAAATTAATAATTTGCTGTCGATCGGCTCCTTGTTCTAAAGTTAGCTCTCTAATTTTCTCTTCGATTTCATCCAGACGCTTTTGCAGATTGCGAATTTCGGCACTGGGATCGGTTCTCAACTTTTCTTGAATCGTATCTAGTTGCTGTTCGATGTCGTTAATTACTTGTCGGAATTGACTGATATTAGCTTGTTCTCGATCGACCTCTTCCCAAAATGTTGCTACTTGTCGATCGATTTCATCTACTCTGGCGATCGTGCGAATTGTAGTTTCTTCGATCGCGGCAATTCCAGCTTTATCTTTCCAAGATTGCACCCGTTCCCAGCTAGCACTACCTTCAGATAGTTCGTTACCGCAAAGACAATATTGAGATTTGAGCAATTCGTCGATTAAGTCTCTTGAAATTCCAGGTTTTAGCTCACCTCGCTGGCGCAAATTTTCGATGATTTGCCGAAATTGAGCCGTTACTTCGGCTAGTAATACGGTGTACCCCTTGGATGAAATTGCCCGTTTGAGAATATCCTTACTTTTTTTAAGATTTTCTCGATCTAAATCTTTTTGTGCTTCTAGTTGCTGTCGCCTTAATTGCAACTCCTTAGCAGCACTAAGTTCTCGCAAAAGCTGGTTAGTTTCTTTTTTAATTGTTTGTTGATGTTCGATTTCTAGCTCGATCTCTTTTTGACGGTTGGCGAGGCGATCGCTTTCTTTTTCGATTTTCTGTTGTTCTTTTACCAGTTGCTTAATTTCCAAATCTCCAATCGCCTTCAACTCATTCTCTAAGCTTTTCTTTGCTTCTACTAAATGCTTAATCGAACGATTTAATACCTCTACCCCCAACAACATTTTAGTCGCTTCCGCGATTTCTGCCTTCTTATCAGCGCGAACTATTTTCTCAATTCGTTCGCCATCAAAGAAGAAATACTGATGCAAACTTCCCGGCAAAATTTCCCCGATTACTTCTTCTGGGGGTTGCGGAGGTGGATACCATCTACCATCATCGCCAGCGACCTGCATATATAGATCCGTTTTACCGATATCCACATCAAACTCGTTTTTATAAACCCGACACATTCGCCTAGTGCGATAGCGTTTCCCGTCGTGTTCCCAAGCAACTTCTACCCAACATTCTACCGGATCGCCAATTTCAGCTTCAGCGATCGCGCGTTTATTCACCAATTGAGTTTCCGAAGCAAAAGCCGCACTAAACTTCTCGTACAACACCCAAGTAAATCCATTGAGCAAACTGGTTTTCCCCGCCCCATTATTGCCATGAATTACTGTCGTGTTGCGTTCGCGATCGCAGGCAAGCTGAATTTCTGGAGTTTTGCCATAAAACTGCCGGAAGTTACAAAGTTTAATCGAAGTTAATTTCATCGGACAACTTCTTTAACTATCCTCAAGATATCGTCATTAATATGAGAAAAACTCTTTTTATCCAACCGACTCTTTTCTACCTGCCACACCCGTTCGATAATTTGCCGTACCTCTGGCGGGGCAGTTAAAATCGGCTCTTGCACCTCATCTACATTAGGATCGTTATTCATAACCTTCCTTCGTGTACCTTTGCGTTAAAAAATAAAAGCTATTGGGTAAATTTTTTTTCTCAATACTCTAGATCTCTCCCTTTTTTTTTGATATGATAGATTCGACGAGGAAGATCTATCTCGGAATATTTTCACATACAAAGATATCGATTATATTAAATATACCATGCAAAAGACTAATTTGGGCATTTAATAATTACATTTCTTAAATTAACTTGGGAGCGGATGCAGAAAAAGAGCGATCGCTATGAAAAATGAGGAATTGAAACCAGCGATCTCCCGCTCGTAAGGACGAAATCAAAATTCCCTTTGCGAATAGATGAGAATCGCGATCGCCAACAACAATACCGTATAAACCAAACCATACAAAGCGTGTCCGAGTAGCACGTTTGTTGGTGGCAATACCCCATAAACCGCATCATTTTTGAAATCGAGTCGCGATAGATCTGGCAAAAATAAATAAAGCCAGTTAGTCATTTTTTCAAAGTTAGGATTTTGGGCTAACTTACTCAGCCTTACCATATCTTGACTGAGATGCCCCATTAAATAAACGGCAAACGATAGTAACGTCGCCAATATCGAACTAGTAAAAACTCCAAACATCAGCGCCGCTGCCGTCAACAACGATAGTTCGAGAAATAAAAATAACGCCGATACGGCAATGCTTTGTAAGGGATAAGCAATTCCACTAAAGCTGAGAACGAGAAAATAAATTGCCGTCATTGAGGCGACCAAAACTGCTAAAACCCCTGATAATCCCAAGTGCTTACCAATAATAAATTCGGCGCGACTAATGGGTTTAGGAATTAATACCAATACAGTTTTTTTCTCAATTTCTTTATTAATCAAACCAGTACCGACAAAGATCGCCACGATAACGCTCAAAATGCTAATAGCAGCCAAACCGACATCTGGGAGAATTTTCTTTTCAGTGGAGGCTGCTACCTGCGGTAACAACCTCGACACAATTATCATCACCACCGCAAACAAGCCAATTAAATAGAGAATGCGATCGCGGATCGTTTCTCTAAAGCCATTGTGAGCGATCGCCCAAATTCTGCCTAAACTCACTTGCCACCTCTTTCGTCAACTAAGGTATATTTTAATGAACTACTCCTAGCTACTACGCTGAGCTAGAAGTTTGTGACGTTTCTTTGCCCCAAGTTGCCTCATACTTCCGCACGAGGTAGAGCTTGACGACTCCACGCCTGTAGAGGTTCGTTCCAAACCCCTCGCCCAAATCAAATTAACTTGGGCAGCATTAACGTCTCTGTCTTCGATATGTCCGCAGTGTTGACAAATATGCACTCTGTCGGCCAAAGTTTTGGGCGTTAATTCCCAACATTTGGCGCATCTTTGAGTTGGCTTGAGAGTAGGAGTTGGAGACTCTACATAAAAACCTCCAGCCTCAGCTAACTTATACTCAAGCATTTGGGAGATCGTGCCAAAAGCAACATCAAGCATGGAACGGTTAAGTCCTGCTTTTTGCCGTTTTTGTTGCTTGGTGCGGCGACATGGCGAGGAAACCTCGCCGTCGGCGCTCCGCTTTTTGCCCTTGCGGGTCATACCTTTGACATTGAGCTTTTCTCCAGCCACTAGGCTATTACCGCTAACTATGTGGCTGGTGATTTGATGTAGCCAGTTTTCTCGCTGACGAGCTACCTTTCGCTGTAATTGAGAAACTCTAGCCCTGGCTTTTTTCCAACGACGCGAAGGCTTAATTTTCTTTTGCCGATTGGGAGCGCGTTTCCGCCTCAGTTTTTTAGAGGCAGATTTGACTTTCTGTTGCCCAATCTGAATGAAATCTGGTTTGGAAATTTGTTCTCCTGTGGAAAAGGTTATCGCTTCCTTGCATCCTAAATCGATCCCAACTGCCCCATTACCCGTCAAACGTTCTGGCGTGCAGTTGACGGTAATTGAGGCATACCATTTACCATGCCGAAAAATCATGGTGCAAGTGGTGGGTGTTCCCCAAGTTCTAGCTTGGCCTCGCATCTGGATACTGCCCAAATTAGATAGCTCCAAATAGCCGTTATTCCCTGTCGTCTGTACTTTCCAGCCAGCATTACATGGATACGTCCAACCGCTATATCGACGCGATGCTTTAAATTTTGGGTAGCCTCCCAATCCTTTAAAAAAGCGGTTGAACGCTAAATCAACTCGCTTGAGTGTCGATTGCAAGGCATGAGATCCCAAAGGTTTATATTCGGGCCATACTTCTTTAAAACTTGGCAAGCAGTTTTGCTGCTCCAAATAATTAACTGCATGACCGAATTTCTGATACTGAGTTTTACGGTTGTAGACTGCCGCGTTGTACAACAAACAATGAAGCTTGCGCCAATAGTGTAGAGTGTTTTGCTGTAGCTTTGTTGGATAAAGTTTAAAAGTAACGCGGCGTGTTATCATAGCAATTATTATAGCATCAAATATAGCACCATGAAAAGATTTAGCTTGAGGTTATCGGAATCCGAACATAAGGCGATTGCTGCTTATGCAGCTTTTTGGGAAATATCACTGAATGATGCTATTCGTGAAGCAATTAGGGCTTTGGTTGGGAATCAACGCGGCATTGAGACGCGCTGATTGCCCCGCTATCTGAACCCACTCCGCTGGCGCTGAGAGTGGGGACTGACGCAGTTGACAACTTCAGACTCCACACTTCTTGAACTCCTGAACTCCTAAAGCCATGACGAGAACTGGTATTGGTATTCGCACCGCAGCGGTTCGTTCCGAACGGCTCGTCGGTCAGATTCACGTTTATGATGGTGCTGGCAAGGGCAAGTCTCAAGCCGCACTAGGGGTGGTTTTGCGCTCGATCGGATTGGGAATCAATACCGGATTCGATACGCGAGTGCTGCTGCTGCGATTTCTCAAAGGTCCGGGACGCGATTACGATGAAGATGCAGCGATCGAAGCTTTGCGACGCGGTTTTCCCCATCTGATCGACCAAGTACGTACTGGCAGGGCGGAATTTTTTGGCAAAGACGAAATTACTCGCTTCGACAAAGCTGAGGCTCAAAGGGGTTGGGATATCGCCAAAGGAGCGATCGCCAGCGAGTTGTATTCCGTCATCGTTCTCGACGAAATTAACCCCGTCCTCGATTTAGGGTTGTTACCCATCGAAGAGATCGTTAACGCCCTCAAACACAAACCAGAACATCTAGAAGTAATTATCACCGGCCGGGGAACGCCTCAAGCACTGCTAGATATTGCCGATCTCCACTCCGAAATGAAGTCTCACCACCACCCTCTAGCAGCGGAGAAGAAAATTGAAGGGATCGAAATTTACGCCGGGGCGGGGAAAGGTAAATCTACTAGCGCCTTGGGCAAAGCCTTACAAGCGATCGGACGGGGAATTAGTACCGATAAGTCGCACCGCGTCTTAATCGTGCAATGGCTCAAAGGTGGGATTGGGTATACAGAAGATGCAGCGATCGCAGCCTTACAACAAATCTATCCCGATTTGGTAGATCACCAGCGCTGCGGGCGAGATGCGATCGTCTGGCGCGGACAACAGCAAGAATTAGATTACGTGGAAGCCGAAAGAGGTTGGGAAATTGCCACTAGCGCGATCGCTTCTGGACTTTACAAAACCATCATCCTTGACGAACTCAATCCTACCGTCGATTTAGAACTCCTAGACGAAAAACCGATTATCGATGCCCTGCTCCGCAAGCCCAAAGACACCCAAATCATTATTACTGGGCGCTGTCTGAATCAACCAGCCTACTTCGATCTGGCCAGCATCCACTCGGAAATGGTATGTCACAAACACTACGCCGATCGAGGTGTAGATTTAAAGCGGGGGGTCGATTTCTGATGAAATCCTGTCTGCATTCATCATTCATCATTCATCATTCATCTCATGTGTCAGTTGTTGGGGATGAACTGCAATGTTCCAACGGACATTTGCTTCTCGTTTGAAGGGTTTTGCGCGCGAGGAGGCAAAACCGACGAACATAAAGATGGGTGGGGTATTGCCTTTTTTGAAGGGCTAGGCTGTCGGCTGTTTTTAGATGACAAATCATCTATTACTTCCCCCATTGCCGCTTTTATTCGACAATATCCGATTAAATCTCAGAACGCGATCGCTCATATTCGCAAAGCCACATTCGGCGCGATTAAGTTAGAAAATTGCCACCCATTTAAAAGGGAATTATGGGGACGAAATTGGGTGTTTGCCCATAACGGCGATCTGCCAAATTTACCGCCAGTCGGCAATAGCATCTATCGTCCAGTAGGGGAAACCGATAGCGAACAAGCTCTTTGCCTGATGCTCAACACCCTACAGCAGAGGTTTCCTGGCGAGAAACCATCGCTAGAGATGTTGTATCCAGTGCTGCAAGAGATTACCAGCACTATTGCCAGTCATGGTACTTTCAACTACCTACTTTCAGATGGAGAACGGCTGTTCGCTCACTGCTCCACCAAGCTTTGTTATATCGTGCGACAGGCACCATTTGCTGCTGCCCACTCGATCGATGAAGATATCACCGTAGACTTTCAAGCTTTGACCTCACCGAGCGATCGAGTCGCGATCGTAGCCACGACACCTTTAACCGATAACGAAGTTTGGACGACCATTCTACCGGGGGAACTGGTGGTGTTTGAGGATGGCCGGCCGTTGAACATATGATATTAAAACGAAAGGTGGACATTTAATGCCCACCTTGTTCCCTACAAATTGACTCATTGGATCTTTACTGCCTGTAAGAAGAGGAGCTTACTTCGTTAGGATCGCGGTAACGGGTAGGTTCTTCGCGTTTGCGAGCTAAACCAGCTAAACCAATTAGACCGAGTAAACCCAACCAGCCCCAATTAAAATCGTTATCGTCTCTATTGACAGCAGTATCCTGAACTGGGGTAGAAGTAGGATCTTGGCCAGTTCCAGTTTGGGCTGAGGCAGGTAGAGTTAACGGTACTAAGATTAAACTTCCCGCCAGCACTCCTGTAGCCACCAATTTCGACCAATTAGATTTCTTCATATTTCTCCTTCCTAATGTCTTAAACTGAGGTTATCTTTTCTCGCTGCCCATCTACTCCCTCTGAGGTTATCTTTTCTCGCTGCCCATCTACTCCCTCTGTGGTTGGAAACGCATCAACTCTCAAAACCAAAACTTCTATAACTTTAGAAGTAAAGGTTATAAAAACCTTCGTGTATTTAAGTTTTGTCGAATAAAGGAATAGACAACAGGCAAGAGTAGTTAGATGCTTATCAGCTTATGAGTCTCAATTTCCGCTTTGGTGTCATTAGCGATCCGCACGTCGCTCTGCCTGAAACTATCTGGAATCATCCCAATCGCTTTCATTTAGTTGAAGTCAGCATCCCAGCGATCGAAATGGCGTTGGCTTATTTAGAGCAGTACGATCTCGATTTCCTACTCATACCAGGAGATTTAACCCAAGACGGCGAACCAGAAAATCATGCTTGGTTGCGATCGCGTTTAGCCTTATTACCTTTTCCCGTCTACGTCGTCCCTGGAAATCATGACGTGCCTAGTTTACTCCCCACCAGTCGAACGATCGGATTGGCAGATTTTCCTCACTATTACCGCCAGTTGGGATACGAAAACGCATCCCAACTCGATTACAGTCGTCAGATATTGCCTGGAGTGCAGCTAATTGGATTGAATTCTAACCATTTCGATCCTCAAGGCCAACAGTTAGGGCGTTTAGATGAAGCTCAGTTGGCGTGGTTAGAACGAGAACTAATAGCTCTCGATCGCCAACTGGTAATGGTAATGGTACATCACAACGTTATCGAACATTTACCAGGTCAATCCTCCCATTGTCTGGGTCGGCGGTATATGCTCGACAATGCTTCCGAGTTGCTATCGATCCTGCAAAAATTTGGCGTACAGCTAATATTTACCGGGCATTTGCACGTTCAAGATGTCGCCTATAAAGATGGAATTTATGATATTACTACTGGTTCTTTAGTCAGCTACCCCCATCCCTACAGAATATTTAATTTTCACCTCGACGATCGAGGTAGAAAATGGCTGCAAATTGAATCCGATCGAATCAGCGAAGTTCCTGGATTTTTCGACTTGCCGCAGATGTCTCGTCAATGGATGGGCGATCGCTCTTTTCCCTTTACCATTAAACTGCTGACTGAAGCTCCCTTAAATCTCCCGCTGGACGAAGCCGAAAAGTTAGCTCCCAGCCTGCGCTATTTTTGGGCAGATATTGCGAATGGCGATGCTTTATTTGACTTTTCCGAGCTACCACCAGAAGCCAGGGATTATTTTGAAGGTTTTAGCGCCATTTCTCCCGACGGCACGCTAACTTTAATCGATAACCATACAACCCTATTACTGGAGCCATTACCTAAGTAGAATCAATAATATAGCTATCCATTCATGACTTGTGGGATAGCCGTCCCGGCTGTCCCAGCGAGCAGGCTGGAAGCCTACCCCGCAAGATTGTTCTTCTCTAAATATTTCTTTGCAATCTGAATTTTTTGTTAATAAAAATCAGAAATAATAAATATTACGTAAATTTAGTTAATTAGTATCGAGGTATACCTTAAAAGAAATTGCAATTTTTGTTTACTCCGGTCAGAACGCGCTAATCTCACAAGAAATAAGTGGCATTTGCATTCTGAAAAGGGGTGACTTATGAGCGAAAAAGGAACGATCGGGACCCGCAATGTGGCTATTGTCGGTCCCTACTTAAGCGGTAAAACGACGCTGTTAGAAAGCATCTTATCGGTTGCGGGGACAATTTCTCGTAAAGGTACGGTCAAAGAGGGAAATACAGTCGCAGACAGCGCCCAAGAAGCTCGCGATCGCCATATGAGCGTGGAAATAACGTCGGCTCATACCAATTATGAAGACGTGCATTTCACGTTTTTAGATTGTCCGGGATCGGTGGAATTCGCCCAAGAAACATATAACGCTTTAGTGGGAGTAGATGCGGCTGTCGTAGTTTGCGAACCAGTAAGCGATCGCGTTTTGACTTTGGCTCCTTTATTTAAATTTCTCGATGATTGGGAAATTCCCCACCTCGTTTTTATCAACAAAATGGATCGAGCCAACAACAACTTCATGGACGTGTTGCACGCCCTGAAAAGCGTTTCCAGTCGCCCCTTAATCCCCCACCAATACCCCATCGGCCAGGGAGAAGAATTAATTGGCTTTATCGATTTAGTCACCGAGCAAGCTTACCACTATCACGCCGGAGCGCCAGCCGATCCGGTGCCGTTGCCAGAAGATTTAAAAGAGCAAGAACACGCGGCGCGGGCAGAAATGCTGGAAGAATTAGCCAATTTTGACGACCACTTATTAGAAGAATTACTAGAAGATATCGAGCCACCCCAAGAAGAGATCGTTCGAGATTTGAAGATGGAATTAGGGGCAGATTTAATCGTCCCCGTGTTCCTGGGAGTTGCCGACCAGGATTATGGAGTCAGACCACTGTTGGAAGCATTGGTAAGAGAAGCCCCCAATGCCGATAGCACCGCCGAACGTCGCGGTATCGTCCTCCACGCTGAAGCCCCCCTAGCCCAAGTAATTAAAACTTATTACACTCCCCAAGGCGGCAAACTGTCGCTAGTGCGAGTGTGGAATGGCATTTTAACCGATGGTGCCGTCCTCAATGGCGTGCGGGCTGGTGGTTTGTACCGCCTGATGGGACAACAACAGCAAAGCGTTAACGAAGCTCGCGCTGGCGAAATCGTGGCAGTGGGACGTTTAGAAGGAATTAAAACTGGCGATACTTTGAGTAACAATGGCAAGCAAACGGCCGACGAATTGCCCAAAGCCGATCGACTCAAACCTGTTTTTGCCCAAGCGATCGCGCCTGAAAAGCGCAACGATGAAGTTAAACTCAGTGGCGCACTCTCGAAATTATTAGAAGAAGATCCTTCCCTGGCATGGGAACAGCACGGCGACACCCACGAAGTGATTTTGTGGGGACAAGGCGACATTCATCTGTTAGTCGCCCTCGATCGCTTGCGGCGGAAATATAACTTGCCGATGACGACTCACTTGCCGCAAGTGCCTTATAAAGAAACGATTCGCAAGCCCGCTGCTGCCGTTCACGGCCGCTACAAGCACCAATCTGGAGGTCACGGGCAGTTTGGCGATGTCTACCTCGATATCAAGCCGCTCGATCGCGGATCGGGCTTTAAATTCAGCGAAACGATCGTCGGCGGCGTAGTTCCCAAGCAATACATTCCTGGGGTCGAAATGGGCGTGCGGGAGTTTTTATCCCACGGGCCTTTGGGTTTCCCAGTAGTTGATGTGTCCGTGACGCTCACTAATGGTTCTTACCACACGGTCGATAGTTCGGAACAAGCTTTTAAAAGCGCCGCCCGGTTAGCGATGCAGGCTGGAATGGCCAAGTGCGAACCGACGCTGCTAGAACCGATTTTCTCGATTCAGGTATACGCCCCGACCGAATTTACCGCTAAAGTCTTGCAACTGCTCAGCGGCCGTCGCGGCCAAATTCTCGGCTACAGCAGCAAATCAGACTGGCGCGGCTGGGATGAAATTTCTGCTTACTTACCCCAAGCCGAAATGCACGACTTTATCGTCGAGTTGCGATCGCTAACTATGGGTGTCGGTTTCTTCAGTTGGGAGTACGACCACTTACAAGAAGTTCCAGATAAACTGGCCGAAAGAGTGTTGGCAACTGCTGGCAATAACAACTCTGCCCCTAAAGGCAAGTAATTTCAAATCCGGTTCTTAAACACCGAGTTGCTGCCCTCACCCCCAACCCCTCTCCCTTGGGAGCTACCGTGTATACATAAGTCCCCCAGAGCTTTGCTAAACGCGGCTTGCCCTCATCCCCCAACCCCTTCTCCCCAGGGAGAAGGGGAGCCGGAGTCAAGCCAGTTTCCAGTTCAGTCGCCAGCAATTCTCCATGACCTAATTCAGGCGGTTAGAGTCTTTCGTCCCTCTCCCGTGGGAGAGGGATTTAGGGTGAGGGCGAGATGTGTATACACCGTAGCCCTTGGGAGAGGGGAGCCGCAGGCTCCTTTGAGGGTAAACCAACCTTTGCTAAGCGGATTTGATATAGTTCCAAATCCAGCCAAAACAACCGCAATAACCAGTAGTGCGAGCATCCACGAGCAGCAGAACTAGCGAGTGGGAGGCTCGCACTACGTATTAAACGGGTTAGATATAGAAACCCAACACTCTTGGTGTGTTGGGTTTCGCTATCGCTCAACTCAACCTACAATCTGATACCGTCATACCAGGGAAAAATAGCTTTGGGGATCGCCACTTGAAAAAACGCTCTAATTACTGGCAACTGCTACCTTACATCCACCCGCAGTGGCAAACGATCGCTCAGGCATTTGCTTGTACGCTAGGGGTGACGGTATTCTGGCCGATCCAAGCCGCCCTTGCAGGTCAATTGATAAGTTCGATCGGGCAGGGTAATATGCCAGGAATCGGCCCCATAACTGGGAGCCTAGTTCTGGTGTTTTTCGTGCAGAAAATTTTGATGTACGGTCAAGACGCTTTGATGGCTAAAGGCGCTTTGATGGTGGCTTTTGACTTACGCAAACAGGTGTACGCCCGCTTGCACCGTCTCAACCTGAACTATTTTGAAACCGCTCAAACCGGAGATTTAACTTACCGCCTGACAGAAGACATCGATCGCATTGGCGAAGTAGTCAATAAAGTCTTTCACGACTTCGTTCCCTGCGTGCTGCAACTGATCGTCATGTTAGGCTACATGATTTATCTTAACTGGCAGTTAACTCTAGCCACTTTTATCGTTGCCCCGCTGCTCGGTTTCTTAATTGCTTGGTTTGGGGAACAGATGCTAAAGTTTTCTCGCCGCAGTCAAAATCGCGTCTCTAATTTATCGGCTTTGCTGACTGAAGTATTCAGTGGCATTCGTTTGGTGCAGGCTTTCGCCGCCCAAGAGTATGAAACCGCCCGTTTTGCCAAAGAAGCCGAACAAAACCTCAAAGCCAAATATGCAGCCGAACGGTTGAGAGCAATTCAAAATCCCGTAGTCGGATTTTTGTATGGCATCAGCGTATTGCTGCTATTTCTGTTAGGCGGGTGGCAAATTTCTATTGGCAACCTCACTGGCGCTCAGTTTGCTACCTTTGTGGCAGCGGCGCTACTCCTGATCGATCCGATCGCTCATATCACCAGCAATTACAATGACTTCAAACAAGGTGAAGCCTCTGTCGATCGCATATTTGAATTGGTAGCTATCGAACCGACAGTATTAGAAAAACCAGATGCGATCGCACTTCCTCCCGTCACTGGCAAAGTAGAATTTCGCCACATCCGCTTTGCTTACCCAGGGGGAGATGGGGAGATGGGGAGAGGGGGAGATGGGGAGATGGGAGAGAATTTTTTACTCCACACTCCACACTCCACACTTAACACTTCCTCCAACACTCCACACTTTAATTGGGTACTGAGAGAACTGGATTTACTTGCAACTCCAGGAGAAACGATCGCTTTAGTCGGAGAATCTGGGGCGGGAAAAACTACCCTCGTCAATCTTCTCCCTCGGTTTTACGATCCGCAAGTCGGAGAAATTACGATCGATGGCATCGATATCAAACAGGTGACTCTGCCCAGCCTGAGACGGCAAATCGGCATCGTCCCTCAAGAGACGATTTTATTTTCTGGGACGATCGCTCAAAATATTGCTTTCGGTCAAGCCCAATTCGATCTAGAAGCCGTCCGAGATGCGGCTAAAATTGCCAACGCTGACCAATTTATCACCCAATTCGTCCAAGGATATCAAACTTGGGTAGGAGAACGGGGCGCGAATTTATCTGGAGGGCAAAGACAGCGAATTGCGATCGCTCGTGCTGTCATGCTTAACCCCAGAATTCTCATCCTCGATGAAGCTACTTCTGCCCTCGATTCTGAATCTGAAGCTTTGGTGCAGGAAGCTTTAGAGCGGATTATGCAAGATCGTACCGTCTTCATCATCGCTCACCGCCTCACTACCGTGCGCCGGGCCGATCGAATTTTAGTCTTAGAACGAGGACAAATCGTTGAATCTGGCACGCACGAAGAATTGTTGCAGCAAGGTAATAGATATGCTCGTTACTATGCCCAACAGTTCCGCTAATTTTATCTCAGACTATACCGAGATTTAAAAAAGAGAATACAGATACTTGTAGAAATGCGACTTGTCTCATAAATCTCTAATAACGGTATAAGAAAAATCGCGGAAAAACCCGATTTACCTTTTTTAAACCTCAGTAATTACACCGAGGTTTAGTTTGATGTTGCCCCATTATTCTGGTTAGAAATTTTCCAAGAACGATTTCTAATCTTTAGTAATAGTGGTGCTCTTTTATGAATCTCGCATGGTTTCGGATAGCAAAAACATTTTCCCAAAATTTTGGTGCAGATAGATCGCGTGCCAAAAAGCTAGCTAGCATTTCTCCAGTAGCGATCGGGGCATTTTTGATGACATTAAGTCCAGCCGCGATCGCTGCAACCCCTAACGCTAATTCACCTGTAGGTACTAATCTAGCTGGCATTAATGCTTTGTCAACTGAATTACCTTTCTTAGATGCTTTTAAGTCTTCTACTCGCTGGTTTACGATGTGTACCAATCGAGATCTAGGTTGTACCAATAGTAATATGTGGAATACGGGAGAAGAAGATCTTTTAAACTTAGATCCACAAGGATGGGTAAAGTCTCTACCATCTTCTGAAGATGCCCCGATATACACCCGCGTCAGCACTTATTTGTTTCAAGGGATGAAAGGTCGCTACCCTTCCGGACAATATGTAGTTCTATATGAGGGTGAAGGTACTATTGAGTATCATGGTGATGCTAGAAAAAATTTATCTTCTCCCGGACGGGATCTCATTGATATTAATGCCGATAATGGTCGAGGCGTAATGCTGACAATTACCAAAACCGACCCTCAAAAAACAGGTAATTATATCCGCAATATTAAGGTAGTAAAACTAGAATATGAAAGCCAATTGAGTCAAGGATTTAACCCTAAATTTATTGAAAAAATCGATAAATTTAAAGCAATTCGCTTCATGGATTGGATGAAGACAAATAACTCCAAACAGCAAAATTGGCAAGGAAGACCGACCAGAAAAACAGCTTCTTATGCTCTCAGTGGAGTACCATTAGAAACCATGGTGAGTTTATCTAATAGGATTAGCGCCGATCCGTGGTTCAATATGCCTCACATGGCTAATGATGAATACATCACTAATTTTGCCAGTACAGTTAAAAGGAGTTTGTCTCCCAAGTTGAAAGTTTATGTAGAATATTCTAACGAAGTTTGGAATCCACAGTTTTCCCAGTATAGCTGGGTGGGAGAGCAGGCTAATAAAGAATGGCCTATATCGGCACACAATACTTACACAAAAGTAGCTAACTGGCATGGCAAAAGAACGGCACAAATATGTCAGATTTGGAAGAGATCGTTTGGCACTCAAAGCCATCGAGTAGTTTGCGTTATGGGCGCTCAAGCTACTAGTGAATGGCAGTCTACTCAAGCTTTAGATTGTCCGTTGTGGATAAATAAACCCTGTTACAAACATGGGATTAATGCCATGGCGATCGCTCCCTACTTTGGCGGTCATATAGGCGCACCCAACAATCAAAGTGAACTAGAAACTTGGACTTTAGATCGATTGTTTCAAGAACTAGAACAAGGCGGACAATTAATAAGTAGTTCGGCAGGAAGCGTAGCCGACAAATCCTACACTGCGATGTTGAGAAATTTCAATATCGCTAGCCAAAGGAACTTAGATATGCTTGCCTATGAAGGCGGACAACATTTAGTCGGTCGCGGTGGAGTAGAAAACAATCAAACGATTACTAATTTGTTGATTGCTGCCAATCAAGATCCCAGAATGTATAATCTTTATACAAACTATTTGAGCCGCTGGAAAAGTT
Source organism: Cyanosarcina radialis HA8281-LM2 (assembly GCA_019359615.1). Lineage (GTDB taxonomy): Bacteria > Cyanobacteriota > Cyanobacteriia > Cyanobacteriales > CCAP-1448 > Cyanosarcina > Cyanosarcina radialis. The sequence goes on from JAHHHA010000001.1 coordinate 261,987, forward strand.
CTGGAGGTAAGTTATTCATGAACTTTAGTTCTGTTGGCGCTTATAGTAAATGGGGAAGCTGGGGCACTCTAGAATATATCGATCAAAATGGCTCGCCCAAATATAATGCCGTGGTGGATTTCATCAAAACTAATCCTTGTTGGTGGAATAACTGCGCTAGCTCTTTCTAGTTCGATTGTTATAGGGCATGGGGCATAGGGCATAGGGCATGGGGCATAGGGCATGGGGCATCGATCGCTTCTTGCCCCCGTCCTAGACTAAATCTGCATTATTCCCATCGCCAACGAGTTACTAGTAACAATTTCGCTCGGGAAATGCGATCGCCAAGAAGGAAAAAAGTATGCTGAAAATTAGTTCAGACTCAGACATATAATCAGTTTCAACATCTCCATGAACTATTGTGCGACTAATTCAGCATCGCTTCTTTGTTTGGGTATGGGATGGTTTCCCGAAACTCCTGGGGGACTAAACCGATATCTTTACGAGCTAGTTCTCCAATTGGCTGCCGCTGGCGATACGATCGAACTATGCGGCGTGGGTTTGCCGCCAAAGACTGGAGAATCATCGATTCAACTCACTAACCTAGCTTCACCAGCTAGCTCTTTACCGCAACGGTTGTGGTCGGTGCGCCAGCAATTTGCCCAGCGCCATTTACTCCTCCCCGATGCGATCGATCTCCACTTTGCTCTCTACAGCTTGCCGCTGTTAGATCGGCTGCCTAGAAACGTGCCAGTGACATTTAATTTTCACGGCCCGTGGGCGCTAGAAAGCCAGTGGGAGGGCACGAGCAAGGCGAGCGTTTGGTTGAAACATTGGATCGAACAGAGAGTCTACAATCGCTGCGATCGCTTTATCGTTCTCAGCCAAGCTTTCGGCGAGATCTTGCATCGAGAATACCAAATTCCTGAAAGCAAAATCCACGTCATTCCTGGTGGAGTCGATATCGAGAGATTTAAGACCAATTTATCTCGTCAGCAGGCCCGCGATCGACTCAATTGGCCTCAAGATCGAGCGATCCTATTTACGCCTCGTCGCTTAGTTCAACGGATGGGACTCGACAAACTAATAACAGCCATAGCCCAAATTAAGCCGCAAATTCCCGACATTTGGCTGGCCATCGCCGGACGCGGCCCGCTGCAAGCATCCTTAGAACGGCAAGTTGAAGAATTAGGACTTACCAGCCACATCAAACTTTTGGGATTTCTACCAGACGAACAATTGCCCGTTGCTTACCAGGCAGCCGATCTGACTGTAATGCCCAGTCAGTCTTTAGAAGGATTTGGATTAGTGATTCTAGAATCTCTTGCTTGTGGTACTCCAGCCCTTTGCACCCCAGTTGGAGGAATGCCAGAGATTCTAACTCCTTTCTCCCCGGAGTTAATTACCGATTCGACGGATACAAAGGCGATCGCCGATCGTTTGCTAGCATTGCTTTTAGGTAAAACATCCCTGCCTTCAAGCACTGCCTGCCGCGAATATGCTGTCGCTAACTTCAATTGGCAGAAAATCGCCCAGCAGGTTCGAGAAGTTTTGTTGCTAAGGTGTTAACAAGTTGTCGGTAGTAAAGGTCATGAAACACGAAGATTTTCTCCAGCAGGCTGCGGAAGCTAAAACTCGAATCAAACAAGTTTCCCCAGATGAAGCTGAAACAATAGGCGAGCGATCGAACGCTCTAATTCTTGATGTTAGAGAAGAAACCGAATATCAACAGCAGCACTTGCCCAAAGCTACCAATATCAGTTTAGGCCAACTAGAGGAGACGATCGAGGAAATCGCTATAGATAAATCTACGCCTATTGTCTGTTATTGTGCGGGCGGCAACCGCAGTGCCATAGCTGCCGATACGCTTAATAAAATGGGATACACGAATGTAGTTTCGATCGCTGGAGGGCTAAATGCTTGGGAGAGTAGCGGTAAAGATACGATCGACCTAACTCAAGTTAAAAGCTAACAGTCCCTAAAAATCTTTCTCTCAGTCAGTTTAGAAGAAGTCGAGTTTATAATGCTCCTTCCAGTGCGGCTGCTACCACCCGACGATCTTCATCTTGCCTCAGTTCCATTAAAGCTGCTCTGGCTTCAGGGGTAGCAAATTTTCTCAGGGTGTGGGCAACTCGAACTCGCGTTCGCCACGAATCTTCATTTTTGCAAGCTAGAACTTGTTGCAGAGCCTCAGTTTCTTTGGTAGTACCGACCAGTAAAGCAAATCCATCGATCGCAGCTTCTCGAACGCTCAGATCTTCGCCACCTAAGGCCACAATGCAGACATCGAGCAGTTCGTCGGGACAATCCATATCTGCCAAAGCCGCAAGAATGCTGCGGCGCACCAACCATTGATCGTCTTGGTGAAATGTCTTTACTAAGTGAGAAGCCGATACTTGGCCGAACAGCGACAGGGAATTACAAGCTTCACCTTTGACGTTGGGATCGCGCTCGAATTCGATCATTTCCAATAAAGCCGCAAACGACTCGGCCGTTTGATGCTTGCCCAGTATCCTCGCCACAAAAGAGCGGACTAAAAATACTGGATCTTGCAGTTTGCTAATCAATATCGGCACTGCGGTTGAGGCATCATAATTGCCGAGTTGGGCGATTGCCCCCCAGCGCTCGTGCGGTTCCGCGCTCTGCAAAGCTGCTTCTATTTCATGGAGTTCCATCTGTCTGTTCGGAAAAATCTTTCTCTACTTTGACATACTCCCACGACTCAAGCTTCGTTTCCAAATCACTAACTTTTCTGTATCGACTTTTTCCGCCATCAATCCTATAAAAGAGAGGAAAGAGAGTTATTTCCATTTCCTCGATCGCAGGAGAGAACTTCTGTGCCCAAACTGATTTCATCCTACAAATATCAGGTCGGTGGCGGACTGCCAGCAGATGCCCCCAGCTATGTCGTGCGGCCAGCAGATGAAGAACTCTACCAAGCCCTTAAAGCCGGGGAGTTCTGTTACGTCCTCAACTCTCGCCAAGTGGGGAAATCGAGTTTGCGGGTTCGCGTCACCAAACGATTGCAAGCGGAAGGATTTGCTTGCGTCAATGTCGATCTCTCTGGCATCGGCAATCGCCACAGCAGCGCCGACCAGTGGTATGCCGATATTATGATGCGACTGGTGCGCGGGTTGGGGCTGTCTGGGCAAATTAATCTGCGTTATTGGTTGGCAGAACACCAAGCTCTCTCGCCCGTTAATCGCCTGGGAGAATTGCTGCGGGAGGATCTGCTAGGGGCAATCGATCGACCGATTATCGTTTTCTTTGATGAAATCGACAGCACTTTGAGTTTACCTTTCGATACCGACGACTTTTTTGCCCTTTTACGTTCTTGCCACGAATGCGAACATCTCACTTTTACTATATTGGGGGTGGCAACACCATCCGATTTAATTACTGACAAAAGCCGTACTCCGTTTAACCTCGGCCGGGCGATTCAATTAACTGGGTTTCAACTGGAAGAAGCTCGAGCCTTAACTCAGGGATCGATCGGCCAAGCAGACGATCCGCAAGCTGTCCTCAAAGAGATTTTATCTTGGACGGGAGGGCAACCATTCCTGACGCAAAAACTTTGTCAGATGGTGGCTGCTAGCGAGGCTCCCAACTCGACAGTTTCCCAAATAGAAGCGATCGTGCAATCTGGCATTATCGACAACTGGGTAGCGCAAGACGAACCGCCCCATTTAAGAACTATCCGCGATCGCCTACTAATCGACGAACAGCGTGCCAGTCGGCTGTTGGGACTATATCGACAGGTTTTACAGGATGGAGGTGTAAGTGCTGGTGACTCAGCCGAACAGATCGAATTGCTGTTATCGGGATTGGTAGTCAAACAAGCAGGTTACTTGCGTTCCTATAACCGCATCTATCAGGAAGTATTCAACCTGGAGTGGATAGAAAAGCAACTGCAAAAATTGCGTCCCTATGCCCATCTCCTCAACGCTTGGGTGGCCTCTAACTACCAGAATGACGCTGTTTTGTTGCGGGGACAAGCTCTCAAGGATGCTGAAAACTGGGCCAAGGGTAAAAGCCTCAGCAACCAGGATTACCACTTCCTAGCCGCTAGCGAGGAAGCTGACAAACGAGATATGCAGAGTGCTTTAGCTGCATCCGAACGGGCAAACCAGATTCTATTTACCGCCGAACAGCAAGCTAAACGTACCATTCGCCAAAGTCTGCTGGGATTATCTGCGGTTTCAGGCATTGCCGTCTTATTGTTAGGAGTATCGAGTTTATTTGCTTGGCAAACTACACAAAAACAGCAGCAGGTGGCTCTCGGTGAAGTCAGGGCGCTGACGCTTTCATCCCAAAGGCTATCGGCTGACTATCAACCCCTGGATGCTCTGGTTAAAAGTTTGGAAGCAGGTACCAAGTTGAAACAAATCGGCTGGAACAAAGCCGATCGAGAGTTGAGAATGCTGGTACAAGACGATCTGCGTCAGGCGCTTTACTGGGTGCGGGAGCGCAACCGTTTAGCAGGACATACCGATGCGATCGCGCGGGTGAAATTCAGCCCCGACGGACAAACCATCGCCAGTGCCAGTTGGGATAAGACGATAAAACTTTGGAGCAGCGACGGGCGGTTGCTGCGTACCTTGCAAGGCCATCAAGATGCGGTTTGGAGCGTGAATTTTAGCCCCAACGGCCAACTGCTGGCGAGTGCCAGCCGCGATAAAACCGTCAAGATTTGGCGAGTTCGAGACGGGCAAGAAATTACCACATTCCGTGGTTACAAAAATTGGGTGGCGTGCGTCAGTTTCAGTCCTGACGGCCAGCGGGTGGCTTCAGTCGGCTGGGATGGAACTCTCAAACTGTGGGATTTGCAAGGGCGGGAGCTAAAGTCGTTTCCTACCCACGGCGCTCCCGTGATGGCGATTAGTTTTCGTCCTGACGGCAAAGCGATCGCTACTGCTAGTCGAGATGGTACTGCTAGAGTCTGGAGTTTGGACGGAGAAGAACTCACGGTGCTGCGAGGGCATCAAAATTGGGTGATGTACGTCACCTTCAGTCGCGACGGCCAAACCATTGCCACTGCTAGTCGAGATAAAACTGCCAAGCTGTGGAACGCTAAAGGTGAAGAATTACTCGCTCTCAAAGGACATGAGGATGCCGTTACGGGGGTGGTATTAAGTCGCGACGGCCAAACCATTGCTACCTCTAGCTTAGATCGCAGCTTGCGGCTGTGGAACCGTCAAGGCGATCGCTTGCAAATCCTACAGGGACATACCGATGGCGTTTCGGCTTTAAACTTCAGTCCCGACAGTCGATTTTTAGCCAGCGGGAGCGACGATCGCACCGTGCGGCTGTGGAGTTTGGAAGGATTAACTGCCCAGCAGCGATCGAGCGAGAACCATTTTCAGAAAGCGATAATCTGGCACGATCGTTGGGGCAAGGAAGCCATTTGGGGAGTTAGCTTCAGTCCCGATGGCAGATCGATCGGCACCACCGGACGTTATACCTTGGCCAAACTTTGGACTCCCATGGGACGAGAACGGGTAACGCTTCAGGGTCACGGAGATACCGTCAGAAGCTTGCAGTTTAGCCCCGACGGACAAAAAATTTTAACTGCCAGCAAAGACAAAACCGTCAAGCTTTGGAACGCTCGCGGTCAACTGTTGCTAACTTTCAAGGGACATCTAGCAGATGTCCGCAGCGCCAGTTTCAGTCCCGACGGCCAAACCATTGCCAGTGCCAGTTGGGATACAACTGCTAAACTTTGGAACCTCAAAGGGCAAGAACTAGCAACCTTACGCGGACATAAAGGCGGACTCAGAAGCGTGCGGTTCAGTCCCGACGGAGAGATAATTGCCACCACCAGCGAAGATAACACGGTCAAACTCTGGAATCGTCAGGGGAAAGAGTTAGCGACATTACAAGGACATCAAGGAGGGGTTCTAGCTTTAACTTTCAGTCCTGACGGGCAGATAATCGCCACCACCAGCGCCGATAAGACCATCAAACTGTGGAACCGTCAAGGTCAGGCATTGAAAACCCTCACAGGTCATACTGGTGAGGTGAATGCTGCTAGCTTTAGTCCCGACGGGCAAGTGTTAGCCACCGCTTGCGAAGCTGCCTACATCTACCTCTGGAGTCGCAATGGCGAACTGTTGCAAGTTCTAGGAGGACACCCATCTGGAATTAGAAGTTTGAGTTTCAGTCCCGACGGGGAAACCCTCGCCTCCTCTGATGCAACTGGCAATGTCGTTCTTTGGCATCTAGATTTGCACTCCAACCTAGACAAATTATTAGATCGAGGTTGTTACTGGGCTAGCGATTACTTAAAGAACGGTAAAGATGGCGATCGACCCGATATTTGCTCTAAGTAATAAGGTTGGGTTGTAGGCGTAGCCTTAAGGCAGGGTACGAAGTGAAACCCAACGAAAGCTTATACCATTTTGGATTTTGGATTTTGGATTTTGGATTGTGAAATGCCGATCTAGAGACGATCTCAGGAATCAATCTGCCCAATCTGCAATTTAAATTGGTATCAGTTCGATCGAATACGACTTTAAACATAACAAGTGCTGGCAATGATGCCAGATAGGATCTGAATGCCTTGATGAAAAGTTAAGCGATCGCTTCCTGCTTTAACTCCCTAACTTTTCTGTATCGACGATAGTATTTTCGCAATTTATAACTAGGTTATGAAACATTATTCATCGCCTATTGAGGACTAAACCATGCAACTTAATTATCGCGGCAACAAATATGAATTGCCAGCTTTTGCTGTTACCAATTATCCCGAAGAAATCATTGGTAAATATCGCGGGATTGCGGTGAAATTACCACAGCAGGAAATGATGCAAGGATACCAAGTAACAGTTGAATTAAAGTATCGAGGTACAACTTATCAACCTAATTATCAGAACTAGATTGAAATTTTATCGCTCAACTACAGGAGAAAATTAATGGAAAAATTGCCTGTTAAACTCGCTAATTCACACCCATGGATACGACTATTTTTTGGGTTAATCGCTACCCTGCCCTTATCTCTGACTCCACGAGCAGCCCAAGCCTCTGTTTTTGATAACTCAGGGCGATGGGTAACATCATACGATGGCTACACCTACGTTCCAGTTTGTATCGATCCGAGTAGTTCCACCACCCAAAGAGGAGACGGGGCAAACGCTGGATTGATTCACGCTCCCAATCCCAGCGTGAGCGATGTCATTGGCAAGGTGAGAACTGCCTTGAGCAATAGTTGGGAAAAGTGGAGTTCTGTACGTTTTGTTGGCTGGCAGTATTGCAATACCCTGAGTGCCACTCAACGACGAGAATACGTCAGTCTGTTCGTTGGACCCGATGCTGAGAATGTCACTAGCAACTCGTCGCCTTTGGGAGCCAGAATGCACACCCAGTTTGCCGCTTGGGGCAAACAATTCAATCGCTGTATCAGCTACAACTGGAGAACTACCCATGTTGAGTATAGCTTTGCCTGCGCCGAGCAGTATGCCATTCACGAGTTTGGACACGTCATCGGATTCCAACACGAATGGTTGCATCCCCGAAGACCTGCAAGCTGCCCTCAAAATGAAACTACAGTCAATAACTACGGTACGACTTATCCGAATAATTTTTTCTATACCATAGTCAACCCAAGCAGTTACGATTGGGATTCGATTATGAACTACTGGGATGGCTGCGTAAATCAAACGGGAGTTCGCTTTGGCAGCGAAAATCTTAGTTCGATCGATATTGTAGGCGTTGCTGCCGTGTATCCCACCTCCAGACCGGAATTAGTTTCGTTCGCTGATGTCAACGGCGATCGCAGGGCAGATCGCTGTCAGTTAGAAGGTCAGGGAGCAACGAAAACGATCGCCTGTCGTCTTACTAATGAAGAAGGCTTTGCTAAAGGCGCTACCTTCCAAAGCACTCCAGGGATTGATGCTGGTTATCCAGATCTACCCAGAGCCTTTGTTGATGTCAACGGCGATCGCAAAGCCGACTTTTGCCGCGTTGTCGGCGATGCTAGTAAATTATTGGCTTGCAATTTAGCTGAAACTACTGGTTTTGGAGCTAATCAATACCAGTTTCAAAGCATCTCAGGGATCGATCTCGGTTATGGCGATGCCCCCCGCAGCTTTGCTGATGTCAACGGCGATGGCAAAGCTGACTTTTGCCGCACTGTGGGAGGTGCCAGCCGATTCTTGGCTTGCAATTTGGCTGAAACTACTGGCTTTGGGGCTAACCAGTACCAGTTTCAAAGCATTCAGGCGATCGATCTCGGTTATAGCGATGCCCCCCGCAGCTTTGCCGATGTCAATGGCGATGGCAAAGCTGACTTTTGCCGCCTCGTCGGAGATACCAACAGATTCTTAGCTTGCAATCTAGCTGAAGCTAATGGGTTTGGTGCTAATCAGTACCAATTCCAAAGTATTCCAGGTATCGATCTCGGTCATGCGGTTGCCCCTCGTAACTTTGTTGATGTCAATGGGGATAAGAAAGCTGATTTTTGTCGGATAGTAGGCAACCCCAAATGGTTCTTGGCTTGCAATCTAGCTGAAACTAATGGTTTTGGCAGCAATCAATATCTGTTCGCTGGCTACACGGATACCGATTTGGGCTATGCCGATGCCCTGCGAGGATTTGTCGATGCCAACGGTGACAGAAGATCTGACTTTTGCCGGACGGTAGGATCGCACAGGACTATGAGATGTCAGTTAGCTAATACCAACGGTTTCTCTATAGACGAGTTTTAAATTTCATCCGGTCAGTCGATCGACAAAATTCCCATAACAGTCAGAGACTACAATCTCTGGCTTTTTTACCGTTTCTCAGCCGATCGTTTAACTTTTATTAAATTTAGGCTTTAGGGAGATTCTAGGCGATCGCGAAAATATTGCCGATACAATTGGCAACTAGCGATCGCCTGATTTCCTTGCAAGGTGACTAATCCCATACTGTGAAGCTTAAAAGCAAGAATCTGTTCTAGTTCGATCGGAGTCGGTGAGTTTAATACCAGTCTGTAGGCAGCTTCTAGTTGGGGATGCTCTTGAAGACTTCGTAAGTGTCGATGCAGATGGTTGGCATAAATTCCGGCATCGGTGGTAGCTGTTTGCCAAAGTTGTTCCCATGTCAGTTCTTGTCTGACTAAATAATAAAAAGCTCGTTGGATGAGATAAGGATGTCCGGCTACTAGTTGCATCAATCGATCGAGTTCGCTGTCAGATAAAGTCAGGGCGTAACGCTGGGCCAACTGGTTGACTTGTTCGGCAGTAAACGGCTGTAACTCGATCGCCAATCCGACATTAAAAGGAGATTTGTTGATATCTAGCGGGATATAAACTTCGGTCGAGTGAACGATAATCAATCGAAGTTTTTGCCAGAGGGGATTGCCGATGTCTCCATAGGCAGCTTCTTCGTACCAAGAACGCAACAGAGTCAAAAAATCGTCAGCAATTTCTGGATATAAAAATATCTCATCCAATCGCTCTAAAGCCAGCACTAAAGCACCCTTAACTTCTGGCAGGATACAGTCTTCTAAATAAGCGGTGCAGTTGCTTTTGCTGCCAAAGCTATCGCTCCAGTAATCTTCGACTCTACAGGGCAATTGCAGTTTGCGAGTAATCGACGTACAAAACCAGCGCAAGAATTTATCGATATCGGCAAAAATCGCCCGTTCTGCCTGTTGTAAACTCAAGACTACGGTAGATGTTGGTTCTCCCTGGTCAGAGTTCTGTTGCTTGGCGCGATCGAGAATTCTCACCATGAGAGAAGTTTTGCCCATTTGACTGGGTGCTTTGATCCGAATCAGCGCTCCCGGTCTGCCGATTTCCTGATAACAGCGAGATTCGATCGGCGGGCGTTCGATATAACAGTCGGAGTCTAGCGGAATTACCCCGCTGGGTGGCTCTAATGTCTGAAAGGCTTCAGGGGAAATAGCAGGCGAGGATTTTTCTCCCTCTTCTACTTGCAGGCTAGTTTGTTGGGCCAGCACTGACATCAAATTCGTCTTACTGACTTTTTCACCTAAACTCGATGAAAGGGTCTGCCACAATTTAGGGCCGACATCATGCTTGATGTATTCGGGGGCGTATCCTACGGCTTCAGCAATTTCGTCATATCTCTGACCGAGCCAAGCTCCGCGCAACACGGCAACTTCAATGTTTTTTAAGTGCCTGGACTTCTTAGCAAAAACCGCCCCATCTGCTATTTTTAAAGCAATTTCAAAGGATATGGGTGGTTCTGCGTAAATATTAGCTATTTCTTTCAACTTAACTTCTGGAGACGCGACTTTATACATATTGGCATCAAGCAGATTTTTTATGTTTTAAGTATCGCCTAACTAATTGCGATTTTGATAGATCGGTTTGGGGTTTGCTCAATCGATCTTGTTATTTTTGCAAATTCATGGTAAAGACGATCGTATCAAATCGGGTTATTAAAAGCATGAATCGGTGCCCTCACCCCCTTCGGCAGAGCTTCAGGGCAGCGCCCAACCCCTCTCCCAGCTTGGGCTACCGTGTATACATAAGTCTTTAAGGCTCGCAATACTTGGGAAAGCCCTCATCCCCCAGCCCCTTCTCCCCAGGGAGAAGGGGACCCGGAGTCAAACTAGTTCGGGCATTAGCCGCCAAGAAGTTTCAATGCTAATTGAGGCGGTTAAAGTCCCTCTCCCGACTCCCTCCTTACCAAGGGGGGACACAGGGGGGGGTAGGAGAGGGATTTAGGGTGAGGGCGAGATGTGTATACGCGCCAGCTTGCACCAAGCAGGGGGAAGTTCTCAAAGTCCCCCTTTTTAAGGGGGATTTAGGGGGATCTACAACGTCCAACTTCAGACCGATAACTTATGTATACACGGTAGCCTTTAGCCTTGTAGGAGAGGGCTTCTTTGAGGTGGGAGAGAGGTGTCGAAAGCGGGGTGTAGACGCGCAGCGGCTTCCGGCAGGGTGGGCAAACCAACTTTTGCTAAGCGGATTTAATATCACTAAGAGTTTAAAGAAGTTCAGGATTATTCTGAACTCCTGCATTCTTCTCGATCGATGCCCCCAAAGATTGCAAGGTCAAAATCGTGGCCTCAGTTAATCCTTTGACTCTAGTAATATTCATCCCCTCGTAGGGTCTTTTCGCCCGCAACGTCTCGATCGATTTACCTGTTTTGACATCCCACAGCCTGACGGTTTGGTCTTGAGAACCGCTAGCCACGACTTGGCCATCAGGACTGAAGGCGACAGAAGAGACTAAATGCGTATGTCCAAGGCCAACATGAAGGCATTGCCCAGTGCTGACATCCCAAAATCTGACGGTGCGATCGTGAGAGGCGCTAGCCAAGGTTTGTCCGTCAGGACTAAAAGCTAGGGCAAATACCCAATTAGTATGTCCGTTCAAGGTTTTGAGACATTCACCTGTCCTCCAATCCCAGAGTTTCACGGTTTTATCTGTGCTGCCAGTAGCGACGATCTGCCCATCGGGACTAAAGATAGCTGCATATACCCGATTATCATGTCCGTGCAAGGTGCTGATGCAACTAGCTGTACGAACATCCCACAGTTTTACCGTACAGTCAGCACTGGCACTAGCTAAGGTTTGCCCATCTGGACTCCAAGCAATTCCAAATATTTTATCGGTATGGGTGCTTAAGGTTTGCAGGCATTGACCCGTACTGAGATCCCATAGCTTTAACGTACAGTCGGCACTACCGCTGGCCAGGATTTTACCTTGGGGATGAAAGGCGACACTGTATACCCAATCGGTATGTCCGAGCAAAATTTGGCAACATTGACCGAAACAATTGTCAATTCGCAATTCGCAATAGATGCCTCCGGCACGCTGCGCGAACGCAATTGTTAATTCGGAATTGGTTTGGCTTGTACCAACATTCCACAACCTAATTGAAGAATCCGTACTGGCGCTGGCTAAGATTTGTCCATCTGAACTAAAGGCAATGCCATAAATAAAGTCTGTATGTCCTGCCAAGCTTTTCAGGCAACTGCCGCTTTGCCAATCCCATAGCTTTACGGTTTTGTCGTTGCTGCCACTGGCTAAGATCCCCCCTAGCCCTACTCGAGCCGAAATCTGGTTTGCATAACCTGGTTTGCCCTCACCCCCTTCCCCTCTCCCAAGCTTGGGAGAGGGGTGTCCGCCAGGACGGTGTGAGGGCAGAGTTTCGGGGTCGATGGAACCGGATTCGATCGGATCGGGGAAGGGGTTTGGCAGGATCGGACTAAAAGCGACGGGAAATGCCCAATCGGTATTGCCATACCAAGTTTTCCAGCACTGACCAGTGTGAGAGTCCCACAGCCTGACGCTTTGATCTAAACTGACGCATACTAGCGTGCGATCGTCTGGACTAAAAGCAACGGCACAAACTTCATTGGTATGACCGTGTAAAGTTCTAATACAGGTATCGGTTTGACAATCCCAAATTTTCACGGTGCGATCGCCACTGCCGCTAACCAGAATTTGACCGTCGGGACTATAGGCGATCGAGTAGACGCTGTTAGTATGTCCGCTATAAGTTTTCAGGCATTCTCCGGTACGATAGTTCCAGATTTTGATGGTGCGATCGCTACTGCTGCTAGCAAGGGTTTCCCCGTCGGGACTAAAGGCGATCGATCGCACCCAGCCTGTATGGGCGTTTAAAGTTCTCTGACACTTACCCTGACGGACATCCCACAGTTTAATTGCACCATCAGCACTACTGCTGGCCAAGGTTTGCCCGTCGGGACTAAAAGCGACGCTGCGTACCCAATCTGTATGTCCTGTAAGGGTTTGGCAGCATTTACCATCGTTAATATCCCACAGTTTAACGGTGCGATCGCCGCTGGCACTAGCCAAGATCCCCCCTATGCCCCCCTGATTCAGAAGGGTTGAGGGGAGCGGATGAAACGCTAAAGCAAATACCTCATGTCCGTGCCCGGTTAAGGTTTTGATGCAAACACCATCTCGGACGTTCCAAAGTTTAATCTTCTCATCAGCGCCGCAACTGGCCAGAATTTGACCGTTGGGACTGAAAGCTACAAAGCGCACCCAATTAGTATGCCCTTGACAAATTAGCAATAATTTCCCTGTTTTCACCTCCCACACCCGGATCTGGCAATCGGTGTCGCAGGTAGCTAAAAGCTGACCGTCTGGGCTAAAAGCGGCCGATAAAATATTACCTAACGTCTCAGTAAAGACACAGCGAGATAAATCTGAATCAGTAAAATCGACATCATGCAAGTTTACGCCCTGAAGATAAGCTTGCCAAACAGTTAAACCGGAAAAATCATAACCGCTGAGGTCAACTTCTGCTTGATACAGCAAATTCAGCACATTTCCGGCAGCGTAACCAGTTTCTTGGGGCGATCTTCCTCGCAGGCTGGCAAGGATTTGAGTCAGACGACGAGCGATATGTTCTCGACTGCCAAGTTCTGTAATTAATTTATCGATAACGGGCTGAAGAATCAGATTGATTTGAGTTTCTCGCACGTAGTCTTTGGCTTGGGCTTTAATGAGGGCATGACTGGTAAATATTTTGGATTTTGGATTTTGCGGATGCGGGTCGCGGCGAGGTTTCCTCGCCATGCAGACCGCACCAAGCAGGATTTTGGATTGTTTTTCTATTACCCAGTCAATAATTTCTTCAGTAACTCGATCGATTAAGCGATCGCTGACATACTCCATCACTACGGGCTGTTGAGTAAAACCGCCAGGACTTTTTTCGATTAGGGAACGCATTTGCAAAGAAGTCAGCGCCTCTAGCAATCCATGAGGTGGGATACGAGCCACGAAATCTGCTTGTAAGTCTGACAATGAGACTATTTCGCGCTCGATCGCCAGCCAGTACATAATTTCTTGTTCTAAAACTGTGAGGCGATCGAATTGTTGGTCGAGCAGATCGCGAATATCATCGAATAACCATACCCCCTGCCGAGAAATTTCTAGAAATTGGGAAACATCACCCTCAAAAAAATCTCGAATTGAAGACGCTACAATTTTGAGAGCTAAAGGGTTGCCGCCATAGCGTGAAATTAAAAGTTGCCATTGGTTTTCGTCGGCTGTGAATTGACCTTTAACATTAAATAATTCCCGCCCTTCTGGTTCTAGTAAACCCGTAAGTTGTAAAGAACGCACGGGCAAACTATCCCCTTCATACTTCGCCAATCCTTGAGGTTTTTCTCGCGAAGTGAGAATCAAACAACTTTGATGCGAGGTTTCTGCCACGCAGCGAAAAAGTTCGCCATAGCCCTCAAATCCAACTCGATAGCGACCAGGGCGTTGGCGATCGCCTGCCGTTAGGGATTCGCCTGGTTGTAAAATCGACTCGGCATTATCGAGAATTATCAGACAACGCGACGAACGTAAATATTTAAGTAACAGCAAGATTCTGGCATCTAACCGCTCTGGTAAATTCGTTTCTTGCTGTTTAGATAAAAATTGAATTAACTCAGCTAATATATCTGCGATCGCTGGAGCCTGACGCAAACTCCGCCAAATAATATATTGCAGAGGCATTTGATGAACTTGCTCTACAATTTGTCGTGCTACCTTAACCGCCAGCGTAGTTTTGCCAATACCGCCCATGCCTAACAAAGCAATCAGGCGGCAATTTTCCTCTACAATCCATCGCCGGACAATTTCTATTTCTTCATTTCGACCATAAAAAATAGATACGTCAGGTGCTTCTCCCCAATCTTGGCAAGGATGAGGTGAATTGCTTTTATTATCCTTTCGATCGACAACTTCTTCCCAATTCAGCCCAAGTATGTGGCAGTAGGTCTTAAACGCTTCAGCGTTAATCGCTTGCTTTCCAGCTAGGAAACGTTTCCAAGTTCCCTCGGAAATCCCCACAGCCAGAACTCCACGATCTTCCCAACAGATGCCTAAAATCTCGCTGGCTAATTCTATCCATCTAAAATCATCGACAGGCCAACCCTTCTGGCTTCTAGCTTGTTTGATTCTTAAGAGTCCTTCTGGAGAAGCTTTGAGCGTAGCCACTATGGGTTGAGCATCCTGCTTTTAATAGATTTCGATCTGTGAAGTAGATCGTAGGGTGGGTTAGGCGCGGGTACGATCTGGACGAAAAAACAGTAAAGAAAGAATCCGTGCCGTAACCCACCCCTGGAAGATTTGTCACCAATTATATTGTTTACCTCAAGATGCTCAGAGAGCCATGTCGATCGCGAGCATTCTTAGTTCCTCCATATTTATGGTACAGGCAAGATGCCTAACTTAATTAATCTGAGTTTTTGAGAAGTTAAGCGATAGTTAAGTGGTTTTACTTTTCCCAATCTGCCTAACTTTTATGTATCGACCATAGCATTTTTGAAGCCTATAAATGAGACATAAGCCTATTTAGAGGACAACAAAAATGAAAACTTTCACCCTCAAAAAACTTGCTTCTTTAACAACTGCAACCGCAGCCACCATGTCACTATCAATGTCGTTTTATGCAGGTGCGGCTTCAGCCCAAGAACCCAGAGGCGCAGTTTATACCATGACTAATTCGACCTCTGGAAATAAAGTGCTGATGTACAAACGCGATAACACTGGTCGCTTGGGTACGCCGCTACAGTTTGCGACTGGGGGGACTGGAACTGGAGGCAGTCTGGGCAACCAGAATGCAGTCATTCTCGATCGGGCAAATAATTGTTTATATGTCGTTAATCCTGGCAGCAATAACATCACATCTTTTCTAGTTAAACCAGATACTTTAGTACCCGCTGATAAAGTTAGTTCTGGGGGGAGACAACCAATTAGCGTTACCACCAGAGAGAATCTTTTATACGTGTTAAATGCTGGTGGTAGTGCGGGTGGCTCGGATAATATCAGCGGTTTTACAGTTAATAGCGATTGCAAAATGTTGCCGATGACCAGTTCCACCCGTCCCTTGAGTGCGGCTAACACCGCACCTGCCCAAATCCAATTTACGCCAGATGGCAAGTGGCTGATCGTCACCGAGAAGGCCACCAATAAAATCGATACTTATAGCGTTTTAGTTAGCGGCCGTACCGTCGGACCGAGGGTACAAAATTCTGCTGGTACTACTCCTTTTGGGTTTGCCTTTGGCAAGCGCGACCAACTCTACGTGTCTGAAGCCGCCGCTGGTGGCCCAAATGCTGGTACGGTGTCATCCTACAAGATTAAGTCAAATGGCGATCTTCAGGTACTTACATCCTCGCTGCCAACCACAGAAACGGCTACCTGTTGGGTGGTAGTCAGCAACGATGGGCGCTTTGCTTACGTCAGCAATACTGGCAGTCAGTCGATTTCGGCTTTGAAAGTTGGTTTCTTTGGAGACTTGAGTTTGCTTACCCCTGGCGGTCGGAGTGGGGTCACTCCTCCAAATAGCAGCGTCATCGATCTGGCTTTGAGCAACGACGGTTTGAATCTGTATGCCTTAGATAACCGCGTGGGTACGATTACCGTTTTTGGTGTCAACCTCGTATCGGGCGGGATTCCTAAGTTCCAGGTGGTAACTGGTCTGCCAGTCGGATCTAACGGTCTGGCAGTACGCTAAAGCGATCGCTCAGCCTAAAATGGTGCGTTACGACGGACTGTGGAATTGAACTCAGAGCCAGGTTTATTGCCGTCTAACGCACTCTACCTAATACTCCTATTCGCGGATGTAGGGCGGGGTTGAGATTGTCAGAAATGGTTTTCATACCAAATCCGGTTTACAAAACAGTCTAGATCTCAAGGAGAAAACCAATGAATAAATTGTTATTTAAACACTCTAATGCAACTCAATGGAGACAATTGTTTCTGGGAGCGATCGCTGCCTTGCCCTTGTCTGCGAATCCATTGGCAGCCCAAGCTTCTATTTTTGAAGCGCAGCCAACTGCGATCGTAGAATTAACTGCTTTTGCTGATGTCAACGGCGATGGCAAGGCAGATCTTTGTCAGTTAGAAGTTCGGCCATCGAACAAAATCATCTCGTGTCGTCTTACTACTGATAGTGGCTTTAGTAATGGGAATACTTTTTCAAGCATTCCAGGGATTGATGGCGGCCGCCGAGATCTACCTAGAGCATTTGTTGATGTCAACGGCGACAAGAAAGCTGACTTTTGCCGATTCGTGGGAGGTCAAACCAGCAGTTTATTGGCTTGCAATCTAGCTGAAGCTAATGGCTTTGGCGCTAATCAGTACCAATATCAAAGCGTTCCAGGTATCGATTTAGGTTACTCAGATGCACCTCGTAGCTTTGCTGATGTTAACGGCGATGGCAAAGCCGATTTTTGTCGCGTCGTCGGAGATGCTAGTAGATTATTGGCTTGCAATTTAGCTGGAAGTAATGGCTTTGAAGCTAACCAGTACCAATATCAAAGCGTTCTAGGTATAGATCTAGGTTACTCAGATGCACCCCGTAGCTTTGCTGATGTTAACGGCGACAGAAGAGCCGACTTTTGCCGCGTCGTCGGAGATGCCAGGTTTTTGGTTTGCAATCTGGCTGGAATTAATGGCTTTGGGGCTAATCAGTACCAGTTCCGCAGCATTTCAGGTATAGATCTAGGTTACTCAGATGCACCTCGTAGCTTTGCTGATGTCAACGGAGACAGAAGAGCCGACTTTTGCCGCGTCGTCGGAGATGCTAGCAGATTCTTAGCTTGCAATCTAGCTGGGGCTGGTGGGTTTGGGACTAATCAATATCGCTTTCAAAGCCTTCCAGGAATCGATCTCGGTTATGCCGATGCCCTCCGAGGTTTTGTCGATGCTAACGGCGACAGGAGATCTGAATTTTGTCGAACAGTAGGATTGGATAGAAATATTAGATGCCAGTTAGCTAACAGCAATGGTTTCACTCCAGAAGAGTTTTAAATCTGATATCGATTTGGCTTTGAGCAACGACGGTTTGAATCTGTATGCCCTAGAAAACCGCGTGGGCACGATCGCAGTTTTTGGTGCCATGCGAGATTTACAGATATCGATGGCGTAAGTCCTAGCTTTGTCGATAAACAATTCATAACCTTTGCCAGCTATTCTCAAGGTTTTGACGAACGGAGCAACAGCACCACAATGTTAGAACCAGCTACAGTAGTTAAGATATTTCAAAAGCAGCCCGACCCTCAGACTTTTACCGCAGGTCAAGTCATCTTTGCGCAAGGAGAAGCAGGCGATCTGATGTATGGCATCTTACAGGGAGAGGTCGAGGTATTAGTCGATGGTAAGGCGATCGAAACCCTAAAAGCGGGTGACATCTTCGGTGTCGGGGCGCTGGTACATTTAGATAGAACTAGAGAATCGAGCGCAATCGCTAAAACCGACTGTCAGCTAGCGGTACTCGATCGAGAACGGTTTTTATTCGCCGTCCAAGAGACACCCATGTTTGCCTTAGAGGTGATGCGGAGTTACTCGAATCGACTACAGCAGTTAAAACGTTTGCTTTGAATTTAGCTGTAATATCAAATGTAGTGGGAGGATCTCGATCGCGAGCTACAATCGATCGAGATCCTCCCACTAGACCGCTCGATCGATTTTTCATAATTCATAATTTAGATGGCTGCTCAATTGAACGAAAAAGTCAAGGAATTAATAGCTAAAAGCAAAATAGTCAGCTTTGCTACCTGGAAAGATTCCCATTCTCTAGCAACGATTCAAATTTTTCAGCGGGCTGACGATGAAGGTCGTTACCTCACCGATAGCGATTTAGAAGAAATTCAGTTGCTTTCACCCACCACCTCAACTCTAATAAGCTTAGCTCGCCACTTACGAGACAACGCCGCTGAAATCGTGTCGGAAGCTAGGGGAAAAGTTTTGGCGCGGTATCCCAACATTACCGAGCCTGGAGGCAGCCTGTACCCGCCTCAAAGAGCAGAGAATTGTTGGCGAGATTTTTGGCATTTTCTGCGCTGCATGACTTACGGAATTGCTGGTAATAAAACCGCATATACTAGCTCAGAAGGACTGCATTATATGGAATTACTCTATCAAGAATTAGCAGTACCTTTAGATGCTATGGTGCTAGGATTAGAAGGAATTAAAGCGGCTAGTTTAAAGCGATACGTTGCTCTGCAACACGCTGCGCGAACGCCCGATATCGATTCAGCCACTCTAGAACCATACTTCGATCGTCTCATCGACAAAATGAAGCATTTTAAAAATAAGTAATAAGTGTTGGCTATCTCACTTATTACTTATTACTTATTACTTCTGAAAGCGATCGATCGAAATCTGGTGCTTGCAAGCCGCTACGCCATAGAATCAAAGCATCTTCATCATTATCTTGATAATATCGCCTGCGCCTGCCAGCTTCCTGAAAGCCAAATTTTTGATACAAAGATAGTGCTGCCTGATTCGAGGGCCGAACTTCTAATGTAGCTCGTTCGAGTCCTTGCGCCCTAGCTAATTGCAGCAAAGCCGATAACAGCGATCGCCCTAAGCCTTGCCGCTGATAGTCGGGATGAATCGCCAGCAAGGTAATATGTGCCTCTTCTAAAATCGACCAGAAACAACCAATCCCCACTAAGAGAGAGGGAGAGGGGGAAGCAGTTCGATCTTTGAGGTTCGATCGAACAGATATGGTGAGGAAATAACTGGAGGAACTTTCTAATTCGCGTTGGTATCCCTCTAGAGTCCAATGACCGCCAAAACAGATTCGATCTAGCTCGACTACGGCTGGTAATTGTTCGGCACTCAACGGTTTGATTTCTGAAAAAGTCACGGAGGATAACTGTAAACTAAAAAAGAGTAAGTTGTATTGTTTATCTTTAATCTGGTTATAGATGGCAAGCAGAGGGAGGGGCAAAGAGGGAGACAAGAAGGAATTTCTTAACTCAACACTCCACACTCCACACTCCACACTTCTTAAACTCCTACACCCAACACTTTTATGGTATCGACTCATCCAGCTAGAGTGCAAAATTCTGCCCGTCAGTATCTTTCTAGCGATCGCCCAGATCGCTCTCCCAACCAACAACTTTTGCCTCTGACGGCCCGCGCCAACAGCCAGGACTCCCTAGAAATTGGGGGTTGCGAGGTGACAGCTTTGGTGCAGCAATTCGGCTCGCCTCTCTATATTTTGGATGAAAATACCTTGCGGACGGCCTGCCAGCAATACCGACAAGCTTTAGAGCGCTACTATCCGGGTGCGTTTCAAGTCTTGTATGCCTCCAAAGCTTGGAGTTGTCTAGCCGTATGCGCGATCGCAGCTAGCGAAGGGTTGGGCATCGACGTGGTATCTGGCGGCGAACTCTACACGGCGCTGCAAGCAGGCGTAAGCCCAGAAAAAATTTATTTCCACGGCAATAACAAATCGGTAGACGAACTCAACTTCGCGATCGAAGCGGGCTGTAGGATCGTGGTCGATAACTGGTGGGAGTTGCAAACTTTAGTTAACTTGAGCGCCACGTACCAGCAACAGAAGTCAAATCTAGATGCAGCTTCAGAAACTGCCCTCTGGACATCTACAGAGACAAAAACTCAGATTTTGTTGCGGTTCACCCCGGGAATCGAGTGTCATACTCACGAGTACATTCGGACGGGCCATCTAGATAGTAAGTTTGGCTTCGATCCCAATCAACTCGACGAAGTGTTTACCTTTGTCAGCCAGCAGCCGACGCTGCAATTTCTCGGTTTGCACGCCCACATCGGCTCGCAAATTTTTGAGCGGCAACCCCATCGAGATCTGGCACCAGTGATGGTGGAATGGTGTAGCAAAGCCGCCAGTTATGGTTTACCCGTAGCAGAATTGAACGTCGGTGGCGGTTTGGGCATTTCTTATACCGAAGCCGACGATCCTCCCAGTATTGAAGAGTGGGTAAAAGAGGTAGCGGAAGCTGTCGCCGCTGCTTGCCAAGAGCGGCAAGTACCTTTGCCAAAATTACTTTGCGAACCAGGTCGATCGCTAATCGGTCCTGCCTGCGTCACGGCTTATACCGTCGGCAGTCAGAAGGTAGTTCCAGAAATTAGAACTTATATCGCTGTTGATGGCGGGATGTCAGACAATCCGAGGCCGATTACCTACCAGTCGCAATATCGGGCCGCGATCGCTAATAAAATGTCTGCGCCTCTCACCGAAACTGTCACGATTGCTGGCAAGCACTGCGAATCGGGAGATATTTTAATCAAAGATATTAAGCTGCCTCCAACTGAAGCCGGAGATATCTTAGTGGTGATGGCAACTGGGGCTTATAACTACAGCATGGCTTCTAATTACAACCGCCTAGCTCGACCCGCAGCGGTTTTAGTCAATAATGGCGAAGCCCATCCGATCTTGCAGCGGGAAACTTATCAAGATCTTCTTCGTCAAGATTGTTTGCCTGAAAGATTGATTTAGTTGGGATGGGGGGATGGGGAGATGGGGAGATGGGGAGATGGGGAGATGGGGAGAATTTTTCACTCAACACTTAACACTTAACACTCAACACTTCCAAAGCTCCTAAACTCCTGAACTCCTTCAAGCTGAGCGTAGCCGAAGCTTGAACTTCTGAACTCCTTCATTCATTTGACGACTTAGCAGTTACAATCAAGCCAGTGTTCGGCCAAATTTAGCTCAGTTCTTCTTCAATGCGTTTGGGCCTCATCCCTGCCTGGACTCAATCCTTGATTAGGCAAAGCATCGATCTGGGATTGGTTCTAGCTCTCACCTATATGCTACTCCTCATCATTGGGGAGCGGCGCACCCTTTGGTTGGTGAGAGGGTTAATTATTTTAATGCTCGCTACCGTCCTGAGCAAGTACCTCAAGCTCGAACTATTAAGTTTTGTGTTAGAGAAACTGGCGATCGGAGCAGTGCTGGCGATGGCGGTACTCTTCCAATCGGAATTCCGTCGCTTTTTAGAACAACTAGGACGAGGACAACTTTTAGAGTTATTCAAACCATCCCGACGGGCAGTTCCCAAAACCGATAACGTCATCGATGAAATCGTTGATGCCGTCAAAGAACTATCGCAAAACCGGACTGGGGCGCTGATGATCTTGGAAACGAGTGGCTCGATCGATGAGGGCGTTTTCGCTGTTCCCGGAGTCAGGCTGAATGCGGAAATTTCTAAAGAACTGCTGCAAACGATTTTTCAAACTAGTACGTTACTGCACGATGGGGCGGTGTTCATGAGCGGCGATCGATTAGTAGCGGCTGGGGTAATTTTGCCTCTTTCCGAACGCACCGCCTCCCGGCAATTGGGGACGCGCCATCGAGCCGCCATGGGCATTACCGAACGAGTAGAAAATTGCGTCTGCGTGGTGGTATCGGAAGAAACCGGATCGATTTCTTTAGCCGAAAGGGGAACACTAAATAGACCCTTGACCAGCAGTAAACTGAAGGAATTGCTAGAAGAGCGCTTTGCTCCTGCCGTGGTACGCGAACCTGGTGCGCCCAAATTACCCAGTTTGGTGCGACAATTTTTCTCTCAGTTACAACTACTCCGGCCTCGCTTTTTCCGCCTGCCGTCATCGACTTCTAAATCGAAGAAATGACTTCTAAACAAACCATTTTCCAAGACTTACCTACCGATCTCGATCGCTACCGTTTGCCCAAGCACGTAGCTGTAATCATGGATGGCAACGGCCGGTGGGCTAAAAGCCGAGGACTGCCGCGAATTATGGGGCATCGTCGCGGGGTCGATACCCTCAAAGATTTGCTGCGCTGCTGTAAAGATTGGGGCATTCCGGCACTAACGGCCTATGCCTTTTCTACCGAAAATTGGGGCCGGCCGTTAGAAGAAGTGGACTTTTTGATGACTTTGTTCGAGCGGGTATTGCGGCG
Source organism: Cyanosarcina radialis HA8281-LM2 (assembly GCA_019359615.1). Classification (GTDB taxonomy): domain Bacteria; phylum Cyanobacteriota; class Cyanobacteriia; order Cyanobacteriales; family CCAP-1448; genus Cyanosarcina; species Cyanosarcina radialis. The sequence goes on from JAHHHA010000001.1 coordinate 284,593, forward strand.
AGAACTCGACGAAATGATTCAAGAGAACGTCCAGATTAAGTTTGTGGGCGATTTATCCTCCCTGCCGTCGTCACTGCGAACTGAAATCGAAAGGTCGATGGCTTTAACTCAAGATAACCAGGGCACTAGGTTTACCGTAGCGACTAATTACGGCGGTAGACAAGAGATCGTTCAAGCTTGTCAGAAGATCGCCCATCAAGTCCAGCAAGGGTTAGTGCAACCAGATGAAATTGACGAAGCGCTGTTTGCCCGTCACCTTTACACCGCTCACGTCAGCGATCCAGATTTGTTGATCCGCACCAGCGGCGAAATGCGAATTAGCAACTTTTTGCTGTGGCAATTAGCTTACGCGGAATTCTACATTACTCAAACTCTCTGGCCCGATTTCGATCGAGCAGAATTTCACCGGGCCTTGTGTGCTTACCAAAAACGCGATCGACGTTTTGGCAAAGTCTAAGTGAGCTTTATTCGCCTGTAGATTAGGCAATTTTTCGATCGCGCAGGCAAAATCTAGCGAGTCTAGATCGATCTTAATATTTCCTACTCTCCTTCTCTACAGATAAGGGTTGTGGGTAAGAATCTTTTATCGATCGAATAGAGGCGCTATCTAACTCATACGTGCAAATAGATAGGTGGATTGCATATTTTGGTATTACTGTTAAAAATTATTGGTTCCTGAGTTCGATCGCTAATAATAATTATTTATTTCATTCTAAAGTAATAAAAGAGAAATATGAAAAAAATCAAAAAAGACATCATTTGTTTCAAATTTGACTATACTATATAAAGATTTTATTTGCCTGCAAATGTAAAACTTTGTCAGGTTTAGCTCGGCAAAAAACTAAACTGGCGAGCAGGTAGATTGCTATTGTCACTTTTTGCCAAGTAGCACTACCAAGAATGCTCGAAAAAATACTCGATTTGGCATGAATAACTACGCCTGCATAGTGCCAAGCCATTTCCAACTCTTTGGTCAGACACATAGTTATTTCTATGGTTTATTTGCCAAAATTACATCTACAATTGCGTAACAGAATCTTGAGAGATCTGTTTCGTCTTCCGATTTTTAAAGTTCCAGCCGATCGATCTTATGAAGCAGCGATCGAGCAACATAACAATCAGCTACCTATACTTTCTGAAAATGACTTCTCTGTAGTAGAGACGCTCAGACGCGAAGGAATTTGTTTTACCTCTTTAGAAGCTTTAGGCCTTGCTTCTACAGAAAAAGTGATGAAGGCAGTAGCGAAAATATTGCCAAACCTAAAACCAGCTTCGCCCAGCCAAAAAAATCAATTTATCGTTCATGCCGACCCGGCTGAAATTATCAAATATCCAGCGCTCTTTCTTTGGGGGCTTGAAGAACGATTGCTCGATATTGGCGAAAATTATCTCGGTCTGCCATTAGCCTATCATGGTGTATATTTCCGTAAAGATCTCGCTAACGCAGTGAAGATCAAATCGAGGCTATGGCATATAGATGTAGAAGATCGCCGGATGTTCAAAGTTATCGTTTACCTAGATGATGTAACTGAGGACGCAGGACCGATGGAATATGTTCCTAAGTTTTTTACGTCTTCGTTGTATAAAGCGCTGAAATATCATTACGGCTATGTTGCTGATGAAAAAATGGAAGCAGTTATACCCCGATCGAATTGGAGATCTTGCGCGGGACTTTCGGGGACAGTGGTTTTCCTCGACCCTACTAGCATTTTCCATCGAGGAAAAGTACCTTTAAACTCCGACAGATTTACGCTGTTTTTTGACTATACCTCCAGACAACCAAAACACCCGTTTTATTGCAAATCTTGCTTGCCTGAAGCAGATTTACGCCTGCTATCAAAGAATTTCTCCCAACGTCAAAAAGAATGTGTTTTTTGGAGATCGGGAACCAGGAGAGGGTAGGTAGGTTCGATCGAAAGGAGCAGGGCGAGCTTTGGAGGGCTGAATATTTGGTTTATCGATCGCCCTCTAGAAAATCAGGAGCGATCGGCAGGCATTATGATAGAGAACTAAAATGCCTTACCAATCGCTTTTAGGAAACCGCCGTGGCACAGGTTGTAATCGAAAACGTCTATAAAAGCTTTTCTAGCCGCCAGGGAGAAAAAACCGTCGTCCCTATCGCCGCAGAACCTCTAGTTGCCAAAGCTGATGAGGGCGCGTTATTGGCAGAGGGTTCGCCTTCACCGCCAGCGGGTGGAGTCAACGTGTTGCGCAACATCGATTTAGAGATAAAAGATGGGGAATTCATGGTGCTAGTCGGGCCGTCTGGGTGCGGTAAAAGTACGCTGTTGCGTCTGATTGCAGGCTTAGAAGAACTCACTGGAGGCAAAATTTGGGTAGGCGATCGCTTGGTAAACGAATTGCCCCCCAAAGAGCGAGATATTGCCATGGTGTTTCAAAGCTATGCCCTTTACCCGCACATGACGGTTTATGAAAATATTGCCTTTGGGTTGCGGCGAACGAGTCAGGGAGAGAGGGAGAGAACTTCGACAAGCTCAGCTACCGGGAGAGAGGATGTAGGGGCGGGTTTAAGCGCAGCGAAACCCACCCTGGAGAGAGGGAGAGTTATTAGTAAAGACGATCGATTGGGGCAAGCGACGGGTTTGATGCTGGCCATGGCTGGTAAGATTTGGGATGGAGTCGGGCGAGATCTGTTAGTAGCGATGACGCGATCGCTCCCTAGAAAACTTCGCTACCTATCGCCCAAAGAAAAAGCCATCCAAGAGCAAGTATTGAGAGTAGCGCGGTTATTGCAAATCGAGCCGTTGTTAAACCGATTGCCCAAACAGCTATCTGGCGGACAAAAGCAGCGGGTAGCATTAGGACGAGCGATCGCTCGTAATCCTCAAGTCTTTTTGATGGACGAGCCTTTGTCTAATTTAGATGCCAAACTGCGAGCAGAAACTCGCGCTCAAATCGTCAAACTGCAACGACAACTGGGCACGACCACGATTTACGTCACCCACGATCAAACCGAAGCGATGACTATGGGCAGTCGCATTGCGGTGATGAATGCCGGACAAATTCAGCAGGTAGACGCACCTCTAGAACTCTACAACCATCCCGCCAACCGCTTCGTGGCTGAATTTATCGGTTCGCCGCCGATGAATTTTTTACCAGTTCGGGTAAAAGCGCCTCGGCTGATTACTCACCAAGAGTTTCGCCTGACCTTGCCAGAGGCTTGGGAAGAGGTGTTGCAAAACTACGATGGGCGATCGCTGTTTTTAGGCATCAGACCGGAACATTTGAGTATCAGTCTGCCTGCACCCAAAAATCTCTCAGTCGAGGTCGATTTAGTAGAAGCACTAGGCAACGAAACCTTGCTCTCAGTTCATCTGACGGATGCCCCATCTTCTATTATGCAAGTGCGAATTCCCCCCGATCGCCCCGTAGAAATTGGCGAACGACTGTGGTTATCTTTGGCTATAAATAAAATCCATTTGTTTGACGAACAAACGGGTAGAAGCCTTCGAGTTCGGAGTTCGGAATTAAGTCGGTAGGTTGGGTTGAGCTTGCGAAACCCAACATTTTGTGGTCTATTGGAGAACAGTCTAAATGGAATATAAAGCATCGACAGAAGGGGATTCGATCGAGCGTGTCGATCGCCAAGGCATGGGAGCGGTTGTGAAAGAAAACACGGCCTTTGGACTCGATCTTTACAAACAATTGCTAAAAACCGCAGGAAACCTCCTCTTTTCTCCATACAGCATATCCGTGGCCTTAGCCATGACCTATGCTGGTACTCGTGGAGAGACAGAACGGCAAATGGCTAGAGTTCTTCACTTTTCATCAGAACAACTCCATCCTCTATTTGCTGCCATAGAAGCAGAATTAAAGTCCGCACGACAAAGCGGTGGAACTTTGGTACGAAGCGCCAACTCCTTGTATCCTGACGCGAAATACCCTTTTCTCGAAACTTTTTTAACGCTGGTAAAAAAGTATTATGGAGTAGAAATTACAGCGGTTGATTATCGAAATAATCCAGAAGGGGCACGACATACTATCAACGAATGGGTTGCCGAAAATACAGAGGGGAAAATCACGGAGTTGATTTCTAAGGGAGTAATAACTGTGTTAACGCGCCTCGTACTTGTCAACGCCATTTATTTCAAAGGAAACTGGACAAGCCAGTTCGAGCCGAGTTGGACGAAACCTGCACCGTTTTGGGTGGCATCCGATCGCGCTATTCAGGTTCCTATGATGCAGCAGACGCAGACATTTGGGTACAAGGAAACTGAAGATTTGCAGGTGCTTGAGTTGCCTTATGTCGGAGATGGCCTCTCAATGGTAATTCTGTTACCCCGACAGAGGGAGGGATTGACTAACCTGGAAAGCAAATTCACCTTAGAAAATGTCGATCGCTGGACAAGTCAGCTTCGGCCCAGGGAGGTTATGGTCTCTCTTCCTAGATTCACAATTCAATGTCCATTCCGTCTGGATGACACCCTGAAAGCAATGGGTATGAAAGATGCATTTTCATCGGAGAAAGCCAATTTTTCCGGACTAGATGGAAGAGTAAACGAGTTGTATATTGGAGCGGTTTGCCATCAGGCTTTTATCGATGTCAACGAGGAGGGCAGCGAGGCTGCCGCTGCAACAGCAGTTGTAATAGTGACGAAGAGCTTACCACCGCCACCACGCATTTTTGCAGCCGATCGTCCATTCATTTTTCTAATTCGCGAGCAGCATACCAGGAGCGTATTGTTTTTAGGTAGGCTGGTCATGCCAGAAGCGATCGCATAGACAACTGGTTGCGGGTTTTGTTTGAAAGTTGCTCCCGCGGAATCCATGTTGGGTTTCCTGCCGTCAACCCAACCTACATTCTCCGCTCTCTCGGCTCTATCTCTCTCATCCCCTCACCCCTGTAGCTAACAACTTCCTGGCCTCTTTGGCCTCAACTGGTCGGGAAAACAAAAAACCTTGACCGAATTCGCACCCCAAGGATTTGAGTTGTTCTAACTGTTCTTGAGTTTCTATGCCTTCGGCGATCGCGTTCATGCCCAAATTCCTAGCCAGCGAGATAATCGTTCGCAGGATTTCGGTATTTTCGCCATTTTTTCCCATGCGGCTGACAAACGAGCGATCGATTTTCAGGGTATCGATCGGCAATCGGTGGAGATAGCTTAAAGAAGAATAACCAGTACCAAAATCATCGACGATTAATTCGATCTCTCGCGATTTGAGTTGTTCGATGATTTGACTGGCAAATTCGGCATTGACCATAATGTTGCTCTCTGTAATCTCTAGTTTTAAGCTTCTACCGCTGAGTCCCGTAGACTGAAGAATTTTGTCGATCTGTTGGAGCAATTTGAGACTAGTAAAATGCTTGGCAGAGAGGTTGACGCTGATAGTGACATAGCGATCGACCGCCCCATTATCTTGCCAGTGGCGCAGTTGGTGGCAGGCTTGACGGAGAACGCACAGGTCGATAGGCACGATCGAGCCAGTTTCTTCCGCGATGGGAATGAACTTACCGGGAGGTACGAGTCCTTGCTGCGGGTGATTCCACCTGACCAAAGCCTCAAAACCGACGATTTGGTTGGCTCTCAAGGAAACGATCGGCTGGTAATAGGGGATTAATTCATCTCTCTCCAATCCTCGCCGCAAATCGGTTTCTAACTGCAAACTATCGACAGCGCGATCGTACATGGCTAGATCGAACACCTGATAGCAAGATTTGCCTTTAGCCTTGGCCTGATACATCGCTGCGTCAGCGTCGCGCAAGAGATGCTCTGGCTGCTCGTAGTTGTCATCGCTGACTACGATGCCAATGCTGACGTTACTAAAAACTTCGTATTCGCTCAGTTGGAAGGGCGATGTTAATTCCCGATGAATGTTTTCGGCCACCTGGGTGGCTTCATTGACGCTTTTGATGTCTTCCAACAAAATTGAAAATTCATCTCCACCCAAACGGGCGATCGTACTTCCCGGACGCAAACGCGATTCTAAACGCCGAGCCAAAGAAATCAGCAGTCGATCTCCGACTATATGCCCCAAAGAATCGTTCACCGCTCGAAAGCGATCGCAGTCTAAAAACAAGACGGCAAACTTAAATCCTGGCTTTTTCTTGACCTGTTTGAGCAGTTGCTCTAAGCGTTCCATAAACCAGGTGCGATTGGGAAGACCTGTCAAGACATCGTGTAAAGCCACGTATAACAATTCTTCTTGAGCTTGCTGGCGTTCGAGAATCTCTTGTTCTAGTTGAGCAGTTCTTTGGCGAACTCGCTCTTCTAATTCGCTATTCAACTGCCGGATCTCTTCCCTAGCAGCTTGCAGGCTTAAGTGATTTTCAATGCGGGCTAAAACTTCTTCTAGTTGAAAAGGCTTGGTGATATAGTCTACTCCCCCAACTGTAAAAGCTTTCACTTTATCTAATACTTCGTCGAGGGCGCTTAAGAAAATCACCGGAATTTCACGAGTTTTTTCGTTAGCCTTCAATCGCTGACAGACTTCATAGCCGTCTAAACCTGGCATTTTGATGTCGAGCAAAATCAGATCTGGCAGAGCCGCCTGCGCTACCGTCAAAGCCATCGAGCCATCTGTCACGCTCCGGATTTTATAGCCGTACTCGGTTAAAGTCGTCGATAAAAACCGCAGGTTATTCGGCGTATCGTCAACAATCAAAATGTCAGCTTTTTGTTCGCTAGCCATGAACTTGCAGATAAGTAATAAGTAATAAGTAATAAGTAATAAGTAGGGGCATTAATAATTTCAATCCTCTAAATAATTACTTTTTCACTTCTTCTCTATCTTCTAAACTCCTGAACTCCTCCTCCTCATTCTCATCGTTACTCGTCCAAATTTTGAGTTAATTCCATAAGGTGCTGGTAGCGAAAATCGTCAACTAAACTCAGCAGCGATCGCTTCAAAGCAGCATCAGTAGCAGGAATTTCTTCGATTAGTTTACCAATTAATTCATTATCGGCTAGGGTGGCAGCTTGATGGAGTCGATCGACCCAGGTATTTGGCATTTGAGATAAATAAAATTTAAGTTTGGCATCAGATATTGATTCGATCGGGTTGTCTGCTGCTGTAGGATGAGTAATGATTTCCTCTTTGTATAGATAACATACTCCCAAATGTTCTGCTACCTTGTCTAAAATTACCCCTGCTTGGAAGGGTTTGCGAACAAAATCATCGCAACCTGCCGATAAGACGATCGCTTTTTCTTCTTCCAAGGCACTAGCCGTCAAGGCAATAATTACAGTAGCTCGCCCTTGAGGGTGCGATTTAATCTGCCTGGTAGCTTCGTAGCCATCCATTACTGGCATTCGCATATCCATCCAAATTAAGTGAGGCTGCCAACTTTCCCAAATGGCGATCGCTTCGACACCGTTCCTCGCTGCTTGCACCTCAAAGCCCACAGATTCGAGCAATTTCACTAACAACTGCCGACCTTCCCAACGGTCTTCAACTACTAACAGACGATAATCGGGTTGATTGGGAGCTAAGCCGATGACGCAGCGTTCTGGCGATCGTTCTGAAGAATGGGTGCGATCGCTCAAGCCAACTCGAACGTGGAATTTAAAGTTCGTTCCCCACCCCATCCGACTGCTGACGGTAATTTCTCCTCCCATCAGTTCGACGAACTTGCGACTGATCGGCAAGCCTAAACCAGTTCCAGATTGCAACTGTTGACCCAACTCAGTTTGCACGAAGGCTTCAAAAACTTTCTCTAGTTCGCTTTCAGGGATACCAGCACCCGTGTCTTCTACCTCGAAGAAGAGAGAGGGGGAGAGAGGGGAGATGGGGAGATGGGGAGATGGGGAGATGGGGAGATGGGGAGATGGGGAGATGGGGAGATGGGGAGATGGGGAGATGGGGAGGAAATTAACTCCTGACTCCTGACTTCTGACTCCTGACTTCTGACTCCTGACTTCTGAACTTCTGACGCGCAGCGTCACGCTCCCTTCTTGGGTAAATTTGATGGCGTTGTTTAACAGGTTAATTAAAACTTGACGCAGTTTGCTTTCGTCGGCGGTGATGTATTGGGGAACTGCGGGTTCTCGATCGAAAATCAGTTGCAAGCCCTTGTTATTAGCTTTGAGTCGAAACATTTCGGATAGAGAGTCCAGCAGTCGATCGAGATCGAAGCTAGTTTCATTCAGGGCGAGCCGCCCGGCTTCGATCCGCGACATTTCTAAAACATCGTTGATTAATTGCAGCAAATGTTCCCCGCTGCGATTGATGATTTGCAGTTGAGATTTTTGCTCGGCACTCAACGATGAGTTACGCGCCATCAGTTGAGCAAACCCTAAGATAACGTTTAGGGGAGTGCGGAGTTCGTGGCTCATATTGGCCAAAAACTCGCTTTTAGAGTGATTGGCCGCCTCGGCTGCTTGTTTGGCTAGCTGGAGTTCTTGTTCTGCTTGCTTGCGATCGGTGATCTCGGTGATGATTCCATGTCTGACGATATCGCCATTACTGCGTCTCTCCGGTCTGGAATGAGCTTGCATCCATTTTACTTTTCCTGAAGGAGTGACGATCCGCCATTCATGCGCCAAAGGTTCTAAAGTTTGGTTGCTGGTGGCGAGCGATTGGGTAAACTCCGGTCGATCGTCAGGATGAACTAGCTGTAAAACGATTTGGGGAGTTTCGTAGAAGTTTTCGGGTTCGTATTCGCAAATTTCTCGACTAGCTGCACTGACATACTCCAAACCCAGAGAACCGTCTGTATAGAACAGCAAATCGTAGATTACCCCTGGAACGTTAGCAGCTAAGTTTTGGAACCGGGATTCGCTCTGGCGGAGAGCCTCTTCGGCTTGGCGGCGATCGGTAATGTCGCGAGATACCCAAATTACGCTGTCAGCATCGATGGGAGAAATGTTAGCTTCCGACCAAAGTTCTTTACCTGCAACTTGGATACTATATTCGACACTTAAAGTTTTCTGTGTGTCTAGGGTTTGTCGAATGTAGCTCAGAAATAGCGCTGCTTGCTCTGGAGGAAAGAATTCATGGAGGGTTTTACCAATAAGCTGGCTGGCAGGTTGAAAGCGAATTTGTCGTTTGGTGGGGGGAATTTTGAGGACGCGCCCGTTGCGATCGCCCACTAAGATGATTTCATCCATGGCGGCAAATAGGGCGCTCATTTCGGCATTGGCAGCTTGCAGTTTTTCTTCCGAACGCTTGCGCTCGATTCCCAAAGCGATCGCCGTTGCCACCGAGGCCATTGCTTGAAGAATGGTTTCGGTAAGTGGGTGGCGGGCAAATACAGCCATGACTCCGACCACTCGTTCTCTTACTAGCAGGGGATATCCAGCAAACGCCACCATCTGTTCTCGCTCTACCCATTCTCGATCGCCTAACTGCGGATCGTGCGGTAGATCGTTAGTGAGGTGAGGCTGGCGAGAGCGAACGATCTGGCCGATTTTGTCATCGCCAACTCGAATCCGGCTGCGATCGCCATCTAAATGGGTATACATTCCGGCGCTGGCTTGCAGTTCTAATACCTCCTCGGCCGCATCAAGCGTCCAAATTCGGGCAAAGGCTACGTTGGCGTGTCGCCATAAAGCCTCGGCACAGTCTTGAAGCATTTCTGGGATGGTGTCGGCTTGAGTGAGCGCCCTACCGATATCGGCCGTGAGGATAGAGACGTGAACTCTCTCTAATAAAGCTGTTTCTATCTGCTTGCGATCGGTAATATCAAATAGCGCCCCATCTAGCCACAACAAGCTACCATCTTCGGCAAAAACTCCTTGGCCCTTGTCATAAAGCCAGCGAATTTGACCCAAAGCGTCGATGATACGATATTCGAGGATATATGGTTGCCTGAGAACTACTGCTTCGTTAACTACCTCTCTGACCATCTCGTCGTCTTCGGGATAGATAATGCTAGCCCAGGTTCGCACGCGATTTTGAATGAATTCTTCCGCTGGATAGCCCGTTACTTCTAAAACTGCGCCGCCAACAAATTCCATCGTCCACTCTGAGTCATCAGCGCCACGATAGACTACTCCTGGAATGTTGGCTACTAAGGTTCTAAATTGCTGTTCGCTTTGTCTTAAAGCTGCTTCCGCTCGCTGGCGATCGCTAATATCGTTGTTGAGACTAATAATGCAGGGCTGCCCGTTCAGTTCGACGACTTCGGCCGACTGCAAAACCGTACCGATATCGCCCGATTTTTTGCGGTAATTAATCTCTATGTTCCTAAAAGAGCCATTATCATCTAATATCTTGCCTATACGGTAAGGATCGTTTGGGTTTGCCCACAGAGGTAATTCGATGACATTTTTGCCCACCAACTCTTCTGCCGAATAACCGCTGTATTCTAAGTAGCTTTGATTCACTTCTAGAACCTGTTTGGTGACGCGGTTGGCGATCGACATCGGCTGCGGAGAAGCCCAGAAAGCTTTGGCAAACTTTTCTTCCGAGGTGCGAAGGGCGGCCGTTCGTTCTTCTATCCGTTGCTCTAACTCTTGATTGGTCTTTTCCAGTTCGGCGTAAGAATGCTTTAACTGAGCCGCCATCTGGTTGAATGCTTGAGATAAGATATTTAATTCGTTAATTCCGGCTGGGGGCACAACTCGATCGAGTTCCCCGTTAGCAATAGCTTGGCTGGCTTGAGTTAAACGCCGAATCGGCCTGCTAATGCTGCGGGCAATGAAGATACCGAGAGCGCTCGCTCCTCCTATTGCCACCAGCGAGAGCCAAATGGTGGTGCTACGGTTGGCATCAATTTGGGCGGTGAAATCCGATTCTGGTATGACTACTACAATTAACCAATCGATCCCGCGTCGATCGTGGAAGGGCAATAATTGCAAAAATTGGCGTTTCCCCTCGATCTCGAATTCCAACTTTTGTTTGATATCGATGTGGTGGAAATCGCCAAACTTTTGAGTTAGGTAATTGGCAGAAGCACGAATTAGGGGTGCTTGGCTCTCTGTGGCCCGCAAGCGTTTGATTTTATCGGGATCGCCGTTAGAAATATAGGGTTTCTCTGAGGTCGAGCTAGCTACCAAGAAACCTGAATGCTCGATAATGAATGTTTCGCCAGACTTGCCGATCTTCAGACTGTTTAAAAAGTCGTTAATATTCGCTAGGTCGAGATCGGCACCAACTACGCCCAATAGTTTACCATCACTGTCGTAGACTGGCAGATTGGCGCTCACTAGCAGATAGGGGAGAGAATAAGAGGGATAAATTTGGGTCCATGAAGGCGCACTGGCGGCGATCGCTTTTTGATACCAAGGGCGTTTCCTGGCATCGTAGAGCTTACCATCTCCCCTAATTCGTTGGCGGCGATTTCCCTGTCCGTCTAGGCTGTAGTAGTATCCTTCGTAACCAGTGGTGCGATCGTTGACGGCTAATTGCAGCGCTCGTTCCGAGCGGACGACACCGACAAATTCCCCTGTTGGCTCGGTGCCGTAATAGATCCACAAGAGAGAGGGAAAATGCTGGATCTGCTGCCACAAATAGCGTTCGCTGGCTCGATCTTGCGTCTTTAATTCTACCCGTCGCACTGCATCGGCATTAAGTTGGTTTATCGTATGAGGAGTTTCTAAGTAAGTAGCGAGTTTTTCTTCAATGCGATCGCTAATTTCTGCTTGATGTTGGCCCACTAGATTAGCGATCGCTTCTTGTCCGCTGCGCCAAGACAACCACCCCGTTAGTCCAGCCGTACCCGCAATCAGCAGGACAAATGGTACGACCAAGATCGGGCGCAATGGCAGCTTTCCTGGCTGGAAAGGCAGGCCATGATATTGGGAGTGGGAGTAGCGATCGCTCACATTTAGTGCCTCTGCTGCTAGTTGCCACCACCCTACGAATTAGTTTATTTTAGCTGTCCTTGGCTATTAGTCATCAGTCATTAGCCACCAACAAATGACCGTCAAGTGTTTTCAGCTACAGTCTGCTAAGCCGCAAGCAGTCAAAAATAGAATAGGAGTTCAGGAGTCAGGAGTATGCGCCGAGCGCAGGCTACGCCAACAGAAGTTCAGAAGTTGGGACTTTTGACTTTTGACTTTTGACTTTTGACTTTTCTTCCCCTTCCCTCCATGAAACCTCGAATTATCGTCTGCGGCTTAGGCGAAGTTGGATATAAAATCTTTTGCTTGCTCAGAGGGCAAAATGCTAATGTCATCGGGATTCACGATCGCCCGCTGCCCGACGAACGAGATGATGTAGTTGTAGGCGATTTCCGCGCCCCCCGGACGCTGTTAGCTGCTGGCATCCATACCGCCGATACCCTAGTTTTAGTAACTCAAGATGATGCGCTCAATTTAGCCATTCTCACCCAAGCTAGGGTTCTCAATCCTCGAATTCGGATCGTCAATCGCCTGTTCAATAGCAGTTTGGGCGATCGATTAGATCGAACGCTACCAGATCACGTCAGCATGAGCGTGGCTTCTTTGGCTGCTCCGGTGTTTGCCTTTGCTGCTCAAGGAAGTCAAGCGATCGGTCAGTTGCTATTATTCGATCGCATTTGGCCGATTAAAGAGGAGTACATTCACGAACACCATCCTTGGAAAGGTCGCTTTTTGAGCGAATTGTGGGATGAGATCTCGCGGATGCTGATTTACTATCTGCCAGTTAAAGGCGAGATGGATCTAGTTTCTGCCGTGACTGGGGGACAACAGTTGCAAGTAGGCGATCGCTTGATTGTCGGTACTCAACCCAGTATCCGCGATCGCCGCCCCTCTGGGCTGAACAAACTACTGAAAGTCTTTGGCAATTTGCGGCAATTTCAACCCCACTGTCAGCCAATTGTTTTAGTTACCCTCTTCTTACTAGTCACGATTTTGATTGCGACTATCACTTATATTTGCTTCGACCTCAATACCTCTTTTACCGATGCCATCTATTTTTCCGTAGGGATGATTACTGGTGCGGGCGGTAAGGAGGAAGTGGCGGAAAAAGGCTCCGATAGCATTAAATTTTTCACCGCTTTCATGATGTTAGTTGGGGCTGGAGTAGTCGGGATTTTCTATGCCTTGCTCAACGATTTTGTTTTAGGAACTCGATTCAAACAATTTTGGGATGCTGCCCGCGTTCCCCAAAGAAATCACTACATCATCTGCGGCTTAGGGGGAATTGGAGTTAAGATCGCGCAGCAACTCCACGCCCAAGGACACGAAGTTGCGATCGTCGAAAACGATCCTCACAATCGGTTTCTCACTACCGTTAGGGCTTTAGGGATCTCAGTAATTCAAGGAGATGCCAGTTTATCGGCTACTCTCAAAGCCGCCCATCTGGAGAAGGCAGAGGCGGTGTTAACCGTGACTAGCAACGATATGGTTAACGTGGAAATTGCCCTCAACGCTAAGGGGATAGCACCGAAATTGCCAGTTGTGGTGCGAATTCAAGATCCGCATTTTGCCAGCACCGTGCAACAAGTATTTGAATTTGAGTCCGTACTGAGTCCTCCAGAATTAGCTGCCCCAGCTTTTACGGCGGCGGCTTTAGGGGGGAGAATTTTAGGCAATGGCATGACGGGCGATACTCTGTGGGTAGCTCTAGCAACGATGATTACCCCCAGACATCCATTCTGCGGCAAACGAGTCGAGGAAGTGGCTATGGAGGCTGACTTTGTGCCTTTGTATATCGAAACTAAATGCCAAACGCTGCACGGCTGGGATATTCTCAACACTTGTTTGAGTGCGGGCGATATTTTGTACCTCACCGTACCAGCCAATAAGCTAGAACAACTGTGGCAGGCTACCCCATCTTCAGAGTCGATTGCTATTCGAGCGTGAAAAGGTTGACTGCGATCGCATTCGATCGAATTCCTAATATTCATTGGCGATCGCACCCACACTATTAGCGATAACTTTTTCTAAACTTACCCCAGTTTTGTCAACACTAACAGTTAACTTTAATCCCAAAGATTTTAGGCGATCGGCTAATTCATAAATTGAAAATTACTCTGCTTTCAAATCTACGGAACTCAATAGCAAATCGATCGAAAACATCTGCTTGTCCCAAAACGCGAGTCATTTGGCTATAAGGTAGAATTCCAATCCGACATGAAAAAGTATGTTCGCCAATAGTCATCTGAATTTGACGATAATACACTCCCGTACCTAATCCCACACCTTCTATATTGTAGAGTTCGCCTGGTGTTGGCGGTTCAAGTCCTAATTGTTGCGCTACCTCCGAATCAACTAAACTGATGTCAGCACCTGAATCGATAATTAAGTCTATGATGACTGCATCAGTAGCACTAACCATTCGGACTCTGGCGATCGGGCCCGGTGAATTTCCTAGATATAGCGTAGGAAAATTTATATAGGGAAATTCAATCCTCAAGGTACTTTTTAATTAGCTGGAATGCAAATAATTATTGGCTCTTTGCCTAGCGAACGATAATGCTGGAAAATGGGACGATAATCAACATCTCCAGCAGCTACAATTTGGTCATCAACCACAATTATGTTATGACCTCTATATTGTTCTAACAGTTCTGGCTGGTTATAAGGAAATGCAGATGGGTCAATTTTTAATTTTTCTTGCAGGGATGACAAGTTGCTAATATTCATGATGCTGAACTGGGTCAATCAAGGTATCTTCGTATTGTAAGCTAACGTCACCAGCGATCGAATAGGCTAAAGACCCTGATTAATCGATCGAGGTAAATTGCCATGCGGACGCTGGAGCCAGAGTAGATTATACCAATTCGCAACCATTAGGACTCTGGCGATCGGGTGCAGTTGCGATCGCTCCAACGCTATTGTTGATAACTCGTTCTGGATTTACTTCATTTTTGTCAACGCTAACGGTTAACTTTAAACCCAAATCTTTCAGGCAATTGGCTAATTCATAAACAGCATTATTCTGATTAGAAATCATCTCATTGAGTTTATTTTGTTTGCCCAATGCTTCAGCTACATCTGCAAGTGCGGAGTTTAATAGTTCAGGCTCTGGTTCTTTTTCTTCTAAAATGGCTGTAATAAAAGCAGCAGCGTATTCAGGATTTTTTAATCGTGAAATTAGAGATGGATGATAACTGATACTTTTAGGCATTATCTTAACTCCTGTAGTCTTGCCAATATTCTTTTGCTATCTGAATATCTTGCTTTTGGGTACTCTTATCTCCACCACACAGAAGAAGCACTATTGTTGTTCCGATTTGTCCAAAGTACACTCGATAACCGGGACCATAATCGATCCTGAACTCGCAAACACCTTCTCCCAAAGATTTGTAGTCTCCTAAATTGCCAAGAGCAACTCTTTTTAATCTGGTATCTACCTTGACTTTAGCATTCGTATCTGGCAAAGCATCAAACCACTCATCAAATGGAATTTTGCCATCGGTTGTAACGTAACGTTGAATCTCCCTTGGTTTTGATTCCATAAACTAAGTAAGCTGACAAAAAGTAAGGGTGAGGCTGAGGCGGGTTTTGCTTGTTTAGCCGCGATTGACAAAGAGAAAGAAAGATAAAGCGAAATTAAGTCCTCTCAGAACTGCACACCACACGAAAACCGATAGTTTCGGCAATCCTGTCGCGCGATTTATTGAGGCGGTAAGCAGCACGGCAGTCTTCAGATTGTTCTTGAGTAATGGGATATTTGCCTAGAAAACATGGCGCTACTGTGACTTGATGCTGCGGGTTTTCCCTGTCAGGTCTTCCTCCCTCATTATCTGACGAACCCATCATAAATGTTCCTTCAGGAATCGATACCATTTCTAAAATTACACCCACACCCAATTTTTCTGCAAAGTATTCTGCCTGTTTCGGACTAATATCACTTTGAACAACAGCAGCTTTGTGAAAAAAATTTTCAGTGTAACCTACAATTTTCAAGGTGACTACTTCAAATTCAAAAGTTTGTAATGCTAATTTCTGAGTGGCTACTTTAGACAGTTGTCCCTGCTTGAGTTAGTAAAGTCCCAGATCCTTGTTTGGCAACCCCAAAGTCGATTAAAACCAGTTTGCCGTCTACTTGACGACGAATGATATTTTCGGGTTTAATGTCGCGGTGAATAACTTGATGTTCGTGGACAAATTCCAGAACTGGTAATAAGTCTTGCAACAACTCTCGAATTTTTTGTTCGTTGAAAATGCCCTGTTCTTCTAATTCATCGAGTAAGGTTTTTCCTTTAATAAATTGCTGAACTAAATATAAACAACTATTTTCTTCAAAATAATCAAATAATGTAGGAATTTGGGGATGTTCGTCGAGTTGCAGCAATCGCTCGCTCTCTTGATAAAACAGTTCGGTGGCTTTTTGCAAAACTTGCGGATTGCTTTGCATTCCTGGGGCGGGGGCAAATTGTTTGACGACGCAATTAGCACTGCGCCTGTCGGTATCTGCCGCTAAAAAGGTTTTGCCAAATCCCCCTTGCCCCAAAGGGCGAATAATCTGGTAGCGATTTTTTAGTAGGGCGATCGCAGTTCCACAACTTTGACAATATTTGGTTCCAAGTGGGTTTTCTGGTTTCTGGCAGCTAGGGTTGAAACAGTAGCTCATCGGGAAATAACGCTGAGATTTGCATCTATTGTGCCCAATTTCCCTTGAAATTAATAGCAGTTGTCTAGCACCTGGGTGCAGCAGTGGGGTAATTAGATGTACGTTCCTGGCAGTGCAAGTGCTGGGGCACCAAGCATGACGGCGACGTGAATGCGGCGATCGCACCACTGGGCAAAGGTTTGATATTCTCTAGCCGATTGCGATCGCTTCTTGAAAATCATGGGAGTCAGGCGATCGTGTATAACTGCAAGTACAAAAGATCGTGTTAAGAGAACAATAACCATCCCACCGACCATCTTGAGGCACTGTTAAAATACGCTTATGCAAATAATCCAGCCAAATATTGTTGTGACCAGCCCAGATGAGGATTATCTGATGCTGGTTGAAGTAACCCTTAACGGCATCGGCGAACTCACTCAAAATCCTGTCGAGCAGCTTAAATATCTCATGGTATCTTACGGTTGTTCGGTTGGACTTGCGATCGCTGGCGAGCGTATCGTTCTGCTTCGCGATTCCTTCGAGAAGTCCAATGGTGAGTCAATATATGTAGTTGGTGAAGCGAAACTTCCAGATTCTTTACTACCACCCGCAGACGATCGAGGGCAGGAAGAACGCCTGCTTGAGTTTGAATCGCGAGTTCAGCAGTGGCTTGAGCGCTTAAAACTAACTTCCAGCCTAGAAAACCTGCCAAATGATTTAAGAAAGCTTCTTGGCGAGCCAATACCTAGCCTTCTCCGACTTGGTGAGGTTAGAGTTTCTGGTCCCAGATGGAGTAAAGTTGCCAAGTGAAGCCCAAGGTAGTTTTAGTTGAAACCAACTGGGTGGTAACTGTTGTTTTGTTGGCAATGGGACTTTTTATATCTTCTTGTGCAAAGCAAGTCGAAGCTCAAGATAACAGACAAGTTGAACCAAGTTCTCCTATGAATTCTCAATCTATCGAGCCTGCACCAAATCCTGAAGATGATAAATTTAAACCACCTCATCCAAACACAGGAAGGATACAAGAACTGCCTCTTCCAGCCAATCCTAATGCTGATATCGGTAAAGAAGTTTCAGTAAAGAGAGCGCTTAAACTAGCAGAGCTTAATTATAAAACAAGCAATGCGAAAGTTATTGATTCAAGTGTGATGAGCTATAGAGATGCTATACAAAAATTATCTGGTTGGCTCGCAGAAGATGATCCAACTGCGAATACATCTGTTCGACTAATTGAAATATCTGGGAAATTTAATAGGAAAAAACATCCTAGATTCCAGAAGAATGCCTCATCCTCTAGTCCTACTTTTACAAAAGGGTTCATTATTATAAGAGCAGCAGATGGTTATCTATTATTTACTCAATTTCTTGTGGAATAGTTGAAAATATTATATTCATTTTGTTGATAACTTCAATAATTCTAAGCTTGCTTGTTGATGAGGTCAATAGCTGGTCCTTGGTGACAAGTTAAGCCTGGAGTTCAATTGTCAAGGGGGTTTGAGAAAAAGGTTGGAAAAAGAACTCAGAGAGACTTCGTTGTCGCTCAGGAAAAGGAGCTACAATCAGCTTAATATTAGGTCTTCGCCTTGGTTTAACAATGCCTAAATCTTGGTTTTCTGGAGTTGACAAACGTTACACCACCTTAACTTGTCACTTACGAAAAACTTCGTTTCGGTTGTCGGTTCCAACGATTAACCCTCGTGCTATTTTTATAGTTTGTAGATACGATCGTGTTAAAGCTTGGTTAAAAAGATGGTTGGATCTATATCCCTGAACCGCATAGAAATTCCGGCTGGGCAGAGAATCTACCTGCACGACATTGATTGGCAGGAATTCGAGCAAATTTTAATCGAATTGGGAGAGAAAAGGGCTACCCGTATTGCCTACTTCGATCGAGAATTAGAGATCCGGATGCCATTGCCAGAACACGAACGAGCCAAAGTGCTAATCGGCGATCTTCTGAAAGTTTTACTCGAAGAATTAGATTTATCCTGGGAGTCACTGGGTTCTTCTACCTTCAAGAAAGAGAGCATGAAAGCCGGAATCGAGCCTGATGATTGTTTTTACATCAAAAACTGTAGAGCCATGATAGGCAAGAAACGTTTAGATCTGACGATCGATCCTCCTCCCGATCTAGCCATAGAAGTCGATCTTACATCTCCCACTCAAATAAGTGCTTATGAAGCACTAGGAGTGTCAGAAATTTGGCGATATAAAAACGGCAAATTAGCAATTTTCATTCTGGCAGACGGACAGTATATTGAGTCTGCCATCAGTCCAACTTTTCCTACTCTGCCAATTATAGAAGGAATTTCACGTCTGTTAGAACGTAGTAGTGAGATATTGATGAGTGAAGCAAGAAAAGAATTTCGTAAAGAAGTTAAACAATGGCTTAAATAAGTTGCTGTTAGTTTCCTGGGGAACTATCGAGTCGTGTTTCAATGTGGATGGAAAATGTGCCATCGCTTCTGGAAAATTAGATATCGAATTAATACATATTCTCTTAAGTAGCGATCGCAATATCATCGGGATGCAGTCCATGATTTACCCAAGTAATCGCTGCCTCCGCGCTCGTCATATCTGGCGGTACTCGCAGAATATGAATGTGCGCTGTCGATGGGCAGGTCATCTTCAATAATACCATCGGCTCTTGGTGATGAATATTTCTACTTTGGTCAAAAAACTTTTCTAAATCATCAAGCTTAAGTAAAGTATATTCTCGCCAACTATCAAGTTCGATCGCCTCTAATTCCTGACAAAGTTTTTCATATCCTACCTGTTGAACTAATATTCGTCTAATTTCTACATTAGTTTCTTCTAACAACCATTGAGGTTTCCATTCACTCAATTTAGTACGAAAACGGGCGGGCAGTCCTACATTCATGAACCAAACTGTTTTTAGCTTTGGTAAAGTTTGGAGAATTGTTAGATCTTGAAGAGGATTATCGCTGAGATATAATTTGCGCAGTTTAGTAAGATTAGTAATCCATTCTGGGATCTCGGTAATTTTATTTCTACCAATCCCTAAATATTTGAGATTTATAAGATTGCCCATCGAATTAGGTAATTTAGTTAATTGATTTTTATCTAAATCGAGATGGGTAAGATTGACGAGATTCCCGATTGAATCAGGTAATTCAGTTAGTTGATTGCGGGCTAAATCTAAATTCCTCAGATTGGTTAAGTTACCGATACTGTCAGGAAGGCGAACTAGATTTCCTTTGCCAGGTTTACCTTTACAGGGTCTTAACTCTGTCAAATCAGTCAGATTGCCAATACTTTCTGGCAGAGTGACAAACCGATTTCTATATAAATTCAGGACTTTGAGATTGACGAGATCGCCGATCGATTCTGGTAAAGTAGTCAGCTTATTACCTTCGAGATCTAGAACAGTCAGATTTACTAGATCGCCGATACTATCGGGCAATACCGATATTTTTTTATTGCTCAAATAGAGTTTCGAGACTCGCTCGCGTTTGGCTGTAGCAATTAGTTCTTCTAATTCTTCCCGTTTCATAATTCCCCAACCTTCTACCAGAAGCGAGCCATACACTTCTATGGTTCCCCAAAAGCGATCGCTTGTAACTACAATTGCAAAAGTTTTATGGGAAAAATAACGTCTCGAACGATCGGTTGCAAGCAGTCAAACAAATTCCTAAGATCTATCGTTAGTTGTCTCCGATCGAACTGTGATGTAGTTAGTAAAGCGAAACTTCTACATTATTTGCTAAGAGGATGTCTGAGAAGTCTTTTTGGCTACGTTTGCAGCTTGTAGATCCCCCTAAATCCCCCTTAAAAAGGGGGACTTTGAAGCTGTTCCCCCCTGCTTGGTGCAAGCTGTATGGCGAGGTTTCCTCGCCACGCTTGCATCCGCTTTTTAAGGGGGGGGCTAGGGGGGAGAGCGCAAAGCGCACGCTGCGCGAACGAGTGCAATGATTTTAACTTTTCAGACAACCTCTAAAACTGTGCCTAGAAACTATCGAGATAGATTAGGCTCGACTGCGGCTGGAAAACTCTCAAAATTGCGTTTTACCCAATCCATTCCCACTTCATTGTTCAACTTAATTTTTTGTGGTGTATTGGCGTAAATTTTACCTAAAATCTTTGCGTCTTGTTCGACGACAACATCGATTAACTTCAATAAATTACCTTTGAGCAAGCGTGCGATCGCTAAATGAGCTTTCATATACATCAACACGAATACGCGAGATCGGCGATCGGCTTCTGGAACATAGAAATGACATTCTTTGAGGCTCAATAGCTTATCTTCACCGTGCATCAATCCCATGAAGGGGAAAAAGTTCTCTAGATGTGCTTCCAACACCTTTGGCAACGCCAGTTGAGCGGGATTTTTGAGAATGTCGCGCCAGCTTGGTTGTTTGCGGGGTTGTGACAGGTAAGCATGAGAATGCAGCCCTTCATCGATAAACTGCTTTACTTGCACTTCTTCGATCTCGAACAATTCTCGATGAGTGCCGTTTTGATGGTTGTAGTCGTGCATATTGAGCAGCAGGCTCAGAAAGTCCGTCGGAATGCTACGTTCTCCTGTCACTCCGATAAACTCGTACTCGGCGGCAATCTCATTCATAATCGAGGGAATGGGAATCTTGGGTTCGTGCCCGCCATAAGACCAAATAAAGTTCCCTTCAACGAACAATTCCAAGGGTTGCAGGAGAGATTTAGTTTGGTTGTTGGAACCTGGGATGACAGTGCAGCCCGATCGATCGAATTCTAAGGCATGAAAGGGACAGGCGATTGCACTGTTGCCATTGGATTGCGTCACGCACCAACCTTCAGATAGCATGGCTCCCATGTGAGGGCAAGCATTTGGCAAAGCACTAATCTGGCCTTGGCGATCTTGCCAAAGCACGTAATCATTACCCAGCAGAGAAATTTTTACGGGCCGATTTGGCTTCAACATGGAACGATGGGCTAAAAGCCATGGTGCGCCTTGCAATTGCTTCATAATTGCCAGAAAATACTTACTAATTAATTAGTAAGTTTATCAATTGCTTGCTGTTCTGTCAATTCAAGGATCGAAGTCTTTTGGATCGATCGGCTCTTTGCTAGGATGGAAAAGTAAATAAGTAATCTAAATAGAGTGGTTCCACCCCGCAAACGAGTGGCGAAATCGGTCCGTCGCGTTCGAGATGCCCAGATGACGCAGCAGCAAATTTTAGATGCCGCCGAGCGAGAATTTTCCCGACATGGCTTGAAGGGAGCGCGGATGAGTGCAATAGCCAACTCTGCTGAGGTCACGACTGCAACCCTTCACTACTATTTTGAGAATAAGGAAAGCCTCTATAAGGCAGTTTTACAGCGTCCGATCGATGAAGTTCAAACTACACTTGGGCGCTCGAACTTTGAGGGGTTATCTCCAGAGGAAGCCCTAAAGCAAATCGTTCGGATCGCGATCGCCAATGAAGCGAAAAATCCTCAACGACAAATGCTGTGGTTTCAAGAGGCCAGCCAAAATCAAGGAATTTACTTCAAAGAGTGCAACGTTTTGAGCCTGCACGAGCATTTGCTCGAAATTCTAGAGCGAGGGATAGCTGAAGGATATTTTCGGCCGCTCAAACCATTTCTGGCACTGACTCACATCTTAAGCGTTTGCCTGTTCTACTTCACGGTGCATGAAAACTGGAGACATCTAACGCCAGATCTCGATCGTTTGAGTCCAGAAGCGATCGAAGAACATACAGAAGAGGCGATCGAATTTATCTTGGCAGGTGTAAGGCGATCGCAAGCATGATTCCACAATTCCAGCCTCACCGCTATTGCATCCCAGTCTTCTGGTTTCTACTTTCTTAGCTGTAACATGACAGATTGTAATTACAAGATCTCATCGACTAGGACTGTACCGCCCTCGCAGAAGTCTATGCCCAGATGATAATCCTCAAGAAGGGCAGTTCCAACTAACGGACGACGACCCATCGCTAGCACTGCAACGTCGCGTTCTACACCATTCCACACAATAGTTGCTAAATAAACATCGGTTTCGACGCTAGAATTATTGGCAAGGTTGGCGTTGATTTTGATGAGAAACGGTAATCCAAGTCGAGCGATCGCAGCAGGCGGTAAAGTCAATAAACCTTCAAATCCTGTATCGATAACGCACTCAATTTCTATTTCCGAACCTGCTGGCAGACGAAGAATAACTCCAATTCGCGGCTGGAGGCCAACAACGCTACCATTTATCATTCTATAGTTCTGACCAATGTACCACCGACAGCATAGACTGCATCAAACCCAATTCTTTCTCCCCAAAGTGCTGCATCGGCTTGCTTAGCTCGCAATCGCATACTTGTGACCACTAGATCGTTGCCGATCTCGTAGTCACCCGTTTCGACATTAATAGAGATAACTTTGCCGATATTTTCTGGAGTTTCTACTTGGGGACGGATAACCTGTTCGTATAGTTCTCGGCCCCGTCGGGCTATTTCTTCGCTATCGATCTTAGAGGAGGACATACAGGCGATCTCTTGATGACAAAATACTAGACTCTTGTATCTACTGTAGAATAAAACGCAGTATTTTAGGCTCTATTATACTGAGCTACTTCTGAGGGATGAAATTTCCTTGATAAAGCAAAACTGCTCGATCGATGCAGCCTTCAGAACACTTCTCAACTTCTAGATAAACACCGTTCTCATCGCGAATCGGATAAAAAGCTGGTAAGTAGATACCTAATTCAGTAAAAATGCCATCTAAACAATCGCACCAAATAAACCAATCATTTTCCAGCATTCTTTCAAATTCATCAATGTCACTGAAGTTATTATTGGATTTTTGTGGCTGATTTGATGCCATTAAAGGCGTTATATCTGGCATCAGCCAAGATTTAGCGTAAGGCGACAAGATGATTTTTGGTTGCTGAGATTCAGTTACCTTTTTTCCATCTTGTTTTCTAAAATCTAGCTGTGGTTTTTCTCTCAGCTTCGATTTCCAGAAGAACTTCTCTTCACCGTAGTTATAATTGGCAGTCTCGACCAGTTCGCGCTTATCGAAGAACTCATAACCTAACCCTCCATCGGTATCTTTGCGAATGAGAGCAATAGCCTTGGCGTTCAGATGTTTAGCCAAATCATCTACATCATTAATTCCGTAGTCGCAGATAGATTGTAGGTTGGGTTGAACGGAGTGAAACCCAACACCCCAGGAGTATTGAGTTTCGCTATCACTAGGGCTAGAGTATACATTAATTATCGCCGATCGATCGGATTTGATATCAGAAAGTGAAAACCGTCAAACCAGTCCGAGAAATCATCGGGAGAAGTCATTCTCTACCTTTTCTGGGAGAAATCTAAAATCGACTTGTGGACTACAGCAGCTAATTGTTCCGCACTATCAGCGATCGCAATTTTATCGGCACCTTCAGCCATTTGTGCCAGCAATTCCGGCGATTTTAATAACTTCAACACCTGACTTTCTAGCAATTCTGGTGTCAGTTCTGCCTGACGGAAAACTAAACCCGCACCTGCCTCAGCAAAAACTCGCGCGTTGTAAGATTGATGGTCTTCAGCAGCGTAAGGATAGGGAATCAAAATTGCTGGAGTTTGCGTTACGGCTAATTCAGTCAGCGACATCGCCCCCGCCCGACTGATGGCCAAATTAGCTCGCTGAAACAGCCCCGCCATATTGTCATAAAAAGGCATGACTAAATATTGAGGGTGCGACAAACTCCCTGCCTCTGGATCGTTTTCCCCCGTCAGATGGACGATCCACGCCCCAGCCTCAAACCAAGCCGGAGCGCACTGACGGACTAAGTTATTGATCGCTACTGCCCCTTGAGAGCCACCAGTGACGACGATTAAAGGCACATTTTCGGGAATTGGCAGTTCCAGTTTTTGGGGCGTGCGAAATCGATCGCGCACGGGAGTACCCACGTAACTAGTATGGAGGCGAGGGAGGCGATCGCCTGCTGGTTGAAATCCTACTGCTACCGCACTGCACAACGGCCCTAAATAACGAGTGACTTTACCGGGGAGGGCGTTGGCTTCGTGCAAAATAATCGGCAAGCCTAAAGAACGGGCAGCCAAAATCGCCGGACTAGCAATATATCCACCCGTGGTAAATACACCATGAAACTTCCTAGTTTTCAATAATTGCCGGACTTGCCAAATCGAACTGACAAGCTGCCAAGCAATTCGCAAAGTTCCCAAGCCGAAGCGTTCTTGAAAGCCTGCTACTGGAATGGTATGCAAGCGATACTGAGATGGCACTAGCTGGGTTTCTAGACGATTGGGAACGCCCAGCCACTCTATTTGATAATCGCTCAATTGTTCCGCCAAAGCGATCGCCGGAAATAAATGCCCTCCCGTACCGCTAGCCGCAATCAGCAATCGAATTCGTTCTTGGTTCATCGTTCGTCGTGTAAAAGCAACAAGCCGCTAGCTCGCCGACGTGTTATCCTGCGTTAAGGCCGCGCCCGCGTACCGATCGGCAACCATCAGCTAAAATCTAAAAACCACTAGCTTAGCGATTGCTAATTTCAAACTATATGACTTTACCTACTTTTAAGCGCAAAGCCAACTCTAAACGGCATTCGGTTTTAGGGATAGGTTCGGTATTTTTCTTGTTAACGCTGGGGTTGACGGTGGCATTTCCCCTAACGCTGCGAGCCGCCAGCCCCCAAACGGCTCCAGCGCAACTCAAAACCGCCTTGACGCGGATCGATGAAGTAGCGAATAAGCGACAAATCAATGAGTTGATGCAGTTCTACAGTCCTAAATTTGCGAGCGCTGATGGCTTAACCCGTCAGGATATCCAAAAGGCTTTAACTCAACTTTGGCAGCGCTACCAGCAACTAACTTATCGCACAGTGCTGCAATCGTGGCGCAAAGAGCGCCAAGCTACAGTAGCCGAAACCACCACCTATATCAGTGGGGTTCAGCAAGTTAACGGCAGAGAATTCAAACTCAATTCTACGGTGCGATCGCGCCAATACTTTCAAGGCAACAAACTCATCAAACAACAGGTGCTCTCAGAAAATACGCTCTTGACTAGTGGAGCGAAACCCCCGACGATCGATGTCAAAATTCCCGAAAAAGTCAACGTCGGTCAAACTTATAACTTTGATGTCATCGTTAAAGAACCCCTGCAAGATGATGTTCTTCTTGGAGCCGCGATGGAAGAACAAGTCAGAGGTAACGCCTACGTTCAACCTGGGGTTTACAAACTCGATGCGTTGCCCGCTGGCGGACTGTTTAAGCTGGGCAAAGCTCCCAATAAAGCCGGAAATTACTGGATTTCGGCGATCGTCATCCGGGCTGATGGCATGGTAATGGTGACGCGCCGCTTGCAAGTAGTTGGCAACCGTGCTAAACCCCTTTAGGTAGAGAGGGAAGAGAGGGGAGAGGGGGAAACAGAGGAGAATTTTAACTTCTGACTTCTGACTTCTGACTTCTGACTTCTGCACTCTTCCCTCTGCCTTAGATATACTTAATTCAAAGTCAGAAAATCTGTCTGAGGACTTCTTATTTTCTATTTTACAAAAATTATCCAGCGAGAGTAATAAAAATTGTAGTCATAAAGCTCGATCGCTAGCACTAGAAATTGCTAAAAGATTAGTTTCCATCCAATGAGGAATCGATCGTGGTTAAGGTTGGAATATATGGTGCTTCCAGCTACATAGGGCGAGAGGTTTCACGAATTTTGCTCGAACATCCTCAAGTCGAGATTCTCTGGACGCTCGATAGCAATAAAAACTCAAACCAAAATTTTCATCCACATCCAGCTAGCTCTGATAGCGGCAATATTGACTTAGGAGAAGTCGCCGCCTGCGATGTCGTATTTTTAGCTTTGCCTTCAGGTGGAGCCATGAATGTAGCGCAATTTCTATTAACAAATGGGGTTAAAATTATCGATTTGGGTACAGATTTTCGCCTCAAAAATCGGCTTAATTGGGAGCGATCGCACGGTCAAACCCATTGGTGCTGGCATCTGACAGAAAGAGTCATTTATGGCATTCCAGAATTACACAGAAACGAGATAAAAAAAAGCAAGTTTATTGCTAATCCGGGTGGCTTTGCTTCAGCTTCAATATTAAGCTTATCGCCATTAATTAAAGCTGACTTAGTAGAGCCAGATAAAATTGTGGTTTATGGTTTATCTGGCACGAGCAATATCGGTAATGAAATCGATGTTAGCCATACCCATCATCCAGAACCTCGAACTAAAGCGGCCGATCGCCGCGAGATCGATCTTCTTGACACTTACGAAATTGAAGAGCAATTGAGTTCCTTAAGCGATCGCGAGAAAGTATCTGTAAGTTTAACTCCAATTTACGTACCGATTAATCGAGGAATTTTAGCGATCTCTCACTGCTTTTTGAAGTCTAAAATTCCCCGGCAAGATCTCACTCATTTATATATGGATTTCTTTAAAAACGAATATTTTATCAAATTTCTTTATCTGCCTAAAGAGTCGAAAAATACCTGGCAATATTTGCCATATTCTTGGATATCGGCTGTCGCTAAAACCAACTTCTGCTATGTGAGTTTCGATCTAGACGAAAACCGCGATCGAATTACTGTTTTTAGCGTCTTAGATAGTTTAGGTAAAGGCAGCGCCCAATTAGCCGTGCAAAATTTCAATATCTTATTTGAATTAGAAGAAAGCTTAGGATTGCCTCGATCGGGATTCGCTCCATATTAGACTTCTTGCAGAAGTCGGGGAAAGGAGTTTGGCTGTAGGTTGGGTTGAGTGACAACGAAACCCAACACCAGATTTAGCTTTAGTTGAGTTTCTACAAGAAGTCTACAGTCTAGTCAAGCTCTCAATATCTAACAAAAATAAAGTCATTGAAGTGTTAGCAGGAAAAACGACAGCTACATGGCTGGCAATACCTAAAGCGTTAGCTTGACGGAAAGTTTCTGGTAAGACGCGGATATTAGCAAAGGGAATATCCATCAAAACTGGGACTTTTTCTACTGGAATACCGTAAAGTTCGCCCCGTTGATTTTGGACGACAATTAAATAGCGAATATTCACAGAGTCATTGGTTTGCTCGCTGGGAAACAATCGCTTATTAATATCTAAAACAGTAACTTCGCGATCGCCTAAGTGGGTAAGTCCTACCCAACTATCTTGGCTGCCATACAATTGGGGAGACGTGACTACTTTATAGACTGGATCGAGTCGGAAAGCACAGTTAAGCGTGCCAACGCTAAAAACAACTGCTTTCAGAGGGCGTGCAGTCGCGGAATTTATGCGTAAATTGGTGGGAGTAGGTAAAGTATTCATAAAGGAGATGGGGAGATGGGGGGATGGGGAGATGGGGAGATGGGGAGATGGGGAGAGGGGGAGAGGGGGAGATGGGGAGATGGGGGGATGGGGAGATGGGGGGATGGGGAGATGGGGAGATGGGGAGATGGGGAAACAAGGGAAATTTTGAACTTCTGCCCTATGCCCTATGCCCTATGCCCTATGCCCTATGCCCTATGCCCTATGCCCTATGCCCTGAACTCCTCGTTATGCTGTTTCTTCGATAATTTTCTTGATGGCTCCCAAGAATTCTTGTTCGATATAAGGCTTAGTAAAGTAAGCTTTAGCTCCTAAGTGAGCGGCTAGTTTTTGATGTTTGTCGCTGCTGCGGGAGGTCAACATGACTACTGGAATTTTGGATATCGTCGGATCTTGACGGCGTTGGCTCAAGAATTCAAAACCGTTCATGTTGGGCATTTCCACGTCAGAAACCACTAAGTTAATGTTGGAATTTTGCTGCAACTGCTCTAACGCTTCTCTGCCATCTCTGGCTTGTAAAATTCGATATCCAGCTTTTTGCAAAGTCAGGGCTAACGTTTGTCGCAAGGTCAAAGAGTCATCGACGATCAAAATTAGAGAAGATTGAGCCACAGCCGCAGGTTTGGCTGCTTCAACCCCAGACGGTAGCTTCAGTTCGGTAGCAGGCGCGATCGCTTGGGGTTTGCCTCGATCGAGCAGCGTCTCTAGCAAGTTATTGGCATCGATCACGGGTACCAAACTACCATCGCCTAAAATGGAGCAACCGTAAATATAGCTAGGAGGTGCGATCGAGGCCCCAAAAGGTTTGATTACCAGTTCTTGCTCGGAAATTAATCGATCGACTTCTACCGCAATTAATTGAGTATCTTGACGAATCAATAGCAGCGGCGGCTCCCATTCTTCCGGCGCAGGCACAGTTGTTAATACTGGGCTGAGAACTGATTCTGGCAAGGGACAACTGTATCTGAGCAATCCAGATAAAGGATGAACTGGAACTATTTGCTGCTGGTAGTGCAAAAATCTCTGCTGTCCCGAACGTTTGATTTGCTGCGGTTTGGGAATGACGATTTCTTCAATACTGTCGGATGGCAAAGCATAAGGAGCAGTACCAGACATACACACCAGTAATTTGGCGATCGTCAGCGTTAAAGGAATGCGTAAGGTAAAGATGGTGCCTTCGCCGACTTCGGAAGCAACTGTAACGCTACCTTTGAGCGATCGCAGTTCCGATCGCACTACGTCTAAACCTACACCTCGACCGGAAAGTTCGCTGATCTGGTCGGCAGTCGAGAATCCCGGTTGGAATAGCAGTTCGATCGCTTGGTTGCTGGGGGTAACTGCTGCTTGTTCGGGAGTCAGCCAGCCGATCTTCACTGCCTTCGCCCGAATTTTGTCTGGATCGATTCCTCGGCCGTCATCTCGGACTTCGATTACCGTTTGACTGCCTCGGTGGAAAGCTCTAATTTCGATCGTCGCCCGTTCTGGTTTCTTTTGCGCTCGGCGATCGTCAGGATATTCGATGCCATGATCGAAGGCGTTGCGAACTAAATGCAGTAAAGGCGAATAGAGTTTTTCTAGAGCGGCTTTATCGACCAAAACTCCACTACCAGTTAATTTGAGGTCTACTGGTTTTTGGTAGCTCAGCGATAAGTCGCGCAAGATTCTGGGAAAACGGTTCATCACTTCCCCAACTGGCAGCATTCGCGACCACATCAAGTCGTCTCTAAGGTTGGCCACCATCCGCCGCTGACCTTCCAGGGTTTCACCAGATTGTCCGGCAATCAGGGCTACGTCTCCCACCACTTCTTCTAGCTGAATCATTTCTTCGATCGAGCTTTGCAGTAGGGAATATAGTTCCCCGTAGCTGTCCATTTCTAAAGAATCGAATCCAGCGAGCAAGGAGGCTGAGGTGTTAAGAGATGGCTGTAGAGACGCGCCAGGCCGGATCTGAGGATTGCCATTCACTCCCCGGCCGGTGCGATATCGATCGGGGGAAACCAGCATCTGGTCGGAAAGATCTCGCAACTGAGCGGTCATTTGCTGGAATTTGGCAAACCGACGCAACAGTTCGCGCACCGTCCCTTGCAGTTGCTCGTTTTGTAGCGATAAGCTATTCCGGTTGATCGCCAGTTCGCCCACCAAGTTATTCATGCGCTCTAGCCGTTGCATATCGACGCGCACGAACAGTTGAGCCGCTGCCTCAGCATTGGCCGTTACGGGTTCAAACTTAACATCTTGGGTAACAGGCTTCTGGCGACCAGTGGTGAGACTAGAAGGAGTCGGGGTCACATCCAAACTGGTGTCTATAGCCCTAACAATAGCTACATCTTGTTCGATCGGCGATAATTGCTCGAACGATTGTTCGACCGATTTCACTACCTCCGAAATATTTTCTGGCTGGTCGATTCTTAATACTTCGGGTCCGATATTTGGTGCTGGCGAGGGTGTTATTTGGCTGATGAATGACTGTCCCGCTGCCGATAGAGGGGCTGAGATCTCGACATCGTTGAAAATATCGTCTAATGAAGGGGCGGGAGCAGCGATTTCGTTGTTATTTTTTAACTCGATGACAGTAATTTCATCTGTGGGTGGAATCAGATCGAAATCGGCATCATCTTGGGATAAAGTTAACTCCCATGGTTGGGCTTCTTCTGGGCTGGGGAATTCGTCTCCAGCCATGCCAAAAATGTCATCTATAGAAAGATTGCCTGCGTCGATTTCGGCGGCTGGAGATAGATCCCAAGAGAGAGATTCTGTTTGAGTAAAACCGTCTGGCTCCCCTTGATAGACAGAAGACGAGTTAGCCAGTTCCATTAAGACTGGGGAAGGTGCGCCGCCATGGGTGCGATCGCCGTTAAGCACCTCTTGCCGCGCCATCTGAAAATCTGCGATCGCCAAGTGAGTAATTTCTATCGCTCGATCTGGATGAGCGTCAATAGCTTCTTCTACCGTTTTGGCGATTTGACTGAATCCGGGTAAATTTAATAATTCGCCGATGCCTAAAAATACTTCAGCTTGCGCCCGCAATTCTCCGGTGACTAGATTGTCTTCAGGATTAGCTAAAACCGTTTCTAGGCGCTCGATTCCTTGGGCGACATCCACCTCAAAGATCGAAGCAGCAATATCTACCCCTAATTCCACAGAACCAGGCAGGTTAGCCGAGCCACCAATCAGATCTCCCAAACGGCCTGCTAGTTGAGCGAATACGGGTTCGGCGGCTGCCATGGCCTTTTCGGCATCGATTTTGCCGTAGCTCATTTGCTCCATCAGAGGCAAGCGCAGGCAGTCGTAAGCTTGTAGTAACAAGCTTTCTAAATCGTTATCGATTACTACTTCTTCGCTAAATAAGGCTTTAAAAACGTCTTCTAAGCTGTGAGCGATCGTCTTTAAAGTTTCCAAACCAACACTAGCAGCCCCACCTTTAATCGAGTGAGCCGCTCGCATCATATTGTGAACTTTAGCCGCACTCCGCTCTGTAGACAGAGTTAACAGTTCCGATTCAATGACTTGCAAGAGTTCCGGAGCCTCTTGCACGAAAAATATATAAGCTTGGTCGCGAATATCGGTATCGATTTTCATAACCTTAAATTAAATAAATAGAAGTTCAGGAGTTCAGGAGTTCAGGAGTTCAGAAGTTCAGGAGTTTAGGAGTTTAGAAGGTAGAGACGTTGCCTGCAACGTCTGTACAGAAGTTTAGAAGTTGTGGAGTCTTAAGTGAATAATTCCTCCTTGTCTCCCTTGTCTCCCCATCTCCCCATCTCCTCTTAGAATACCCTTAACACTAGCTCACCTTAAACTGTTTGGCACTAGTTTGAAGTTCTTCCGCCACCGCGAGTAATTCCTTAAATGAAGATGATACTTGAGAGGCTTCGTTTGAAGTTCGATCGGCGATCGCGGCTACGTCAGTCATAGTTTGCGTTACCGATTCTGAGGTTTGAGACTGAGCGACGGTGGCTTGAGCGATCGCTTCGACTAATTCGCTAATTTGACGGCTGACTGCGGTAATTTTGGTCAAATTTTGGCGAGTTTCATCGACTAACTTCGTCCCTGTTGCTACTTGTTGGCTCCCTGCTTCCATTGCTGCTACCACCTCCTGAGTTTCAGTTTGAATGTTTGCCACCAGAGTTTCAATTTCTGATGTTGCTTGGGCCGATTGCTGGGCTAATGTTCTAACTTCGTCGGCTAGCACGGCAAATCCGCGACCTTCTTCACCAGCGCGAGCCGCTTCGATCGAAGCTTTCAGCGCTAACAGGTTGGTTTGAGCCGCAAAGGTGCCGATCAGTTTCACCACTTTAGAAATGCTTTGAGAAGCCTCACCTAACTGCCTCACTTTTTTGGCGGTTTCTGACACGGTTTCTTGAATGGTCAAAATCCCATCCACCGTGCGGTTCATGGCGGCATCGCCTGCGGTTACTGTCTCGGTGGCTTCTTTCGCCGCTGCTTCTGCTTTTTCGGCATTGCTAGCCACCTCGCGAATCGATTGCGACATTACCTGAATTTGGTTCAGCACGTCTTGAATTTCTTCGTTTTGCCGCAAGGCTTCCGTCGATAGATCTTCAACCGAAACGGCATTGGTACTAGTAGTGGCTGCCATTTTTTCGGCGGCGACTTGCACTTGAGCCACGATTTTCCGCAAGCTGCCAATGGTAGCGTTGTAAGAGTCAGCGATCGTGCCGATTTCATCTTCGGTGACGCTAGCGCGAATCGTCAGGTCGCCTCTACTCACCGCGTCAACTTCCATCAACAACTCAAGCGCCCGTTTCTGAAGCAATTCTCTAGCTAACTGTTGCTCTTGAGCAGTTTTAGCTTGTTGCTCCATCGCTTCTGCCTGAGATGTTATCTGCTGGCGAGTAGTTTCTTCTTGTTCGACGAGCAAGTTTTGAATCTGTTCTGCCAGACGGTTAATGTTAGTGCCCAGTTTGCCCAGTTCGTCTTGCCCAGTCAGATCTACGCGAGTTGCCAGTTGGCCGCTGCCCAACTTTTCCACGGCCTCAGATGCTTGTACTACCGGCCGGATGACGCGATTGGTTAAGTAAGCTGCTATGGCCCCTACTGATAAAGCTGCCAGCGCCGTACCCAGCACAAAAGTCAATAGCAGCGATCTTTGGGCCGCAAATGCCTGCTTTGTGGGTTCGGTTAACACCACGCTCCATTTTAAATCTGGCATTGCGCCCACTTTAGCTAAACGAGTGTATGCCACCAATTGCTCTTGATTTTCAGTGAGAGCGAAGGTAGCATCGCTTTGATTTGCTTTTAATCGAGCAAAATTGGTCAACAAAGAATTAGCATTTTGTCCTTCCTTTTTGCCTGATGCCGACAAGATTATTTTATTGTTTGAATCTATTAAGAATATCTCTGAATTCTCGGCAGCTTGTTTCAGGGTTGGGCGTAATAATTCCACAGGGATTCGCGAACGGACAATAGCACTAATTTTGCCAGTATTACTATCCACAATGGGAGCCGCAGCGAAAATAGAATGTTTTTTGGTTAAAGCCGAAGCCCTAGCAACAATGGTAGGGCGCTTGGTACCGATTACTTGCTTGAAATAATCTCGCTGACCCAGACCTGTAACTGGTTCTCCCTCAGATTGCAGAATTGTTTTACCTGTCAGATCGCCGATGGCAATATTGTCATAGTAGCCGTAATATTTCAGATAGTTATCAAGAACTGTTTGTTTCTCTTTAGCGGTAGCACCTGCTGCGAGATTAGAGTTGCTAAATATTGGCAGACTAGCCATTAAGCTGATATCTGCATATCGTTCGGATAGAAAACTGGCTAGTATATTACTAATTAATTGAGTCCTATAGCGTCGCTCTTGTTTGATTTCTTGCACCAATTGTTGGTTGGCAAAATAATAGGCAACTGTTCCAATTCCTACGACTGGAACTATACCTAGAGTAATCGCTAAAGCTACAGCTTTAGTTCGCAGGCTCAATCTTTGCCACCAATTCCCAGCTTCTCGTTCTTCGCCTACTTCGAGTGGATTTAAATTGCCGCTATCTTTGACCCGATCGAGCTTAGAAGGAGTAATAAATTCGTCTATAGATGTAGATCTGTTTGGTTTAGTAGAGTCAATCATAGTTTTTACCTTAATGGCCAATAAAAAAGAGGGCGGGGAGAGCGAAGAGGGCGAAGAGGGCGGGGAGATTTAGTTATTAGACCGGAAGACTTGGTAATGGCAATCGCTGCTTTCCTTTACTAGAAGATTCTGGTCAAACATCCAGTTGTCTGGATTTGTCATCATTTTGACTAAATCACTGAGGATTTGATTGTAAGTTCCATATAGTTCTCTTTGATACTTACGTTTTCTCCAGGCTTCTGCTAGGTTGGCACAAACAGAACGCGAAGAGCGGCGAATTTGGTCGGTCAAAGCATATTTCTCTTCTTGGGGAAACTTTTTAGATAATTCAAATATTGTCATCGCTGTCTCAAATGCCAACTGGAATATTTCCAAATCCTCATGAATTTCCAACCTTTTATTTGCTTCCATATTTCTCATATCTCCATTAAATCCAGTCTCCCCATCCCCCCATCTCCCCATCTCCCCATCTCCCTTCAGTTCACCTTAAACTGACTGGCGCTCGCTTGCAGTTCTTCTGCCACTGCCAGCAATTCTTTAAACGAGGATGAGACTTGAGTGGCTTCTTCTAAGGTTTTGTCTGACATCGCCGCTACCTTAGACATGGTTTGAGTCACGGTTTCTGAAGTTTGAGACTGGGCGGCGGCGGCTTGAGCGATCGCATCGACTAGAGCACCGATTTGAGCGCTAACAGCGGTGATTTTAGTCAAACTTTGTTTGGTTTCATCGACTAGCTGCGTCCCCGTTACCACCTGTTCCGTACCAGCTTCCATGGCGGCTACCACTTCGTTAGTTTCAGTTTGAATTTCTGTCACCAGACCTTCAATTTCGGCGGTAGCTTGGGCCGATTGTCGCGCCAGGGCCCGCACCCGTTCGGCAACCACGGCAAAACCCCGTCCTTGTTCGCCCGCGTTGGCAGCTTCAATTGCCGCGTTGAGGGCTAGCAGGTTAGTTTGTTCGGCAAAGGTGCTAATCAGGTTCACTACCTTGGAGATCTTTTGAGAAGATTCACCCAGTCTCTTGACTTTTTTTGACGTTTGTGCTACGGTCTCGCGGATTGCTAAGATGCCATCGACGGTACGGTTCATGGCACTATCGCTCTCGGCTACCACCTGGGAGGCTTCCTTGACCGCAAATTCGGCTTTTTCGGCACTGGTGGCGACGGCTTGAATCGAATTGGCCATTTGTTGCAAGCGATCGAGGGCAGCATTAATTTCTTCAGCTTGATCTAAAGCTTCTTGGGATAGTTCGCGCACCGAGACTTCGTTGCCGCTGGTAGTGACGGTGAGTTTTTGGGCGGCAGTTTGCACTTGAGTCACGATTTTACGCAAGCTGCTGACAGTAGCGTTGTAGGAGTCAGCGATCGTGCCAATGGCATCTTCAGTGACAGTAGCCCTAATTGTGAGGTCGCCTTTACCGATCGCATCGACTTCAGTTAGCAGTTCTATAGCTCGCTGTTGCAGTAACTCTTTACTAGATCTTTGCAGTTCGATCAGGTTAGCGCGATCGAGGGCAAAACCCATTTGGGTAGCTACTTGAACTAATAAATCGCTATCGAATGGCTGCCAAGCGCGAGGACCGGAACACTGGTGAGCGATTAACAACCCAGCTAAAGTCTGGCGGCTGCCTCTAGTTATCGGCACCACGAGGTTAGCTCTGACAGCAAAAGGTTCGAGGATTTTCAGGTGACATTCTTGCAGGCCAGCGGCGTAGACATCATCACAAGCCCAGATTCGCCCTTGACGATATTTCTCGATATAATCCTGCTGGAAACAGTGGTCTTCAATTTGCGCCCCCAGAGCTACCGGCCAGCCTTCAGCTACGGATTCAGCGGTAATAGTGCCGATCCAAGAAGTTTCGTCAAATCGATAAACGAATACTCGATCGGCCTCGATCGCTTGCCGCAGTTGTCCGACGACGGTTGAGAAGGCGGTATCGACCTGGGGATATTGACCCAATTCTAAGGTTATATCTCGCAACAGTTGGGACGATCGCGCCTCTTTTTGCTCCTCTGCCATACTACTTTCAATACTAGCCGCCATCTGGTTTAGTTCTTGGCTGAGAATGCCGATTTCATCTTGGCGATCGGTATTATCCAAGCGCACTCCCTGTTGTCCGGCGGCGATCTGCTGGGCAAAAACAGACAGTCGCCGCAGCGGCCGGGAGAACGCCCCAGCAATGGGAATGGCGGCTAAACCTGCCAGCAAAATGATACCTCCCCCAATGCCATAGCCAATTTTTTGCAATTCCCCCACCGTTTCGTCTAGCTCTCCTGGCAGCGTCCCGGCAAAAATCATGCCCACGGGTTTGGCTTGAGTTGGGTTCAGTTCTTTTCGGTGGTCGTAGAGCGGGACGAAGGAAGCGAGATAAGTTTTGCCACCTATTTGGGTTTTGCCAGTAAATTCTTCTTGTCCTCGATTCAAAATCGCTTCAGTAACTTCCTTGGGAGCGCGGTTCCCGATTAACCGATTTTTACCATCAGCACTAGGAACGCTAGAACTGACTTCTAGATCGCGGGCGTATATTCCAGCTACCGCATTGTAGAGTTCTGTAAAGGCATCGGTTTGCAAGTGACCTCGATCGAACAACACACCAACTATTGCTACGCCCACGACTTTGCCATTGACTTTAATCGGTTCGACGGCCATGGCGACTAAACCCTCAGCCTGCTTGGCACCTGACGATTGGGGTTTGACAGCTAGCTGTTGGCCTAATCCCAACTTTTGCAACACTTGGATGTCTACCAACTCTATACCTTTTAGAGGGCGGCGTTGGGTTAGAGAAGCTTTGACGATCGGCACCTCTCCTAACTCGACTCCAGTGGGCACTGATACCGATCGCAGAAATTTACCTACTTCCTCAGAACTCGTTCCTAAAGGATAATCTTGCAGCACCCTGACGTATTGAGCCACAGTTTTACCGCGAATATCGGTAATAATGCGGAAACTTTTCCAAGAATCTGGTCGTTCTGCTTCTTGAGCCAGAGGTTGGAGCAAGGTTTCTAGCAGGGGACGGTTAGCCTCAACCTGACTGGGATTTTGCAGATCGATTTTGGCGGCTCCCACCGTCTTGGCAATGGTATGAGCCTGGGATACGCTTTCCAACCGTTGCCAGAGTACGTAGTCATCCCGAAACCCACCGCCATTGGACTTGACTGTGGCTAAAAGATTTTTTTGAGCGTTTTGTTGGCTGAACCAAACTATCCCTTGAGTCACTGCGATTACTGGGACGGCGGCTCCAGCGATCAACAGCAATGCCAGTCGCGAGCCAAACCCCAGTTTGTTCCACCAGCCACCGCGCGGCCGATTCGGAGCGACTCGATCGGGTGAAGATGCTAAAGCTGCAAGATCTTCTATTTCATCTAAGGGGTCGCGATCTTCTTCCAAAGGGTCGCGATCGAATAAGTTTTCTGACATTTCGCCATTGTCGTCAATACCGACAGATTTTGAGAAAGGACGATCTACCATAGTGTTTACTCTAATTAGTTAATTGATACTGTAGGAGAAAGGGGGAGGAGATGGGGAGATGGGGAGATGGGGAGATGGGGGGATTTAGTTATCAAATGGCAAGACTTGGTAATAGCAATCATCCATTTCCCTAACTAGAAGATTTGGGTCGATCGTCCAGTTATCTGGACTTGTCCTCATTTTGACTAAACCACCGAGAATGCGATTGTAAGTTCCATAAAGTTCTCTTGCTAGTTCTATTTCTAGGTATTGACATTTCACCGCAAACTTGAGCCAAACTTGAGTTTCTGCTGCTTCTGACTGGAATATTTCCAAATCCTCATAAATTTCCAACCTTTTATTTGCTTCCATATTTCTCATATCTCCACTAAATTCAATCTCCCCATCTCCCCATCCCCCCATCTCCCTAGCTGACCTTAAACTGACTGGCGCTAGCTTGCAGTTCTTCTGCCACTGCTAGCAATTCTTTGAATGAGTCAGATACTTGGGTCGCTTCATCTGAAGTTTTGGTGGAAGTTGCGGCTACGTCTGTCATCGTTTTGGCTACTACTTGAGAAGCGTGGGATTGGGCTACGGCAGCTTGAGCGATTCCTTTTACCAACTCGCTAATCCGATCGCTCACTTGGGTAATTTTGCTCAAACTGATGCGAGTTTCCTGGGCGAGTTTGGTCCCTTCTACCACCTGCTTGCTGCCCGATTCCATCGCTGCTACTAATTCTCTAGTCTCAGCTTGAATTTCTTGAACGATGCTTTCAATTTCAGCGGTAGCTTCAGATGATTGCCGCGCCAAGACACCCACTTCATCGGCAACCACGGCAAATCCTCGTCCTTCTTCTCCAGCGCGGGCAGCTTCAATGGCGGCGTTCAAGGCTAACAAGTTGGTTTGATCGGCAAAGGAGTTAATCAGACCGATTACCTTAGAAATTTTCTGGGAAGCTTCACCCAATTGCTGCACCTTTTTCGCCGTGGTCGATACCGTTTTCCGAATTGCTAAAATGCCATCGACCGTGCGGTTAATGGCTTCATCTCCAGCGGCTACTGTAGCGGTGGCTTCTTGGGCGGCGGCTTCAGCTTGGGCAGCACTTCTGGCCACTGCTTCGATCGAATTAGTCATGTCTTGAATGCGATCGAGGGCATCGTTAATTTCAGTCGTTTGCTGCAAGGCTTCTTGAGATAGTTCGCGCACCGAAACTTCATTGCTGCTGGTAGTAGCTGCCATTTTTCGAGCGGCGGTTTGCACTTGGGCCACGATTTTCCGCAAGCTGCCGATGGTAGCGTTGTAAGAGTCGGCGATCGTGCCGATTTCATCTTCGGTGACATCGGCGCGGATGGTGAGATCTCCTTGGCTGACCGGATCTACTTGCATCAGCAATTCCAGAG
This sequence comes from Cyanosarcina radialis HA8281-LM2, assembly GCA_019359615.1. Taxonomy (GTDB): domain Bacteria; phylum Cyanobacteriota; class Cyanobacteriia; order Cyanobacteriales; family CCAP-1448; genus Cyanosarcina; species Cyanosarcina radialis. Next base: position 323,146 of record JAHHHA010000001.1, read on the forward strand.
CGCGTCTTTGCAGTCTTTCTTTTTCCGATTTTTGTTTTTCTAGTAGATTAACCCGATCGAGGGCAAATCCGACTTGAGTAGCTAACTGACTGAATAAGTCGATATCCTTGGTATCCCAATTGCGAGGGGCATCGCACTGATGGGCGATCAGCAAGCCCAAAAGCTGGCGGTTGCTACCCACGACGATCGGCGCTACTAGGTTAGCTTTCACCTCGAATGGCTCTAGTTGTTGCAGGTGGCATTCGGTCAAGCCTGCTTCATAAATATTTGCCGTCGCTTGCACTCGACCTTGGCGATATCTCTCCACGAAATGCTCGCGGAAGCAAGGATCGTCAATGCTGGCTCCTAAAGCCCTGGGATAACCATCGGCTACCGATTCAGCGATGATGTTGCCCAACCAATTTTTGTTGAATTCATAGACAATTACTCGATCGGTTTTCAGGGCAAACCGCATCTCTTCGACAGCGGTGTTGAGAATTTGTTCGACTTGGGGAAATTGACTGAGTTTGAGGGTAATGTCTTTGAGAAGTTGCGATCGCTCGTTTTCCGATTGCTGCTGGCTCAAAAGCACTTGAATTTGCGATGACATCTGGTTGATGTTAGAGGCTAACACGCCGATTTCGTCATCGCTTTTCACTGGGACGACTGTATCGAATTCTCCTTTGCCTAATTTTTGCACCGCCTCGGTTGCTTCTACTAGAGGACGGGTAGCACGGTTGGCCAAAAAGGTCGCTAAAGCACCTACTGCGATCGCCGTCAGAGCCGTTCCCAATAACATCGATAACAGCAATTGACGTTGAGGAGCAAAAGCCACATCTGTAGGCTGAGAAATCACTCCTCCCCAGTTGAGGTTATATGGTTCTTCTGCTAAATCTTCAGTTGTGGTGTAAGTCCGTAATTCCTCCTGTTTGCTGACTAAATTTCGTTCGACTTTAGTAAAATCTTTATTCTCTTTTCCTCGTTCGATTTCAGTTGCTAACTGAGGAAAAAACTCCTTCAAGTTTTTGCCAATTGCCTCTGGACGCTCGGACAGAAAAATCGTTCCCCGATCGTCAAAGAAGAAAAATTCCTGCCCTTTCGTCTCATCGCTCTCAAACAACTCGTTAAACGCTTCTAAATTTATGCGAGTTCTAATTATCCCGCTAATTTGACCGGTGACATCATCTTTAATCGGGGCAGCCATTTCCAAGCTCCACTTCCCGGTCCAACCAGATTTATATGGATTCCCAATAATAATGGATTGAGTTTCTATTACTTTTTGCAAAAACTTGCTGTTCTGCAAATGATTTTTGTCCAACTGCCGATCGGCTGACGATTGCCCTAAGACATTGCCATTAAGATCGATAACGGCAATGCGATCGTAGACTGGGTTAGTCTTGACATAACGAGTTAACAGAGCGTCTTTCTGCTGTTGAGTAGTCGCTTGTCGAATCCTGGCATTAGCGAACGTATCTAGTTCGGATAGTAATTGAAGATTGGCATATCTTTCTTGGATAAATGCTTCTACTTTGTCCTCTAGGCTGCTAGATTGATACTTTTGACCTTGGATAATTTCTTGAGTTAGAGATTGATTGGTCAGATAATAAGCGATCGCTCCAATTCCTAATACTGGTATAGCGCTCAGAGCAATGGCTAAAGCTGTGGCTTTAGTTTTTAAACTCAATCCTTGCAATTGCAGGCGCGGCGTATCTGTTTTTAGCGCTATGGCTTTTTGCGCTTCCCAATCTAATTTTGCTGGATCTAGTTTCGAGGGTTGCTGTCCGTCTGAGTTAATTTCTTCTAACTCCAGTTCCGATTCCTTTCGATCTCGATCGAAGTCATAGGCTACAGCTTCATCAAAGGGATAGTCGCCCTCGGTTGGAGTCTTTGGCAAGTCATCAGCGATTTGTGCCTCTACGATCGATTCATCTGAGGTAGCGTTCCCTTCAACTCCACTTGCCTGCAAGTCCTCAGCGGTCTGTGACTCTGCGACGCTCTCTTCTAATGCTTCATTGGGGTGGCCGTCGATCTCGTTCTGAGCGTTCAGATCGGGGATATTAGAATTGGGTTGAGAAGAAGGAACCATAATAGCTATCTAAATTATAAAAATCGGTGTTTACATCAAAACATCTGGGAGGGATAATGGTTAATGGGTAAATCTACCAATTATCTACTGCAATATAGAATTGTGTCCGATCGGTGTCCAAGTCGTCAAAGCTTATACCTATTACTTAAATTTCTTATGGCTGAGGCATCCTGGCAATAATAGCATTGCCATCTAAAGCCACCATAATATCGCCACTAGACTTGAGCCAGTATCCTCTGAGAAATGGGACTAAATCGGGGCTAACAGAGACATTCAAAGAAGATTGAATCAAATCTGGATCGCACGATTCCATATCTTCTACCTGGTTGACCACCAGCCCTAGCATTTTTCTGGTGTTGTTGCCCGGTTGGGTGGCATTATGAATCACGATGGTAGTGTAAGTCGATCGACTAGCGGTACTTTGGTATATGGAATCCATCCCTAACAAATTCCCTAAATCGACCAGCCAGAGAACCTCACCGCGCCAGTTATAAACTCCCATCACCCAGGCTGGCATCTGAGGAATCGGCACGATTTGCCCCATAGGAATTGCTAGAACTTCTGTCATCTGAGACACGGGCAGCATAGCTGTAGTCTCTGGCAGCAAATTAAATCGCAGAAATTGTTGCTCTGTGCCACTGCCTGGGTTGGCATTTGCGGTTTGTAGTTCCTCCGGTGGGGGATTACTCCTAGCTAAAAATCCTGATGACATTACTTATCTCCTTTGTCAGTTGCCAGTTGTCAGTTGTTAGTTGTCAGTTGCTCGTTGCTTTTTGACACATTCGCTGCGCTCAGTGCGAGCTTTTGACTTTGGTAGCTGAGCCTGCCGAAGCTGACTTTTGACTTGTTTTGCTTTCTTACCCTCAAATTTTTACCAACCGCTTCACAGTAGCGATCAGTTCTTCCTGGTCTACAGGTTTAGGGATATAGGCATCTGCGCCTTGTTTCATGCCCCAAAATTTATCCATATCGCTACCTTTGGTAGAGCACAAAACCACGGGGATGCTGCTGGTTTCAGGATTGCCTTTGAGTTCGCGACAAAATTCAAACCCGCTGCGTCCTGGGAGGACGACATCGAGGATGATAATATCGGGGCGATCGTTACTAATTTTAGCGGTGGCATCTTCGACGCTATTGGCTGTGGCCACGCTCAATCCGGCTCGTTTGACGCAACCACTAATAATTTCCCTTTCTGTTAGGGTATCTTCAACAATCAAAGCAGTAGGCATTAAATTCTCCTTGAAAAAATCACTCTAATGTTAATGTTTAGGGACAACGATTTTAAGATTTACTTGTTCGCCGTTTGTTAGTTCGTCATTTTTTAGTTCGTCGTTAGGGGATTTTTGCCTTTTGCTTGCTTCTTATTCTGCGGCTTGCGCTTGTTGCAGGTATCTGTTAGTAACTTCGAGTACCGTGGCAGCATCGACTGGTTTGCTTAAGAAATCTGAAGCCCCAACTACCTTAGCCCGAACTCGATCGATAATACCGTCGTTTCCAGTCAAGATCACGATCGGGGTGTCGCGAAATGCCGAAACCTTTCGTAATTGGCTGCAAATTTCATACCCGTTGGTATTGGGCATGACTAAATCCAAGAATATCAGTTCTGGCTTCCGACTCAAGAGAGTAGCTATCGCTCTCATGGAGTCTTGCACGGCTAAAAATTGATATCCGGCTGAAGTCAGAATTTTCTCCATGGTTTGACAAACCAAAGGACTGTCATCGACGCAGGCAATCAGCGGTCCGGCTGATACTGGTTGCGGTGGTATAGTTCTGGTAGGAGGAACTGATAGAGGCGGCAAGTCTGGAATATTGGCCAGATCGACTAATCCGCCTTCGATGTAAGGCACTAAAGAGCGAGTAACATCGGTAATATTGCGCCTGGTTTGCACGGCGATATCTCGTAGGGTTCTTTGCCCGTTGAGCAGTGCCGATAAAGATTTATAGGTAGTAGGCGATACTTTTTGCTGGAGTTGATAGTGATTTTGAATTACAGGAGCTTGATCTGGTAGGATGTCAGCGATTTGAGCCGCTTGCCACGCTTGCCATAACTTTTGAGCTTCTGCTAGTGCCTGTTCGACATCTACTAATACTAATTGGGGAGATAGGGCCACATCTGGTTGAATTTCTCCAGTGATTTGAATCGCTTGTACGATATCGAACAACACTTCTACGATCGTGGCTTGAATCATCTTCACCACTTGCTCGCGACCGATCATTTGTTGCTGGAGGGCAGCCCACACCAATTGATATTCCCAGCAACCGCCATTTTCTTCTGCCGATAATCTAGAAAAATCGTTGAGAGATTTAACTAGATTATCCATAGGTGGCAATTTGCCGTTAAAGCAGTAAACTGCTAAGTTCCTTTGCCACCTTCTAATCGGATGAATGCCGCCATTGGCATACAAAATTCTACCGAGGCATAAGTAAACAGTCCACTCTTGTCCCAAAGAACTTTTCAACAGCAGCCTTCCACTAAAGCGAACTTGCTTTAGTTCCATGAGCTTTTTAGTAAATGCGTTGATATTAACGTTTGGGGCAGTCATCATCATTCCCTTATAAAAAAATTGCTGGAATTACCGATCCGAGCGAAATAATCAATCTCCACCATAATTAAATTAAACTACTCTGGTGCGGTTGAGAGCTTCAGTAAAATTACTAAGTTTTAGACTAAGAGATCCCATCGTTCGTGAAAATACTGAATCTAGAGGGGAGAGGGGGAAGAGGGCGAGAGGGCGAGAAAAGTTAAAAGTCAAAAGTCAGCTTCGGCAGGCTCAGCTACCAAAGTCAAAAAACAACGCGCACTTCCTCAACTGCTGAACTCCTGAACTTCTGAACTTCTGAACTTCTGATTTCATAATTCACTCATTTTGCTGAAAAATTCAATCAGATTTACCAGTTGTTGCTCGACTTTTAACACGCCTAATCCTCGAACGGTAACTTTGCCAGGGGCGTAGACAAAGCGGGATTTGAGATGTGCTGGTAGGTTGTTGGCAAGCAAATTCCAAGCTGGTTCCTCCATGGGAGTTTCGAGAACGACGTGCTGTTTGCCTTCTAGTTTAATGCGAGAGATGCCAATTTTCTTCGCTAGTTGTTTGAGTTCGATCGCTCTCAGCAGTTGCTCGACAGATGGGGGCAGGTCGCCGTAGCGATCGCTCCATTCAGCGGCAATATTGGTTAATTCAGCCTTGGAAGTGGCTGTAGCCACTGTGCGGTAGGCGCTCATCTTTTGTTCTAAATCGGGGATGTAGTCAGCCGGAATGAACGCCGTCAGCGGCAGATCGATCGCCGTGTCGTCTACTTGGGGAATTTCTTGCCCTCGGATTTCACGGATGGCATCTTGCAACATTTCCATATACAGATCGAAACCAATGGTTTCCATCTGTCCCGATTGTTCTGCGCCTAGCAAGTTACCCACGCCTCGAATTTCCATATCTCGCGTTGCTAATTGGTAGCCAGAACCTAGTTGAGTGAATTCTTGAATGGCTCGTAGCCTGGCCCTAGCAGTATCAGTTAATTTATCCTGTTTGGGGTAAAAAAGCCAAGCATGAGCCTGAATGCCGGAACGTCCGACTCGTCCTCGCAGTTGATAGAGTTGAGATAACCCAAACTTTTGAGCGTCTTCGATCGCAATAGTATTGACGCGAGGAATGTCTAACCCTGATTCAATAATAGTAGTGCAAACTAAGACATCTGCTTCACCATTACTAAACGCCAGCATAGTGCTTTCGAGTTCGCCTTCGTCTAATTGGCCGTGAGCGATTGCCAACCGACATCCGGGCACCATTTCGCGCAACTTAGCAGCAGTTTCTTCAATTCCTTCCACGCGCGGCACGACGTAAAATATTTGCCCGCCGCGATCGAGTTCTTGCCGAATTGCAGTGCGGATGGCTTCGAGGTTGTAGGGCAATAAGTGAGTTTTAATCGGACGGCGTGCGGGTGGGGGAGTAGCGATCGAACTCATTTCCCGAATCCCTGAAAGTGCCATGTAAAGAGTACGAGGAATCGGGGTGGCAGTCAAGGTAAGAACGTCTACCTGAGTTTTGAGGGATTTAATTTTTTCTTTCTGGTTGACTCCAAATCGCTGTTCTTCATCGACGACTAACATCCCTAAGTCACGGTAATGAACTTCTTTATTTAATAGCTGATGAGTGCCGACGACGATATCGAGTTCGCCAGTTTTGAGTTTGCTAATAATCTGGCGGCGCTCTTCTGGGGTGCGAAAGCGGTTGAGCAAGCCGATATTAACTGGGTAGGGGGCAAAGCGTTCTTTGAGGGTGTGGTAGTGCTGCTGAGTCAAGATGGTGGTAGGAGCGAGCAGAGCCACTTGCTTGCCAGCGGTGACGACTTTAAAGATGGCTCTGATGGCAACTTCAGTTTTGCCGAAACCGACATCGCCGCACACCAGCCGATCCATGGGGCGATCGCTTTCTAAATCTTGCTTGACATCTCGAACTGCCTTGAGTTGATCTGGAGTCGGTTGATAGCGAAAAGAATCTTCTAATTCTTGCTGCCAAGGAGAATCTGGGGGGTAAGCATAGCCTTGGCGTTCGGAGCGTTTGGCGTAAAGTTGCAATAAGTCAAAAGCTAATTTTTTGATGCTAGAGCGAACTTTATTTTTAGTCTTTTCCCAAGCTTTACCAGATAGCTTGTGGAGTTCTGGAGGGCGATCGCCTGTATGTCGAAACCGCGACAGGGAGCCAACTTGGTCGGCAGCAACTCGTAGCAAGCCATCGGCATATTGCACCGCTAAGTAATCGCGAGTTTCATTATTAATCGTCAAGCTTTCGAGTTTGAGAAACTTGCCGATGCCGTGATGGCGATGAACGACCAAATCGCCCGGACGCAGCTTGTTAGGATCTACCTGTTTCGACGCGGCTTGGCGGCGCTTGCGGACGTAGCTGGGGGTAGCGAGGGCGTGCTGGCCGAAGAATTCGCGATCGGTAATTACCGCTAACCGATACGTTGGTAAGATAAATCCTTCTAGTTCCGCCAGTCCCGAATATTTAACCGCTACCGGGAGGTGTTGAACTTGCAGTTTATCGATCGCAGCATAGTCGCGGGGGTTAGGGGCAAATTGAGCCGGACAGTCGTGTTCCTGCAACAGAGAAACCGATCTGGTGGGTTGAGCCGAAACGATCCAAATCGAAAACTGGCGATCGCGTTCTTGTCTGAGAACGTCGGCAATCTTGGCGAATTGGTGCGGCGTGGTGGGTAGAGGGCGACTGGCTAAGTTAAGTGTGAAGTGTTGAGTGTTGAATGTTGAGTGTGCAATTGCTGTCTTCTGTTCTTCTGCGAGTTCGGATAAATCTACGCGGTAAAAGCGGGATACGTCTGTCAGGGAATCATCAAAAGAGCGATGAATTCGAGGTATTGAAGTTTCTAAGATTTTTGAACTCCTGAACTTCTGTACGGGCGCAATGCTTTGCGCCCCTACGACTGAACTCCTTAATTCTTCCCATTGCTCCTCGGCGTGTTCTACCCAGCGATCGCTATGAGCGCGACATTGTTCTGGTTCGTCGATCGCCACTAAGGTATTTTCCGGCAAATAATCTAATAGCGAAGCTGGTGACTCAAAAGCTTTACCCAACAATCGGATTACATTATCTTCTTCCCCCTCTCCCCCTGCTCCCCCTGCTCCCCCTGCTTCCCCTGCTCCCTCCTCTCCCAACGCTGCCATGACGATCGGGCGAAAATCTGTCGGGGTGAGAATTAGGCGAGCGATTTTATCTAGGGAACGTTGAGTAGCAGGATCGAATTCCCGCATTTGGTCTAGATCGTCTCCAAACCATTCCAAGCGCACTGGCAATTCTGCCGCTACGGGGAAAACGTCGATGATATCTCCCCGGCGGCTCCATTGTCCTTCTGTTTCCACTAAAGGCACGCGATCGTATCCTAGTCGAGCTAACTGGCGGCTAAAAGCTGCTAAATCCCAACTTTCTCCGCGATTTAGAGTCAGGCAGTAAGGAGCGAAAGCCTCGGTCGGTGGCAGGTGGGGTTGAAGCGATCGCTCAGTCGCCACAATCGCCCAACCGAGGGAGTGTTGAGTGTTAAGGGTTGAGTGTTGAGTTAAGAGTTCTTCCCCATTTCCCTTTCCCCTTCCCCTTTCGGCCACCAAATCTGACAACACCTGCATCTGTCCCCAAGTCATCTCTGATTCGGGGGCAAATGGCTCGTAGGGGGATGCTTCTGACGTGGGATAAAAATATACCTGCGACCACCCCATCGCCTCTAGCTGGGCGGCCCAGCGTCCAGCTTCTTCTAAGGTTGCCGTTACTACTAATAAATTACGTCCTTCAGCTTGCGCTAAGGCCGAAGTCACCAATCCTTTGGGCAGGCGAGAAATGCCATTAAGCCTGATATTTGACTGGCGATCGAGTTTGGTGAGGAGTTCCGTGGTTAGCGGCGATCGCCCCAGAGTCCGAATAATTGAAGAGAGAGCCATGAGTCAATAGCGTTGAGTTGAAGAGTCTTTTCTACTTTCTACTTTAGAGCCTAGAACTGTTTAACTTCTCCAACATCATCTCGATCGCCTTAACAATGAGATCTGGTTCGTCAATCCAGACAAAATGACTGCTGCGATCGGCTGGGATTTGAATCTGTTCGCTAGATAAGCGCATCAGTTCGGGGTGCATCTCGTCTCGCAATCGGTTGGCAGCACCGATGGGAAAAGCGATCGTTCCTAAAGAAGGGTGAAAAAATGTCTTGGCTTTGATACTGATAATCGGTAAGTTGCCAAATCCATCAGCCGATCGAACTTGAGAGGCACTGCGATCGATGTTGAAGAGTTCGCCAGCCATCGTCAACCAGTGTTTGGGGCGACAAAACGATCGCTTGACGGCATCGAGTCTTTCTGGGGGAAAATGACGCAATCCTGGTTTGAGCAGTTCAAATATCCCCATCGTCTTCAACAGCCGGATGAAACCGAGCGACGAGCCTAAAACTGACATCACAAAGCCAGAGACGAAAAACATTTTCAAGGCTTGCAACCGCATCGGCATTTTCAGCATACTGGTTTCGTGCAGTCCATCTGTCAGCACTATCCCAACGACCTTTTCAGGAAAGCGATGAGCGTATAGCCTGACGTTATAACTGCCAAAAGAATTACCCACTAGAATATAAGGCGGTTCGATTCCAGCTTGAGTCAGCAGTGCATCTAATTCGGTAACGATCTGTTCGCTGGTTCTGGGATGAGGAGAGCGATCGCTCCAACCATAGCCAGCGCGATCGTAGATGCAAACGCGAGCTAGTTTAGCGATGTCTGTCATTAGTAAATAACCTTCAACTCCTCCCAAACTATGGTCTATAACTATGGTGGGACTACCTTCACCCATAGTATAGAGATGGAGGCGATAGCCACCGACATCAACCATCTGACCTGGTGGCGATTTTCGATCTTCAATTTGGCAGGCGACGATCTGATAAACTGTAGTAGCAATTAATAACCAAAATCGGACGGAAATCGTCATTTTGTCTCCAGATCGATGATAAAATTGTCTGCCTGCTACGACATTCTATAACGAACTTAACAGCTAGGTAAAATCGATGAAAAATCAGTTCGACCCGCTGAAGTTTTCCCTGCATTTTGTTTTTGGATTATTTATTGGAGTTTTCGCCGTACTACCATGGGGATTCAATCTGCTATCGCCTGTAGCTATAGTGGCAATTTTGTTAATCGCAACTATTGGTGGTTTTTATGGCGATCGCTTTTGGCATTGGTTTATTAACTCTTTTTGGTTTCGTTAATCGTAAGTTGAGTTATCATACTAGCTTAGATAGTTTGTTGTCATGAAAATTGCGACGTGGAATGTTAACTCGATTCGCACTCGGTTAGAGCAAGTAATGCAGTGGTTGCAAATAAATCCAGTGGATGTTTTGTGCCTGCAAGAAACTAAAGTTATAGATAAAGATTTTCCGCGATCGCCTCTAGAACAATTAGGTTATCACCTTTATATCTCAGGACAAAAATCTTACAATGGGGTGGCGATTCTCAGTCGGCAACCGTTAGAAAATTGCAGTACGGGTTTTGCCCCAGTTTTAGGCACTGAAGATTTAGACGAACAAAAGCGGCTAATTACTGGAATAGTTGAAGGCGTTCGGATCGTTAATGTTTACGTTCCTAATGGAGCGGCAGTAGGAAGCGAAAAATACGATTATAAGTTGAAATGGTTGAGTTGTTTAAAAGAATATCTAAAATTGCTCTTGCCTTCACCGATAATTATCTGCGGTGATTTCAATATTGCTTTAGAAGATCGAGATATTTTCGAGCGAGACGATCGTATAGAAAAACTAATTATGGCATCGCCCAAAGAACGCGAAGCCTTGCAAGCAATTATCCAATTAGGGTTTGCCGATGCCTTTCGCAAATTCCATCAAGAAACAGGATATTTTACTTGGTGGGATTATCGAACCGGGGCATTTCGTCACAATCGAGGTTGGCGGATCGATCTGCACTATCTCACCCCCGATCTCTACCAACAAGCGACTAGTTGCGCGATCGATCTAGAACCAAGAAAACTCGAAAAACCTAGCGACCATACCCCAGTAATTGTTGAGTTTTAAAATTCAAATTTTAACCGCTTAGCAAAGGTTGGTTTGCCCTCACCCCGCCTCCGGCACCCCTCTCCCTTGGGAGAGGGGACGGGGGTGAGGGCAGCAATGGATGGTATGAGAACCGGATTTAGTATGACTTGTTAACGACTGCTAGCGGGGACAAATCTAGAGAACAGAGCGATCGCTTCTCGATTGAAAGCTGGAATATCGCTCGGTTGGCGGCTAGTGACCAAGTTACCATCGACGACCACTTCTCGATCGACCCAATTACCGCCAGCGTTGCGGATATCGTCTTGAATGGTGTAGTAGCCAGTCAGCGTCCGTCCGCGCACGAGATCGGCAGAAACTAGCTCCCACGGGGCGTGACAAATAGCAGCTATAGGTTTGCCAGCCTCTTGGATTTGGCGCAGAAACGATCGAACTTCAGGCACCATCCGCAAAATATCGGCATTCAGCGCCCCTCCTGGCAGCAACACGGCATCATAAGATTCGGGCTGCACTTCGTCTAGAGTGCGATCGACCTTCACGGTTATGCTTTTGTCGTGATGGCGAAATGCTTGGATTTCTCCTCGCTCGATCGATACGATTTCTACTGTTGCCCCTGCCTCCTGAAGAGCGCGAGCGGGTTCGGTCAATTCTGATTCTTCAAAGCCATCAGTGGCAATAACTGCCACTCGCAAATTAGATAGTTCGGGCATGATTTACCTCTTCAATTCGCAATTTTCAATTCGCAATTCGCAATTAACGCCAATTGCGAATTACCAATCGATTTGTGTCCGACTAGTTAGCAGTTTGTCCGCTAGCTGTAGCTCGATCGCCAGAAAGTTACAGTTTCTTGAGCCAGATTTACGCTAGCTAAAGACTGCCAACGATCTCCTCAGCCAATTGGATCGGATCTGCTATCGCTAAAGTCTTATTGCGTTTAGCCTTCTTTAGATATAAAAACCACAGTAAAAATCAATCTTTGTGCTTATATTTTCAAAATAAATTTGTCACCTCCGGTTGAGGATTTACTAAAGATTTTTTTCCTAGATTGGCAGTTAGTTCGTTTTTGTCATAGGCAATAGAAAAATGACTCAAGCTGTCGAAAAAACCGTAGAAAATGTGCAAAAATACCTGTGGGTTCCAGACCCCAATGACCCTACAGATCCGCGAAATAAGGAACTCATTCGTCCGGCTGATAACGACCCTCAAGGCTCCGATTTGAGAACGCCGATCAATTCTTCTCAAATAGTGCGGACTTTTATTAATAATCTACCTGCCTATCGGCGGGGGCTATCGCCGCAACGGAGAGGGTTAGAAGTAGGACTGGCTCACGGTTATTGGTTAATCGGGCCTTTTTACGCTCTAGGTCCATTACGCGCCACTAGCGCCGCCCCGCTTGCAGGTTTGTTATCGGCGATCGGTCTAATCGTAATTTCGACGATCGGGATTTCCCTGTATGCTGCTAGCAATCCCCCCGCACCAGTCCCCAGCGTCGGTGCCCCCAATCCACCTGAAGCTTTAAAACGCCCTGAAGGATGGGACGACTACGCTACAGGCTTTTTTATCGGCGGTGTTGGCGGTGCTTTCTTGGCCTATTTCCTCTTGCAAAACTTCGATGCGGTCAAGACTATATTGAGTATGCCGGGAGCGTAAGCCTAAATTCGCTGAGCAAAAGTGGGTTTGCCCTCACCCTAAATCCCTCTCCCACAGGAGAGGGACTTTGACCGCTCGAAGCGGATTGGCAATCGCACCAACTGTAAAAACCCCAAGACCGTTCGGTCAGGAGGTATGACTGATGTTCGAGATTCTACAGATTGTTACTGCGATCCTGGCGATCGTAGCCTTGAGTCTGGCTCTCGCTCATGCGCTTGAGTTACCGGGGAAAATGCGGCTCGCTAAAGAGGCATACTTTGCCATGCAGCCGATCTATTATCCGGGGTTTACTGTCGGCGGTGCGATCGGGGAGTTTGGCGGTTTGATTTTCACTCTCGTATTGTTGCTCTTTACGCCCTGGCAAACTACAGAATTCTGGCTGACTCTGGTGGCATTACTCGGACTGATGGGAATGCAAGCGGTATACTGGCTCTTCACCCATCCGGTAAATCAGTTCTGGCTGGAAGGGGAAAACCTCAGTCGCTTCAGTTCTGGGTTTTTCTCGTTGGGAGCGAATCGATCGCCCCATGCCACTGACTGGACAGCCTTGCGGAACCAATGGGAGTATTCTCACGTAGCACGAGCGGGATTGGCGCTTGTAAGTGCGATCGCCTTAGTTATTGCGATCTCAGTCCACAGCCACAGTTGAGCCTTGTTTGGTTTCTAGGGACAGCCCAGAGGGCTATCCCCAAGTCCATACAAATTGCCCACTGCTATGGTAAACCCCTCGCCTGAAGGGGAGGGGGTTTTGCATTTTCCTCCCTTCCCTTGCAGGGAAGAGGGGGGTTAGCTAGTAAGTGCCAAGAGTTTCTTGTTTGAGCGATCGCCACTTTTCCGATAGCTCTTGCCGAGTGGAGGCTTTGAGCAGATAGCGGTTGACGAACCAAACGAGGTAGCCAGCACCGACGATCTCTAGAGTCGGCCCTACCAGCGGGATGTCATTTAAGGCATCTAAAATCGACAGCAGTAGCTTCAGAGCAATGAAAGCAGCAATGATGAAGCCAATGACGATCGCCGGGCGCTTGTTTTCTTGGAAGAAACGACCGATATATTCAGGCAGTCGTTCTAGATACATCCGAATTTGTCTGCCGATCCACTGCCATTGTTCTCGATAGTAATCAGCGGTCGATCGCTGAGCTAAAGGTGCTGGCGTTGAAGCATCTACAATCTCGGTATCGGCTTCTAACAGCTTGGCAGAATCAACCTCGATCGATTCTCCGTTGTGGGTGATGGGTGTAGCTTGAGATTCCATAATTCACTTGACTCCTGCTTGATAATGTGAGGTTAATTGACCAAAAGAATTCGGAATTAAAAAAGGTACAGAGCAACTAACGATTAGAACTCCGAACTCCGAACTCAGTTGACGTTGTTAGGTTTGGCTGGGGCGACGCTGACTCTGTTAACCACTTGACTCACACCTTTGATTTCCCTGGCCAGAGGTTCGACTCTTTGGAGTTGAGCTTGGGTAGGCACGGTACCAGTAATGGTAACTATGCCATCTTCGGCTTCCACGCCAAGCTGACTGGCAGGTAAATTGGCCTCTAGTTTGCTGCGAACTTCGCTTTCTAGATCTCCATCGGCTCGATCGGTATCGCCACCCGTGACATTGTTACGCTCCTCGCGAGCGCGAATGTCAGAATCGAGTTGCCTTCTGCGAGTTTCACTAGTGGCATCATTTTGATTTTCTTGAGCGGTTTGAGCGTCTGGCGATTCCACATTGGCGTTGGGATTATTGGGGGCATCGGTACTAGTTTGGGCGGTATTTTGACAACCCAAAGCACTAATAACTAAGACGCTACTAATTAAAAGTGGAATTAGCTTTTTCATTTTTATCCTTCTTGGCTTAAAAAAGTTTTAAAGATGGGGTTCGATCGCTGTTGGCATTTCTATATGGCTCTCTTGTGGGATAGCCCTCTGGGCTGTCCCCAGTGGGCTACCCTGGAAGCCATTAGTGTCAACTTAAGGCTAAAAGCATTGTTAGACCTCGATCTTCAGCGCCGACCGCCAGGGGTTCAAAACCCCTGGCTAATAGTACAAGTCCATTAAAATGGACTAACCTGACTATGATTAGTCCTCTTTAGAGGACTTTAGCTGTGAGGCAGGGGTTTTCAACCCCTGACGGATGAAGGTTTTGACCGTTAACTTGACACCAATGGCAGGATGCCTACCCTACAAGAAGCTTCACCCTTTACATTTGCTCTCGGCGATCGACGATGATGACTTCCGGGTTGGTGCCAGTGACGTTACTGGGGGAATCTGAGGCAGAGGTTCGCAGGGGATTATCCATCCGATCTGAGTCGGAGGCATTGTAAATATCCCAATCTTCAATTCCTCGCTTGCTCAAAATCGCTTCGGCACGGCGAATCTCATCATCAGTGCCATCAACGATTACCAAATAGTCGCCACGACTAATGCGATCGTTATATAACCGGGCCCGGTCTTCGGGAATTCCTAAGCCGACCAGCGCCCCGACTAAACTGCCAGCAGCAGCACCAATAGCAGTACCCGAAAGAGTGGTGGCGATCGCGGTAGCCGTGGCTCCTGCCAGCATCACCGGGCCGATACCGGGAATAGCCAGCGCCCCCAGACCGACTAACAAGCCGCCTATACCACCAACCGTACCGCCAGTAACCGCACCAGCTACAGCGCCTTCATCGGCTTTATTGCCCACCCCAGTTTTGACATCCTTGCCAGCAATTTTGTCATTGCTATCTTTGCCGATTACAGATACCCTATCCATCAAAAAGCCAGAATTTCTCAAGGCTTCGAGTGCGACTTCGGTTTCCCGCCGTCCGCGAAAGACCCCAATAGCCCGCTTTTGACGGCTAGTGGGTCGATCGTCGAACCGATCTCTTGAGGAAAGGGCGTAGTCTGGATCGGCCATCGCACCCGTGGGATAGCTAGAAGCCCCCATTAATCCTGCACCATAGGTAGGATCGGCCATCGAGCCTGCGGGATAATCGGCAGCAGCCATCGTGCCCGTTCTGTCGGGAGCGTCGTAAACGCCCCATTCTTGAATGCCGCCGTTGCTTAAAACAGCTTGTGCCCTAGCAATTTCTGCATCGCTACCGTCTACTAAGACGAGATATCCGCCTTGAGAAACGCGATCGTTATAAACTTGCGCGCGCTCTTCTGGAATGCCCAATCCGATCAAGGCCCCCACTAACCCGCCAGTGGCAGCCCCAATCGCTCCGCCAGCTACAGTGGTAGCCAGCACGGTTGCTAGTTCGCCAGCTAGCACGACCGGACCGACTCCAGGAATTGCTAATGCGCCCAAGCCGACAAGCAGGCCTGTTAGTCCGCCTAAAGCGCCGCCTGTGGCGGCTCCAGTCTTGGCCCCTTCATCGGCTTTATTGCCAACAGTATCTTGAACGTCTACACCAGCAATGTCGCCTTGACGGTCTGCATCTCTAGCAATAACAGAAACCTTGTTC
The DNA here is from genome assembly GCA_019359615.1 of Cyanosarcina radialis HA8281-LM2. Lineage (GTDB taxonomy): Bacteria > Cyanobacteriota > Cyanobacteriia > Cyanobacteriales > CCAP-1448 > Cyanosarcina > Cyanosarcina radialis. Next base: position 338,833 of record JAHHHA010000001.1, read on the forward strand.
ATGGGAAAACCAGAACGATGCAATTGATGAAGAGCATCTTCTGCTTGTTGGCGAGTGTTAAAGACTCCAACTGCACGCTTGTTTAAGCCTAAAGCCATGGTTTTTTACCTCCAATTTAAAAAATGAATGTGAGAGGGTGAGGGGGTGAGAATTCTTAACTCCACACTTCCTACAACACTCCTTGAACTAGGGAAATACTGCGATTCTGACGGTGGCTAAAGCCCCGGCGATCGCAGAGGTGACTAGGGAAAAGAGCGCCGTACCGAATAGCCACCAAGCCGCCCCCGCGACGACTGCTTTGGTTTCGGCTGCCCGTTTCTGGGCTTGCTCTTTGAGAGCAGAGAGCCGCTTTTGAGTTTCTAGCTGGATCTGCTCGGCGCGTTGCAGAACGCTGTCGCGGGCGGATTCGATCCGATCGACGATCCTTTCGGCATCTGCTGCGGAGATGTCTTCCCGCGAACTCAAAAGAGCAACTAGAGTGTCCCGATTTACCTGACTCAACCGCCCTTTGAGAACATCGAATCCAGCTTGAGGATCGTCGAACAGTTGGCGGAAATCGCCTTGAATCCCCTCGTAGTTGAGTTCGGGACGCTCTAAGGAGTTGAGGTAATCGCGCAGCCGATCGAAAGTGCGATCGACCGTCGATTGCACCCGCTGCTGGACTTGCTGGATTTGTTCGACCAGGGAGTTGCGGACTGACTCGATCTGTCCGACTATGCGGTTGGCTTCTTCCTCGCTGATGTCTTCTCTTTGGGCTAAGAGCGCGACTAAGGTAGAACGATCGAACTGCGAGAGGCGTTCTTTGAAGTTTTCCGTGCCCGCGCGAGGGTCTTGGAATAAGAGTTGCAAGTCTCGCTTAATCCCTTCGGGGTCGAGTTCCTCTTTGTTGGTATGGCGCAGGTAATCGCCAATAGTGGTGGCAAAATCTTGGACTCGATCGCGGGCGCGGGTTGCCAAGCGGCGCGGAGCCTTGATAATGCTGCCAATTGCTGCTTCGACTCGATCGATCGCTAAGTTTACTTGCTCCTCGCTCAAATCTTCTCTTTGGCTCAGCAGCTTGACCAAAGTTTCTCGATCGACATGAGCCAAGCGATCGCGCCAAGCCGACACGCCTGCTTGAGGATCTTCTAGGAGATTTTGCAAGTCTCGCCCCATCCCTTCGGGATCTAGTTCTTCTAAATTGGTATTTTTCAGGTAATGGGCGATCGCGCTGAGAGTTTTGTCGTATTGCTCTTTAGCTTGACCTGCCAGTTGGCCCGGTGCTTGCCAAACCCGATCGCGGACAGCTTCTAGGCGATCGATAGTATGGTTGACTTCCTCCTCGCTCAAGTCTTGACGCTGACTGAGGAGTTGCACTAGGGTATCGCGATCGAATTGCGAGATCCGATCTCGCAGTGCCTTTAAACCAGCAGGTGGATCTTCTAGCAGAGTTTGAAAATCGCGCTCGATCCCTTCAGGGTTTAGCTCTTCTTTGTTAGTTTGGCGCAGATAGTTGGCTACTTTTTCTCGCAATTCAGCCGCTTGCGATTTTGCCTCTTCTTGCCATTCTCGAACTCGATCTAAAGACTGTTCTAGAGTGCTTTCGAGTTGTCTGACAATATTGTCGATTTCCTCGCTGCTCAGGTCTTGGCGTTGTTGCAGAATTTGTCTCAAAGTCTGACGATCGAATAGAGACAAGCTTTCCCATAAAGTGTCTGAATCGGCTTCGCGATCGGCTAACAAGTTGAGGAAATCGCGTTGAATGCTCTCTGGATTTAACTCTTCTTTGCTAGTTGAAAGCAGATAGCGTTCGATTTGCTGTTGCAGGCCTAGCGATCGCGCTTGAATTTCTGCCGAGCGCACCGTATTGAATACTTCTGTCCGAATTTCTTCGAGTTGGCTGGCAATTTCGTTTATCTGTTCTGAACTTAAATCGCCGCGTTGGTTTAGCTTTTGAGTCAAGTAGTTGCGATCGAGTTTTTCTAGCTCCGATCGCACCTGGCCCGGCTCTGCTTCTGGATCGTAAAGTGCGGCTTTAAATTCCCGCATTAAGGTTTCGCGGTTGAAGTGCCAGCGGTAAGAATTTAGCAGGTAGTTATCGACATCGGTGCGAATCGAGCTAGATTGTAAAGCTGGGGGTTTTTCGCCAACTTGCCCGGTCAAACTACTAACTGGTTCTGCGGTTTTATCCCAAAGTTTTTGCAATTGTTGGGAAATTTTTTGCACGTCTAAATCGGATAAGTCTAATCGATCGGCCACAGTCGTTACTAACGACTTAACGCCAGCGTCAGCAGCTTGTTTGACTAAATCGTTTCCCGATTTTGTCGTTAGGGGCTGCTCTTTTACGATCTGCGCCACCATATCTCCTACTCGTCCCGATCGCAATTCTTCCGGGGTGGCTGACTTTAAGAATTTTTGCAATTCTTTTTGAGGTTCGTCCGTCTGAGTTTGACCGATCGCTCCCTGCCAAGCTTGTTCTAAGCGATCGACGAGTTGCTCGGTATCTTTTTTAGATAAGTTCGTGCGCTCTCTAATTAAATCGACAAATGTTTGACGGTTGATATTAGCAAAACCTTCGCTACCAACTAGAGATTTTAAATCGGCATCTTTTAAAATCTTGGTAAATTGCTCCTGAATTTCGCCCAGATCTAACTTGGGCAAGGGCAAAGATTTCAAAGAAGTTTCTAAAGTGCCGCGAATCGCATTCGGGTCGATGCCAGCGGTCAGTTCGCGACGCACGGCGGCTGTCACTGCTTCGGCGGTAGAAACTGCCTGACTTTTAACAGTATTAATTCCCAAAGCCGTAGTTGCCGCTCCGATCGCTCCTTGAAAACCAGAAGTAGCGGTTTTAACGAGCGAACCGACGAGGGCACCGATGGCGGTTGAACCCATCCAAGCTAGTAGCAAGAAGTAAATCGACCAAATAACGACACCAGTAATTACTCCCAACCACGTGCTGCCGATTAAACTCAATTTGACTGCCAAAAAACTGGCGGCAAATAAAGTCAGGCTAGCGCTCAGTAGCGCCCAAATTCCTACTTTGGTTTCAATTTTGCGAATCGTGCTGCCCGTCTCTGTTGGTGAATCGTCCCCGTCTAAATCGATCTCAAAATTAGAAATTCCAAAAGCCACAGAAAAGTTGGTCAGTAGAAGTTGAAAGGCCAAAGCCATCAACACTCCTGCTACTACTGAAATCAAAAATTGGGGAACAGAGAATTCTAGATATCTGGCTTCTGGAATAATTAATTGCGTTACTCCTAAACTTTGCCAACTATCTCGACCGATCGTACTTGCAATTTCCCACATCTTCCTTCTTCCTTTTATTAAATAAATTTGTTATTACTTATTACTTACTTTCTGCTTGACCTAAAGGCGAATCTGCGTAATGCGCTAATAAATCAGCCGGATCGTCATAAATCGCCAAGGCCTCTGCGAGGCGATCGTCTTGCCAGCCACCGCACCGCAGAGCGATAACGCCCACTCCCGCCGCCTTTGCTGCCTTGATGTCGTAAGGCGTATCGCCCAGCATCACTACTCGATCGGGCGGTAAATCTTGCTTATTAAGTGCCGCTCGGACGATATCTGGCGATGGTTTAGATTCCTCAGCGTCATCGGCTGTCGTTGCTTCTGGCAACAGATCGTCAACTCGCGCGGCTTTCAGCAGTATAGAAAGTTCTTCTTTTTTCGCCGAACTAGCGACGATCGCCTTTAATCCTGCCTCTTTAATTTTTATGACTAATTCTCTGGCTCCCTTAGTAGGAGAAAGCTGCTGGGCATAACTGTTAAGAAATAGTTTTTGACGATATCGAGCAATTTCTTTACCAGGGTTTTCTTCATCAGATAATCCTGGCACTACTTGCGGGATTAATCGATCGCCACCCATACCGATTAAAGGTCTGACTCGATCGAAACTAACGTCGTCATAACCAAAAGTTGCAAATGCGTCCACCCACGCTTCGGCGTGAGCGTCATTGCTGGCGACGAGAGTGCCATCAACATCAAAAATTACTCCTTTTAGCTGGTCGTTCATCATTATTTACCTGCTGAGAGCATCAGATGGTTGACGATAAATCTTCCAAGATTGAATCGGAATGTTATCGAAACTAGAGCCAGCCTCATCTATTTCCTTTTCGGTACCATCAACTACCAAAAGAAAGTCACCGTTGGCTACACCATCGCTGTAAAATTGAGCGACATTTTCAGGAAGACCTAAACTCTCTAAAGCCCCCATCAATCCTTTATTTAAAAAGCCGACAGCATTATTAGCTACAATATTTGCCATCGCTCCAGTTGCAAATACAGAGCCGACATCTGTAGCTGCCAAACCGCTAATTAGGGCATTGTCAGATGATGGGGATAAGTTGAAATCTTTTTGACACTCATATCCGCAAGAATTCGGGCCAATTATAGAAATTTGCTCTCTAGAAAAACCATTATCTTGTAGTTTTTGAACGGCATTCTTAGCATCTTCTTGGCTTGAAATCAGACCGAACGCCCTTTTCTTCGATTCTGAAAACATTTATTTTGTCCGCCAGCAATTATTAACTGCGATCGGTAATGGTTAATTAACAATTGTTTGTCAATTTGACCGTCAGCGATCGCAACTTGCACTTAGTTCACAATAATCGCTAAAGCTAGTTACATTCTTCCGTCTTGAGAGCAGAAATGCAGTCCTTCAATAGATAGAGAATGGTAAGCTATCAGAGAGATTAGGAGAGCAAAGTTATGTCCTGGGGATGATGGCGATCGCGAGGCTTTTTCGTTTACCGTACAAAGAGTTTCGCGCTCTGAAGAAAAGCTAATGATTGTCAACCTTGTAGAGAATGGCTGGGAAATTATCTATCATCGCGCTCATGCTTTATTAGCTGCCAAAATCGCGGGGCAGTGGAGCAGAAAGGAAACGCCCGTGCGTTTGTATGAGACGATCGCAGCTATTTCTCACCACGACGATTTAGAGCGGGAGTGGGAAGGAAACCACTTGACTGAAGCTGGCGCGCCTTTAGACTTTACTCTCGATAAAGACTCGTCGGTCGCACAGTTTATTCAGCTAATAGATGGCGCTCGCTACCGGGGGCGATGGGTAGCCATGCTGGTCTCGATGCACATTTGCTTTCTCAATCAACATCGGCGAGGGCAATCGGCCGAGTGGGATGACTTTTTCAAAACCCAACTCAAGCGGCAAGAAGAATGGCGCAAAGGGCTGGGAATCGACAAAGATGAAGCCGAACGAGCTTATCAATTTATGCACTGGTGCGATCGCTTATCTTTGATTTTGACGCAAAAACAACTTCCTGCCGGACAGCGATGGCTAGAAATTACTTCGGGGTTAGACGGAGTGCGTTACGAGGTGATGCAACAAGCGAACGGAGATGTCACCATCCAGCCCTGGCCCTTTGAGGCGAAACGGTTTCAGGTGAGCGTAGATGCCAGTCATTTAACCCAGTTGAAGTTTAAAAGCAGCGAAGAACTGGCAAAAGCACTTCAGCAAGCCCCGCTCGAATTGTTAGAGTGGACATTTGTTAAATCCAATTCCTAATTTTCAATCCGCTTTGTTGTTTAGATGCAACACATCCTGAGTAGGGGCGCAAAGCATTCATTGGTGTCAAGTTAACGGTCAAGAGCTTCGTCCGGCAGGGGTTCAAAACCCTACCTCTCAAAGCGAAAGTCCTCGCTCAGAGGACTGCCGATCTCTGGGTAATTTAGTTCATTAGTCCATTTCAATGGACTTAAGCTATTAGCCGGAGGTTTTGAACCTCCGGCGGTGGTGGCTGAAATCCATGGTTTAGCAAAGGCTCTAGCTTTAAGTTGACGCGCATGAATCCATTGCACCCCTACAGGGGAATTCATATGTAGCAGGTATTAAGCAAAACGGTATTACAGATGTGTCTAGTTACGGTAAATATTTTTGCACTACTTGCCATCCAGAGAGCGACACCCAAAACAATCCTACGAATAGGGCGATGTTAGTAGCGACGTGAAAGGAACGCGCCCAAAATCTCTGGGGGCTAATTAGGGTAGCACTACCAGCAGATAGCAAAACCAAGACTACAACTGCTAATCCCGCTGGCAGATGACCAGAATGACCTAGAGTTCCATAATGACCCAACGTACCGACAATGCCAATTGCCAGGAGCAATAAAACGAGGGCTACAAGAATAGCACCAGTTATGTTATGGAAAGGCTGTAACCATTTGGGCTGAGAGTTTCCTTGCTGTCGTCGCAAGAACATCCAAGCCCCCGTAACGCCTAGCAACAAGTAGGCGAAGATGGATAGCCCCATCGACCAAGCAGCTATTTTCCACAACCAAAGAAACGAGGGGAGATGCACTGGGAGAGAAGGAGAGAGGGGGAAGAGGGGGAAGAGGGGGGAAGAGTTCGGAGTTCGGAGTTAAAAATAACTCCACACTCAACACTTAACACTTAACACTTCCTACAGCACTTCCAAAGCTCTTAAGATCTTAAAAGGGGGTTGCCAAAGATGACAACCCCCTATGGAGTGAAAATTGAAAACAATAGTTTATTACCCAACTGTAGCGGTTGCTAAAAGGTCTTGGTTTTCTAGTCTTTTTTGAGAGGTTGGTTTGGTAGATTGCGCGGGAGCGTCAATATTTCGATCGCCCTCTAATGACTGTCGATCGCTAGCTGAATTGTCGTTATTATCGTTATCTTTGATGCTCAAACGTTCGCAAGGAATTTTGTCTGACAAGATAGCACTTGCCATCATGCCCGTATGAATTTCTAAATAAGCGTCGGGCAATGTTTCAAATAGCAAACGCTGTCCGGGAAAAACTACCCGTTCAAAGTACCAGTTGGGAACATTCGTGATGCGGGCAACCTGGATCTGGCTGGTAGCATTAACATAGCAACACAAAATTGCACTGGAATTATCATCAGGTATAGGATCTAGAATTTGTGCCATAACTTTACTAAAAATTTTTTTGTCCAGGTGTTTGATTACTGCGAACAGGTTAACACTTGGCGATCCCCGCTTGCTGTAAAGTCTACTACCAACTAATTCAGTTGTAATATTTCTTTATTTAAGAAATTACCGATCGCCCGTTTACTAACGGTAAATGGTAAGAATATAAAGAAATTATTAAGATTAATTCGATCGAGATCCACAATGGAGTTACTGTGTAAGTCCCGATCGATCGACTTTAGTACCGATAGCGCAAGTATCGGTCAGGTTGCTCCCGGTTAGGTTACTGCCTTCTAACTCAGCGCATAATAAATTAGCTCCAGTCAAGTTAGCCCCAGCAAGATTGGCTCCTTGCAAGTTAGCCTCTTCCAGATTGGCTTGGCTCAAGTTGGCTCCTTGCAAATCTGCTTGGGTTAAATCTGCTCCTTGGAGGTTAACAGTATTGAGGTTAGCGCCTCGTAAATCAGCACCTCGCAAGTCAACTCCTTGCAAGTTGGCTCCCATTAAATTACTACCGCTCAAGAAAGCACCAGCTAGAGATGCTTGGGTCAGTTTGGCTCCCATTAAGTTAGCGCCTCGAAGGTTGCTTCCTCGTAAGTCAGCACTGGCTAAGTCGGCTTGCATCAAGTTGACTCCCACCAGATTGCCTCGCAAGTTAGTACCTACTAATTTAGCGCCGAGCAAATTAGATCCTTCCAGTCGAGCGCCTTCTAGGTTAGCTCTAGAAAGATCGATCCCAGTTAAAGTCGCCCCAGCTAAATTAATTTGCCGCAAGTCAACACCAGCTAAGTCTTCATCTTCTAGGTTGGCTCCTGGTAATTGCTTGAGTTTGCCTAAGCGAATTGCTTCAATATCAGTTGTCATTTTGTCACCTCTGCCCCTCTGCTCCTCTGCTCCTCCACTTCCGAAGCTGGATCTAACAACCAGATGCTAGATGTAAGTTTGGGTGCGATCGCGCTTAAGGTCAATCCTTGTTGCATCCCTGCGACTAACAGGGCGAGGGTATCTATCAGTTTGGGATCGAAGCGATCTCTGGCGGCTTGTTGGCATTCGGCAAAAGCTTGAGACAAGTTCTCTGGGCGGCTAGAGTCAGCGGCTTGGAGTTGAGCCAGTCGTTGCTGAAAGGCGATGGCTAATCCTAGAATTCTCGATTCTAAGGGTATTTCATCTGTCCTCAAACCAGCGGGGGAACCAGTACCGTTCCACCACTCGCTCTCGTGGGTAATAATTTTGGCTACCGCCTCCATTTGGGGCATGGTTCGCAAGACTTGAGTAGTTGGGATCAAAGGACACGTCAGCGGAGAACAGGGAGCCTCTTCCTGGTAGTGCATCGACATTTCTGGGGCCAGAAAACTTTCCGATCCCGACAGCGAACCAAAACGGTGCAGCAATCCGGCTAGGCGCAGGCGCTTGATTTGCCACGCTGGTAGATCTAAAAGTTGCCCCATGGCTTCTGCTAGGGATGCTACTTCTGCCCCTGCCATCGGGTTGTTGATGTCAGCTAGATCGATCAGTTGCGCCATGCGGAAGAAAGCTTGCAACTCGTTAGAGATCAGGTTGCGATCGAGCGCCTGTTGATGGGGCAAGGTGGTTAGCCGATCTAAATCTAAATGGCTGGTATGCAGGTAATCGACGATCCGACAGACGATCGCATCCAGAGCATCTGGTTGTTCTACTTTGGTTTCGGCGATCCCTTGGGCTTGCTCGGTTAACTTGGCTGCCAGTTGGGGGTTGTAGGTGGCAATAGTAGCGATCGCTAAATCTACTACTTCCCGCACCAACTCGGCTTCAAACGTCCAAAAACCATAAAATTTCCGCTCTAAATCTTCTTTGGGAACCCCTTCAACCCCATAATCTGCTGGTGATAGCTCTTGGCAAAGTACCATGGCGCTATACGTGGGCGATAGAATTATCAGATGCCATTCCTGGGCGACGGGATCGGTGGGGTCTAAACCAACTAACGCTACATTTGGCAGTTGACTGGTAGGGTGTTCGGCAAACCCAGTATCGGCTGCTGCCATAATGACTACCTGACTGGATGCTTCAGCGATATCTCGATAGCGATCGGCTTCTTGCAGATACCATTTACCTCGTTGAAAAGCCGTAATTACCAACGGCGAACTAGTAGAGGTTAAGATGCAATCCTCTAAAGCGTGGCATAGAGCGATCAGAGTATTTTTGTAATAAACGCCGAAATTGAGCGGTGTTTTGCTGGCTTGGCGAGCATCTGCCAGTTTTTGTAAGATTGAGCCTTTTAACATGGATTGGGGATCGACTGCTTTGCCTACTCTCACCATCTTAAATTAATCGGGCTAAATCTAGGGGGAGCGATCGCACATCGTCTTTGCTTCCAGAAAGCTACTGTATATACATCAGCGATCGGTCGGAAGCTAGGTCTTTTAGATCCCCCTAAATCCCCCTAAATCCCCCTTAAAAAGCGGATGCGCTGTGCGGAGGTTCCCTCCCCTTAAAAAGCGGATGCGCTGTGCGGAGGTTCCCTCCGCATACAAGCGCACCAAGCAGCGGATGCAAGTGTGGCGAGGTTTCCTCGCCATACAGCTTGCACCAAGCAGGGGGACGAAGAGATCCGGTTCCCCCCTTTTTAAGGGGGGCTAGGGGGGATCTGCGAGGGATTTAGGGGGATCTACAAGGTCGAAATTCAAACCGATGAAGCCACAGCAACAACTTGGATAAACCAACAACTTAAAGCCTTGGGTATCGGCTTACCTTATATTTTTTAAAGGAGCAAAAATGAAAGCAGTCAAAGTCATGGCAACTGTTGACGAACGCGGACAATTGGCTTTAGATCGTCCCCTAATGGCCGATCGAAACAGCCGAGTGGAAGTAATTGTTCTGATTCCAGAACCGTCAGAAATCGAAGAAGAGGAACAATCTAAGGCAGCAATTCTACAAGACTTTCGGCAAGCTTGGCACGAAGCAATGACTGGGCAAACTATCCCAGTTGCTCAAATTTGGGAAGGAATTGAGGATGTCTGAGCAGCCTGCAATCGAAGTTGAAGCTTCGCCAACGTTCAACCGAAATCTCCGCACCCTTGCTAAGAAATACCGCAGTATTCGCAATGACGTACAACCCCTAATCGAGCAACTCGAACGGGGAGATTTGCCAGGCGATCGAATTTCTGGGGTTGATTACCCAGTCTTTAAGTTGAGAGTCCGAAATAGCGATATTCAGAAAGGGAAAAGTGGCGGCTACCGACTAATTTATTATGTCAAAACCGTTAACGGGATCGTTCTGCTGACGATATACGCCAAATCCGAGCAAGTCGATATTGGTGCCGAGGATATTCAGAACATCATTACAGAATACGAGCAACGGGCGATCGAAGATAAGGAAGAAAAAATCTAAACAAGTGCTGGAAATTGCTAAAACAGGAGTATAACAAGCGATCGCAACCGATGAAGCCACGGCGACGACTTGGATAAATCAGCAAATTGAAGCTGCGAAAATCAAAATATCAAACTCAAATTAATTTAAGGGATTTAGGGGGATCTACAAGTCCGAAATTCAAACCGATAACTTATGTATACACCCTAACTTAAAAAGGGGGGAAACAAGCGCTACTGCTAAAACTTGCTAAAACAGGAGTAGAAAAGGCGATCGAAACCGATGAAGTAACAGCGACGACTTGGATAGATCGGCAACTCGAAGCTTTGGGGGTAAAACTGACATGACTATTCCAGCGATCGAACTACCAATGGATAAAATTGCTGAATTTGGTATGAATTATATTGCTGAGCGATCGCGAGAGGAATTGGCAACTGACCTCCAATTTGAAGATGCAACGATCCGCAGACTTTCGCTAGTTTACCAATTCTGATTGTAGAGCTAGAGAAAATAATCAATCCCGAACAATAGCAGGTAAATTGCTAAAACAGAAGTACAAATGGCGATCGCTCTTCCCTAACTGCGATAATTAAGATTAGGGAGACAAGGAGGAGGGCAATTATGTTACTTGAAGATAAGCAACAGCGGCACTGGAAGCCGATTATTAAAGAATTTGAGGCTATTGTTGGTAAAAACGGAGTCGTGCAACGGCGCGAAGAGTTGATTACCTACGAGTGCGATGGGTTAACTAGCTATCGCCAGCGCCCAGCTTTGGTGGTTTTACCCAGAACGACAGAACAAGTAGCAGAAATTTTAAAAATCTGCGATCGATCTGCTCTTCCTTGGGTAGCTAGGGGGGCTGGTACAGGGTTATCAGGTGGTGCTTTGCCAGTAGAAGATTGCGTTTTGATCGTCACCGCCTTAATGAACAAAATCTTAGAAATTGGCTGGGAAAACCAGAGAGCGATCGTCCAACCTGGGGTAATTAATAACTGGGTAACTCAAGCCGTCAGCGGTGCGGGATTTTATTACGCTCCCGATCCTTCCAGTCAAATTATCTGCTCGATCGGGGGCAACGTCGCCGAAAATTCTGGTGGGGTTCATTGCCTCAAATATGGAGTTACTACTAACCACGTTTTGGGTTTAAAACTGGTGATTCCCGACGGTTCGATCGTCGATGTCGGCGGCACGATTCCCGAAATGCCCGGTTACGACCTGACGGGTTTATTTGTCGGTTCGGAAGGAACGCTGGGCATCGCTACTGAAATTACTTTGAGAATTTTAAAAACTCCAGAAGCAATTTGCGTGTTGTTAGCCGATTTTAACAGCATTGAAGCAGCAGCCGCGTCGGTTTCTGACATCATCAGCGCCGGGATTATTCCAGGAGGTATGGAGATGATGGATAAAATGAGTATCAACGCTGTAGAAGATGTAGTTGCTACTAATTGTTATCCCAGAGATGCGACAGCCATTTTATTAGTAGAAATCGACGGCTTAGAAGTAGAACTAGCAGCGAATAAACAGCAAGTGGCTGAAATTTGTCGAAAAAATGGCGCTAGAAGTATTACTACAGCTAGCGATCCAGAAACTCGACTTAAGTTGTGGAAAGGGCGCAAGGCAGCATTTGCCGCTATGGGAAAAATGAGTCCAGATTACTACGTGCAAGATGGGGTAATTCCCCGAACAAAATTACCAGTTGTTCTCAAAGAAATTGAAAATTTAGGTGAAAAATACGGCTATAAAGTGGCGAATGTATTTCACGCTGGAGATGGCAACTTGCATCCCTTAATTCTTTACGATAATTCGCAACCTGGGGCGTTAAAAATCGTGGAAGAATTAGGCGGAGAAATTCTCAAACTCTGCGTCAAAGTCGGCGGTAGTATTTCTGGAGAACACGGGATCGGGGCAGATAAGCGTTGTTATATGCCAGAAATGTTTACCCCAACGGATCTAGAAACGATGCAATGGGTGCGACAAGTTTTTAATCCTCATGGTTTAGCTAATCCAGGAAAAATATTCCCCACGCCCCGGACTTGCGGGGAAGCAGCTAACGGTGGGAATGGGAAAGATTTCCCAGATGTGGAAAGATTTTGAAGAGCTAAAAAAGTAATTTGGTAATTCTTGTGGGACTTGCGGTGAGCTTGTCGAACTGTAGCCCTCTGGGCTGTCCCATAATTACTGGATTTAATTCTTAACCTTTATATTTGAGGTTGAGTATTAGCACTGGCATTTGGCGGCACCGTTCCATTTTGTGGAATATTGCCGCTGGTCGGTGGTTGTTCGGGATTGATGCTAGCTGACGGCGATGCTGGTGGCTGTTCGGGATCGATACTAGCAGATGGTGGTGCTGATGGCTGCTCTAAAATGATACTGGCTGATGGCTGTGTTGGCGTTCCACCTGGCGTGTCTCCTTTCTCTCCAACCGATCGCGTCACTTCAACTCCGTATTGCGCCAAAATTACCATCGGGGCCGAACCTTCATTCATCTCGATCCGCTGGACGGTGATTTGCCCGTCAGCTAGCGTATCTCCAGCTTGGACGTAACGACTAGTCGTTTCGTTCGGGGCTTTGACAATCGCATACATCCGACCGCCAACTTCTACTACTCCTGTAACTTCAACTCGTTTGGCTAGTTCTGGTTCTTGAACGGTAGGGACTTCTGGAGGCAAACCAGTAGGGGGAGTGCCAGGCAATTGTCCTGGAGGGATATTAGTACCAGGAGTCTGTCCTCCTGGGGGCAAACCTGGAATAGTATCGGGCGGACGATTGATGGCTACCTGGCCGGGCGTTTTAGGACGATTGGTTGCTGTGTTGGTGGTTTTGGGACGATTGGTTGCCGTGTTGATGGTTTTGGGACGATTGGTTGCCGTGTTGGTGGTTTTGGGGCGATTGGTTGCCGCCTTGGTGGTCGTGGGGCGATTCGTTGCTACCTGACCGGAACTATTTGGCTTAACTGGGTAACGGCATTGCAATCCCGATCCGCCGGGACAAGGTGCAATAAAATATTGGGGGTTTGAATTTTGAGCTTTGGTAGTATTACTGCCTGTCAGACTGGGAACTTGGGGCACGTCTTTGCCTGCCTCTACTGACACTTCTGGCTGGGCGGGGAAGACCGCAAACGGGTCTGTGCGACCTTTCTGCACCTGCCTGGCCCGTTCGTCGGGATTAGTCGGTTGAATCAATCCTGATGCCACTACAGTCGTTGGTGGTTGGGGTACGGGTGTTGCTGCTACCGGAGAAGGTGGGGGCGATACCGCAGGTGTAGGAGAGCTAGGAGTGACTGCATTATTGCTATTAGTATTGCTTTCAGGATTACAGCCTGCCAGCAACAGAGCAATTATTCCTAAATAAACCACCGACAAGGAAGCTTTACGCATTAGAACTCCACCTCACCTGATTTCCCAAAATATCTTGAAAGTTTACCGCAATTGCCAGAGCCGATCCCAGAAAGAAACAAAAACTATAGTAGCTATTTTACTGCTACAGAACTTTTCAACTAGCGGACAAAAATAATGGCGATCGCGGGGTCGGTTGGATGCAGATGAAACCTTGGCGGGGTAAGTATCTGAGTCTAACCCTAACCCTACAGTCAACTTTCATCGCTGATGTCCGGCTATCTACTAAATTCTACGATGTTTGTCAAGGATACGACAATTTTTGATGAAGATCTTAAAACAACTTGTCCTCCCTTGAGTAAATTATCAATGTTGAGGTCAATTTTCGCACGTATTAAGAGCGATGCAGTCAACCTCAATTATCGCCAGCCACCATTAATTGTTTTAGAAAGTCCAATCCTTTTTTGACGTGACGAGAAACAGTGACAACGCTGATATCGAGGTGTTCTGCCACTTCCCTTTGGGTTAAATCCTGCAAGAACACGAATTCGAGGACTTGGCGGGTGCGCTGTTCTAGCTGCACTAGAGCTTGCTGCAATCGAATTTGGTCTTCTTGGGCTAATTGAAAGCTGCGATATTGAGCATCGGGTACGAGTTCGCCTAAAGAATTGCCCTCATCTTCAGCATCGCCTACTGGTGTATCTAAACTGATAGGCTCGCGATTTTGATAAGCTAGTCTGATTTCTTGCCATTCTTCTACAGAGACTCCCAAAGCAGTTGCCAATTCTGCATCTGTAGGTTGACGATCGAACTCGTTCCTTAACTGACGGGCAATCTCGACCGACTGCTGCCTCAAAGTCATCCAGCGGCGGGGAATGCGGACGGTGCTGCTTTTATCTCGCAAATAGTGTTGGATCTCGCCGCGAATGTAGGGCAGGGCAAAAGAACTAAAGGCATTACCTTTACTGACATCAAATCGTTCGATCGCTCTAATCAAACCTAAAGAGCCAACCTGCATCAAGTCTTCATAGCTTTCAGTACATTGGTTAACCCAGTGATGAGCCTCTTTCCTTACCAATCCTAAATTAAGTTGAACTAGCTGATTGCGAATCTTGGCTGAATGAAACTGCTGGTAATCTTTTAAAAGTTCTAAAGTTTGATACTTAAGTTCGCGAGTGATGGTAGTAGACATATAGTAAATGCTTGTTTGTTAAGCAACAACTGAATTAATCTTGTAATCAGCTTACTGGCCCAATCCCAGAGCTAACAACAGCATTTTTACTGAAGTCTAAAGTTGACAAATTGAAGTGTTAATGGCCGCAAAAATGCCAGAGTGAAACTAATATGCCCCTTTTTAGTTGCTAACCGATCTTTTAGAAGTACGTGAATTTACGGATTATTGACTAATCGATCGATCTGGAGTTCGCTCCTCAATAAAAAAGCCCGCGTCGGCGGGCAGATATAACTTGAACCAACTCTATAACCAAATAAGGCTATAGCTTGAGAAGAAAAAGATTTCTGAGACAGCTTTAGTCTTCAAAGTTTTCTGAAGGCTCTTCCACTTCTTCTACTTCTTCTCGAACTTGAGGTTGCTGTTTGGCGCGGGCTTGGCGCTGAGGAGCCGCTTGGGGTAGCTCTTCTACTTGAGCGTAGAAAGTCCCTTCAATTTTGACTTCTTTGGGATTGGCAGCGCCCAAGTCAGTATCGGAAGGCTGCTCGCTGACAAAAGTACCAGAAATCTCGCCAGTTCTGGGGTCTACATTAGAGACTTGCAGGGAAATTTTACCCTTTAAAATTTCAGCCCGCTTGACATTAGCGCGGACGAGATCTTCGCTATCAGCTTCAGCGGGCAGAGCGACCGCATTGTCATAGCCAGTAGCTACCCCGCGTCCCTTGGGATCGAGGAAAGTCGCACCTCGGTAAGAAGGAACTTTAAATTCTCCTTGAAAGTCAGTCGAGGGGTTAACACTGTCCATATTGGGCTGGCTGTTAGCCACCAAGCTTTTAATGGTGAAGAGAAAAGGTACTCGTTCGCCGCCTGGTAACTGAACGGTAATCGGTTGGAAATCCATGCCTTCTTCTTCAACAAAGGTGAGGCTGCCATTTTTACCGACTTTGAGTTGACCTTCAACGTGATCGAGGGTGTAAGTTAAGCGGGTCAACAATTTACTAGGAACAAATTCAGCTTCTTGCCGCTTGTTAGCACTTTCTTCCTTGACGAAATAAGTTGTGGGCTGCAAGCACAATTCCTTAAGGGTATAGGACTTGCTATCATCAATGGGAATAGAACCGCGAGTGGTTGTAGTTAAAGTTGGGCAGTTAACGGCTAGCCCAGAGCCTTTGACTTGCGTGTAGGTAACTGGAGCGTTGGTGGCGGTTGCCGGACCTTGACTGCAAGCAGTCAAGACTCCCAAGCATAATGCTAGGAGTGCCACAATGAAAGCGCGATACCTCATAGTAAACCTCAATTTCAATCTCTCATATCAAAATATTTGGGGGCACTTGAGAGCGACAGCAGTGCAATTGGCTCTGTAGAACTTACTCAAATCTGCGTCGAGCACATTTAATGTCTACTTCCTGCTGCTTCCAGGGCTGTAGGCAGCCTTAGATTCGCAGGCATAAATTTGGGCAGAGCTTGCCCTATATGTGTTGAAAGCTAATTAAAAGCCCTCTCGCTTTTAGCATTGTACAAGGACTTACGATCCATTTATCGGACAAGGTGGCTAGAGAGACTGAACTCAATAGATAGATCGGGTCTGTACTTTAGCCTCGATCGAATTATGATTTAATAGATTCGCTGAAAAATTCCCCATGCCTTCGATCTATGCTTATCGGGGGCGCAAAGTCGTCCGTAGAGGCTCATGCCATTGAGGCAAGTAAGCTGCGCGTGCTTGGCGGCGCGGTAGTTGGCGGCGGAATTTGGCTCGGTCTGAAAAATCTAAATTTGCAAAATTATTGATGGCATGAACCGCGATCGCGATATAGTTTCACAACATCTACAGCCAGAATTGGAGGCGATCGCCAATACAATTCGGGATGTAGCTCGCAAATATCGGGACGACAATCTAGAAGTGTTAGCCTTACTACGATTGTTAGAGCAGCTACATCGGGAAATTCGAGAAGAGATGTTTCAACAATCGCTACCCGATAGCCGACATCACCTCTATGCCTTACTCAAAGACATTGAAGAGAAAGGGGGTTGGCCCTATATCGAGCGAATGAATTTGCGATCGCTCTTGGCACATTTGGTAGACGAATCGGTTGTCGAAGAGCCGGAGGAGAAAGAGGTGTAGGGGAGATGGGGAGATGGGGAGATGGGGAGATGGGGAGATGGGGAGATGGGGAGATGGGGAGATGGGGAGAATTTTTAACTCCACACTTAACACTTAACACTTCCTAACCTTCTGAACTTCTGAACTCCTGAACTCCTGTAAAATAATTGATGCCCTTGTTCGATCTTCAGTTGCCGTGCATCCGATTAAATTTGGTACAGATGGCTGGCGAGGCCTAATTGCCGCTGATTTTACATTCGATCGCCTGAAACTAGCTGCAACTGCGGCTGCCCAAGTGCTGGCGGAAGTTTATCGCCCGCAAGTGGGAAACAATACGATCGTAGTGGGTTACGATCGCCGCTTCATGGCGGAAGAATTTGCCCGTCAGGCAGCAGAAGCGGTAAAAGCAGCAGGATTTGATGTCTGGCTCTCAAACGGTTACGCGCCCACTCCAGCCTTTAGTTGGGCGGCCTATCATCAGAAGGCGTTGGGTGCTCTAGTAATTACTGCCAGTCACAATCCTGGAGGTTATTTGGGATTGAAAGTGAAGGGCGCGTTTGGCGGATCGGTTCCTGGGGAAGTTACCGAGCGCATCGAAGCTAAATTATCTGCCCTGGAAGCACCGACAACGCCTGGAACTATCCAAACGTTCGATCCGTGGTTGAGTTACTGCGAAACTTTGCGGGCAAAGGTAGATATTGCCCAGATTCAAGCGGCCATCTCGCAAGGAAAACTTACAGTATTTGCCGATGCCATGCACGGGGCAGCAGCGGGGGGATTGGCTAGGCTGTTACAAGTGCCAGTGACAGAAATCAATAGCGATCGCGATCCGTTATTTGGTGGCGTAGCACCAGAACCTTTAGCAGGCAATCTTTCAGCATTATTTCGTCTGATTCGGACTCATCGCCGCCATCAGCCGGGTGGTTTGGTAGTCGGTTTGGTATTTGATGGCGATAGCGATCGAGTGGCAGCGGTTGACGGGCAGGGGAATTTCTTGAGTTCTCAGATTTTGATCCCGATTTTAATCGAACACTTAGCGTCGCGTCGCGGCATGAGGGGAGAAGTAATTAAAACTGTCAGCGGTTCGGCATTAATTCCTCGCGTGGCGGATCTTTATTGCCTGCCAGTTCATGAAACTGCTGTGGGCTACAAGTATATTGCCGAACGAATGTTATCCAATCAGGTATTACTGGGGGGCGAGGAGTCGGGAGGAATTGGCTACGGCGATCACATCCCGGAACGAGATGCCTTGCTATCGGCTCTTTACTCGTTAGAAGCGATCGCTCAGTCGGGGCAAGATTTAAGCGATCTCTATCAAAATTTGCAAGCAAAAACTGGCTTTAATTCGGCTTACGATCGCATCGATCTACCTTTGGCAAGCATGGAAGTGCGATCGCGCCTGTTGGAACAATTGCAAGCCCAACCATTAACAGAAATTGCCGATCGAGCCGTGGTGAATTGTCAGACGATCGATGGCTATAAGTTTTGGCTAACTGACGGTAGTTGGTTGATGATACGCTTCAGCGGCACCGAACCAGTTTTAAGACTTTATTGTGAAGCGCCAAATTTAAAGCAGGTTCATCAAACTTTAGAGTGGGCGAAAACTTGGGCTAATTCAGTTTGATTTCAGAGGCTAATACAAGTGAATGTGGTAGTCGAAACGCTCAAAAAAGATTTACCGACATTGTTCGATCGCGATATATCCTACGATATTTATTCGCGAGATATTTATTTTCAAGATCCGGTAAATAAATTTAAAGGCAAGGTTAATTACCGCATCATTTTTTGGACTCTAAGATTTCACTCTCGGTTATTTTTTAAAAGTATATACTTCGATCTACATGACGTGTCGCTGACAGACGATCGCACTATTTTGGCTGAGTGGACCGTGCGGGGGGTTTTGCGCTTACCGTGGTCAGCTAATATTCTTTTCAACGGTTGGTCTACCTATAAACTCAACTCTGATGGTTTAATCTACGAGCATATCGACACTTGGGATCGAAAACCTGCTGAGATATTAAAGCAATTTTTACCCGCTAGGGCACATCAGGAGTAGACTTTGCTTATATCGGTGCTACTTGCGGGGCATTAACTCTAAGACTGCTACCCACTTGGCATTCGTAAGATGACTCGCGAGCGATCGACATCGAACTGCTCTGTTGTCGGGCAGAATACTAAATTATGCCATTTGCAGGATAGATCGAGTTGTGCGATCGCCCTTCGATCGGGTTCTTTCGTGACTACAGTTTCATTCTTTTGCGCTGCGAGTCCGCGCGATATTGTTGGTGGGTTGAGCAACCGTCTAATATGTGTTTGTACCAGCATGAAGCCAACACCCTCACAAACCGAGCAGCTTTATGAAGCTACTAGCAGTTGATGATTTGAGCCGTTAGGCTTCATCAGGAGTGGGCATAATCGATGAGGTAATTGAATGGAGCCGACTGGCGAACAACTCATAGCATTTTATAGAATCGTTCGACGGGCAGTTCTGCTGTCATCATTCATTTCTTTCGTGGAACTGGCTCCAGACAATAATCTTTATGTTTATGTTGGCCGTTATGATGCTGTGGAGAGTTCCGTAATTTGCATTCTTCCTAACGGAGATTACGAGCTATGACTCACTTAGACCTAACTTCTCTAACTAAGCAGCAGCTTACGGCTCTGCTCTGGGAGCTTAAGGGTACTCCTGCTGTTTACCCAATCTATCAGGAACTCAGAACTCGATCGCCCAAAGTGACGATCGCCATCTCAGATCCAGACTGGGAAAGCAAGACTGATGAGGCACTAAAGCAGGCACTCGGAATAGCCAAACACTTGCATGAAGATTAACGCTGAATACACCACCTGAAGGGAATTTTGCCGCCGGATATATGGACTACTCCTCAAAACCCCTAGCAGCCACACCACCCATGGGTTGGAATTCGTGGAATATGTTCGGCAGCAATATTGACGAAGCGTTAATTCGCGAAACCGCCGATGCGATCGTCTCTTCCGGCCTTAAGGATTGCGGCTACGAATACATCGTCATCGATGATTGCTGGTCGCAAAAGGATAGGCGCGACGCGCATGGCGACCTGATGCCCGACCCCACCAAGTTCCCCAGTGGCATGAAAGCCTTAGCCGACTACGTGCATAGTCGTGGGTTGAAAATCGGCATCTACTCCGATGCAGCAGAACTGACTTGCGCTGGTTATATCGGCAGCTACGGTTTTGAAGAACGAGATGCCCAGTTGTGGGCTTCTTGGGGGATGGATTTCCTCAAATATGACTATTGTTATGCACCGAGCGATCGGGAATCTGCGATCGAGCGATACGATCGGATGGGGGCAGCCCTACAGAAGACAGGGCGCGAATTTCTGTACTCGCTGTGCGAATGGGGAGGTCGAAGCCCGCACCTATGGGGGCGTAAGGTCGGCGGGCAGATGTGGCGGGTATCGCGCGATGTCCTCGATCGATGGGAAGACATTGAAATGGGTATGGATATCGCCGCCGATTTGCACGATTACAGCGGGCCTGGCGGTTGGAACGATCTCGATATGCTAGTTGTGGGTCTGAACGGTAGCGGTCAAATAGCAGGCGAGGGCCTGTCGTTCGCTGAGTATCAGACTCATATATCGATGTGGTGCATGGCTTGCTCGCCCCTAATGATAGGCTGCGATGTGAGAAAGTTGGATCGGGAAACGGCCGCTCTACTGATGAATCGGGAAGTAATTGCCGTGAATCAGGATGTATTAGGCCGACCTGCCCAGCGATCGATCCAATCGGGTCAGTGTGAAATCTGGAAGAAATTACTCGGAGATGGCACTGTTGCCGTGGCGTTGGTCAATCGCGGGCTATCAGATTGCGATATTATCCTCAAGTCCAGCGACATTGGATTGCCAGATAAGCCCAAACTCGCACGGAATCTGTGGCTCCAGCAAGATATCGCGGACTTTACTATCGAGTTGACCCAGCACGTGCGATCGCACGAGACGATTCTGCTAAAGGTCGAAGGGGCGAACCCATTGCCGAGCTAATAATCCAAAACCCCTTTTAAATAAAGGCTTGCAACCGCTTGACCAGATCCGGGGCTGATAAAACGCCCTCAATGCGATCGACTGGCTCCCCATTTTTGAACAGTACCAAGGTGGGGAGAGCTTCGATTTGGTACTGAGTAGCCAGTTGGGGATATTTGTCGCTGTCGATTTTGACTACCTGCAATCGCTGCTTCAGGTAGCCGTGTACCTCCTGTAAAATTGGAGCCATCATATGACACGGGCCGCACCAAGTAGCGTAAAAATCGACCAATACAGGGACATCGGAACCAGCGATTAGCTCTTGGAAACTATTGAAATGCTTTTTAACTGCCATGTGACCCGACCAATTTTTTGCTAAGGATAAACCAATTTTAATCAGAAATATGCAATTCGTCCGTTAGGGATACCCGGATCGACATAAGATAGTTGAGGCGATCGCGAGGATGCAGAAAGAGGAAATGGGGATGGAAGTATTACCAGAAAATTTGCAGCATTTAAAAGGGCAAGTAGCCTTAGTTACCGGGGCTTCGAGAGGAATCGGACGATCGATCGCTCTGGCTTTAGCCGCAGAGGGCGCTAACGTGGCAGTCAACTATGCTAGTTCTAGCACCGCTGCCGAAAAGGTAGTAGCAGAAATTACCGCCTCTGGAGGGAATGCGATCGCCCTGCCAGCAGATGTTTCTCAGGCAGAACGAGTAGACTCGCTAATTCGTAGCGTTATGGATAAATGGCAGCGAATCGACATTTTAGTCAACAATGCTGGCATTACCCGCGATAATTTGCTGTTGCGGATGAAACCTGAAGACTGGCAAGCAGTAATCGATCTGAACTTAACGGGAGTGTTCTTGTGTACCCGCGCTGTCAGTAAAATCATGCTCAAGCAACGTTCTGGGCGGATCGTCAACATTACTTCAGTTGCCGGACAAATGGGCAACCCAGGACAAGCTAACTACAGCGCCGCCAAAGCAGGAGTCATTGGCTTTACCAAAACAGTAGCTAAAGAACTGGCCTCGCGCGGCATTACCGTCAACGCCATCGCACCTGGATTTATTGCCACCGACATGACTAGCGATCTGCAATCGGAAGAAATCTTGAAGTTCATCCCCCTCGGCCGTTACGGGCAACCGGAAGAAGTTGCTGGCATGGCAAAGTTTTTAGCTGCCGATCCAGCAGCGGCTTACATCACCGGGCAAGTATTCAACGTCGATGGTGGAATGGTCATGGCTTAGATCCGATCGGGATCTTCGCCTAATTCTCGCAGCCTAGCGGCGAGACGTTCTTTTTGTTGCCTTTCGACTTCGGCTTCGCTCAAATAGCGATCGCCCTTTTCGTCAAACCAAGCCAACTGTTCCTGGGGGATGTTGCCGAATACAGTTTGGTAGCGTCCGATTCCTAGCCCTACTTTTGGCATCCAGAACGGCTCGCCAATTTGTAGCTGATACGTGCCATCGATGAGTTGATACACCTCAAATGGTAGATGTTCGTCTCGCCGCCAAAACTCTGGATTGTAGATGATGTAATACAGCACTCCTAACTGGGCGTAAATTGCCAACTTCTCGTCATATTCGCCACCTGGCTGCTGGGATACGATCTCTAGCGTTAATGCTGGCACGATCCCCTTTTCTTCCCAGACAACGTAGCTCCTGCGAGACTTACCCCCTTTTTTACGCTCCACGCCCAAACTCAAAAAAGCATCGGGTACTACGGGGACGCGGGAATTTACGCCTGTGGTGTGGTAGATTGCCATATCTACCCCAAAATACCAATCCATCTGCTGCGCCCAAATAGAGTTGAGCAGAAATAGCAGCACGTTAGGCAGAAGGTTTTGGTCTTCGTTATCCACAGGGGTATCGTCCGAACCGGGTAGTTCGTCGCTAGAGGGTAGGTGTTGTAGGTCGATGGGCGACATAGCTAAACCTCAAACATCTAAAAATGATGGAGTCGATCGCAATTCATCATCCAGTCGATTAATTCTCTTTTTGACTCCAAACTTTGGGTTTTTCTCGCCCTAATGCCCTGGTTCTGCGCCAGATGGTGAAGCCTAAAAGTCCGATAATACCGATGCCAGTAACCAAAATCAGCATCGATGGGTTTTTAATGTCCTTTTTCAGGCTGATGGCTACCAAGTTACAAACTAAGGAAATTCCCCACAGCACGAACACGACATGGCGCTGGGAAAGCCCCAAATCTAGCAACCGATGGTGTAAGTGATCTTTACCAGGAGTCTTCAACGGATTTTTACCCGCCATCAACCGCCGCACGAATACCTGGGTAGTATCCAGCACTGGTAAGAGCAAAAACAACACCGTAGGGATGAGGGCAAACACCGTATTCCCCTTCAGCTTGCCGATAATACTAGTTGCTGCTAAGACATAGCCAAAGAAGTAGGCTCCAGCATCTCCCATGATGATCCGCGAGGGGTGAAAGTTGTGCCGCAGAAAGCCTAGTGCCGCCCCCCCTAAAGCTGCCAAGATAAACGTTGCTGCCGCCCAAGTGTAATAAGCAGGTTGAGCCGAAACCGCCAGCAGGCTCATCGCGGTGATAAAGCTGATTCCCCCTACTAAACCGTCGATTCCGTCCATCAAGTTAATGGCATTAGTAATCGCTACTACCCAAAAGATGGTGAGCAATCCTGAAAAAATCGGATCGATCGGGGTGCCGAAGTTGACAGAAATCGTAATCTTACTAGCAGCCAACAATATTGCTGCTAGCACCTGAGCTAATAAGCGAATATAGGGATGCAAGCCAAATTGGTCGTCAATAAAACCCACCAACACTAAAAAAGAACCGCCTAAGAGAATGGTTAGTACCTGCGCTAATACGTCTGGCCTGATGGGTTTAAAAATGCTAACTATGACTAAGGCTAAAACTAGAGCGGCGATTACCCCAGCGTAAATTACTAAGCCGCCAGCGTTGGGCAAAGGTTCTTTATTCAGTCGCCGAGCGTTAGGTTGATCTGCCCACCCGACTTTCAGCGCAAACGATCGCACTGTTGGCATGAAAAGATAAGTTATCCCCCAAGCAATCAGGAAGGTGAATGCTACTGCTAGCCAACCAGTGCCACCAGGATCGTTAATACCGAGGGATTGAAGAATGTTATAGAGGAAGTCCATCTCTCTCTGGCGCTATGACTACACCCTGCCCACGCCGAGCATCAACAGTATACTAATCGTTTTTTATCCAATCGGCCGCCCAATTTCAAATTTTTTGTTAAGTACGCGAGCAGAATAAATTATCTATGCCTATTCTATACCCCATGCCCCATGCCCCATTCCCCATTCATCATTCAAATTTAGCACTCTTGACGTAGGAGTGCTAAATTAACTAATGGAAGCAAGAGGAAACAGATTATGGCAAAAATTGTGGCATTTGATGAGGAGTCGCGGCGGGCGCTAGAAAGGGGCGTAAATGCCCTAGCCGATGCCGTGCGCATTACTTTGGGGCCCAAAGGCAGAAATGTCTTGTTAGAAAAAAAATATGGGGCCCCCCTAATTGTCAACGATGGCATTACCGTAGCCAAAGAAATTGAATTAGAAGACCCCTTAGAAAATACTGGGGCGCGGCTAATTCAGGAAGTAGCCTCCAAGACTAAAGATATTGCTGGCGACGGGACGACAACCGCCACCGTCCTCGCCCAAGAGATGATTCGGGAAGGTTTGAAAAATGTCGCCGCTGGTGCCAACCCAGTAGCGATCAGAAAAGGGATTGAAAAAACCATCGCTCACCTGATCGAAGAAGTAGCTGCGATTGCCAAACCAGTAGAAGGAGCCGCGATCGCTCAAGTAGCTACCGTTTCGGCCGGTAACGATGAAGAAGTCGGTCAAACGATCGCTCAGGCCATGGCTAAAGTGACTAAGGATGGAGTGATCACCGTTGAAGAATCCAAATCCTTAACTACCGAACTTGAGGTAGTCGAAGGGATGCAGATCGATCGCGGCTACATCTCTCCTTACTTCGTCACCGATAACGAGCGGATGGTAGTTGACTTTGAAAACGTCAGCATTCTGATTACCGACAAAAAAATCAACTCGATTCAAGATTTGATTCCGGTGTTGGAAAAAGTCGCTCGCGCGGGCAAACCCCTGTTGATTATCGCGGAAGATGTTGAAGGAGAAGCCCTAGCTACTTTAGTAGTCAACAAGGCACGGGGCGTGTTGAGTGCTGCTGCTGTCAAGGCTCCTGGATTTGGCGATCGCCGCAAAGCGATGTTACAAGATATCGCGATTCTTACTGGCGGTCAACTGATTTCCGAAGAAATCGGCTTGAGTCTCGATACCGTCTCTACCGAAATGCTGGGTACTGCCCGCAAAGTTACGATCGACAAAGAAAATACTACGATCGTCGCTGGTGGCGAGCGCACGGGCGATGTCGAAAAGCGGATCGCCCAAATTCGCAAAGAATTAGCGGCTACTGACTCGGAATACGACAAAGAAAAGCTGCAAGAGCGGATTGCTAAGCTAGCTGGTGGGGTGGCTGTCATTAAAGTCGGGGCGGCTACCGAAACCGAACTCAAAGACCGCAAACTGCGGATTGAAGATGCCCTCAATGCCACCAAAGCGGCGGTAGAAGAAGGCATCGTTCCTGGCGGCGGTACGACGTTGATTCACCTCAATAGCAAAGTGGCAGCGATTAAACCCACTCTGGAACCAGAGGAACGAGTTGGCGCTGACATCGTGGCCAAATCTCTAGAAGCGCCTTTGCGTCAAATTGCCAATAATGCTGGCGTTGAAGGGGCCGTGATCGTCGAGCGGGTCAGAGAAACCGAGTTCAACATTGGTTACAATGCTGCAACCGGGCAGTTTGAAGACCTAATTGCCGCTGGGATTATCGATCCGGCTAAAGTAGTGCGATCGGCTTTGCAAAATGCCGCTTCGATCGCTGGTATGGTGTTAACCACCGAAGCTTTAGTAGTCGAAAAGCCTGAGAAAAAAGCTGCTGCTGCTCCTGATATGGGCGGTATGGGTGGCATGGGCGGTATGGGTGGCATGGGCGGCATGGGAATGATGTAGTCAAATGTCATTTTCCATTTGCAACTGATATCCCATCAGGTTGAAACAACTAATTTTATTTAGCCCGCAGATGCGGGCTTTTTTTGTCTAATACCTGTTGCATGAGTTATAGGACTTACGCAAAGCCTCCAAATGTATGGTGTGTAAAGCCTGCGGCATGGCTACGCTAAAGCGTAGCGTAACGCACCGCCACCACCATCAATAGTGTTGCTGCGTAAGTCCTGAGTTAGAGGTTTGAATAAAAACCACAGATGCACACAGATAAACACAGATGTAGATGCGCTAGCGGCTTCTCGTAGGGTAATTGATGAGTGGAAGGATACGCCCAAAACAGTGCAATAGCTGTAGGAATACTAAGAGGTATAAAAATGCGATCGCTTGCCGAGGAAAAAAGCCTTAATTTGAGCTTTTGCTTAATGTAAAAATTCCAATTTGTTAGCTTGTGCCGCCTCGCGTTAGATCGACGTTTACAATTCATCAATTGTCACTAATCCGCCTTCCGTAAATTAAATGACGAGTTCTTGCTCGTTCAGCATGGCAGTTCCAATTAAAGGTCGTCGCCCTGTCGCAAATACACGAACATCCCGTTCTACGCCATCCCAAAAGATTGTTGCTTGATGAACTGCCAAAGGGACTGTGCTGTTATCTGCCAAATTCACAGGCAAATTTTACAAAAACGGCAATCTCAGCAAATTTACTGCTTCTGGCGGCAGGCAAAGGTAGTCAGTAAAACCTGTATCTACAACGAACTCGATCGGGAAAGTTGCGCTATTCGCTAGGAGAAATGTCAATGAGACGATCGCGTGTCTATCAGTTACTATACCGGAAATCACTGCTAACCCGCTCCATAACACCACCTAACGAAGCCGCTACATTGTAACCGATCCGGATTCCAAAGAGCCTTGCAAATGGATGTTTTGCATAAAGATTGCGTGCTGCTTGCAGTCCGGTTTCATCAATCTCGTAGTCGCCTGTTTCAATGTCAACGATGACCATCTTGCCAATATTTTCTTCTGTCTCAACTTTTTGACGGATTTCGTTGTCGTATAGTTGGTTAGCGCGTTTTGCAACTTCTTCGCTGCTTAATAAGATTGCTTGCATAGGTTGGCTCCCGATCGCTACGTTACTCTTTGAACTTTTTCATAATATGTTGCCGATCGCCTCAAGGTTCCTCTTCTCCCACTACTAGTAACCTTTTGCTCTCAACCAACTCAATACAGTCGCCGTGCAAGCGGGTTGTTATGCGGCGGCTGCACGCACTACGTTAACACTAGAAGACTTTCCGTTTGACTATTTTCAAATTGGACAACTGTATCAAAATTGTCTCTCAAAATTTGAATAATCTTTGATGTTGGGCAATTACCAATCCGAAGATAAATAAACTTGGGTGGATGACCATAAAGTAAACTCCGCTGGTGAAAGTCAGAATCTTTGGAAACAAGTACAAACCCATTTGTCTTGGCATATTCCCAAATCAAAGCATCATCCGTATTGATGAGTCCTAATGTCTTGAGATGCTCGGAATTCGGATACAGATCGACAATACTGAGAATAATTCGGTCTGATAGGTTTTCATCCAATAGTAGTTTCACACCGATACCACAAATAACTTTTTCTCGCGATCGGCTGCAAACGCGAGACAAGCTCTAATGTCTTCCGAAGTGAGTTCAGAAAAGTCTTCCAGAATTTCTGCCTCAGTCATCCCACCTGCTAAATATTCTAAGATATCGTACACTGTGATTCGCATTCCCCGAATACACGGCTTACCACTGCGCTTTCCAGGCTCAATTGTAATGATGTGTTGGTAGTCCATAAAAGTGGCATAAGAGAGAATAGCTGTTTACATTATACCGGGAACTCTTGCTGCCCCCAGACTGAGAATACTGCGAGAACCGATCTGCAATATGTCGAGCATTGACACGCAACTACATTAATTATGGCCGATCGATTCAGTCGATCGCGCTACCCAATAAATTCAGCTTGCGGCGCTACTACAGGCAGTCGATCGCATTAGCACAAAATCAAAGTTCTAAAGTAGCTTTTGCAGGAATACTAAGAGGTATAAAAATGCGATCGCTTACTTAAGGAAAAAATCTTTATTTTGAGCTTCTGCTTAATGTAAAAACTCCCATCCTACTTAGCTGAAAATCTATATTGTCAGAATGTCTCACAATATGTCATCTACTAACACCGTACCTCCCTCATAAAAGAGATGATAATCTGCCAGCAATGCTGTCCCAATTAGGGGGCGACGGCCCATTGCTAGCACTGGAATATTGCGTTCTGAACCATTCCAGACAATTGTGGCTTGGTGAACGTTGGTAATGATTCGAGAGTTATCGGCAAGGTTGGCTCTGAGGGGACCAAGATAGGTTAAACCAAGCTCTGCCACTATACTGGGCGGTAAGGTTAAAAACCCTTCAAAGCCTGTATCGACAACGCACTCAATATCTACCTCAGAAGATCCTATAGGACGAATAATGACACCCATGCGTGCCTGAAGTCCGACAACTGTTCCGTGTATCATTGTGCTGTTCTGACTAACGTACCGCCGACTGCAAAAACAGCATCATAACCAATCCGTTCTGTCCAAATTACTGCATTGTGATGTTTGGCTTGCAGCCGATGGCAAGCGACAATTAAATCCTCATCAATTTCGTAATCGCCAGTTTCAAGATCGATCGAGATAATTTTTCCGATATTCTCTGGTGTTTCGACTTGAGTGCGGATACTTTTTTCGTAGAGTTCTCCACCCCGCCGAGCAATTTCCTCTTTGTTGAGTTGCGAGTTAGTCATGTCAACAACCTCCATCACTGAACTTAACTACATTAATTATGGCCGATCTACTGAATCGATCGCGGGCAAACGCGCTACCCAATAAATTCAGCTTGCGGCGCTACTACAGGCAGTCGATCGCACTAGTACAAAATCAAAGTTACAAAGTAGCTTTTGCAGGAATACTAGGAGGTATAAAAATGCGATCGCTTGCTGAGAAAAAAGCCTTAATTTGAGCTTTTGCTTAATGTAAAAATTGCGATCGTATTTGGCATTAGAAGAGTTCTTTTACCATAACTAAAATAAATTTAACGGTTGCAATCACCGGACACCAATAACTTCTGCGACTCACCGAACGGATTGAACTGTTCCGGTGCATTGCGATTGTTATCTTGCTGACCGCGCACGTTCATTCAGATGGCGATCTAAGAATCTATATGCTCTTTCACGCATCTCTTGAGAAAAGCTATGCCTTCCAGAGTAGATTTGCCACTCTAATTTCCCCGTCACAAATGCTGATTTTGCGTACTCACAAATATCCTCAATATCTTGACTCCACTTATCATCATCAGTGCCCAGAATGAGTAAGTGGCATGGCTCAACCAATCGCGCAACGTCTTCAATGTCGCCCCATGCCAAAAAGCTAGGAACAACATAATCAAACTGAATACCAATATCTTGAGCCAGCATCGTCCTGAGTTTTGTAGAACCACAATTACTCACAGATACTTTGATTCTTCGATCAAAAGCTGGCGCAAACAACGCGGTTCTACCGCCATAGGAATGACCAATGAAGCCAATTCTCGTTTCATCAACCTGCGGCAGATTTTGAAGCAAATCAATTCCTGCACTGATATCAAACAATACTTTACCTAGAAGGGTTTGCCCTCGCATTAGTCGGGTATGCAGTTGGTGAGCGTGATATCGAACTGGATCGGCAGCATCTGCTCTTTCTTCAAAACAAATGGCATCAGGAGCCAGAGTGATATAACCTCGTTCGGCTAGTTCTTTAGCGTAAGCTTGGTCAGGTGAACCTGCAAACCCGACAACTTCGCTCTTACCCAGTGCCCAGTTTGCCGCATGTTGATGAAAGCAGTAGATGGCAGAAAGGGGGACGTTGATGTTTTTAGGAATACAGAGAAATGCAGAAATTGTTTCTCCTGCTTCAGATGAATAGCCAATTTTTTGCTGAACGAATGATCCACAATCCCTCTCCTCGAATACCTTGAGGTTCAATTCACTTTTTGTAGGCATCTCGCCAAGCAAAGAAAGAAAACTGGTGCGGTTCATCGCAGTGCAGAGTTTAACGCTACTCTGAATCCTAACAGATCACCTCCAAACCACTGTCACAACCCTAAGCATAAGCAAGATAACTATATATTATACCGCACTTTGCTTAATAAAACTCCTATTTGGGGTATTATGTCGCAGTTCTGCGGTATAACTCCCGATAAGTGGGGTATTATCGGGCAATCTTACGGTATAACTCCCCAATTTAGTAGGGTTATACCGCAAAAATCCTATATAACTCTCTAAACGATCGAGTTGCGATCTTGATTAGATAACAATCCGATTTTCCTTATCGAGTTTGTCAAACGATCGCGCTCGAACATTTCTACTTTCCAACTAAAAATAGCCATTCAGCCGAACTATCCGACACAACAACCTGTGTTTGGAGTTAGGATCGACAAAGCTACTAGTTTACAAATGTAGTCTTTGTAGTATATTATTGTAGTATAATAATATCTACTGGCCCGATCGAGCTAGTAGAATCCGACCACAGGAGGCGATCGGCCTTGAACTCTAGTTTCACAACCTCAAAACTTGAGATAAATATATAGGGGTGAGCAACCTTTACAGTCCCTTAAATTCTCTGAAGGCAGGTCATTGGTTTAAGCTGATTTGCGGAGCCAGCTTCCAACACCTCCCTGCCGTGCGGAATTTGACCTTGGCTTATACCTTAGCTGGGGCTGACTGTATCGATGTCGCTGCCGATCCAGCAGTCATAGCCTCAGCCCAAGAGGGAATGCAAGCAGCCGCAAAATTGGCACAAGCTGCTGAAGAAAGAGGGTTTGTCCGTCAAGGCTTGCCGTGGTTAATGGTGAGTTTGAACGATGGTGAAGACCCTCACTTTCGCAAAGCCGAATTTAATTCTACTGAATGTCCGATCGATTGCCCGCGCCCTTGCGAACAAATCTGTCCGGCGCAAGCAATTAACTTTTCTGGTGTCATCGACCAGCGATGTTACGGCTGCGGGAGATGCTTGCCAGTTTGTCCCAAGCAATTAATTTTTACTCGTCCCTATGTATACACTCAAGAAGCGATCGCGCCTTTAGTTTTGCATCAAGACATAGACGCGCTAGAAATTCACACCCAAATCGGTCGAACGGCAGATTTTCAAAGATTGTGGCGGGCAATTCTGCCTGAAATTGATAGACTCAAACTTATAGCCATCAGTTGTCTCGATGGCGACGGTTTAATCGATTATCTTAGGGAATTGCACGCAGCGATCGCACCTTTACCTTGTCCTCTAATTTGGCAAACCGACGGCAGACCGATGAGCGGCGATATTGGCATCGGTACTACCCATGCGGCGATTAAATTGGGCGAAAAAGTTTTAGCAGCCAGATTGCCTGGATACGTCCAGTTAGCTGGCGGTACAAATCAGCATACCGTTACCAAACTGCAAGCGGCTGGGTTGTTGCAGAGAGGGGGATGGGGAGATGGGGAGATGGGGAGATGGGGAGAATTCCTAACTCAACACTCAACACTCAACACTCAACACTTAAAGAAGATTGCTGGCGTGGCCTATGGAAGCTATGCGCGAGTTTTGCTATCGCCGATTTTAGAAAAATTAGAACAGAGTAATGAAACTAATCCGACTCAAAACGCTTCTCAGTTAGAAGAAAATCCTCAGTTGTTGTGGGAGGCGGTGGCTACCGCTCGCTCCCTAGTCGCCCAGATCGAATCTTCAGTTAAAGGAACAGTTACTAGTTGTGGATGAAAACATCAATTTAGGAAGAATGCAAATTACCGACGATCTATCTCAATTGTTGGACATTTTGCCCGATCGCATTCGTTCGTCCTTAGAGCAGCACCCACAGCAAAGTAATTTAATTGAGGTGGTGATGGATCTGGGACGATATCCAGAAGCTAGGTTTCGAGCAGGAGCCGAATATCTGGGCGAAATCGCGGTTTCTAAGGAAGATCTCAATTACTCGATCGATCGAGTCGGTATCTTTAGCGGCGACAACCGGGCTGGCATCGAACGCACATTACATAGAATTAGCGCCATTCGCAATCGCAGCGGCGAAATTATCGGCTTGACTTGTCGGGTGGGTAGAGCCGTCTACGGCACGATTGGCATGATTCGCGACTTGGTAGAAACTGGCAAATCTATTCTATTGCTCGGCCGTCCCGGCGTGGGGAAAACCACGGCTTTGCGGGAAATTACTAGAGTGATGGCAGATGAGTTGCAAAAGCGGGTAATTGCGATCGATACTTCTAACGAAATTGCTGGCGATGGCGATATCCCTCACCCCGCAATTGGTAGAGCCAGAAGAATGCAAGTGGCTCGTCCCGAATTACAACATCAAGTGATGATCGAGGCGGTAGAAAATCATATGCCGCAAGCGATCGTCATCGACGAAATCGGTACGGAACTCGAAGCTTTAGCCGCCCGCACGATCGCCGAACGGGGAGTCCAGTTAGTCGGAACCGCCCACGGCAACCAGATTGAAAATCTGATTAAAAACCCCACTTTGTCTGACTTGGTGGGGGGAATTCAAGCTGTCACGTTAGGCGATGAAGAAGCCAGACGGCGATCTTCACAAAAAACCGTTTTAGAACGCAAAGCGCCCCCCACGTTTGAAATTGCCGTAGAAATGCAAGAACGCGATCGCTGGGTAGTCCATGAAAGCGTGGCCGATACGGTCGATACTCTGTTGCGAGGGCGACAGCCCAGCCCCCAGGTGCGAACGGTAAGCGAAGACGGCAAGGTCAACATTACCCGCGAGCTACCAGAAGCTCCTGTCGTTCAGCAGGCTCCAGCCATGTCTTGGCGGCCGACTGGTTGGCGATCGTCTGGACGGATGACCCCAGTAGCGGCTCAGCCGACTGAAGCCCCAAGTCGCGCGATCGCAGAACGGACAGGGGAAGAAAGTTCCTTCGAGCAGTTGCTAGATAACTCTTGGCAGCAAGCGGAGGGATTGGGATATAAAGATTGGGTTCCCGGCCCCAACGGGGAAGATTTACCCCTGCACGTTTATCCTTACGGTATCAGTCGCCAGCAGTTAGAGCAGATCGTCCAAGTCCTCAACTTGCCCGTAGAGTTAACTAGGGATATGGATAGTGCTGATGTAGTGGTGGCACTGCGATCGCACATCAAAAACCACTCCAAATTGCGGCACATCACCAAAGCCCGTCAGTTACCGCTCTATAGCGTCAAAGATAGCTCTATTCCCCAACTGACCCGCGCCCTGCGGCGGATGTTGCACCTCGACGATGCCAATTTCCCCGAAACTAACGATCTGGTCTTGTTTGCTCGCAACAGCGGCGAAGACGAACTCGAAGCTTTAGAGGAAGCTAGGCTGGCAGTCGAACAAATCGTCATTCCCAAAGGACAGCCTGTAGAGTTGTTGCCGCGATCGTCGCAAGTGAGGAAGATGCAGCACGAGTTAGTCGAACACTACCGTCTCAAATCTTCCAGTTTTGGGGACGAACCCAACCGCCGCCTGCGGATTTATCCAGCCTAAAGGAGTTTTAGGAAGTGTTAAGTGTTGAGTGTGGAGTGTTAAGTGTGGAGTTAAGAATGCTCCCCATCACCCCATCACCCCATCACCCCATCACCCCATCACCCCATCACCCCATCACCCCATCTTCCCCTTGTTTCCCTACACCGCCTTTGATAGGATGAGAAAATAGAAAACAAAACTTAAACTAATACAAAGAACATTAGCCTCAAATAAGCTGTGTTAGGAGGAATTTCATGAAACGATTGGTGCGTCTGCTAGCAGTTTTGTCTCTGTTGGTGGGGTGCTGGGGATGGTCGGGAATAGCCCAAAATGCGGTGGCAGCTAATTTAACTGGAGCTACACTGGCGGCGGCAACTCCGATGCGGAATGCCGTTGACGCTCAACTGGGAACGGAGTTTGGGAAAAAGATCGACTTAAACAACACTAATGTCCGAGCCTTTCGGCAATATCCGGGGTTATACCCGACATTGGCCGGGAAAATTGTCACTAATGCTCCTTATAAGAGCGTCAACGATGTGTTGAAAATTCCGGGACTGACCGAACGGCAAAAGGATTTAATCCAAGCCAACCTCGACAAATTTACCATCACTGAGGTTAACCCTGCCTTGGTTGAAGGAGACGATCGCTATAACAACGGCATCTATTAGAAGTGTTGAGTGTTGAGTGTTGAGTGTGAAGTGTGAATTTGAGAACACCAAACATTCAAATATCAACCTCAACTGCTAAAAGTTGTTTTTTAGACCCACTCTCGATCTAGAGTGGGTTATTTATATCTAGGAATCTCTCGTTGAACCTTACGGAGTTTGATTCTTTGCCAGATCGAGATCTACCAACTCAGTTTGACGTGCTGGTAGTGGGTACTGGTGCGGCTGGGTTGTATGCGGCGCTTTGCTTGCCAGCCTCGCTGCAAGTCGGCTTAATTAGCAAAGATACCCTGCCATTGTCGGCTAGCGATTGGGCCCAAGGAGGAATTGCGGCTGCGATCGCTCCGAATGATTCTCCGGGGCTGCATTTTGAGGATACGCTGCAAGCTGGGGCGGGATTGTGCGATCGGGCAGCGGTACAGTTTTTGGTAGAACGAGCGCCTAGCTGCATCCAATCCTTAGTCGAGATGGGAGTGGCTTTCGATCGCCAAGGAACGGATTTAGCCTTAACTACAGAAGCGGCTCACTCTCGCCCTCGCGTTCTCCACGCGGCTGACACCACCGGGAGGGCAATGGTTAGCACTTTAAGCTCCCAGGTCTTAAATCGTCCCAACATTCGAGTAATTACTCAAGCCTTTGCCCTCAGTTTGTGGCTCGCTCCGCAAACTGGCTGCTGTCAGGGAATTAGCTTGCTCTATCAAAGCCAGATCGTTTGGGTGCGAGCTAGGGCGGTTGTGTTGGCTACTGGCGGTGGTGGCCAGGTTTTCGCTCAAACGACTAATCCCGCCGTCAGCACCGGAGATGGAGTCGCGATCGCTCATCGGGCGGGGGCGATTTTGAGAGATTTAGAATTTTTCCAGTTCCACCCGACAGCCTTAACTCAACCTGGTGCGCCTCGGTTCTTGATTAGCGAAGCGGTAAGGGGTGAAGGCGCTCATTTAGTAGACGATTTAGGACGACGATTTGCCTTCGACTACCACCCAGCGGGGGAATTAGCGCCGAGGGATG
The DNA here is from genome assembly GCA_019359615.1 of Cyanosarcina radialis HA8281-LM2. Taxonomy (GTDB): domain Bacteria; phylum Cyanobacteriota; class Cyanobacteriia; order Cyanobacteriales; family CCAP-1448; genus Cyanosarcina; species Cyanosarcina radialis. The sequence goes on from JAHHHA010000001.1 coordinate 373,890, forward strand.
TCGTCAGTCGGGCCATTTTCAGTCACTTGCTGGCAACTGCGGCCGATCCGGCGACGGCTCGCGTGTGGTTGGATCTGCGCCCCATACCCCCAGATAAAATTCGCCATCGATTTCCTAACATCATTCGAGTGAGTCAATTATGGGGAATCGATGTCTTTTCCGCACCGATTCCAGTAGCGCCAGCAGCACACTATTGGATGGGGGGGATTGCTACCGATTTGATGAATCGGACTTCTATTCCTGGGCTGTACGCGATCGGAGAAACAGCCAGTACGGGCGTTCACGGAGCGAATCGATTAGCCAGCAATTCTTTGCTCGAATGTATAGTATTCGGCGCTCAACTAGCTCAGATCGAACTGGAATCGCGATCGGATTTGGAGCTAACAAAAACTCGATCGACTCCCCATTGGGAAGAACGCGAGATCTCGCATTTATACTTCGATCGCCTCAAGGAATTGCGGGAAGAGATTCCCCGTTTGATGTGGCAAAGCGCGGGAATTTCTAGACGGGAAGAGGTATTGCTAAAAGCGATCGATCGAGTGGAAGTCTGGCAACAAGAATTTGAAAGTTGGCCTGTAAGTCAATACTTGCTACAACTTCAGCCAGGACAAATTGCCAGCTTTTCGTTTCCAAATGTTGACGCGCAGTTGCGAACTTGGGGAGAGGTGCGAAACTTACTCGACGTGGCGCTCTTAATTCTAAAAAGTGCAGCTTTTCGTACTGAAAGTCGCGGCGGACACTATCGCACCGATTATCCCGATAGCGATCCTAGCTGGCAGGTTCACACGTTGGTACAAAACGATAAATGGTGGCGATCGCGTAGCGTCTCCTCTGGAGACTCGGCTTAATAACTATCTTCAAAGATATCTCGATTTAGATAGGTTAGACGAAGATAGCCAAGATTATTTAGAATCAGCTATTGGAGGCTAAAATTTGACGACGGTATGTTTTATAGATAATACTGAGACTGACATTCTGCCAGTTGGCGATCGCTAAAGATAATGAGCGACTAAAGCCAGAGATACAATGAATTGTTTAGAAAGTTTGCGGCTCTAGAACGCCGAGTCAGCAAAATAGAGCATGGAATGGGGGAGTTCGATCGAGTCATCGATCCTGAAGGGTGGATAGGAGAAGCATTTAAACTGCTCACAGAAGATGTTGAAAGAGTAGAAAACAAAATCGAACAAATAGACAAAAAAATTGATATTATCCTCACGCACATTATAGGGATGGATCGAAAATAGATTCAAGTTGAGTAACAGAATTAGGAATATACCGCTAAATCGCTTCAGCAAATTCGATCGTATTTTTTAAGGTATCGAGGTTGACAAAAATATCTTCTATTCGAGGAGTTGGATATAACATTTGATGCAAATGGTAGCCTAATGGAGTTTCCCCAAATAAATAGTAGTATTCTAGCTGGGCTAAGTTGCTAACTAACCAATAACAATGGTAGGGATAGTTGGGCGCTAATATTTCTATTACTTTAGTTTCAGGTTGGCAAAACACTAGATTAGTTAAACCGCTACCATGTACCGAAACTACAATTTTCGCATTCGCTAGCAATCGTGCTTGTTCTAACACTGACATAGATTCTAGGGTCACGCTTTGGAAGCCAAATTTGTTTAATAAATCGAGCAGTTCGTCTTCGTTAATAATTCTTCGAGTGCTGGTATCTTGGCGGCTGATATAGAGACGTTCTATGTTTGGAACCGTAACGTCGATCGCTCCCTCTAAAAATTGTTTTCTCAAGAAATCGCAAGTCCATTTTGGCATCCAGGCTATAGTTCCAGGAAAAGATGGAACTACTAATCTGCTGGCTTGAATGTGAGGATATGCTTCTGAAGTAATGATTTTAGTTGATGGAATTCCTAAAATGCTAAGAGTTTCTTTTTGAAATGATAGGCGATCGCTAATTAAAAACTTATCTATACTATCTATTTCTATGCCGCTAAGATCGAGCAATTCAATTCGCGGCAAAATCTCGAACATCCAATGAAAATATACATCGTTGAAAAGTCCAGCTAAAACTGCAACTGTTCCTTCTATTTTGTCAATTGCTGGCAAGTTTTTAGATTGTAATAGAGAATGCTTGCTCGGATGGTTATCGGGATGTCCTGGACTTAAAATCGGAAATTCGGGAGAAAGATCGCCCAATAAGCGATCGCCACTAGTAATGACCGCGCTGGAAGTTTGCTCTCGATTCAGCCAAAATCGTCCATCGGGTATTGTGGTGACAAAGCTGCTTGGTAATTGAATTCGATCGCCAAATCTAAAAGCAAAATCTATATTATCTTCTAAAGTTTTCGGCGGAGTTAGAGTAATAGTATTGGCAGGATAGATATTTATATAATTGCTGGGATCTAAGTTGGTAGACGTTACCCAGTCAGAAGTAAATTCATAAAAATCCTTGGGAGCAGAAACCACGAACACTTCTGGTGGAGTTACAGAATGTTCTCGATCGGCATGGCGTTTTCGATCGACAAACTCTCGAAAGCTTGAAACTGCTTCTGCATTGAGTTCCGATTGCAAAGATTTCAGCCAAAAAGAATTGGCATTAAGAGATAGATTAGACTTGCCAGATTTGACTAAATTATCTACCCAGTTACAGTAAGATAAAGCAAAACTAGGATAAACTAAAACCGCCTGCCAAAAATACTCGATCGCTTCTTCTAATTTGCCTTGTTGGAGTAGAGTATATCCTAGCTCGCCGTAGGCCGGAGAATAATTTGGTTGTAGTTGAATTACTTGTTGAAAACAGGCGATCGCTTCTTGCCATTGACGTTGTTCGAGGAAACACAAACCCAGATTGTAAGCTATCTCAAAGTCCGCTCGAATTGCTAAGGCTTGAGAATAATTAGTAATGGCAGCATCAAAATTTTCTAGTTTTTGAAATACAGTCCCCAATTGTTGATAAGCAACTACTAGATCTGGTTGTAGAGAAATTACCTCTTGCCAACAGGCGATCGCTTCATCAAATTTACCTTGTTGTGCTAGAGCATTTCCTAAGTTGTAGCGATCTACAACTCGATTTGAGTCTAATTCAATGATTTGCTCGTAAATTTGCTCGGCTAACCGGAATTGATGAGCTTGTAAATATTCGCTCGCAGCAGTTGATAAAAATTCTAAGAGTTCAGCGGTATAGGCTTCGATTGATTCTGAATTTTCCTCTATCATAGCTGCTAGCCAGATAGCTTGCGCCTCAGCTTCATCCCCTTGCAGCAACCAGGCTAATCCGAGATACCAGTAGTTAGATGTTACTGTAGGGTCGATCTCAATATGCCGTTCGAGCAGAGCGATCGCCTCGCTATAATTGCCTTGGGCTAAAAGTTCGTTTACCTGTTCGATCTGAAAAGCATTCATTTAACAACTGAAAATAGCAGCAACCATTTTATTTTTAACTGCAAATGTCCGCAGATACACCCCAATATTGCTTTAAATTTCGTACCTACCAGCGACGATTTAAGCAACCTTTGCAAACTAGTCACGGTAGTTGGGAGATGCGCGAGGGAATTATCCTCAGCCTCAGAGATAATGATGGTAAAGTCGGTTGGGGTGAAATTGCCCCTTTACCGTGGTTTGGCTCGGAAACCCTAGAAGAAGCATACAATTTTTGCGATCGCCTGCCTCAAAAAATTACCGAAGAAACGATTTTTTCAATTCCTGATGGTTTAAGTGCCACTCAGTTTGGCTTCGAGTCAGCCTGGGAAGGGAGGGGAGAGAGAGGGCGAGAGGGCGAGAGGGCGAGAATTCTGAACTCAACACACCACACACCACACACCACAATCCAATACAGCGCGTTGTTGCCAACTGGAGCGGCGGCTTTGCAGGCTTGGGAAAGCCTATGGGAGCGAGGATATCGCACTTTTAAATGGAAAATCGGGGTAGCAGCGATCGCACAAGAGTTAAAGTGGGTTGAGGAGTTGATGTCACTGCTGCCCGCTGGCGCTAAGTTACGTTTAGATGCTAATGGTGGGCTTAATTGGGAAGAGGCTCGATCGTGGCTAGAGGTTTGCGATCGCAGCCAGCGCAGCCAGGTAGAATTTCTGGAGCAGCCTTTAGCAGTCGATCGATTTGAGGCGATGTTGGAGTTGAGTCGCCTGTATTCTACTACTTTGGCTTTGGATGAATCGGTAGCCGCGATCGCTCAGTTGGAGGAATGCTACCAGCAAGGTTGGCGGGGAGTTTTTGTCGTGAAGCCTTGTATTGCAGGTTCGGTTAAAAGTTTGCGTCGGTTTTGTCAGCAGCATGAAGTCGATTTGGTTTTTTCTTCGGTGTTTGAGAGTAAAATTGGCAGACAAGCGGCTTTGAGGTTGGCGACTGAATTATCTCAATCCGATCGCGCTTTGGGGTTTGGAATCGATTGTTGGTTTGATGATGACGATCTTTTTTAACGCAGAGGTGCGCAGAGGTTTTCGCAAAGGTGCGCAAAGGTTTTTATGAACTTAGTTGGCGAGGTGCAAAGGCGATCGAAGGAGGATTGGCTTGTCGGAATTGATGGTGATGAATTTGTTCGTTTGACTGAGGAGTTGTTGGGGCAATTAGAGCGATCGATTCGATCTGGTAATTTGCCTAATATATTATTGGCTGAATCGGATTCGCTGCGTTTTTTATCTGGATTTGTTGCTGCTTGTGCTGCTGGATGTCCGGTTTTTCTCTGCAATCCTAATTGGGGTGAATCTGAATGGCAGCAAGTTTTTAATTTAGTTAATCCCGATTTAATTTGGGGAAAACCTCTAAATTATTCTCCCCCTCTCCCTCTCTCCCCCTCTCCCTCTCTCCCCCTCTCCAGACTAATTATGATTCCTACTGGGGGAACGTCTGGGCAAGTTCGTTTTGCTATGCACACCTGGGAAACGCTGACGGCTTCTGTTCGAGGATTTTGTCAATATTTTGGAGTCGATCGCGTTAATTCTTTTTGCGTTCTACCTCTATATCACGTTAGTGGTTTGATGCAGTTTATGCGAGCGTTTGTTACTGGCGGATCTTTAGTAATTAAAAGCTTTAAAAACCTAGATTTAGAGCGAGAACAAGAAATCGAATTAGAAAAGTTTTTTATTTCTTTAGTGCCAACTCAGTTGCAGCATCTTTTGTTCGATCGCTCGACGTGGCTGTCTAGGTTTCACACAGTGTTATTAGGTGGCGCACCTGCTTGGAACGAACTGTTATCGGCTGCTAGAGTTAATAAAATTAGATTATCGCCTACCTATGGCATGACGGAAACTGCTTCTCAAATTGTTACGCTCAAACCAGAAGATTTCCTCAATGGAAATGATGGCTGCGGTCGAGTTTTGCCCCATGCTAAAGTTGAAATCATTGGTGAAAATGATGAGATATTAGGTAGCGATCGCCCTGGTATAATTTCGATTCAATCAGATTCATTAGCTCTAGGTTATTATCCTGATAAATTCCAAGAACAGAATTATTTTATTACAGACGATCTAGGTTATTTTGACGACAGGGGGTATTTAAATTTAGTCGGGCGTAATAGCGATAAAATTATTACTGGTGGCGAAAATGTCTTTCCTTTAGAGGTAGAATCAGCAATTAAAAATACTCAACTAGTAAGCGATGTTTGCGTAATTGGCTTGCCCGATAATTATTGGGGTCAAGCGGTGACAGCAGTTTACGTGCCTTCAGATTCATTTGTCAGTGAGGAAGGTTTGAAAAATGCGATCGCTACCAAACTGAGTAAATTCAAACAACCTAAATATTGGATTCCAGTTGATGCTCTACCGCGAAGCGATCGAGGAAAATTAGACCGCAAACAGATGCTAAAAATAGCTCTTCGATCGCGAGCGTTCCGCGAGTATTAGCGAGCGGGATTTAAAGATCTGATATTGGCAAAATGTCGGTGATTTTAACTTTGATTTGCCCTTGTCCCAATTGAATATCGAGTTCTTGTCCTAACGATAAATCTGCGGTAGAACGAGCGATCGCACCATTTTCGGTTCTGACTACAGCATAACCTCGTTGCAATACTACTTTTGGATCGATCGTTGCGAGCTTTTGCCCCAAAAAATCGCACTGTTGGATCTCTTTTTCCAGGCGTTGCTTGGTAGCTCGAATTAAATTTTGCCGTAAAGCAGCGATCGCTTGCATCTCTTGTCGAACTTGTCGATCTAAGCGCAATTGTCGGCAGCGATTTTGTAATAGTTGCAGGCGGTTTTGAGCCGCTGCTAAATGTTGTCGCGCCGCCGCTGCCAAAGCCATAATTCTCGATCGATGTTCGGCGTACAGTTCTGCTAATTCTGGAACTGCGGTTTCGGCGGCAGCGGTGGGAGTGTGGGCGCAAATATCGGCTACTAAATCGGCTAAAGATTCATCTCGCTGATGCCCGATGCCAGTAATTATGGGGATATTACAAGTTGCGATCGCTCTTACTACCCGTTCGTCATTAAAACAAGCTAATTCCTCAACCGCACCTCCTCCCCGTGCTAAAATCAACGCCTCGGCCCTGCCATCTTGCTGCACTCGATCGATCGCATTTACGATCGAATCTGGGGCTTGTTCGCCCTGCACGATGGCGGGAGAGAACAGGACGTGCAATCCAGGGTAGCGCCCTCTCAAGGTTTTTTGAATGTCTCCCCACGCCGCCGCTTGGGGGGAAGTAACCACAGCAATAACTTGCGGATGATTGGGAAGCGATCGTTTTCTTTCGACATCGAACAATCCTTCGGCTGCCAAGCGATTTTTCAGCCGTCGATACTGCATGGCCTGCAACCCTTCCCCGGCTGGCAAGGCGTACCAAACTGTCAACTGATACTGTCCCCGTGGGGGATAGAGTCGAATGCTGCCCAACACCAGTAATTGCTCTCCCGGTACGGGCAAATGTGCCAGTTTATCGGCTTGATGGTTCCAAATGACGCAACTAATCGCTGCCTTGCCATCGACATCTTGCAGCGTGAAAAAGACCCCACTGCGATGCTGGTTGGCGCTGGATACTTCACCCACCAGCCACACCTGGTGCAAGCGATCGTCTTCTTCTAATAATTCCTGGATGTAAGTCGTCAATCCGCCGACTGAGAGGACTGTATCTGGAATAAAATTGCCGATTTCAGCATCCATAAACGTCAAATCAATGTATTTGCTCTATTTTTGCCAAAAGACTCTAAAATTACGACTATTACTTATTTTGACAAATCTGGATTTTCCGAAAAATACCTGTTAAAATAATACAGATGTACCATTTAGGGATAGAAGTTCAGGAGTATTTCCTAACGGAAACGCTGCGCGAACAGAATGAAAGCTGGGCAAAGGGTTTAACCGATCGCTTCCTTTTAGACTACCCTGAAGATAAGGTTTTGAGGGAGTTGGAAAGCTCTTCGATCGAAGTTAATGATGGTTTCATAATTCATCATTCATAATTCATCATTCAGTTGAGGCATTAATGGCTGTACAAATTACCACTAATCCGGAAAAGCAAAAAGCCTTAGATTTAGTGCTAAACCAGATAGAGCGGAGTTTTGGGAAAGGAGCGATCGTCCGGTTGGGTGATGCCACCCGCATGAAAGTTGAAACTGTTTCTAGCGGTTCGATGACGCTGGATTTGGCTTTAGGTGGTGGGTTGCCTAAAGGCAGAATTATTGAAATTTACGGACCGGAAAGTTCTGGGAAAACTACTTTAGCACTGCACGCGATCGCCGAAATTCAAAAAGCTGGTGGGATTGCCGCTTTTGTCGATGCCGAACACGCCCTCGATCCGGCTTACTCTGGGGTTCTCGGCGTTGATATTGCCAACCTGTTAGTTTCTCAACCCGACACCGGAGAAGCGGGACTGGAAATCGTCGATCAGTTAGTGCGTTCCGCCGCTGTCGATATTGTCGTCATCGACTCGGTAGCCGCCCTCGTCCCCCGTGCTGAGATTGAAGGCGATATGGGCGATGCTCACGTCGGCTTGCAAGCCCGGTTAATGAGCCAAGCCCTGCGGAAGATCGCTGGTAATATCGGTAAATCTGGCTGTACGGTGATTTTCCTCAACCAACTGCGGCAAAAAATCGGCGTTACCTATGGCAACCCAGAAACTACTACTGGTGGTAATGCGCTCAAATTCTATGCCTCGGTGCGTTTAGACATTCGCCGGATTCAAACTCTGAAAAAAGCCAATGAAGGAGAGTATGGCATCCGGGCTAAAGTCAAGGTGGCAAAGAATAAAGTCGCCCCTCCCTTCCGAGTAGCTGAATTTGACATTATCTTTGGCAAAGGCATTTCTACTCTGGGCTGTTTGATGGATATCGCCGAAGAAACTGGTGTAGTCACCCGTCGGGGAGCTTGGTACAGCTACGATGGCGACAACATCGCTCAAGGTCGAGAAAATGCCATTAAGTATTTGGAAGATAACCCGGAAATTGCCAAGAAAGTGCAGCAGCAAGTGTTAGAGAAACTCGATAAAGGTGCTATGGTTTCAGCTAATTCTGTCGCTCATGTAGATGAAGATGACGATGAATTAGGCGACGAAGATTAGCAGCTTCTGTGTAGAGATGTAGAGACGTAGCAGTGCTACGTCTCTACAATTTTTTACCTAACGAACCAATTCTCCCAACCGTTTGAGAATCTGAAATACGCTTAACAAATCTCCTTCATTGCGAATGCCAAACAACTTAGAGGTAGCGTACTGGGGAGAATCGGCTTTGACTAATTTGACAAACATGAAGCTACTACCGTTGGTAAGCAACCCGAACGTAGGTCGATCGACTTGGGGGCATCCCAACATATAGCATAGAATTTGAGCTAGTCCAGCTTCAACCGAAAACGAAACTCGTTTCGACTCTACCACCAGCACCCACAGACGATCTTGCAATACTAGGGTGTCTAGAGAGCCAGTAATTAAAATTCCTTCATCTTCTTGGGCAATCTCGACAGGGAGTTCCGAACGGACATGAAAAGGTGGCAGGTAAAAGCCCAAAAGGAACAGCAAGGGATCGACTACTGACATCCGAATTACATCTTCTAACAGTGGTGGATAGTTCAGCAGGTTAAGGAATCCTTCGAGCAGGCGATCGAGAAATTGTTTTTCTCCTTCACTCAGCGATGGTAAGTCATGTTGCCATTCTGGGAAAAACTGCTTGTCCCTGACTAACTGAAGACCGAAATCATCAATTAGAGTCCGCAGAGTGACGTTTTTGGCTTGGATGACTGATACCATAGTAACTTCCCTTATAATCAGCTACTGAAAAAATACATATCGATGGCTGTTGGCTTTTTAAGACTTTTTTACAGCGATTTGTAACCTAGTGAAGTACATAGTTGACGCTCTATTACCGCAGATAAATACAGATAAACGCAGATAAACGCAGATGAAAGTACACCTAATTTAACAGCGATCGCACGACATCAACAACTTCATAAACGCTTTCACCTTCGATCGTCGATCGAGACTTCCAAAGTCTTACTTAAATAATGTCCCGTATGAGATGCTGAATTTTTTGCTACTGCTTCAGGAGTGCCAACAGCGATAATTTCTCCTCCTTTGTCGCCACCTTCTGGACCTAAATCGACGACCCAATCGCAACAGCGAATTACATCTAAGTTGTGTTCGATGACTAAAATCGAATTGCCTTTATCTACTAAACGTTGCAGGACATCTAGTAACTTGTGAACGTCGTAGAAAGATAACCCTGTGGTCGGTTCGTCGATTAAATAAAGAGTTTTTCCTGTAGCGCGGCGAGACAATTCTGAAGCTAGTTTTACCCGTTGGGCTTCGCCACCAGATAAAGTTGGGGCGGTTTGTCCCAAGCGAATGTAACCCAAACCGACATCCATTAAAGTTTGCAACTTGGTGAAAGCACGCGGAATGTTTTGAAAGAATTCCACTGATTCTTCCACCGTCATATTCAAAACATCGGCAATAGATTTGTTTTTATATTTGACTTGCAGGGTTTCTCGGTTATATCTCGCCCCTTTACAAACTTCGCACTGTACGTACACGTCTGGCAGAAAATTCATCTCGATGACATTGACCCCTTGACCCCCACAAGCTTCGCATCTACCACCTTTAACGTTGAAAGAAAATTGCCCGGGTTTGTAACCCCTAGCTTTGGCTTCAATGGTTTGAGAAAACACTTCTCGAATCGGATCGAATACTCCCGTATAAGTAGCAGGATTAGAACGAGGAGTGCGCCCGATCGGGGATTGATCGATGACGATCGCTTTATCAATTGCATCCAATCCTTCTACAGCTTCGAGATTGGCAGGGAAAGCAACTCGACGGGTGAGATGATGTTGCAGTGCCGGATATAGTAGTTCGTTAATTAAAGTAGATTTTCCCGAACCCGAAACCCCAGTAACGCAAACCAGTTTTCCTAAAGGAATTTCGACATTTAGATGTTTGAGATTGTGGCGGTGGGCGTTTTTTAAAATTAGCGATCGCCCATTGCCTTCTCTCCTTTCAGCCGGAGTTTCAATAACTTTGCGTCCAGAAAGATAAGCGCCCGTAAGTGAATCTTCTGCTGCGAATAACGTCTGTAAATTACCTTCAGCTACTATTTTGCCGCCATGAATTCCCGCTCTCGGACCGATATCGACTAGATAGTCGGCCGATCGAATAGTTTCTTCATCGTGTTCGACTACGATTAAAGTATTTCCCAAATCGCGAAGCTTCATCAACGTTTTGAGCAATCGTCCGTTGTCTCGTTGGTGCAAACCGATACTCGGTTCGTCTAAAACGTAGAGAACGCCTGTTAAACCCGAACCGATTTGCGTTGCTAACCGAATGCGTTGGGCCTCACCTCCAGAAAGAGTCATAGCGGCGCGATCGAGGGTGAGATAATCTAAGCCCACATCGAGGAGAAATTGCAATCTGGCTTTAATTTCCCTCAATACCAAGTCGGCAATTTGGGCTTGGCGATCGCTCAGTTTTAAGTTGTCAACTCTTCCCCGACACTCTCGAATTGAAACCCCAGTCAAATCCGTAACGCGATATTGCCCCAGTCGAACGGCTAGTGCTTCCGGCTTCAACCTTTGTCCCTGACAAACTTCGCAAGGTCGCTCGACGATAAACTGTTCTAGTTTTTGTTTTTGCAATTCCGAACCTTCATCGTACTGCCGCTGGAGGATAGGAATGACCCCACCATAGCGCCTGTAGTTGTTCCATTCTTCTACCCAGATCGCTTTTTCGGCACCGTGCAGCACGATCTGCTGTTGTTCGGCTGTCAAGAGATTCCACGGCGTATCGAGTTCAAACCCGTAAGCCTCACCCACGCTATAAAGCAACCCCAAATAGTAAGAGTCAATCGATTTTGGATTTTGGATTTTGGATTTTGGATTGGCTCCTTTTTTCCGAGTAGATTCAGAATCAAGTAAATTATTCTTGCTCCCCCTCTCCCCATCTCCCCATCTCCCTCTCCCCTCTCCTCCCCAAGGAGCGATCGCGCGATATAAAGGTGCTTCTGGATCGGGAATGACTAACTCTGGGGAGAAGGTTCGCCAGCTTCCCAAGCCGTGACATTGAGGACAAGCACCATAGGGAGAGTTGAAAGAGAACAAACGCGGCGAAAGTTCTTCCATTACTGCCCCATGTTCGGGACAAGCAAAGTTTTCTGAAAAAACTAATTCTTTTGGTATTTGTCGATAGTTATCGTCCTCATTTGTATGTGTTTCTCGTTCTAATTCTGCAACCTTATTTTCTTCAAGTTGTCGATAGTTTAGAAAATTTGTGCGTTTTGTGGTATTGTCTGTGGTATTGTCGTCAGACAAGTGTGTCGATATAGATGTAGCATTTAGCACGTCGATGACCGCAATTCCGCTGGTATGACGCAAACAAGTAGTTAAAGAATCCGCCAAACGCTCTTCTATACCTGGTTTCTTAATCAGTCGATCGATTACCACTTCGATCGTGTGGGTATAATTTTTATCTAGTTCGATCCCTTCAGCTAGTTCTCTGACTTCACCATCCACCTTGACGCGAACAAATCCTTCAGCGCCCAAACTGGATAGCAACTTGGCGTGAGTGCCTTTTTTACCGCGCACTACGGGTGCGAGGATTTGGAAACGAGTACCATCGGGAAGTGCCATGACGCGATCGCACATTTCGTCGATAGTTTGAGGTGCAATCGATCGATCGCAAATGGGACAATGAGGTGCGCCAGCCCGTCCGAACAGCAACCGCAGATAATCGTAAATTTCCGTTACCGTCCCCACCGTCGAACGAGGATTGTGAGAAGTCGATTTTTGATCGATCGAGATCGCCGGACTTAAGCCTTCGATCGCATCGACATCTGGCTTATCTAGCTGTCCTAAAAATTGTCGAGCGTAAGCACTCAAAGATTCTACATAACGGCGTTGACCTTCGGCAAAGATGGTGTCGAAAGCCAAGGAAGACTTGCCCGAACCGGAGACACCCGTAAACACGATTAAGCGATCGCGGGGCAAGGTCAAATCGATATTTTTCAGGTTGTGCTGCCTCGCACCCCGAATCCGAATCGTATTATCGCTTTCTGGTTTTTGCATGGGAGGGCGATCGCCGTTTGCAAGCTCGGTTAACTGCATATCTGAGGGAGCGACAGCATCAGACATAGAAGTACAGAAGTACCATAATAGACTTCTTAACCATCTTAGATACTATTTAGCGATCTTCGTTAACTAGTCCTAAAACTCTGTTGTACAGAGGTTCGGCAATCCAAAACCCAGCTTGGTCAATGAGAGCATCCAACAGCGGCTTAACCTCAGCAACCCAACCCTGACTTTTTGCTTCCACTAAGATCCCTAATATCCCCGTGTATTGCAGATTTAATCTAGCCGCTACCAGACGACCGCGCCGTTCGTCGATTAAAACTCGATCGGCTTGCACTTCAACTGCCAGAGCAATGGCCTCAGCTTCTCCAGGATCGAGTTCGTCGCTCAATGCTTCAACGAGCAGGCGATCGGTAACAGCACGAGTTTCAATCCAATCGAAAGTTTGTACTTCTGTAGCGCCTGCAACGGGGAAACTAGGGTCAGTCAACTCTCGATAAACAGCTTCGGGAATTAAAACTGTGCCATAAAGTTGTTGTAAAAGGTAGAGGCGATCGATCGCTGCCAGATTATTGATAGCTGACGTATCGCTAACAACAGTCACAGCCTGCCTATTTCCCGCAGATTTTTCAGATCTCGATCGAAATCTTCTACTCCGTAATGCACGGGAATTTGACGGCTGGCGAGTAGGTGTTGAAAAGCTACTCGGTGCATACCTGCAAACCGACTGGCTTGAGCTAGGGTTAGCTTTTCTTTTTGAAATAACATCACAGCAATTTCCTGACGCATTTCGGCTTCGGTCATGCGGGTGGCGGTTAAAACTTCGTCAGGGACAATAACGCTCATAGTTCATCTATCTCTACCACTACTATTTTACGCCCCTACTAAGTGAAGTTGCGATCGCTAGCTTCCCAAGTCATAACTCTACTTTGGCGATCGCTAGAGAACAACACGATCTGGTGATATGAGAAAATAAAGTATTAGCACGTTTGTTCCAGTCCTATGACTCCAGTAGATCTGTTTCCCACTCTCAGAAATTTGCCTCGTGCAGAAAAATTGCAAGTCATGCAATTTCTAATTGCAGAGTTAGCTAGAGAAGAAGAACCAACCCTACAAGCTGGGGCCACCTACTCACTTTGGTCCCCACTCAATTCACACGCAGCCGCTCGTCAACTCGGTCAACTCTTGGAATCAGATCGAACGTTGCCCAATGCTTAACGCTCAGAGATTTAGCTTTACAGAAGGGTTTGATACCTTCGGCGTTCCCGATGCCCTGCCTCAATTACCTCTATTGTTGACCTATCGAAGTTCGTCGGTAGAGGTTGCAGCCCTGCTAGATACAGGTGCAAGTGTCAACGTGTTGCCCTATAGCGTTGGAGTTCAACTGGGGGCAGTTTGGGAGGAGCAGACAACATCTGTCATGCTGGCTGGTAACTTGGCTGCGATCGAAGCACGGGGTTTACTGGTTTCGGCACGAATTGGCAATTTCGCTCCAGTGAGATTAGTTTTTGCCTGGAGTTTGTCTGATGATACCCCTTTGCTATTGGGTCGAATGAATTTTTTCCTAGAATTCGATGTTTGTTTCTACCGATCGCAGCTGGCGTTGGAAATTCGTCCTAAGTCGTAAAGACGCGATCGCTAGTTTCCTAAGTCATAACTCTACTTTAGCGATCGCATTTTTTTGGGTTATTAAAGAAAAATTAAAAATCCTAGTAATTTTATCGATCTGTAGGAAGATAGTTATTATCAGATTGAGATTGCTGCCAGATGCGAATTAGTCTGAGAGCGATAGTGCTTCGCACAGGCTGCGCCAACGCTCCGATTATTCTAAATCGATGAGTGCGATCGCTTTTTCCCTATTTTGGTTTGAGAAGGCAAGAGCGATCGCCGCTTGCAGACAGAGCGAAGATCGTAAGGATAAAATCGAACTAAGTAGATCGCGGGCAATTCTGCTATGAAAACGTTGGCTAAATGGTCTGTAGACGAATATCATCGCATGGTTGAGGCAGGGATTCTGTGCGATCGCCGGGTGGAATTACTAGCAGGCGAAATAGTTGAGATGAGTCCAGAAACACCAATTCATTACACCACAGCCAAGCGCAGTACCAAATATTTAGAAGAGTTGCTGTTAAATAAGGCTGATGTGCGCTTCAACGGCCCGATTACTCTATCGGACTCCGAACCCGAACCCGATATGGCGATCGTTCGACTGCCAGAATCATCCTACAGCGATCGCCATCCCGCACCTCAAGATATTTTCTGGATTGTCGAAGTTGCCAAGACCAGTTTAAAGAAGGATTTAGATATCAAAACAGCGATTTATGCAACGGCTGGGATTCAAGAATATTGGGTTTTAGACTTATCTGCCAAGCAGATAATTGTCTTCAGAAATCCTCAAAATGGTAAGTATGTTGAAGAACGTACTTTTGAGGAAGGTGCGATCGCACCCTTAGCATTTCCAGATGTTTTAGTGTCTATTCAAAGGCTGTTATCGTAAGTTCGATCGGCATTAAGGAATGAACCCTAAATCCGTAGGATAGCAATACAGGCGATCTCATTTTTTTGGATTATTAAAGAAAAACTAAAAGCTCTAGTAATTTTATCAATCTGTAGGAAGATAGTTATTTTCAGATTGAGATTGCTGCCAGATGCGAATTAGTCTGAGAGCGATAGTGCTTCGCACAGGCTGCGCCAACGCTCCGATTATTCTAAGCCGATGAGAGCGATCGCCATTAGGAGACTCAGTTAACCAGCCCTAAAACTCTGTTCTAGAGCTAAGTACAGGACAAAAATTGCAGAGCCTGAAAAAACTCATCGACGAATAGCCCCAAGTTCAATAGCGTTCGGCGAAGATAATCCAAGCCGTAACGAAAGAGGCTCTAAGCTCTATCTTCTCGACCATGATAGACCCTATTGACAACTACTTGTTGTTCCGCTTCCAACACTCGGTAATAATGTCGTTGAATATCATCGGCGGCTACCTCCGTCCAAACAACATCGAACATAATTTAAAAGTCAGCGCCTAAACGAGTTGCCCATTGCCGCTCCAACTCCCACTGAGTAAAGCTCTTCCCAGTACGCTGATAATTCTCAAACGCCTCCAAACTTTGAGCTAGCATCTCCTCATCGGTCAAAGGGACGAATTCTAAGCGTTCGTTAAGCTCGCCCCATTGATAGCGATCGATCCCATTATCTCCATAATGCGCCTCTAGAGCTTGCTTGAGCGTACCCAGAGTGCCATCAGAAGTCAGCCAGTCTGCTAGCGCAGCTTTAAGTGCATCCAAACTCTCATACCCAGCTAACTGCTCGGAAATTTGCTGGCGAATATCTGTCATATTCATCTACCAAATGTATAGATCGAATAACTATTCCACTTTAGTTGTACCTCAACCACACAAAATTTCAAAACTCCGGCAATTTGCGGCTGCGACACCGCAGCCCTTGTTCGCTGCCGCAGTCTACCGCGTAATGTGAGATTTACACAGATCGTTACAATTATTTGACTCAATCAGACTCAACTAGGCAGAAGTTCATAAACGAATAACTCTGCGGGGTTTTGCACAATCGGCGCGATAGGTGTGCGTGGCGAATTCTTTCAGTATATTGAAATTGTTAGGGTTGTCAGTGGCGATCGCGATTTGCGCTCCATCTTTTCTGAAGCCGATTAGTCAAATGCTTAACGTTCAGCGATTTAGCTTCACAGAAGAGTTTGATACCTTGTCGCGATCGCATCCAAAGATGGCGATCGCTTTTTCGATATTTTGACTTGAGAGATCGAGGGTGCGATCGCTGCTGCTAATAAATGCGCCCGCGAATTAAATATAGATGTGCGGCATAATTATCGTTGTCAGTTTTATGGATATCTAAAGATACAGCCTTTAGCAATCTTAAACCCGATCGTCTCAAAATGTGTATTTATATGTTTAAATAAAAAATTTTAATAAAGCTTTTGGCAAAGTGCTAGATATAATAGCAATTCTGGGAAGCATAAATTTCGAGGAATATTCCCAAAATTAAATTGATTTAGCTGAGATAGAACGAAATGAGCGATCGAGGGATAGTTAGTTACGAACGAGTTAGCGATAGTTATCTCAAGCAACGGCAATTAAAAGGTAGAGCGGGCTGGTTTTTATTATGGGGATTAGGCGTTGGCGCTGTCATCTCTGGCGATTTCTATGGTTGGAACTTCGGACTGGCAAAAGGTGGTTTTTGGGGACTAACAATCGCCACTTTATTAATGGGAATCATGTATATATGTATGGTTTTTAGTATTGCCGAACTTTCAGCGGCATTACCCCATGCTGGTGGATTTTACTCCTTTACTCGCAGCGCCTTCGGCCCTGTAGTGGGGTTCATCTGCGGTGTAGCTTTAGCGATCGAATATATACTTACTCCAGCCACGATTGTAGTCGGACTCACTGGCTACGTTCAACCATTAATTCCGACTATGCCAGTTTGGGGGTTATGGATATTAGCTTATGCGATTTTTGTAGCCATCAATATTTGGAATGTGGACTTGACTTTTTATGTCGGTCTTTTCCTGACGATAATAGCAGTTATGGTGCTGCTGATATTTTATATCAGCATGACCGTTTCGGGAGTTTTTAACTTAGAACAACTGTTCAATATTTCTGCCGCTCCCGGACAATTAGCAACTTGGCTGCCAAAAGGTTGGACGGGCGTTTTTGCTGCCATTCCCTATGCAATTTGGTTTTATTTAGGAATCGAAGAAGTACCGCTAGCAGCAGAAGAAACTCGTAAGGTTAAAAGCGATATTCCCCTAGCACTAATCTTCGGAATCTTCACTTTAGTCGTCCTTTCGTTCTTAACCTTAATAATTAACTCTGGTGTAGGTGGTGGTGCGGCAGCTATTGGGGGATCCAATATTCCTTTAGCCGATGGATTTGACTCTTATTTTGGCAAGGGTACTAGCAGCGCGTTAGTAACGGCGATGGCTTTAACCTGCGGGATGATTGCTAGTTTTCATACCATTATCTACGCCTATGGGCGAATTCTATTTTCGCTATCGCGGGCTGGTTATTTACCGCGTTGGATATCTTTAACTAACAAAAATCATACTCCTTACGTAGCAATAATCTTAGGGGCATTAGTCGGACTAGTTTGTGCGGAAATTATTAATATTTCTGGCAGTGGAGGCGCAGGCAAGATATTGCTAAATATGTCTGTTTTTGGAGCAGTAATCTCCTACCTTTTAGTCATGTTGAGCTACATTAAGCTCAAACTAGATCGGCCCGATTTATTAAGTGCTTACGAAAGCCCGCTAGGAATTAAAGGCGCTATTGTCGGTATGATTTTAGCGGTAGTTGCTCTGTTTGCTTGCTTTGTCGATCCCGATTACCGATTTGGGGTTTGGGGCGTTTCAATTTTTATGCTGGCAGCAATTGCTTTTTTCTGGATTTTCACCAGACATCGATTGGTAGCTAGAGCGCCTGAAGAAAAAGCAGCCCTGTTATCAAAAAGGGAATTACGAACTATGGAAGAGTAATGGTACTAATCCTGCTACGGTCAAGGTTTATCCTTAGCAATCCGCTCGCAGCATGGACGCAATTGCAACAACACTTGCAATCCCAATTATAAGTAGGTCGGCAAAATTAATGATAAAGTTCGAGGCGGGGCATGGGCCATGGGGCATCGCCATATATCATTTATTCTGCTTAGGTACTTATCCTTGTAAACTTGGGCTTTTCCACAACCAAATTAAGATTACTCCTGTAATTAAGCCAAAGATACCCGCCCCCAAAGATAGACCGTAAACGGGTAAGTTAGTCGCCAAGATAAAACCGCTTGCAGCACTAGCTGTAGTTGCCAATACCCAGAAAATTAAGTAATGAATTTGGGTTCGCAGCACTAAACTTTGTAAAATCCCTGCGATCGCACCGACTACCACCCCAAAAGTACCATAAGCAGCTAAACTACTCCCACTTTTGCTGACAATATCGTAAGCCGCATCGCCCAGCGGGAAACTAATCGCACCAGCAGCAACTGTTACCAACACCCACCAAATCGCATGACGAAATTGGGCGCTGAGGATTAACGCTTGCAAAATGCCGATTACAGCACCAAAAATCGCCCCAAAGATAGCGTAACTAGCCGTCTCGCTAACATATATTTTCACAACAAAACCTGCGACCCAACTCAAAGCATAACCAAAAGCAACCCCAGCTAATGTTGCTAACACCCACATGAATAAAAAACCCCAACTTGGAGATTCAACTTCATTCTGTATTGTTTCAACAGCAAAGTTTTGAGTTGGCGACTCAGAAGGAGTTTCTACCCGATATCGATTTGGTACGGTTGGGGGAGAGTTAGTCGCTACCGCCAGAGTGGGCGCGTATCCAGCCGCAGTTGTTAATACTTGAGTTTTTTCTCTTTCTCGCTGTACTGCTTGCAATACCTCTGGGATTGACTGATAGCGCTGGCGAAAATCGTAGCGTACCATTTTATCTAAAATATCTCCCAACCCCGGATTAACTTGTACCGCATTGCGCCAGATAATTTCAGAAGTTTGAGGATCTTTGGGTAATTGTTGAGGGTTTAATCCCATTAATGCTTGAATGCCAATAATTCCTACTGCATAAATATCGCTGCTAAATTGGGGTTTGCCTGCCAACTGTTCGGCTGGTATATAGCTAGAATTAAACAAAATATGAGGATCGCGATCGCAAGCGATTTGAGTGCAGATATCGGCAAACACTCCTAAGTCATTCAACACGATTTTGCCATCTTGTTTGCGTCTAATTAAATTTGAGGGTGCAATATTGCCATGAACGATTCCATGATGGTGAACGAATTGCAATGGTTCTAGAATATTTGGCAACAGAGCCATTACATACGATTCGCTCAATCGTTTGCCCGGACGTAATTCAAATGCTAGATCGTGTCCTTCAATGAATTCTTCTACTAAATAGCAAGCTCGATTTTCGTTAAAATGACCGATGATTTTGGCAATGCGATCGCCACTTCCTAATTTATCGACAACTTCTACTACTTGCTGAAATAAGCCGCTAAATTTTTGCCAAAGCCTGGGGTCATTTTGAGCGATATTGAATTGTTTTATTGTAAAATGTGGGTTATTTATCTGCTGTCGATCTTCAGCTAAGAACGTAGTATGAAATCTGCCAACTCCCAATTGTTTGACGATCTGGTATCGTCCTGCTAATATTTGTCCTTGCATGGTTCTAAGTAATAAGTAATAAGTAATAAGTAATAAGTTAAGAAGGCTAGAGCCATTGTTGGGCCTCGATCTTCAGCGCCAACCGCTAGGGGTTCAAAATCCCTGGCTAATAGTACAAGTCCATTTCAATGGACTAGGTTGACTACAGTTAGTCCTCTGCGCGAGGACTTTAGCTTTGAGGCAGGGGTTTTCAACCCCTGACGGATGAAGGTTTTGACCGTTAACTTGACACCCATGGCTGGAAGCCTATCCCACAAGAATGTACTTTACTTAATTGAGAAGTGAGATCGCCTCTATATTCATCTTTAAGGTTTTCATAATTCATCCTTCATAATTCAGATTGTTGTGCTTGCGCCCAGTTTCTTGCTTGGATGGCTTCTCGGTAGTCTGGCTGGTAACGAATTGCTCGATCGTATGCTTCTACAGCGTCTTGATAGCGTTTTAATTTGACTAAAGCATTACCTCGGCTGTACCAAGCTTGGTAGTAATCTGGTTTGTAACGCACCGCTCGACGATAAGAGGCGATCGCTTCTTCATACTGTTGCAAGTTATATAGGGTATTACCTCGGTTATACCAAACTCGATAGTCGTTACGCTTTAGTTGTAATGCTTTGTCATACGATTCAATTGCTGGCTGATATCGATTTAATCGATGTAGCGCCCAACCCCGATTAGCCCAAGTTGAGGAATTATTAGTTTCAAATTTAATAACTCGATCGAAAGAGTTAACCGCTTCCTCATCCTGTTGTAACTTGAGAAAAATATTCCCCAAGCTATCCCAAGCTTGCCAGTAATTGGGCTGAAATCGAACGGCTTTTTGATAAGATTCAATTGCTTCTCGATCGCGTTGTAAGTTACTTAAAGAATTGCCTCGGTTATACCAAGCTGCTGCCAACTCTGGTTTTAACTGAATCGCTCGATCGTAAGCGGCGAGCGCTTCTTCATAGCGAGATAATTTATGCAGCAACCAGCCTCGGTTGTACCAAGCTTCGTAGTCATTACCGTTGATTTTTATTAGTTTATCGTAAGCAAATATAGCCTCTTCATATCGCTGTAATTGAAGTAATACTTTTCCCCTACCGTGCCAAGCCTCTGCATAGTTACTCCGAATTTGAATCGCTTTATCAAACGAGTCGAGAGCTTCTTTATCTCGCTGTAAATTATCTAATACCGTGCCTCTACCGAGCCAAGCAGCTAAATATTCAGGATTGACTTGAATCGCTCGTTCGTAGGTAGCTAAAGCTTCGCGATCGCGCTTTAATTGAGATAGCGTTTTGCCCTTCTCCGTCCAAGCTTCGATATAATCTGGTTTAATTTCGATCGCTTTTTGATAAGCTTTCAACGCCTCTTCATATCTTTTAAGTTCTACCAACGTCTGCCCTTGTTGATAAAATCCATTGGCATCGTATATATTTCTAACTTGAAAAAATACCGATCCGATCGCAGTCGAAATCCCCACGATTCCAGTTAAAATGGCAACTCCGTACAGCTTCGATTTGAGATTTTTAAATTTCCTGCCTAGGGGCTTCTGGTTGAAAGATCCGGCAGGTGCTAAAACCACAGTTCCCGAAGTAGATGCACCTAATTTGGCGATCGCTTGCAATGCCTCTCTAGCTGAAGCATACCGCTGCCGGAAATCATAGCGCACCATCTTGTCCAAAACATTCGCTAGATCGGAACTGACTTTCACCGATTTCCGCCAGATAATTTCACCAGTATTAGCATCAGTTAATAACTGTTGAGAACCGCAACCAGTAAGTGCCTGAATCCCAATTATGCCCACAGCATAAATATCGCTGCTCAATCTAGGATTGCCATTAGCTTGTTCGCTCGGTCGATAGCCAGGAGTGCCGATCGCCACCGTATAATTAGCGCCACTGTTATTAACTAAGGTCGTGCCAATTTGCTTGACTGCGCCAAAATCAATTAACACCAACTTGCCATCCGCGCGTCGGCGAATTAAATTCCGAGGATTCACATCCCGATGAATCACTTGATGTTGGTGAACGAACTCTAAAATTTCCAGAATTTCGCGCAATAGAGCGATCGTCTCAGATTCGCTTAACTTTTTACCAGATTTCATTTCCTGACTTAGTTCTTCGCCAGGAATAAATTCTTGAACCAAATAGAATTCTCGATTTTCTTCAAAATAAGCAAATAATTGGGGAATTTGCGGGTGTTTTCCTAACTCGTGTAAAACTTTAGCTTCCGTATCAAACAAACGTCTAGCGGCTTGCAAAGTTGCCGGGTCGGTAGCTTGGGGTTTGAGTTGCTTCACCACGCATCGATAATTACCAGGAAGGTGTAGATCTTCAGCCAGAAAGGTAGTACCAAACCCCCCTTGCCCTAGTTCGCTAACGATCTGATATCGACCGCCTAATGCTTGTCCGATTAGCAGTTTCATAATCCCTTTGAAATTCCCGCTGCTTCAGCCTTCAGCCTTCAGTCGTTGACTGACCCGCTCTTGTCCTTGCAATGCTAAAGAGAAATTTGGCTTAATTTCCAAAGTTCGAGCATAGCATTTATCAGCTTCTCGGTAATCTCCCTCTTGCTCTAACGACCTAGCTAGAGAGTACCAAGATAGACACTCATCAGGATAAATTTGAATCGCCTTTTTATAAGCAGCGGCAGCTTGCGGGTAGCAATTTAATCCCCTAAAAAAATCCCCCAGGACGTACCAAGTTTGATGGATGCTATCCCAAACCCAATAATGATGGAGATTAGTTCGATCGGCTAGTGCCTCCAATACAGTAGATACTTCTTGGCACAAAGCAAAAGCTTCAGCCGTCAGGTGGAGTTCCTGAAGCTTCTGTACCCGTTCGCTCCAATCCCAGCAATTAGTAGGGTTGATTTGAATTGCTTGTTTGTAAGAATCGATCGCTGCCGAATATCTCTGCCACTGAAGGAAAACATCGCCTCGACTGTACCACGCCTCGTAGTCGTTAGGCTGCATTTGCGCGATCTGGTCGTAACAGAGAATCGCTTCATCGTAGCGTTGCAGTTTAGTTAAAGTCACGCCGCGACGATACCAGGCATATTGATGGTTTGGATCTAAACCAAAAACTCGATCGTAGCAAGCGAGAGCTTCTAAATATTGTCCCAATTGCTCCAAGCCATAGCCCCGGTAATACCAAGCATCGAGGTAGTCGCGATCGATTTCGATCGCTTTAGCAAAAGCTGCAATAGCTTCTACTGGGCGATCTTGATTCCATAACCGATAGCCTTCTTTAAACCAAATAATTGAGGCCTCGTCAGGCTGAGACACTTGAGACATGGGGAAATAGAAGTTCAGGAGTTCAGAAGTTCAGGAGTTCAGAATACAGGAGTATGCGCCGAGCGCAGGCTGCGCCAACAGGAGTTCAGGAGTTTAGGAGTTTAGGAGCTTTAGAAGTGTTAAGTGTGGAGTGTTGAGTGTTGAGTTAAGAAATTCCCCCTTGTCTCCCCCTCTCCCCATCTCCCCATCTCCCCATCTCCCCATCTCGCCCTCTCCTTTCTCACCTCAGTCTAAGCTAGCACTAGAATCGCGATGTAAATCAAACTGAGTTTTCCTTTAAAAAAAATTACTGGTGATGCTACAGTGAAGCTGATAAGTAGTCTCTATCCAATCATTTACCAATGCGAATTCTGGCTCTTGTCCCTGGTGGAATTAGCGACCAAATTCTATTCTTCCCCACCCTCGACGATCTCAAGCAATCTTACCCAGAATCTGAGATCGATGTCGTTGTAGAACCTAGAGCTAAAGGTGCTTACCGCGTCTGCAAGTCGGTACGTGAAGTTATTGCCTACGATTTTAGAGATCGCAACGGTTTGGCAGATTGGGGCAACTTACTGGGAATAGTACGCGATCGCGAGTATGAAGTGGTAATTTCCAAAACCAACTCTTTTAGCTTGGGGTTACTGCTGTGGTTAGCGGGAATTCCAACTCGGATCGCCTTTCGCGGCGGATCGGGGACGTGGTTCTTCTCGAACTCCATCCCAGTTAAAACCGAGCAGTATGCAGCCGAGATGTACCACAATCTCCTGCAAGGATTGGGGATTAATTCGCCTTGTCCGCCTTTAACCATCAACGTGTTGAAAGCAGATATCGAATGGGCAGAAGCCGAGCAAAAACGGTTGGGAATTGAGGAAAGCGGCTACATCTTAATTCATGCGGGTTCCAGTCAAGTTTCTCAAGCCCAAGGAATCGAAAAAACCTACCCAGTCAAGAAATGGCAGTACATCGTCACCGACATTCAACGGCGACAGCCAAATATACCTCTGGTGGTACTCAAGGGGCCAGAAGATGAAGCTTGGGTAAATCCATTGATGGAATCTTGTCCTAACTTGTTGGTAACGACACCCCCAGATATCGGCAAGTCAGCCGCAATCGTTGCTGGTGCGAATTTAATGCTGTGTACCGACAGTTCGCCCATGCACTTAGCGGCAGCGGTGGGAACTTACGTCATCGTCATGTTTGGCCCGACAGCAGCCAAAAAATTATTGCCAAAAAGCGATCGCGTGCGGGGAATTCAATCTCCTAGTGGTTCGATCGCTGATATTGCCCCCGCTGACGTTTTAGAACAAATTTGGCAGGGCAAATGAGAAGTTCAGAAGTTCAGAAGTTCAGAAGTTCAGTTGTCACTAGTTAAATTTCCCCCCTCCTCGCCCTCCTCGCCCTCCTCGCCCTCTCAGCAATCACTTAATCCTGACAAAACCAGCTTGTTCGATTAATTCTTGACCTTGAGGCGAGAGGAGCCAATTAGCGTAAGCTTCTCCGGCTTGCTGTTCGGTGCGATCGCCTACCTTGACGATGACAAACAATCTTCTAGTAATCGGATATTCACCGCTGCGAAAAGCTTCGGCATTTACCCGATCGTGAGGATTGCGGCAGCTTTGCAAAGGAGCAAATGGTTCTTTATAGGGGGGAATTGGTTGCTTAGATTTGCCAATTAATGGCAGTGGTTTTACCGAACATTGACCTAGTATTTCTGTCGCCGAAGCGTAGTAGATCCCTCCAGGATCTACTTCTAATTCTCGCAAAGTCAAAGTGGTATTATTAACAAATTTAACCTCGTTGCTAAATGCTTCTCCATTCAAAACATTTTCGCGAAAAAATCCTACCGTACCACCAGTTTCTAACGGGCGAGAATAGGGAGTAATTGGCAAATCCGGCCCTCCAAGTTCGCTCCAATTAGCAATCTTGCCAGTGTAGATGTCTTTAAGTTGAGCCACCGTAATTCCAGGGATATCGAGATTGAGATTGACGGCGATCGCAATGGCATCAATTGCTATGGGAATCTCTTGGAGTTGCAATCCCTTGGCTTGGGCTGTTTGGATTTCTTCGGCTTTTAAGCTGCGCGAGGATTGAGCAAAAGATAGTTGATTGTCGATCGACATTCTAATTCCAGGACCGGAGCCAGGTTGGCCGTCGATCGGATCGGTATAACGGAGCCGAAATTCAGGGCAGATACTTTGCAATACGGGTTCTGTTTCTCGCCGAATCGTTGCCCAAGAGGTGCTACCACCGTAGTTAAACAATCCCGCAGGCGCATTCGGTAGCTGGCAGGAACCAGCAGCATTTGTAGCTGTTAGTTCCACAGGCGATGTTCCGTTAGCTGTAGCAGTGGAATTATTGATATTGCGCCAACGTTCCGTAAACCACCAAGCACCAAAGCTAACGATGCCTAGCGTTGCCAATAAGGTGAGAATTAAAACGGTTGATTCTTTGCGATCGGACATATGAGGAGAGGGGGAGATGGGGAGATGGGGAGATGGGGAGATGGGGAGATGGGGAGATGGGGAGATGGGGAGAGAGGGAAGAGAGGGGAGACGCGGGGAGGGGAAGGTGGGGCCCCCTCTGGGGATAAGGGGCGAGGGGAGAGAATTTAACTCCACACTTAACACTTCCTAAACTTCTGCAATTACAAAAGAGTAGACAGCAATTTATAAATTAGGCGAGACAAAGTTGCTATAGCGATCGCGCTGGCACCAGAGAGAATTGCCAAACTGAAGATTATTTGGATATCCCACTGACCGCGTAAAGCTGGGATGAGTAGGATCGAAGCTAGGGTAATGGCAGCAATTAGGAATGAATTTCTCTGAGAGAGCGATCGACGATACTGAATAAATATTAGACCACCTAATACCATTCCCCACACTCCCATTCTGATTCCCCGGATCGGCAGCAGGCTAGAAAGAGCGATATACAGCAAACACGCTTCAAATCCAATAAAGGCCGCTCCGGTCAAAATTTCTCTAAGGGCGAATTCTGGTTGCCAGGTTGGAGAACTGCGAGGATTGGCTAAGGTATTTACTGGTGTTATAGGGATATGAGGATAGCTGGCCGCAGGGTCAGCCTGATGGGAGATTTGGGTAGGAAGAAGAGCTAGCACTTCTGCGGCCGATTGAAAACGCTCGTTGGGTATGGGTAAAAGCATCCGATCGAGAATTTCGGCTAAGCGATCGCTCACCTGAGCGTAATTGCGCCACGACCACTGATAATTCATTGCATCTACCAAGTCTGTGGGTGGTTTGCCAGTTAGCAACTCGACGCACGTTGCCCCTAAAGCATACAAATCGGTCGAGGGATAAATCTGTCCGCATTGAATCTGTTCTGGAGGGGCATATCCGGGCGTAAAGACCCCAGTTGAAGGAGCGCCCTTGCGATCGGACAAGCCTCGCGCTGCTTGTTTGACCGAACCAAAATCTAGCAAATAAAGCGCTTCTTGGCGATCGCGCATGATGTTTGCAGGTTTAATATCTCGGTGGATAGAGCCGCATTCGTGAACGAATTGCAACACGGGAAGCAAATCTTGCAGCAACAGCATGACCTCCTCTTCTGAGAAAGTGCCTTTATCGTGCAGTTCTTCTTCTAAATTGCGCCCGTCAATAAACTCTAGGACTAGATAGAAATAGCGATCGAGTTTGCCATTTTGATAGTTCTGAGCCGCAACCTCAAAGCAGGCAAACAGTTGGGGAATTTGGGGATGTTTGCCCAGTTGCTCTAAAACGTGTCCTTCTCGTTCAAACAGATCGTGAGCTACTTGTAGCTGTTGGGGATTGAGATCGAATGCGGGTTGGAACTGTTTGACTACGCACAAACTCATTGAGGGCGTATAGCGATCGCGTGCCAGAAACACCGCGCCAAATCCGCCGCGTTTGAGCAATTTAATCGGCAAATACCGCCCGATTAAAACCAGCGGCATCCCGCAGGTCATGCAGTACCTTTGGGGCACTCTTTTGAGAATGTCATGGTCGTCAAGTTCGGCAAAATGATTGTCCGATCGAGCGCAGCTAAAACGAGTACACTGAAGTTCCATAAATCGTTCAGGTTCAGTGGTTTATTGTTCGTCGTTCGTTGTTGGTGGCAATTAACAATTAACCTTTTCTAATGCTTGTCCCATAGCTATTTTGGCGGCTCTCGTGCAGGCAGAAGTCTGAGAATCGATCGGATGAAAGCAATGCTCGATTAACGAAACTTTAATTCCTCCAATTTTAATATTTTCCTTGGCTCGATCGGCAATAAACTCGCGCACGCCTCGTTTTATATATGGTTCGTACCATTCTTTGGAAATATCGTCTTCTACTAAATTCTCAAACATTACTTCGTTAGTATCTCCTTTTGGCTGAAGGCGAAGTGTAAAAATAGCTGCATAAGAAGCTCCCAATGCCGTGTAGCAAGTATGTCAAATTGGTCGATCGATAACAGAATTAATAGTCAACTCTTTCATAGAATGTTCGGCCACATATAATTCTGGCTTTGCTGACTAAATCTCAGTTCTTTTAGTATTCCCCGTTCTTTGTCTCAACTAACAATTTGAATCTATAAGCTCCTGAGTGCAGTAACAGCAAGCATCGGCACTTATAAAAACCGAGACAACAATTGGTAAATCGAGCAAAATCAAGCTGTAACGGCGATCGCGTTGGCTCCAGCCAAAACAGCTACGATTAAAACTTGCTGCCAAACAAACCCTCAGTGCAAAGCCAGCACGAACAGCACCAAAGCCAAGGTTATCCCAGCCAGAATTGGCAGATCCTTACCTTCAAGAAGGCGGCGGTATATCTGAAGTACGAGAACAGAGTAAGCGATTTATGGTTATCCTTCTGCCCCATGCCCTATGCCCCATGCCCCATGCCCCCAACTAATCTTCGACTGAATTAGCAGCAGCTATCTTCAAAGCTTCAGTTTCGATCGCTGATGGCTTCATCACATCGTATTTCCAATCTTTGTTGGCAAATACGGGCAAAATTTCTCGACAAAAAGCATCCGCTGCCTTAGAACGATAGCGATTGGGGTTAACTATTGCCGAGAGCATCCGTTTAACTTCTATGCCTTCAATGTAGGCGCGGTGCAAGATGTTGCTTTGCAACTCTTTTTCGATCGCTGCCAAAGAGACAAATGAAGCCCCCAGCCCCGACTGCACGGCATTTTTAATCGCCTCGATCGAATTTAGTTCCATTTCAATTTTGAGGCGTTTGATATCGATGTCGCAGCGAGATAGTACCTGATCGATCGATTTGCGGGTGGTTGATTGAGAATCCAACGTAATGAATTGCAGTTTATAAAGGTCTTCTTTTTGAATGGTGTTGAGATGAGCCAAGGGATGATCGCCAGGTAAGATCAAGACTAACTCATCTTCTGCGTAAGGAGTAATTTCTAAAGCTTCTTGCAATTCTGCTGGCACTTCACCGCCAATAATCGCTAGATCGACTTGGCCATTAGCCACGCTCCAAGCAGTGCGTCGGGTAGAGTGAATGTGCAATTGCACTGCGACATCGGGATAGCGTTGCCGAAACATCCCCATCATTCGGGGCAACAGGTAAGTCCCAGTAGTTTGAGAAGCGCCCACGATTAAAGTCCCACCTTGGAGATTTTGCAAGTCTTCCAAGGCCCGGCAAGTTTCTTGGCACAGGGTAAGAATTTTTTCGCCATAGTTCAGCAATAAATAGCCCGCTTCCGTCAATTGGGCCCGTCTGCCTCCGCGATCGAATAACGGCACGTCTAACTGGCGCTCTAAATTTTGCACTTGCAAGCTGACGGCAGGTTGCGAAACGTAAAGACTGTCAGCCGCGCGTTTGAAACTCCCCTCAGCGGCGATCGCCTTGAGAATCCGCAATTGATCTAAAGTAAAAGGAAGGTCAGACATAATAACTTTACCTACAAATAAAAATGGCAACTGAGGCGCGGGGCAGATGGTAATTACGTCTTCATGGGGTAGGTAGATGAGTAAAGCGATCGGGGAGTAAAGAATTATGATTCGATCGGTCAGGTAGATAGTAGTAAATACTCTCTACCAACCACTAATCCTCGGCCATGATGGTTTTACAGCCTCTGCTAGAGACGACAGTAACATAACAAGGAGTACAGGAGTTCAGAAGTTCAGAAGTTTAGGAGCTTTAGAAGTGTTAAGTGTGGAGTGTTGAGTGTTGAGTTAAGAAATTCCCCCCCATCTCCCCATCTCCCCATCTCCCCATCTCCCCATCTCCCCATCTCCCCATCTCCCCATCTCCCCATCTCCCCATCTCCCCATCCACTTAACCTCATTATGGAATTATTTGCTTGGTTAACTTCCAGCCACTTAACGATGCTGGGACTATTGATAACGTTTGCGATCGCTCACAGCGGTTTAGCCGCCTTGCGCCCTTGGGGAGAAAAGCAAATCAGTCCGAGGCTCTATCGGGTGCTGTTTGCTCTAGTCAGCATTCCTCTGGCAGTAGTGCTAATTGTCTACTTCATCGGCCATCGCTACGACGGCTGGCAACTGTGGCAGGTGCAAGACGTTCCTGGAGTGGGAGCGATCGTCTGGACTCTTTCAGCTATTTCCTTTTTCTTTCTTTACCCAGCTACCTTCAACCTCTTAGAAATTGCCGCGATCTCCAAACCAGAAGTTCATCTCTACGAAACCGGAATTATTCGGATTACCAGGCACCCGCAAATGGTAGGACAAGTTATTTGGTGTATTGCTCATACCTTGTGGATTGGCACTACTTTTACCTTACTGACTTCGATCGGTTTAGTGCTGCACCATTTATTTGCCGTTTGGCACGGAGACAAGCGCCTATCAGCCCGTTATGGCGAAGCTTTTGAAGCCGTGCGATCGCGCACTTCCGTCGTACCATTTCTAGCTATAGTGCAAGGGCATCAAACCTTAAAATGGCAAGAATTCCTTCGTCCTGCCTATTTAGGGGTCATCCTGTTTATCTGGCTGTTGTGGTCGGTTCACCCGTGGTTGTTACAGATAAACGTTAGGTTCTGAGTTCAGAAGTAAAGGGCATAGGGCATAGGGCATGGGGCATGAAGATGTGAGCGCGTGAATTTTTCTCGCTCTACCCCTCTCGCTTTCTCCCTCTCTCCCTCTCCTCAACATTTCCTGAATTCTCTCGATCCAAACGATCCCAATTAGCGGTAGCATGATCCCAATAGATAATAAAAACTCATAAAGTTTGGGGATCGATGATACTCTCTGTTAACGAGCAGACTTTTAGATCGGAAGTTTTAGAATCTTCTACCCCTGTCATCGTACACTTCAGCGCCCCTTGGTGCGGTCTGTGTCGGCTGATAGAACCCTTACTAAAGCGATTTCAGGCGGAATGGACTAAGGAGATTAAATTAGTCGTCATTAACGCCGATGAGAATTTTAAACTGGCAAATACTTACCGCCTGACGACTTTACCAACGCTGATCCTGTTCGATCGCGGTAAGGCAATCCATCGACTGGAAGGTTTTCAAGGACGAGACGATTTGCTGAGAGCTTTAGAAAAGTCCGTAGCCGATTTTGGCCTAGTTTCTGCCTCTACTGCCAGGAAGTAGCGATTGAAACGCTTTTTAGACCTAACTTTTTTATTCTCTTGGATGTCAAAAAGTACCTCCTAGACTAGTTTTGATATTGCGATCGAGTGCAATACTTTTGACGGGCAAGTAACTTTTTCCGTTCGCATTACAACTATATTAATAGAGTTGTTCGGGGAGGAAGGCTTGTCTGAGCAAAGCGATCGGTCGTTAATTTCTCTGGCACGCCAGGGAAATAAAGCAGCATTCAGTCGATTGGTGTTGCGCTATCAACCGATGGCGCAGCATCTGGCTAAACGGACAATTGGCAATGAGGACTTGGCTCAAGAGATCGTACAAGAAGCCATGCTCCAAGCCTATCTTTCATTGGGGAAACTTCGCGATCTCAGGCGCTTTAGAAGCTGGCTGTACGGCATTGTCCTCAATATCTGCCGCGATCGCTTGCGTCGTCGTCAGGTCATCTGTTTTTCTCTGGAGGCAATGCCGATAAATTTAGTCGATAAGGCATTACCAACTAATGGTAGTTCGCTCGATCCCCAACAAATAGCAGAACAAAAAGAAATCCGCACGAAATTGGTAATCTAGATCGAGTCTAGTAAGCTAGGAAATTTGAAACTAAACGATCGAACTTTTCTGGATGCTCCACCTGCGCCCAATGACCGCATCGATCGAAAACGTACAAAGAAGAATTACGGATTTTTTGGGAAGCAACATAGGCATGAGAAACAGGAGTTATCCGATCTTGTTTTCCCCAGATAATTAAGGTTGGTGCTTCGATCCGATCGAGTTGCCGAACTATCGAACTAAAAACTTCACGCCGAACGCCCCAAAAATCTAAGTTAGTCGTCAGTAAAGAAATTAAGGCTTCCTTTTGACCTGGGAGGTTAAACCGTTGAATACCGAGTTCGACCCATTCTTCTGGCATCGATTTAGGATCGCAAACGCAACTATTCAAGACCATCTTGATAACGCTCCGATTCAGTGGAATCAGGTTAGCAATTACTGGAAATGCTGCTAGCAGACGATCGTAGATGTTGATTTCTCGACCTAAACCAAAACAGGAAACTAATCCGAGTTTCTTAACTCGTTCTGGTGACTCGATCGCTAATTTTAGGGCGATAGTTGCACCCATGGAATTGCCGATGAAATTTGCTCGTTCGATGCCGAGAGTATCTAAGAAAGTTCTGAGAAACTGAAGTTGATAGTCTAAGGAATAAGTTACTGCTGGCTTATCCGATAATCCATTACCTACCATATCGAATGCGATCGCGCGATGGTGTCGGGCTAGCGCTTGAATGCGATCCGTCCAAACTTCGATCGAACCTCCAGCACCGTCAAGCAAAATCGTGGCAGTTCCCTGCCTGCCTGCGCTCCAGTAACGAGTGTCGATCGAATCGACTTTGATGTATCGCTCTTGTATTAGCTGCGTTTGATTCATCAAGCAAATCAGCCATCAGGCCGAGGTGACTTCACCGCCTGTTTGTGAACCTCCTACACTGATGCTATCGCATACAGTGTAGGCTTCTCAAATCAACGCACGAGATCTGAGAACTTCCATCGCGGTACTATGGGTATGCGATACCTTAATCTTCCCACTACGGCTGTTTAT
>JAHHHA010000037.1 GCA_019359615.1 Cyanosarcina radialis HA8281-LM2
GAGTCAAGCCAGTTTCCAGTTCAGTCGCCAGCAATTCTCCATGACCAATTCAGGCGGTTAGAGTCTTTCGTCCCTCTCCCGTGGGAGAGGGATTTAGGGTGAGGGCGAGATGTGTATACACCGTAGCTCCCTTGGGAGAGGGGTGCCCGTTAGGGCGGGGTGAGGGCAAACCAGCTTTTGCTAAACGGATTTGATATGAATATCTCTAGCGCCAACATCTCGACGAGATGCTCGCACTCAAATCAGCCATTCTTGGTGGATTTTTTTAATAGCTTGTTCTTTAAACTTGGCTTCGATTTCAATCCAAGGAGCGTTGGTGTAAGAACTGGGCATGGTAGAGATTAAGTCGCTGTGATTTGGATCGCCAAAGGCTTTGCGGCCATTAGAAATATGCACTAATTGCCACTCTGCCACCGGCCAAGTAGTGCGGGCAGCGGCTAGCATTTCGGCCACGCTGGGATGTTCGTAACTATCTAAACCTTCGTGAATGACGTGGTGATGGGCATCAAACACCATTGGCACGCCAGCAGCTTGGCAGACTTCTAGAATCTCGGTTGCACTGTAGGCATATTCATCATTTTCTAATGCCAGACGGCAACGAATTGGTTCTGGTAAATTGCGAATTTGTTCTACGAGTCGTTCGGCTCGATTGGATTTGCCGCCGTGGATCTCGATCGTATTCCAAGGCGATCGATCTAGCCCTAACATCTCTAAAATTTGGGCTTGCGTCTGAAGAATTTTGATGCTGTTTTCAATTACGGTAGGCGTATCGGAACTAATGACTACAAACTGGTCTGGATGAATGACTATGCGGATTTTTAAAGATTTAGCGCGATCGCCAATAGTCTTCATTTCGGCGCTCAACTGGGGCAATATTCCCTCTCCTTCTTCACTATCGGCAAATGGAAATAACGCCGAAGTCAGTCGATAAAGTTGGATGTGATGGCGATCGCAAAAATCTAGAGCATTATTTAAAGTTTGCAAGTTGTCTTTATATAACTTTTGCAAAACCTGCTCTTGTTCTGTAGGAGCTAACTGCAATAACCGCTTGCGCGTAATCGTGCGGTAGCGCACTTCTTTTGATGCCGTGATACATACTAACCCTAGTTGAGGCATTTTTGTCCGATTTTTAGCTTCTAATCGATCCGGTTTCGGGTAGAGGTCTACCTTTGGGTTCTGGAAAAGCCGGACGCGGTTTGTAAGGCATGGGAATATATTGCACTGAAGGTCTTCCTCCTTGAGGCTGAGGATACAGTTCCATCAGATTGTAAATCGCTTCCGGTAAGCCGATCGTAATTGGCAAACCCATTTCTCTAGCTTCTTCTACGGTAATCGGGTAGTCATGGGTAACTTTGCCAGTGGTCAGAGATTCGATAATAGATTCTACCTTTTCGGGGGCAATTTTCGGGGCTGGGATATCATCGGCTAGCAACCTTCTGACAAATCTTTGCACCTGCTGGATCGCCTTACCAGCTAAATCGGCCATAATCAACGTTTCATCGTCGATTTCACCAATAGGCTTTTCGGCAACAACCTTCAACAGGCTGGCAGCCGGGAAGTTACCTAATTGCGGATCGACAGGACCTAACACGGCGTTGGCATCCATGGCAATTTCGTCGGCGGCTAAAGCCAGCAGAGTTCCTCCACTCATGGCATAGTGGGGGACTAAAACTGTCACTTTGGCTGGGTGACGCAATAGGGCCCTAGCGATTTGTTCTGTAGCTAAAACCAGACCTCCAGGCGTGTGCAAAACCAAGTCGATAGGCGTATTAGGCGGAGTGAGACGAATAGCCCGCAATAGCTGTTCTGAGTCTTCGATCGTGATATAGCGAGAAATAGGAATACCCAGCAAGCTAATCGATTCTTGACGATGAATCAGCAAAATAACTCGACTGCGCCGTTGCTGTTCCAATGCCTTTAGAGCTTGAATTCGCCGAAATTCGATCTGACGGCGCTGCCATAAAGGCTGTAAAGATGAAAATAGGAAAAACACCCAAAATATGTCAAAAAAGTTAAAGTTCATGAAAATTAATCCAAAAATAAGATTTGGCTTTGATTATCTCACTTTAATTTTTTATTGTTCTCTACCGCAGGAATTATTTCTGATACCAAAATTTTCGGTTGTGGAGAGTTGAAAAAAAGAATAATAAACATAACCAAAGAAAGAGGTAGTAAACGACTTAGGAAAGAGTCTGAAAAAAAAAGGATCTACTAAGCTGGCTGGTGAGAAGTATAAATGAGAGTTCTAGTCATGGACAACCAAGAAAATGTGACTAAATCTGCCGAGGAAATGAGGCAAGATGCGACTTCTGCTGCCGAGAATGCGGCTGATTCTGCTAAAGAAATGGGTCAACAAGCTTTAGATGCCGTGGGGAATGCGGCTGATTCTGCTAAGGAAATGGGGCAACAAGCTTTAGATGCTGTAGGCAATGCTGGTGATTCTGTCAAGGAAATGGGGCATCAGATGGCTTCGGCGGGAGATAATACGGCTGGCTCTGCTAAGAAAATGGCGGCGGCTCCCTTAGCTGCTAAAGAAGATGATGTCGAAGCTGCCAAGAAAGTGGTGACAGCCCCCTTACCTAAGCCTCCCTCTTTGCACGAACAAGCCAGCGTTCGGGAACTTAAATCTAGGCTGGAATGGGGCGAACCCGCTTTAACTATTCTTGACGTGCGCGATCGCGATACTTTTAATAAAGGTCATATTACGGGAGCTATGCCCATGCCCCTAGACCAATTGGTAGACCGGGCGCAAGGTCTTAGTTTCAAGCGCGATATCTACGTCTACGGTGCTTCTGACGAAGAAACTTCTCAAGCCGCTCAACAACTTCGCGGTGCTGGATTTTGGAATGTAGCCGAACTCAAAGGCGGACTTAATGCCTGGAAAGCTATAGGCGGTCAGACTGATGGCAGCGAAGAGACGGTGACTAAACTAACTCCTGGAGCTTTCAACGTGGTGGCGCGTCTCGCCCAGCACCGAGAACTCCAGCGCAAGGCCAAAGCTGTGTAAGAGCGAATGCCTTATATCCTAGATAGGGGCGCAAAGCATTCATCCGCGTCAAATTAACGGTAAAAAGCACGCTCCGCCAGGGGTTGAAAACCCCTGTCTCAAAGCAAAAGTCCTCTAAAGAGGACTGGCCGATCTGTGTGAATCTCACATAATTTCCTTCTTTAGTCCATTTCAATGGACTTGAGCTATTAGCCAGGGGTTTTGAACCCCTGGCGTTGATAGCTCAAATTCATGGTGCGACAAATGGTATGACTTTTGACTCGATCGAATACTTTTAAGAACGGTTGTCGATTTGAGCGCGTTGCAACTGGCCGGAAAAGTCTACATAAACCGTCTTCCATTCCGTAAAGATATCAAGGGCGGTACTACCAGCTTCGCGGTGGCCGTTGCCTGTTTGTTTTACCCCACCAAAAGGTAAGTGGACCTCGGCTCCAATAGTCGGGCCGTTAATGTAAGTGATGCCCGCTTCAATATCTCGCATCGCTTGAAAAGCTAGGTTGACATCGCGAGTATAAATTGATGAGGAAAGTCCATAAGGAGTATCGTTCAAAACGGCGATCGCCTCTTGAAAAGAATTCACTTCAATTAAAGACAATACCGGCCCGAAAATCTCTTCGCGAGCCACCCGCATTTGCGGAGTAACTCCATCCAAAATAGTAGGCAGAAAGAAGGAGCCGTGCTGCAAGGTTTCATCTTTAGGTACTTCTCCACCAATTAACACCTTAGCGCCCTCGCTGCGAGCGACTTCTAGGTAATCAATGACCCGTTTTAACTGGGCTGGATTTACCAAAGGCCCGATCTGAGTTTGAGGATCGATCGCTGCCCCCAAACGCAACTGACGAGTGCGTTCTACCAATTTGGCAGTGAATTCGGCTTTAATGTCGCGGTGCAAAATTAACCGACTGGTAGCCGTACAGCGTTGCCCCGTCGTTCCAAACGCGCCCCACAATGCCCCCTCTAATGCCAGTTCTAAATCGGCATCCTCCATCACTACTTGAGCGTTTTTACCCCCCATTTCCAGGCAAACTCTTTTGTGAGTGCGTCCGCAGGTTGAGGCTACCTCTGCCCCCGTCTCGGAAGAGCCAGTAAAGGAAACTAAGTCAATTCCAGGATGCTCTAATAATGCCCGCCCCACCTCTTGACCGGAACCGTGAATCAAATTGACTACACCCGCTGGCAACCCAGCCTCGTGAAAGATCTGCACTAACAGGTTGGCACAGGCTGAAGTATCCTTAGCAGGTTTAAAAATTATCGTATTGCCGCAGACCAAAGCTGGCAAAGCCTTCCAGCAAGGAATGGCCACCGGAAAATTCCACGGGGTTATCAAAGCGCAAACCCCAATCGGCATCCGCACCGTCATGGCAAACTTGTTGCTCAACTCTGAAGTGGTGGTTTGCCCGAACAGCCGCCGACCTTCCCCAGCATAGTAGAAAGCACAGTCGATCGCTTCTTGAACGTCGCCGCGAGACTCGGTGAGGGGTTTGCCCATCTCCCGACTCATTAACTGGGCTAGTTCTTCTTTTTTCTGACCCAGAAGTTCGCCGATGCGATAGATGAATTCGGCTCTAGCTGGCGCGGGAACCAGCCGCCAGGTACGATAGGCTTGATGCGCGGCGTTAACTGCGATCTCGACATCGGCCGCATCCGATCGCGGTAAGGTGGCGACAACTTCATTCCAGTTAGCCGGATTGCGACTTTCTAGAGTGGCTGGCGATCGCGCGGGTTTCCACTCACCATTAATATAATTCAGGCACGTTAAGGTTTCGGTCATAACAATTCGCAATTAACAATTCGCAATTCGCAATTGACCCGATGCCAGAAGGCAATAGCTCTGAGATCGGGAATAAGTTGTTTTAACATCTCGACTTACTTTTGCTCCCAAATCCCTATAGCATCTATGTTAGCGACTTTTGGGAGGCAGAGGGAGAGAGGGCGAGGAAGGGGAGCAAATATACATGAATTTAGATGAGTTACCACCAGGATGTAGGATTCGATCGGCTGAGGCTGAGGATATCTGGGCAATTCGGAAATTGGTTTTGAGGGCGATGCTCGATCCGACTCAGTTGCGTTGGTCGCAGTTTTGGGTAATTGAATGCAGCGGGCAAATAGTAGCTTGCGGACAATTGCGCTCTTTTGCCGGAGCGCAAGAACTCGGTAGTTTGGTAGTAGCACCTGCATGGCGCGATCGCGGTTTGGGTAGCTATCTCACTTGCCATCTCATCGCCCAGGCTACCGAACCGCTTTATATCGAATGCTTGGGTAGTAAGTTAGCCAAATTTTACAGTCGCTTTGGCTTTACTCCCATGGCTTGGCAAGAGTTGCCACCACCTCTAAAAAGGAAGTTTGGTTTTACTCAATTAGCTGCCAAACTCATACCCATAATTTCAGTCAAAATTATGGAATATCGGAAAACAATTGCCAATTCGTAATTCGCAATTCGCAATTAAAGTGGGACAGCCGGGACGGCTATCCCACAAGTCAATAGACATCTCCAAAAATTCTTGTAAGGTAGGCATCCTGCCTGCCTTTGAACTGACAGCGATCGCATTACGCGGCCTGCAAACTAGGAGTGGCAAACCACATTCTTTTACCTGCTGAAGTTAGATTTTCCTGTTGGATCTCGGTCAGACAAACCAATTCGTCGCCTTGGAGATGACCGGGATTTCGATCGTTGAAGAAGTTGATATGAGGATCTTGCAACCGTTCTGGAGGAATTCCTTTGAGTCCGTTGCGCAGGACGTGAGTATGAGGAAAGCGGACGATTCCTGTGGATTGGCTGTAGCAGTTGCCAAAGCGATCGCTTGCCAAAAAGTCCATCAATTTCTTCACCTCTGGTGGTGCAGGCCGATCGTAACGCGGGTAAAACTCTTGCCAGAAAGTTGGTAGAAAGCGGTAGGTACGATATCCAGAAGAGATTAACAGCCAGTAAAACTTCCCTCTAGGATACTGAAGGCGCAGTCGATCGACTGAGGCAATCCAAGTTCGCGACAGCACCGAACTCGACCAAGCACTGGGGTCCATAATGGTATCGCCAGAGTATACAACTGTCATGATTTCTCCCTCGAACTCGGTTTCGTAGATCGAGAGGGTAGAAAAACCCTTGAGGATGCCGCTTTCATCTGCCAACCAGATTACCCAGTTTTTGTTCTCTAAGTCGGTGTCGAATACCTCTCGCTTGACACCTTCAAAGTGAGTCCCCAAGAGGGCATACATCGCATCCCGTTCGGGAAGGGTTAGCTGCTGAGTGGCAATGAGTCTGGCTTTCATCTGGGGAAGGGCGATCGGTGTCTATATACCCAAACTGTAATCTTTACTCTCCCCTAACTGGTAAAGGTAGTGTGACAAAAAATTAACTGTCCTATCGATCGCTCCCACCAAACTAGCCGAAAAACGATTGGCCTCGATTCTGCAAGATAAGATATTAATCGGGAAATACCAAAGCGATCGCCATGAATGCAACTACAGACTTTCTCAGCCACCTCAACTCATCTCAACGCCGCGCTGTCGAGCATTTCTGCGGTCCTCTGTTGGTCGTTGCTGGTGCTGGTTCGGGAAAAACTAGAGCGTTGACTTATCGGATTGCGAATTTAATTCTTAAGCACCGCGTCGATCCGGAAAACATTCTCGCCGTC
This sequence comes from Cyanosarcina radialis HA8281-LM2, assembly GCA_019359615.1. Taxonomy (GTDB): domain Bacteria; phylum Cyanobacteriota; class Cyanobacteriia; order Cyanobacteriales; family CCAP-1448; genus Cyanosarcina; species Cyanosarcina radialis. Next base: position 6,640 of record JAHHHA010000037.1, read on the forward strand.
ACTTTTACCAATAAAGCCGCGCGGGAGATGAAAGAGCGAATCGAGATCTTATTTGCTACGCAGCAAGCTGAAGCTGTATACGGGAAACCTTGGGAAAATTTAGCTCCAGAGGAACAAACCAGGCTGCAAGCTCAAGTCTATAAAAAATACATTAAAAATTTGTGGATCGGGACGTTTCACAGTTTATTTGCCCGCATCTTGCGATTCGATATTGAAAAATATCAAGATGAGAAAAAACGCCAATGGAACCGCAACTTTACGATTTTTGATGAATCTGATGCTCAAACGCTGGTCAAAGAAATAGTCCTCAAGCAGCTTAATTTAGATGATAAAAAATTCGAGCCGCGTGGCGTTCGTTATGCCATTAGCAATGCTAAAAACTTAGGTTTATCTCCCAGGCAATTTGAAGCCGAACAGCCAAATTATCGGGGTCGGGTAATCGCCGAGGTTTATACTGCTTATCAAGATCGGCTGGCAGAAAATAACGGCCTAGATTTCGACGATTTGATTTTAACTCCAGTAAACTTATTCCTGCAAAACGAGCAAATATTAAATTATTGGCATCAGCGATTTCATCACATTTTAGTCGATGAATATCAAGATACTAACCGCACTCAGTACGAGCTAATTCGTTTGCTGACGACTAATGGGGAAGACCCGCAACAATTTAATAAATGGCAAAATCGATCGGTATTTGTAGTGGGCGATGTCGATCAGGCAATTTATAGTTTTCGGATGGCAGATTTTCGGATTTTGCTAGAATTTCAACAAGATTTTGGCGATGGTTTATCTGACGAAGATACCCAAAGCACAGTCAAACTAGAAGAAAACTACCGTTCTCAAAGAACGATTTTAGAAGCAGCAAATCAACTAATTGAAAATAACACTCAACGGATTGAAAAAATTCTCCGTCCCACTCGCGATGAAGGCGAATTGATTTACTGCCATCGGGCTGAAAATCAAGATTATGAAGCCGATTTTGTCGTGCAGCAAATTCGCCAACTAACAACTAATAGCTCGGAATTCGATCTAGGTAGCTTTGCCATTCTTTACCGGATCAACGCTCAATCTCGCGCGTTAGAAGAAGTTTTAGTACGCTGGGGGGTAAATTATCAAATAGTTGGGGGATTGAAGTTTTACGATCGCAAAGAAGTTAAAGATGCCCTAGCCTACCTCAGAATTTTAGTTAATCCTGCCGATACAGTCAGCTTGAAACGGGTAATTAATACCCCCCGTCGCGGCATTGGCGATACGACGATCGATCGCTTGCAAACTGCCGCTCAAGAATTAGGAGTGCCCTTGTGGGAAATTATTGAAGATGAAACTTCAGTCAAAACTTTAGCCGGACGCACCGCCAAACCCATCATGGAATTCGTCAAACTAATTGCCAAGGTAAAAGCTGAATTAGCAAATCTCTTGCCTTCAGAAGCCCTTAGAGAGTTAATGGAAGCATCCGGTTACATCCAGGATTTAAAAAATCAGGGTACGGATGAAGCTGAAGGTAGAATCGCCAACATCCAAGAATTATTTAGTGCGATCGTCCAATTTGAAGAAACTAACGAGGAACCCACCCTAGAAAACTTTTTAGCCAATGCTTCCTTAGCTTCCGATTTAGACAACTTGCAAGAGGGACAAAAAGCCGTATCGCTGATGACATTGCACTCAGCTAAAGGATTGGAATTCCCCGTAGTATTTTTAGTCGGGATGGAGCAAGGATTGTTGCCTTACAGCCGCAGTTTAGACAATCCCGAAGCCATAGAAGAAGAACGCCGCCTGTGCTATGTCGGCATTACCCGCGCCCAAGAAAGATTGTATCTCACCCATACGCGAGAACGGCAATTGTGGGGTTATCCTCAACCAGCTATGAAATCGCAGTTTTTAGCTGAATTACCAGCAGAGTTGTTGACGAGTAGAGCTAAGACTAAAACTGCCAGCGGGACTAAAGCAACCGCATTAAAATCGGCAAAAATTCAAGAAATTGAAGACTGGAAACTAGGCGATCGCCTGCTGCATCCTACTTTTGGAATCGGAGAAATTACTCACCTTTTCGGCACGGGGAAAAAACTTTCTATAGCCGTCAAATTTGCTGATGCCGGACAAAAAATTATCGACCCCAAAATTGCTAAAGTACAACGATTGGAGTGAGATTTATTCGATCGGGCGAATGAATTCGCGGCTATACAATCAAAGTCCGCCTACGCGGACTAAAGAATAAATGGGATTTTGAAACCATGTCTGTAAATCTCACACCATACATCTGAGGAGATATCATGTCTGCAACTAAACCAGAAATGCCGTTACCCGAAGTGCTAATGCAAATGATTTCGGGGAAATGGGTAACGCAAGCTATTTATGCTGCTGCCAAACTAGGGATTGCCGATTTGCTCGAAGATGGGGCTAAAAGCAGCGAGGAGTTGGCAGGATCTACCCAAGTCGATCCTCAATCTCTGTATCGCCTGCTGCGGGCCTTATCCAGTGTCGGAATCTTTCACGAAGGAGAAAATCGTCAGTTTACTTTGACCCCTCTAGCCGAATTTTTACGCAGCGACCATCCTCATTCCATGAAAGCAAGCGCCATCTGGATCGGTGGCGAACCAGTCCACTGGCAGCCATGGGGAGAAATTCTTTACAGCGTTAAAACCGGCCAACCCGCATTCGATCGCGTTTTTGGGATGCCTGTATTTCCCTACTTCAATCAGAACCCAGAAGCCGCTGCCATCTTTGATGCCGCTATGACTGGCTTTAGCAAGCTTTTCAACCCCGCGATCGTCCCAGCTTATAACTTCTCATCAATAAACACTCTAGTGGATGTCGGCGGCGGACACGGTAGCTTTTTAGCTGCCATTCTCAAAGCCAATCCGCACTTAAAAGGGATAGTTTACGACCTGCCCCAAGTCATTGCTGGAATCGATCGACATTTATCTGAGGCTGGACTAGGAGAACGATGTCAAGCGATCGCAGGCAGTTTCTTTGATTCCGTACCCAGCGGTGGCGATGCCTATATCATGAAAACCATCATCCACGATTGGAGCGACGAGAAAGCGATCGCTATTTTGAAAAACTGCCATCGGGTGTTGCCAGCCAACGGCAAAGTTTTAGTAGTCGATAACGTCATTGGCTCCCCTAACGACCCCTCAATTGCTAAGTTCCTCGATCTGGAAATGCTGTTGATGACTACTGGGGGGCGGGAACGCACGGAAACTGAATTCCGAGATTTATTCGCCGCTGCTGGTTTCCAACTCACCCGCATCGTGCCTACTCAATGCCCGTTAAGCATCGTTGAAGGCGTGCGGGAATAAAGGGAAAAGAGGAGAAATTTTAGCTTGGTTGGCTTGACTGTGGCGATTGTTTCCACAGTTGGAAAATAATTATGATTCAAAACGAACATCAATACCAAGTCACCCAAGATCGACTCAAAGATTTAGAACAGGCATTAGTCGAACTGTTGAAAATCAAAGACAATTTACTTCAGCGTCAATTTTCATCTCGACAAAATGGATTGCAAATAACGATCGACAATTTGCGGCGAGAAATCGCTGAATATGACAGTTTAAAACAATTGTCAATAAATGCCTCCGGTACGCTGCACGAATGCAATTCTTAATTCACAATTTCCGGTAGCACCAACCTCTCGATCGCATCGAGGTATTGGCGCTACCATCATATGGCAAGGGATTAATTGCGAATTGATTTGATTTCTAAGAAGCGATATTGGCCGTGGGACGCTGGCGAGTTCTTCCCACCTTAACAGTTGGTTCCTCTGGGGTTTGCAGTAAGAAGACTAACAGGGGACGACTTTGAAGTTCGCGCCGAACTAGTCGGTCTAACTCGCGCTCGATTTGCACTTGTATCCCCGCCCAATCAACGTCGGTTTCAGTGCCGTTGAAAGAACGGAAAAATTCATTGTGCCGATCGCTCAATACCGTTTCGATCTTCTTCTGGACTAGGTTTTGCAACATCGATCGCTCTACTGAGGTTACTATACCTCGCAGGTGAACTTCTGGTTTGGCTATCAACTTACCTTGCCAATCGATCGCTGCTGCTACTGTAACTACTCCATCTTCAGCTAGCTGCTGCCTTTCCTTCATTACGTTGTCGTGGACGACTCCAGAATTATCAACTAGTTGAATACCCGACGGAACTTGGCCGGCAATGCCAATTCCCGACTCAGAGACTTCGACGATATCGCCGTTGTCGATAATCACCATGTTGTCAGCGGGAATGCCTAAACTCTGAGCGGTTTGGGCGTGTTTCACCAGCATCCGATGCTCGCCGTGGACTGGCAAGAAATATTTGGGGCGAGTCAAAGCCAGCATCAACTTTTGATCTTCTTGACAGCCATGCCCGGAAACGTGAATGCCCTTTTCCCGGCCGTAGATGACTTTGGCCCCTTGCATCATCAGCTTATCGATCGTGTTGACTACCGCGATCGTATTTCCAGGAATCGGGTTGGCAGAAAATACTACCGTGTCGCCCTGACGGATTTTGATGTCTCGATGTTCGCAGTTGGCAATTCGAGTTAAAGCTGACATCGGTTCGCCTTGAGAACCTGTAGTCAAAATTAGTACCTTATCGTCGGGTAAATTCCGAATGGCGTGCAACGGCTCGAAGATATTATCCGGGCATTTGATGTAACCTAGATTGCGGGCTTGAGCGATCACGTTCAACATCGATCGCCCGACTACTGACACGATACGATTGTGCTTTTGGGCCAGGTTGAGCAAAATGTTGACCCGATGAACTGACGAGGCAAAAGTCGTTACTAGCAGTCGTCCTTGTGCTTCGGCAAAAATGCGATCGAGGTTGGGAGTAACGGAACTTTCGGAAGCGGTAAATCCTGGGACTTCTGAGTTAGTCGAGTCGCTAATCAGGCACAGAACCCCTTTGGCCCCATGTTCTGCCAACCTGTGTAAATCGAAGGTTTCGCCATCTACTGGGGTGTGGTCGATTTTAAAGTCCCCCGTGTGAATCACTACGCCAGCGGGAGTATGAATGGCTACGCAACAACTATCCGCGATCGAGTGGGTATTGCGAATGAATTCCACTACAAAAGATTTACCGATTCTGACGATATCGCGCGGGGCTATTCGCCTCAATTCGGTGCGGTTGGCTACGCCAGCTTCTTGCAATTTGCCTTCTAATAGCGACATGGCTAATCGCGGTCCGTAGATGACGGGAATATCGAATTGCTTGAGATGATAGGGAATCCCGCCGATATGATCTTCGTGCCCGTGAGTGACAATCATGCCTTTGATTTTGTGCCGATTTTCTCGCAGATAAGTCATATCCGGCAGCACGATATTGATGCCGTGCATCCCATCGCTGGGAAATGCCAACCCGGCATCTAATAGCACGATTTCGTCGTCGATTTCAAATACGCAGGTATTCTTACCAATTTCATGCAGCCCACCGAGTGGAATAATTTTGAGAGTGAGTTTTGAGCCGTTATTTGTCATTTTGATTTGAGATGAAAGGATAATAAAGACGAAAAATTGTTGAGCGCCGATGCAGCTTTTACATAAACCTGGTAGCTAAATCCAAATTTTGGATACTTAACGCAGATCAAAGCAGATTAACGCCGATAAACGCAGATGCAATTGATGAGTTATCGACTTTGGCAAGAGATATTGTGGAGTATCTAGAAACCTAAAAGTCAGCAAAAAGAATGTTTGCTTCCCGTAGATTGCTTCTTGGGTAGCGATATGAACTGGATGGTTTGGAGTTAATTTAATCTGTAGTCATTTGCTCCTTTTTAAAAGTGTTTAGTTTCGAGTCAAAATTTGCATTTATCCAAGACAGGTTATTGATTTAAATAGTTTCCAGCAACTTTATCTATAGCTGTAAACATTCAAGAGTAAAGTCTGAACTTCTGAACTTCTGTTGGCGTTCGCGTAGCGTGCGCTTTGCGCTTAGCCTGCGCTCGGCGCATACTTCTGAACTCCTAAGCTATCAATGAAAGCTCCTTCATAACTGCTTCTAACTTCTTATTTAACTCTTCTGGCATATCTCCCAGCGGTAGGCGAGTAGAACCAACCTGCCAGCCTTGCAATCTTAAAGCTGCTTTAATCGGAATCGGATTAGTAGTATAAAAGATCGCTTTAAACAGGGGAAATAATTGCAGGTGAATTTGAGTTGCTACCTGTATTTTACCGCTTTCAAACGCTCTCACCATTTGTTGAATTTGAGAGCCAACGATGTGACTGGCAACGCTGACGATCCCTCTTCCACCTACAGATAAGATCGGTAAAGTCAGGGAATCGTCTCCAGAATAAATGGCAAAGTCGTTAGGTGTCCAGCAGCGAATTTGAGTTACTCGATCGAGATTACCGCTTGCTTCTTTAATCGCTACAATATTGGGAATTTCTGCCAATCTAGCTACCGTTTCTGGTAGCAAGTCTTGCCCCGTCCTACCAGGTATATTATATAACATTATCGGTAATTGAGGACAAGCTTGGGCGATCGCCTGAAAATGTTGATAGAGTCCTTCTTGCGGCGGTTTGTTGTAATAGGGAACGACTTGTAAAGAGCCATCTAATCCTAATTTAGCAGCTTTTTCGGTAGCGGCGATCGCCTCTTTAGTCGAGTTAGAACCAGTACCAGCCAAAATTTTTGCCTTGCCGCTGACGGCTTTTTGCACCACCTGAAATAGTTGGTATTCTTCATCCCATGTTAGCGTAGGAGATTCACCCGTCGTGCCGCATACTACGATCGCATCGGTGCCATTGTCAACTAGATGGGCCGCTAACTTTTCGGCGACTTCATAATTAACGCTACCATCTGCACCGAACGGCGTTACCATTGCTGTAATTACTCGCCCAAAATCGATCGCCTGCACTACTAACTCCTCAAAGATGGTTTTTAACGAACCACACCAGACACAGTAAAGATATCAGCTTATCAATGAATTGCCATATCTGTGTTCATCTGTGTTTATCTGTATCCATCTGTGGTAAAAAAAGAATTCATGCTAGCAAACTAGATACCGATCTAACTAAATTCTTCGCTACCAACAATTCAGCAATTTGTACGGCATTCAAAGCCGCACCCTTGCGAATTTGATCGCCACAGAGCCATAATTCCAAGCCACAGGGATGAGAGATATCTTGACGAATTCTCCCCACCAAAACCTCATCTTTACCAGTAGCATCGATCGGCATCGGAAAATAATTGGCTTGCCAGTCTTCTACCAATTTTACTCCAGGGGCAGTTGCTAAAATTTCTCTAGCTTTAGCTACCGAAAAAGGCTCGCTAAACTCTAGGTTAATCGCTTCTGAATGAGCGCGGAGTACGGGAACCCGCACGCAAGTTGCCGTAATTTGCAAACTTGGAGCATTAAATATCTTGCGAGTTTCGTTGACCATTTTCATTTCTTCCTCGCAATATCCTCGATCGTCGATCGGCGTATTGTGAGGAAATAGATTAAATGCCAAGGGATACGGGAAAATATCTGGCTTGGGCGTTTCCCCTCGCAGAATTGCTCTGGCTTGTTCTTCCACTTCTGCCATCGCCCTAGCACCAGCACCGCTGGCCGATTGATAGGTAGCTGCTACTAGACGTTTAACAGGTTGAACCTGATGCAAAGGCCAAACAGCTACGTTCATCAAAATGGTCGTACAGTTGGGATTAGCGATAATGCCCCGATGGTCTTTAGCCGCTTCTGGATTGACCTCCGGCACGATCAACGGGACTTCTGGTTTCATCCGAAAAGCACTGGAATTATCGATGACGACAGCACCCGCTTCTACCGCTTTGGGTGCCCAAGCTTTGGATGTAGAACCTCCCGCCGAAGCCAGCACGATGTCAATGCCATCAAAAGAGCGATCGCTCACAGCCTCAACTGGTAAGTTCTGCCCTTTAAATTCTAGAGTCGTACCGGCCGATCGAGGCGAAGATAGTAACTTCAAATCGGCTAAAGGAAAATTACGGCTTTCGAGCAACTGGAGCAACTCAGTCCCCACTGCTCCCGTAGCCCCTAAAATAGCAACTTTATATAAAGCGTTCATAGTCAATTGTCAGTTGTCAGTTGTCAGTAGTTAATTCTTCCCCCTCTCCCCTGCCTCCCCATCTCCCCATCTCCCCATCTCCCCCTCTCCCCTGCCTCCCCTGATCTCCTTCTCCCCCTCTCTCCTTAAGTCTACCCTTCAGCCTCGCGATTAATAGCTGTCTGAGCGCCAATCTTAGCAGCAAGTTTAGCTAACGCAGTCAAAACCCCGATCGACAATACAGTAGTCAGAATGGCATAGGTATAAAGTCCGGCTAGAGAGTCTTCAGTCTTAAACACCGCCTTGATTGTCGCTTTAATCGCTTCATTCCAGGCTAGGGCGGCCACTAACCCTAATGAAGCAGATGCCAGCGTAATCATGGTTTGAACGAATACGCGGGCGTTTTCTAGAGAAGCAGTACGTAAAGATTTAAGGTGGTTGGCCATAAGTTGAGATAGCATAATAGATTACTGCAAGCATAATAATACTGCAATAAATGAAAGTTACTCAGGAAAAGCTTCCCGCGAGCCGGATTGGGCTAAAAATAGAGATTCCAGGCGAGATGTCCCAACAGGTCTACAACAAGGTAGTCAAAGATCTGTCGCGCTCGGTGAAAATTCCTGGATTTCGCCCTGGCAAGGTGCCACCTCAAATTATGCTCCAGCGCCTCGGGACTGAAAGAATTAAACTAGCAGCGTTGGAAGACCTCATTCAAGATGGTTTTCGCGAAGCTCTCAAGCAAGAAGAGATCGACGCGATCGGCAATTACCAAGTGTTATCCTCATTAGAGGATTTGGCCAAAGATTTTCAACCGGGAGAACCTTTTACCTTTTCGGCATCGGTGGACGTACCGCCGGAAGTGCAAGTCACAGATTACAAGGGCTGGAATGTCAAAGCCGAAGAGACGGTTTTTGAAACTTCTGAAGTAGACAAGTTTTTGGCAGAACGCCAGAAGGAAAAAGCTACCTTGATTCCGGTAGAAGGACGCGCCGCCCAGGAAGGAGATGTGGCTGTAGTAGACTACAACGCGCGATTTGCTGAAGCTGAAGGTGAAGAGGGCGAACCTGAAGAAATTCCCGGTTTGAAAGCGACTGATGCGGAAATTGAGTTAGAACCAGAGCAATTTCTGCGAGAGATGGTTGAGGGCATAATCGGCATGAGTGCTGGAGAGACTAAAGATGTCTCGATCGCTTTTGATGAAGACTATCCTAGAGAAGATTTGGCGGGCAAGAATACGGTTTTTACCATCACTCTCAAAGATATCAAAGAAAAAGAATTACCAACTTTAGATGATGACTTTGCTCAAGAGGTCAGCGAGTTTGAAACTTTAAGCGAACTGCAAGAATCTTTGACATCTCGCTTTCGCGAGCGGGCTGAGAAAGCTACTACTGAAAGCATCAACGACGCACTGGCAAAAGAATTACTCAACCACGTCGAAATCGATCTGCCCGAAACCTCGATCGAGCGAGAAGTCGAAACCATGCTCAGGCAAACTGTAGCCCAATTGAGCAGTTACGGCATGGATGTCAAAAAGATGCTGAATGAAGAAATGGTTTCGCAGTTGCGAGAAAAATCTCGCCCCGAAGCGATCGATCGCCTGAAGCAGTCTTTAGGACTTGAGGAAATAGCCAAACGGGAATCTTTAGAGGTAGACCCGGAGGCGCTAGCAGCAGAAGTAGAGAAGTGGAAAAAAGAACTTTCCGGGCAATCGATCGATGAAAATCGATTGCAGGAAGTGGTAAAAAGCGATTTGCTCAAAGAGAAAACTCTCAAATGGCTGCAAGAACAATCGGCTGTAGAACTCGTACCCCTCGGTTCGCTCTCGAAGGAAGAAGAAACTGAAGAAGCAGAACCAGAACCTCAAGTAGAAGCCAAGCAAGCTGAAGAAGCAGAAGAGGAGCAAGCCAAACCAGAGCCTCAAGTAGAAGCTAAGCGAGCTAAATCGAAGACTGCGGTAGAAAACACCCCAGCAGAAGCAGAAGCAGAGGCAGCCCCGCCCAGCCCCCAAGAGGACGAGCCGCCCACAGAAGAGGAAGCCAAACCGAAAACCCGGAGAAAAACCAAAAAGTAGCCGTAGGTTGGGTATAGCTCTGCGAAACCCAACAAGCCCAACCAGAATACCTCATGTTAGCGATCGCTTTCCCGTTCAAAAATAGCGATCGCTTTCTCCATCAACCCATCTGGCAATCGATTTGTCGCTCCATCTTCAGTATTTTGAAACAGAACTGTAAACGCTCCTGCCCCCAGTCGGCTTTGAGGAAACATCCGATAGCAATTGAGAGCGGTCAGATCGGATCGATAATCGGCTAAGCGATCGATTTCTACCGTTCTAAATTGGGGAAACTTCTTTAAAAACCATTCACAAACTCGTTCGTTTTCTTCGATCGAATAAGTACAAGTCATATAAGCTAAATAACCTTGTGGCGCGACTACTTGGGCTGAATTAGCTAAAATTCTTTTTTGACGATTGGCATTTTGATTAATCGTTGCTGGATGAAAGCATCCAGGTGCTTTACCACCCTTAGCTAATAAAGATTGACCGCTGCAAGGCGCATCGACGATCGCTAAATCGCTAGTACGAGCAAATTCTTTCGCTAAAATGCTCGAATCTAAGTTCAACAAAACTGCTGGCTGAATCTGGCAACGCTTTAAATTAGAATGCAACATCCCCAAGCGTTTGCCGATCGCTTCGTTAGATATTAATAAATTTGGCCGTAAAGCCTGCCAAGCAAAAATACTTTTGCCACCAGGAGAAGCGCAGATATCAAAAACTAAATTTACTGGCTTTTGAATAGCTAACAAAACAGTCGCAGCAAATACTGAAGAAAAATCCAGACAGTAAAAATACCCTGCTTGATGATAAGGATGCTTGCCAGGTTTAGCATCTAAAGACAAGCGATCGACAAACTTTGGTTGCCAACTAGTTGCTGGTTCGATCGTAAAAGGCCAATTTTCTGGCTGCTCCCGACACCAAAGAATAGCAGGATAAAATGGTTGAGGATTTGTTAAGGCTTCAATAAATTTGTCTCGTTCGATCGCATCGGCAAATAGCTGCCGACTCAATTTAAGTAATAACTTAGAAGGCTCTGTCATCGATCTCACTGTTGGTGGTCAATTTTCAAACTGTCACAAGCGATCGAGCTTGTGGGTTAGCAAGGATTAAGATAGCGATAAAAAATAAACTCATACCATTTTGCTAAATACCTGTTACATATAAATTGCTTGTAGGGGTGCAATACACTGCATTGGTGTCAAGTTAGGGCTAGAACCATTACTGGGCCTCAATCTTCAGCGCCAACCGCCTGGGGTTCAAAACCCCCGGCTAATAGCACAAGTCCACTGAAGTGGACTAAATTTACCATCATTGAGTCCTCTTTAGAGGACTTTAGCTATGAGGCAGGGGTTTTCAACCACTGACGGATAAAGGTTTTGACCGTTAACTTGACACCAATGAATACATTGCGCCCCTACCCAAGATGTGTTGCTCATGCCGATATACCAACCCTTTATCAAGATGTTTGGAGCGTCGAAATCCCTATGAAAATCGGACGAGAGGATCTAGATTGGGCTGTTAGCCAAGAGTTGCTCGATGCTGGGTTAGCAGAACGACTCTGGCAGGCTTGGCAAGAACGCCAACGGAACGTACCGCAATTTAATTTTGCCAATGTTGCTTACTACTTCGGCGCACTCATCGTCATTTTCGGGATGTTTTTCTACCTCACCTTAGCCTGGGAGTCGCTGGGAGGTGGGGGAATTTTTGCCTTGGCTGGCGTTTATCTGCTAATTTTTGCTTCGACCGGATGGCATTTGTGGTTCCAGCGGGATCTGAAAATTCCTGGTGGGTTGCTAACCACTATTGCCGTGTGCATGGTCCCGCTGGCGATTTATGGCTTTCAGCGCATGACGGGCATTTGGCCCGATGGAGATCCTGGCAACTATCGCAACTACCATATCTGGGTGAAAGCCAGTTGGTTTTACATGGAAGCAGGCACGATTATAGCTGGATTGCTGGCGCTGAAGTGGATTCGCTTTCCTTTCCTGACGCTACCGATCGCCTATACGCTATGGTATATGTCAATGGATTTGACCCCGCTGATTTACGGGCAAGAGGAATTCACTTGGAACGAGCGCTGTCTGGTTTCTTTCTGGTTTGGAATCGCCACGATCGTTATTGCTTTTCTGGTCGATAGGCGCATCCATCGCAGTCAGGGAGACTTTGCCTTTTGGCTCTATCTATCTGGATTGATGGCTTTTTGGGGCGGTTTGACATTGATGAATCAAGCTGGAGAATGGGAGCGCTTCCTCTACTTCCTGATAAATCTGTTTCTCATCCTGCTATCTGTCTTGCTGAAGCGGCGCGTCTTTGTCGTCTTCGGTGCGATGGGGATTATAGGTTATCTGGGACATCTTGCTTATACAGTATTTCGCGATTCACTCTTGTTTCCGATCGCGCTTTCATTTGTTGGTGTTTTAATCATTTTGGGTGGGGTGCAGTATCAGAAATACTCTGCCACTTGGGAAGTTTGGCTGCGTCGCGTCCTACCTGAATCGTTGCTAGATCTTCTACCGAAAGACTATTAAGCAAAACAATTGTCTATTCGCAATTGGCAATTGTTATATCAAATCCGGTTCTCATACCATCCATTGCTGCCCTCACCCCCTTCGGCAGAGCTTCAGGGCAGCGCCCAACCCCTCTCCCACGGGAGAGGGGAGCCGGAGGCTCCTTCAGGGAAAAACGGTTTTGTAAACCGGATTTGGTATTAATTGCGGTTTTAAACCTCTAGCTCCATCCATGGACAAAGAAAAGATTTCTTCGTTACATAGAGCTACTGCTTTTAAGCATGGAGATAATTGCGAATTGCGAATTGGATTGACTGTTACACGTATTCGGCGGCTGTCGTCGCCGCTGTGACGCGATTGCGTCCCGATTGTTTCGATTCTAGCAACGCTCGATCGGCGCGATCGAAGAGAGCCTCATTGCTTTCAGTTCGATCCCACTCTGCCACTCCGATGCTGACGGTTTTTTTCAAGGATACATCGCTGGCTGTAAAGACGTGATTTTCTACTGCCACGCGAAGCGCCTCCGCTCTCCTCATGGCTCCAGCGCAATTGGCGTTCGGTAGCAGCACCAGGAATTCCTCTCCTCCCCATCGCGCCAGATAGTCGCTGCTGCGGATGTTCTGGCGGATCGATCGAGCGATTTCGGCAATCACCAGATCGCCGACTAAATGTCCGTACTCATCATTGACTTGCTTGAAGCGATCGCAGTCAATTACTAAGACCGAAAACGTTTCGCCAGATGCTTTGGCCTCCTCGCGTACTTGGGAAAACTTGGTATCTGCCGACGAGCGATTAGCCACGCCCGTTAGCTTATCAGTGACGGCTACGCGGACCAACCGCTGCTGGTGACGAGAAACCAGCCAAATTGCCAGCACGAGGGCACCGAGCGTCGCCAAAGAGCCAATTCCCAGATTGACGAGGAGAATGTGGTTGAGCGGACTGACCGCTTCTTTCTCGTCTTGCGATACTACTAGATACCATTTCAGTTCCGGTACGAAGCGCGAGTTAACGTGTACGAGCGAATCATCCGTCGCACTTTTGTACGACAAGTTAACCGGGATCGGAGAGCCATTCAAGATCTCGCTAGTAAGCACCTTGATTCCAGGTCGTTCGCTCAGCCGTACTGTAGGTGAATTGCTGTTGGGATCGTAAACCGTGCTATTGCCAGCGAGATCGAAGAAAGTAATATCCCGGTTGAATTTGTGTTTGTACTCTTCGACCAGCTTAAAAATGCTGTCGCTTGCCAGACCAACGCCAGTTGCTCCTAGAAAGCGTCCGGCAGAATCGACCACTCGAAAGTTGATAAATGCGGTCAGTCGATTGTTGTTTTGCGCATCGGCCTCAACATTGATTTCGTAAGGCTCTTTCATTGCCCGCACGCGAAAAAACCAACGATCGTCCTCGTCTGTTTCACTAATCGTCTTGGTAATAGTTTTTCCCGTAAAATAGCGACGCGTGCGATCGGAGACATAAAAACTGGTCAAGGCATTATAACGTTGTTGGATTTCCGAGAGATAGCGAACGATCGCATCTGGATCTTGCTCGCCTTTGGCGATCCAATCGAGTAAGAAAGTATTATGAGCCATTTGATCCGACACGAAGACGGGTTTGATTAAATCGCGCTGGATTTCGGAGTAAATGCTATCTCCTGTCAGCGGCAGTTCCTTTTCAATAATGTTCTTACGGATGGCGTTACGGGCGACAAAGTAAGAAAGACTAATCGTGCCGATAAAGGCGAAAGTCAACAGGGATACTAGCGAGATGAAAAGGCGACGCTGTTGTCGGTTGATGTCCATGGCGAGAGTGTCCCAGTGGGCGCACTTTTTTCACTTCAGCCCAAAAATTGTAGCAGGTAGTATTCCTATGCCATATGCCCGATGACCAACTTATAATTCCTGCAATAACTTGGCGGCATCTTGGAGCAAGCGATCGCCCCAATTGTTTGCCCGCAAAAACTTGATGTCAGCTAAACGCCGATCGATCCCAATAGCAGTTCTGGCTAGCGGGATAGACTCTCGCCGATCGCCTTTGGCATACAAAGCTACAGCTAGTGCCAACCGCACTTCTGGTAACTGCCGATCGATGCCAGCGGCCCTGCGCCAATCGCTGATGGCTGCTTCTAAGTTTTGCAGTTCGTAGCGGACTAATCCTCGATGGTAGTAAGCTGGTGGCGACTGGGGGGCCAAAGCAATAGCTTTGTCAAAATCGGCCATCGCGCCGTAGTTATCTTTTTGCGACCCCCGCAATATGCCCCGCTGGCGGTAAGCATCGGCATAATTGGCATCTAGGGCGATCGCGCGGTTGAAATCGAACAGCGCCCCTCCAAGATCGCCCAGGTTGTAGCGGGCAACGCCTCGCTGGTAGTATGCTTGGGCGGATTGGGGAGTTAAGGCCATCCCTCGCTCGAAATCGATGTTGGGTTCTGGGTTGTTTTTATCCGATCGCTCTTCGTCTTTTAGTAATTGGGGGTTGAGGGCGATCGCTCTGGCAAAATCGGCGGTCGCGGCTGGCTCTTGTTTCAATTCGGCTCGAACTAATCCTCGGTTGTAGTAGGCTGGGGCTAATTCTGGATTTAAGGCGATCGCGCTAGAAAAATTATTCACTGCTTCTGCTTTGCTTCCTCGATCGTAATATGCTAATCCCCGATAGTTGTAGGCTTGGGCCGATTGCGGATCGAGTTCGATCGCTTGGCTGAGATCGGCGATCGCGGCTGGATATTTTTTCAGGTAATAATTGGCTAATCCCCGATTTTGATAGGCTAATGCCGAGCGCGGATCGAGTTCGATCGTCTGAGAAAAATCCTCAACTGCCTCTAGCTTTTCTCCGATCTCAAATCGGGCGACACCTCGATTGTTATAGGCTAGAGTTAATTTAGAGTTGAGAGCGATCGCTTGGGTATAATCGGCGATCGCTCCTGGTTTGTCTCCCATTCGATAGCGAGCCGCACCTCGGTTGCTGTAGGCTGGGGCTAATTTAGGATTGAGTTTTATCGCTTCGCTGTAAGCTGCGATCGCCCCTCGATAGTCTTTCTGTTTGTACTTATTGGCGGCTTGAATGTAGAAGTCATCGGCGGTAGGGGCAACTGTTGCCGTTCGACTGGGAAGACTTACGCCAACATCGATTAAGGCCAGTCTGACAAAGGTATCGATCGGAATTCCCAAGTTATTGCCAGTTCTGACGATCTCGGCATTGGCATCGGCAGTCGTTTCGGCTTTGCCGTGAATGCCGACTAATTCCCCTTTGTCGTTTAACACCCCACCGCCGCTAATTCCAGGGCGAGTGTTATTGTTGTAAACCAAAGTGTAACCATCTGGCTGCGGTTGCGAGCCGTTGGCAACGACGTTACCGATGAGAAAATTGAAGTCAGGATTGGGCCTCGCCGAACTGGGGGCAGGAAACCCAGATACATAAACTGGCATTCCTTCCAGCAGGCGATCGGAGTTTCCTAATTTAGCAACTGCATAATCTTTTTCGCTGCTAAATTGAACGATCGCCAGATCTACTTCTGCCCCATCTTTTTTAGTTTTGTAGTCTATTTGGTGGCGATTTCCATCTGGGGTAAAGATTGTATATTTGTTAGTATCTGGCAGGACATGAGCGGCTGTAAGAACGTAATAAGTTTTGCCTTCGCGCTTAATTATTACTCCCGAACCTCGACTCTTTTGCCCTTCAATGCGCACAGTAATGGTTTTAGCAATCTGGCCGATTTCTGCTGATGATAAGGCTACAGCAGACTGTACTTGCACTATGGCAATTGAGATCCCTATGATTGTTGGCATCAAGTAGTTAATTCTCACGATCGATAAAACTCCTAATAAACAGCCACTACCGTTAGGTTGGGATTGATTGGGAATTGCGTTGACATCTTATTTGCAAAATTGAAGATCGAAGTTTATTTTTGTCTAGTTAGTTAGTTGTCAAGAGATTAAGCATATCTGCCGATTTTACACAAATTCGAGCAACATTTACATAAATTCGAGCAGCGATCGGATAATATCTGGTAAACAAATCTCGATCGAGATCGCGAGCTTATTTCCTAAATACGCCTCTACTACCTAAATTCTGGCTCCTAAACTTCTAAACTCCTGCTGGCATTGTTGGGTTTCACGTTGTTCAACCCAACCTACTGCTCCCGATCTCCTTTCTTTCGATCTCTCTACTTGCGACTATGTTCCCAATGCCAAACTCAAACCCCAAATTTAAGCTAGGCTACATTTCGATCGCGTCGGTAGTTATAGCGACAGCAATTGTTAGTGCTAGTCTGGGATACGGGCGCAACCTGCCTGGGTCCGAATTGCCCTCAAATGAGTCTTTGGTAAGCGCCAAGCCGACCCCAACAAATAAGCAGCCAACAGCCCAAAGACCCAGTGCGGTTAATTTTTACCAACAAGGCGAGCAATTGAAAAAGCAGGGACGCTATCAAGAGGCGATCGCCGCTTACGATCGAGCGATTAAAATTAGTCCTAAGTATGCGCCTGCTTGGTTAGGAAAGGGCTTTTCTTTACAACAGTTACAACGTTACGAAGAAGCCTTGAGTGCTTACGATAAGTTTGTCGAAATTCAACCGCAGTACGCATCAGTTTGGTATAACCGGGGCGTAATCCTGTTGATTTTAAAACGTTACGATCCGGCGATCGCTTCTTATGACAGAGCGATTAAATTAAAAGCAAAATATCCCGAAGCTTGGTATGGCAAAGGTTATGCCCTCAGCCAATTGCGGCGTTACTCAGAAGCAGTTGTAGCCTACGATAAATCTCTGAGCTTCAATGCTAAAAATCCAGAAGCTTGGTATGGCAAAGCTTTAGCCTTAAGAAATTTGCGGCGCTATCCAGAGGCGATCGCAGCTTACGATCGAGTGACGCAATTGAGGGCAAATTATGCTGAAGCTTGGTATGGCAAAGGCTACGCGCTAGGAGAATTAAAGCGATATTCTGAAGCCAACATTGCTTACGATAAAGCAACTCAATTCAAACCTAATTACGCCGAAGCTTGGTACAACAAAGGCGTAACGTTAGAGAATTTGGAACGATATGCTGAAGCCGTTGCTGCTTACGAGAAAACGATTCAGTTGCAGCCAGATAACAAACAAGCTTGGCAGAACAAAGGCTTCGCCCTACTAAATTTAGAAAGGTTTGAAGACGCGCTAACTGCCTATGAAAAAGCGACTCAATTGTCGCCAGAAAATGCTGAAGCTTGGTATCACAAAGGTTTTGCCTTAGAAAGGCTAAAGCGAGATGAAGCCGCCTTAGCTGACTATGAAAAAGCGATCGAACTCAAGCCTAATTATCCCTTAGCGCTCGACGGTCGCAAGCGCGTCCAAGCAAGATTGGCGCGGCAACAAGAAGATCGACCTCAACCGACAGGAGGGGCAGAACCGTCACCTTCACCGGAGTCTTCACCCGAAGCCTCACCATCGCCTAGCCCGTCACCATCACTATCGCCTAGTCCTTCACTCAGGCTGTCGCCCAGACCGACCCCATTGCCTAGCCCGTCACCATCACCATTGCCTAGTCCTTCACCATCACCATCGCCTAGTCCTTCACTCAGGCTGTCGCCCAGACCGACCCCATCGCCTAGTCCGTCGCCCAGCCCGTCACCAAGTCCGACCCCATCACCATCGCCTTCCCGGTAGCCTAAGCCGAACTCTCAACTGCGCTTTAATACTAAATCCGGCTCCCCTCTCCTGAGAGGCTACCGTGTATACACATCTGTGGGAAAACTTGGAGGCCCTGCATTAGATCCCCCCTAGCCCCCCTTAAAAAGGGGGGGAGTTGCGGCGAGGTTCCCTCGTCATGTAGCTGGCACCAAGGAGGGGGAAGCTCTCAAAGTCCCCCTTTTTAAGGGGGATTTAGGGGGATCTGAGTGTGAAACGACATAACCGATAACTTATGTATACACGGTAGCTCCCACGGGAGAGGGGTTGGGGGTGAGGGCAGCAATGGATGGTATGAGAACCGGATTTGGTATTGCTGGTTATGACGGTTGCTTTGCCTGGATTCGAGCCGAGAATAGCGAAGACGCTCTTATCGTTTCTGCTGTGCCAGCCATTGGTCGCGGCTAACTTCTCCGGTTTTGACTGGTTTTCCCATCGCACCGTGAGTCTTCCAATCGTTTTCTTGAGCAAACTTCACGCCCCGATAGTCGCCTTTGGAGTGTAGATATTTGACCACAAACTGCTGATCGTCGAGATATGCCCCCACGCCAAACATTTCAGCGGCGTTTTTCAGGGCATCAGCGGTAGCCTTTTCCACTGGGGAACCAAACTTATACCCTCCGGCTGAAGTCTTTTCACCGTAGGCATCAGAGTTACCTACCCCTTCGCGAGTTACGCCTGCGATCGTAATCCGACACCTAATGACTATCAATTCGCCAGTAATTACCGGGTCGGAGAAGCTGCACTGCCATTCGGGAAAAGTTTGGTCTAGACGGGCCTTGATTTTTTGCCAAGGCAGGTAAAACCAGCGACCTCCCCCAGGAAGACTTCTTTCTTTGTGATCTTCAGGAGCAAAAGGAGTTTTTAAAGCTTTCAATAATTCTGCATCAATCATAGTCAGACGCGATCGAGACAATAGTACAATTGTACTATATATTCTCGGCTTTGGCCTGAAGATGGCGGAGCAAAGCGTGCAAGCCTAGCAGATAGCTATCAGCCCCAAAACCGCTAATTTGACCGATCGCGACTGGGGCGATATACGAATGATGGCGAAATTCTTCGCGGCGATAGATGTTACTCAGATGCACTTCCACAGTAGGAATTTGGACGGCAGCGATCGCATCTCTAATCGCCACGCTGGTATGGGTATAAGCGCCAGCATTAATTACTAGGCCGTGGTACTGGTCTGAGGCCTGGTGAATGGCATCTACCAAAACGCCCTCATGATTTGACTGTATAGCAGAAACTTTCGCCTGTAGTTTTTCTCCTTCTGCGACCAACAGGCGATTTATTTTATCTAAAGTTACAGAACCATAAATCCCCGGTTCTCGTTGTCCTAAGAGATTGAGATTTGGCCCGTGCAAAACTAACACGCTTACCCAGCGTCCACCTTCAGAACTCACAATTTTACAACTAGCGGCGTTGCCGATCGTTTACTGGAATGGGAATTAGTTCGGGTTCCGGTTCTGCTTCCGGGCCCAGCAAAGCATCAACTAACTTCCGCGCCCATTCTCTTAATTTTTCCAACACCTGGTCTATAAAGTCCATTGAGGCGATCGCTCCTTCTCAAAGGTGAATATAAGATAGCTACAAATCTTTTATGTCAAATTTCTTAAACTTCACTTAGCTTAACATAATTGACAAAAACAGCAAGGAAAGCATTGCTCCCTTAATAGATGGCAAGCAGTGGGCAAGGAGAGAAATTTGTCGCCTTGAGGCTAAGTAATCGATGTTAATCTGTTTTTAACAATTCACTAGGAAGGGTTGCCATCAGTTGACTTGGCCCCAAACTTGGCGATCGCTTCTAAAATTAGCGTAAAGTAAAGAAGTGTAAATATTTGATTATTTTTTTCTAAATAAAACTTCTTCAGTTCGTTCTGAGCTTTCCCACTTGAGATGCAGATAGACACCAATATGTACCATCGTTTCCCCCAAAGAGTGCTGAGACTCTTAGCTGCCTTATGTTTAGCCTTTTCTGCCTGGGCGATCGCTCCTAGCGCCTGGGCTTTCGATAATCCCCAGTTACTCCCGTCAACTCAAACCCCCATTATCGACCTGGCCAAATCTTTAAACGACGTTCAAGAACGAGAACTGGCTCAAGATTTAGAAAAATTTGAAGCCGAAACTGGCTGGAAACTGCGAGTTTTGACTCAATTCGATACCACACCAGGTCGGGCAGTCAAAGATTATTGGCAACTAGATGACAAAAGCATATTGCTGGTAGCCGATACCCGTGGGGGCAACATCTTAAACTTCAATGTTGGCGATGCGGCTTACAAGCTGATGCCTCGCACCTTCTGGATCGAATTGCAAACCCGTTTCGGCAACCTTTATTTCGTGCGGGAAAACGGCGAAGACCAAGCGATCGTATCGGCGATCGAATCGCTCAAAACCTGCTTGCGGCAAGGTGGATGCCGCGTCGTCCCCGGATTGCCCAGGGAGCAATGGATTCTCACCTTAGTAACTTCAATCTTGGGTGGAATTATCTTAGGATTTGCCGCTCATCCTCGCAAAGAAGGACAAATCGTGGCTTGGCAGTGGGCGTTAATTTTCTCGCCTCTATGGGGGATTTTGTTTATTTCCTTCGGCATCGGCCCGGTAGTATCTCGAACTGCTGACTGGTTGCCCCTAGTTCGCAACGTTTCTGGCTTTCTGATCGGTGCGCTAGTGGCTTTCTTATCTCCAGCACTGGCAAAGTCTTCCCCTTCAGAAACTTAAAGTCAAGAATACAGAAGTTACAGAAGTTGCAGTAAAATCTACTTCAAGAGATTACTTGGCGTAGCCTTACTTTTGTATGGCTATACACCTTCTGAACTCCTGAACTTCTGAACTCCTGAACTCCTGAACTCCTCTATGGAATGGCACGTCACGGATGCCCAAAGTTTAGCAATTATCGATCGCGAAATCGGTTCGCACTTGTTTTCCCCAGCGGAATACGAGATCGTTCGGCGGGCGATTTATGCTACGGCTGATTTTGAATATAAATCTCTAATCAGCTTTTCCGAACGAGCGCTACATTCCGGGGCAGCAGCGATGGCCGCCAGGACGACAATTGTGGTCGATGCTCCCATGGTGCAGGTGGCTGTCACCCCAAATATTCAAACCACCTTTGCCAATCCCGTCTATTGCAGTATGGACGCGCTGACTCGGCCCCAAAAAGAAAAAACCCAGATGGCTTGGGGAATGGAAACGTTAGCCAAACGCTATCCCGAAGCTATTTTTGTTGTCGGTCAAGCCCAGACGGCTTTGACAACTTTGGTGGAATTAATCGAAGGTGAGGAAATTAAACCTGCATTGGTAATCGGTACGCCAGCAGGTTTTGTCGAGGCCGATGTGGCCAAAGCCCGGTTGAAAGACTCGTTGATTCCTCATATTACAGTTGACGGACGTAAGGGCAACCCTGTAGTGGCAGCAGCGATCCTCAATGGGCTGGTCGATTTGGCTTGGCAAGCCTACGGGCAGGATCGCCCAGGCGTGGGCTGAATCCTCGGTTTAATCCCAACAGTTTAAACAAAGCTGTAATTGGCTACGCGGGCTGCGATGATAACGGGAGAATTAGGATCGGATCGATTTCACGCGATCGATCGCGTGAAATCTTGCAAGTTCTGATCTGAGGATGAGAACCCATTAAAGTAAACCTCAAGATCTTTACTACTGAAACCGCTGCCAGAAATCTTGACTCCTTGCCCAATCACACCGGAGGTTGGGTAAATATTAGTAATGTTCATAACTTTTTAATGCTTCTTAAAGTAGTTTTTTCAAATTTATAAACCCGATTGAATAAAAGTATCAGAATAAAGTTTATTACCCAAATAATTTGTCAGATGCTTTATTAAGAAGGACATCTTCATCGAATCGCCCCCATCGGCGATCGCTCCAACGATTGCTTAAGCTTATTTGGCAGCAGATAGCTGCAATCGATCCTTTTTCCTGTCAATTTCTGCGCCCAAATTGGGTACTAATAGTAAGAAGACAGTCATTAATAAGAGGAAAATGCTG
This sequence comes from Cyanosarcina radialis HA8281-LM2, assembly GCA_019359615.1. Taxonomy (GTDB): domain Bacteria; phylum Cyanobacteriota; class Cyanobacteriia; order Cyanobacteriales; family CCAP-1448; genus Cyanosarcina; species Cyanosarcina radialis. Next base: position 28,834 of record JAHHHA010000037.1, read on the forward strand.
GAAATAGCCGTCGGTCACAGTAACGATCCCGATTCTTTAGAAGCGATCGCCGAAGTTTTGCAGCAATGCAAGAATAAGCTGGGAGATAAAATTCCCCAAGCCGGAATTCTGTTTGCCGCCGTTGACTTCGATCGCGAGTTAATTTTGCAGGAGATCGATCGAGCTTTTCCCGACATCGAATTAATCGGCTGTACTACCGATGGCGAGCTTTCCTCGGTGTTGGAATTCCAGCAAGATTCGATCGCCTTAACTGTTTTTTATGGCGAAGGCATCGAAATTAGGGCGGCTGTGGGACGCAATATTTCCCAAGATCCCGAAGCCATCGCCCAGGCGACAGCAGCAACAGCCAAACAACAATTTAACTTGCCGATTAAATTGGCGATCGTCCTTCCAGAAAGTTTGACTACCAGTACCGTGTCGATTTTGCGAGGACTGGAGGCGGGTTTGGGCGATAATATTCCTCTATTTGGCGGCGCAGCAGCCGAGCAGCGGGAAATGCAGCGCACCTATCAGTTTTATCAAACCGAGGTTCTCAGCGATGCCGTGCCGATCTTGCTGTTTGCTGGAGACATTCATTTTTCTCATGGCATTGCTGGAGGTTGGCATCCGATCGGCAAACGCAGTCAAATTACTAAAGTAGATCGAAATATCATTTATGAAATCGACGGCAAACCCGCTCTTGATTTTTATCACCACTATTTAAACGATTACAAACCAGATTCCGCCTACCCACTAGCCGTGTTTCCTCCGGGAGAAGAGCGATTTTTCTTGAGAGGAGCTCTGAGCTACGATCTCGAAGAAGGTAGCGTCAAAGTTTCTGGAGACGTGCCAGAACATTCGATCGTCCAAATTACCGATACCACTCTTGAAGATGTAGTTAACGCTTCAGCAGCTTCTTTTGCCGAAGCCTGGAAAAATTATGGTGGAGAAGAACCAAAAGCTGCCCTCTGTTTTTCTTGTGCTTGGCGGCGATGGGTAATGGGGACGAGAGCCAATGAAGAATATCGAGCATTAATTCCTGCCCTCCAAGATAAAATAGCTGCCTGTGGCTTTTATACTTATGGAGAGGTTGCGCCGTTACAAGATAACGGGCAAACATTTTTCCACAATACAACTTTCGTCACCCTACTGATTGGCAATTAACTAGGTAGATATGGCAGACGAAGACAAGGCAGCAGAAATCAAAGATTTACAGAAGCAAATCCGCATTCTCCAGAAAAAATTGGAGCGATCGGAAACAGATCGCGCTCGTCTGGAAGTTACCAATCGCAATAAAGAGTCGCTCTTAAAAGGGGTGATTTGCGAGCTAGAAGCCTCTCAAGCGGTGTTGGAGAAAAAGAATCTCGATGTCGAACGAGCATTTAACGACTTGACTTTGATGCAAGACAAGTTAGTCGAGGCGGAAAAAATGGCCGCTTTAGGGGGGTTGGTGGCGGGTGTCGCCCACGAAATCAATACCCCCGTTGGAACTTGCATCACCGTCGCCTCTACCTTGATGATAGAAACTGAGTCTCTGTTAGCGGCTGTGGCGGCAAATCGGCTTAAGCGATCGCTTTTAGATGGTTATCTCGAAGTAGCTAAAGAAAGCACGGATTTACTTTTAAGAAATCTCGAACGAGCGGGAGAATTGATTCAAAGCTTCAAGCAAGTAGCAGTAGACCAATCGAGCTTAGAGAAAAGAACTTTTGCCCTCAAACCCTATCTAGAAGAACTTGTTGTCAGCCTTTCACCACAATTGAAAAAAGGCTCCCATCAGGTGACGATCGCAGGCGACGAAACGATCGAGATGCACAGCTATCCAGGAGCGATCGCCCAAGTCGTGACTAATTTAATTACTAATTCTCTGCTGCACGCCTATAAAAATGGAGAAAAAGGTCATCTAGAATTGCGAGCAACTAAAAGAGACGATCGAATTTTGCTAATTTATCGCGATGATGGTGGCGGCATCGAACGAGATAATTTAAAAAGAGTTTTCGATCCCTTTTTTACCACCGCGAGAGATCGAGGCGGCACGGGTTTGGGACTGCATATTACCTACAATCTCGTCACCCAAAAATTGCAGGGAAAAATTTCTTTAACTAGCGAAGTCGGTAAAGGTACTGAATTTACGATCGAACTACCCGATCGAATTAACTCTTAATTACTGGTGAGGAATTCGATCGATGTCTGACGAAAAGCCACAAAAATCTAGAAAAGAAGAACGACAAGAAGAGGAAGATTTAATTATCTTTCTTGAAGATGACGATTTGTTTGGCGGGGAAGAGGGCGCTAGTTCTGCCGCGCCCACAACTTCTAGCGATACTTGGAAAGCGATCGTAGTCGATGACGAGCCAGACGTTCATCGGGCCACCAAATTAGCCCTGAAAAATTGCGAGTTTGAAGGTCGTCCGCTCGCCTTGATTTCTGCCTATTCGGGTAAAGAAGGCAAAGAGGCGATCGCCGTCAATTGTCCCGATGCGGCTTTAATTTTCCTCGATGCCATGATGGAAACTAGCGATGCAGGATTGCAACTAGTTCGCTACATTCGGGACGAACTCAAAAATCAGCGAGTACGGATTATTTTGCGGACGGGACAACCGGGAGAAGCACCGGAAGAGTCTGTCATTCGTCAGTACGATATCAACGACTACCAACTCAAGGTAGAGTTGACTCGCCAAAAATTACTGACCGCAACTCTCGTAGCTTTGCGCTCCTATCGAGACATTATTGCTCTGGAACGGCAAAAAGAAGAACTCACCCAAACCCTAGCAGAATTACAAGCAGCGCAACTCCAACTGGAAGAATACAATCAAATCTTAGAAATCAAGGTGGCCGAGCGAACTGCGGCTTTGGAAACAGCCAATCGAGAACTCCATCGCCTCGCTACTCTGGACGGTTTAACAGGGGTGGCCAATCGTCGCCGCTTCGATGAATACTGGTTACAGCAGTGGCAGTTTTTGGCCCAGCAACAGCAACCTTTATCTCTACTGCTGCTAGATGTCGATTATTTTAAGCTTTACAACGATCGCTACGGCCACCAACTAGGCGATGAATGCTTGATCTCAGTTGCTAGAGCGATTCAGGCGACATTACTACATCGCCACGATCTCCTAGCTCGTTATGGTGGCGAAGAATTTGCTATTATCCTACCCCATACCCCGATCGAGGGGGCAAAAATCGTCGCGCAAAAAATTATTGCCGAGATCGATCGACTCCAGATTCCTCATGCTACTTCGCCTATTAGCGATCGAGTGACGATTAGCATCGGGATTTCCTGTATCGTGCCCCAACTAGATATTTCTGGTAAAACGCCAATTGCCGTGGCTGACAAAGCTTTATATCGGGCCAAACAGGAAGGACGCGATCGATTTTGCGTCTACGAACCCTAACCATTGCTTGACCGCGAGCGACGCAGGACATCGGGAGCAACCCAACTATGAGCAAATCCCAAATATGCTTTTGCTTCCAAAAAATTGCCCGATCGATAAACTACTTTGATATGGCTGATCCACCTGGAAAATAGACTGATGGCTCTAGAACCTAGAAAGCGATCGCCAAAGCTGATATTGCTCGGCCACAGGTCTGGAGACGACCCTCGATGAGAATAACCAGGCCAATTTAGCAGGGCATTTTTCTTCTCTGGGGTACACAATTCCTCTGCAATTAAATAATCTAGCAAGAAGTCCCATTGGGGGTTTTCGTAGGGCTGGCGATTGAGAAAACATTCCAAACCAATTCTAGGTAAAACAGTATCGCCGACATCGAAACTCAAGAGAATGGAATCTACTAACTTAGATATAGTAGAAGTCAGGGTAGAAAATGTATTTGTCGGATCGCTCCAACCGATTTGCATCAGGTAATCTGATAATCGATCTGGAGAAATTCCCTTGACATTTACTCTGACAGCATTGACCGATCGAGATAGCATGGCTCCCAGATGGCTGATAAACGCTCCAGCGGGTAGGGAATCGGCACAAAGTTGCAGGTTAGACTCAAGCAACGGGGACATCGAATGCTGGAGGAACTCGATCATTTTCACCAGCCGTTCGGCATCGATCGCAGTTTCCCGATTGAATGCCAAGAAAATACAGGGAATGGGGACTTGAGGTAGCCGTTCGTTGACATCAAATTCCAGCCCGATATGTTCGATTTTTTGAGACAGGGAAGAATTTGGCGATGCCCAATTCTGATAAAACTCCTGCAAAAATTGCCACGCCGGAGCGGTCAAAAAACTTTCTGGTAGGCTGCAATCGAGACAAGGGAGACGAACTTGGAAATCTACTCCCGATCGATCTGCCCCCAAACGGCATTCAAAGCCAGCCATAGATGAGGCTGGTAAGATTTGGGCGAGGGGTTGAATGTAGGACAAAGCTTCGGCAGAAACTAAGTCTGAGTGCAGGTGAGAAGTAACTATTTTCAGATAATCTTGCATCGAACAGTTCACGATATTATGCTCCTATTTAAAAAAGATGGCTTTATACCGTTTATCAAAAGTAGCTAAATAAATAGTGCCAATGGTTAAAGGGGAAAAGGGGAAGGTGGGGCCCCTCTGGGGATAAGGGCTATCCATTACCCATAAGTCTTCAAATTCTTGACTGGTAAGGCTTTACCTCTGCCATAAATTGGTGGGTTAGTCAAAAGAATTGGGGGGTCTGACCCCCAAACCCCCCTCCTGCGGCGGCTGCGTCCCCACTCGCCCCCTCCAGACGAAGGAATCGGTGAGAATTCGAGTCCCACAATGCCTGTGGAATAAGGGTTACAGCCGATGTGGGTAAAGCATAGGGGGATAAGGGGCAAGCCTTTACCCTTTTCCCTACTCAACTAAATCTCCAGTTATTTTTGAGAATTGGTGTTAGATGACAACGTGCTTCGATCGAACGCTCGATCGCACTGCACGCTTTTTGGGTTCAAAAGTTCAATCAGGTCTGTTGTATGGATTCCCACTTGTCACCGACAATATAGCGAGTCTATTTGATTTGTGAACGTCAAGTTTTTTGTAGTGCGAGCATCTTGCTCGCGCGAGCGGGACGCTCGCACTACAATGTTCATGAATTATTTAGACCCGCTGTAGCCCGTGCCGCCTTTATCTTCCCCGGCATTAGTAGAACTCAAGCCAACTGGTCCTCCAGGAGATAGAGGATCTCCAATCTCCAGGTAATCGCCACCTATGGCAGCTTCTATAGCCATGGCAGCTAATGCTTCTTCTTTAGTAAAACTAAAGCCTTTTTCCTTTCCTAGTTCTACAGCTAGTTCGCAAAGGCTTTCGGGGTCGGTGGCGGCTTTGAGTCGCTCTTGCAGCACTGGATCTTTCAACAGTTCAATGTAAAACTGTTCGAGAGCGGTGGTCTGAGTTGTCATAGTTGTCTTCATGGTTTTTCTCCTTTTTTCAAAAGTTCAATTAGGACTGTTGTATGGATTTCCGTTCCTGGTAAAACGGTTCTAGTTTGCTAGTATTGGTTGCGATCGTAGTTGCGATCGCGGCATTCTCCTCCAGAAATAAACATGGGATGAATGTCTTCATCGTAAGCAGTTCAACTCTAGAAAGCGTCTCCAAAACGTTGCGATTTGAGATCGACGAAAGTTACTTCGTTTCTCTAACTTTCGTTGATGGCATCGTCAGCAAGCTAGGGATGGGAATTGAGAATTTGAAGGACAATAACTTGAAGGTTGGGAAGAAATCGTTAGAGGATGTTTGAAAAGCATTTATGGCTACGCTCTCACGTTGGAGATCCCCCTAAATCTCCCTTAAGAAGGGTGACTTTGAGCCTGTCCCCCCCCTTTTTAAGGGGGGCTAGGGGGGATCGAGCGCAAGAATTTTGACTTTTCAAACATCCTCTAATATTGTTTTCAACAACCCGGCCGCAATCTAACTTGACGATCCGATCGGCTATGCCAAAATATTGCTCGTCATGGCTAATAACTAAAACAGTTTTGCCTTTAGCTTTTAGATCTGGTAAAAGTTGTTCGTAGAACGTCTTTTTAAAGATAGGATCTTGGTCGGAAGCCCATTCGTCGAACAAATAGATGGGGCGATCTTCTAAATAAGCTGTTAGGAGTGCCAGCCGTTTGCGCTGCCCTTGGGATAGATTTGTGGTCGAGAGCCTGCCATCTGCAACCTTGACTTTGCGATCGAGTTGAAGTTTGACTAAATAGTCTCGCACCCGGCTGTCAGTTCGATCGAGTCCCAGGAACCTTTCAAATAAATAAAAATCGGAGAAAACTGGAGAAAAATGCTGGCGATACCACTCCCGATTAGCATCATCGAGCGAGCGATCGTCAAGTCGAATTTCTCCGGCTTCGGGAATGTATAACCCTGTGAGCAACTTGGCTAGGGTTGATTTGCCGCTGCCATTTCCTCCAGTGATGAAAACCAGTTGGCAGGGAGTTAATTTCAGGTCGAGCGGACCGAGAGTGAAGGTACTGTCGTCCCGTTCCTGGCGGTAGCTATGGGTAACTCCTACTAGTTCTAGGCGTTGCCAGGACAAACCAGACTCGGAGCCGCTAAAGGCTCTTGGCTCGGCATTACTCTCTAAGAGCAGTCTGAGGTCGGAGATTTTCTGTAAAGCCACCCTGACTTTACCCAGGTTAGGTAGCAGGCTAAGAATTTGCCCGATGTAGGTTCCCATATAAATAAATGTAAGGACATAAGCTGACAGAATTGAGGCAGAAACTGGTTGAAAGTTAGGCAGCAAAAACAGTAGCACCCCCACAATGAGGAAATGTAACGCTTGCCCCCAACTGGCAGCCCCAATGTAGCTGGCGAACCCGGCAATTTTGTGTTTTTTAACGGCAACAGTAGTGAGGTGTAGGTCTTCATGCAGAAATGCCTGACGGCGATCGCGATGCAGCTTGAGTTCCTTAATGCCCTCGGTCAGAGCGCGGAAGTGTTGGAATAGTCGATCCTGGTGCTGGCGGGCTAACTTAAGCTCGGCGATCGCTTTGGACTGCAAGCACTGAATGCTGACAACGCCCAGAGCCACAAATACCAGCAGGACGAGCAAGAGCATCCCTGAGAGGCAGGCTAGATAGACCAGACATCCACTGACGACGGCAATACTAATGCCAACCACAGGAATCAAGCTGACGAAGTTCGATATCGACTCGACATCCTCAGTCAGAGAAGCCAGTAATGCAGGTGCGCCGATAGTTTCGATCTGACGTAGCGATGAAGCCAGAATGCGTTGTCCTAGCAACATTTGCAGGTGACAGGTTATTCCTTGTCCGAGTCGAGTTAATGAAACCTCTGAGATGAAGCGAGCGATCGCTTGCAGGCAGCACAACCCCATAAATCCAAAGATAGTCAGGAAAGAATGCGGTTGAGATCGATCCAAAGCTGTAACGATGAGAGTAATTAAACCGACAGCGCAGCCACCGCTAATTCCGCCCGCCAACGTCGCGATCGCCACTGTAGTCCAGGAGGTTTGTAATAAGAGTTTAATCAGGCTCACAGATTTACTCCTGCTGCAACCGACATTCATGCTCGATCTCCCGCGCCGCCTGCTCGCCTGATTCCAGCGCTCCTTGCATCCAACCGGGCATTGAAGATGTATGTTCCCCCGCAAAATGCACCCGCCCTTCGGGTCTAGCGATGTGGGGCCATAACGAACGCATTTGTCCGGGCTTGAACCAGGCGTAACCCCCACGGGCCCATTCGTCTTCATCCCAGCACTTCGAGACTCCAGTTTCAAAGTTCGCTGCCATACCGGGGAGAACTTTCTCCATTTGTCGAACTGTAAAGCTGAGTCGATCGCTCTCCGACAGGGCTGTCACTTGCCGCGCCCGCTCGCCCGCCATGTAAGACTCTAAAATCCCTCGACGAGTAGATTGGTTGTAAGTTGGTTCCCGAATCCCCATAATCGGCAGATCTGTAGCTGCCCAAGATTTGGGACCTCGATCGCCCCAATATTTCTTGCTCGATTGCAGATAAACTCGTGCGACCGAAGTATAAGGCAGTTGTTCGATCGCTCTTTGCTTTTCTGGAGAAAATCTGGGGGAGATTTCAATTTGTTTGAGAACTGAAAAGGGAATGGCAACAATTAGATAATCGGCATTCAGGGTGTGGTAATTACCAGCTTGCCAGCAAACCACCCGCACGCTTTGGGCATCTCGCTCGATTTTTACCACTGGCGAGCGATAGTGAATCCGATCGGCAAGTCGGGTAGCCAAGGCTTTTGGCAGTAGATCGTTACCGCCCTGAATCGAATACCAGCGAGGCAGCTTGGGCGGGAAAATTGAAGGCTTGGGATGCAGGGCCAAATCGCGCAACAGGGTAAGGGCTGAAACTCGATCGATCCCATCCCCCCAGAGATCGAAATAGCCCAGCCTTAAAAGCGCGATCGCAGCGGGTGACGCACCTCGATCTTGCAGGAATTCTAAAAAGGTCATGCGATCGTACTGCTCAAGCGCCTCCCCAGGCCAATTGGGCGCAGCGGGATTGCCGAGTTGTTTTAAAACCGATGCGGTATACTTCCACCGCATCCCGAACAGTCCCATCTGCTTTTCTGTAGGCATCAAATCCAACGGCCATTCAGTCTTCCGGGTCAGCCCGATTCGCTGACCGTGCAGATAGTAGAAAGTAGCACTATTGCGCCAAGAGATGGGAACTAATGGTAACTGGAAACGCTGGGCGTACTTCATGGTCAGATCGTGGCGATCGGAAAACGATAACGCCCCCGTTTCGGCATACATCCCTTCAGCAAAGGGTTCGCGCAGCGTGTAGACTCGACCGCCCGGACGGGTGCGAGCTTCCAAAACCGTGACATCGTGACCTGCTTGGGTGAGTTCGCAGGCCGCTGCCAGACCTGCTAATCCCGCCCCAATCACAATAACTTTCTTGGGGGCAGTTGTGCGTTTGAGTTCTCCTCGACTTGGAGATAGCAGGCTAGTAACTGCGGACGCACTTTGCTGAAACAATCGATCGATATGACATCTCATATCAGTTCCGCTTAGCAAAAGGGGGTTTCCCTCACCCCGCCTCCGGCACCCCTCTCCCGCAGGAGAGGAGTTGGGGGTGAGGGCTGGATTCATGTTTTTAATAACTGGATTTAGTATCATTAGCTTTTCCTTAACCTTGGGAAATTTTAAATAGCCATTGATTTCTGAAGATTTTGGCAGCTAGCAACCTAAAGCAAACTCGCCCACAGAAGTTTCTGCGTAGTAGTCACATCCTGTTGCTTGAGTAAATAAATCGGAGTTACCACCCCCAAGACCGCAAGGAGCTAATTTCATCGCCGTTGCTACCAAGTACATGGTCTGATAGAGAACCCCAACGTGCTTGAGCATCACTGCATAAGCCATCGATTCATACTTCCAAGCCAGCCGTTGGAACCTAGCGGCAATAACGATCAGAACTTGAGGCATACCTTCTTGACCCATCGATCGCCGAGCATCATTTAGTAGGGCCTCTACAGTTGCCGTTCTGTCGGAAATCCGACCCAGTTGATGGGCGAGAGGATCGTAATGATATAAACCAGAAGCAATGCCCTGGCAATTATTGACTGCAAGATAAAGTTCCAATTCGTAAAGCGCCCCGCCACTGGGATAGGGACGGCTGAGGATTTCACCGCGATCGGTTTTGAGGATGCGTTTGACTCTAGCGCAGCGATAGAGAAACTCTCCCAATTGTTGGGCGGTAATGGGGATTTCTCCATATTCCCGAATCGACTTTCTCGACTCTAAAACTTGGGTGAAGGAAGCTTCGGTGGTTTTGAGCGTTTCTAGGTCTGGTTTGTATAGCTCGATTACCTCCTCGGACATTGGAGATTTGACGGCAGGCAGTGGCTCGATTTTGTCTAAAAAACGGTAAGTTCCCCCAAAAGGATGGGCGTGCCTTCCTTGTCGGCTGCGGGCATGAAATAAGAGGTCGTGAAATTCCCATTGGGCGAGGGTGACATTGGCTTGTTCGCCGATAGTGCCGTCTTCGCTGACTTCACAGAGCATTTGAGCGCCCAGAAGTAGACTGACAAACTGCTTTACGGTTTCTAATGAAATCCCCGGAATTCCCATTACCAATTCATTGCAACTTTGAGGTTTGGCTAACTGGTTCAATAAGGCTGCTCCTTGCCAATCTGTTAACAGCACTTGAGCTTGAGATCGCGGCGACTCCAGCACCAGTTGCCCTCTAACTTGATGGCAATAGGCAAAGCGAGACAGGACGTATTTAGATTCGACAGCTACTTCGCTGTCAGAAAACCGATCGTCTGAGGTCATGGGAACGGCCATCGCGATCGCTTTTCCTTGGGCTAAGACCGAATGACAAAGCCAACCCAACTTAGAGAACTTTTGCAGGTAGGCATAAAATCTTAGGGCCAGAAAATTTCCATCGTCTTGCTGCACCATTTGGGTGAGTTCGGCTAAGGTGGCACCACCATCTGCTAGGGTTTTGAGCGCGGTTTTCAACCCCGATTGCGTCTGCTTAAATGTCAAAGAGCGGGTTGACGATTGGAGAACCAGTTGCTCTGTTGCTTCTGGTTCCATGAGGGAAACGTCTGGTTTGAAAGATAGAAGGAATTGCTGTGACATATATTTCTTTTAAGTTTTAATTTGAAACCAGGATGCAATAGACATTGGTAGGGGCAATCTGTAGGGGTGGGTTTTGCCAGCCAGGTTTAGGGCAGAACTGAATTTTCAAATCAAACCCGTCCTGTCTCACCGATAACAGCAAGGATGAATTGATAAATGATGCAAGATTCGATCGCCAAAACCTTCTTTCCCTCATCCCGCCTCCGGCTCCCCTCAGATAACAGAAACTTCCTTTACCCTCTCCTCGTAGGAGAGGGCTTCTTTGAGGTGGGAGAGGGGTTGGGGGTGAGGGCTGGTTAGTATCGATCGGGTTTAGAAAAACATCGGTATCGGATTGAGTTGCTCTTCTGTTAATGGCGCAGGCAACCAACCCATTTTTACGGGAACCTCATACAGTCGCCCCGGCGCAAATCGACTCCAAAAGTGGCGCATCCCAGGAACGATGACCTTGACTACCTTCAGACCGATATCCGGGCGGGTTTGGTCGAGAACTAAGGTTTCCATGCCGTGTTGGGCGGCAATTTCCACGCAGGCGAGTACGTCTTGCCGCAGATCGTTGCAATAGCGATCTGGGTAATCCGAGTAAACTTTTACAGGCACAGTGCGATCGCCCGCTAGGTAAGGCTGATTCTCTAAAGTGGCCGACTTGAGCCAATATTGCCAATCTGGATCGTCAGGCACCGCCTTGCCATTATCGAGATCGATCCCCAAGCCCTGATTCATCTCAGTTACCGCCCTGAGCATGGCAACTTTAGCATCGAAATGAGTGCCAAACCCGATGAGGATCTCTTCAGTTGCTCCCACCGTGCGTCGAGACAAGGCGGCAAAGCAGGGAATATTAAAGTCATTGGTGATATCTAACACCCAGACCTCTCGGTTTTGAGTTTGGTAATATTCTTTCAATGCTCCCAGATACGGCTCGTCAAAACTGTCTAAGTCCACAGCGGGCCGTTGGATGCGGTTGTACCACCACAAAGCCACGCAGTCCCGTTCGACTAATTCCATAAACCCTTGAAGAATGGCCTCTTCTAAGGTATTGCCCGCAGCGTTGCCGTTGGAATCTCCCCGACAGAAACGATAGTCGTCAGCAAGTGGATAGCCATAGTAACAGTAAGCCGTCGGCAAATACTTGAACTGTTGATGGGTTAGCGACCAAACCTGCGTCCACTCAATTTCTTTCTCCTCATCAAATGGTTCGGGCACCCAGGCAAAGCTGCCGTGTTGTGGGTTCCATCGGGAGCGGTTTTGGTATTGGCGATCGCTAAAGAGCATACAATCGTTGGGGTGAATGGCGATCGACTCTAAATGGGGATAAGTGCCTTTGATGCGAACTTCGTCGCCTGCAAACACGCCGGAATACCGTTCGATCGCTTCGCACAAACCGCTGGCTTTCGATTGCTGGTCGGTTTTCCCCTTGCCAGCACTCTTATGACGCAAGCTATGGCGCAGACCTGCCAGGCTGTCGAGTCTCCCTCCGAACTGGTGAATGGCGCTGTAAACGTGAATCAAATTATTGTCTATCTCCTTTTTGGGCAGGGCGCTGACAACTCCTGTAATCGGGCTGATGTGATGCGAGTATTTCTCGATCGTTTGTTCTGGAGTGAAACAGCGATGGCCGCCGTCTGCGGTGAATAGCTTCTTCTGACTTTCGAGTACGATCGGTTTGGGTTTGTAATACTCAAAAGCCGCTTGTTCGCCACAAGCCCGACATTGCGGGCGTTTAACTAAAAGGTGTTGCTGCATCGATAGGGAAGCTAGATCCAAAGTCAGCACCTGGCCTTCTAGCCGATCGTTTTGCCCTTGCACTATCCATTTGGCTGCTTCGGCTGCGGCTAAATTTAAGCCGATTTGCAAGTGGGCGGGGAGGATCGATCGAGCGGTGGGAAAGGGAGTTTCAACTCCTTTTTGCCGGCCAACGGTAGTTTCGACTTCCCGGTTTCCCCGCAAGCGTTGGGCCAGGCAATGCCAACAACCCGTTTGACCGGGAACAAAGATCGGGCCGACCCAGATAGTTGCACCGACAGGTTTGACCAACATCCAAGGTTTTTGACTGCGTAAGGCTTGGGAGTTAAATTCATCTAAACCCGGTTGCAGGTGATCGTCGGTCAAGACAACGGTGAAGTCTCCCTCACTCGATTTTGGATTTTGGATTTTGGATTTTGGATTTGCTGCGCTTGGAAAGGATGAAGCTGGTAATTTGGCAGAATTTTTTAATAATTCCCTGTTCACCTGGATATTTAGCGATTCTAAGGCAGATATAAACGGTTCTGTTTTTACCGCCCCGAAGGTCTTTACAGCAACTCTGGTATCTTGCAGTTTGCTAACGGCGACTCCAGGATCTACGCCTTGCAAACTCCAGAAAGCAGCCACTTCATCGGGTAGAGCGTTTACCGCTTCGGTGAGGTAGCCTTGACTCTCCAGATTGGTCAAGGTGTGGTAGATTCCCAAAATTGATGTATGTTCTTTGAGCCGATCGACAATTTCATTAACGGTGTGCCGACCGTTCAGGAGGGGGGCTAACAAGACGTAGATGTGACCGCTGAGGGCAATATGTCCCCGTTCGCTCATGAGATAAACGGTACTTGGTTCTACGGCTTCAACGTGGAAATGAGGTTTGAATTGGGGTTGGTTAAACATAATGAGTCCAATTAAGCGATAAAAATTTCATGCGAATCAATTCAATATTTCAAGATTTGAAATATTGAGTCAGAGTTAGCTTTTGGGGAGCGATCGAAATTAATTCATTTCGAGTTGCTGCTGATACCTTGCCAAAGCCTCAATCGAGAAAGCAGTTGTTAGTTCTTCAGAACCCCAAAAACCCACCGGCCAATCGCTAGCTTCTCCTCCCCAAACGACTTCTGGGGTGGCACTCCAAAGGGGAATTCTCGACCAGGCTCCATTCTCTCCCTGGCGTTCCAGGATACTGTGAATCGCCCGTTCTAGAACAATGCGATCGCTATATTGATAGTTGAGTAACGTACAAACAGCAAGAGCAGTATTCAAGTCGTTACCGAAGTAACCGTCTGCTAGTTGTAGTGCTAAAGTTTTCTCGACGATAACGTTCTGAGATTTTTTTAAGCTAGAAGCACCCTGAAAATACGCTCTAGATATGAAATAGTACAAAGCTGTTTCAGCATACCAACGATCTGACCCCTTTTCTCGATCGCTTAATACTAGGTCGTTTAAGTAATCACAAATTGGTTTAGTCTCCTCACATTCACCCAGGTAGAGTAGCGCGTTAGCATTCACCCCGCTATCGATCGGATTTCTGGGTAAATTGGGGCTAATAAACGTATAAAATAGCCCTCGATCGTTCCTGCAATTGAGGAAAATATTGAGATTGGAACCAAACAGGAAGGAATAAAGCAGAGGAGAATAATGTTGTTTGAGGACGTAGGCAATACAAGCAGTAACATCTAAATCTGGAGGACATAGTTTGTTTCTGGGATTTTTCGACGACCAAAACCTCCATACTCCACCTCTTTCCCTCTCTTCTACTAGGAATTGAATTGCCTTTTGGGTCATTTCGCTAACTCTTGGATCTTCTACAAATTTCAGAGAATAAAGAACCAGTGCGGTAGTAAATGGCGTGCCGTCAAAAGTACAACTGTCTGACTTCATCGTTTTATCTATTGAGAGATAGGTTTTAAACTCTCCATAGTTCAGTTGCTCGCACTTGAGAAAGTCGATCGCGTTGAAAATAGCCACGCCAATGTTATTTCTGCTTGCTGTTATTGAGGCATTACTCATAGTTTTTATTTCTCTGACTTAACTTGTTTGGCTTATTAGAAAACGTTGTTGTCATTTGTTTTCTCCTAGTTATTAGAGTTGAGCTATTTGCTTAACTGTTTCGATCGTAGGGATTTAACTGAGAAGAAACATCGGAAAAACGTTTTGGCTGCCATCAACGAAAGTCGGATAAGCCTCTTCTAACTTTCGTCGTAGATGATAAGAGTTGGGCAAAAGGCGATCGAATTTATTTAAAAAACAGTTGCAAGGCGCGACGAATATAAGATGCCCAGGACTCAGTTTGAGGTGGAAATATGAGTGCATAGAACATGATGCCGCTAGATTTTTATTTACCAACTGTGAGATTTACACAGATCGTTGCGATTATGATTGGGAATTACTTCCCAGTCATAATCTAGAACGAGTGGTGCTACCCTTTTCTCGTCCGCGCGATGGACTGAAAGTAAAGTTCGATCGGCGTTTGGTTCCTAGGGCCTAAAAACAAACTCATCTAGCAATTTCCAGGGGCCTCCCAGGTAGTACCACAGTAACAATCCTTCCCCATAACCCTCAAAGGCTTGCCAATCATTTGTCATCTGCTCGTACAACTGGCGCGATCGCTCGGCGGTAGTTTTATTGGTAATGGTGATATGAGGTCGATACCCCTGTCGATCTTGGTGGCTCAACCAATCGTGCCAGCTTTTTGCCAGGTGTTGGCGGAGTTGAGTCAATGGGGGAGAGTCGATTTCTACCGCTACACCTCTGCCGAGAAATCGTAACTTGGGAAAGGTCAGGGTAAAAATTGAGGTGCGGGAGCAATAATCTTGTAGCCTCTGTTGGATCTCAGAAGCTTCCTCGCCCGGTAAGGCATGAAAGAGGGTGACGTGAGCGGGCAAAAAGTTTTTTTCTGTGGGAAAATATTTCTGTCGCAAGCGATCGAAATAGATAAATGTCTCGCGATCTAGCTTTAAAGTCAAAATTAGGGGGGCTAAGGACTCAGACATATAGCGAACGGGATCGGCTCATTCCTAACTATACGCTCTTCATTAGACGATCGCTTAAACCTGTCGAGAGCGGAAGAAACTAGACTTTTGGCTGTGTCAATAATGCCAATAGATAGATGGTTGCAGAGCCAGATAAAGATAAGGTGTTTCTAACAATCATCGTTCGACTCCCAAAAGCGAAGACGATCGATTAAAGCGTAAAAGCGTGAAATTTCTGAATAGTCCCCCAATCAATCCTGATTAAGATCTTAAAACCGTTGATTTTCGCGAGCCTGATGAAAATCTTATCTGACCATTTGAGTTCTTATCTTAAACACTACGGTTCAGGTCATGAAACTCGAAAACAAAGTAACATTGGTGACAGGTAGCAGTCAGGGAATCGGACAAGCGATCGCTATTCGTCTTGCTGAGGAGGGAGCCAGCGTAGTTATCAATTACCGTTCTAGCCCTGAAGGGGCTGAAGAAACCCTACACAAGGTACAGGCGGCAGGTGGAAACTGTTACATGGCGCAGTGTCCGAAAAAAGGAGCGATCGTTCGAGCGGATTTATCGAGCGTAAGCGAAGCACGGGAACTCGTGCGCGAAAGCATCGAGCAGTTTGGCAAATTAGACATCTTAGTAAATAATGCCGGAATCCAAAAAAATGAGGATTTTCTAGACATTTCCGAAGCCGATTACGACCAAGTATTAGATGTCAACTTAAAAGGAGTTTTCTTTACGACGCAAGCCTTTGTCAAGCATCTTAAAGAAACCGATCGCCCCGGTAAAGTAATTAATATCAGTTCGGTTCACGAAGAATTGCCATTTCCTCACTTCACGGCCTACTGCGCCAGTAAAGGTGGCTTGAAAATGATGATGCGAAACTTAGCAGTCGAACTAGCACCACTGGGAGTAACGATTAATAACGTCGCACCAGGCGCGATCGCTACTCCTATCAACCAAGAATTGCTTAACGACAAAGAGAAACTCAATGCAGTTCTAAAAAACATTCCCTTGAGTCGCTTAGGCAAACCAGAAGATGTGGCAGGATTAGTATCATTTTTAGCTTCTTCTGATGCCGATTACATCACGGGTTCTACTTATTACGTCGATGGTGGATTGCTCTGGAACTATCAAGAGCAATAACCTGAGTTCGGAATTCGGAGTTCAAAGTTCGGAGTTAGTCCAGATTTTTTGACTTTAACACTAGAAGGAAAGCACCGAATGAGAAACGATCGCCTTTCAAAGGATACTATAAGGAATCGCTCTCTCAACTGAGCCTCAAATGAACCAATATCTTGATTTTTACCTTCGTCCTTGGGAACAGAGCGATCGCCTAGCTGCGGCTGAAGTCATTCATACAGTATTAACTGAATACGGCCTGCCTTGGGAACCGGAAGGAGCCGATCGAGATGTTTTAGAAGTAGAACAATACTATCTCGTTCCTGGGGGTGAATTTTGGGTGGTAGAGCAGCAAGAACGAATCGTCGGTACTGGTGCTTATCACCCCACAAGTCGGGGCGAAAAAGCCGTAGAACTTCGCAAAATGTACCTTTTACCTCAAGTCAGGGGTCAAGGTTTAGGTAAGTATTTACTGCAACAGCTAGAAACCGCCATTACCTCTCAAGGTTTCCATCAAATCTGGCTAGAAACCGCCAGCGTTCTCAAAGAAGCAGTTCGGCTTTACGAAAGCAGCGGCTATTTAGCGGCGACAGGAGTAGAAACAAAAAGATGCGATCGCGTCTATCTCAAAGTCTTAACTTGAGGAGTTCAGAAGTTCAGAAGTTTAGAAGTTCAGAAGTTCAGGAGGCAGGAGGTAATTAAATTTTCGCCCTCTTCGCCCTCTCTCCCTCTCCCCCACCGTCCTACATTTCGGTACAATATAAAGTCTGTCGCACTCTATAAGGTTTCCTATGTCACGCAGATGTCAACTAACAGGTAAAAAGGCAAACAATGCCTATGCTATTTCCCACTCCCACCGTCGGACTAAAAAGCTGCAACAGCCTAACTTACAGTGGAAGCGAATTTGGTGGGCTGAAGGCAAGCGTTGGGTAAGACTGCACATCTCTACCAAAGCCATCAAAACCTTAGAAAAGAAAGGGTTAGCAGCTATGGCAAAAGAAGCAGGAATTAACTTGAATCACTATTAATCGTGGGGCATTTAGAGGTGCGATCGCCTCATGTTTGATTCAACCTGTAAGTTTCTGGTAGAAACCTTTGCCGATGACTTTGCTACCTGGCTGTTGGGAGAACCCATCTCCCTAACTCAATTAAGTCCCTCGGAACTCTCAGTCGAACCGATCCGGGCTGATGCGTTGATTTTGCTGCAATCTGATGAAGTTGTCCTTCACATAGAATTCCAAACTCAACCAGATCCAGATCTGCCTTTTCGGATGGCAGATTATCGCTTGCGCGTCTATCGTCGGTTTCCCCAAAAAACCATGCGTCAAGTAGTAATTTATCTCAAAGAGACGGGTTCAGATTTGGTGCGAGAGACTTTCTTCACCTTGGAGAGAACCCGTCACGAATTTGAGGTAATTCGGCTGTGGGAGGAACCCACAGAAAGGTTGTTGTCATCTCCTGGCTTATTGCCGTTAGCGGTGTTGAGTCAAACTGGCGTTCGTTCTAACGTCTTGCAACAAGTCGCGCAAACGATCGAGCAGATTTCGCCAAGAAGAGTACAGAGTAATGTGGCAGCAGCAACCGCCATTTTAGCTGGGTTAGTATTAGAACCAGAAGTAATTCGGCGAGTGTTAAGGAGAGAACTGATGCAGGAATCTACTATTTATCGGGAGATTTGGCAGGAAGCTAAGACCGAAGGTAAGGCTGAGGGTATAGCTGAAGGTAAGGCTGAGGGTATAGCTGAAGGTAAGGCTGAAGAACGTCAAGAGGTGGCACTCAATTTGCTCAGAGAAGGTATAGCGATCGAGACTATATCAAGGGTAACTGGGTTATCTCTCGAACAGGTGCAGCAGTTACATCAGGCGAGTGCTACCAATTTAGAGAATTAAAGAGAAGGCACAGTTGCCAATCGAGATGATGAGGGGAGAAGGGTTGGAGGTGAAGGCTAGCGATCGCTTCTAAGTAGGTAAAGTAGCAGGTAAATTCTTGTAAATTTGCTGGTTTAGTCGATCGCATTGTGCCAGCTTATAAAATAAGAGCGATCGAGGAGAAAGGCTGAAAATCATTTGTCTGTTTTCTCTTTTCCCTCTTTCATAAAAGCTCCTTTGCTAGACTAGCAACACGGGATGATTTATAGCGTATGAATCTCAAGAGGAAAGCTGCCTTAATTCGACACTCTAGCGATCGGGGATTTGTGTTGCCGACGATCTTTGGACTAGGGTTAATGATGATCCTGATCGGTATTACCATGGTCGTACTTTCCCATGACAATCAACTAACCGCTTCATCTCAAAAGAAAACTAGCGAAGCGTCGAACGTAGCTGAAGCAGGTGTAGCTGAAGTCCTCAGTTTTTTAAGCTATAAATACAATCGCGCCCTAGCTCAGACAAATCTGGCTCAGTGGAAGGATTCTAACCCTAACCAGCAAAATCAAGACACCTGCAATAACGAACATGGCTTCGACTTAGATCGCTTCGTGGAAGGGGATGAAGGTTTGCGCGTAGGCAAGCCAGTACAGATTAATAACAATCGCGATCGCTACAAAATCCTCAATTATACTTATAATGCTTCCAATCAAACTGGTACTTTAGTAATTCAAGGTGAATCTAATTGGAATGACGATGTTGGCAAAAGCAGCAACATTTTGCAAGTTACTGTTCCCGTCAACAATCCTTCTCCCGATAACAGTCCAGTTCCAGGCTTATGGCTGCAACAAGTAAATGATGCCAACGACTTAGGTGATAACAAAATTAGAGGCAGCATATTAGTCAATCAATGTCCGCCACTTCAACACATTACTCAAGATAATGTCGATACTATCGGTGAAGCTAAGGCTAGTAGAGATATTCCTTTTCCCCCTCCTCCCTCTCTCGACCTTGCTGCTATTCCCACCGCCATGCAAGTCACTTCATTATCGGGTTTGGGGTCTTTGTCAGATCTAAAATTGCCAAGGGCGACAGATACTAAAACTAATGGTTATTATGCTTATGTAATTAAAGGAGATTTGGCTACTACTGGAACTGTAAAAATTACTATTGATGGTAATACTGTCTCACCTCCAGATACAGATCCAAAAATCATATTTTACGTTCAAAAAAATATTAAACTAGATGGTATTGTTGACATTAATAGCGATAAAGAAGCTTTTAGGTTGCAAATTTACGGTAATCCAGCAAATAATGCTTATCAATGCACGCCACCTTCCCCAACTTGCCATACCACTTTGGTAGAGATTAATGGCAATGGAAACGTTAAAGCCTTAATTTATGCTCCTGATGCCACAGGTCGTGCCTTAACAAATGGCTCAGGCAATCTTACTCAGGCAAACTTCACTGGTTCGGTTTGGGTGAAAGAATGGGATCAGGTCAGCGATTATCCCGATACTAAACCTTTAATCGCAGTAGAAGGCGAATATAACAATTTCTTTGCAACTGAAAAATCTATAGGAATACCAATAGTTTCTGCACCCGTTAGTTGGCAAAGGTGCAGCACTGTTTCAACTAGTAGTTTAAAGTGCGAGCAGTAAACAATTAAAATCGCGATCGATGTTAAAAAAATCTCCTAAAAAGTTGCATTCAACGTCAGGCTTCACCTTAGTAGAAGTGTTGGTTGGAATGCTAATGGCAACCATATTTGTGGCTGTAACTATGCAGTCAATGGTAGTTGGTTCTTTACTGAAATCGCGGGCCAGACAATATAGCGAAGGTACTACTTGGATTCAAGAAGATTTAGAAAAGCTAAAATATCAAGCAGCTACTTATAAATACACCACCTTGGCTGCTAATGCTACTCCTAATACAATTCCTCCTGCAACCGACGTTGAAATTGAAGTCACATCTGATGATGATTTTGATGTGGGAGACAAAATAAAAATTGGCACAGAAAGCGATATCTATACAATTAACAGTAAAAGTGGTAATACATTAACTATTTCGCCTAACTTGAAAAAAAACCAATCAGCTACTACTAGAGTAGTAGAAATTAGTCGATGCGGAATTACTACGGCAGTAGATAGAACTTCAGGATTTGCCGACGGTTTGCGCGATAAATATATTGGTAGCGATCGGGTCGGGAACGAGGAAACCATAAATGAAGACAAAATCAGTAAATTAAAACAAACTCAAGTTGGAGGAGCTACGCCAACTCCTGATGCCGGACAGCAAGGATTTGAATTGAAAAAAACTCTGACGATCGCCGATGTTGCTCCTTATAACTTACTGCAAGTAAAATATGAAATTCGCCCCACCGACAATCTTGCAGGCGAACCAGTAGCACAGATGTATACTACAATCGTGCCAAATGCAGCTTTGTTCTGTCCTCTTTGAAGTTGGGGTATAATGTTGTTGCTTGGAATGCGATCGCCCTAATGTTGCCATTAAATACCAGTCAAAAACATCTAGGTTTTACTCTATTTGAACTCATCGTAGTGATGATAATAATTGGTATTATCGGAGCGATCGCTGCTCCTAGTTTTTTGGCAGGATTGAACGCTAGGAGAGTAAATGAAGCTACGTTTCAAACTAGAGGCGCTTTGCAAGAAGCTCAAAGACAAGCTATTCGTAGAAGTAGAAACTGTAGCATTAGGATAGTCGTCGATACTCCTACTCAACCTGCCGCTATAGTGCCAAATTCCGACCAAGATCGAGAATGTTTGTTCTCAGGCGATCGCGTTTTACAAGGAATTACAATTAGATCTAAACCAACTACTCCTGCTAACCCGTGGGTAATTACCTTTGATTTTAAAGGCAGAATCAATACTCCATCTAGTGGTGGAACTTTACTGTTTGCTACTCCTAATTCTCCTAGACCATTAAAGTGCTTAGTAGTGTCTAGAGGGTTAGGGCTGTTGAGAATAGGGGATTACAATGGGTCGATAAATGATAACCCAATTAGTCCCGGCAATTGTATAACTTCACCATAAGAATAGTAATGAAATTTAAGCTAGATCGAATTTCGATAAAGCCAAACGATCGATCGGGATTTACTCTCATAGAATTGCTAATAGCGATCGCCCTGACAACAATTATTGTCGCTGGCATTGGCATTGGATTAGTCAATATTCTTCAAGCCAACGAAAAAACTGAGGCTGAAACTGCTAGCCGCAACAACTTAAATCGCGCCCTTGATTTCATCAGCGATGACATCAGAACGGCAAGCAACGCTAGTAGCTCAGCACCAACTTGGGCTTGGCCGAACTCAAGCTTAGGTTCTAGCACTCCACCGCCAGCAGCTAAATTATATTTGCAGATTCCCTTAACCGTTAGTAGCATGACAGCGGCTACCGATGTCATCAATCTGCCAAATCATGGTTTTGCCAATCGGAATGCGGTGATGTTTACAGGCAGTGGCACAATAGCAACTGGCTTACAAAAAAATACAAATACGATTTACTATGTAGTTAATATCGATAACAATAATTTCAAAGTAGCCGCTACACCCGGAGGTACTCCTATTGACTTAACCACTTCTAGTTCGGGTAATTTAGTAGCTAATCGCTTAGTAATCTACTATATTCGTCCCAGTACGGCTACTTGGGTAGAACCCAATACAATTTATCGTTCTGTCGGCCCTTGTACTCCAGGTGCTAATCAATTTAATTGCGATGAATTAGTTGATTCGATCGCCGATAATGGACTGGTAATAAGAAATGTCACTGATTCTCGCCAAGTAACCATAGATTTGATCGGTCAAATTAGCGAGCCGACCGATCCTGTGGTCAAATTAGAAGTGGCTACTACTACAGTATCTACTAGAAATACACAATAAACTCGCGAGTCAAACATACAATCTGAGATATAGCGTTTCTAAATGACTTGTGGGATAGCCGTCCCGGCTGTCCCAGTGGGCTACCCTGGAAGCCTACCCCACAAGAATGTACTTCAGGCAATTGAGAAGTGCTATATAATTATTAGATTTGCCAAAATTAAAGTAGCACAAATGAAATGTATTAGCTGCGAGACGGATAATAGCTGGCTCGATCGCATCACTAATTCTGGACGATGCAAAAACTGCCAGCATTCTTTCGTCTTCGATCCCCAACAAAAATATGCAGATCTATTTACTGATGATGTTTTCGATCGAGCGATCGACGATATTTCCGAGCGACAAACTTTGTTTTTTGCCCCTCAGCAGTTATTCTATCGATTAGATAAAGAATTACGTAATACTAATACCAAAAAAATAGATTCCACCTTAATTGTAGTCATATTTATCACCTTGTTGGGCTTAATAATTGGAATTTTTCCGATCGCCTTTCCCGATTACGGTAGACCTCAAGAAGCTTATACAATTCCGGCGATTCTATTAATCCTGTTGGCTGGAGCGATCGCGATCTTTAAATTTTCGTCTATTGCAACCAATTCAGAGCCAACTTCAATAACTCAAAATCAATTTCAAGATTGGTTAGAAAGATGGAATGAAGTCAACTCTCGCACTTTAGAAAAACTGCTGCCCTATCCTAAATCGGAAACGGGCTGGCAAGGCAATCCTGACAGGTTTCAGCAAATTATTATCTGCGATCGCCCGGAAATAGCTCAATTGCTGCTAGCTAATAACTTTCCTTTAGAAAACAATTGTGCGATTTGCGATATCGATGGTTATAAATTAGAAAATTGGAAAAAAGTCAAACAAGCGATCGAACGCTACCCTGACTTAAAAATATATGTCTTGCACGATGCTGCTCCTGAAGGCGCGAGCTTAGTTTCTCAGTTGACAAACGAGCCAAATTTGCCAATCGATCGAAATACCAAAATTCACGATCTAGGTTTGTGGCCGCGTCAACTGTTCAAAAATGAAAATATCCTAGTCCAAAATTCATATGAATCGGGACAAGAAGCCAAGAAGCTGCCAGAAAGTATCAAACAGAAGTTATTAATGAAAGAGTTAAACTGGTTAGATGCGGGTAATTTTGTCGAATTAGAATCCTTTAGTTATGCCAAATTAAGAGAAATAATTGTTAAAGGGATGGAGAGCGATCGTCCAGTAGATTTGTAAAGTTGACGAGCAGAGGGCGAAAAGGGGAGACGCTCCACAGGATACAAAATTCTTTACTCCACACTCCACACTTCCCGCCCTTCTAAGCTTCTAAACTCCTAAACTCCTAAACTCCTAAATTTTTTGTTCTAAAATTGAGTGGTGTTTAAATTCCTGACCTGCCTTCACTCATTGAATAATTGCTGCGCTTGTGGCTTCCATGTCTAATACCTCTTCTTTGATTCCTGGATTAACGCTACAAAACCGCTATCGGATTGTTTGCGAACTAGGACGCGGTGGCTTTGGACGTACATATCTAGCTCGCGATCTGACTTTATCTAATGAAAGTTGCGTGCTGAAAGAATTTGCTCCTCAAGTTCAAGACAGCAAAGACTTGCAAAAAGCTAAAGAGTTGTTTGAACGGGAAGCAGGCGTACTCTATAAGTTGCAACATCCCCAAATTCCTCGGTTTCGAGAAATGTTAAGGGTGAAAGTTGTTGGAGAAGATGCCCTGTTTTTAGTGCAAGACTACATAGAAGGCGAAAATTATCTAGATTTGCTCAAATCCTACTTGAAAAGAGGTAAATGCTTTAGCGATCGAGAAGCAACGGAACTAATGCTGCAAATCCTGCCAGTTTTAGAGTACATCCATTCGCTAGGAGTAATACATCGAGATATTTCTCCTGATAACTTAATTCAACGCCAGTCTGACAAGCTGCCAATATTAATCGATTTTGGTGGTGTCAAACAAGCAGCAGCCAACGCCATATCTCTGTTTAACCCTTTAAGAAACCCGACTCGGATCGGTAAACAAGTCTACGCCCCCGACGAACAAATAATTAGAGGTATAGCCGACCCCTCTAGCGACCTCTATGCCTTGGCAGTTACAGTTTTAGTGCTATTAACCGGAAAAGATCCTTCAGAACTCTATGATGCTCAAAATGCAGCTTGGAAATGGCGACAACACGCAACAGTCGATCGCTCTTTAGGCGCAATTTTAGATCGGATGTTAGCTTATCGACCGAGCGATCGCTACCAGTCAGCTAGAGGAGTAATTCAAGCCTTGGCAGCGGTCGATCCTAAAGTTTCGCAAATGCGAACGGTTAATTTTTTTAGCAAGAACGAAAGATCGACTGGCGCTGGTACTGACAGCCAGAAAAAGCAGACTGTAGTAATTGGTCGATCGAATAAAAATTTATTAAAGCGTTGTGCCAAGGTAATAGTGGTAGCTACTTTAGCTGCTAGTGTTGCTGGTGTTGGCAGTTGGGCGCTCTTAGCCTCTGGTTGGTTGCCCCTACCTTTTGAAGAATGGCTGCCCTGGCAACCGGAAAAACCGATGATGAAACCAGAGAAAGACCGCAGCACCCTAATTACTAAGCGGCGGGTGGCCTTGAAAATTCCAGGGGCAGATTTTCATCGCCGGGTAGATGCCATGTTTTATGCCAAGTATCCAAATTTAAACCGACAACTGACGAATAAACCAGAAGACGAACCCCTACGGGAAGAATGGTATAGGATGGCAGAGGAATTGCTCGATCGACTGGAGAAGAGTAGGTGATGGGGAGATGGGGAGATGGGGAGAGAAAGTAACTAACGATGAACGACGATCGAATTCACGTAATTGGTGGCGGATTAGCAGGTACGGAGGCAGCTTGGCAAATCGCTCGCATGGGCGTACCTGTAGTCCTGCACGAAATGCGACCTGTAAAGCTCAGTCCTGCCCATCATACGGGAGAGTTGGCAGAACTGGTATGCAGTAATTCTTTTGGAGCCAAAGAAAGCGATCGCGCCCCTGGATTGTTACACGCCGAATTGCGCCGCCTGGGTTCGATCGTCATCGGTAAAGCCGACGAACATAACGTGCCAGCGGGGGGCGCGTTAGCCGTCGATCGAGGATTATTCGGTCGCGACTTGACTGCAACTCTGTCGCAGCACCCTTTAATCGAGTTAAATCGATCGGAAGTTCGCCAAATTCCCCCAAGTGGCATTGTCGTTCTCACCACCGGCCCTTTAACTAGCCATGACTTAGCCGAAGATTTACGCCAATTTGCCAATAGCGAATATCTGAGTTTTTTTGATGCCGCCAGTCCGATCGTAGTGGGAGAATCGATAAATCGAGATATTGCCTTTTTAGCCTCTCGCTACGACAAAGGAGATGCTGCTTATCTCAACTGCCCGATGGATCGAGAGCAGTACCTCCACTTTTGGCAAGAGTTGCGGGCGGCCGAACAAGTGGAACTGAAAGACTTCGAGCGCGAAACTGCTAAATTCTTTGAAGCTTGCTTGCCAATTGAAGAACTGGCCAGGCGGGGAGAAGATACCATGCGCTACGGCCCCCTGAAACCCGTAGGACTTACCGACGCGCGTACTGGCGTTCGTCCATATGCGGTAGTGCAATTGCGGCAAGAAGACAAAGCCGGACAGTTATGGAACCTGGTAGGCTTCCAAACTAACTTGCGCTGGGGCGAACAAAAACGGGTGTTTCAGCTAATTCCCGGACTGGAGGAGGCTGAATTTGTCCGGTTGGGAGTGATGCACCGCAACACGTTTATCAATGCTCCTCAGTTGTTGCAACCTTCCTTGCAATTCAAACAGCGTCCTACCCTATTAGCTGCTGGACAGTTAATCGGAACTGAAGGCTATACGGCCGCTGCTGCTGGCGGTTGGCTGGCTGGAACTAACGCTGCCCGATTGGCTTTAGGGAAAGAACCCCTAGTGTTACCGCCAACAACGATGATGGGAGCGTTGTTCGAGTTTATTAGTTCGGCATCGCCCAAGCATTTCCAACCCATGCCACCCAATTTTGGCATTTTGCCCGAATTACCCGTGCGAATCCGCAACAAACAAGAGCGTTATGCAGCTTACCGCGATCGCGCCCTGGCAGATCTAGAAGAAGCGATCGCTCGTAGGTTGGGTTGAGCTTGCGAAACCCAACACTCCAGCAATGTTGGGTTTCTTATTACGTTATGGGTGTTTAACCGGATTCGATATGACACGGCGAGATGGAGACGGAAAAGGTAATTAAATACAGGCCATTCGCGATCGAAAACAAGACTTAGATAGAGCGCATCTCTATCTAGTATCTCTATCTGGCGAACGATTTGATGGACTAGCTAAACGGGGTAAATATAGAATGCTAAATCTCATGGAGATGGTATTCTATGAAACTGAATTATTGGAAGAAACAGCTTTCAAATATAGGACGCTGGATGGCTGCTAGTCTACTTTGCGTATCGGCCTTTTCCTTCGTTTGGCAGGGTGGATTTAACTCAAATAACGCTGCCCTGGCCGCTCCTACTGCCAACTCGGTCTTAGTTGCAGATGCGGGCGATCGAGTTCAAGAGAAAGCTGGTGAAGATGCAAAGCAAACTAAAAACTTTATCCGAGATGCGGCAGACAAAGTAAAGCGAACTGCCAATAAAAATGCCGATCGAGTAGATAGAGCAACAGATAATAACGGTAATTTTGTCCAGCGCAAAGCTAACAGAGATGCGGCTCGGATCGAAGAAAGAGCCGATCGAGATGCCGCTCGAACTCAAAAAGCCGTAGATAAGACCAAGAACGCCGTCCAACGTACTGTTGATAAGACAAAGGACGCTCTTAGCAACTAGAGTGAAGTGTACCCAATTGTCTAGACAAAAAATGATGGGGTAATTCTTGTGGGATAGCCCTCTGGGCTGTCCCACAATTTTCTAGCGCGATCGATGCTTTAGACAAAAATCGGGAGTATCTCACTCAAAATCAGCAAGGAGAAGTAATGAATAAAAAATTTATAGAAAGAGTTGTTTCCTGTTAGATACTCATACCTTGAAGTTACGAAACAATTGGCTAGGAACTGAAATCATCAGACATGATGTATTCCTCACTCTTCCACTCTTTCTAATTGCCAGAGAATCTGATTCCCTTCACGCCGCACTCTAGAAACTATCCAGTTGCGCCAAACCCAGTTATCTCCTTTAGCTGTAACTGCACTGGCATTGACATCCATTAAGTCAGCTAATTCCGAGCTAGCGATCAGATAGCCTTTAGTCGCTATTTCATCGGCTATACGTAAAGCCTCGATCAGATGAGTGAGGTTAGCCACTCTCACCTCGCTCGGCAAACTTTCTAAACCATCATTAGTAACAGCAATATTTGAATCTGACATAGCTAGATCGAGAATATGAGAGTTTGCAGATAAGTTACTCGATTCTATCGTTTTACCTAGAGTATCTGTGGTTGGTAGCGAACCAAATTTTTCTAAGGTCGAAGAATGCTGGAGTGAAGGTCTTTTGCTACTGGCAAAAGCACGGGCGATCGCATCGCAGCGTTCGTTGCCGACATTACCATTATGTCCTCGGACGTGCTGCCAATTTATTCCTCGGTGGTTGAGTCGATCTAAAGTTTCCCACAAGTCTTGATTGAGAACCGCTTGTCCTTGCGAGGTTTTCCAACCTTTGCGCTTCCAACCTTTAATCCATTTGGTAATACCGTTAATCAGATATTCGCTATCTGTATAAAGAGTAACTGATTCCTGTAATTGAGTTGCTGCCAAAAATTCTAGCGCCGCGATCGCAGCTTGCATTTCCATCCGATTATTGGTAGTAGCTGGTTCAGAGGCTCCCAGTTCGTGAATGCTACCGTCTTGAAAATAGATCGCTACCCCCCACCCACCAGGGCCAGGATTGCCAATACAAGCTCCATCTGTATATAAACTTTGGATTTTGGGCGAAGAAGACATGAGCAGTTGTCAGTTGTCAGTTGTCAGTTGTCATTAGACCTCTCCAACAATTCTTGTGGAGTAGGCAGGAAAGCCTGCCCTCGATCTTAATTTCTGGAGATGTCTATTGGGATGCCTTTCATCCTTCATCCTTCATTTGTCCATTATCATTGGTAGTTTCGTCCCCTTGAATTTGAGCGATCACGGCTCGCACGATCTCTTGAGGGTCGCTAGTTTCTATTTGCAATTGTTCTGCTACTTGTTTTACCAGATCGGGATCTTCCTGCAACATCACCAGAAATTCATCTAAGGAAATTTCTCTGACCTGACCTGTTTCGGGATTTTCCGGAGCGATCCCATCCGGTCCGGCATACTCGATAATGCCATCATCCGATGCTGCTGCCGTCAAGCTATCGGCTCCAGCATATTCGATAATTTCATCATCAGATGCAGTTGCTGTCAGGCTATCGGCTCCAGCATACTCAATCATTCCCACTTCAGAGTCATCATATTCGTCAACGATCGGTGAAGAAAATGCCAGCGGCATTGCTTGACTGCTCCCTCGCGTTAGCAACTGCATTCCAGTATCATAGGCAGTTTCCCCTATTTCTCCATAACCCATCTCGCCCAACCGCACCAAACGGGAGCCTAACTCATTATTTGGTGCTGAAGAAGCCAGCAACCTTTCTTTAAATCGCCCCAGCCACGCGAGCCATTGCTCGTCGCTAATCCTGTTTTCCAGATCCTCAAAAAACTTGACCACTCGCGGCTGTTGCCAGCCATGAGCTATTCCTTCTAAAAGCTGCATGAACAAATATTCATAATCTGTATCGTCCAAAGTCGGAGGTGCTTGCCCGACGGCTGCTGAAGATAGCTTAGATCTCGCAGTGCCACCAAACAAGCTTCTAAACCACCTGACGATCGATTGCCAAATTTTTCCTAACATCTAAATTTCTCTTAAATTGCTATCGATCGCTCTTCTCACCTAAATACCTCCCTCATATATTCCCAAGCAGAGAGGAAAGGGAGACGCGATCTTTGTTGCTAACTGCTGGGCTTAAATTACATATATACAACTTGGCAACTACCAACAGCATTTGTTGAGTAGAGAAACATCAACCCTTGCCACTTTGGTAAAGCCTCAATCTGGAGAGTATTATATCGAAATCTCAGTCAAACCTAAACCACCACAAACGATCGAAAGTTAATCGAAGCTTACCTACTTATCCTGTCTGGCTCAGTCGTCGGGGAACTTCATAGGTGAGAAAATCATGAGCTAATTGTGTATTCGGAAAAATTGCCCGTGCTTCTTGCAACAGGTCATCTAGAACCAGGTTATTACCAGGGGCATACCGAGGACTGAAATGGGTCATAATTAACTGCTTTACTCCTGCGCCTAAAGCCACTTGAGCCGCCATAGTCGAGGTTGAATGCAACCGATCGAACGCTAACTGAGCGTCTTGATGGGCAAAAGTAGCTTCGTGAATTAAGACATCGGCATCCCGCGCTAATTCCACCGCCCCCTCATAATAAACCGTATCCGTACAATAAACTACTTTGCGGCCGACTTCTGGCGGAGCGCACAAATCGGTTCCCCGAATCTCGCGACCGTCGGGTAAAGTAATTTGTTCTCCGGCTTTGAGCTTGCCATACAACGGGCCAAAAGGAATTCCTAACTCTTTGGCTTTCTCGACATTAAAGCGTCCCGGTCGCTCTTTCTCAGTTATCCGGTAGCCAAAAGCTGTCACTCGATGTTTGAGATAGCCGCAACTGACGATAAATTCATCATCTTCATAAATCGTTCCCGGTTCGATCGGATAAACTTTCAGGGGATAGGAAAGGTTGGTATGAGAATATCGCTGACAGGCTTGTAAATATTCCGACAACCCTGGCGGGCCGTAAATCTCGATTTTTGTCGGACTGCCTGCTAGTCCATAACTGGCCAGCAAGCCCATCAAGCCAAAGGTGTGATCGCCATGCATATGAGTAATAAAAATGCGGCAGATCTGACTGATTTTTAAATCGCTGCGGAGGATTTGATGCTGCGTTCCCTCGCCGCAATCGAACAACCAAACTTCTGCTCTTTGGGGCAATCGCAAGGCTACGCTGGAAACATTGCGCGATCGCGTCGGTACTCCAGAACTCGTCCCTAAGAAGGTAATTTGCACGGCCTTTTTCCTTTTTTCCTCCCTTGTTATTCATTCCTATTGTCCCCAATTAAACCGCAGATGTAAGTCTCCAAACCGTTGCTCTATCTCAATATTATTATCTGAAAATCAAAAATAATTAGTCAATTCTTGTGGGACTTGCGGTGAGCTTGTCGAACTGTAGCCCTCTGGGCTGTTCCATTCAAAGTGCAGGTCGGATGACTATCTCACAGTAATTTTGAATTCGCTCGACTCGAACCAACTCAAATCGACCTCATACTCAAATCCAGCCAAGTCGAGCGGGTTATGGGGGCGCTGCTAGAAATGTAGTCCACCCCAGTTGCAGCCACGCTTCTAATATTTTCTAAAGTGATATTTCCAGAGGCTTCGATTTTAATGCGATCGCTACGTTGCCGAATAATTTGCACGGCTTGAGCCATCATATCTAAATCCATATTGTCCAACATAATAATATCAGCCCCAAACTTTAGAGCTTCTTCCACTTGGGCTAAGCTTTCCGTTTCCACTTCAATCGTCAGAGGATAAGGCATTTGCGCTCGAATCAAAGCGATCGCTTTTTCGATCCCGCCAGCAGCCGCAATGTGATTGTCCTTAATCATCACCGCATCATCTAACCCCAAGCGATGATTTACTGCTCCTCCGACTTGAGTGGCATACTTCTCCAACAACCTCAACCCTGGAGTTGTCTTGCGAGTATCTACTAACTTTGCTGGTAAATCGGCAATTTGCTTGACGTATTCACCAGTCAAAGTCGCGATCCCGCTCAAGCGCATAGCCAAATTGAGCGCCACTCGTTCCCCCATTAACAGCGCCGCCAGCGAACCATCAATCTCTGCAACTACATCTCCAGGTTGGCACTGCATTCCTTCAGAAACAACAGGCACAAACTTGACTTCTGCATTCAAAAGCTCAAACACCCTCGCTCCTACTGTCAAGCCCGCGATCGTTCCAGGAGCTTTCGCTATCCATTTAGCTTGCCCTTTGCGATCGACCAATGCTTGAGTAGTGCGATCGCCTCTACCAATATCTTCCCGCAACCATTCTCGCAGCAGGCGATCTAAAATTATCGGTGGAGGTAGAATTGCGATCGCCATTACAGCAAAATTTTTCTATATTTTTCCAGCTTATCCCAAAAACTTAAGCTCAAATCTTTGTTCTGTAAAGACTTTAGCCTTTTATAAAAAAAGTTTGCCCTGACAGTTGACAATTCCTTTCTAGGTTGATACATTGGTAAATGCGCTGCAAAACGAGCAGAGCACCGCACCTCGACAACTAAACAAGTTTGAAAGCCAAAGATATCAATCTTTAACCTCGTCAAAACAATAACACAAAGCAAGTAAACAGA
>JAHHHA010000038.1 GCA_019359615.1 Cyanosarcina radialis HA8281-LM2
CGCGGCTAAAAATATCAAAATGGTTGGGGCTTCAACCATAAGGTTAGGGGATGTCAGACAGTCGCAGACTGCAATCCCTGCTTGAGCCTTGAATCCCACGTCATTCATGCGTGGGAGTAGGTCAAATTAAGTTAGCTTAGAGTTAAGGATCTAAAGCCTCGGTGCGATCGGTGCTGGCATCCAGATAGCCAATCGTAACGGCAGAAAATTCTGGTACATTGTTGTAGCGGAGTGGGTGCATAGGAGAAGCTTGCAATGTTTAAGACGGTTCTGTTTCCTGTAGATCGAAGTCGAGAAGCTCGCGAAGCGGCTGAAGTCGTAATCGAGATCGTCAACACCTATAGCAGTCGCCTAGTCTTGCTATCGGTAGTAGAAGAATCGGTAGAAGAAGGGGAGCTATTAGAAAGTCCGATGACATCGGAAGAGGCCATAGCCGAACTGCTCAAAAACGCCCAGAATATGTTTGCCGATCGCGGCATTCAGTCAGAAACCATGGAACGCGAGGGCAAACCTGCTTTTACCATCTGCGATGTCGCCGACGAACTCGATGCCGATCTGATTATTATGGGCAGCCGAGGACTGGGCTTAACCGAAGAAGGTGCAGCCAATAGCGTTACCAATCGCGTGATCGATCTGGCTCCTTGCCCGGTGTTGGTAGTTCCTTAGAGGTGAGGAGGAGATGGGGAAATGGGGAGATGGGGAGATGGGGAGATGGGGAGAATTTTTAACTCAACACTCCACGCTCCACGCTCAACACTTAACACTCCACACTTCCAAAACTTCTGAACTTCTAAAAAATGAGTATTCAATGGTATCCAGGGCATATTGCTAAGGCAGAAAAAGCCCTGAAAGAACAGCTAAAGCGAGTTGATGTGGTGCTGGAGGTGAGAGATGCTCGGATTCCTCTAGCGACGCATCATCCCCAAGTACCGGCCTGGGTGGGAAGTAAATCTAGGGTGTTGGTAATCAATCGCGTCGATGCGATCGCGCCTTCGGTGAGACAGTTATGGACGGAGTGGTTTCAAGCTCAAGGAGAAATCCCATATTTTACTAACGCTCAGAATGGAGATGGAGTGACGGCTGTGGCCAAAGCCGCCCAGAAAGCCGGAGTTGAGATTAACCAAAAAAGACGCGATCGCGGGATGCTACCCCGTCCGGTGCGGGCTGTCGTCATCGGCTTCCCTAATGTGGGCAAATCTGCCCTGATCAATCGACTACTGAAACGACGAGTAGTTGAAAGTGCCGCCCGTCCTGGCGTTACCAAGCAGTTGCGGTGGGTGCGCATTGACGATCGACTAGAATTATTAGATGCTCCTGGCGTGATTCCTGCCAAGCTAGATAACCAAGCAGCGGCTTTAAAGTTAGCGATCTGCGACGATATTGGCGAAGCATCTTACCACCCCGAACTGGTAGCAGCGGGCTTAGTAGATTTGCTGGCAGATTTGACCGAGGAAGCAGCCGAGTTCTTACCCCAGCAACCTTTATCGTCGCGTTACGAATTAGATCCGACTGACTTTACAGGAGAAGCATATGTGCAAGCTTTGGCAGATCGACGCGATCGAGGTGATGTCCAACGTACAGCCAGACAGCTATTAACTGATTTTCGCAAAGGGTTGCTAGGTGCTATGCCTTTGGAATTACCGCCTTTTATGGGGGCTAGGTGAATAAAATTAGCTCAGATACGAAATCCGGTTCTCATACCATCCATTGCTGCCCTCACCCCCAACCCCTCTCCCAAGGGAGAGGGGAGCCAGAGTCGGGGCGAGGTCGATACGGTTTTGTCAACCGGATTTGGTATGATACGAAATCTGCTTAGCAAAACTTGGTTTGCCCTCGCTCCTTCCCCTCTCCCAAGGGAGAGGGGTGCCCGTTAGGGCGGGGTGAGGGCTGGATTCGGGGCTTTTAAAAACTGGATTTGGGATAATTTCAGGTTTGCTCAAAAAGCTCTTCTCCTCAAACGCCTTAATGCCTCTGGTTGTCGAATGCGCGACCGTCTGAGTCGCCTTGGCTGTTGTTGTCGTTCTGGTTGTGCTTGCTGTTGTTGCTGCTGTTGCTGCTGTTGCTCCTGCTGCGGTTGCTCGTCTCTTGAAGACTCCGATCGCGATGTCTGTCTGAAAACTCGACGGCGGTTGTTAACAACTGCACCCATATAATCGCCCCACAGCCTGACGGCTTCGCCACTAGTGCTTTGGGTGGGGCTGTTGTTGTCGTTTCCCAGCCAGATGCCCGTAACTAGTTTGCGGTTGGGAATAAAACCGACATACCACAGATCTACGCCTCGATCGGTCGTTCCGGTTTTTCCCCCTTCATCTCCTTGTCCCACGTCAGCCCGGCCAGCCGTACCCCGCTGCACCACGCCTTGTAAGAGGTTAATCATCGTATCGGCTACGCCCGAATCTAGAACTTTTTTACTAGCCCCCCTTTCATCCTCAGCCGAATAAATCAAGCGGCAAGTTTGCGGCTTAGTGCGATCGCGACATTGGCTGCTGTCGTAAATGCGCCGAATGGCATGGGGACGGTGCCACGTACCGCGATCGGCTATGGCTCCATAAGCACTCGTCATTTCTAAAACATTGACCGAGCTTTGACCGATTACCAGCCCAGGAACCGCCTCTAGAGGAGATTTGACCCCCAATCGCTCCGCCATCTCGACGACTCGCCTCAAACCGACATCTTGAGCGATCCGCAAAGCGATGACATTTTCTGATTGAGCTAAACCAGTAGCTAAATCCGTGCTGCCTGCACCCACCCGTTCGCAAGGTTTATAGGTTTTACCCCGCCAAGTTAAAGGGGCGCAGGAATACTGCTTTCCCGGCGATATCCCCCGTTCGATCGCCGAAGTATAGCTAAAAAGTTTAAACGTCGAACCGGGTTGCCTTTGGGCTTGAATAGCGCGATTGAATTGACCGATTTTGGTGTCAGTCCCGCCGATCATCGCTCGAATTTCCCCGCTGCTAGAGTCGAGGGTAACTAAGGCCCCTTGAGAAAATCTCACTTCTTTACCTCTAGTTCTCAGGGTATTGCGAAAGGAGGCTTCGGCTTTTTGTTGGATACCCATATCGATCGTGGTTTCGACAAACAAATTGCCTTCATTGATGAATTCGTCTCCCAGGATTTGCCTGAGTTCCTCCCTAGCATAAGTAAAGAAATAGGGCGCTTTGGCGTTACTCACCTCCTGACAAGCTTCCGGACGAACGGCAATGCGCGATCGCCTAGCATCTCGTTCTTCATCTTGAGTGATAAAACCTAGTTCCAAACCCCGTCTGAGAACCAGATTGCGTCTTTCTAAGGCTTTGTCAGCATTAGCACAGGGATTAAAAGCATTAGGCGCGGGCAAAATCCCGACTAACGCCGCCGATTCCGAGAGATTGATATCTTTAGCCGATTTACCGAAGTAAAACTGGGCTGCATCCTCAAAACCATAAGCGTTTTCTCCTAAAAACACCCGGTTTAAATACAGCAGCAGCAATTGGTCTTTGCTATAAAAAGTTTCTAGCTTCAAAGCCACTACTGCTTCTTTTAATTTTCTGACGACGCTTTTATCTCTGCCGACATAATCGGGAAACAGACTTCTAGCCATCTGTTGGGTGAGCGTGCTAGCCCCTTGTTGGCTCTCGCCCTCGCGAGTATTAACTCGTAATGCCCTGAGAATGCCAACCGGATCGATACCGAAATGCCAGTAGAAACGAGCATCTTCCGATGCCAGTAACATTTTGGGCAGAGAAGGAGAGAAATCATTTAATCTCTCCATTTCTCGGTGGGCTTGAGTGCGGGGTTGGCGCAAGGGAGTTTCAAATTCGCGCGAAAAGATGACTACCGGGCCGCTTTGATCTCTAATCGGCCCGATTTGCACTTTGGATGCTTCCAAAGCGATCGCCGATACTAATAATGCCGCGCCCGTGCCAACTCCGTAGCAGGTGTAGCGAAATAATTTGACGTACCAAGGTGGCGGATCGTGATACTTAACTTTGACGATCGAGGCTAATTCTGGCGGTCCTAAAGTAAAAGTATCGCCGTGACGCAACGGGAAAGACTTGATGCGCCGCCGCCCTAAAAAGATGCCGTTAGTCGAATTTTCGTCTTGGATCGAAAACGATCTGCCCTTCTTGCCCTCGCGGTTTAGAGAAAAATGAACCTGGCTGACCACCGGGTTGCGAACGACGATATCGCAAGACTTCGAGCTACGTCCGACCAAGTAGCGATCGCCCAAAAGCGGATAGACTTCTGGTTGCGAGGGATTGGCATCGACAATTTTAATTTCTGGCACTCTGGCATTAGGATTCAGCCGCAGTTGCGAAAAATTGGCCTTGGCTTGAATGGTATGTACTGCCTGAGTGATTTGGCCGAGGATGGTTGGTGATTGGCGTGGCGGAGGGGAAGAGGACATAGGGGGAGATGGGGAGATGGGGAGAGGGGGAGATGGGGAGATGGGGAGATGGGGAGAGGGGGAGATGGGGAGATGGGGAGCATTTTTCACTCCACACTTCACACTCCACACTTCACACTCCACACTTCACACTTCCAAAACTCCTGAACTCCTTCTTTAAGTTAACTATTTGGATTGGGTTTTTGGACGATTTGAGTATAATCTACAAGTGCGATCGCCAAGCTTCCGCGTTCGAGCGATAAAAAATCGTGAAACAAATCTCTGGCACAGTCGTCTGATATCTTATAGCGGTTTTCCATCTCCTGAAAGGCACTTCTCTGGCTCGAATTCATAGTTATTGGTAACTGCTAACTATTTTGTTATGGAGGATATCCTCAATGTCTCGCTTCAATCCTTACAAATCGTTCACATCTCTAGTTGTGGCTAGCGGCATTATGGTGGGTGCGACTGCGCCCATATTTACACCTAATGCGGCCCAGGCTCAATTATTTCCCCAACAAAGACCGCGAAACAGCACTAACTACAATTATGGTAGGGTGACTATCCCTTATGGCACTAGGATTCCGGTGAGGTATGACGAAGCGGAAAAAATTGTAGTCAGTCCAGACGAAACCGTACCTCTAACTCTCAAAGTGTCTGCTAATGTCAGATCTCGTGACGGCAGGGTATTGATTCCGGCTAACTCAGAGGTTATCGGCAAATTACAGCCAAGCGAAGGCGGTTCTCAGTTCGTGGCGAGAGAAATCGTGGTTTACGGCGATCGCTTGCCTCTAGATGCGACTTCTCAAGTGATTACTGAAAGGGAAGAAATTCGAGAAGGCACTAACGTCGGTTCCATTTTAAAGGGAGCCGCGATCGGGGCTGGTGCAGCGTCGATAATTTCTTTGATCACGGGCGATCGCAAGATTGGATTGGGAGAAGTTTTACTTGGTGGCGGCGCTGGCGCTCTCGGCGGTTGGCTGTTGGGCAGGCGCAGGCGGGATGCTGAAGTCGTGATTATTCGCCCCGATGAAGATCTCGATTTAACTTTGCAGTCGGATCTAGCCTTACGTTAAACCAGAAGTTTAGGAGTTTAGCAATAGGGGCGCAAAGCATTCATGCGCGTCAACTTAACGGTCAAAAGATCGCCCCGACAGGGGTTCAAAACCCCTGTCTCAAAGTTAAAGTCCTCTAAAGAGGACTCAATTGCCTTGGGAAAAATTAGTTCTTTAGTCCATTTTAATGGACTTTCGCTATTAGCCAGGGGTTTTGAACCCCTGGCGGTTGGCGCTGAAGATCGAGGCCCACCAATGGCTATAGCTCTAAGTTGACACCAATGAAAACATTGCGCCCTTACAAGAGCGTGGAGTGTGGAGTTAAGAATTTTCTCCGCGTCGGGAGCGTCTTCCCTCTCTTCTCACTCTCCGCCCTCTCCGCTCGCTCCCAGATCGATCGCTATAGTGAAGTAAAAAGTAGCACCCGCACCGGGCTGCGATTCTACCCAGATGCGGCCTTGGTGGCGCTCGATCGCCTTTTTGCTCATCGCCAAGCCGATGCCGTTGCCGGGATATTCTCCTGGTGGGTGAAGCCGCTGGAAGGGGATAAAGAGGCGATCGAACCATTGGGGATCGATGCCAATGCCATTATCTTTGACTGAGAATTGCCAGAAGCGATCGATCTGCTTTACTCCTATATGAATGGCTGGTGCTTGGTTGCTGCGGAACTTTATTGAGTTACTGATTAAGTTCTGGAATATTTGTCTTAATTGAGCGGCATCAGCCATGATGGTGGGTAAGGGATCGCGGGTAATGACAGCACTAGTTTCAGCGATCGGCTGTTGTAAGTTGGCTAAAGCAGCATTTAAAACCTTTTCTACCGCCGTCAGTTGAAATTTATGTTCCCTAGTGTTGACTTGCGAGTAAGTCAGCAAGTCATCAATTAACGATTGCGTCTGCTTCACTCCAGCGATCGCTAAATAAATATATTCCTTGGCATTTTCATCTAGTCGATCTCCCTCGTACATCTCTAAAAGCCGCACGTAGCTAGATAAGAGATTTAATGGTTGCTGCAAATCGCTAGAACTAACAGCAGCTAGCTTCTCTAGCTCTGGCTTGGAAAGTTGTAAATCTCTAACTAATTGGGCTAATTCTTCGGCTCGACGCAGAACCATCTTGACTAAAGTATTTCTCAAGTTCTCTGCGGCTCCAATTTCATAATCTTGCCAAGGTAAAGATTGACCTTTGACAATTTCTTGCCATTTGGCAAACGAACCGCGAGGCGAAAGTCTGAGGCTACCTTCTGACTCGATTTTAGTGATAGCTTGATGGCGATCGCCAGCCCAACTTATAGTTTGAATTAGTTCTTGACGAAACCAAATAATATAGTTTTTCCAGTGTTCTGAGATCGAAATTAATAGCAAACCACTAGCAACATCTTTAATTTGTTCTGCTCCTGGATAAATACTAGAAAGCAAGTGAGTTTCAAATACTTCTGATTCCACATTATCTTCTAGCCAAGCAAGTAACCCTCCTAATTCTGTTTCTGAGGGAGTCTCTCCTAGCAAAATACAATTTTCTTCTATGCAAATGACTGCTCCTGTAGCGTCAACTAAATCGAGCAATTTTGTTTGATTTTCAACTAATCCCTGCAATAAATTATTAGCCTTTGACAGAGATTCTAGTAATTCAAATTGAATGGTTTTAATTTCTACTCGCTTTTGAAACTCTTCATTAACTTCTTTATTAGCTAATTCTGCTGACATCAAGCGTCCTAAAAAGCTAACAGCTTCTCTGGCTTCATAAGGAAGATATTTAGGTGAATAATGATGGCAAGAAACTAGTCCCCAAAGTTGTTGTCGGTCGAGCAATGGCATCACTAAAGTAGCGATCGAACCCATGTTTTTCAGGTACTCCACATGACAGGGAGATACACCTCTAAGCACGGATGCACTTAAATTAATTGAATTTCCATCGTCCGACTGGCCGAGAATCTCAACTGGTAACAAATTTATATCGGGAATTAATCTGACATAACCTGACGAAAATATCGGTCGGCATTGCCTAGTATCTTCTTCTGGGTAGTGCAAGTCTAAAAATGATTCTAAATCTTTTCGTTTCTCTTCAGACATTACCCAGCCATGCCAATCGCGATCGAATTTATAAATCATTACTCGATCGAATCCAGTAAATTTTCGCACTTCTCGAACTGCCAGATCGCAAAGCGATTGAAGATTAGGTGCTGTTTGGAGCTTATGAGTTGAAGCTTTGACTAAATGATAATAACTTAAATAATCATTTTGCTGGCTTAGAGTTGAATATGGTTCTAGCTCTAGAATTAATAAATTATCGACGTTGCGATGGATAATTCCATCCATTAAAACTTCTTCTCGTTCTTTTAATAATCTCAACTTAATAAAATTTTGATAGTTGAAATCATCGTTCTTTATTAATTTTTCGATCGTCTTTATTTGAGAGCCACCTAACAATTTAATTAAATTTTCGCCTAGAAGCTCTTCAGGATTAATTCCCAAAATCGAAGTCGTGTTATTACTAATTCGTAAAATCTTGAAGTCAGGTTCTTCTAAAACCAAAAAAACGCCATGTGGTTGAATGTTACCGCACAAGTGAATAGGCTTGTCAAACAGATATTGCCAATCCAACTCTCGTAATTCCATGGGTTTTCTCCACTTGCCAAACTGCATCTATATAAAGCTTTAAGATTATTTTAGAGAAAGATCTAATATTTTCCTTTCTCGCTCTGTCAGGCATTGCTTTTGTAACATCACTGGCAAGTAGGGAAAAATTTGAGAACATTTTTTTGAGAAAGCAGCAACCCATTCTCTTAACCAGATGAGTTGAGTGCTGGTGACTTCTTCGTTAATTGCTCCCACAAATTTAATTTCGTCAGAGTCAGCAATTACAAACTTTTGCAACCATTCAAATTGAGGACGAGTTGCTTGTAAATAATTGACGGCAAATTTTTTACCAATATATTGACTGCTGAACTTAATCAATCGGGCTAAGATATCAACTATTTCTTTGATTTGTACAATTTCTGGAATTTTGCGATCGATAAAAAGAGTGGCAGATTTATCGTTAAGAGAATTCGTTCTCGCCAAAGTAACTGTGGATTTATCCGCCGTTCTTTTTTTAAGAAAAGTCGGTATTCGTACGTTATTTTGACTGAAGTAAATCAATAAATTAATTGCTTCATCTAAGCGATCGAGGATCGGCTTTAATTCCTCAATAGGTGGTAAATTATTAGTGTTTATTTCCGCCAGAACTGAAATTATTACATCGTCGTCTAACTTTAGAATATTGACCGTATATCCCATTATTTCAAGCTGACAAGACTTCATATGGGGGTAAAATTCGACAAAATTTTGGATATCATTTTGCAAGTCTAACTGGAGAAGGGTTTTCTTTTGCCAGTCAATAGATTCTGGATTTAAATATAAGTAAGTTTCTCCTCTGACCTGCGTTACGCCAATGCCTATGAATCCTGGGGAATTCCAAAAAATTTGAATAACTTCGAGTAACATAAAACTATTTTAATGTTTATAGTGTCATAAATAATTCGATCGAACAAATTGCTAAAGTAGCATATTAATTTGTTATAAATAGTAAAAAACGCGAGTTAACCTTTAATTATAAAATGGATAAAGGCTTTTTTGTTGATTTTTAAAGTTATATAAACCAGACTAATTTATCAATTCATGAGGGGCAAGATCGGTATTATCATAATTAAAAATCTATGGATCGAACATCAACGCTCTTTCCCAGCAAGAACGCCAGCAACAACCACAGGTATGGCTCAGGCTCTTGAAATTTGGGCTGATGTCATAAGTTCACACTTGTGGCATCTTGCTTGTCCCACAAGTTCTCAAATAGATGAGCTACAGTATTTTTCTTGTC
Source organism: Cyanosarcina radialis HA8281-LM2 (assembly GCA_019359615.1). Classification (GTDB taxonomy): domain Bacteria; phylum Cyanobacteriota; class Cyanobacteriia; order Cyanobacteriales; family CCAP-1448; genus Cyanosarcina; species Cyanosarcina radialis. The sequence goes on from JAHHHA010000038.1 coordinate 9,280, forward strand.
AGTTGTTGCTCTCCAGCCCGACTCCTGGGACAGGCTAGAAGCCTATCTCACAAGAATGTAATTTACTCAATCGAGAGATGCTATGTGTGCTTTCCTTGACTCAGAATATTTAAAGATGTTGACTCAATGAATCTCTATTTGCTTTGATTTGGGATGCGAGCTAAATTTCTTCTAAAGAGTACGAGCTTCTCATGGCTACTCCCTGTCACATTCTGATAGAAGGCAATCCGGTCATTATTTATGCCAGCCGTAATGGCAGTCCGAAGAAGGTGCTGGCACTTCTGCAACCATTTATCGAAAAGTTTTGGCAAGAAAGAGAAATTGCGGGCGAAGATCGAGATACGCCAGAATGTTTGGCGGCTCAAATTTTAGTGCGATTCGGTTACGAAATTTGCGAGGATGATTATTCTAACTTGCGAATCGGGATAAATTACTATCCAGACGTAGAATATCTATATGTAGTAGCCTTAGATCGCAGCATCAGTATTTGGCTGCCAGAGGCTGAGTATCATAGCAATCCCAGCTTGGGACTAAAAGCCTGTAGCCAGGTAGCGGCAGAAGAGATTTGTTAGCCCTGCCCTCTATAATTAGGCGCAAAAAAAGTCAGGTGTGCTACGCTCACACCTGACTAACTGAGGATTATTGCGTGCTAGAAGCTAAAGCCTGCCCCAGCCGAGAAAGCGACAGCAGGAGTCGAACTATTTTCGTAAGCATCGATCGCCACTTTGGTATCGCCGTAGAGCACGATATTATTGAGGACTTTCGATTCTACTCCTAAAGTAATTACAGGCGCGTTGCGATCGCCTAAAGCAGTAGTCGTGCCTCGATCTTGAACGAAAGAAGCGCCTCCACCAACAAAAAGGTTGGTGTTTGGAGCAATTCCCATGTCGTAGGTGACAGTGGGAACGATGGCACTAGTGCTATCGTTAAATAACACGCTACCTCTGGCAGAAATTGGCACGTTAGGAATAGGAACTCTGCCGGAAATATTACCGCCAAATTGCGATTCTTGTCCTGGATTGCCGCCATTAGTTACGCTTTGAGTAATTCCAGCCCCAACGTAGACATCGTTCATCGCTGGACTGGCAAAAGCGGTGCTGCCAAATAGAAAAATGGGAGCCATACTTAAGGCTGAAAATACAGAGATTTTCAAACCAGATTTGCAAGAGAGTTTCATAGTTACCTGGTGCAATGAATCAGAGATTTTGGTTTCCTTTACATTTATTAAGTCGTTGACAAGCAGCCAAATGTTCCCATGATTTTTGCCAATTTTTTATATCGATAAAACCTCCCAAAAAACTAATATTAACCGTTACATTTTTGGTAACAAGATAGTGGGGCAGGCAGGATGCCTACCCCACAAGAATGTGCTTTACCCAATTGAATTGCTAATTGTATGTGGCTGTGATGATGCCTCATGTCTCCTGTTATTCTTTCTCAGAGCGAGGTACAATTATTAAGTATTCGTTACAGATCTAAGACTCTGGCAGAAACTCTCTTTAGCGAGCCACTCCTGCAAGCAAGACTGAGGGCGGGTTTTGCTCGATCGCTTATAGCAAGGTTGCTTTGGCATAGACTTGAGGGATAGCCCTTCTGTAGCTGTTCCCGTGGGGACGATCGCCCCCACACCTTTAACACTCCATACTTCGGTACTTATGACGCTTCCCATTCGCAACGTAGCCATCATCGCCCACGTCGATCACGGCAAAACCACCCTGGTTGATGCCCTCCTGAAACAATCTGGCATCTTTCGCGAAGGAGAAGAAGTGCCCGATTGCGTCATGGATTCCAATGCGATCGAACGGGAACGGGGGATTACCATCCTGGCGAAAAACACCGCTGTTAAATATCAAGACACCTTAATTAATATTGTCGATACTCCCGGACACGCCGATTTTGGCGGCGAAGTCGAACGGGTATTGGGCATGGTAGATGGCTGCATCTTAATCGTGGATGCCAATGAAGGGCCGATGCCTCAAACTCGATTCGTGCTGAAAAAAGCCTTAGAAAAAGGGTTGCGCCCCATCGTAGTGGTCAACAAGATCGATCGCCCTCAAGCCGATCCTTATGGGGCCATAGATAAAGTCTTAGATCTGTTCTTGGAATTAGGGGCAGATGACGATCAGTGCGAGTTTCCCTATCTGTTTGCTTCGGGGTTAGCTGGTTATGCCAAAAACGAACTCGAAGAGGAAAATGCAGATATGCAGCCTTTGTTTGAGGCCATCTTGCATCACGTGCCACCTCCAGTCGGCGATCCGGCAAAATCTTTGCAATTGCAAGTGACTACCCTAGATTATTCGGAATATTTGGGGCGGATCGTCATCGGCAAAATCCACAATGGGGTAATTCGCGTCGGTCAGCAAGCGGCTTTAGTCAACGAAGCGGGCCAAATTATCAAAGCCAAAGTGACTAAGCTAATGGGATTTGAAGGCTTAAAGCGGATCGATTGGGAATCGGCTTCGGCAGGCAATATCGTTGCCGTCTCTGGGTTTGCCGATGCCAATATCGGGGAGACGATTACTTGCCCGGACGAACCCCAAGCCCTGCCTCTGATCAAAGTAGACGAACCGACATTGCAAATGACCTTTTCGGTCAACGATTCGCCCTTTGCCGGACAGGAAGGCACTTACGTCACCTCGCGGCAATTGCGCGATCGCTTGTTCCGCGAGTTAGAAACTAACGTGGCCTTGCGGGTAGAAGAAACCGATTCTCCCGATAAATTCTTGGTTTCCGGTCGCGGCGAATTGCACTTGGGCATTTTAATTGAAACCATGCGGCGGGAAGGTTATGAATTTCAAGTTTCCCAACCGCAAGTAATTTTCCGCGAAGTCAGCGGTCAACCTTGCGAACCTTACGAATGCTTGGTACTAGACGTGCCGGAAGAAAGTACGGGCAGTTGTATCGAACGGTTGGGTCAGCGCCAAGCCGAAATGCAAGATATGCAGGTGGGCGGTAACGGTCGCACGCAGCTAGAGTTTGTCATTCCTGCACGGGGTTTGATCGGCTTCCGGGGTGAATTCATGCGCTTGACTCGCGGTGAAGGGATTATGAATCACAGTTTCCTGGACTATAGGCCGATCGCTAGAGATATCGAAACTCGTCGCAACGGGGTGCTGATTGCCTTTGAAGAAGGGGTAGCGACTTTCTACGCCCTGAAAAATGCTGAAGATCGCGGTGTTTTCTTTATCAATCCTGGGGTTAAAGTCTATAAAGGCATGATTGTCGGAGAAAACAACCGTCCTCAAGATCTAGATCTCAACGTTTGCAAAACCAAGCAGTTGACTAACTTCCGTGCTTCTACGGCTGAAGAAAACGTGCAATTGCAAACCCCGGTAGAAATGAGTCTAGAACGCGCTTTAGAGTACATCAGTGCCGATGAGTTGGTGGAAGTTACACCCAAGTCGATTCGATTGCGGAAGTTGATGAAGAAGCTAGCGAAACGATAAGCGATCGATCTGCCCTCACCCCCAACCCCTCTCCCAAGGGAGCTACCGTGTATACACATCTGTGGGAAAACTTGGAGTCCCTGCATTAGATCCCCCCTAGCCCCCCTTAAAAAGGGGGGGAGTTGCGGCGAGGTTCCCTCGTCATGTAGCTGGCACCAAGGAGGGGGAAGCTCTCAAAGTCCCCCTTTTTAAGGGGGATTTAGGGGGATCGAAATGTGAAACCGCATAACCGATAACTTATCTATACACCATTGGGCGATCGCATTAGGATTGGGTGAGTTGGGTTTTGCTGACGCTCTATCCAACCTACTGTTTCACATAAACTACTTCTATGCCAGGACAAGCAATTTCAATCTCTTCTTTTTGGTAGCGTCGGTGCAATTTTTTGATAAATTCGTGTTTGGCTGCCCGTTGATCTAAAAATTCGCTAACTCTCAAAAAAACATCCAAGTTGATCCCAGCTTCACCAAACTCTTGATAGAACAGAAAAGGTTCAAAGTTTGTAGTCTTTGGTGATATTTCTGCCATCACTTCCTTGGCAACTTCTAAAGTGACTTTTTCGACTCGATCGAGATCGCTATCGTAACCAACTGACACTTGAATCGGCAGATTTATTTCTTTAATCGGCAAATGGTAATTAGTATAAATTGCCGAAGCCAGCTTAGTATTCGGGACGACAACAACATTGTTAGATATTTCTCGAATCACCGTATTGCGCCAAGTGATATCGACGACATATCCTTCTTGACCGCTCTCTAATTTGATGTAATCTCCATCTCTTACTTGTTTAGAAATTACTAGGTACAACCCAGAAAACAAGTTTGCTAGAGTTTCTTGAAATGCCAAAGCTACTGCTAAACCGCCAATCCCCAAAGTTGCCAGCACGGGAGTAATTGGAATGCCCAGGCGATCGAGGATTATTAATATACCTAAAACTAAGACGACAATCTTACCTAGATTAGACAGTAAGGATACAGAAACACCTTCAACCCGACGAGTTATCGAACTAATAAATTCCGCCGCTAGTCGAGCTAAGATCAGAGTAACTAAGTAAAGGGCAATAGCGGTGAGGATTCTTTGAATGATGTCAGAAGTCTCTGGCGGCAATAACTCAGAAACATCAAGACTAATTATTGCCCAATACAAGCCAGCGATGAGACACAGAAGTCTCGGCTCGCCCCGAATCGATCTAAAGATGCGTTTATTGCCCGGTACTTTAGCCTTAGTAGCCCAGTTTTCTAGTCGTTTAATAACGATCTTTTCAAAGACCAATCCCGCTATCAAACCCAGCGAAATAGCAACTACTGGGATAATTAATTGTAAATGTTTTTCCATCTTTAATACTTCTCCTCATATGAATTATGAATTGCGAATTATGAAGGGTGAAGTAATCTCAAAAGCTAAAAGATAATAGATTATAGAACTAGGCTCGTCATCTATATATCTGGACGATCTTAAGATAGCTGTTGCTTTATTTTGTCGATATTTTCTGGGTTTAAAGTAGTTTTTATTTCAATTTTTTGCAAGTTATCCCGTAAGGTAAGCAGGTAGTTTTCTCCTACAGCCACAAGTTCTAATTGCGGATTTTTGATTTCCAGCGTTTGATAGACAACTTCAGGGATGCCAACCCGATAGACAACTTCTTTTTGCGATTGTGGATAAATATATAGCTGTTGGTGCAAAGTGTCTAGCTCCAGTTTGCTAGGCGTGGTGTTGCGCTCTTGAGGGGAGTCTGGTTTATACCAATAAAGAGTAATACCGCGAATTTGCGGGCGAGAGATCGCAAAAACTTCATCAAATCGTTGAGATTCCCAGTTGAGTTCGCTAACATCGCCAGATGATGGCACTAGCCGCTGTCGCCAAGCGATTTGCTGACGATCGAGACTGGCCCACCACTGGCTAATGGTGGCAAAGTTGTCAGCACTTTCGGGGTTAGTATCGCTTTGCTGCCAAGTAACTTTGATTTGCATAAGAAGTAGGTAAAGAGGCTCGATCGGGGCGATTTCATAATACTCGATTTGCTTGTCGATCGGGTTTACCCAGGTTCGGCCTGCCCACCAGCAGGCTATAGTTTACCGTTGCGCTGCTCCGATTCATTCTTTGTCGTCCAAAATCGAGTAATCCATTTAGATGACCCAGAACGTGTGACTGTAGTTTCGAGCGATCGAGCGGTTATATCTGTGTTTAGAGATTATCTCTAGAAAAAAACAGGATATTGAAGCTCGTGAGGTAAAAATGAGATCTAAAGCCCTTTTTTCCGTTCCAGTGATTGCTTCGATGACATTGGCAACAGTCATTGGTTTGACCAACAATCCGGCGTTTGCTGGAGCCGCAGATGGTTCCGGCGGAGGTGTCGGTTCCCAGTCTCTTAAAGTTGCTCCAGCCATTGCCCCCGTGCTGCCCAACATCTTATACGACGTGATTTATGCTAACAGCACCGCTGGCACGGAAACAGTGGTTTCTATTAAGAATACCAACGCTGTAGCTTGCCAAGTTCAGGTGGAATGGTTGTTTGGTTTCGGTGCTGGTCAAGCAGGTGTTTCTGGACCGTTTAACATTCCTCCCCAAACCACTGCTGAATTTACTACTGCTAATGCCGGAGAGAGCGTACCACCTTTCGTTCTAAACGTCTTCCGCGATACTACGGGCGTTCTCGAAGGCTCTGCCCGGATCAGATCGAACTGTGCGGCATCAGCTAGACTCGGCGTTAACGCCGTACTAGTTACAGGCATCGGCTCAGCGTCTGGTCCAAAATATACATCCATTAGCGTCAGCAGACCGACTGGCAGAGTCGGCGACTGATCTTGGCAGCTTAGTTATACTGGCACGTCAAGTTTAAAGTAGCGATCGCCAAGAGGAGCAAGGTTAGAGCTTTGCTCCTTTTGGCGATCGATTGGTATCAGAGCATAAATTTCCACCATCGTACATATTAAGTTTGAAAGCATCTATCGGAAGTTCTGCCCGTTACGGAAAATGGCTCTACTGTAATGGAGTAATACATATAGGCAAACGCCTATCCGAACGGCTTCAGTTAATTCTTCCGAAGCTGCGATAACTTAATGCTGGCGAGGTGATGATGGCAACCCAGGATACTACCTGTTTATACGATCTGGTTGGTGAGTTTCATCTGCAAGATCGACTCTACTTCATTTTGATGGTGAAAGATGCTGTCAAAAGCAAACAGGATAAACCCTTGCCTGCTGTCGATTTATTTTCTTCATCCAGTTTAGAACTTCAGGAAGTCATTCGCTTTCCAGTAGGCGATCGCATTTGCTTAATCGTAGAGTCTGAATCGACTTCTCAAGCAGCAAAGCTCGATATTGACATACTTTTGAGCGAACGCGAACAACAAATTGCCACTCTGGTGGCGTTAGGGCAGGCGAACAAACAAATTGCCAGTCAGCTTAGAATTAGCGAGTGTACTGTCGCCACTTATTTGCGTCGGATGTTTGCCAAACTCGGCGTAGAAAGCCGGGCCGCGATGGTTTATCGTTGTGCCCCCTCGATCCAACAGTTGCTCGATCGCTAAACTAATGTAGGTGGATAAATGCGATCGAGATCTCATCTGGCCGATGCTCGGAGTCAACGATACCTTTCGGTGAGAGCCTTCTTGCTACAATAATTAAGCAGCGTCGATCTTGGAGTCTAATTGACTCTCTCGGCCTGTACGAAAAATGGTAGGACGAAACCACCTACCGCGTTGTTTTTTCCAGCGGCTAAAACCGCAGTGCTTGCAAGTGAGGTTATTTATGATTACCCCAGATCTGGTTGAGGCCACGATTAAAGCTAAATTGCCAGATGCCCAAGTACAGGTGCAAGACTTAACAGGCGGAGGCGATCATTACCAAGCAGTAGTGGTTTCTTCGCAGTTTGAAGGCCAGTCGCTGGTTCGGCAGCACCAACTAGTTTACGAGGCGCTGAAGCAAGAAATGGCTTCAGAGGCCATTCATGCTTTGGCGCTGAAAACTTATACTCCCGCAGCTTGGCAAGCAATTAACGATTAGAAATTAGCAATCTAGGATTATGACCCCAGAACTTCAAGAAAAAATTGGCAATCTAGTTAAAAACCACAAAATCCTGGTATTTATGAAGGGCAACAAGTTGATGCCCCAGTGCGGTTTTTCTAACAACGTGGTGCAGATTTTAAATACGTTGGGCGTGCCTTATGAAACGATCGACGTATTAGCAGACTCAGAAATCCGTCAAGGAATTAAGGAATATTCCAACTGGCCGACTATTCCCCAACTATATATCGACGGTCAGTTAATCGGCGGTTCCGACATCGCGATCGAACTCTATCAAAAGGGCGAGTTACAGCAAATGGTAGAGGTAGCCTTAGCTTCCTAAATAATTCGCAATTCGCAATTCGCAATTCGCAGTTGTTAACTCCAGCCTATACCTGCGGTATCCTTAGAGAACCAGTATGGACTTAATTGTGAATTGCGAACTGTCAATTGTAAATTGGTTTGACAGCTAGCGGTAGTCAGATTGGGGTTCTGTTTGAGTAGCTTCAAAACTCGAAGGATCGTAAATAAAGCGAATAGCTTCTTCCTCTAGTCGATGAACGAGATGGGGTTCGATCGCATTACTGTGGCGCAGCGCCGCCAGATAGCCATCGAGATAGAGACGCAGATCGTCAAAACGATAACCCCGATGCCACATTTCGACCAGCGCGTCGGTGAGCTTTTGGTAAAAACGGATGGTTTGGGCGTGTTGCAGCATAGGTGAAATCCAGGAAATATAATATTTTAAAAGATGTTTCGATCGACCCCGGCGATCGCTAGTCTATCATTCTCTCGATCGTCGCGATGCCTCGATTTAAATCTATTTTATCTCCTATGCCGCCGAACCTGCTTACTTCTTAAGTATGGAAATAGGAACAAGAAAACTAAAGAGTTTTAAAGTTTTAAAGGTTGTATGCCTCAATCTAGATCTAAAACTTCAAAATTCTTGGCTTCTGCGTTCAGAGAGAAGAAAGCCAAAGCAATTCGCAATTATCCCCATGCCTAAAGGCAATAGCTCTGAAACCGGAATTAACAATTGCGAATTGACAATTGTTTTGGTCACTCCTCTGTTGAATCGTCCTCCAAAACTAACTCAATATTTTCTCGTCGCTCGATTTGAACTTTGGGGCGCGGTATTCTCCAGGAGGAAATGCTCTCTCGCCTGTAAAACAGTAACTCTTGAGATAAACTTGCCAATCGGGAGCGCAATCAGCGCGGTGGAGAATGGGGTGAATTTGCTGTGGCACCAAAAACGCCTCTGGGAAAACCATCGGTTCTTCATAAGTACCACTTACACCTAGATCGAAATCGCCTTCGTGCATAAATCTCCTCATACTTGGCGGTAGTCTAGAAGTAAAGATCCAGAGATTCGAGCCGCCATTTCGGAAAACACTATGTTTCAAGCAACTCGTTACCGTTTGGCTCTTTGGTATGCAATTGTGACGGCTGTATTGCTATTGCTGTTTGCGACTGGCGTGTATATGTACGTTCGCAACACCTTAATCGAGCGAGTTGATGATACCTTGAATCATGTCGTCGAGGTGGTAACGCGATCGCTCGTCATCGAACCAGCCTACACTCAGAACAAAGAGTGGCGCTTAAATGTCGAAGCCAGTTTTCAAGATAATACTGATACAGTAGAAGATGACCATATCGATTTAGAGTGGTTCAGTCCTACAGGTGAGTTACTGCGATCGACCTTTTCTATGCCGCTCGATATTCCGTTGCATCCCAATCGCACGGGAGAAACAGTGCGGGAAGCCAACTCATCGGTACTGTTGAGACAAATAACCGAGCGAGTAGAAATCGGCCAGCAAGTCTTGGGATATCTGCGCGTCAGCCATCCCTGGTTTGAAGTTACCAAACCAAGTCGGCAGTTAATCGTCGATTTAAGTTTGGGAACGAGCGCTATGGCGATCTCAGTAGCCGCGATCGGTTGGTGGTTGTCAGGGTTAGCCATGAAGCCAGTAAAGGAGTCTTATCAACGCTTGAAACAGTTTACTGCCGACGCTTCTCACGAACTGAGGAATCCAGTAGCCACGATTCAAACTAACGTTCAAGTGGCACTAGCAGATCCAAATCCTTTACCCGCATTGCAACGCCAGCAATTGCAAGTGGTAGAAAGGTTGACCCGCCGTTTGGGAAATTTAGTAGACGACCTGCTGTTTTTAGCCAGACAAGATAGCGCTCTGGCCCGCTCAAAAATGGCATCAGTGCCGCTAGATGCTTTGGCGATCGAAGTTATCGAAGAACAACGCCTAGTAGCCGCCGCCAAGGGCATCGATATTTTAGTAGAAATCGTCAATCCTCCCGATCGCATCGACCCTGTAGAAGAAATCTTTACCATTGAAGGAGATTGGGAACAATTAGCTCGTTTGTTTACCAACCTGATCGGCAACGCCGTCAAATATACCCCCATGCCTCAAACCGAAACCGACAAAGCCGAAGTTCGAGTGCAATTGCAGCGGTTGGGACGACCGCGCCACGATTACTTACAAGTAAAAATTAGCGATCGCGGGATCGGCATTCCTGAAGATGCTTTGCCTCATCTATTCGATCGATTTTATCGGGTAGATCCGTCTCGTGCTAAGAAAGAGAGAGAAAAAGAGAAAAATACAGGATCGGGTTTAGGATTGGCGATCGCTGCTGCTATTGTGGAAAATCATCAGGGTCAGATCCACATCGAAAGTCAGATCGATCGAGGTACTACAGTGACCGTCACTCTACCCGATCGTAGCAAAGTAGCTTGAGAGAATAATCGAACTTCGCTATTCTTCTATCATTATGCAGAATGTGAGGAGTTCAGAAGTTCAGAAGTTCAGAAGTTCAGGAGCTTTGGAAGTGGAGTTCAGAAGTTCAGAAGTTCAGAAGTTCAGGAGCTTTGGAAGTGTGGAGTGTTAAGTGTTGAGTGTTGAGTTAAGAAACTTCTCCCCCTCTTCGCCCTCTCCGCCCTCTCTCCCCATCTCCCCATCTCCCCATCTCCCCATCTCCCCTATTACCAATCCCCCGCAGATGACTAAAGCTTCCTCTCTCCAACCGCCTGACGATCGAAACGATCCTCACTTTCAGAGTGAAACTGGTGAGGGAATTAACCCGCTTCAGCCCTCTGATTCGAGTTTGCCTAGCTGGCAAAAGTTAACGATCGATCGCCCCCCAGACCCAGCAGATAGCGATTGGGAAATCGACTCGCCGTCTAACAGCGAAAATTCGACCGCAGATAGTTTAGAAGTTGAAAGGGGACTACCCAAGCATCTAACTCGCCAACAGCCAAAGCAGAAATGGGGCTTAAAGGCTAAAGTAGCAGCTTTATGTCTGGCGATCGGGATATTTCCCGGACTGGCGGTAGGAGCGATCCACTTCGTTAGCTCAGAGGCGATTAAACAGCAAATACTCGCAGCCAAGAAAGCCGGACAAATAGATACAGCCGAGATCGAGAAGTTATTAGCCATGCAGCAGTCTGATGGGCTAATGGCAGCGGGATTAACTACCTTAATTGCTGGCGGGATCGCCGCTTTGCTCGGAACCATCGCCATCCGTCCGGTACTGCAAGCATCTGCGCTCTCTACTAGGCTGGTCAATCGACTGGGGCGCGAAGATGCCTCAACTCGACGGCGACTGAAGGGAAAAGATGAGTTAGTAATCTTAGAACACAACATCAACGCCCTGGCGGAGCGATTTCCCGACCTGTTATGGAAACAAGAAGCCGCCGCCGAACGGATAGATGTTTTGCTCAACATCACTCACAGCATTCAAAAGTCTCTTTCGGCTGAAGACGCTTTAAGAACTGCTACCAGAGAAATTCGCAAAGCCTTGAGAACCGATCGAGTAGCGATTTTTCGCTTTGACTCTAGCGAAGATGGGACGATCGTGGAAGAATCTGTCGCTCCTGGGCTGCCTAAAATGCTGTGGGCTAAGCTTTCAGACCCCTGTTTGTCCGATTATATCGAACCATACCGTCAAGGTCGCGTCCGAGCGATTAACGATATCTACAATGCCGATCTGAACGATTGCCACATTGGATTGTTAGAGAGATTTGCCGTCAAAGCCAATCTAGTAGCACCAATTATCAAAGATAACCAGCTATTTGGTTTGCTAATTGCCAATCACTGCTCTAGTCCCAGACTTTGGCAAGATCGCGAGATCGATTTGTTCGCTCAGCTAGCTACCCAGGTGGGATTTGCCCTTGACTATGCTAGGTTGTTGGAGAGGGCAGAAACTAAAGCCGATCGAGTTGAGTCCTTTGTAGAAATTGCTCGCCGCCTGTGGCGATCGCTCAACCAAGAAGATATCCTGCAAACTACGGTTGAAGAAGTTCGCAAAACGATCGCTGCCGATCGAACGATAGTTTATGCTTTCGATGAGAACTGGTATGGCACCGTAATTGCCGAATCGGTAGTTACAGGTTTTCCCAAAACTCTGCGGGCCAATATTAAAGATCCTTGCTTTGCCCAAGGATATTTAGAACAGTATCAAGCGGGTCGGATTCAAGCTGTTGATGATGTCCATCGAGCCAACTTGAGCCAATGCCACCTCGAACAACTGGCAGATTTCGGGGTCAAAGCCAATTTAGTAGCCCCAATTTTAAGCGAAGGTAATTTATTCGGTTTATTAATTGCCCATCAGTGCGCTCGGCCGCGTCAGTGGCAGCAATCGGAAATCGATTTATTCGCTCAGTTAGCCACCCAAGTAGGCTTTGCCCTCGATTGCGCCAGAACTTTAGAACGCCTTGATGCCCAAAGCGATCGAACTCATTTAGTCGAGTATGTCACTCGCCGAATTCGGGAATCGGCCGACGAAGAGCGCCTCCTCGAAACTGCTGTCGAAGAAGTGCGCAAGGCGATGAGAGCCGATCGAGCGGTCGTTTACAGTTTCAATCGCGACTGGAGCGGTCAAATAGTGGCCGAATCCGTGCTGCCGAACTGGCCCCATGCTTTGGATTACAAAATCGAAGATGCTTGCATTCCCACACAATTGCGTCAAGCGTATAGAAAAGGTCGGGTAGTCGCGACTAATAATGTCTTCGCCGCCGATTTTCATCCCGAACACCTAGAGTTAATGGAACGTTTGGCGATTCAAGCCAATTTGGTAACGCCAATTCTGCTGCAAAATGGAGATCTGCTAGGGTTGCTGATCGTCCATCAATGTTCCAGCACCCGCTATTGGCAACCCCACGAAATCGATTTTTGCACTTCGATCGCGGCCCAAGTAGGATTTGCCCTCGATCGGGCTAGAGCATTATCTCAGGCAGAGCAGGCCTATCGCACCCAAGCTGACAGCCAGCGGCAGCAACAAAACACCGCCAACGTCAAGCGCCAACTGTCAGCCCTCTTAGCAGATCGCCAAGGCACGATCGATCGCCTATCGGTAGAAGTCGTCAGCCAGATGGAATCGGTAAAGGTGGCTTACCATCAAATTCAAGCTTTAGTCGATTTGACCGAAAGAGGATTAGCTTCAGTGCGCGAAGTCGAACGGCAAAAACAGCGGATTGCTGAAATCGTGCAGTTAAGTAAGGAAACGATCGACCAAATGAGCCATGGCATGGCGGCCATCCAAGACACGGTAGACTCGGTGAGCAGCAACGTGAAATTGCTGGGAGAACCTGCCCAACAACTCATAGAAATGCTAGATCCGATCGCCAAAGTAGCAATGCAACTCAAGCTGCAAGCCATGAATATTGCCTTAGAAGCCGCTCGCAACGGCGAAGGTCGGACGGAATTGGCTGCTATTGCCCAGAAGGTTTTGGCTGCTTCCAAGCAGTTAGAAGCCGATGTCACTCAAGTTAAACCCTTAGTAGCCCAAATTCAGGCTCAAACTCAAGAAGCATTGACAGTCATTGAGTCAGAAACCGAACTCGCGACCGCCAACGCTCAACTGCTAGGAATGGCGCGAGAGGAACTCGATCGAATTAGTAGCGTCAGCACCCAGATCGCGACGATAGTAGCAGATATCGGCCAAACAACTGCCAATCAAACAGAAACCTTAAACTCTGCCAGCCAAGCCGTGATGCAACTGGCCGACATCGCCAACCAAAATTCCGAAAAGTCTTTCCAAGTGTCTGAGTTTATTCAACAGCTATTAACGCTGGTCCGGGATCTCGAAGCGATCGAACAATAACCCAATTTGAGTTCGGAGTATGTCCTGCGGACAGGCTGCGCCAACGGAGTTCGGAGTTCGGAGTTCGGGCAGATTTTTTGACCTTAATCTGCCCAAATTTAGCAATTACGTTAGTGCTAGATTCCCACTAGCTACGAGAACATCAGGGTACAAGCTCTATCCCCAACTGACGTTAACCTAACTTGAAAGAATAAAGGCTAACATCTGGGAAATTTAGAGAGTTGGAGAAAATCTGGGAATACTACTTAAATAAGTTTTAAGTTAAAGTATTTTTTTTACTGAGAACGTAAAGTAGTAATATTCTTCTGAGAATAACACTCTAGTTATATTATGGGCTTCTCGCTTCGCCCCGGTAATTTCTGGCATCGATCGCCTCCAGCGGTCAACGCTGTCAGGCAAGAAAACGGCGCGTATAGGCTAGTAGCCCCTACGAGCAAATTGAAAACTCATCACCCTGCCGTTATTCTCGATCGTTCGCCGACTCGATCCGCAGGTAAATCTCGTACTTTAGCCAAATTTTTAGGAACTTAAGCTATGGCTAACCCCACCGAACCCCCCAACCAGGTTTACCAACAGTTTATTCCAGAAGCTTTAAAACTCTTACAGCAAATTGAAGACAGCTTGCTGACTTTGCCGCAGGATCTCAGTACGGCGAGAATTTACACTTTAGTACAAGCAGCTAATACGATCAAAAGCGGGGCAGCTTACGTGGGCTTAACTGGCATTCAAACTCTGGCGCAGCAGTTGGAGTCGATATTTCTGTCGTTGCGCCAAGAAGGGCTGTCGATGGATGCCGAATTAGAAGCTTTGCTACTACAAGCCTATCAATGTTTGCGCCTGCCCTTGCTAGCCGATAAACCATCCAGCCAGGTTCATATCGCTGATGTCCTCGATCGAGCGCAGCCGATATTTGCCAAATTAGAAGCTAGACTGGGCAAATCGTCACAGGCTGCGACTACCCTGCCAACAGCAGCCGATCTCGGCATCGATTTAGCCAAGTTGATGCTGCATATAGACGTTCCCGAAGCCTTAGAACGCTGGCAGGAGATTTTGAGTCAACCCCATAACCCCAAATTAATCGCCGAACTGCGGCATCAGGCAGAGGTCTTACTAGGGGTAGGAGAAGTCTTAGATTTACCCCAGTTTGTCGAGATCGCTCAAGTGGTGTTTTTGACGATCGCTGCTAGCCCTCAATTAGCCCCCGCTGTCGGTCAAATGGCCTTAGTTGGTTGGCAAGCAGCTTCTCAGGCAGCCCTAGATAATTACGCCGAGGGCAAAAAGAACGTATCGCCAGCAGCGGCCGCGCCTATTAACCAGCAGCACCGTCGCCCAGAAATTAACTCGTTCGCCAACAGTTTTCCAGCTTTCCCGTCTCTCGAAGAAATATTCAGCAGCTATCCCAGAACTACAGGGCCGTCGGTTACTGGCAGAACGGGAGGTAAAAACGTCAGAGGGCAAACAGGTCCGGTACTGATGCCGCGATTGCCTTCTCCCATCCCCGACGAGAAAAGCAGGCGCAGAGCGGGTTGGGAGGCACTTACAGTCAATCAATCGCTAGGATCTACCTCAAACGTCGAGCGGGTACTCAAAACTGAGGATTTACTGGTGTGGTCGTCGGGGTCTGCGGTCTTGCTTTTGCCCTCTAATCGGGTAGTCGAAGTTTTAGCCGCTCAAAGCGATCGGATCGAGGTCTATGGAGAGCAAAGATTTTTAGATTGGGAGCAACAAAAGCTGCCCATCTATCAAATATCCGAACTGATGGAATATAAGAGCCTGTCCCCGGTTACGGCTAACCGTCAGAATCTCGCTAGTGCAGAGCCGAAGCCTGTCATGATGCTGGTACTCAAATTAGGTCCAGAATTGATGGCTTTAGAAGTAGAAATCGACCAATTAGTATCGGAGTCAGAATTGACCGTCAAGCCTTTTAGCGCCGCCATTGCCGCTCCGAATTACATATATGGCTGTACCAATATCAGAGGCGATCGCCCCTTGCCAGTGATCGACGTGGTGACGTTGGTTCAACAAACAGTAATTTCAGCGCAATCGGCTCTAAACAATACTTCTACTGTTTTGGTAATAGACGACTCTAGAACCGTCAGGGAAATCTTAACCATGACCCTGGAAGAAGCAGGCTATCAAGTGGTATCGGCCAAAGATGGCAGAGAGGCGATCGATCGACTCCAACAACATCCAGAAGTTCAGCTAGTCATTTGCGATATCGAAATGCCAGTGATGAACGGCTTTGATTTTCTGCGCTATCGCCGTCAACGCCCGCAATTGGCTAGAGTACCAGTAGTAATGCTCACTTTTGTCAAAACCGAACGCGATCGCGATTTAGCCAGACAATTAGGAGCCAGTGCCTATATCACCAAGCCCTACCTGAAAGATGAATTTTTGGCTCTGCTCGATAAAATATTGAGTCGCAACACCGAAGTTCAGAAAACAGAAGCCAGGAAGCGCGATACAGGAGGTAGAAAGCAGGAGGCAGGAGTTTAAGAAGTGTGGAGTGTTGAGTGTTGAGTGTTGTAGAAAGTGTGGAGTGTTGAGTGTTAAGTGTTAAGTGTGGAGTTAAAAATTCTCCCCATCTCCCCATCTCCCCATCTCCCCATCCCCCCATCTCCCCATCTCCCCATCTCCCCATCTCCCCATCTCCCCATCTCCCCCTCTCGCAATGAAGGAGCCACTTAAAAGTAAAACCAACAGCCAAGTCTGGATAGTTGAGAACGGTCGAGTTCGTTCGCATTTAGATCGACTAGCAACAGAAGAACCGCTGGAAATCCGCCTAATCGCAGGCGAGAGCCAGCAAACTGTAGCAGTGACGATGCGAACGCCTGGAAACGATTTTGAACTAGCCGCCGGATTTCTTTATGGTGAGGGAGTTATTCGCCGTCGATCGGATATTCGCCGGATGACTCATTGCCTCGATCGAGGCGTAGCCGTGGAAAATCGAGATAACATTGTCAACGTCGAACTTTCTCCCGAATTACTCCCCGATTGGCGATCGCTAGAACGTCATTTCTACACTACCAGTGCTTGCGGTGTCTGCGGCAAAGCGAGTTTAGAAGCTCTGTCCTTACGGGATTGCTCGCCCATTGCTTTAGGGCAATCGGTAACAGATCGAGTTCTCTATAGTCTGCCAGAACAGTTGCGATCGGCTCAACGAGTTTTTGCAGCTACAGGTGGCTTGCACGCTGCGGCTTTGTTTGACACAACGGGGCAATTGTTAGCCGTGCGAGAAGATGTCGGTCGGCACAATGCTGTCGATAAACTTATCGGTTGGGCGCTGCTTGGAGAGCGATTGCCTTTGAGCGATCGCGTCGTCCTCGTCAGTGGGCGTTCTAGCTTTGAAATCTTGCAAAAATGCTTAGTCGCTGGCGCACCTATTATCTGCGGGGTTTCTGCGCCTAGCAGCTTAGCCGTAGCCTTAGCCAAAGAATTTCAGATTACTTTAGTCGGGTTTCTGCGCGATCGGCGTTTCAACGTCTATGCTGGAATGGAGCGCATCAACGTAGTTTCTGAACTCCTGTAAAGACGTTGCATGCAACGTCTCTACAACTCCTGAACTCCTAAAATGAGAATTTACGGCAATCGGGCGCTCAAAACTTTATCGGGTCAAGACACCAGACCGACTTCCGCACGGGTGCGACAGGCAGTATTTAATATTTGGCAAGGGACGATCGCCTCGTGTCGCTGGTTAGATCTGTGTGCGGGTAGCGGTTCTATGGGGGCAGAAGCTTTGTGTCGAGGCGCTAGTTTGGTCGTCGGGATCGAGCGATCGAGCCGTGCTAGCGCTATAGTTCGACAAAACTGGCAACAAGTAGCTCGCGAAAATCAAGAATTTCAAGTCATACAAGGGGATGTAGTCCAGCGGTTGAAAACTCTCTGCGATCGGCAATTCGATCGCATCTACTTCGATCCTCCTTATGCCAGCGATTTATATCAGCCAGTGTTAGAAGCGATCGCTCAATATCACCTCCTCGCTTCTACTGGCGAACTAGCCGTAGAACACAGTTCGACTATCTGGCAGGTGACACCAATTCCCGCTCTAGAAATTTGTCGTCAGAAGGTTTACGGCAGTACCGCTGTGACGTTCTATCGTCCTGTTTTATTAGAAGAGATGCCAGAGAGCGCAGAGAGAGAAGAAGGAGAGGGAGAGCATTCTTTACTCAATACTCCACACTCAAAACTTCTCACTACTTAAACTCCTGGACGGGCGAAGCATTTGGCAAGAAACTTTTAAATCTCACCAATATGTTATCGCCTAAATGCTTTGCCCCTACGAATTCTGAACTTCCGTAGGTGAAGCCTTCTTGTATGCTACTTCTGAACTCCTCAATCTCAAGCGTTGAGTTTATTACCGCGCTTGTATTGCATATAGGCAGCCACAAACAGTCCAGAGAGCGTAACTAATATCAGCCCGATCACAATTCCATCTAGCAGGGGTTCAACCACTTTATTACTCCCATGTTTTAAGTTCGATCTACGTTCTCATCCTACCATTGACATCTTCCCCAGCCCTATTGGACTTGGGGATTCTCCCTCTCTTCGCCGATCGAATCCGTCTAATTTCCCCCAAGATTGACTCTCCCCGCCTCCTCTCTCTCGAACATGGGTATTCAAGCAGAGAGCGGATCGAGGTGAAGCCGATCGCAAATCGATTGATTTTCTAAAGACTTTTTGGTTCTTCTCATAAAACTTGATAATATTTAAACTATGTACAATAATCTCAATCTGTCTAGATACAGCGGTACACATACCTTACCCTATTTACCAAGCCTGTAGGTTTTGGGTGTGCCAGCGTCAGTCATCGACACTAATTTTTCGATCGCGTGGCTCAAACAGCTTTGGATAACCAACTCCTCAAACCAGAAATCTTGATGCAGCGTCTCATTTTGATGGCGCTAGCGGTTTTGTTGGTTGTCTTCGCTACTATTTTAGGACTTCACTGGATACGCGGCTCCGATCCATACGTCAAAACGGTTCTATCCTTGCCGGGCGATCCAATTCAAGGGCACGCTATCTTTCAGATGAATTGTGCTGGTTGTCACGGCAATCGAGCAGAAGGTCGAGTCGGTCCCAGTTTAGATGCCATATCGAAGCGCAAATCGAAGATTAGTTTGATCGAACAGGTGATCGGTGGCAAAACTCCTCCGATGCCACAATTCCAACCAAGCACGCAAGCCATGGCAGACTTACTGAGCTATTTGGAAAAACTTTGATCTGCTAAGCGTCTAAGAGGCTAGTTTCCGAGCTACTTGTAAACATCTCCAGAAATTAAACTCAAAGGTAGGCTTTCCAGCAACGTCGTCTGATGAAGAAGAGAAAAGGGTAATTCTTTCCCCCTTACCCCAAATCCGGTTTCCAAAACCGTCTTGACCTCAAAAAGCCTCCGGCTCCCCTCTCCCTTGGGCTATGGTGTACACACATCTTGCCCTCACCCTAAATCCCTCTCCCACGGGAGAGGGACTTTAACCACCGGAATTAGCTGGGGAGAATTTCTAGCGGTTGAATCCGAGGTTCGACTCCGGTTCCCCTTCTCCCTGGTAGTGGGGAGAAGGGGCTGGGGGATGTAGACGCTTTCTTCGGCTTCCCGTAGGGTGGGCAAACCACGTCTAGCGAGCTTTGTAGGACTTATGTATACACGGTACCTCTCTTGGGAGAGGGGTTGAGGGTGAGGGCAGCAATGGATGGTATGAGAACCGGATTTGGTATTACTCCCTTCCCCATCAGTACGATCGAACCCTGACAAGGTGAGGTTGCAGTCTTGTAATTTTTTGTTATATTTGTTTACATAAAGTTACAAACCCACTTTCACCAGGTAAGAACTATGCAAGCTGAAAACCGTAACGACATCAAAGCTGGCTTTACCCCTCAAGCTGAAAACTGGAACGGCCGCTTAGCAATGATTGGCTTTGCCGCCGCCGTGATGACAGAACTAGCTACGGGTCAAGGCGTGCTGCATTTTCTGGGATTGCTGTAATTAACTGAAAATCCCCAATTCCGTCTGAGATTTGAGATTGTCTCGATCCTCCAGTGTCTTCCCTGGAGGATTTTTTATGCGTATTGACCTACTTCTGTATTAATCTCTATTACAGATGGTCATAATTCTTTAACTTGTGAAAGCGATCGCTATTCTCGGTTCTACAGGCTCGATCGGTACTCAAACCCTAGATATCGTCGCCCAGTATCCAGATCTATTTAGAGTGGTGGGGCTAGCAGCAGGGCGCAACGTCGCCATGCTAGCAGAGCAAATCCGGCAGTTTCGCCCGGAAATTGTTGCCCTTTGCGAGGCAGAGAAATTACCCGAACTGCAAGCAGCCATAGCCGAAGTCAACCCGCAACCAATTTTGCTGGCCGGAAACGAAGGGGTGGTTGAAGTCGCCCGCTACGGCGATGCCGAAATCGTCGTGACTGGAATTGTCGGCTGTGCTGGTTTGTTACCTACAGTAGCAGCGATCGAAGCTGGTAAGAATATTGCCTTAGCCAACAAAGAAACTTTGATTGCCGGGGGCCCGGTGGTTTTGCCCCTCATAGAAAAGCATGGGGTGAAATTATTCCCGGCCGACTCAGAACATTCGGCAATTTTTCAATGCCTCCAAGGCGTACCGAAATCGGGACTGAAGCGAATTCTGTTAACTGCTTCTGGCGGGGCTTTCCGCGATTGGCCGGTGGAAAAGTTAGAATTAGTTACGGTGGCAGATGCTTTGAAGCATCCTAACTGGTCGATGGGACGCAAAATCACTGTAGACTCAGCTACTTTGATGAATAAGGGGCTAGAAGTAATTGAGGCTCACTTTTTATTTGGGATGGCATACGAAAACATTGAAATTGTCATCCACCCCCAAAGCATCATTCACTCGTTAATTGAGTTGCAAGATACTTCAGTTTTAGCCCAGTTGGGCTGGCCGGATATGCGTTTGCCCTTGCTGTACGCTCTTTCTTATCCCGAACGGATTCATACCGACTGGGAACGGCTAGATTTAGTCAAAGCAGGAGATCTGACTTTTAAGGAACCAGACCACCAGAAGTATCCCTGTATGCAGCTAGCTTATGCCGCTGGTCGGGCTGGCGGTTCGATGCCAGCGGTGCTGAATGCAGCTAACGAACAAGCAGTGGCCCTATTTTTAGCTGAGAAAATCCGATTTTTAGATATTGCCCGTTGTATTGAAACTGTATGCGATCGCTTTACGCCCCAAAATCGTCCTACTCCTTCATTAGATGATATTGTGGCGGCAGATTTATGGGCTAGAGAGGAAGCGATGGCAGTCAGCCAACAGCTATCGAACTAATATATGCCAGTAGAATTGATCGTGACGATCGCCGCCTTAGTAGTTTCTTGGTTGGTATTTACGGCTTTGCTGAAGTTAGCAAAGACCACCTTTACCACAGCTATAGCAATAGCCGCGATCGTGTTAGTCTTGCAACTGCTGTTTGGCATCGGGCCGCAGCAACTTTTGAACCATATAGTCCAGCTTCCTCAGACGCTTTGGCATCTGGTTTCAGGTCAATAATTGCAGAACAATACAGGAGTTTAGAAGCGTTTCTGAAGGAAATACTTTTGAACTCTTAGTGGCGTGTTTGAGCTAATTTGATGCATAAGAGTAGGGTGCGTTAGACGGCGATAACTTTTGCTGTGACTTTAATTCATCAATCCGTCGTAACGCACCGCTTTAGATGAAATACGCCACTACTCTAATACAACTGACCGTAATTGCGAATTGTCAATTGTGAATTGCGAATTGCCTTGATGCCCCACTAGACTCAAAACATATACTTTAGACGACGGAGACGATCGGAATAACTTTTCATCACTTGCAGGGCAAACATGGGGGTTTGTTGGACGGCAAACAGAAAGCGTTCTCGATCGATGGAAGCTAGTTTGCAGTCAGTTTTAGCAATTGCCGTCGAAGCCCTCGATCGATCGGGTTGAACTAACGCCCCTTCGCCAAAGACATCGCCTGCCTTAACAATCTCTACTACCTTGCCATCGACTTGCATCTCGATTTCGCCTTCAATGATGCCGTACATCACATCGCCTGTTTCTCCTTGCGAGAAGACGATCTGACCGGCCAAATAAGTATGTGGTGATGGCTGTTTTTGAAACAGTTCTACGGTTTTTGCTGGACCTAAGCTGTTATACATTAGCTCTATATGTGGGGAAAAGCAGGATGAAAGTAAATATACTCGGTTAAATGCAAAATGAGGTTAGAGGAAAATGCTAACACGCTTTGCCAAAATCTGTGGGCCAGCCTCTAAGCTCGATGACAATCGAGAATGGTACGGATTTGATGGGCGACGGCTTCTGGCTGTTCTACCATAGCCAAGTGTCCGCAGTCGGGAATTTCTCTGACATTTTCGCCACAGGCTTGAAACAGGGGGTGAAAGCTAGCGAGGTAGTGGACGTACTTCGGCTCCATGACTGTATCTTTGGCACCAGCAATAAAATAAACTGGTTGCTGCAAGCGAGCGACGAGTTGAGGCAAGCTGTTGACTTCAGTTTCGGTGGTAGAGTCTAACAAAGTGCGCACGGCTGCTTCTTGATGGGCAATAGCCAGATCGATTAGCCGCTGGCGGCCCCAGTAGCCAGAAAGAGGACGCGCGACATTGGCGTAACGAAAAAAAACATCGATCGCGGGTAGATGGCACAGCCAGCGGGGACGGAGTTTCAACATTTGCTGTCCGGCAGCCCGAAACCGCTCGAAAACTTCTTTGATATAGATGCCCCCACCAGCATTCACGCAGATTGCGCCCTTAACCCGGTGCGGTAGGCGATCGGCTGTCCGCAAGGCGATACTACCTCCTAAAGAGTGGCCGATCAGCCAAGCACTAGAAATATTTAACTCTTCTAGCAATAACTCTAAATCTCTAGCGTAAGCGGCTGGAGTGTAGTCAGCATTCCATTTTGGTACTTCAGACTCCAAAGAGCGATCGTTCTGACTCCCTAGTTGAGAATCGCCAAATCCTCGCAAATCGTAAGCTAGGCATTGATAATCTGATGCCAACAAATCGATCGATGGTTGCCAGTATCTGCGGCTGAGGAGCCAACCGTGAATGAAAACCAGGGTATGAGGATAGTCCCTGGGAGCAGTTAAGTCGTAGGCGTGGGGAACTCCCATAATCTCCATAATGGCCATATTTCCATTGTAGGAATTATTCGCCTAACTTCAAAATACTTGTAGCGATCGATTCGCGCCGGATACTGTGACTCCAGCAATAGATCGGGGAGCCACCACCCTAGTGGTTTCGGCTGCTGGTAGCTTGCAAGAGGCGATCGCTTGTGGCTTAACTGGCAAAAATCACCAAGTGCGATCGCTAAGAATTTGGAGCGATAGAGCGTCTTGTTAGACTTTTCGCCCTACCAGATAAATATCCGAACAAAGTGATGGCTTCAGCCTTAATGGATAGTCAACAATTTTCGTAGCCAGCCGAACGAGTTGCTTTGAAGAGTAATAACCCAACCAGTTTCTTCCGTATATCTTAGTATTGGTTAGTCCCATATCGGCAGCAATGTAAATAAGATCGCCTACGTCAGGTTCGCGAACGTGTCCGCGAAATTTATCCGGTTCATACCAATCTTGCATCAAACTCCACTGGCCGATGCCAAAGGGAACCGTAATCCGCTTTCTTATATTTACGCAATTTGGCACGCCCAACACGAATACTCCGCCGGGTTTGAGTTTTTTAACAACTTCGTGGAAAAGCCTTTTTGGTGAGTGATGCCAATGTTCCATACTGTCAAATGTAGTGATGACATCGAAAGTCCCTGGAATATCATCAATACCATTTTCGATAACGTTGCGCCTAATCACCTCAACCCCAAGACTTTTATGCAGATCGAGTATGGAGTTCCCGAATTGGTGATTAACAGAATCATCAAAATCGTCGATCAATACAGTTCTCTTCATTCCGTAGGCGGCACAGCCAACTGAAAACAGCCCTATGCCGCCCCCTAAATCGCATATTTCCAATTCTTTATGAAGCTTGGGTTTGACTGCTTCTAAGGCAATACCAATGTTGAATGAAATTCGAGGAATATCCCGTATCTGTCGGTTTGCTAAGTCTTTTGGATACTGGTTGGCGACATTGCTCAATACCTCAAGTAAATCTGAATTACGCATATTGATTCCCAATGATAAAGCCTAACTAACGTCAGTTTGGCTTAAGGCTATCTTACCACTCACTCTAGAAATGAATAGCAGTTACAGCCAACGATTGAGATCGAGGTTTAAGCTCGCTCAAAACTCAAGTAATTTAATACTACAATGGCGATCGATCTTGGTGACGAATCGAACTTTCGATCGCGCTTGGCAGATAATCGTTTTGGCAATGCGATCGAAAAAAACTAGAAACATAACCTCAGACGATCGCGTATCGATCGGTTACTTCGTTAGCCCGTGTTCCAAGGCATAACGAACTAATTCAGTGCGGCCGTTAGTCCCAGTTTTACTAAACAAGCGACTGACGTATTTTTCAATGTTACGCACGCTGGTATTCAAGCGCCTGGCAATTTCTTTATTCATCAATCCTTGAGCTACCAAATCTAAAACGCTTTGTTCTCTGGGAGTCAAATCGATCCGAATTGGTGGGGGTGTAGTGACAATACCACCGCCATGCTCGATCGTATTTCTCAACTCGGCAATCTGACGAGCAATATCTTCTAGATTTGTGGCCGTACTTGGCGGCGCAGAGGTTTCGGCCTGACGCTTGAGGATGCGCCCCACTATTGCTACTAATTCGTCGGGATCGAACGGTTTGGGCAAGTAAGCATCGACTCCAGCATCGTAGCCTTGAATGCGATCGCTTTTCATCCCCCTAGCCGTTAAAAATAATACTGGCAAAGTCTTGAATCGAGGATCTTCGCGCATTTGTTTGAGAAACTGATAGCCATCGACTTGAGGCATCATGATGTCAGAAATCACTAATTCTGGAGTGTGTTTCTGCAATTTTTCCCAAGCTTCGCGGGCGTGACTGGCAACGTCAACGGTAATCCCACTATCTTCTAAATAAGCTTGGACGGATTCGCGAACTCCTGGTTCGTCATCTACCAGTAACACTTGTGTTGACATATCTGGTTTTTATTGGCTACTTAATTCCAATTTAGCGAAAAATTCTCGCTAGTTAACACGATGTTTCCTTTTAATCCTTTTGACTTTTGACTGGACGCTGAGCTTGTCGAAGCGTTGACTTTTGACTTTCGCGCAGCGGCCGCTTTTTTTGCCATCTCATAGCAATGGCGATAATTCCCAACCCGCTAAGTGCGATCGCCCCAATTAAACCATAGTCGATCGATCCAGGTAAATTTTGCCCTTGAGGCTGAGCCGAACTATCGCTAGCCGCTTTAGCCGTCACAGTCACCGGATATTTTAACTGAAAGGGTTTGAAACTCTTTCCTGGCTTGGGAATGCCGCTCAACACTAACTCGTAGTTGCCAGATTGGGGAAAGGTAATTTCGGCTCCAGGAACTCCTCGATATCCCTCTGAAGTTCTCGGTTGCAAGGGCGGTTCTAGCAGGGGGGGAGAATTTGGGGTTCGAGGTTCGAGTTCGACGGTTAATTGACACTGGCAATCTTCTAAGGGAATCAGTTTTCCCCCTTGACGAGTGAGGATAAACCAGATTTGAGTCGGTTCGTTGGCTTTGGGGAGATCGTCCGGTTCGATGTGGAGAGTTGCAGCCACATCGTCAGCGATCTCTACTTGATGAGCCACAATGACTGGCGTAAGTTTTGGTTGGCGTTGGCTTAAATTGATGGGGTTCGGCATAGAATTTTTCGCAAGAGAATAGCACCCAGAACCAACGACAGCGCAAGAACAGGACGAGTAGAGCGATCGCTACTAATACTACTGACCAAAATTTGTGTGCTGCCGTCCATTCTAAGCCACCAAGATAGTGCGAACCGATCGCGATCGTATGCAGCACGGCCAAGACAAATGCTGGCATCGTCAGCAAATGAATTTGTCGCCAGCGTTTGCCCAATCTTTGTAGCATCGAGTCAAAGCTGGTACAAGCAGCCGGAACCATCAATCCTAGCGCTAATATCCCCGTCCAAATAGCGATTTGATGGACGGGCAACATAAACGATAGGGCATGGAGATGCCAATCGAAGGTATGCTCTAGCATATGGAGGGTATGGGCGATCGATAACACAAAAGCTCCTACACCCAACCCCCGACGATAGCGTAAAGGGTAAGACCACAAACGACTCACGGGACGAGCGATTAAAGCTAGCATCAAACAAAATAGGGCAGCATGACCTGTATAGTCGGTCATTTCCCCAGTACGGAGGAGGGTGAGTAACCCGATTGTCAGAGTTATCCAACCGCCCAGCCGAAATAGTTGACTTCGCCTGTCTGCACTCAGCGCTGAGGCAAATATCCCCACCCCCAGCATCGCCGGGATCGTTCCTAACCCAAAAGCCAGCATGGTAGCTGCTCCCTGCCAGATATTGCCCGTTTCGGCAGCTTTGATTTGAGCGGCATATAAGAAGCCGCAGGGCATCAATCCCCAAGTCATACCCAGCAAAGCAGGAGTTAGCTTGTGAGGTTGCCAGGAGAGATTTGTCATGGCAGCACTGAGACGTTGATGCCAGTTGCCGGAAATTAATGGATGTAAAAAAGGTAGTTGGGGTAGCAATCTGGGATTAATTTGCCGCACTCCCATCCAGACGAGGAGCAAACCAGTAAAAATCGTCAATAACCGCCGCAAACTGCTATCTATGCCCGCTAATTGCCCGCTAGCAATTAAAACCGAGCCTAACGCCCCAATTAGACCGCCAACTAAGGTATAGCTGGCGATCCTACCAAGGTTGAGCGATCCGTGAAAATAGAGTTGGCCTCGCCAATTAGATGCACTCGCAGGCTGAGGAGACAAAGAAAAGGCGACTGCCAAAGGACCGCACATCCCCACGCAATGACCGAAACTCCCCAAGAAACCGAGAGTCATAATTAGGAATAAGTCCAGCATGGTTGGCATTCTAGCAGTCGATCGCGGTTAGAGACGATCTCTACAGGATTTATCTAAATCGATGGATAATATGCCATGGGTAAGAACTCATGGCGTTGCGCCCCTACTGCTGAATTCTGTATGCTGTATTCTCAGGGCTTACGCAGGGGAGGCATTCGGGTTGGGTTCGTTGGGTTTCCTGCCGTCAACCCAACCTACAGCTATTGCACTAAAGATGAATCCTTGCCAACTACCACCACCATTGCAACCGGGCGATTTGCTGCGAGTCGTTGCCCCTTGCGGATTGATGCGAGAATTTGAGAATTTTTGGAAGGGGGTAGAGATTTGGCGATCGCGCGGCTATAAAGTAGAAGTCAGTTCGGGAGTACGAGAACGATGCGGTTATCTGGCGGGTACAGATATCCAGCGGCGGTACGATCTGGCCGATGCTTGGAAAGCTCCTCAATGCAAAGGAATTCTTTGCGCCAGAGGTGGCTATGGCAGCGCCCGCTTGTTAGAAGATTGGGATTGGCCGGTTGACTTACCGCCTAAATGGTTAATTGGGTTTTCCGATGTCACTGGGTTGCTCTGGAGTCTGAGTAAAATCGGCATTTCTGGCGTACACGCCCCGTTACTAACTACCTTGGCTGACGAACCAGAGTGGTCTGTAGAACGGCTATTTCGTTGGGTGGAAGGGCATACTTTAGACCCGCTGACTGGCAATGGTTGGGGTGGCGGTGAAGCCAGGGGACTGTTGCTCCCAGCTAATCTAACCGTGGGAAGTCATCTGTTAGGGACTCAGTGGCAACCAGATCTCAATGGGGTCATTTTAGCGATCGAAGATGTCGGCGAAGCACCTTATCGCCTCGATCGAATGTTAACTCAATGGCGTTTAGCTGGCTATTTTCAGCAGGTCAAAGGGATTGCTGTCGGTCGATTTAGTCGCTGCGACGCGCCAGAAGGGATTCCCAGTTTTACTGTAGAAGAAGTGCTGCGCGATCGCCTGTCCGATTTGAGCATTCCTATCGTCTCCGATCTCCCCTTCGGTCACGATGGCGTTAACGCTGCCCTACCAGTAGGAATTATGGCTCATTTAGACGGCGATCGAGGAACTTTGGAAGTGTGAAGTGTTGAGTGTTGAGTGTGGAGTTTAGAAGTATGCGCCGAGCGCAGGCTGCGCCAACAGAAGTTCAGAATCTTAGGAGTCAGAAAGCATGGGTTTGGGATTCGGAATTAATTTTTGACTTTTGACTTTTGACTTTTGACTTTTCTCTCCCCCCTCTCCCTCTACTCGAACTCACGCTAACATTGAGGGAAAGCGTACCCAAGAGGAGTAGCGGCCGTGGGCTTATTTGACGATTTAAATCGGTTTTTGGAAAGCCGATTAGAAGAATTTCTCCGCAACAATCCTCATCTAGAGTTGCAGGCACTAGAGGAACAGTTGCGACAGCAAGAAAAAGATACTTTGCGGCTGATTATCGACCTCCAAGCTCAAGAAAAGCGATCGCAAGACGAAATTCTCTCTACGGCCCAAGAAATTCAACTTTGGCACAGTCGGGTTGCTAAAGCTAAAGCTTCTGGTAGAGACGATTTAGCCCAAGCTGCCCAAGAGCGAGAAGCTGCCCTGCTGAGGGAAGGAAACCAAGTTTGGGGCAAAATGCAAGGCATTAAGCAGCAAATTGATAAATCTAAAGAGTTACAGCGACAAATTCAAGTGCGCCATCAAGAAATCCAAACCAAATTGAGAGAGGCGCAAGCCACTCGTTCTACTAAATCTCAGGCTCAACCAAATTGGGAAACTACTGGCTGGAATCAGAGTTCTAGTCATACCCCCCGTGGAGGAGCAGATCCATTAGATGAAAAATTCCGCCGCTGGGAAATGGATGAAGAACTAGAACAGATGAAGCGCAATATCGGACGTTAGTATTCAAGCCAACATTATATTAGACTTCTTTCCCCTCTTCCAAGCTTGGGAGAGGGGTGCCCGTTAGGGCGGGGTGAGGGCTGGATTCAGCATCGGATCGATCGAAAGAAAAGCTGTCGCCTCGATCGTAATTAGAAGCGATCGCTAACAATGCTCCTCCCAAAATGTAAGCTGGCATGGGCAAAGTAAAACCCTTTAACCACTGAAACAATTCGGCGATCGCAAACAACACTACAAAAGTGCTAATCCAAACTTTCATAAACTTCAATCCATTCAAAAAAAGATTAATAGACATCTCCAACAGTTCTTGTGAGGTAGGCATCCTGCCTGCCTTTGAGTTTAATTTCTAAAGAGGTCTAATTGAATGGCAGCATTTTAGAGGTTTAGCACGGGAATTTCAACCAGTATTTCTCATCCCGGCGGCAATACCGTTAATAGTTAACAGCGCCCCTCGCAGCAGTTCGCCTTTGCTGTAGCGAGAACGGATTACCCCAGATTCTGCCATGTTGTTATACTCCCGCAGGCGTTTGAGCAAAGAAACCTGCAAGAAACCTAGAGGGACAATACTACCATTGCGTAACTGCACCGATCGCTGTAAGGGCAGATCTCCATCTAACAGCCGCTTGTGTCCGGTAATTTCTAGAACTAAATTGCGCACGAGGTAGTATTCTTGAGCGATTTGCTCGAACAGGCGCTCTAAGCGATCGCGATCTTCAGGTTTCGATAGTTCCCGCACGTAATGATGGGCCATTTGAATGTCCACCTTAGCCACAGTCATTTCTACCTTAGAAATCGCCATCTTGAAGAAAGGCCATTTGAAATAGAAATAGCGCAATAACTTTAAGTGTTCTTCTGGCTTCTCGTTCAAAAACTCCTGCAAAGCCGTACCCATGCCATACCAGGCAGGTAGCAAAAAGCGAGTTTGCGTCCAGCTAAATACCCAAGGAATGGCTCGCAAACTGGATAAATCTCTTTTACCAGCGCGACGGGCGGGACGAGAGCTAATTTGCAATTGGCTGATTTCTTCGATCGGTGTAACTTGATGGAAAAAGTCGATGAAGTCTGGCTGTTCGTAAATCAACGCCCGATAATGAGCGCGCGATCGATCTGCCAACTCTTCTAAGATCTCGTTCCACGGTTCGATATCGTCAAAACTAGTCCCCAGCAGGCTCGATTTAATCACCGCTGTCGCTACTGTCTCTAAGTTATAAATCGCTAATTCCGGCAGCGAGTATTTAGAAGCCAGCACTTCTCCTTGTTCGGTAATTTTGATCCGGCCGTTGACGCTGCTGCGGGGTTGGGCCAAGATCGCCTCATAAGCCGGACCTCCACCTCTGCCAACGGAACCTCCGCGTCCGTGGAAGATCCGCATCACGACCCCGTACCGCTCGGCTACTTTCTGTAAAGCTTTTTGGGCTTTGTGAATTTCCCAATTACTACTCAAGAATCCCGAATCCTTATTACTATCCGAGTAGCCCAGCATTACTTCTTGCAGAGAGTTGGGAGTATTTCCCGCGTCAACGCTGCACGAACGGAGTACCTCCGGTGGAGATGCCGAGCGCAAGGAGTTGGGATTTCTGCCCTTTGTTTCCTCTGCTCCTGATGCCTTCTGCCCCTCTGCTCCTCTAGCTAGCAGTGCCCGATAAAAAGGCAGTTCAAATAGATATGCCATCACCTCTGGAGCGTGCTTGAGGTCTTCCACGGTTTCAAATAGCGGCACTACTTGAAGAGTGCTAATTCCGGTTGCCGGATCGTACAAACCAGCTTCTTTTGCCAGCAGCAGCACTTCTAAAATATCGCTCACTTCGTGGCTCATGCTGATGATGTACGTGTGGCAGATTTGCGGCCCGAACTCTTGCTGCAATTGCAGCAACATTCTAAAAGTGGCAATTGTCTCGCAGGTTTTAGCTGAAAAGGGCAGTTCGCTAGGAACCATCGGTCTTCGGGTTTGCAGTTCGGTTGCCAACCAGAGCGATCGCTCGGCTTCGGTCATGTCGTTATAAGATTTGGGCAGAATCTGCAAGTATTCGGCAATCTCGCTTATGGCCTCGCAATGGCGGGGACTTTCTTGCCGCATATCTAAATGAGCCACGATAAAACCGTAGATTTCCACCTGAGCGATCAAATTGTCTAGATCGCTGCAATTTAAATTGGTTTCGCTCAAATTACGTTGAATTAAGCGCAATTCTGCTAAAAACTCCGGTCCGGAGCGGTAAAAGTTCCGGTTGTGAGTTTCAGGCACTTGCAACAGGTGCAAGTTTTCGCCATCAGCAATTTTAGAATTGCGATCGCTAGTATTTTCCAACCTGGCCAGAATATACGAGAGTTTCAATCGATAAGGCTCTTGGCGGTAGCGCACCGATACTCGATCGTATACTTCCGGCATTTGCGAGCTATCTAGTTCTAAAGATTCCAGTAACTCTGGTAACACCTCGCAGCAGTAGGACGACAAGCTCAACTTATTGCGCAGTTGCCGCACTGACTCCATATATTTCTTCAATACCAAACCCCGTTGGTAGCAAGCTGTTTGCCAAGTAACTTTCGGCGTTACCGACGGGTTGCCATCTCGATCTGCTCCTACCCAAGAACCAAACTTGCAAAAATTTTTGCTCGGTAATTCTAATCTGGGGAAAGAACCCTCGATCGATCGTTGCAAGCGTTTATAAAGTTGCGGGATAGCGTCGAACAGCACTTCCTCAAAGTAACGGAGGGTAAAATCGACCTCATCCAGCACTGTCGGCTTAAATTGATGAAGTTCGTCAGTGCGCCACCAGAGGCGAATTTCTTGGGTCAATTCTGCCTTCAGGGTTTCTGTTTCACCCCATCTCGACTCTGCTTGTTCTAGCTGTTGCAAAATCTGAGAAATCCGCCGCTGTTTGTCTCGAATGGTGTGGCGAACGATTTCTGTGGGGTGAGCGGTAAAAACCAGTCGAATGTCGAGATCGTGGAGCAATCGCTGAATTTGCTGGGGCGGCACGTTCATCTCCCGCAAGTGGGGAAACAGCCAGTGAAAAGTGCCCCGCTCTCGTCGCTCGATATTGGCTTCCTGCCAGCTTTTTTCTAGCAAATCTGCTCCCGGACTCCCTCCTGATTCTGGCTCAGATAGGGCTTCTAATTGCTGTCTGGCGATCGCCGAAGCTACAGACGAGCGTTCGTCTGGAGGCAAATTAGTTCCAGCAGCCGAAGAAATGGTGTTGACAGCCATCTCCGCTTGCTCTCTGGCAACGGCTCGCTCGTTATTGTGGAGCCACGATAGCCTTTGTTCTCGCTGTTCGTAGTGTTGCTCGACAATGTTGATCAGTTGGAAATAGAGCGCAAAAGCACGGGCGGCTCGAATCGCCTCGTTGAGATCGAGCTTTTCGATCAAACGAGGCACTGATGTCTCTAAAGCTTCAGTTGTCAGCCCTTCTGGAGAGCAAAGAGAGCGCAATTGCTGGAGCAGATCGACCAGTTCTTGACCGCACTCTGTCAACAAGACCGACTCCCACAAGTCTTCAACTAGTTTGAGGAGATAGTTCAGAAATAGATCTGAGGCAGGTGTAACCATCAATTCTCGATCGGAGGAGTGGAGTAGCGAACCCATAGAACCCAATTCTCTCTCAATTCAAGACTGTTTAGATCATTGTAATGATACAACGACTTTAGAAGTTGAAAAGTTTACTAGTTACTGCTCAGTTGTTATACCATTTTGCTTTTTAGATTCAACACACCTTGGGTAAGGGCGCAATGCATTGCACCCTTACAGGGAATTGGTATGTAACAGGTATTTCGCAAAATGGTACCAGAAAAATGCAGAAGGTTAAGAAGTGTGAAGTGTTGTAGGAAGTGTTGAGTGTTGAGTGTTGAGTGTTGAGTGTTGAGTTAAAAATTCTCCCCTGCCTCCCCTGCCTCATCCTTGCCCTCACGCCCTCTCCTCATCTCTAGTGTCGGGAAAGTGCAAAACTGGGAGGCGATCGCCGCGAAATATTTCCTCGCTGGCAGATCCGATGGCTGAAATGCCTTCAGAGAGTTTTTTGATGCCCACTACGGCCAACAAAACAGGAACGGCGGCCAAACTGACGATAATTTCTGGATCGAGCGGGAAGCGATCGCGATCGGTAGTTTTTGTTACTTTTTGATGCTCAGACATAGGAATGATGAATTAAGGTATTGGGCATGGGGGAATTCCGAACTCCGAACTCTCCCCTTCTCTCTAATTTGGTGAGGGTGTGAGACTTTTAACAACTCGATTTCGACCGGATTTTTTAGCAGAATAAAGGGATCGATCGGCTAAAGAAAGTAATGCTTCCTCCGAAGTGGCATCGGTGGGAAAAGTGGCTACGCCCATACTAACAGTAACCTTGATTATCATTCCTTCAGAGATAGGTATGGAAGCGATCGCGATCGTTTCCCTCAACCGTTGGGCCACACCTAGAGCTTGCTCGCCAGTTGTCTCTGGCAAAATTACGGCAAATTCCTCCCCGCCGTAGCGCGCTACCCGATCTGTGGGGCGAACTTCCTGTTTGAGTAAAGTAGCCACTACCCGCAGGGCTTCATCTCCTGCTTGATGTCCGTGAGTGTCGTTTAACTTTTTAAAATAGTCGATATCCATCATAATCAGCGAGCAAGGATGCTGATATCGCTCCGATCTCTCTAGTTCTGCTCTTAACTGCAAGTTAAACTCCCGGCGGTTGTAAACCCCTGTCAGTCCGTCAAGAATTGCTAGGTTTCTCAGATCTGTCTGGCTCTGTTCTAGCTTTTGAGCCATGGAATTAAACGCGATCGCTAGCTGTTCGATTTCATCAGCGGTTGTCAGTTCGATCCGGTGAGAAAGATCGCCCTCGCCCCAATGTTCTACGCCGTCTTCTAACAGGCGCAGGGGTCTGAGAATCGAACGACTCAACATTACCGCCGCCAGCGCCGCCACTCCTACGCCCAAGCCAAAGGCGACAATAATTGCCAGCCTCAAGCTTTCTCTTAGCTGTCGAGCCTGAGAGAGTCTATCAGCAGTTTCTAGATGCGATAGCAGTTTATAAAGTCGATCGAGGCTGATAATGGCACTTTGAACTCGATCGTCTACAATTTTCTTCGATTCGATCGCTTTAGAATCGTTGCTGGGATCGGGAGAAGTAAAGATATCTAGGCTGCTTTTTTCCGCTTCTTGCCAAGCCTTTTGAGAGGTTTCAATCAATCCTTGTTTTTCTGGTAAATCTGAAGAATCGGCCAGCAAGGTAGCGTAAGCTCGATCCACTTCTCGACTCAACTGCAAAAAGCGCTCGCGCTCGGCTGTTTTCCCTTGATTGAAGTAGTTATCTACTGGTGCTGCTGCCCTCTGAATCAAAGATTCTAAGTCAGTTAGGGGAAATAACTCTTCTAGGGTTTCATCTTCAGTTTTTTCAAAAGTCCCGATGACGTTCTCCAACGAAACCACAGCCCCCACCCCAAGGGCTACCAGTGGCAGCATCATTGCTCCCAAACCCACAATGAAGCGGTAGCGCAAAGAGTTTTTTCGTGAACGCAAGGGGTTCATTGTTCGCGGTTGATGGTTACAGGAATCCCGTCTGGCGCTTGCTTTTGCTATTTTTGACCCAAAGTGTTGGCGGTAGCCTGTGCGGTAGCACGTTTCGCCTCCTAAAGCAGAGAGCGTCAGTCAAGTGGTTCGATTCCTCAAACAGATCTTAAATCTTTATTAGCGAGTCGTTTGGATAATCGAGCGCCGGACAAATTCTCTAAGTTTGGGCCCATCCGTGCAACTACCATTAAAGCCCATCTAGAGGCTTAACGGCTTGTAGTTATGGCGATCGCCTGCCGATTTTGCATTTTTCCGATACCAGAGAGGAGGAGAGGGGGAGAGGGGGAGAGGGGGAGATGGGGAGATGGGGAGCAGAGGGGAAAATTGACAACTGACAACTGACATTCTGACATTCTGAACTTCTGACTCCTGACTTCTGACTCCTGACTCCTGACTTCTGACTTCTGACTCCTGACTTCTGACTCCTGACTCCGTTACCTCTTTATCTAGGTTCGCAAATTTCATTGCTGTAAGGACTGGTATAAGAGCCGACGGTTGCTGTGGCCACATAGCAATTAGTTTCGCCCGTGCTGCCCGATAGCAGGCTGGTATTGCTTGAGTTAGAGCCGCTGTAAATTTCCGTGCCTTGTCCGCCAGCAACAGAGCGGTACAGCTTGAAAGTGGGACTGCCAGAACCGTTCCACGTCCAGGATAGCGTCATATTATCGCCTCCTGTCTGTCTGGCTCCAGATAAAGCTGGGGCAGAAATGGTATTGCTGTTGCCCAACCGCGAAAAAGCTTTACTAGATAAACTGTGGGTCTTGAGATCGCCAACTTTACTGCGCATATAGAGATCGACTAAACCGCCGTTAACGCAAGCATAAAACCCACCATTACCCACCAGCACCGCTGGAGAATTGCAAGTAGGAGCGGGGTTCATATCAGTATCGGCGATCGCATCGACTAAAATGTCGCTAGATACGGGGTTGCTGCAAGGATCGATCGACCCGTCTTCGCTAGGAATACGCCCGTAGCGGCTGACGATCCGGGGGCCTAGCCAAGAAGTAGGGCTGGTACGAATATCGTATACCACTGGATCGAAATCGGTTGGTGAGGGAGGTGCCGCACCCGCATTCGGACCGCCAGCGGGACAAGTGGCTGGCACGCTGCTGGTAATGGGAACTTCTAAATATAAGACGATCGTGCCATAGTTGCCCAAACTGGTGAGATTAATTCCAGCATTAGCCACTACATTTGCCACCGAAATGCTATTGCCATCAGCCACGGTAGTTTCCGTACTATTTATGCGCCGCGCCGTCCTAATTTCCTGCGACATAAAATCAAAAGCCCGACTCAGATCGATTAACCGTTCGATCTTCTGCTGGGCTTCTTGGTTGACGCTCGTTACCATCGCGATCGCTGAGCCAGCCAAAATCACTACAAGGGTGCTGATTACTAGTGCTACCAGCAACTCCACCAAAGTCAAGCCAGCCGATTTTCTTCTACCTCTAAATATTCGGGAAATCTTAGTAAGAAATTTTTTCATATTACTTATTACTTATTACTTATTGTCTTACGAGGCAGTACAAACCCCGCTCCCCGTAATCTCACCTGGATTTAGAGAGCCATTGTAAACTCCGGCTCTGGTTAGTCCTAACGTATTAGATATAGCAATACATTTCTTGGAAGAGCTAGATTTGCCAGATATAAAAAACACTATTTTGCCACTCGGATCGGTAGGAGTCGCAGTGTTTGTAGGATTAGCAACCGTGAATTGAGCAGTTCCCAGAACGCCAAATTTAACTGGGATTTTTCGGAAACACTCTGGCTTATCGTTTTTAGTATTATTCCCATCACAAGTACCGCTATTTTTGCCACTGCCACTATTTTTGCCACTACCGCTGTTATTAGAAGCCAACAGATTGCCACGATCTGAAGAAGATAATCCCAAATTACTCAAGCTAGGAATTTCTGTAGAAGCTACTAGATATGAGTCAGCTTCGAGCCGCTCGGCATTCAAACTTTCTGAGTCAATATTTTGAGCAATTGTAGCCGTAACATCGACAATGTTAGTAACAACTTCTATCCCATCGGCTAAAGCGCGATCGCCAATACCCAAGCAAGGAGCCGACATTTTATAAGCTTCTGTATCTAACGTTACCATGCAAGATTCGCCTTTACGAATCGCTTGTCTTTGGGCTTCCCGTAATGCTCCCCTAACTTCAACTACTGCTTGGTCTAACTTAAATTTTTCATAAGAACTAAGAAAATTAGGAACGGCGATCGCTGAAGCAATCCCAATTATCATTACTACAATTAGCGTTTCAATTAGAGTAAAACCTTTAATATATTTACGGACATTTAATGGCAGCATCAGCTATAACCTCAGTAGACAAAGTAACGATAGGTGGAGGATTAACCCCAGAACCGAGTTGAGCGGTAACTGTATAATCGAGTTTGAGTAATTTAAACGGGTCGCTGGAATTAGCATAATTAGCAATACGATTGAGAATAAAAGGGGTGCCACCCAAATATCTGGGGCCGTCAGTTTTAGGAGTGCCGCCAATATCAGTTAGCAAACCAGCCGCTAATCCATCAGCAGCAGAAGTAGCATTACATTGGGAAGAATAAGGATAAGCATTTCTTTCGTAGTTACTAGCTCGGCCTTTAACTAACTCTAGATCTTCCTGAATCCAGGTGGTAGCAGCATCGTATTGTTCGGCACGAGCTTTAAGAAGAACTGCTATCATAATGGCTTGCATTGTTACTCCGACAAATAGAGAAACAATTAATAGAGAAACCATGACTTCGACTAAAGCAAATCCTGATTCTAGATGTAGCGATCGAGAAGGAG
This sequence comes from Cyanosarcina radialis HA8281-LM2, assembly GCA_019359615.1. Classification (GTDB taxonomy): domain Bacteria; phylum Cyanobacteriota; class Cyanobacteriia; order Cyanobacteriales; family CCAP-1448; genus Cyanosarcina; species Cyanosarcina radialis. The sequence continues at coordinate 46,053 of JAHHHA010000038.1, forward strand.
GTAGTAGCCAAGACTTCTTTCTCCCTCGGCTTTGGCATCTACTCTCTATTTTTGATTTTCCCCATCTCGTCATACCACCTCTTTCATGCCATCGTTTTCCTCCTCAATAGGGTGTTTTTAACTTTTGACAGATTTAGTTTTGTCTCTACCAGACAAGCTGAAGCTGTTTAAAATATCCAATAATTTTAAATAATCAGAAAAAAATAATGTCTAATATTTACTCCTTAATGCTCTAGTGTTTTTCTTCTCTCTTGACTATCGATGCCCTACGATTTTACTGCCTATTAACAGATTACCCATTAGCAGGCAAAAACTTAAAACACTCTTCCTAAGTATGATGCCAAAGTGTGAAAGAGGGAGAGGGGAGGGGGAGATGGGGAGATGGGGAGATGGGGAGATGGGGAGATGGGGAGCAGGGGAGATGGGGAGATGGGGAGATGGGGAGATGGGGAGCAGGGGAAGCAGGGGAGCAGGGGAAGCAGGGGAGGCAGGGGAGGCAGGGGAAGCAGGGGAGAATTTTTAACTCAACACTCAACACTCAACACTTAACACTTCCATAGCTCCTGAACTCCTGAACTTCTTACTTGCTAGCAGCAGGCTGAGATACCTTAGATTTATTGGCCTCGGCTTCTCGGAACTGCTTGCCCACATAGGTTAAAGAATCGGCTAAGTGCTTGTGCCAGTAATTCCACAGAGAATCGGGGCCGACGAGGTTGTGTCCGCCAGGAAACTCGTTAGCAACATGAGAGATTTTGAGTTGTTTCAGCACTCCAGCAAATTCCTGAGTCTGCTGGAGATATTTACCATCGTCGCTGCCAGCATCTAGATAAATCCGCAACCGCGATCGCACTTCTTGTGGCACTCTATTGATATAGATTATCGGACTGTTTTGGGGCCCGAAGCGATCGCGAAAATAGCCGCTATGGCTGAACAAAATCGAAAAACGATCCGGATGATGCAATCCCACATTTAACGCCCCCCAACCCCCAGAGGATAGCCCTCCCATCGCCCAAAATTTGGGTGCTGGTAAAGTGCGGTAGCGACTTTGAATTACTTTGACTAATTCTTCTCCAATTGCAGTGCTGACGTTGCCATTTTCGCCATTAATATACTGAGGATCGTAAAAAGGACTAGGTCCTCTTTTATCGTTACCATCCGGCGTAATAATAATGCTGTGGGGTAATTTGCCGCTTTTGTAAAGTTTCTCGATTACAGGGAGGGCTGCACCTTTTTTAAACCAGTCTGTGGGTTTGCCGTTACCGCCGTGGAGTAGAAAAATTACCGGATAGCGTTTCTGGGGGTTTTGGGCGTAATCGGGAGGAAGCGTCACCCCGTAAGTACGCTTCCCGCCCATCACTTGGCTGGTATAAGTTTGAATCTGATAGCTTAATCGCGGATCTTTTACCTGCTCTCTAGTTTGAGGTCCGTCTAATTGCGGGGTATCTGGATTGAGTAAATACCACGCACCACCAGCAGCTAGCAAACATAGCATACCTACGATCGAAGACGCTATAATAACCTGCTTTTTTCGCTTATCGATCGCTACTGAGTTACTCATAATACCAAAATCTTTTCGATCGTTTTTGTTTCTGTTCTCCATGCTGCTCTATAGCATTTCTCAATTGAGTGAAGCACATTCTTGTGGGATAGACTTCTAGCCTGTCCGAATGGATGTCATACCCTTTAAAAAATCGGCTGATTCAAAAACTGCCATACTAAACTACCAATACTCTGGCGCAATAAAGCTTGTAAGATTGCATCTAATTCTTGCCAGCCTAAATTACGGTATGCCAAATACTTCGATTCCCAAAAGTGGGGATGAAATTTACTTTTAAAATCGTGCATTTGTTGGTAGCGATATAACTCCTTACCGCGAATTGAGAACTGATTTAACAACCAGGCCAGACGCTTTGACTGCTCGACTGAGGAATTTTGCACGTTAGCTAAAGGAGACATTCCCATAGTGACTAACTCGATCCCAGATGCTTGCAATAGCCGAAAAGATTCGCTCAGCAATAGATCCATCGTGCCAGTGGGTGTTGAGTCGAGACGGCGCATCAAGTCGAGATAAACGCCATGGCGACTATAGATTGGAGTGTAAGTCAAAAAAGCGATCGCTTCTCCTTCACATTCCGCAATAAAATAGCGCCGTTCTCCAGGCTGTTCTAGAGATAGCGTTCCTAGAGTAAACGAGAGTTCCTGCATTCCCCGCGTAGTCAACCATTGATGAGAAATGGCTTCTAATTGGCGATTAATCGAAACCGATTCTGGGGCTGTAGGGTAATACTCTCTTACCGTTACCCCTCGCTTGCGGGCGGTGATGCCAGAAGAACGCACGTTAGCCATTTTGTTACCCTTAAGGGTGAACTTGTCTAACTCAAAAAACGGTTCTTCTCCCAGTTTGAGGAAGCGAAAGCCTCTAGGTTTTAATAAAGGTACGACTGGTTCTGTGACTTCAAAAAATAGAGGTTCTAAGCCGTTGCTTTCAGCCGAGGCAATGAATTCAGCAATGGCTGCATCTAAACACTGCCTGGGACAAATCGGTTCTCCAGCCGCGATCGCAACCCGGTTAAACTGAGCGTAGGCAGTAACGGCGGGAACCCATCGATGAAAGAAGTGTCTCTTATCCGATTCCAAGGCCAAATAGCTGGTCGAATTAAAACCGTAACCTCTCAGCAGAGTATGAATGGTTTCATAAGCCACTGAGTCTAATATTTGAGGAGATTGACTTAGCACCATAGGTAGGTACAAATATCTAAGTGTGATTCGACAGAGCAAACGCAATTGACACCAAAGCGGCAACAAAGCCAAAAAAAACTACGTTCTTACGCCCTTTAACAGGATGGTAAGAATCTTGGCTGAGAATGTTAGTAATTTTGACTTAGAAGCGATTGAGAACGGCAAATCCGCTCTCGCCATCTTTGGTTCGTCTGAAGAGAATTATAGAAACCGATCGCAGCATTCACGCTTTCACAGTAAGCCTTGGGAATTTTGGCTTTTGATTTTTGACTCTCGTGTTGCTCTGTCAGGCTCTATTTCTGCTCGTGAGTTTACTATTCAATCGCAAAAGTTCGCAAGATGTCAATCCAATTCGCAATTATCAGTTCACAATTCGCAATTACCATCGGTACTTGCTCTGAACCCACCACTGATGGTAAACCACCGATTTTAAGAATCAGTATTGGGTCTGAACCCACTAATTGCCAATTATCCAATGGGATGGTGGCATGAATAACATTGCGAATTGCGAATTGCGAATTGGCAATTGTTTTGGTCAACGATCGAGCAATTTGATAGATTATTGGCAATATGGAAATTTTAATTGTTGAAGACGAAGCGGAAATTGCGAAGCTGATCCAACTAACTTTAGAAGCCGAAGGCTTTTCCTGCCGCATCGGTCGAGATGGTTTGACAGCTTTACAAATCGTCCGGGAACAACAACCAGATTTAATAATTCTTGACTTGATGCTTCCTGGCTTGGACGGGCTAGAAGTGTGCGCCCGGATTCGCCAACAGCCAGGACCTAAAGATCCTTACATCTTAATGCTGACAGCTAAAGGTGAAGAAATCGATCGCGTCATTGGTTTATCGACGGGGGCTGACGATTATCTGGTCAAGCCTTTCAGCCCTAGAGAGTTGGCGGCCAGAGTGCGGGCGCTATTGCGGCGCAGCCTGCGACAAGCAGGTGCGACCCACACCTATCAAACCCAGCATTTTATCGTCGATCTCGATCGCCGCACCGCCAGTCGGCAAATAAATGGCCATCTCGCCGAAAACCTCGACCTCACCACCTTAGAATTCAATCTCCTCAGCACTTTCATCAGCTATCCCGGAAGAGTCTGGAACCGCACTCAGCTAATTGACAAACTCTGGGGCGACGACTTTTTTGGCGACGAACGGGTGGTAGACACTCATGTAGCCAGATTGCGGAAAAAAATCGAACCCGATCCGACCAATCCGACTTTTATCAAAACGGTAGTGGGAGTGGGTTACAAATTTGAAGATCCAGGGGGTTAGAAATGAGTGCAACTAAACTGGGGCTGAAACGGACGAAGTTATGGTCTTTAGGATCGCGCTTATTCTTTTCTCATCTTCTAGTAACGCTCGTCGGTGCGGGGACGTTGATAATTATCGGTAAGCTGTTTTCTCCCCCCATATTTGTCCAACACCTAGACCAACTTGAAATTAACGGCTTGAGGTTAAATTTTGCCCGCTTTCAACTAGTCAGAGGGTTTGAAATTGCTTGGGGCCGCACCACTTTGTGGTCGGGAATAGCTGGCGCTATAGCGGCTGGAGGTTTGAGCTATTGGGTATCGAAGCGGATCGTTCAACCTCTATCTCAGATCGAAAAAGTGACGCAAAAATTCGCCGCTGGCAAGTTAGACCAACGGCTACCAGCGAATGACATCCCAGAATTGAATCGGCTAGCTATGAGTTTTAACCGCATGGCGGCTAGTTTGGAAGGCGTGGAACAGCGGCGGCGAGAACTCGTTACTGACTTAACTCACGAACTGCGTACCCCCCTAACCGTGGTGCGCGGCTACTTAGAGGAATTAGCCGATGGCAGGATGACATCCTCGCCAGAGATCTACGAGCTTTTGATTAGAGAGACATCCAGGCTGCAACGCTTAGTCAACGACCTCCAAGACTTGTCAAAAGCTGAGGCGGGTTATTTGCCTATAGATCTGCGGCCGATAAATTTGCACCCGCTGCTAGAGTCTTTGGTGCAAAAGTTTGCCGACCAAGTATGGGAAGAAGGCCCCGCGTTGCGGTTGGAATCTCCCCCCCAACTGCCCCCAGTCTTAGCCGATAGCGATCGCGTCGAGCAAGTATTGGTAAATTTGTTAGGTAACGCCCTCACTCATACCGAAAGCGGTTCGATCGTCGTCCGAGTTCGATTAGAGTCCCGTCGGCTATGGGTAGCAATTACCGACACGGGGACGGGCATCGCCCCAGAAGATTTGCCTCACATTTTCGATCGCTTCTGGCAAGCAGGTAGTCCTCATCGGCGTAATTTTCGCAGTACCGGGGTGGGGCTAGCGATTTCTCGGCGTTTGGTCGAACTTCAAGGCGGTGCGATCGAAGTAGAAAGCAAATTAGGAGTCGGTAGCACTTTTAGTTTTTGCCTCCCCCTCGCTTAAATCTCAAGCAGAACTTCTACAAATCCGCTTAGTAAAACTTGTTTGCCCTCATCCCCAACCCCTTCTCCCCAGGGAGAAGGGGAGCCGGAGTCAAACCAGTTCCCAGTTCAGCCGCCAGCAATTCTCCATGACCAATTCAGGCGGTTAGAGTCTTTCGTCCCTCTCCTGTGGGAGAGGGATTTAGGGTGAGGGCTGAATTGCTGAGTTTTTATCGCCCGATTTGATATGATTTTTCGATCTTTGTATTCCCGACTACAATTAACTGTCTAGGTAAGAGTTTATCAATAGAAATAACTCAAATATATTGGGCCATAGCCGTGCGATTTTACAACTACGATCCAGGCGAATTCTACGACGAACTCTTCGTCGCTCCGGGTCAGCCGCGTCCCGAAGCAATTCCTTTGATTGAAAGAATAAATTCCCTTTCTGACGGAGAGTTAGAACGGCGGCAGCAGGCATCTCAGATTGCCTTACTCAAGCTAGGAGTAACGTTTAACGTTTACAGCGACAACGAAGGCACAGAGCGGATCTTTCCTTTTGACATCATTCCTCGGATTGTTTCCGCCTCAGAATGGACGCACTTAGAAGAGGGACTCAAACAGCGAATATACGCCTTGAATTTATTTATCAACGATATTTACAACGACCAGAAAATTATCAAAGATAGCGTTATTCCTATAGAATTAATCGATTCGGCTACAGGCTTTTTAAAACCCTGTATGGGGTTAAAACCTCCAGGGGGAATTTGGTGTCATATTACTGGCACCGATTTAGTGCGCGATCGCGACGGTCGATGGTACGTTCTAGAAGATAACTTGCGCTGTCCTTCTGGGGTGTCTTACGTCCTAGAAAATCGCCGGGTGATGAAAAGCACTTTTCCCCAAGTCTTCGACACCATGCCGATTCAGCCAGTTGAAGAATATCCCAGCCACCTTTTAGAAACCTTACTCAATCTAGCGCCTCCCCATCTTTCCGATCCGACGGTGGTAGTTTTGACTCCAGGAATATATAACTCTGCCTACTTCGAGCATTCCTTCTTAGCGCAGCAAATGGGAGTGCAATTAGTCGAAGGTCGAGATTTGGTTGTTTCAGATGGCTACCTGCAAATGCGAACCACCAAGGGTTTGCAACGAGTAGATGTGATCTATCGCCGAATCGACGATGACTTCATCGATCCATTAGCATTTCGTCCCGATTCTAGCTTAGGCATTCCAGGATTGATGGAAGTCTACCGTAACAATCGCGTGGCGATCGCTAATGCTTTAGGTACTGGTGTAGCCGATGATAAGGTGATCTATGCCTACGTGCCGCAAATGATCCGCTATTACTTGAAAGAAGAGCCGATTTTGGCCAACGTCCCCACCTTTTTGTGCTGGGAACCACAGCAGCAAAGTCACGTCCTGGCCAATCTCGATAAACTGGTAGTCAAAGCTGCCAACGAATCTGGCGGTTATGGAATGCTAGTCGGGCCTTTTGCTTCCCCCGCAGAACGAGAAGTATTTGCTGAAAAAATCAAAGCAAATCCTCGTAACTATATCGCTCAACCGACACTCTCTTTATCTCGCGTTCCTACTCTATTAGAAGATTCCTTTGAGGGTTGTCACGTCGATTTGCGACCTTATATCCTTTATGGCAAACAGATTTACGTTAATCCTGGTGGCTTAACCCGCGTCGCTCTCAAAAGAGGTTCTTTAGTAGTAAATTCTTCCCAAGGAGGCGGTAGTAAAGATACTTGGGTGGTGTCCAATCAAGGTTCAAATGGTAGTACCCAGGAGCAAATGAGTGTCTCATCAACAGGGTTCATGACTCAGAAACAGTCAAATTAAGTCAACGCTTCGACAAGTCTTACCTTGAGCTTGTCGAAAGGCTCAGCGTCCAGTCAAAAGTCAAAAATTAGTTTTTGGTCAACGACTAATAACTAACAATTAACCATTAACAATTAACGATCGTGCTAAGTCGTGTTGCTGATTCGATTTATTGGCTAAATCGCTACGTAGAACGAGCCGAAAACGTAGCTCGCTTTATTGATGTCAATTTAAATTTACTGTTAGATTCTCCTACTGGAGTCATCCAACAGTGGGAGCCTTTGGTGTTAACTACAGGGGATCTACCGCTGTTCAAAGAACGCTATAGCGAAGTCACAGCTGAAAACGCGATCCAATTTTTGACATTCGATCGCCAATATCCCAACTCGATTATTTCTTGCTTGTTCGCTGCCCGCGAAAATGCCCGTTCCATCCGCGAAGTTATCTCTTCTGAGATGTGGGAGCAGGTTAATTCTTTTTACTTCATGGTGCAAGAAGCCGCCAAATCTAATTTTTTGTCTAATCTATCCGAATTTTTTGCCGAAGTGAAGATGGCAAGTCACCTATTTTCTGGTGTAATGGATGGGACGATGACTCACAATGAGGGTTGGCACTTTGGCGAAATTGGCAGATTGTTAGAACGGGCCGATAAAACGGCGCGAATTTTAGATGTCAAATACTTTATTCTGTTGCCTTCGGTCAAAGATGTAGGTACTACCTTAGACGAATTGCAATGGATGGCTCTGCTCAAATCTGCTAGTGCTTACGAAATGTATCGCAAGCAAGGAGTCCATCGGATCGATCCCACCGCTGTCGCCGAGTTTTTGATCCTCAATCGCGAATTTCCCCGTTCGATCCAATTTTGCATTTTACAGACAGAGCGATCGCTGCACGAAATTACTGGTACTCCTCTAGGCAGTTGGCGCAACCCAGTCGAACGCACTTTAGGGCGACTGCGATCGGAACTAGAATATTTAACAATTGAAGAAATCGTCCAAATAGGACTGCACGAATTTCTTGACAAGATTCAAAGTCAGATCAACGATGTGGGCGACAAGATCTTCAACACTTTTTTTGCTGTCAGTCATTAGTGGGGAAGGACATAAAAACAACCGTTTATCGTTTATTTGGTTGGTATAACTTCAAAATTAGAAATGTGGCTTTTTAAAGATACATATCTACCTTTCTCTAATAATTCCCAAAGTTCGCAGCCGATGGCAGCTTCTAGATAATTACCTTCGATATACAGCTTCACCAACTGAGCGTGAGATAACGGTTTCTTTAAATTCTCGACATCGGCATTAGTTTCATAATCTAACAAGACCACAGTTTCAGTTTGAGCAAGCTGTTTTAATTGAGCGACTAATTCCCTCAAGCGATTTTCTAATACCCACCGATAAGTAGGTAGATAAATTAAAATTCTGGCGGCTAGATAACTCAAAAGTTGTTCCCCTTGAATTCCGGCTCTATGTCCCCAACATTTGCCATATTTGCGAACTGTACGCTTGAGATTTTTCATGTTAGTTATTTGCATGGTCCCGAAGTTGATGTCCTCGCTTTCAAAAACCTTTAAGCCTTGCCAAATCCCTTCAACCGTCTGGCTGGTATAGCCAGGGGAAAAAGGAACGGGGATGCCACCATGAGGATAAAACGGGCTGAATTTCACCCAAGGTTCTTCTCCACAGGAGGTGACATCAATAACAGTTGCACTAGGAAACTCTTGGTGAAGCTTCTCGATACTGCGGCGGCGACTTTGAACGATAATTGTCATATATAGTGTCTCAGAGTGGTTAATGAAATGAAAGATATAAATGTGGAGGAGATCGATGTTCCACTAGCAGCGATCGTCGATGAGGCGATCGCTACTCAATCTGAAATTGTCATTACTCGGAATGGTGTAGCAGTGGCTCGGATCGTTCCTTGTCAAGTTTCTCACCTCAATCGACATTATCCATTGAGGGGAATGCCTATTACTATTGCTGCTGATTTTGACGAACCAATGCCCGAACTGTGGGAAGCATTGGGAGCATGATTTTACTCGACACCCATGTTTGGCTGTGGTTGCTTCACGAGCCAAGTCAACTATCTTCACCTGCACGAGTAGCTATCGATACAGAAGAACCCCAGAATGGCTTGTTGGTTTCAGCAATATCGGTTTGGGAAATTGCAGTTAAATCTAGTATGGGAAAATTAACCTTACCTTTGCCAATTTACGAGTGGTATCAATTAGCAAAAACTCATTCAGGGATTGAGATCGAACCACTATCTGCCTTAGATGCTATTGCTAGTACGCAGTTACCAGGTAATTTTCATAAAGATCCAGCAGATAGAATTTTAGTAGCGATCGCACGACGATATGGAGTTTGCTTGGTAACTTGTGATACCAAAATTTTGAACTATGCCCACGTCCAAACAATTTGGTAGCGATCGTGGCGAAACTGTAATCAAAAGATCGAGTTATATAATAACTGAGAGCAACAATAAATAAAAACTTAACAAATTGCTGTCGCGCAATTGAATAATTTCTAATGCAGTATCAAATCCTCCACACTACTAAATACAACTACAGCCAACCCGTGGCTCTCGAACCTCACATTATTAGGTTGCGACCTCGATCGGACAGTTGGCAAACTTTGCAGCATTTTGAATTGGATGTTTCTCCAGAACCCGTGAGTAAATCTCTAGTGATGGATTTAGACGGAAATGCGATCGCCAAAGTTTGGTTCGATCCAGAATTAACCGAGCATTTGCAGATCGAAGTGCGATCGCAGGTAGAAACTCACTGTCCTAATCCCTTTAACTACCTGCTAGAACCTTGGGCATCAAAACTACCAATTGACTACCCTGCTTCCAAACGATTTCAACTCCAACCCTACTTAAGCGGACATCAAGGCGAATCGATCGTTGCCCCCATAGCTGTTGAGTTGGCCGAAGAAATATCCCACGCAGTTGAAGGAAATACGGTAGCTTTCTTGACCAAACTCAACCAACACATCTATGAAACCTGCGAGCAAGTAGTGCGAGAAACTGGCGATCCACAGCCACCGAGTATTACTTGGAAGCAAAAATCTGGTTCTTGTCGAGATGTCGCCGTGCTGTTTATGGAAGTTTGTCGCGCCATGGGACTGGCCGCTAGATTTGTCAGCGGCTATCAAGAAGGCGATTTAGACAATCCCGAACGCCACCTTCATGCCTGGGCAGAAGTATATTTACCAGGTGGAGGCTGGCGCGGCTACGATCCCACCCACGGTTTGGCAGTTGCCGATCGCCATATTGCGGTTGCTGCTAGCCCCATCCCTAAAGGCGCTGCACCAGTTACAGGCGGGCTAAAAGGAAAAGCGCGATCGGAACTTACCTACGAGCTATCCATCAAAAGCGTGGAAGCTTAAAGATCGCCCAATAACTTTATTTAGCAACGGAGAGGGTGGGATTTGAACCCACGTTAGGTTTGACCCTAAAACAGATTTCGAGTCTGCCGCATTCAACCACTCTGCCACCTCTCCTTGAGGTTTTGGTCTAACTGAATATTGTACCTGAGATTGCGAAACGACCGATCGCCCTTTTAAAGCAAACCAGCCCGATCGTCTGTCGATTCTAGCGTAGTTTCAAATCGATCGCCAGGAGTCCATTGAATCGCGCCATCGCGACCCGTCCAGTAGATCTTGGTATGCTTTTGCAAGTTTTGCCACGTCTCTGGATCGACATTATTAGCAGCCGCGATCGCCACTTTAGGTCTGAGAACGTTTAGCAATTCTGGGACTAAAGCCTCTCCCGACCAACACAAAACATCAACTCGCGACATTTCCTTAGCTATTTGCTTTTGCTCCTCTGGTTTAAAATTGCCCAATAGCAGCCAAGTTTGTTCCTCTATCCCCAGTTGCAGCAAAGATGGTTGAACTTTAATTAACTCGATCGCTATCGAACCCAGAGCGACATTGGTTTTTGGCAACAAAGCTTGGTAATTCCCCTGCTTGGCTTTCACCGAAACAGCGATCGCCTGATTGTCTGCTTTGAGTGCTGGGTCGGAACCAGGCAGATAAAGATTCCGAATCGGCAAACGCTTCAATAACTGCAACCAGCCGTTTTTTGCTTCCGGCCGAGAATCGAGAGCTACTGCCCAATCAATTTGATTTGCTCCTTGCTGTTGCAAAAAAGGTAAAACTGTAAAACTAGCTGTATCGGCATCTCCACTATTAATTAATAAAAATTTTCCTCGATCTTGGATCGCTACTACTGGGGCTTGGGGTGTAGCTAGCACCGTAGTTTGAAACAGCGTCGCCTGAGTTTGCCAAATCGGGACGGCGATCGAAGCTAATGCCAACAAAACAGCCAGCCACCACTTCTTCTGCCACCACTTGCTAATAGCAACTAAACCGATTAATCCATACAAAAACACCAGTTGCAGCAACGAAATCGTGCCCACAGCAACAGAGTTTCCTGGCAACCAAGAGAAAACCCGAACGATCGCGACCAGACAATGAGCGGGATAATACAGCAACCAAGCTAAAGCACTGCCCGCCACAGGCCAAATTAAAGCTGCCAAAGCACTAGCAAACCCCCCCAAACTAATAACCGCCAGAAAAGGATTAGCAATAATGTTGGCCGCTAGGCTATATGGCGCTACCAACCCAAAAACATAAAGTTGTAAAGGCAGCGTCCACAAAGAGGCCGCTAAAGGAACTGCAATTAAAGCCGCAATAACCGGAGGCAGCCAGTCCAGACGCTTCATCAAAGGTGGAACCGTCACCAGCAATCCCAAAGTCGATAAAAAACTCAGTTGAAACCCCAAATCCCATATCCATAAAGGATTTAACACCAGTAAAATCGTGGCTGCTAGCAGCAGCAATCCCAGCGGTTTTTGTTTGCGACTAGCTGCCAAAGCCACTAATGCCCCAAACCCCATAAATGAGGCTCGCATCACCGAAGGTTGAACCCCGGTTAAACCCACAAACATTACTAACGCCAAAGTTCCCAACAACAACTTTCCTTTAGTTGAAAACCGCTCAGTTAGTACCAGCAGAACCGACAAAATCAAAGAAACTTGTAAGCCAGAAGCCGCCAAAGCGTGAGCCAAACCAACTTGAATAAACTGTCCTTGAAGATCTCCAGGCAAATCTACTGCCTTACTTCCCATGACGATCGAACTGACAAGCTGCCCTTCGGGACTCCCCAACCAATCTATCTGAGAACGAACAATGCGCGATCGCCACTGCCACCAACCCCAACCAGGCGCTTTTTGTTCCTCCACAGCGATCTGATGCCCGCTCAAACCAGCGAATACCCCTTCCCGCGCTAGATAAGCAGAAAAATCAAATCCCCCAGGATTGAGAGCGGGTTTTGGTTTGTACAATTTACCAGTAACGGCGATCGCTTCTCCAGGATATAAACCCGTAGTTTGCAATAACGGCGCGGTGACGTACAACTTCCCCGTCACTATTTGAGAGTTAGCATCCGTCGGCTGGTTATTACTGCCGTGAACTTGATTCAATCGATCGGCTTGCAACCAGAACTGCGCTCTCGGAGTATCTCTAGAAGACAATCGCTGCGATCGCGTCAACCTCGGCACGCTAGCGACTTTCCCCTCAACGGTCATTATTTGTTCTTGGAGTTGAGCCTCAGCCGCTGGCACAAACTTACTAATGTCATTAATTGCTGGTTGCGGTATGCGCAATTGCAGATACAAAGGTGCCAAAAATCCCACTAAAATCGCTGCCAACCACAATCTCAGCTTCGGGCCCGTGCGCCAAAATCGCAGCAAGACGATCGCTGCCACAACCCCCAATCCCAACAGCACCAGCCTGCCCCAATCGGTCGCGCCAAACAGCAAACCAAGAATATACGCCAAACTTAAAATTGCGCCACCAGCCGGTGTCATGAAATCCTCCCACCCACTGTTAACCAGAATACAGTTGTAGAGACGCGAGATCTCGCGTCTCCAGTAGTGCAACACACCTCAAAGATTGCAATAGCTGTAGGTTGGGTTGACGGCAGGAAACCCAACAAACCCTAGAATTTAACCTCATAAATCCCGAAACATTTAGGCAGCACGATGCAACAGCGGAAATCCTAACGCCTCTCTTTGTTCTAAATAAAGCTGGGCAACCTTACGCGCCAAATGGCGAATTCTAGCAATATAGCGGGTTCGTTCCGTAACCGAAATTACTCCTCTAGCATCTAACAAATTAAACGTGTGAGAACACTTCAACACGTAATCCAGGGCAGGCAAAACCAAAGCGCGATCGCACAATTGCTGTGCCTCTTGCTCGTACAAACCAAACAACGTCAACAACATCTCTGGATTCGATGCCTGAAAGTTATAAGTACACTCCTCAATCTCTCCTTGCAGGTGAACGTCACCATAGGTAATGTCATCTGTCCACTGAATCTTAGTAATTGCCTCTACCTCTTGGAGGTACATCGTCAGTCGTTCCAATCCATAAGTCATCTCGATCGACACCGGACGGCAATCAATCCCTCCGCACTGTTGGAAGTAAGTAAACTGGGTAATTTCCATCCCATCCAACCACACCTCCCAACCAGTACCCCAAGCCCCCACCGTCGCATCTTCCCAGTTGTCCTCCACAAACCGAATATCGTGGTCTTCGGGGTGAATGCCTAGCGCTCTCAAAGAATCCAAATAAATCTCTTGGATGTTATCCGGCGAAGGTTTAATCAAAACTTGGTACTGATAGTAATATTGGAACCGATTGGGGTTTTCACCATAGCGCCCATCTGTCGGGCGACGGCAAGGTTCGACATAAGCAACAGCCCAAGGTTCCGGACCGAGCGCTCTTAAAAACGTATGGGGATTCTTGGTTCCTGCCCCTTTCTCAATGTCATAAGGCTGGGCAATTAAACAACCCCGTTGACCACCAGATCTCTTAGCCAGAGACTCGCCCCAAAATTGATGCAAGGTAGCAATGACCGACTGAAAATTCACAACCCCATTTCCTTTAGCGCACGATCGTCATCAACCATTGTGACGCAAATGCAGCCTCCATCAGCGATCGCGACCACCAAGAAAATTTTTCCAACTTAGGGTTGACACTTAGGGGCAGAGTTGATACATTGGTAAATGCGCTGCAAAACGAGCAGAGCACCGCACCTCGACAACTAAACAAGTTTGAAAGCCAAAGATATCAATCTTTAACCTCGTCAAAACAATAACACAAAGCAAGTAAACAGA